>JANJUX010000014.1 GCA_024710355.1 Candidatus Rifleibacteriota bacterium
GGCTTTGAACTGTTTAGGCCTGACCTGATGATGGTAAAATCATCGACCCTCTGGCTCTATCTGATGCCGTTCACCTGTATTTTTCTGCATGCGGGCTGGATGCATCTGATAACGAACATGTGGTTTTTCTGGATTTTCTCCGACAATGTCGAAGAAAAGATGGGTTCGCTGCAATTTGGCATCTTTTATGTGGTGGTCGGCATTTTTTCGAGTCTGGCCCACGCTCTGCTGCAAAGCGGGTCAACAGTGCCTCTGATTGGCGCCAGCGGCGCGGTCAGTGGCGTTATGGGCGCCTATCTGGTTCTGTTTCCGCGCAACCGCATCACCAGTTACTTTTGCCCGGTGTGGTTCTTTATCAGACGCATCGATGTGCCCGCCATCGTGGTGCTTGGCTTTTACTTTCTGCTGAACATGCTGCAGATGTCGCAATCAGATAAAATCGGGGCAAATATCGCCTTTGACGCCCATATTTTCGGGTTTATCGCCGGCACCGGTCTCGCAACCCTTTTCAAGAGAGCCCGACAGAGCTAAGTTTATGCCTGGTCGGCTTTCTGGCTCATCAGATAGTAGATGACCAGGTTTGAATAAATGATCGGGGCAAGGCAGATTTCAGATACAATTGAAAGAGCCTGAATTAAAATCACGCTTATCAGCGCCGGAAGCACCGGCATGAAGAAGGTCATAATCTCGGTCGAGGTGCCGGTGATAATGGTCATGATAAAAGTGGCAAAAATGAACAGTGAGCCGAGTTTGAGGCGATCGCGATTGTAATAGCGGTCAGCGACATCAAAAGCGTCGAGTTTCGGGGAAATGACTGAAGCCGGCTCGACCAGAAGGTAGCGAAAATAAGCACCGCCCATGACCAGCAGGCCAACAACCATGGCACACATTACGCCGATTGACCAGATTATCCCCTGACGTCCGAACATGGTTGCGGCTCCGATGATTGAGGCGGTACAGAAACCAGCTATTATCAGCCACAGGCCCAGCATCAGGTGTTTTTTCAGGGAATTCGCAAACACCGCGCTGAAAAGTCCGGCAGATTTTTCGCGAATCTTTTCGCTGTCTAATTCACGACCGTGAATGTAGTCCTCAATCATCAAGGTGATGATAATTTTCCACTCTACCATCATCTGCAGCGATTTATAACCGTAATAAGGAATGAAAAAAATCATAAAAAAACCGGCCACCGGGGGACTTGCGGCCATAAAGGCCAGGCAGATGCCGCCAAGAACGGCAAAGCCGGCAAGCCATTTGCCGAACTGAACAAGCGTTTTGACAGAAAAAGTATAAACATGCTTTTGATACAGGCGCATGGTGACGTCGAAAATTTCGCTGACAGCCGCTTCTTTAGAAGGAAGCATCGAAAAAAGCTTCTGCGGCACAAGCGAACACAGGCTGCCTTCGACGCGGCCGAGTTCGGTTCTCAGCAATGAAAAAGTTCTGGAATCAATCGAGGCCCTGGCATTGAAAAAGTCAAAGGCATAGGCGGCCAGCACCGCATCTTTTCGCGCCACAAGGCTTTCGCGTTCAATTTTCAGCAACTGCTCTTCTGAAACCATTTTTGCGCTTTCCGGCAGCGACAACGAAGCATGATCACCAGCGGCAGCTTTTTGCAGGAGTGCATCGACAGTTTTCAATTCGCTTTCAAGCTGTGAAAGCACTTCGAGAGTTCTCGCATCGACAATTTTCAGTTCAAGGCAGCGACTGGCGAGAGTCAGCAGAGCCACCCTTTCGTTTTGAGGCGTTCGTTCAATCTGAATTTTGTCGGGCATTTCGGAAATGGCGCCCGAACTGGAACGAATCAGATTAATGAGCCCTGCAAAAGCCACATCCAGGCCGTTGTCAAAAAAGGAATCGCGATTTCTTTCGAGCTGTATCTGCTTTTCGACGTCACGCAGAAAGGCCGAAGCGCCACTTACTCTGGCAGCAGCGTAGGTCTGCAACACTGCAAAGGCCTTATCGCGCAATCGCGGATTTGGATCGCGCAGAAGCTTTTCGAGCAGCGGGATGGCCAATGCTTCTCTGATCTGCGAAATTACATAAATCACGCTGTGCTTGAAAGATTCGCGTCCACGGGCAAGCATGCGTTTCAGCTCAGCAACGACATCGATTTTTCTGGCCTTTTCCAGGGCAAGCAAGGCGTTGGCGACAACACGGCTGTTATGGTCTTCAAGAAGTGGCAGCAACACTTCTGCGGCCTTCGCCAGGTCGATCATAGCAAGAGCTTCAACCGCATTCGCTCTGACGCGGTCATCCTGGTGCATCAACAGCAGGCGTGAACGGCTGAAACATTCTACGATTTTAAGATCACGCACCAGATTCAGCATCAAGCCAAGCAAAAAAAAGTCTTCTTCAGTTTCGAAAGCTTTAATGAAGGCATGTTTAAAGGTTGGCAGATTGCCGGTGTTTATCTGCGTTAAAGCGAGGTAGCGGCTGGCTGACTCGGGGCTCAGCAGATAATCCGAAATATCGCTTTCAGCCGCCGGTTCAGCAAGAAGATCGCCAGCGGTCTTTTCAGTATCAGGCGACAGTTCTGCCAGTTTGGCCAGAATCACGGCCGCAGCAGGGTTTCCCGCTTCTTTTTCGAGGCGTATGGCATGCAGCGCCCGCGATCTTATGTTCTTATCAGGGTCTGACTGAGCTATACCTGCAAGAACCACCAGTGATTGTGGCGATTTTATACGTGAAAAGGCAAAAACTGCCGAGGCCCTGGCCCATGGACGATCGTCAACCGCCATCTTTTTCAACAGGTTAAAGAGCGACTGGCCGCCGATTTCCTGCAATGCTTTGAGCACATTTGCCTTGACGCGGTTATCCTGGTCACCCATCACGGCGATAATCTGTCTGAGCGCTTCTTCACTGCCAATCATGGCGAGAGCTTCGACAGTGTTGGCCCGCACGCGAGCATCTTCGCTTTTCAGGTATTTTGCCAGAATCTGAGCATCCGCTTCGTTGCGAAAATGCCCGACTCCGATTATCAGACTGGCCTGCAGCTGCACCATGGTTTCGCGTGACAGGGCGTCAAGCAGAAGAAATCTGCCGGTGGGAGTTTTTTCGGTGAGAACTTTTTTTAGCCCGGCAAATCTGGCATGTGGGTCATCAGAGTGGAAAAGTTTTTCGATGTCGACGGCGGAAAACTTGTCCGGGGCGCTCTCTGGCTCTGATTGTGCCTGTTGATTAAGATGTTCGAGGGCTTTTCGGGCCAGATATCTTGTTTCCGGGTCCGGGTCATTACCTGCCATCTCAGTAATACGCGGAACGAGCGCAAAAAGGTTCGAGCGGGCTGCAATAACAATGCCCTGCTTGCGTTCCCCGGCTTCCGATGAACCGAGAAGAGCCGCAACATTGTGCTGTTCAAGAGTCAAAACAACAGTTTACCTTTCCTGGAGCTGTTCGTTCAGCCGTCGTAATTCTTCTTCAGAGAGAGGGATCGACACCTCTGCCGTCACCGGCGACAGACTGGCATATTTTTTAAGATAAAAGCTCTGCAACCGACCGACACTGATCATCTCGCTGGTCTGGGCAAAAAATGAGCCAAAAAGAACAACCATGATTACGAGAAAAAGAAAGAAAATGGTAAAGCCACGCCGGTTGTTCATTACAATTCTCCTGTGCGCCAGATAGCCCTGATTCGTTCGGGGCCATTATTGATCTGTGAAGAAAAAGTGCGATCGTCAATTTTTTCGAAACCCCAGCAGCGCGCGCCGCCTTCAAGTCTGACAATCGCGTGACCGACTTTTACGGCACGCCCGCCGTTCAACACTTCGATTGCCCGGGCATCAGAAAACCTGACGCCATTCTCATCAGCAGAAACGACTGTAACCGGCTGTTTCAGCTCAGTCTTGAAAAGCCCAAAAAGTCTTGTCAGACCGGCCGCATCACGCAAAATCGCGTTCTGTTTGCGATCTTGAGTGATCATGGTCAGAAGGCTCGGGTAAATGCTGGTTACAACAATGCCCATAATGGCGATAACAATCATCAGTTCGATCAGAGTAAAGCCCCGTTGTGTTCTTTTCATGGCATGCTCACCTCGAACCGATACATGGTTGCATACCTGCCACCGGTGGTATTATGCAGCGAAACTCTGACCATTCGGTTATCAGGCTCAGGCGAAAGGTCGATTATCCAGGAACGACTTTCGATAAGCCCCGAAAAACTTTCCGGGGTGATGTCAGAAACGGTCGCCCCTCGACTGAATTCGTATCTGATCTGGTTTTTAATGCTTTCAATAAGATACAGCGCTGTAGTATTGTGCTGCAGACGTCTTATGACGTTACGCTGCACCTGAGCCAGCTCAAACAGCCCAAGCAGCAGCATTGACACCAGCATGACAGTCAGGCTGGTTTCGATAAGAGTCATCCCCTTCTTTGTTTTCATGTTCATATACTCCATAAAACCCAGTAATACGAGCCGAAAACCCCTGAAGCTACCAGCCCGACAAACAAACCGGTGAGCAGCAGTGCGATCAGAAGCATCTCATTCGAAATGCTTTTCAGCAGGCTGTATGAATGGCGGTAATTGCTTTCTGAAGCATATTTCAGGCGCTCTGCCAGAGAACCGGCATCAGACTTATCAGAGCCGACATATTTCAGCGTCGGACTCAGGGCAAAAGCGCTGTTCAGACCTTCACCATGATTCAAAGCCGTCACCACATTCATCAGTGCATCTGAATCATTGCCGTGGGTCAGACCGGCGGCATTTTCAACGGCGGCAGACAGCGGAAAGCCAGCCTCAAGATAAAGGCTGATGACGCCCTGAAGGCGACCGGTTTCCTGAAGCTGCAGAGCTTCACCAAATCTGGCGATTCTCGCAGCGAGGGATCTGCTGTCAATTTTTGCCGAAAAAAAGGTTTTGAGCATGAAGATAGCCGACCCGATCATCAACAGAGGTATCGGCAGAGAAACCGGCCATAGATCGAAGCTGGCAAAGTACAGCAACCGCACTGTCATTGGCAATGGCGACGACAGTGTCACGGCCTGCTCATAAACATGCGGAAAAAGACTGAAGTTAAGGTGCATCAGCTGCGCCAGCAGCAGAGTAACAACTACGGCCGGATAAAAAAGCGCAGTTTTCAGGCTCTCGCGAACTCTTTCAAGGTTAACCAGAAAACCCGTGTAGAGTTCAAGAACCTTAAGCAGGCGATTATTGCCAAGCAGAGGCATCAGCCGGGCAAGAACCGGATCAAAATCTTTCAGTTCGCGGCAGGCCTCTTCGACCGGGTGCCCCTGTGACATCTTGTCTGCCAGGCCAGTTGCCCACTCAGAGGCCCTTGAACTGCCGGAACGCGCACCAAGAGCCGCCAGTGTTTCAGGAACCGGACGCCCGCTTTTCAGTGCCACTGCAAGAAGCTGGCAGAAGGTTATTATTTCATGGCTGTTCTGCTGCTGTTGCTTCATACTATGGCCCCCAGCATGATATTTATCATCGTCTGGAAGACGGTAAAAACGATCGCTCCAAACAAAACACCCTGCAGCAGCACACTTGAAACTTCGAGCAGACGCCCGGCCCGTTCGAGGCCACAGTTAACTCTGGTTTCGAGCAGAATTGCGCCCTGTTCAAGAATCAGACTGCTGCCCGCATCGATTGCAGAAAGCTGCAGAAACCAGCTGGTGAGGCCATCAAGACCCGATTTCTCTGCGGCCGGCACAATACTCTCACCGTTGTTAACGGCTTTTGCAAAAGCTTTGAGCGGTTTTGCCAGCCTTGGAAAATTGTGCGGAACCGCCATTATTTCAAGAACCCGAAAGCGCTGAGCAGGTGGAATCTGGCTCAACATACGAAAAAGGTTAAGCTGATCGTAAGAATTATAGGCCCCGAAGAGAAATTTTCCGGCATAAAAAACCATGGCTAGAATTGCAGCAATGCCGACAGGCGCGAGAAAAAGTATCAACAAAACCTCTGAACCACATAAAGCATCGATGATCCAGCCGCTGATACCGTTGAGAGGCAGGCCGGTGCCAAGCATTATTTCTCTGAACTGGGGCAGAACGAAGGTTACGAGAGACAACACACAGAGAAAGCCCATTGCAATAGACTGCACCGGGTAATAAAGGTGCTGAGAAAAGGCAAAGGCAGATGGGTAGCGCTGCTGCCAGCTGCTCAAAAGGTGCCCTTTCAACTGATCTTCAAGTGGCGACGCCAGAATGAACCTTGCGTGCGGCGGAAAACCACGGGTCTCTGAACCGGCAAAAACCTCAGCGCAAGAATTTCCGGCGGCAAGCAGTTCGGCAGCTCTGGCAGCAGAGGTCTTGATTTTTCGGTTCTGCGAGTTCATGGCCACCTGCCTCAGGGCCTGTATAAGAGAAGTACCGTCTCTAAGCAGAATTCCGAGATTGAAAACCGGTAGATCCCTTGTATCAAGGGTCTGTATCAGAGCATCTAAATTGAATTTATCTCCGACAAACATCAGACTTTCCTCATTTCTTTGCCATCAAACAGGGCAAATTCTGCGTCAGAAACGATTATACCGTTCTGCCGACGCAGCTGCAGATGCAATATCCCTTTAAGACCAGAAAGAACGAGCAGATCTTCGCCACCCATCTGCCTGATACGGTCAATCGCCTCGCCAATCGAACCGGCATGAAAGGTGGCTAATACCAGATGGCCGGACAACCCGGCCTGCAAAGCCTCTCTGATACATTTTACATCTCTGATTTCGCCAAGGGCAATAACATTCGGGTCCTGGCGCAACAGATGTTTGAAAGCCTGTGAAAGATCTTTTTCTTTCAGCTGATCGAGCGAAGACTGGCAGATATCCGGTATCACGGCCTCGACCGGGTCTTCGACAGTGACGACTCGCAGGGCATTGTCAGCGGTAGAAAGCTCAGACAGAGTGGCATACATTGCCGTGGTCTTGCCGCTGCCAACCGGCCCGGAAATAATAAAGAGCCCGCGCTGGTCACGGATATTTTCGAGCCAGTTACTCACGACAGCCTTTGGCCAGCCAAGATCCGCCACATTTTTGAAGCGAACCGGCGAAATGATGCGCAGCGAGACCCTTTCACCACTGCCGGCCGGAAAAGTCGAAACACGAACTGAAATGCCGCCATGACGGAAAGCGCCTTCCTGGGCGGTGTCGGCAATATGTGACAGGCAGCCGGCAAGGTGCTTCAGACGGGCAGTTATGCGATCGTGCTGAAAAAGGTTCATTTCGGGGCCGCTTTTAATCTCTCCGGCCTGGCGAAAGGTGATTTTAACCCTGTCAGAGGCGACCGGCTCAAGATGAATATCGGTCAGACAGTTATCGGCAGCGGTTTTAAGAACAGCTTCAACCGCTCTCACATAAGGCAGTGCCCTGAATTCAAGGCAGCGCAGCATGAATTCGAAGCCATGCCGCGGAGAAACCGGCCCTTTGTTCTG
Source organism: Candidatus Rifleibacteriota bacterium (assembly GCA_024710355.1). Taxonomy (GTDB): domain Bacteria; phylum Muiribacteriota; class Ozemobacteria; order Ozemobacterales; family Ozemobacteraceae; genus Rifleibacterium. The sequence continues at coordinate 7,363 of JANJUX010000014.1, forward strand.
CATAAAGCCGGCAAATTCATCATCTTCAGCTTTCAGCCGCTGCAGCAGCTGAAATATCTGGGGTGCCCGACGCCCGCAGTTCAATTTTCGCTCGGCAGCATCGATTCCGGCAATGATTATCGAGCCGCAGCTCAACCTGATATCTCTGACATCTTTCAGCAGAACCTCGCAGGGCGAAGAACCGGCATCGATAACAACCCGGTCGGCTTCAAGCCTGAAGGCGGTTCGTCCAAGCAGGCGTCGCACCGGCCCGGGCACAAAACATACCGGAACCAGACCGAAGCCATCATCAGAATTATTGTGCATCCTGTCACTCATGCAGATACTTTAACATCGGTCAGCTCTTTTTTAAACCTCAAAATCAGTTGAAGAGGCGAGGCGCTTCTGGTAACATCGCAGTTATGGTACCGCTGAAAAACCTGAACCGAGATTGTGCCACCCGCCCCGTGTCGCGGGCAATTCCAGCTCACATTGCCTGCCGGCTGCTTGGCAACACCCTCAAGCCTTGTCAGCTTGACGCTATCTGCCGCCCATGCGAGAAAACCGGCGTCTGGCTTTTTTATTCGGCTTTTCTCGTTGCCTTCTGCGCCGCTTTTTTCGTAATCTTCTGGATTCTGCGCATAACCAGGTTATCGAAACTGCTGAGCTTATTCGGCAGAATATTGCTACCCCCCTTTAAATGGCTGGCAAAGTGCTTTGCCACCATGGTGCATTTTTATCGCAATCTGCCCTTTTAATTGCCGACGAATCAGTCCCGGCAAAACCAGCAAACATGAAAAAAGTCTTTTTTTATAATTTTTCAGGCCGCAATCTGCCCGATTATTCGCGTAAAGATTTTGACACCATGCATGTCGTCAATGGCATGATCAAACAAACCGGCTTTCAGATGAGCTTTCCCGATGATGGCTCGATAGGTATCGATCTCGGCGGCGCCACGGTTTTTTCGGCGTTTGCCGACGCGCACGTGCACTTTACCCAGACCGGCATAACCATGCTCGGCTGCCGACTCGAAAACGCCGGTTCGCTTAACGAAATCTTCGATATGGTAAGAGCCGAAGCGGCAGGCAACGAGTATGTTCTGGGCTGGAACATGCAGGAAACCAGACTGAAAGAAAAACGCCTGCCCACATCAGAAGAGCTCGACCGGATCAACTCAAAGGCTTTTATCTGGCTGGCCCGCGCCGATCTGCACTCAGCGGTCGTCAATTCGCGCGCGCTGCAGTGGGCACGCAGCCGTTTCCCGTCGGTTACCGCAATAAATGGGCTTATCAGTGGCGAAGCTTACAACTTTCTTTCTTACGAACTCAACGCCCTGCTGCCAAAAGCCATGAAGCGGCAGGCCCTCGAACTGGCGGCGCAGGAATGCTATCGGCGGGGTGTCGGCACGGTGCACGCACTCGAGGGTTGCGCCGCATCAGAATCAGAGACCCTTGCCGCCGCCGATTTTTTCAATTCAAGCCCGCTGCACGGGGTCATCTATCACCAGTCGCCAGACCCGGCGCTGCCCAAACGCATGAAATGGAACCGCATGGGTGGCTGCCTGCTTGTCGATGGCTCTATCGGCACACGCACGGCTTCTCTGCATGAGCCATATTCAGACGCCGACACCAGCGGCAGTCAATATCTTAAGGCTGAAGACATCGAAAAGATTCTGACGGGAGCGGCGCAGAACCGCCTGCAGCTGGCTCTGCATGCGATCGGTGACCGGGCCATCGACACGGTTACCTCATGTTATGCCTGGGCGACAGAAAAATTCGGCCGCCAGCCACTCACACACCGCATCGAGCATTTCATACTGCCTACCGACAAAGCAATCATGGCAGCCCGCGACAACGGCATCATGGTCTGTATCCAGCCAGTTTTCGATCATTTCTGGGGCGGTCAGAACGGTCTCTATGCCCAGCGACTCGGCAAAGAAAGGGCGGCCCGCTGCAACCCGTTCAAAACCATGCTCGACCTGGGCATTCCGCTGGCAGCTGGCTCTGACAGCCCGGTAACCCCGATCGATCCGCTGCTCGGTATTCATGCTCTGGTCAATCACAGCAGCCCTGAAGAGCGCATCGACCTGAATTCTGCTCTGTCTCTCAATATCGCCGAGCCACACAAGTTTACGGGCGAAGGCTCGGCCAGAGGGCATCTCAAACCGGCCAGGCCGGCAGATTTCGTCTGCCTTGCCGACGACCCGTTTCTCACCCCGCCATCGAGAATAAAAGACATCAGAGTCAATGGCCTCTATCTCAACGGCGAAAAGGTATTCTGAATAACGGGCAAAATGAAAGGGCTGCTTCACATTGCGTGAAACAGCCCTGTTGTTCAAACAGACAGATTATTCGGACTTATTTTTCCATTCTTCGACGCGGGCAACAGTCTTGGCAAGCAGGTCAGTAACCTTCTTTTCGCTGGTGCTTTCAACAGTGACATTGACGAACGGGCGATCGGGGTCGGGCAGAATCAACACCCATTCATCATTCGACAGCATGATTTTGACGCCGTCGATCAGGCGGGTTTCTTTGTCCTTGGCGAATTCCATGGCATAGCGCATGACTTTGCCTTTTTCTTCCCAGGGGCATGGGATGCGGGCGGTGCGGGCAAAGAATTCGGGAATGCCGTCAAAAATTTCTGACAACGGTTTTTTGTGACGGGCAATATACTCAAGCAGCTTGACCGTGGCGAAAATGCCATCGAACGCGGCCTGGAAAGCCGGGAAAATGATGCCGCAGTTCTCGTCGAGACTGCATTCTACCTTTTCGTTCAGCGCGGCATCCATGAGGGCGCGGGCATTGGTTTTAGTGCGGACAACGGTTGCGCCTGACTTTGCAGCCAACTTGTCGAGTTCGTGGGTTGTGGAAACCGGAACGGCGATTCTGGCGTTCGGCTTAAGGTCGAAAATCATCTTAGCCCAGGTTACAAGGGCTTCTTCACCAAGAATGACGCGGCCCTGATTGTCGACGAAAGTGATGCGTTCGGCACCGTCGCCCATGATAATACCAAGATCGGCACCAAGCGATTTAACGATCGAAGAGACACTGGCCTGTGAATGCTCGGGTTTGACGCTGAGAACCTTGGCTTCATCATGGTAAGCGTTCATCGTGATGACTTCGCAGTTCAACTTACCGAGGAAAGTATTGAAGATGCCGCTGGCGCCACTGAATGCGTAGTCGATGACCACTTTGAGCCGCCGTTCTTTGATTGCTTCGACGTCGATGTGGCGAAGCAGTTCTTCGCTGTAATTCTCGGGAACGCGGGGCGGGAAAGTGATTTCGCCGACCTCGTTGATTGAAACGCGGCGGAAATCTTCGCGGTTGAACAGTCTTTCGATAGTTTTCTTGGTGTTGACAGAGATATCGCGGCCTTCAACGTCGAAAATTCTTATTTCGAGCTGATTCTGGTTATCGCTGGCAACTTTTACGTGCACGCCACCGCCACGCATGAAAGCACTGGGTTTGTAGCGGGCAACCGGCGCCGGAGTGACGCGCAGGTCGGCGACGTTGATGCCGGCAGAGCTGAGGCCGCAGATGATCGCACGGTTGATCATACGGCTGATTTTATGTGAGTCGCGCGAAACGATGATACTCGACTCTTTTGGCAGAGTAGAACCGAAAGCGGCACCGATTTTCGAGGCCATTTCCGGAGTGATTTCGATATTTGCCAGGCCGGCAATGCCGAAATCGTTGAACAGATTCTTTGTCCATTTATCGCTCCAGATGATGCTGGTGTAAACGGTTGAACCCTCTTCGACCTGCTTTTTCGGCCAGATCTTGACGTTCTCGCGAATGATCGCGCCCTTGCCGATGCGACATTCTTCGCTGATGATCGCGCCGTTTTCGACTTCGGTACCATCTTCCAGATGCGTCTGGCTGCTGATAACGGCTTCATCGAGGCGCGAATTTTCGCCGACGTGAACGCCATCCCAGAGGGTGGCGCCCTTGATGCGGGCATTTTTCTTGATGATACAGCCATCGCCAAGCACGCAATTTTCGAGTTCGACGCCGTCTTCGATAACGCAGTTCTGGCCAATAATGACGCCGCCCTTGAATTTAACCTTGGCGGAAATATTACTGTTTTTGCCGACCCAGACGTCGCGGCCGATGATGTTCAGGCGTTCGCCCGGGATCTGCAGCTTGACTTCGCCGTTGAGAACGTTCTGGTGCGCCAGCATGTACTCATCGAGGTTGCCGATGTCTTTCCAGTAACCTTCGGCGATGTAACCGTAAAGCGGCAGGCCTTCTTTAAGCATCAGCGGGAAAAGGTTCTTGCTGAAGTCGAATTCGGTCTTGGCCGGAATATATTTGAAAATTTCGGGTTCGAGAATGTAGATACCGGTGTTGATGGTATCAGAGAAAACCTCGCCCCAGCTCGGCTTTTCGAGGAAGCGGACGATCTTGCCGTCTTCGGCGGTAATGACGACGCCATATTCGAGCGGGTTGGTAACCCGGGTCAGAACCATGGTCGCCATCGACTTCTTTTCCTGGTGAAATTTGATGGCCTGCGCCAGATCAAAATCGGTGAGAACGTCGCCGGAAATGATTATAAAAGGCTCATCTTTCAGCTTTTCTTCGGTGTTCTTGACGCTGCCGGCGGTGCCGAAATCGGCGGTCGCCATCTGGTATTCCATTTCGATATCGAAATCGGTGCCTTCACCGAAGTATTTGGTGATTACTTCAGGCTGAAAGTAGAGAATCGAGCAGATTTTTTTGAAATCATACTGTTTGAGGAGATTTACGATATGTTCCATCATCGGCACGTTTGCGAGCGGAACCATCGGTTTGGGGATGTTGCACGTAATCGGGCGCAAGCGCGTACCAAAGCCACCAGCCATTATAACAGCTTTCATTTTCTTTCCTCACTCATTCCATTCCTGCCCGGAAATATAAACCCGGATAGGTTCCATTCTAGAGTTGCACAGCTGCCAAGTCAACCCGTTTAAATCAAAAACCCGCAACTCCACATTTATGGAAAAGGGCTAGATATTTTTCCATCATCCGCCCCCACTCTGCATGCTCGACAATGCGGGTGCGCGCTGCATTACCCATCGTCTGGATTGTCTGGCGCGGCAATTCGAGAGCTTTTTTGAGACAGGCCCGCAATGAATCGCTGTTTTTATGCTCAAAGAAGAAGCCTTCGACACCATCTTCATACATTTCTGTCATACCGCCGGTAGCGGGCACAACCGGCACCACCCCCGAAGCCATTGCCTCGAGAACGACGTAGGCATAGGCTTCGTTTGAAGTCACGGCAAAAGCAAACAGGTCGAGGCCTGAATAAACAGCTTCGACATCATTACGGAATTCAAGCAGATGAAATCGCTTGTCGACGCCGAGATCGACGGCCAGCCTTCTAAGGTGATCGGCATAACCCGGCTGGTATTCACGCCCGACATAGAGAAGATGAACGTCAGAACGTGATCTGCCGGGGCCATTCTCATCAAAAAGCGCCCGTAACAGAATCTCTGAGCCCTTCTCAGGATGAATTCTACCGGATGAGCCGATCACCAGGTCATGTTCACCGATGCCGAGACTCTGGCGCAGATTCTGGCGACGGCTTTCATCCTGGCGGTATCTGACCACATCGACGCCGCTCTTGATGCAGACAACTTTTTCGTGGTCGATGCCCCATAATTTTCTGATCTTGCCGGCGACGTAATCAGCATTCGGAACCACCGCGCTCAGACCCCTGAAAAGAATACGGTGAATCGGGTCTTTGCGCCAGTGATTGCCGACACCGATTCGATAGAAAAGAAACTGTCTGGTTTCGGCACTGGCAAACAATCTGGCAAAAAACATCGGATACATCATCTGGGTGCGAAAAGCCACTACTGCAGACGGTTCAAGCTGCCTGAACATCTTGAAACACGCAGGGTAAATACTCAAATCATATTTCACCGTGGCCGGAACCGGCCACAATTCAAGCCCCCTTGCCTGACACTGTTTATCGAGAAGCGAGCCGGCCGGAGCGGCAATTTTTACAGGATAGCCGCGCGCCTGCAGATCGCCGGCGAAGCGCAGCCCAAAAAGCTCAAGCCCCGAACAGCTCTCATAAGGAAGAAGCATGACAACCGGTTTCTGATTCATACTGAACACCTGAAAGAAGCTTTAGAACAATCGCGATTTATCTGGCAAGTTCTAGGTTAAACTCGGCGAGATGGGCGTCACTCATAAATTACATTATGCAGGAAACCACCTTAAGTTTTTCAAAAAATTGTCTTGGCGGCATGGAATGGTCAAGTAAAAATGGACATTTTTACTTGACCAGTCCAAAGTGTTATTTTCATACCAGTTTTGCTAATAATTCTTCATTCTTTCAATAAGTTTTTGTGTTTTCTGGGCTATGTAATGCCCCCTCCAACAGAGTACCTTAGCTGATAAAATTGTACAAGCATTATTCATGGTTATGGGATAGGTTCATAAGATAAAAATTGTCACAATAGAAATTATGCCTGCCTAATTTTACTTTTTATTTCACACGGTATTTAGACCATTCGAAATCGACCCAAGTGCTTTCATCGCCGGGATTTAGTCGGGGCTTGTCTCGCTGTATTCTGAAAAGGTTTAAATAGCCGATACAAATACTCTTTACATAAGAAATGCCGCCGCCACAAGTAAGCCTTGCATGTAACTGCTTATCGGTTTCATCCCAAATGTTTGTAGACGGATTTGGAGTTGCCAGATAGCTGATAAGACTGTTAACTTCTTCCTCAAACCTCATGTCTTTCGAGAGACACATCATAATTAACAACCGTTGCCAGATAAAATCAAGATACGAAATAGGGCCTTTGCTACTTGCAAAGGCGAAATATTTCGGATCAAAAATATTATTGTCAAATTTCGTTTTATCAAATACAAAATTGTTCAACAAGGGCGTTCTCCGAGTCAGTATTTTTGCGATGACATCCTTGGGTAGTTTTTTCGTATCAATAACGGGGGGATGTTGTTGCAACAACATAGAGGCATCTTCGTCTGATCCTACGCCAATAGCAATAGGCCAATATTCTTCAACGAATTCTGTTTCTTTAAGAAATCTTGTGAAGCTATTTGCAGAAAATCTGTGAGAAGAACAAAGCTCGGATATATATCTTCCTTCTTCGGTTGAATACACCCGATCCCCAAATATTGGCTCATTGATATTTTCATCATTACCAACAGCTTTCAGCCAATATAAAGTAATATCAACGAAGTCATTTGCTTGGGCTTGCGAAAGCATAAACATGAAAATAGCAAATGTTAAAATGAAATGTATTAGTTTCATTAGTCCCCCCAGTAGGAAAATGTATAATCAACATATTTCCGAAATCTAACTTTCAAGTAATTAACACTGTTGAAAGGGATATCAAAAACAGAGATTCCTTTGTAGATATTATGATCTTTGAAATAGGTAAAACAGCGGTGGCCCGATTTGCTGGTCAAGTTTTTGTGATTTATAAGTGATTCTCATGCTGCCAGTTTGACCTCGGGCTTTCCAAAGTAAACCATGTCTGGTGTTTGGTAGTCAAGGGTTTGATGAAACCGGCTCTGGTTGTAG
>JANJUX010000031.1 GCA_024710355.1 Candidatus Rifleibacteriota bacterium
AATGGTACTGCGGGGGTGACTCCGTGGGAGAGTCGGTCGCCGCCAGGTCTATGAAGGCCTCGTAACTCTGTTGCGAGGCCTTCACCCTTTTAGGCCGCCGAGCTTGCGTCGCGGCGACCGACCCTCCCACGCGTGGGAGGCCTCGCTTCCGCCATCCTGGCTCGCTCGGCATAAGGCACATCCTGTGCCAAAAGTCGGTCGCCTTCGCTTTACACAAAACAACTATTTCCCCAATAACAGACGGAGATAAAATCACCAATCAACGGCAGGCCTGTGAACGGCCACTTCCAATCAGGGTGCGACCGTTCTTCAAGCGAACTGGTGCGAGGGGAGCAGAAGGTGATTTACACACGGGCGGCCGGAGGCTGGCGCGGGCGTATTACAAAATAGCGTTGATTCGGCATTTAAAATAGTGGTTGCAGAAAGGCATGTATGTTATTCTTGATGCAGAGATATAGAAAATAAATGAACAGGGGGCGCAGGATCTACGGAAAGGCTCAGCGGAAAAATAATCAGCCAAAATGACCTCAGACGGAAAGTCGTGCTGCTGGCCGCACCGGTTGCAATTTTTTCCGGGGTGATTTTTGGTTCTGAATGCCTGCGCATCGGAAAAATACCGCTTGCGATCATCGATTTTTCGATGGCTGTGCTGTATCTGGTTGCCTGGTATGTGGCTTATCGCAAGCCTGAGAGCACTTTCCCGTGCAATTTTTCGGCTGTCTCGACTTCGCTGTTCTTTTTCTATCTCTTTGTCTCTGGCGGAATCGAAGGGCTGGGGATTCTCTGGAGCCTGGTAATTCCGCTGATTGCCTTTTTTCTGACCGGTTTCCAGGTGGGAGGCCGCATCTGCGGCGCTTATCTGCTCATGACTGTCGTTGCAATTTTTTATGATTGTTATTCCCCAGGACTCTTGTACCATTACGAGTATCCCTTTCTTTTGCGCTTTTATGGCGTTTATCTGCTTATCCTGATAGTTGCCGGAGCCTATGAATTCCATAAGGAAAAGATCGAGCATGCCCTGCTTGAGCTGCTTTACGCCGCCGAAGAAGACAAAAACCGCATTGCCCTTTCTGAACTGCGCTACCGGGCGCTGTTTGAGGGCACCGGCCAGGGTGTTATCGTTGCCAGCATCGAAAACCCCACGATACTTGAGGCCAATCCGGCGGCACACGAACTTTTCGGCTATGAAATGGGCCACCTCAAAGGGATTCCGATCAAAAATATCCACCCTGATGAACTGGCCGACAAGACTCTTGACCTGTTCCAGAAAAATGCGTCGAGCCATAGAAGCATGGTTTCCCAGCTTCCCTGCCGCAAAGCTGACGGCACGATTTTCTACTCTGACCTCTTCACCACCGTGCTCAACATCGACAACCACCCATGCGTCGTTGGCTTCTTTTCCGATGTTTCCGAAAAGGTTAAGGCCGAAAGAGAACTGATCAATGCCCGTAAAGCCGCTGACGCCGCCAACGAGGCCAAAAGCTTCTTCCTTGCCAATATGAGTCACGAGATCAGAACCCCGCTCAACGGCATCATTGGCATGACCGAACTGCTCAATCTCACCAGCCTGACTGACGAGCAGCAAAAATATGCCGAAATTATCAGGCAGAGTGGCCAAAGCCTGCTGACGCTTCTCAGCGATGTTCTCGATTTCTCAAAAATCGAATCCGGGAAAATGGCTATCGAAAATCTTTCGTTCGACCTTATCGCAGTCGTCGAGGAAGTCTGCAGTCAAATCCGCTTCAAGACCGAAAGCAAAGGTCTTGAACTTAAAACCGAAATTTTTGCGGGCTGTCCGACAAAGGTCTTCGGCGATTCGATCAGGGTTCGCCAGATCCTTATCAACCTGCTCGACAACGCGATAAAATTTACCACCAGCGGCTCGGTCCGGCTTAAAATTTCCGGCAATGGCATGACTCATGGCAGACAAAACCTGCTTTTTGAGGTTATAGATACCGGAATCGGTATTCCCGAAGAAAAAATCCCGTTCCTGTTTCAAAGCTTCTCTCAGCTCGATGTCTCAACGACAAGACTTTACGGGGGTACCGGGCTGGGGCTTTCAATCTGCAGCAAACTTGCCCACCTGATGGGCGGCGATATCGGCGTAATCAGCACTTTCGGCAGCGGCACCAACTTCTGGTTCAGTATTCCGTTCGCTGTCGAAAAGGCCAAAACTGACGCAGACGCCGAACCGACCGCAGAAAAACCGACCGGCAAACGGGCAGTCGAAAAAATACCGGAAGTAAAGCCAGAGCAGCCAGACAAGAGCGTGCCCCGGCAGGAAACCTGGCAGATTCTGCTCGGCGACGACAACAGCACCAACTTTCTCGTGGTTCAGGCGATGCTGGCAAAAATCGGTGCCCGTGTCGATTTTGCCGAAAACGGCCATGAGATAATTCTCGCCCTGAAGCGCAAAAAATACGATCTGGTCCTGCTCGACCTGCACATGCCGATGCTCGATGGCTTCGAAACATACAGTCTGATTCAGCGAAACATCAGAGAGGGGTTCTGCTACTCGGTTCCGGTGGTGGTAATCACTGCCGATGCCTTTGCCAAAACCCGGGAAACGTGCTTCGAGATGGGAATGCAGGATTTCATAAGCAAACCCTTCAATATGCCCGACTTTCTCGCAACCGTTAAAAAATGGCTGCCTGAGAGATAGAGCCTATTTGATATCCTGGGTGACGATGTTTTCCCTGCCCGGTGGCGGTGGCACGATCATGAAGCCCTTAACCTTGCTGTGCAGCGCTTTTGCCGGGTGATCGCCCGGGTTTTCCGCCAGATATGCCTGAAGAATCTGCTCGGCAGCAGGGAAATTGCGGTTCTGCAGCTCGGCCGACGCGGCGTGGTAAGCGTCGCGTGCTCTCTCGGCAAGCGTTATGACCGCCCGATCCGGGTCGTTGCGGTCAGCGAGAACCTCATAGACATTGACCAGATTGGTTTTGCCGGCAACTTTCAATTTGGCGAGACAGCGTGAGATGATAACCGATTCGGCGAGAGTCGCGGTTTCTTCGCTGACGAGAATTTCGGTGCCAAAAAGTTTATTGCCGGTTTCAAGGCGCGCAGCGAGATTGACGTTGTCGCCGATAACCGTGTAATCGAAACGCATGGTTGAGCCCATGTTGCCGACCACGACAATACCGGTATTGATACCGATTCTGGCTCTGATCTCGGGTTTGCCTTCCTGTTTCCATTTTTCGCGCAGTTTTTTCAGGGCACGCTGATTCTCAAGCGCGCAGCGGCAGGCCCTGATCGCGTGATCCTTCTGGTCGACCGGTGCCCCGAAAACCGCCATGATCGCATCACCTTCGTATTTGTCGAGAAGCCCGTCGAACTTGAAAATAATATCGGTCATTGCCGTGAGATATTCGTTGAGAAGGCTGACCACATCGAGCGGTGACATGCCCTCAGAAAGGGCCGTAAAGCCCTCGATGTCAGAAAAGAAAATTGTCAGATTGCGCTCTTCACCGTGCAGATTGAGCTTGGCCGGGTTTTTGAGAATTTCATTGACGACCGAAGCGGTAACATAGTGCTGAAAAGCAGTTTTGATGCGCATCTTTTCAGAGAGTTCAAGATAATAGCGATGGCCGATCGAGAACATGAACGAAGCTGCCACGGCGAGAATGGCCGCCGACACGTCGGCGGGTTTCCTGTAAAGGGTCAGCGAAATGAACGAATAGCACAGAAGGAACGCGATGGTCGCGGAAGTCAGAAAGAGCGAGCCAAAAAGCTGCAGATGGTTGAGCAGCAGAAACATCATGACCAGCGCCAGAGCCGCTGCCAGAAGCAGGCCGGGCCAGGTCGGCGACGGAACCAGCCAGCTGCGCCCTAGCAGGTTGCGGATCGCCACCGCGTTCATGAAAGGCGAGAACTCGTTGCCGCTGACAGGCGTGTAGAGCTTCTCTTCGGTCATCGAGCTGGCGGCGCCGATGATGACAATCCGGTCTTTGAGCGCCTCGGCGGGGATATTGCCGTGATAGAGGTCATAGAAAGAAAAAGTGCGGAAACTGCGGCCCGGGATGTCGTAGTTGAGCAGCATGTACTCGCCGTTCAGCAACGAAACCCGCATTTCGCCGGCCGGCAGCTTGAAAATCAGCTCATTTCCGGCGGCCTCGACCTGGTCTGGCTGCAGACCGTAAAACAGCCGCATGATCTCTGTCTGAAACGAAAGAACCGTTTCTTCGCGCTCGTTGGTGAAGGCCACCGAGACTGCCCGGATCGCTTCATCTCTGAATTGTCTGAAATAACTTGGTGCGGCAACCGTGGCGCGTGCCAGTGCCGGAAACGGCGGTGTCATGCGTCGGTCATCGCGGCGAAAGGCTCTGACGACGATCTTTCCGGAGGCTTTTGCCGCCTCGACGAACTCTTCATCGATTTCGGGCGTTTCATCGCTGGCGGCGGCGAAGAACACGTCAAGGCCGACAGCTTTCGGGCCATGGCGGTTAAGCTGCTGCAACGCTCCGGCATAGATTTCTCGGTTGCCCTGGTAAAGGCCCTGAATACCGAGAATCGAGCGGTCGTCGATGAGGACAACGGTGATCTCGGGGTTAACCGGGGGCACCGGGGTGAATCGGCGCAGAAAAGCCAGGTTGCCGGCGCTCGAACTGTTGATTTTCAGCCGGGCCGCGAGCCATAAATCGGCAAGCCAGGTGTCGAGACCGGCAAAAAGCCCCTGAAAGAAAAAGAGGCAGAGCAGCAGCACTCCGGTAAAAACCAGATTGGCTGCGACTCTGCCTCGGTTTTTCAGATAGGTTGGCAAGTTGAATTAACTCTTAGGATTGTGGGGGCCTTATGGGGCACCGATAGGAGGTTTGGTGGGAATGGGGGCGCCACTGCCAGAGCCGGTCTTGCCGGATATTTTATCATCGTCATCATCATCATCGTCATCATCGTCATCATCATCATCGTCCGGGCGTGCAAAACCGCTTCCGGAACCGCCCGACGGCATTTGGCCAAGGCCGGCTGCGTCAATCGGATCGACCGACATTGGTGCGGCCGGCAGGCTTTCTTTGATGGCGGCGCGGATAGCTTCAGGGCTGGCGCCTGATTCGACAAGTTTTTTAACTTTTTCTCTGGTTTTTTTGGCCGCTGTCGAGGCCCACTGGCGCTTGTGGCCCTTCTGTTTCTGGTGTTTGCGATTATATCTGCCGGCGGGATTTTTCGGTTTCTGCGGTTCATAAAGCTTGTCTTCGCGCATCATATCGAGAAAGCGGGCATAGGCTTCGCGATACTGTTTCATATACTGCACCATTTTGCCGCGCACTTCGGGGTCGGTTGACTTGCGGGCAGACTGGTAGGCTTCAAAGGCGAGCATGTATTCCATGACCGCCTGCTCGATTTCGAGGGCCGGTCGCAGTTTAATTTCGTCAACATTAACCTCGACGGCACTTTCGATTTCGGGGGTTTCGTCGTCGGCCAGCACGGGCTGGCTGGTCATCGGCAGCAACAGGGTCAGAACCAGAAACAGAAACAGTTTTTTCATACGCCTCTCCTTATTGACACGTTTAAAACAGTTTACTCCGAAAGTTTTTCACTCACAAGGGCTGTAACCATTGCATCCCAGTCGGTCTGCAGCGGTGCCGGCAGACTCGACTTCTTGCCGCTCATCTCAATTTTATATTGCTGCTCGGTCGATTTGCGTTCAAAGGTGCGGGTTTCTTCGAGGCGCAGCAGCTCCATGCCACGGTAGTTCTGCATGCTGAGTACGTCGGCCATCAGACTGATTTCGTAAGGCTCGACAGTGTTCCAGTAATCGCGCGAAATCACGAGAACCGGTGGCGCCGGCTCGGGCTTGAACTGTTCCGCTTCAGCCATCATGATATAATTGTGGGTTTTGATTCTGGCGCGGGTCAGCAGAAAATACATGGTCTGACCAAAAAAGCCGGCCCCGGTCGGCCGCAGATTGAGAGAAAATTTGTCTTCACCCGAAGTTTCGTCGGGTAGATCCTGGTAACCTCTGATGTTGCCCTGCAATCGCGACAGCCCGGCATTGCTGCCCGAGAAAGCCACAGTTTCGGCGACAAGATTCTCGTGATACTTGACCGCGAGCTGCGTCTGCGAACCGCCGATTCTTGACAGCATGAAGATGATCGGCATCATGATCGCAACCAGGCCGATCACCATGACCATCGCAACGCCTTTGCGGGGCGCTTCAGGTTGTCGCAGCTCTGTCAGCAAAATGGTTCTCCTGATTAATTGTAGCATTTTTTCAGAGTTTCAGGCCTATTCATTCAAAAGATACACAGATTCAAGGCCAACTGTGCCGCTCGATTCAAGATAGATGCCGATCAGGCGGTTGCCGACATCGTGCGCCGTGAAGGCAACCTTATCGATGCCACTGCCAATAGGCTTTTTGTCGACCACCGGCACGCCCGGCCCGTTCGGAACGAGGCACCGCCTGATCTGGCCCGTTGCCGCATCATGAAAATAGCAGACGATATCGCCGGCAAAGTTCTTGAAAATGGTCTTGGTATCGCTTCTGATCGATTTGTCAGCGTTCAGACGCGGATAAATCAGGTTTCTGGCGGTCCGCAGTTCCTGAATCATGTTCCAGGAAGCCTGTCTGATGTTCTGCTGCGCGTCGCTGATCGCGAGTATGCGACTCTGATACTGCCGCTGCATGACAAACCAGTGCGCCACCATGCCGCCGATAACGGCCAGAATAGTGGCACCGACCATGATTTCGATCATGGTGAACGCGGCCCGTTTCCGGTTGTGCTTAAACAGACGAGACATAGACGTGGGTGCGGTAGATCATGTTTCTACCGGCCTCTTTCCAGGTGATGAGAATCGAAATGCTCTTGATTTCGTCGCCGGCGCCAAAACTGACGTTGCTGACCGACAGCGCGTATTTGAAATCATTCTGCACGAGAAAATCATGGAGAGCCGGCATGTCAGAGGCGGTAATTTTCTTGACGCCGCTCTGCGAAGCCGAAAAGTTGACAATCGGGTTGAAAAACACGTCATCGGGCGAGTCATGCAGGGCCAGCCCGGGCAACGGCACTTCGACGATGTTTTCAAAGGGCATGGCCATGAGATGCTGGGAAATGCGGCGCGCCAGCCCGGCGGCGAAACTGAAGTTCCTGCTTTTCTGAACCTGCTGCCCGGACGTCGAAAACATGCTGGTAACCGGAACCATGACCATTACAGCAATGGCCAGGGCGATGATGATTTCTGTCAATGACAGACCGCGGCGTATCATGGCTGATCACCTCCGCGCTCCGTTTTGTTTTCGCTGCCGGTCGGGGCGAGCACCAGCATTTTGCCGGGGTGCTTTTCCTGGAGTTCGGCAATCAGTTCCATCGCTTCGTTCTGCTTTCCGGCCCGGTTCAGGAAATTGGCGAGTTCCATGCCTGAAGTCAGGTCGGCAGAAAGCTTGAACTCGGCACGGAAATGCTTTTCGGCAGCGGCATTGTCGTTGGCTGCCAGATGAATTCGGCCCAGGTAGAGATTGACACTCGAAAGGCCCGCGTCGGCACTCAGCGCCCGCCTGAAAATTTCGGCGGCCTTTTTGTTGTCGCCAAGCTGCATGCGGCAGTAGCCGCTGCGCACCAGGGCCTGCAGATGGGCAGGCTCGGCTGCCAGTGCGTCTTCAAAGAGTTTGAGGGCTTCGGCAAATTTATCACGGGTAAGAAAAAGCTCGCCCATGCGGAAATCCTTGTCGGCGGCGAGATACCTGGCGGTCACCGGCCGCTGCGAAACGGCGTCGACCCATTGGCTCGGGGCGCGGCCTGCAGTGGCGGGCGTGGTCGAAGTCATCACTTCGGGGTCACTGAAATACCAGGTTGAATAAATGATTCCGAGGGTTAAAAACAGCATGGTCAGACCAACCGGCAGCAGCAGTCTGCGAATGCTTTCAGGAATGTGCAGAGCCACGTCGAGACTTTCTGATTTTGGTTTTGCCTGGGCCTGAGATTGAGGCTGAGACTGGTTCGGCCGCCCGGGGCCTTCGCTTTTTTCAGCCGGCACTTCGGTCGGCAGCGTTTCAGGAATCTTCTGTGACAGATTCGGTTTTCCGGCCGCTTCTGCCCGGTTTGTCTGAATGGGTGCCGAAACTGACGGTGTCGACTGGCTGATAGGTGCCAGGGGCTTTGCTGTGACTGGCGCTGGCTGTGGCGGTCGCATGGTCTCGCCGGCCCGGGCCGGGGCAGAGGGTGGGGGTGATGTTTCCCCGTCGGCAAGCTCTGGCAGCATCGGCTCGTGGGCGAGATGGTTCTGCACCGCATAGCGGAATTCATTGATGTTGTCGCGAAGAACTTTCGAATCGTTGGCCGGAACGAACTTTTCGAGGTGTGAGCAGAGCGCCGAGGCCTCTTCCGGCTTAACCAGAAGGCTGAGGTTCATCAGATCGGTCGGTGACCAGGCTCTGGCACTGAGGAAATACTGAAAAGCCTCGGTGGCAAGGGTGACTTTCAGGCGGGCGGCAACAAAACAGGCGATGGAGCCGCGCGGGCCCGATTCGTAAACGAAAGGCAGCAGGTTGTCTTTCAGCTCGGCCTGCGAGAATTTGCTCATCAGTCTGATGAAATTGTCGGAAGGCAGGCGGTTCATGGCGGCGCCGAACAGGCTTTTCAGCAGGCTGTCGCGCTTTGAACCGGTGAAGGTCGAGGCGAGCAGAAAAATCAGCGCAATTTCGGGTTCGAGCTGGGTAACGGCGTTTTCGGCAACCGGTGCGAGGCTGATGGCGCCGGCCTTAACGATCTGCCAGGCGGGGCGCTTTTCGAGAATGCCGGGTTCGTTGAGAAGGGCCGTGGCTCTTCTGGTGAATTCGTCAAACTGCGCCTTCATCTTTTAAATGACCTGACTTTGCAAATTGGTTTCGTTTCTTCTGGTTGCGGGCCGTTCTCTATTTTAAAACAAATCCGGGCGAATTTCCAGCCTGTTGATGCAGTTGCGGCAGGCGGTGGGGTGCAATTTGTGCTATACTGTGCAAAATTGCACCGGAGGCGATTGCCATGTCGTGGGTCATACTTTTTGTCGCAGGAATTTTCGAAGTTCTCTGGGCAACCGGTCTGAAATACTCAGAAGGTTTTACCAGGCTCTGGCCGGCGGTTTTTACGCTGGTAACCCTGGTTTTGAGCTTCGTGCTGCTGTCGCTGGCAATGAAAGATCTGCCGGTCAGCATCGCTTACCCGATCTGGACCGGCATCGGCGCCCTCGGAACCGTCATTACCGGCGCCGTGCTGCTGAACGAGCCTTTCGACCTTTATCGTCTGGCATGCATAACCATGATCGTCACCGGCATCACCGGCCTGCGCCTGCTCAACTGACCAGATAGCTGCGAAACCCGACTCTTTTCCGGTCCCTGAGCCGGCCCTGGTCGGTCGAAGGAGGCCGGTTAAACGGCTCAGCAGACGGCAGTCGGCGGTTGCAGCAGGCTGATTACTTCGGCTTTGATGCCGGCTTCGTCGAATTCCTCGCCCTGCACGAACACGCCGGTTTCGGCGCTTTCGTAGATCAGCTCTGAGGGCAGCACGCGCTCGACGCCGGCGCCTTCGACGAACGACCAGCGGCGGCCGATGCGGCGACAGAGCCAGATGCGCACGCCGTATTTTCTGGCCAGCCGTTCGAGATCAAATGTAGAGATCGCGTTCGCCATTGCTGATCCTTTCGTAGTAGCTCATGGTGAGGTCGTAAAGCTTCTTTGAGAAGATGGTCGGCGTCTTTTTGCGAACTTCTTCGATTTCTTTGCGGATAACCGCTTCGCCGAGCTTTTTCGTTTCTTCGCTGGCGAAGTCGTCGAGCCATTCGCGGTAGGTGAGAATGGCGTTGAGCTTGCAGAAATGCTTTTCGTGGCCTTTTTTCAGCAGGTCCATGATCTGGTCGCCGGTGCGGCCGCAGCGGTAGCCGGCGGTGCAGAAAGAGGTGATGACGCCGCGTTTCGCGAGGTCACGGATCAGTTCTTCGAGTGAGCGGGTATCGCCGAGCATGAACTGCTGTTCGTCGATGTCCTGTTTGCCGGTATTCTTTGCGTAGCCGCCGATACCGATATTGGTCGAGGCGTCGGTCTGGGTGCAGCCGCAGAACATGACGTCGTCGCGGACTTCCTGGCGTTCGCGGGCGGTGATGATCATGCCGGTATAGGGAACGGCGAGTCTGATGAGGGTAACGAGTTTTTTGAAATCTTCGTCAGAGACGAGGTATTTGTTGTAAGTCGGGTCGGTGGGCAGCGGTGAGCCGCTCGCCGGGTTGATGCGCGGGAAAGAGATGGTGTGCGGGCCAACGCCGAAGCGGGTTTCGAGTTCGATGGCGTGGTAGAGCAGGCCCATGACTTCGAAGCGCCAGTCGTAGAGGCCGAACAGGCAGCCGATGGCGACGTCGTCGATGCCGGCTTCATAGGCGCGGTGGTGCACGTAGAGGCGCCATGGGTAGTTTCCCTTGATGGTGTTGGCCGGGTGCAGTTTTTTGTAGGTATCGTGGTGGTAGGTTTCCTGGAAAACCTGATAGGTACCGATGCCAACTTCCTGAAGTTTGCGCAGATCGGCGACGCTGAAGGGTGCGGCGTTGATGTTGACGCGTCTGATTTCGCTGTGGCCTTTGCGGGTTTTAACGCTGACCGAATAAATGGTTTTGATGCTTTCGGCGATGAAATCGGCGTCGGTTTCGGGGTGTTCGCCGTAAACGGCGATGACGCGCTTGTGACCGATGCGGCCGGCGATGGCTTCGGCTTCGTCGCGCACCTGGGCGAGGCTGAGTTTGGTGCGTTTTTCCTTGTCATTGTCGGCACGGAAACCGCAGTAGAGGCAGTTATTGACGCAGAAATTGCCGCAGTAGATGGGTGCGAAGGTGATGATGCGGTTATCGTAGATTTTGTGTTTAACTTTCGCGGCCATTTCGTACATTTCCTGCCAGATTTCGGGGTCGCGCACTTTCATGAGGGTGGCGAGCTCGGTCGGGTCGAGGGTCTGCACGTTAAATGATTTGGCGAGGATTTCGCGCACGCGTTCGGGGGAAGGCTCGACGCTGTCGTTGATCTGCTGCCAGATTTTGTCGTCATCGATAAAGTCTTTGCCGTTGTCGAGGTATTTTTCGTATTCTTCGGGTTTGATGACGTTGTTGATCCAGGCTGAAGCCGAGAGTTTGTCGTTGACCATGTGCATTAGAGGCCCCCTTGATGCTATACGCGAGTCAGGACCGCCTTGACGCTGACATCAGGAAGCTGGCCGATACGGCCGGTCATGGCACCGATTTCGTCATTGGTTCCGTCGACGATGAGCGAGATTACCGAGACGCCGCGTTCTTTGTAGGGAATACCCATGCGGCCGACCAGCAGGCTCGCGAACTGGTGGAGAATATCATTGAACTCATGTACCGCCTTGTCGGGGCTTTTGAGAATGACCGCCACCACGCCGAGCCGGCGCTCGTTATTGTTAGAACCAGACGAAGAAGCCACTAGCTTATCTCCTCGATGTCAGGCATGCGCCCTTCAACTCAGAAATATTGTGAAAGCGAAAAGTTTCACAATGGATGTCTATATTATACCTTTTTTGTGGCAAATTGCAACCCTGTATTTTATTCAAGCTCCGGCAGTTTTTTATTCCGTTTTCAGGCCGATTGAATACAGGGCGGCATTAACAATTGTAGTAACAATAAACGATGCCAGCGATGCAGAGCAGCCAGAGGCCGACTATGAAAATTGCGGCAGCGTAGCTTTTTGGCCGTGAAATAAGCGCATTTGCCTTTTCGCGTGATTCGGAGATTACCTCGGGCGGAATCATTCGAATCACCAGCAGCAGGCCAAGAGGAACAATCAGCAGGTCATCCGAACAACTATCTTTCTTCAAGGGCTTCCAGTTCGATATCTGTCTGACGGAGACGCTCAGCGATCACCAGGGCCAGGCGGGCAAAAACCTTGATTCCGACTATTGTTGATGAGTGGACAATTTTGTCGAATTTTTCCCGGGATAGAGCAAAAAGCTCAACGTCTTCCTTGACCTCAGCGTCCGCTGATCGGGACCGCCGATCCAGGAAGGAAAGTTCCCCCAGATAACTGCCCCGATCGATGTCAGCCAGATGATGATGCTTGCCGCTTTCCAGGGGCAGGAGAATACTGACCCGACCACGCCGGACCAGGAAGATTTCATCTCCGGAATCACCCTTGCTGAACAACTTTCCCCCTTTTACGATTGAAAGTTCCCGAATACAATCAGCTAACTCCTTAAAATCCGGTTTTTCAAACTCCCGGAACAAGTCGAATTCTTCCATTTCCAGGGGTTTCAATTCAGCGGTGTGTTTGCCACCAGCAGTGGTCAGAATTTCGGTTTCGGCATATTCGAGGGCATCGTTTAAAGTCTCCGAGACCAGTATTCCTTCGGTTTCATCGATAATACCGAGTTGGGCCATATAGTCCTCGAAATTCCGGCGGTCATGAAGACCAGATGGCATTCCGGAGAAAATCAGCCGGCCGGAACGCTCCTCAAGCTGTGCTTGCATCTGTTTCAGTAAATGAGCTGCCGTGTAATCCATTGAAAGAACCCTGCGCATATCGAGAATTACGAATCGTTTGCTGCGCAAGTCAGGCTCCAGTTGCGAAAACAATTGATCCGTCGTCCCAAAGAACAGATTTCCCTGTAACTCGCAAAAGACAGCCTGGCTGCCCTGCTGGTTGAGGATCTCCCGCTCGTCCAGCGGTCTTCGGGTTTTGGAAGACATTTTGTCCAGGTAGAGTTTCCGCCTGATTACCGTTCCCTTGATCTGATCGCGGATGAATAGAAGGATGGCAAGGACCACACCGGCACCTGATGCGGCGATAAGATCAACGGTCAGGGCCGTTAAAACGACGGCCACGATAACCGCGAAGTCCTGACGGCCGGCGGGTGAGGCTAGCAGGTGAAACATCGATTTGTCGATCATTCTCCCGGCCACAACCAGCAGAATGCCGGCCAGACCTCCGATTGGCACCCAGGCAATTCCCTTAAGAAGGAAAAGGAAAGTTAAAAGAGAAAAGATCCCGGCCAGGGTTCCGGATAATGGAGACCGGCCACCGCTGGAAACATTGACAAGGGTGGGCCCCATCGTTCCCGCACCCGGCATTCCCCCGGTGAGGAAAGCCCCCAAATTGCCGAATCCCTGAGCCAACAATTCCCGATCGGAATGGTGCCGACTGCGGGTCAAGGCATCGAGTACGACGCAGGTTTTCAAAGTATCAATAGAAAGCAGGATTGAAAGGGTTATTGCGGGAACCAGGACTAGTTTTATAGATTGAAGATTGATTGTCAGCAAAGAGCTGGCCCGCGATGAAACCGCATCCAAAAACGAACCCGAAGTATGAATCGGTCCAACTATCAGGGAATTCCCCTCCAAAATCAGCAGATCTTTCCAGATCAGTGACAATCCGAAGTAGGCCGCCATTCCGGCAAAAAGTCCTAACACCGGGGCGGGGACTTTTTTGGTCACCTTTGGAGCTGTAACCATGACAATCATCGCCACCAGGCCAACGATCAAGCTGGGCCAGCTCCAAAG
Organism: Candidatus Rifleibacteriota bacterium; assembly: GCA_024710355.1. Taxonomy (GTDB): domain Bacteria; phylum Muiribacteriota; class Ozemobacteria; order Ozemobacterales; family Ozemobacteraceae; genus Rifleibacterium. The sequence goes on from JANJUX010000031.1 coordinate 13,462, forward strand.
GTCGGGGGACGTTAATCCGGTCAGGAGCGGAATGGATTTGGAAAATCCCAGCAACTTTGGCATTTGCCCGATTGCAATAAGGATGCCAACTGCCGACATGTAGCCGGTAACAACGGGATAAGGAATGAACTTGATCAACCGCCCACACCCCACCAGACCGTAAAAAATCTGCAACCCGGCGGAAATTAGAACGATAAGGGCAAGAATTCCCGGGATGGCCTCAGGAGGGATCTGGTGCCCATTTTCCCTGACGAGTTCTGCAACAACAGCCGACAAAACCGCAGCGGCAGGGGCACATGGCGCCGATATCAACCCTCCCGTTCTACCGACAAGGGCGGCAAGAACACCTAACGCCCCTGACCCGATTATTCCTGTCATGGCCCCCATTCCTACGTAATTCTGCCCAATCCCGGAATATACCAGAACCCCGAAAGCAATCGCCGAAGGCAAAGCCACCAGCATTCCCGCAAATCCTCCCCAAAAATCGCCTATCTTCGAAGGGGAGGAAACAGCCTCCATCGTTTTTGTATTCATCTTTTATCCCTCTTCCTTTTTCACCTGTCTCACCCATTGTAAAAAGCCTGGATGCAGGTGAATAGTCCTCAAACGAACCAATCGATCTCACAAAATTCAAGAAAATTTGTCTAAGTCTTAAAAGGTAACATTACCTGACAATTATAATATTTTGTTTCCGGGAATTCGGCAAGAAGATATCCCATGCCGAAGGTCCGGTCTGTTCTTCGATGGGAAATTCGGAATAGACGATAGAAAATCTTGTCTAACCTCCTGGTTTGTGCAAAAGATTCTCAAAAAATGGGAAAACTATTTTTCGCGTTGACGCACTTGCTATGACTCTTATTTGTTAATTCTTATACTTCGCGAAACTCTCTTTAAAAGCCAATATCTGCGACCAAATACATCAAATTCTTTGCTTGCGTTCGTGCACCAATAATCGAAGCATCTCTGTCACATCGAACAAGCCAAAAAAACTTCACAACGAAAACAATCTTGTGTCTAAGAACAATCTTTCGCCCACGTCACCTGGTTCTACCATTACGGGTTAGACGATTTTTTTATACTTTGTCATCCGACCAGTGCCAGACGATTCAATTCTTCTATCTTTAAGAAGTTGTTTAAGATCTCTGCTGGCAGTTGCACTAGAAATACCTTTGTTTATCTTCATGTATTCTTTTCTGTCAAACCAATCGTTAAGATTTTCTAGCGAGAAATCTGCCCTCTTTTTATAGTCAATATTTCCAGGACGGGATTCATCTATCGTGTTCCTTAGAGATCGATTAATAGCATCAAGCATGAACTCAATAAAAACAGTAGATTTTCCAGAACTATCAGCTTCAGCCAGGGTTTTGTAATATGATTCTTGATTTTTTTTAATCGTTTCTTCAATTGGTACAAACTCAAATATCGGATTCACTTCCATCAAAAGTCTAGTCTGCCAATATCTGCCCATTCGTCCATTTCCATCTTCAAATGGATGAATGAACTCCATTTCATAATGAAACACACAGCTTTTTATTATATCAATATCCGGATCAGCCTTTATGTAATCAAATAGACCATTCATTAATCCCGGCACTAATGAAAAATTGGGGGCTATATGTTGAACCTCAGACCCTTTCATTATACCAACTTGTTTGCTTCTAAATTCTCCGGGTGATTTTACTAATCCATCCATGAACAATTTATGTGCTTTCAAGAAGTCTTTTATTGAAAATGGTTTAAACTCCGAAAGCTTATCGTAGGCTTTAATGGCATTCTGGACTTCAATAATATCTCTTTTGGGGCCAATGACTCTTGAATTTTCCAGCAACGCTGAGACATGTTCGATATCAAGCGTATTGCCTTCAATAGCGAGTGACGAATGAATAGTTTTTATTCTATTTTGTTTTCTTAAGCGGGCTTCAGGCTTAACTAATAGCAGGCTTTTACATAGGCCGATTGATTCAGTTATCTGTCCGTAAAGCATCAGTATACGATTTGTAATATCATAAGGTGGTTTCATACAGCCATGATAGTATCATTTGATACTATCGTCAATGATTTCTTGCACGCGAAAGCGCGTTTGTCTAACGCAAGTCGTGAGCGGCGGTCATTTTCCGCCTCGACGCAAATGTTGGGCATCATCTTGAGATTTCACCAGTATCCAAAAGATGAAAGAACTGCTCTTTGGTCAATATGTGATTGCCTTGTTCCTCTGCCTTTTTAAGCTTTGCGGGCCCAGCATTCTCACCAATGCAAAGGAAGGCCAAGCCCTTAGTGACGGAGTTGACAACTTCAAGATTCGCGGCCTTAGCTATTTCGGTAAGTTCAGCTTTTTCTGCCGCAGAAAATCCAGTAAAGCAGATTTGGGTTAGTTTTTCTTTTCGAGGCTTTGCATTTGCGTATATCCAGTCCCAACCTTGTGCATCCGACATATCCGCAATTTGTTCCGCAGTGAACGGACTTTTTGCCTTGAGGATTCGCGTAACTTTTTCTCCTGCCATAGCAATTCTCCTTTATTAGTTTCTGTAAAATGGCGCAGTTGACGACGTTTTTCGCGCTCGCAAGGAATTTTATACTACCATTTACACCTCTTAGGAATAGTGCGTGTCGTAACCGTAGACGGGCGCGGGTGTTGCGAAAATAAGACCCTTGATCCAGCGCTCATTTTCCGCCTCGACGCAAATGTTAGAAATACGCAGTTTTGATCGAATTTTTTGCATTTTTATTGTCTTCATTATGTCCTAAATCTGCCCTAAATTTGTCCTCATTGTCCTATTTTGTCTTGAAAAAAGACCGGCTAGCCCGTTCATGATCGACCTGCTACGCCTGAAAGCGATTGGCACTGGACTTGCCTTTGGTTATGCGATCGTCAAGGACTGTGACAATCGATTTCAGGCACATTGTCGAAGGCAACCCGGCCAGGTAACTTTTTAATCTACACTTTCAGTCCACTATAAATACATTTGTTCACCGCAAAGTTGCATTGCGCCTGGATTGTCTTCATTGTCCAAAATTGTCTAATTTTTTTCAACCATTCAATGCCGCAATAACTTCTTCTGCCGCCTGTAGAGCCGGATTGTGTGAGTATTTTTTTTCTTCAGCGGGCCTAACCAATATTATGCGGAATCTGTATGTTGCTGAATTTGCGCTGTTGATAGGTATTTGGGCTGGAAATGCAGGTTTTTATCGAAAAAAATTACAGCCAGTTTATCTGGCTGTGTGGAGCGCATTAAATCAAATTGTCTCAAAACAGCGACAGGCTGGGGAAAAAGAGCTTGAGTAGAACAGAAATCGTTGAAAAAGTCACAAAAAATGCAAGAAATACGATCAATATGGCGTAGAAACGCAGTTCTCTTTTAAAAGACCGGGAAAATTCTGTTTTGCTCTGCAGGCCCTTTTCCTTGACAATGCCCTTATCGGGCAGAAAAAAGGTTGCTTCGAGATTTTTGATTTCGGGGCCGTCGCCATAACTGCCGTGGTATCTGCAAACAATAAAACCATCCTCTGAAAGATCACCAACAGTGCCATACAAACATTCGGAAGTATGATTAAGACTGAAGTTGATAGCTGGTTCATTTTTCACGAAGGCAATATTTTCCGGGGTTTCGGTAAAAACACGCAGTTGCGCGCTTTTACCGTTATCAGAGGCAATCTGATCATTATAGCTCATGATTCGGGAGGTAAGATTGCGGCAGGCGTCATAACACTCGCCCCCCGGAACACTGCGCGCCGGCGTAAAGTTGGGAAGCCCCGTCAATAAGGCAATAACACAACTAAAGATCAGATTCGCCGCAAGGGCAATTTTTTTAAAATTTGCTGCTGACATGGCTGCTTATGGATGTTGAACTCCTGTGATTTCTGCAGATCATTCTGGCGGCCGGGTTTGGGGCATTTCTTTTTCGAGCATCGCTATGAGCTCTGAGCGCTGAAACGGTTTGCTGATGCTTGCGGTGAAGCCGTAGTCGGCGGGGTTTTTCATGATCGGGTCGTCGGCGTAGCCGCTGGCAACAAAGGCCGGAATATTCACGCCCATTTCCCTGATCCGGGCAATGGCTTCCTTGCCGCCCATCGCACCCGGTACTGTAAGGTCGAACAGCATGCCGACCGGCATGTTGTTGCTGTTGAGGGCCGCGGCGATGTAGGCGACGGCTTCCTGGCCGTTGTTGGTGCCGATAACCGTGTAGCCAATCTTTTGCAGCATGGCGGTGATAACCTCAAGCATGACTGACTCGTCGTCCATTACCAGAAAGGTGCCGCTGCCACGGTGTATCTGTTTCTGGCCATCGGCTGAAATCGCGGCGGCGGCGCTGAGGGCCGGCAGATAGACCGTGAAGGTCGAACCTTTTCCAGGTTCGGAATAGACATCGATCGAGCCTGAGTGCCGCCTGATAATGGAATAGCTCGTCGCCAGCCCGAGACCATGCCCCCTGGATTTGGTGGTGAAAAACGGGTCAAAAATCCTTTTCTGGAGCTCTTTGGGAATGCCAATGCCGGTGTCGGTCACCGCCAGTCGCACGTAGTCGCCCGCTTTCAGAACCGGGTGTTCGGTATTGGCAAGGGTAACGTTGCAGGCCGACACTTCAATGGTGCCACCCAGCGGCATCGCCTGCTGCGCGTTGATAATGAGGTTGTCGATGACCTGCCCGATCTGGTTTTTATCGAAATTGGCCGGCCACAGGTTTTCTGCAGCGGTAAAGGTGCATGATACATTCGAGCCGCTGAGCGCAAACTGGGCTGTCTGCTGAACAAACGGGAACAGGGGCGCAATCTCGAGCTTTGGCGAACCACCCTTGGAAAATGTCAGAAGCTGCGCAGTCAGAGCTCGCGCCCGGTCAATCGTCTGCATGACTTTGTCCAGATGCTCGCGGACTGGATGCTCGGAACTTGCCTCGCTCGCCAGATCGACATAACCGAATATGCCGCCCATGAGATTGTTGAAATCATGGGCGATGCCGCCGGCGAGAATCCCCAGTGATTCGAGTTTCTGAACGTTCGCGAGCGCCTCTTCGGTGTGTTTCCGCTCGGTGATGTCTGATGAAATGCCGATGACGCCATCGATCACCCCGTCGGCGTTGATGAGTGGGCCGACCCACACGTCGAAAACCACCTTGCCGAGCGTGACCTGAAACTGCCTGACAATGCCTGACATCGCCTGTCTGATATTTTCACCGATTTCCGGGGAATCCCGGTAAATGTCGAATACTGACTGACCGATAACCTGGCCGGGTTTAAGCCCGAGCTTGACCAGCCCCAGCCCCTCGGAAAGCGTAAAAATGCCGTTCCTGTCGACGGTAAAAGCGACGCCTGGCTGATTGGCCACAAAGGCCCGGAGCTTGGCCTCGTTTTGCCGCAGAGATTCTTCGGCGCGTTTCCTTTCAGTGATATCGTAGGCCGTGCCCCGCGTGCCGGCGATCTGGCCGTTTGCGTCGTAAAGAGCCTTGGCATTGAACACCAGATGCAGTTCTGTTCCGTCTTTTCGCAGGTGAACCGTTTCATAGCCGTTGACAAAGCCATCGGTCTTCAGGAGACGGCAGAAGAGCTCGAGATCCTGCTGTGCCTGCAGCGGCGACTGGAAGTCGGAAAACGATCTTCCCAGCATTTCGTCGATCTGATAACCAAAAGCTTTTTCCCAGGCCGGATTGAGGTAGGTATAGCGGCCTTGGGAATCGCACTGCCAGATAAGATCCTGTGAGGCCTTTACCAGCTCCTGATAGAGCAGCTGCGATTTCTGCAGCTCTTCTTCGGCCTTTCGGCGTCCGGTAACGTCGCGCACATTTACGACAACGCCAAGGATGTCAGGGTTGTCGAGTTGATTCGTGCCGCGCGCTTCGAGGTAGACCCAGCCGCCGGCCTTGCGTCGATGGCGATAATGCGCACCACCTTTGCCGGTCTCGATAATCTGCAGAAAGGCAGCGCGAACCCTTTCCTGATCGTCTGGGTGGATCATTACATCGATTACCGGAATATCGACGAGCTCGGCGGGCGAGTAGCCATGCACCCGCTCGGCGGCATCGCTGACGTAGCGCTGAATGCCGTTACGGTCGAGAATGACGATCGTGTCAAAGGAGTTTCTGATAAGTTCTGAGAAGCGGCGTTCGCGGGCCTGCAATGCCTCTTCCATCTGCTTGTGCCTGGTGATGTCGATATGGCAGCCGATCATTCGCAGCGGCTTGCCGTCAGCGTCCAATTCGACCATCCTGCCGGTGCAGACAACCCAGACCGTGGAACCGTTTTTGTGGTGATAACGGACTTCTGAGCGATAGGGAACCGCGCCCCGGCTTTCGACATGCTGTTTGAAATTTTCCAGCACGCCCGGCAGATCTTCGGCAAAAATCAGCCTCTGCCAGGCATCGGCCCGGTTTTCGATTTCATGATCCTCATAACCGAACATTTTTTTTAAGGAAGGGCTGAGGTATTCGTTACCTGAAGGAATATCCCAATCCCAGTATCCGGCGAGAGATTGTTCGAGAATCTCTCGTAAAACTGTTTCATTGCAGAGTTTCATGGCCAGTGCCTCTCTGTTTCTGTTATACCCAGGCGATTCAAGCGTTGCGCGTTTTGCATTGCAATTTTATCTGGCGCGTATTCTTAAGTATTCTAACACCGGCCATGCAAATCAGCCAAAAAAAATTCCGGCATTCCGCCAATGTAATTTTTGTGGGGCGTGTTTCATTGGCATACCGCAGCTCTGGCAATGCTTATTCATGTTTTCCCCTTATGACTCAGGCTTCTTTTGCGGGTGTCGAGTCTGTTTTTTTGCCATAGCGATAATCATGGCCATTCTTGTAGGCGGTGAAATCTGTCGGGCTGTTAAATTTTACATCAAAAGCATCGGTCAAAGAATTCTGGTGGAATATTATTACAACTCTGATCGTATCACCGGACCTTTTAAACCAGGTTCCACGCCATAAATCGCCGGCATAAACCTTGCCGTTCGGCAGAAATACCCAGGGAACCGGGTGGTAATCGCCGTTTCGACCATTTATGGCATCTTCGACCCGCCACAACGAGTTGTTTACATATAATTGCGCATGCAGCGAAGTTGCCAGCAATACAAATACCGCAAGAGTTACAAATATTCTGTGCATTTGCAGAGCCTCTCCATGAATTTTGTCACTGGTAATATTACAGCTTTTTAGTGCCGCTGTGAAGTTGAGATTCAACCAGAAGATTCTGCAAACATCTGCATTTGCTGCCGTGACAGGCATTTGAACCGGGCAGGGAATGGCTGGCAGGCGGGTTGGCGACAGTGACTATTGAAAAAGCTCAGACATTGCGACGCCGTTTCCCCCATGCTCATTGAGAATGGTTGTAAAGCAGTTGATTATTTTTACTTTACGGGCTAGGATATCGGGGAGTTTTTTATGCATTTTCTGAAAGGAAACAGGTATGAGCGAAGAAAGAATCAAGAAATTTGAAGCACGCCGCCAGCAGCTCAGAAAAATGAGCGATGAGCAGCTCAAGGAACGTTTCTGGGAACTCTGCAACCAGATGGTAGAGCCAATGGTTGAATATGGCCGCAAATACACTTCCATGTCGATCGAACGCTCGGTTCTGCTGCGCATGGGCATCGACAGCGTCACCTCACAGGGCGTCGTCAGCCGCGTCAACGAAGCCGGTCTGCTTGGCAAAGGCGCCGGGCACGTGGTGCTCAAGCTCTCTCAGAAACTCGGTGTCGATCTGCGTGAAGCTGCAAAGCGCGTCAACGAAGATAAAAACGCGCTGCAGGGCCTGTTTTAACCACTGAAAGACAAGGAAAGAAATAACATGAATAAACTCGATATCAAAAAGAAAATCGACGTAGAAGAAATTCTCAACGATCTCGAAAATTATCACCCCCGGCGCAAGGGCTGGACCTGGCGTGAAAAGGTCGAGGGCGGTTACAAGGTCGAAAAGTTTCATTTTAAAGAAATGAGCAAGCCGCTCGCCAATTCTGTGCCGCTGCCCGCTGCCAAATATTTTAACAACATCGATCCGCAGCCGATGCCGGTCATCACTACCGAAATCGCTTCCGGGCGTTTTGAAGACGATATCAGACGCATGCGCATGGCTGCCTGGCACGGTGCCGACCATATCATGGTCATCAGAACCACCGGTCAAAGCCATATCGACGGGCTGCTCGAAGGCACACCCGAAGGCGTCGGCGGCGTTCCGATAACCCGCAAGCAGATCAGAGCCTCGCGCAAAGCCTGCGACCTCATCGAAGATGAAGTCGGCCGCAAGATCAATTTCCATTCTTATGTTTCTGGCGTTGCCGGCCCCGAAGTCGCCGTTCTTTTCGCTGAAGAAGGCATCAACGGCGCCCACCAGGACCCGCAGTACAACGTGCTGTATCGCAACGTCAACATGTACCGCTCATTCACCGATGCCGCCAGCGCCAAAAAGGTAATGGCCGACGCCGGTATTTTCCAGATCGATGGCGCTCATAACGCCAACGCCACCGCCAAAGAAGGCTGGTCGGTAATGCCCGAACTGCTCGTGCAGCACGGTCTGAACTGCGCCTTCTCAGTTAAAGTCGGCATGCCGAAGAGCCAGATCGGTCTGTCAACGGTTCCGCCATGTGCACCGCCGTCACCGAAGATCTGGTATGATCTGCCGTATGCTGTCGCGCTGCGCGATATCTTCAGCGAATTCAAGTTCCGCGCCCAGCAGAACACCCGCTATATCGAATCTGACATCGAAGAAGCTACCCGCACCCACTGCATCGACACCATGATTTCAGCGCTGACCAGCGCCGACATTCAGAGCACCATCACCCCCGATGAAGGCCGCAATGTTCCGTGGCATTACAACAACATCAGGGGTATCGAAACCGCCAAGCAGACTCTCGTCGCCCTCGACGGTTTCAAACAGCTGGTCAAGCTCGACAGAGACGGCCCGCTCGGTGAGATGGTCCGCGATATCAAAGAACGCGCGATCTGCTTCCTTGAAGAAATGGCCGAAACCGGTGGTTATTTCGCCGCCGTCGAAAAGGGCTTTTTCGTCGATTCAGCCAAATACCCCGATCGCAACGGCGACGGTATCGCCCGCGACGGTAAGGGTGGGGTAGGCGCCGGCTCGATCGTCGAGCGCGATGCTGACTATATGGCCCCCGTCTGCAGCGTTTTCGGCCACAACCATCTGCCGGCCGGTCTGAAGAAGCCCTGTGACCCGATCAAGGGCTGCACTCTCTGCGACCCGAAGAAAATCGCCTATATCGACGAAATCGACCAGACCGACAACTGCAATCTGCGCCTGCAGAAAACCGTTGAATACCGCAAAGGCAAGATGATCAAGCCCGAAGCGGAATGGGCCGGCGACGGCACTGTGCTGGTTCAGCTGTTCGTGCCCGAAGCTCTTGAAGTGGCTGGCGTTGCCGCCATGGAAATCGCAAAAAAGATGGGTCTGAAAGACCCTGAAGTCATCAATACCCAGGTCATGCACCCGAGCGAAGGCACCTTCGTCGAAGTCAAAGGCAAGGTCGACTTCGCCATTGACCGCACGACGCTGAAGATTCCGCCGAAAGAAGAAATGCTGAGCGAAGAAGAAATCCGTGCCGGCATCAAGAAAATCGGCCTCAAGGTCGTCGCCGGCACCGTCGGTGAAGACGAACATTCGGTCGGTCTGCGCGAAATTCTCGACATCAAGCACGGCGGTATCGAAAAATACGGCGTTAAATACCATTACCTCGGTACCTCGGTGCCGGTCGGCAAAATGGTCGACGCCGCGATCGAAACTGGCGCTGACGCGATTCTCATCAGCACCATCATCAGCCACAACGATGTGCACCGCAAGAACATGCGCAAACTCGACGAACTCTGCCGCGAAAAAGGCATCAGAGATAAAGTCATGATCATGTGCGGCGGCACCCAGGTTACCCGCGACATCGCGAAGGAATGCGGCATGGACGACGGTTTCGGCCGTGGTACCAAGGGCATTCACGTCGTGAACTCGATGGTCAAGATCCTCAAGGCCAAAAAGCGCGTCTGATCTGAGCTTTCTGTAGTTAACGAGAGGCTCCGGTTTTGCCGGGGCCTCTTTTGTTGCTTTTTTACTGCTTTTTTACTGGCTACAGATGCGACTCGAAGCTGGCAAAAATAATGTTTGCCTGATCAGGCCGGGCGGTTTAGAATTCCGCTGACAGAATACAAAATTTTGCAGGCAAACCGGTTCAGCATGGTTTTTATTTACACAATCAGTATTTTTCTTTCAGCTTTCCTGCTGTTCATGGTGCAGCCCATGGTGGGGCGCATTTTTCTGCCGCTGGTTGGCGGTGCCCCGGCCGCCTGGAACACCTGCATGTTTTTCTTTCAGCTGCTGCTGCTTGGCGGCTACGCTTACACCCACCTCGCTTTCGCCCGACTGAAAAGTGGCAGCCAGATGCTGCTGCATCTGATTTTTGCTGTGGGCGCAGCTTTGACATTGCCGATTGCTTACCGTGGCGGCGCGTCAGTGCCGGAAGACCCGGCGCTGTGGCTGTTGCTGCAGCTTATGCTGACGGCCGGTCTGCCGTTTCTCTTTCTGTCTGCCACTTCGCCGATGCTGCAGAAGTGGTTTTCGCTGTCGAACCACGCCCGCGCTGCCAACCCGTTTTTTCTCTACGCCGCCAGCAATTGCGGCAGCCTCGCGGCTCTGCTTGCTTATCCGGTGTTCATCGAGCCGAATCTGAGCCTGCATGACCAGGCCACTTTCTGGAAATATGGCTTCTATCTTCTCGCCCTGCTGATGGCCGGGTGCGCAGTGCTGCTGCGGCGTCGTTCTGAAAAGCAGACAGTGACAGAAAATTTTTCGGCTGCTCCGGTCGGGGCAGAAGCCGGTGATCGGGCCAAATCTGCGGTTTCAGAAACGAAGGTGACTGCGACAGCCGACCCGGCATGTGACAGGGCGACTTCGGCTGCGCCAGGGCAGGAGCAGATCTGGTGCTGGATTACGGCAGCGGCGGTGCCCTCAAGCCTGTTGCTTGCGGTTACCGGCTTTTTGACGCGCGATGTGGCGCCGGTACCGCTTCTGTGGGTCGTGCCGCTGATGCTTTATCTGGTAACCTGGATTCTCGCCTTTTCTGAATGGTTTCGTTTGCCGACACGCCTGATCAGAGGAGCTGCCGGTGTGGGGGCCCTGATTTTTCTGCCCCTTTACTTTCTTGACGGCACATTCGGTATTGAAATTGGTCTGCCGGCGCACCTGTTCGTGCTGTTCAGCTTTTCGCTGCTCTGCCACCGCTATCTTGCTGAAACCCGGCCTGCGGCTTCCGAGCTGACCGCTTTTTATCTGTGGCTTTCGGTCGGGGGCGTGGTCGGGGGCATGTTCAATTCATTGCTGGCGCCACTGCTGTTCTCGAATCTTACCGAATACCCGTTCGCCATGCTCGCCGGTATTTATTTTCTGCAGAAAACCGGGGAAGAAAACAGCGTTGGCGCAAAGCTGCCGGCTGACCGAGAAGTTTCAGACGGGCCAGCAGGGCAGAATCGTCTCGAAAACCGGCGCTCTCTGTTCGCGGCGGCGGCATTTTCGCTGCCATTCGCCGCTCTGATTTACCTGATTTTTGAAATTCCCCTGAAAACCTGGCTGCTCAAACTGGCATTTTATCTGGCCATCGACTGTTCGGAAGGGCCGATGCAGAGGATGATCACTTTCGTTACCGATTATCAGGTCGGAGTTCAGTTCTGGCTCTGCCTCTTCGCCTCTGGTGCCGCTTATTTCATGTTCATTCGCGAAGTGAGAATACGGCAGGTTGCCTTTTTTGCGCTGGTTATGCTGCTGCTTTTCGTCGGGCGGGTCGGCAAGAAGGACCCGGTGATTTTCCATTCGCGCAATTTTTTCGGCACCAAGGAAGTCATTGCAACCCACAGGGGAACACTGCACCAGCTGGTGCACGGCGACACAATTCATGGGGCGCAGAGCTATATTCCGGCTCTGAAGCGTGAGCCGCTGGCTTATTATCATCGTCAGGGTCCGGTTGGCGACATTTTTGCGCTGCCGGTGGCGCAAAAAGAAAATCTCAAAGTCTGCGTGCTCGGCCTCGGCCCGGGCAATGCCGCTGCCTGGGCCCGGCCCGGCAATTCATTCACCTTTATCGAAATCGACCCGGAAATCGTTCAGGTTGCCCGCGACCCCGCTCTGTTCACTTTTCTGGCCGACAGCCCGGCCGAAAGCAATGTGGTAATCGGTGATGGTCGTCTGAAGATGCAGCAACTGCCCGACGGCGCGTTTGACATAATCATTCTTGCGGCATTTTCTTCCGATTCAATTCCGGTGCATCTGATAACCCTGGAAGCGATGCGGATTTATCTCAGCAAACTGGCGCCAGACGGCATCATTGTCGCAAATCTCTCGAACCGCTATCTCGACCTGGCTTCGCTGGCTGCAACAACTGCAGAAAAGTGCGGGCTCGAGTGCGTTGGTGTTTCCGATCACGTTTTCGACGCGGCGGCGGGCGAGAACTTTATGCGCATGCCCTCGATCTATGCGGTTATGGCGCGCCCCGGAACCCAACTGCCGGCGACAAAGGCGCCATACCGCCTGAAATGGGAAAAACTGCGGGCCCGGGCCGGGGTAGAACCCTGGACAGATGATTTTCACAGCCTTTTTACGCTTTTCCATCTCGATGCACTTCAGTTCAACGCCGACTGATGCGCAAATTGTTTGCTTTATCTGAAGAATTGCAATAAGCTGGGAGTCTTCGGGGTTTTCAAACCATGAGTCGATTCAGTGAAACTTTTATTGCCTTCGAAGCGCCACATTACCGACGCTATTTCGTTTCGAACACCATTTCGTCGTTCGGAACCTGGATGCAGCGCCTTGGCATCAGCTGGCTCGTCTACCGCCTTACCGATTCGGCCAACTGGCTCGGTATCATCACCTTTGCCGGCTGGTTCAGCTCGTTTCTGTTGATGCCTTATGCGGGCGCGCTTCTCGATGGGGGGCGGCGCCGGCAGATCCTGGTGTTTTCGCAGGTTCTCGGGTTCTCGCAGGCGATGGTGATGGCGGTTATGACTTTTACCGGTGCGATCAACGTCTACTGGATACTGTTTTTAAGCGTGCTGCTCGGCATGACCAACGCTTTTGACATGCCCGGGCGGCATACTTTCGTTTCTGATATGTTCAGCGACAAGCGGCGTCTTGCCAATGCCATCGCTCTGAATTCGACCGGTTTCAATATGGCGCGCATGGTCGGGCCGGCTCTGGCGGGTATTATAGTCGCGGCCTATGGTGAAGGGGTGTGCTTTCTGCTCAACAGTCTGTCGTTTTTGCCATTTGCCTGGGTGCTTGCCACAATGCGTCTCGAAGGCGACAGCGCCGCCCGCAGTGATAAGGGGCCGGGCGAAAGCTTTTCGCGGCGCATTATCGAGGGTTTGCGTTATTCATTCGGGCATCCGCTGATTTTTCCGATGCTGATTCTGCTGTCGGTGTCGAGCTTTATGGGTATGTCGGTGCACATGGTGCTGTTTCCGATCATTGCCGACCGCATGCTTGGCGGTGGCGCGACAACGCTTGGTTATCTCACCGGTGCGATGGGGTTCGGCGCAATTTTTGCCGCGCTCGGCCTGGCATCGCGCCGTCGGCTCGATGGCATTCAGCGCCTGCCACCGGCCGCTTTCGGGGTGTATGGCATTGCCACGATTGCGCTGGCATACTGCAGCAGTCTGAAAATGGCTTTACCATTTGCGGCACTGATGGGCGCCTGCATCGTTTTCGGCTGGTCATCGAGCAATACGCTGTTGCAGACCATTTCAGACAAAGACAAGATCAGTCGGGTCATGAGTCTGTCGATGATGTCGTTCAGCGGCATGTCGCCGGCCGGCGGTCTGTTCATGGGCTGGTTCTCGACTGCCACCACGACCCGGACCGCCATGATTGTCGGCGGGATTTTCTGCATCATTTCGGCGCTGACCTGCATCATGCGTATCCGCCACGTCAAACCAGATTTCAATAAGTAGTCACCTCTGAGGCTTTTTTTTTCTTTCCAACGAGGTATTGCGGCATGTCAGTCGTTGCAACGCTCTGCGATCTTCGCACCCTCATAGTTCCATCTGCTCACTCTGCACGCACGACCGGAACTCGGGCTCTAAGCCGCATCCTGCGGCAATCGCCCGCGTTTTTCCCACCAGGCCAAACATACGGTCTTAGCGGCCACATTTGGAGGGAACTATGGGGTGCTCGACAAGCTCGCTTATGCAATCGCCTGACCTGCCGAACTAGTCAGGAGATTTTTTAGCCTGGTGAAGTCGGGGCGAATGTGTTCTGACAGCAGGGGTTTTTCTGAGGCCTGCTGCAGGGCGGGGGGCAGGGGTATTGCGGTGTGCAGGATTTCATCGACTTTTGTCTTGAATTTGGCGGGGTGGGCGGTGCCGAGAAAAATGCCGTGCTCGCCTGGCCTGAGCGAACTTTCGAGGGCTGCGGCCGCGACAGCGGCATGCGGGTCGGCGAGGTAGCCCAGCTGCTGCAGGTGGCGCAGCGAAGCGGCGGTGTCTGCTTCTGAGATGGCAATGCCTTTAATTGCAGCCAGGTTATAACCTTTGAGCTGGCAGATCGCTTCGATGCGTGGCCAGTTGTTGGGTTCGGCAACGTCCATGGCGTTCGACATCGTGGCGACGGTTTTGGCCGGCTGCCAGAGGCCGCTTTGCAGATAGCGGGGCACGGTATCGTTGCTGTTGGTGGCGGCGATGAACCTTTTAACCGGCAGGCCCATTGCCTGCGCCAGCAGGCCGGCGGTCAGATCGCCAAAATTACCGCTCGGTACCGAGATCACCAGATCGTTGTGGCCGGCCTGCCGTGCGCTCGCCACCGCTTCGAAATAGTAGCAGATCTGCGCCAGCAGGCGGCTGATATTGATCGAGTTCGCCGAATTGAGATTCAGGCAGCGGTTGATTTCGATATCAGAGAACGCCTGTTTGACGAGGTCCTGGCAGGTATCGAAATCGCTGTCGACGGCGATGGTTTTGATATTGCCGCCGAGCGTGCAGAACATTTTTTCCTGCAGGGTGCTGATGCGGCCTTCGGGGTAAAGAATCACCACTTCGACGCCGGGCAGGCCGTAAAAAGCCGCGGCGACCGCGGCACCGGTATCACCCGAGGTCGCGGTGAGAATGGTGATTTTTTTATCGCCGCCGGTGCAGCTCAGGCACCGGGCCATGAAGCGAGCCCCGAAATCTTTGAACGCGAGAGTCGGGCCGTGAAACAGTTCGAGCACCGAGAGCTGTGGGCTGATTTCGATGACCGGCACCGGGAAATTGAAGGCCTGGGTCACCATTGCATCGACAACATTCTGCCCGAGCTCGTCGGCCAGCCAGGCACCGAGAAGGCGCTGACTGCGTTCGACAAACGGCAGTGCCAGCAGCTGGTCGACCCCGGCCAGCTCAGGAATCATGGTCGGAAAAAAGAGGCCGCGGTCGCGGCCAAGCCCTTGTTTGAGCGCCTGCACAAAGGTCACCCGTTCTTCCGGGTGTTTGAGATTGTATAATTGCATTCAGTGAGCCTTTCATCAGATGCTTCAGATGATGCGCGCGCCGCGCGGGTCGACACGGCAGATGCTCGAAAAGCTTTCGTCGTTTTTAAGAAAGTTTTCACTCAGCCAGGTTTCGGCCATTTCGGCTTTCTGCGGGTCGTCGGTAACGCTGAACAGGGTCGGGCCGCTGCCCGAAATACCGGTGGCCAGCATGCCGATTTCTTTAAGGGCAGTGCGGGCTTCAATAAACCCCGGAATCGAAGGGCTGCGGAAAGGCTCGGCGAGCACATCCTTCATCGCAGCTGCCGCCAGTTCGACATCGTTGCGATAAGAGGCGTGAATGAAAGCGGCCAGATTGCGGCCATACTCGATGGCGACGGCACGCTCGTAACGTTCGGGCAGCAGGGCACGCATTTCTGAGGTTGCAAGCGCGATGCCCGGATAAGCAATAACCCAGAACCAGTCTTTGAACCAGGGCACCGGTTCGCAGATGCGGTTGCCGGTCTGCAGCAGCAGTTGCATTCCGCCATGAAAAGAGGGGGCGACATTGTCGTAATGCACCGAGCCGCTGACGCGGCCTTCGAATTCGCCCATCATCAGAAGCAGCTGGTCGCTCGAAAACGGCAGGCCGAAATGCTGATTCATGGCAAAAATGGTGGCAACGATAGAACTGGCGCTTGAACCGAGGCCACTGCCGACCGGAAGATTCTTGATCAGTTCGAGTCTGATGCCGGCCGTTTTTTTGCGGGCCGGCAGTCGGGCCAGGAAATAGTTGGCGCACTGCCAGGCAATGTTGCTCTCTGGTTCGACCGGAAGTTTGTGTTTCCAGGGGCCGGCAACCGAGAATTCAATACCCTTCTCGCATTCTTCGATTCTTATCGAGTCGCCGAGCAGGCTGCCGTCGACAGGGGCGAGCGCCAGGCCGAGCAGGTCAAAACCGGCGCCGACGTTGGCAATGGTGGCTGGGGCGTAGAATGTCTGGTTCATAAGGTGCTCTCCCTTGTCCAGTTCAGGGTGCGCAGCAGGTCCGCAAAGGTTCCGGCTGCGGTTACCTCGTTGCCGGCTCCGTAACCTCTGAGCACAAACGGAATCGGCTGGTAATAGCGACTGTAGAACGCGAGTGCGTTCTCGCCGCCTTTAACACTGAAAAGTGGTTCATCCGGGGCGATTTCGGCGATGCGCACGCGGCATTCAGAACCGTCGATTTCGCCGATATAGCGCAGCACCATGTTTCTGGCGCGGGCGGCTTCAACGCGGGCTCTTATCTGGGCATCGGCTTTCGGAAGATTCTGCAAGAACTCGTCGATACTGCCCTCAGAATTGAAATTGGCCGGCAGAACGCTCTCGACTTTGATGTCGCTGAGTTCATATTCGTAACCGACTTCGCGGGCAAGAATCAGCACTTTGCGGGCGACATCCATGCCGCAGAGGTCGTCGCGGGGGTCGGGCTCGGTATAGCACTTTTCACGGGCGATGGCAGTGGCTTCGGAAAGGCTCATGCCTTCGTCGAGTTTTCCGAAAATGAATGACAGCGACCCGGAAAGTATGCCCTTGAAGCGCAGCAGCACGTCACCGGCAAAAACCAGTTTCTTGAGATTGTCGATAACCGGCAGGCCGGCACCGACGGTGGTTTCGTAGAGAAACTGCCGGCGCTGGCGCAGAGCCACATCGCGCAGGGCACGGTAATAGCCAAAGTCGCGGGTATTGGCTTTTTTATTGGGGGTGACGACGTTCAGGCCGGCGTTCATGGCGTCGAGATAGCTGTCGGCAACCGCCTGGCTGCTGGTGCAGTCGACGAGAACCGGGTTGAGCAGCTGCTGCTCGTCGACCCAGGCGAACATGGCTTTGAGATCGCAGGGCACGCCCTTTTCGGCATGGGCCTGCTGCCAGGTCTGCAGGTCGATGCCACGGGCGTCGAGAAGCATGTTTTTTGAATTGGCGATGCCGCAGACTCTGATGGTGATGTTCTGCTTTTTCAGAAAACTTTGCTGCTGGTGAATCTGGTTGAGCATGGCGCGGCCGATATTGCCGCAGCCGACGAGCAGCACATCGAGATACTGCTGCACATCGAAAAACACCTGATGCGCGGCGGCAACTGCCCGGGCGCTGCGGTTCTGGTCGATGACCACCGAAATAGAGCGCTCAGAAGCGCCCTGGGCGATGGCGATGATATTGGCACCCGACTGGGCCATGGCTTTGAAGAATTTGGCTGCCAGACCCTTGCGGGTGCGCATGCCGTCGCCGATCAGCGAGACAATCGATAGATTATGGGTGAACTCGACCGGTTCGAGAAAACCGCTTTTCAGTTCGAGTTCGAATTCATCGTTGAGCACCTGTTCGACCTTGCCGGCGTTATCACGGGCAACGCAGAAACAGATACTGTATTCAGAAGAACTCTGGGTAATGAGGGTTACCGAAACGCCGGCGCGCGAAATGGCGCCGAACACGCGGCTGGCCATGCCGACCAGGCCTTTCATGCCAGGCCCGGAAACGTTGACCATCGTTTGTTTGTCGAGATTCGAGATCGCCTTTACTGCCAGACCACTGGTATCGGTGGCGTCGGAGACGAGGGTACCGGACGCCGCCGGGTTGAGGCTGTTTTTTATATAGCAGGGAATATGATACTGGGCGATCGGCGCGATGGTTTTCGGGTGCAGCACCTTGGCGCCGAAATACGACATTTCCATGGTTTCGCGGTAACTGAGCTGTGGCAGCAGGCGGGCGTCGGGCACCAGATTCGGGTCGACGCTGAAAACACCGTCGACGTCGGTCCAGATTTCGCAGGTATCAGCTCTCAGGCAGGCGGCCAGCACGGCAGCCGAGTAGTCGGAGCCGTTGCGGCCGAGCGTTACCGCTTTGCCGTCACGGTCACCGGCGCCAAAACCGGGCATGATGATGACCTGATACTGGCCAAGCTCTGCCATATTGAAGTCGGGTCGGCTTTTTTCGATATCGACCATCGCGTCAAGAGTCGGGCCATAGGCTTTAAAGAGCCTGACCGGGTCGAGCAGCACGGTTTTCAGGCCGCGCGCCAGCATTACCTGTTCCATCAGGGCGCCCGAGAGGTATTCGCCACCGATGGCAATTGAAGCCATGATCGTTTCGGGGCAGTCCGAGAGCATGGCAATGCCCTGCACCCGCTGGTTCCAGAATTTCAGAAAATGCTGCAGGCGGGTTTCGAGAGTGCTCTGCTGCTGACTGGTCAGACCGCAGACTGCCGCATCGGCGAAAAGCTTGCGGAAAAGGCTTTCGAGACGCTGGTAGACTGCCTGGTGGTCGGCGCCTTTCAGTGCCTGGTCGATCATTTCGAGAAGGCTGTTGGTAACGGTTGCGGGAGCCGAAAGAACGGCGGCGACGGTTTCGCCTGTCGTTGCGGCAGCGATGAGGTCAGCGGCCTGCGAAAACCTTGCCCAGCTGGCGAGCGAGGTGCCGCCGAATTTCATTACCTTCATGGTGGTCTCCGATCCTGTGGTGTGAGGGTTTTACCGGAGAAGTATAACACGATTTTCTGGCCGGGCACAGAATTCGAACCGGAGAATTTGCACCGGCTTTTTTACAAAGCAGTTGCGCGCCATTTTTTTTGCCGGTTGAAGATATGGGGCGGGGGCATTAGAATGATAAAAATGGAGGTCGGCATGGAACCAGAAAAAACAATTCAATCAGAGGATGCTGAAAGCCTGCAGGTCGCGAAACCTGTCGAGTCGGCGCGATTGCCTGAACCATGCACTGGCAAAGGCCCTGAACAGGTTGTTAAGTCGAGCGCCTGGGTGCATTTTATCTGGGCCTTGGCTTTTGTCGCCGTTTTTGCAATAACGGCCGTCTGGGTGCTACCGCTGTTCATGGCCCGCGAACTCGGCAATCAAGGGCTGGATGCCCTGCAAAAAGCCTTCAAACCCTCGGTTGAGGTGAAATCGGTCTTTTCACAGCTTCTTGGCAGCACCGACCGTACCCGCAAACTGGTGGTCGTGACTCAGACCGTCGATGTCGAGCTTTATCGTGACCATCACAAGCGGGTGCTCAATGACTGGTTTCCGGCCGGTTCGGCCTGGGTGCGCATCAAGGTGCTCGATAACCGTGTCCAGTATTATGTTCCGGTCGAGGAAATCACCGGACAGAACTTTGTCTATGACGATCTGACGGGCACCCTGCGGGTGGTATCGCCGCCGCTGCGCATCGACAAAGAGATGGTGTCAGTGCAGAGTGACCCCGAAAAAATTATCGTCGAGGAAAAGGGTTCATGGGTGCCCCTGATTGGCCCGAAAGCTGAAACCCTGCGCAAAGAGGCCATGTCGGAACTGAAAAACGAAGTTCTCAAAGCCGCCAATCATGAGCTGGTAAAAGAAGAAGCCCGCCGCGAGGCACACAAGGCTCTCGAACAGTTTTTCGGGCTATTGAAAGCCTCGCTGCGCGACGAGGTGAAACTGCAGATTTACCTGCCCTGAGCGGCATTTTGATTATATCCATGCTGCAAATGCCAGGCATTCGGCAATTATTCATCCGTATGGTTGAAAAACGGGTCGGCGGTTTGTAGAATGAAGCAAAGTTTTGCGGTCACAGGAGCCAGAATTGGTCAACGATATAAACAACGCACTTGCCACTGAATTTATGCACCGCTATCAGACTCTGCTGAAAGATTATCAGAATCTGCAGACCCGCACTGACCGGAAAATTGCCGACGCCGCCGACTCGGGCCGTGCCGACCTGCTGCTGGCGATCCTGCCCGCCGTCGACAGCCTCAAGAACGCCCTGGCACATGCCGGCAGCAACGACCCCGCCGGCCAGTTCGCCGCCGGCTTCGAACTCTGGGCCCGTCAGTTCCTGGAAATTCTTGAGAAACAGGGTCTGCAGACAATCGCTTCACCCGGCGAACTTTTCAACCCGAACCTGCACGAATCTGTAGGTGGGGTGCCCGGTAACGAAAGCCAGATCGGTAAAATTGCCGAAGTCTGCCTGCCCGGCTACGCCTTCCGCGAAAAGCTCCTCAGAGTCGCCAGGGTGCGAATCTTCGTCGAATAAATTTATAAAAAGGGTTAAAAATGGAAGAGATTCAGGCAAAGAGCATTACCCAGAGAGCACTCGATGTAATCGAAAAGATCGGCAATCGTCTGCCGCATCCGGTAACGATTTTCGTGATATTCAGCGTTCTGGTTGTCATCATATCGGAGATCGCGGCAAGACTTGGCGTGAGCGCGACCTTTACCTCAGGCCATAATGTTCAAAAGACGGTTGAGGCGGTAAGTCTGCTTTCTGCCGCTGGCATCAGGCACATTTTTTCATCAGCCGTAACCAATTTTACCGGTTTTGCCCCCCTCGGAACCGTTCTGGTCGCCATGCTTGGCGTCGGCGTTGCCGAGCGCACCGGCTTGATCAGGGCAGCTCTCCGACTGATGGTGCTTAAAACACCCCCGCGACTGATCACGCTGGGCGTGGTTTTTGCCGGAATCATGTCGAATATTGCTTCTGACGCCGGTTATGTCGTTCTGGTGCCGCTCGGAGCCCTGGTTTTTCTCAGTGTCGGTCGGCACCCGCTTGCCGGTCTGGCCGCTGCATTTGCCGGGGTCAGCGGCGGTTTCAGCGCCAATCTTCTCGTCGGAACCATCGACCCGCTTCTTGGTGGTATTACGACCGAAGCGGCAAAATTCATCGATGCGTCGTATGTCGTTGACCCGACGGCCAACTGGTATTTCATGATTGTCTCGACTTTTGTCATAGCGATTATCGGCACCTGGGTAACCGAAAAGATTGTTGAGCCCAGGCTCGGGCATTATTCCGGTGATGCTGAAGAAAAGATCGAAGCACTTACCGAAGCCGAAAAGTTAGGTATCAGGTCCGCTTTTATCACAGCAATCGTTTTTACACTGCTGATTGCAGCGCTTGTGCTTCCTGAGTCCGGCGTGCTGCGGCACCCGGAGACCGGTGCTATCATCGGGCGTTCGCCATTCATGGAAGGCCTGGTTCCGATTATTGCGATGTTCTTCTTTTTTCCGGGGCTTGCTTTTGGCATTAAAAACGGTTCTGTGAAGAACGACAAAGACGTTGCCCACGCCGTCGGCAAATCAATGGGAACCATGGGCGATTATCTCGTTCTGGCATTCGTTGCCGGCCAGTTTGTCGCCTATTTCGCCTACACCAACCTCGGAACCATCATCGCGGTCAAGGGCGCCGGCTTTTTAAGCGCCACCGGCCTGACCGGCATGCCGATGATCGTAGCCTTCGTGCTGCTGTCTGCCTGTATCAACCTTTTTATTGGCTCAGCCTCGGCGAAATGGGCGATCATGGCGCCGGTTTTCGTGCCGATGTTCATGGTTCTCGGCTATTCCCCTGAATTCACGCAGCTTGCCTACCGCGTCGGCGATTCGGTAACCAACATCATTTCGCCGCTGATGTCGTATTTCGCCGTAATCGTCGCCTTCGCCGAAAAATACGAAGAAGACATCGGTCTCGGCACCCTGATTTCAGTGATGCTGCCCTTCTCGCTGGCCTTCCTGATCGGCTGGACAACCCTTCTGGTAATCTGGTATTACGCCGGCCTCCCGATCGGCCCCGGCATCAGCATGCTCCTGGCCAGATAAGGCCCTAGAATCAAAACAACCGGATATTTAGCAGGTCTTCCATTCATTCAATGCTGCCATATAAGCCACTAATGCTCATTCCGGCGTTGTCTACATAGCGACTACAATCCAAAGTTTTGTTTAAAAATAAAAAGGCTCGATTATAGTCGAAACTTTTGCTGAGAAATCAGGCCTGTTGACATCTGCGGGCGGGGCGGGTAGACTTTGCCGAAATCTACAGAACAGGGCACAGAGATACAGCATGAGCAGATTGAATTTCAGGGTTGAGGCGCGCTGTTGGGGCACGCGGGCGCGGGCGGGGCGGTTCACGGCGCTGCATGGCGAGGTGGTGACGCCTGTTTTTATGCCGGTTGGCACGCGGGCGACGGTCAAGAGTCAGACGGTCGAGACCCTCAAGGCGACGGGGGCACAGGTGCTGCTCGCCAATACCTATCATCTGCTGCTGCGGCCGGGGCCGGAGGTATTCAGGCGCTTCGGCGGCATTCATAAGTTTATGAACTGGGATCAGCCGGTCCTTACCGATTCGGGCGGGTTTCAGATTTTCTCGCTGCACCGTTCGCGCGAAATGAACGAAGAGGGCGCGCGCTTTCAGAGCTACATCGATGGAAAAAGCTTCATGCTGACACCGGAATTGAGTATCGACATGCAGAAAGCGATCGGCAGCGACATCATGATGGTGCTCGACCAGTGTATTCCGTCGACCGCCGGCCACGATGAGGCGAAAGCGGCGATGGAACTGACGCACCGCTGGGCGCTGCGCTCGCTTGCAGCGCGCGAGGATTCGCCGCAGTCGATGTTCGGCATCGTGCAGGGCGCCTGCCACCATGACCTGCGCCGGCAGAGTGCCGAATTTTTGCGACAACTGCCGTTCGACGGCATGGCGATCGGCGGCCTGGCCGTCGGGGAAACCAGCGATCTGCGCTACGAATTTACCGGGCTCGTCGCCGAGATGCTGCCTGAGCATCTGCCGCGCTACCTGATGGGCGTCGGCACGCCGCTCGACATTCTCGAAGCGGTGCACCGCGGCGTCGACATGTTCGACTGCATCATGCCCTCGCAGCTCGGGCACCGTGGCACTGTCTACACTTCGCATGGCAAGATGCAGCTGCGCCGCAGCGTTTATAAATTTGCCGAAGAAAAGCTCGATGCGACCTGCGACTGCATCACCTGCCGCGATTATTCGCGCGCCTATCTGCATCACCTGATCAAATCGGACGAGCCGCTCGGCTGGCATCTGCTCGTGACCCACAATCTGGCCTTTTATCACCGCCTGACCCGCGAAATGCGCGAAAGCATCGTTGCCGGCACCTTTGAGCGCCTCTATGAAAGAAAACGGGTCGAACTCGCCCGCGACGACGAAGATAACCCGGGCACGCCGCCACGCCGCAACCAGGTCAAAATTCCGCGGCTCGGCGATTACGAAGTGCATTTCAACCCGAAAGGCTTTGCCAGCATCAAACAGATCAGTTCGGGCGAAATCATGCACTCGGTCAACCCGCCGGCCGAAGAGGCCAACCGTCTGTATGTCGAGCAATCGGGGCTGGCGCAGCGGCTGTTGAAAAATTCACAAGCGAATGGTGCAGAAGACCTGGTGGTATGGGATGTGGGCCTGGGCGCGGCTTCGAACGCAATGGCTGCGGTGCGCTGCTTTGAGCAGGTGCTCGGCGAAACGAATATCGAGCAGGGCGGGGCTGGCAGAACGGGCGGGCTCAGGCATCTGCATCTGATCAGTTTTGAATGCGATTTAGACCCGCTGGCGCTGGCGTATAAAAATAACCGCAATTTCCCGCATCTGTTTCATGGGGCGCCGGCGCGGCTGCTCGAAAAGCGCCGCTGGGAACACAGCTCCGGCCTGTGCACCTGGGAACTCTTTCATGGCGACTTTCTCGAGCTGTTCAAAACCGCCAGGGTTCCGGATATCGTCTTTTTCGACCCGTTCTCGGCGAAAACCGACCGCTCGTTCTGGACCTACCAGACCTTTCTGATGCTTTATGAATATTTTAAAGGCGCTGACACAGCCCTTTATACCTATTCGACCTCGACTGCGGTCAGAGCCGCGCTGCTGGCTGCGGGTTTCCTGGTCGGCAACGGCGTCGGCACCGGCCCGAAAGAGGCGACGACTGTCGCTTTCACCAGTGTCGCTGCCCATGCCAGGCACAGGAACGCTCCGGCACTGCTCGGGCCGGAATGGCTGCAGCGCTGGCACCGCAGCGGGTCACGCTTTCCGCGTGGGCTGGCCGAGGCTGATCAGCCAGGTTTCTGTGACAAAATCGAAAATCACCCGCAGTTCTCAATCCCGGGTCAGTGAAGTCCCGGCCCTGATTAAACTGCAGAAAACCGATCAAGGCAGATAAGCAGGATAAGAAATAACGTTATATAATGGCCTGAATATAAAATGAGGTGAACAAATGTTTAAAATTAAACAGAAAGTTATCACTCTGGGGCTCGCAACCGCCATGACGCTGCTGGTTTCGTCAGCAGATGCCAAGCTGTGCATCGGCTGCAGCGTCGAACTGCCTGATAATGCCAATTTCTGCGCCGGCTGCCTGACGCCGCAACCGAAAGCTGCAAAGTTGGCAGGGCCTCAGACCTCACAGCCGGCCGATCTGCGTGAGCAGGTTCTTGACCTTTTCTCATTTCTCGATGAATTCGAAGCGCATTTTCATGATATTCAGTATCTCAACGTGCTTGGCAAGATGCCTGATGTCAAAACCCGTTTCCAGAATGCCGCTGCCAGGTATAAAAAGCTTGAACCCAGGCTGCCCGAAGAATTGACGATTTTGGCGCAGCTGTATGCCGCAAAGTTTCAGCTTTTTGAAGGCATGACCGGAATCATGAAAAACCTGCGCCTCGACGGCGGCTACCGGGCTGCGCTGGTCAAGTCGAGCATGGTGGTGATGCACCTTTACAATCAGGTGATCGACACTTTCAGGGCACCGAAAACCTATGACCGCGCGGCTCTCGAAGCTCTAAAAAAGCGGGTTGCCAATATTCCGAAGCGCACGCAGAAATACGCGGTCACGGCAAAATACCTGCAGCTGGGCAAGCAGCAGGTGCCTGGCGGCGAAAAGGTCATGGTTCTCGGCATTCAGGGCAAAAGGGCGCACGTTCTCTACATGGGCCCGAGCATGGATAACAACCCGGTCGAAGGCATGCTGAGCCTGCGCGACCTCGAAAAGCGCACGACCTGGCAGCGCGAAAACGTTTTCTTTTTCGACGAGGCTCAATGAGCAGCAGACAATGCCTGGCGCTGTTCGACTTCGACGGCACGATCACGACGCATGACAGCTTCCGCGATTTCCTGATTTTCTTTTTCGGGAAGCGGCGTTTCATGCTGGGCTGCCTGTGCGCGGCCCCGTGGCTGCTCGCTTATCTGCTGCGCCTGATCAGCAACCAGACGGCCAAGCAGCAGGTAACCCGCATTTTCTTTGCCGGCATGCCACAAAAAAACTTCGAAGAAAAGGCAAAAGCTTTTGCAACCGGTATTTTGAATGAAATTGTGCGCCCGGCTGCCATTGAGAAAATTCGCTGGCACCGGCAACAGGGGCACCGCGTAATTCTCGTTTCGGCATCATTTACCGATTATCTCAAATTCTGGTGCGAACAGCACGGCATCGAAATCATCTCGACCCGGCTTGAAAGCAAAGACGGCATTCTCACCGGAAATTTCGCGACACCGAACTGTTTCGGCCCCGAAAAAGTCAGGCGAATCAGAGAAGTCTTGGATATTGCTGATTACCAGACCATTTACGCCTACGGCGACTCGCGTGGCGACCGCGAAATGCTCGAAATCGCCCACGAAAAGGGCTATCGCATCTTTTAACCTGCCGCGCGTTTCTTCTGCCAGCATCGCTGCGCCTGCCTGGCTGAGCGAAGACCCTTAAGCCGTTTGCCAAAGCCATTTATAATAAAAACATACCGGTATGTTTCGCCGGAAACTTATTTTTGAAATGGGCTGGTGTAACTATGCACGGACGTGTTAAAAGTAAAATAGTCCTGTAAAAATTTATTATCTCTGGAGATTAACAATGGGTAAAGAGTTGAGAACCACCAAGGAAACCAAAAAGCCTGCAACCAAAACCCCCAAGGAAAAAAAAGAAGCAAAGAGACTCAAAAAAGAATCAAAGTGATTTAGCGGCATTTTTTCCGGCCTGATTGGCCAGAATACGCAAATATTTGAACACCTGAAGTGCTGAGGCTTGTTTGAAGCGTTTATCGCGCTGATACGCCTCAGCATTTTTGTTTACAAGTCAGTTCCGGCACGGGCGACGTATTTTCGTCATGCCCGCGTCAGCGTGCATCTCAGGCAAAAGGTTAGATCCCCGCCTGTACACCTCCGGGGCATAAGCGCGGGGGTGACATAATCCGGTTCCGTCATTTCTGGCGCAGACCCGAAAGCCATGAATTTAATGCATTTGTCCTGGGCTCGCTGACAGGCTGCTTTGCCGGTCATTGGGAAGTGTCTGGCTGCAAGATTTTTGAACATAAATGGTATCTGGCTGGAAAAAAATAAAACTTTGTCAGCAGAAAACTGGTATAAGAAAAAACGTAGATTCTTAAGGAGACAGTCATGCGCAAAATCATTTATCTTCTTCTAATGTGCAGCCTCGTCTGTATTACAGGCTGGGCCTCGCCGTTTGAAGAAAAGGAAATCCGTATCGAAGAGGGCAGGGGAGCCGGCGGCCCGTCGACGATCAGCGGAACCGTTCATACTCCAGGCGCCAGATTGAATATCAGAAGCGCGGCATGGGGCAAAGTCGTCGGCCAGCTTGGCCATGGCAGCCGGGTAACGATTGTCGGTTCGAGTGGCGACTGGTATAAAATCGCTTACAAAGGTTCGACACGTTACGTTCATAAGAATTATGTAAGCACTTCGGGCCAGAAAGCTTCGGGAAAAGCTCCGGTAAAAGGCGTCAGCGGCGCCGCACGCACCGGAACCGTCGACACCAACGGCTATACTCTCAATGTCAGGTCTGGGCCATGGGGCAGTATCGTCGGCAGTCTGCGCGATAACGCGAAAGTGACCATTGTCGGGCAGAGCGGCGACTGGTACAAGATTTCTTACAACGGTAAAACCCGCTATGTTCACAAAAAATACATTAAGTCCGGCAGTCAGACTGTGGCCAGCAAACCAAAAACCAGTGGTGGTTCTTCGTCGAATGCTTCCACTTATAAAGCCTCAGTTATTGGTGATGCCATGGGCGATGGCAGTGTGGCCGGTGCAATTACCTGGTCACGCGATCAGATAAACGGCACAAAACGCGGCTATAACGTTAACAACGGCATGAGGTCAAGCAACCCGAAAGCCTGGGCCGGCTGGTGTCTGGCGTTTGTCAATACTTCATACGGCCGCAAAAAACCGTTGCTTGCTGCCCCCAGTGCCATTCAAAGCTACTACAAATGTAAAGCCGCCGGCAAAATTGTTGTCAATAAAAACCCGCCGGCTGGTGCCGTAATGTTCACCGGCACCGTGCCCGGAAACCCCTACGGTCACATTTTCATGGCCACCGGCAAAATGCACGGGCCAAATGACCCGATCATCATCACGACCACCAGCTACGGCGTCAAGGAAATGCCATTGAGTCAGATGTGGAAAGGCCCGAAGTATCTCGGCTGGGCAATGCCCTGAGTCTGTGCTATGTTAGGTTCCTGCCACCCGTATCTGCCTTTGCGGGCAAGAAATTCGCGAGCGCAGGCCTGCCTCTTCGTAGTGCAGGTGCGGGAACGTCGCAGAGACCTGCAGAGAAACAGACAGATGCTTTCAGGCCGACATGGCCTGTAACAAAAATAAAAGGTAAAAACATGAAGAAAATCATAATTTCAGCGGTATTTGCGGCCATGGCAACCTTCCCGGTTCTGGCTCTCGATTTGAATCTCAGCGTCAAAGGCGAAGGTCTAAGCGTTTTGACGGCAAAAGAAGCGCCGGAAGGCTTTGGGCGAGGTCTGCCGATGGGCCCCGCGTCTCTGCATTATTCGGGCGCCAGTCTCTGGGCAGTAGACTCGATCGCCGGCCGGCTGGTCGAGTTTAACAGCGAAGGAAAAGAAGTTGCCAGTTTAACTGTCAAAGATGGCGATAAGCTGGTTATTTCCGATTTTGCGATGATTGCCGACGAAGCGGGTAAAAACAAGGGCTTCTGGCTTGTTGGCTCAGAAAAACCCGAAGTTATTAAAATTGATAATACGGGCAATATACTTGCCAGTTTTGCAACTGATCTGAGTATTCAGACCCGCGTTGAAATGCTTCCGGGTGGCCGCCTGGCCATTTTCGATCAGGGCATGTCTGCTTTCGCAGTTTACGATGAAACCGGCAAGATGCTGTTCAAACAGAGCGGCATCGGCAGCGGTATTGCCATTGAAAAAAATGGCGATATCCTTTTTCTCAGTCTTGAAGAAGTCGGGCTCGAAGACAAGTTGTTCCTCTGCCGCCGCACTGATGCCGATGGTAAGATCAGTAAGGTCTGCGAGTTACCATTTGCCCCCGAATCGAACCCGGCATTGCTGCTTGGCCTCGAGAACGGTCAGGTGCTGGTCGGCTTTCATTCCCTCGACGAGGAAAGCGACGAAGCCACCTACAATATTTGCAGAGTCGCTGCTGACGGCAATGTTTCTGCGACCATGAATACCGGTTTTCCGGCGGCATTTATCAGCCGGCCGGTGATCAGTGACGGTGATAAACTGCTGCTGGTTTCATTCGTCGAAGAGAACGGGCAGTATCTGCTGCGCCTGTCTGACCTGGTCGAAGAACTCATCGAAGAAGCCGCCGAAGGCTGAATTCAAGACGCCACGGCCGCCGGCAGAGAAAGCTTTGCCGGCGGCTTTTTTATGGCCCTTCGGCAGGCTCAGGGATCGTTGAATTTTTTTCCGGTTGCGTTTTGGCGGGGTTTGCCTGTAAGGTATTGGCAACCCAAATTATAGAGTTTTTGCAGGGAAGGAGTCAGACTTGAACCCGAAAAGATTCATTTCGACCGTTTTATTGCTGCTCATTGCCGGCTGCTTGCCCGTTTTTTCACAAGCTCCGGCAGCGACAGACCAGGAAAAGCTGCTGCAGCAAAGTATCGAGGCGCTTAAAGAGAACACCGAGGCTGTCAAAAAGCTTACCGGCATGCTCGAAAGCGGTGCCTTTGCAGCGCCAGGCATGAACGCATCAGGCGCAGCGCTGCCCGCGGCTACCGACTTTACGAAAATGAGTGAAACGGACAAACAGGCCCTGATCGCCGGCCTCAAATGGGAAACCAACACCGAATACAAAGGTTTCGGCAGCCGCGAGGCAAAAAAAGGCGGCACGCTGACCAGCGTTGAGACGTCATTTCCGCCGACGCTGCGCACGGTCGGCAAAAATGCCGGTTCGACCTTCAACAGCCTGATGATCGGACTCTGCTACGAAAGCATGCTCGACCTAGATCCGATTTCTTTCAACTATGCACCGAACCTGGCAAAACGCTGGGCCATCGCCGATGACAAAGTCACTTTTTTCTACGAACTTGACGAGCGTGCCAAATGGTCTGACGGCATGCCGGTAGTTGCCAGCGATATCGTTAAAAGCTGGGAACTTTATACCGACCCGGGCATCGACGACCCGTTCTCGATTGACTACTGGAACAAATACGAAAAACCGGTAGCCCTGACCGACCGCATCGTCGTCGTCAGATCAAAGCAGCTTAACTGGCGTGCCTTCATGTCTTTCAGTTTCATGACGATTCTGCCGGGTCATATTCTCGCAAAGATCGACGGCAAAAAATATCTCGAAGAATATCAGTTCAAAATGATGCCGGGTTCTGGCCCATACACCTACGAAAGTTCGAAAGTCAACGAGGAAATTCTGCTGACCCGCCGCAAAGACTGGTGGCAGGCAGATGTAGAAAAGAACATCGGTTATTACAACTTCGACAAACTGCATTTCGTCTTCATCCAGGACGAAAACCTGGTTAAAGAAAAGTTCAAAAAGGGCGAACTCGACTGGATGTATGTCAACGTCGCCCGCGAATGGCATCAGGAATTCATTCCGGCAATGATGCCGCAGCTCGCCAACGGCTGGATTCAGAAACGCAAGGTCTATACCCATCGCCCGATCGGGGTTTCCGGCATTGCCTTCAACCTGCGCAAGCCGCCCTTCGATGATATCAGAGTGAGAAAAGCGATCGGCTATCTCTACAACCGCGAAAAGATGATGGACAAGCTTTTCTTCAACGAATACGAATATCTCGACACCTTCTACCCGAATTCGCCCTACGAAAACCCCGACAATCCGAAAATCCGCTTCAATCCTGAGAAAGCGGTCGAGCTTCTTGAAGAGGCCGGCTGGTTGCAGAAGAACCGCGACGCCGAGGGCTGGCTCGTTAAGGACGGCAAACGCTTCGAGCTTTCCCTGAATTATGTGCAGAAGACTTCTGAACGCATTTTCACGATCTTTCAGGAAGACCTGCGCGATGTGGGCATCAAGCTCAATCTCAAGCAGGTCACCTGGGCCACCGACATCAAGGAAGTCGGCGAGCGCAATTTTGAGATGAGTTCGCGCGCTTACGGCGGCATTCTTTTCCCGAACCCCGAGAGCTCGATGCATTCGAAATTTGCCGATCTCAACAATAACAACAACATCTGGGGCTTCAAAAATGCGCGTGTCGACGAGATATGCGACAAATACCCGCTGATGTTCGACCCGAAAGAACGCATCGAAGCGGTGCGCGAAATCGACAAAATCGCCAGTCACGAGCACCTCTACGCTTTTGGCTGGTTCGCGGCGCATACCCGCCTGCTTTACTGGAACAAATTCGGCATGCCCGACTACATTCTCGCCAAGACCAGCGACCAGCGCTCGGTTGCCTCGCTGTGGTGGTATGACGAGGCGCGGGCGAAATCGCTCAAGGAAGCCCGTGAGAAAAAGACTAAACTCGAAGTCGGCACCGAGATCGTCAGATGGTGGGACGAACACTACCCGCCGATCGCAGGGGAGAAATAAGCATGTACAGCTATTTTATTCGCAGATTTCTTCTGATGATACCGACTTTTATCGGTATTACCTTTCTCTGCTTCACGGTGACGCGTTTCGTGCCGGGTGGCCCGGTCGAGCAGGCGGTACTGCGCTACCAGCAGGCAATGTCGCAGACCAGCGAAGGGGGCGGCGGCAGTTCGAGCAGCCAGACAACCCAGGGTCAGATCTCTGAAGAGATGATGCAGCGCCTCAAAGAAATTTACGGGTTCGACAAACCCTTTTATCAGGCTTACGCGAAATGGCTCTGGCGTGTCTGTCATCTCGATCTTGGCGTTTCAGACACGCATTCGCGGCCGGTCTGGGATCTGATCAAAGAAAAGTTTCCGGTGTCGATCATTTTCGGCCTGACTGGTTTTCTGCTGTCATATACGATCTGTATTCCGCTCGGCGTCTGGAAAGCGGTAAAACACAGTTCGACCTTCGATACGGCCAGCTCAGTGCTGGTATTCATCGGCTATTCGATTCCGGGCTGGACCGCCGGGGTGCTGCTGCTGATGCTGCTCGGCGGCAACGCTTATTTCGACCTGGTGCCGCTCGGCGGCAAAGAGAGCGCCGCCATTCAGCCGGGTTCGTATCTTTCGCAGTATCTGCAGAAGGGCGGGGTGGCAGCCGATCTGCCCGAGACGGTTCGCAAAGAATACCCGAAATTTAAAGACACCGACACGATCAATTCGAATCACCCGGCTTACCAGCATATTCCGACCGAGAAGCGTGCACAGCTGACCACCGGTAAGCACGACGATCTGACCTGGTTCGGGCGCTTTCTCGACACGGCCTGGCACATGATTCTGCCGGTTTTCTGCTACGTTCTCGGGCTGTTTGCCTCGCACACGGTGCTGATGAAAAACTCACTGATGGAAAACCTCGGCCAGGACTACGTGCGCACCGCCTTCGCCAAAGGCCTGTCAGAAAACGTCGTAATTTTCAAGCATGCATTGCGCAACTCGCTGATTCCGATTGCGACCGGGCTCGGGCACATGCTCTCGATCATTCTCGCCGGTTCGTATCTCATCGAAAAGGTTTTCAACATTCACGGGTTCGGCCTGCTCGGCTATGAATCGCTGATCGCCCGAGACT
Organism: Candidatus Rifleibacteriota bacterium; assembly: GCA_024710355.1. Lineage (GTDB taxonomy): Bacteria > Muiribacteriota > Ozemobacteria > Ozemobacterales > Ozemobacteraceae > Rifleibacterium. The sequence continues at coordinate 45,524 of JANJUX010000031.1, forward strand.
ACCCGGTCACACTGGGCATTCTCGTCATCGGTTCGATGCTGAAGCTCTTCGGCAACATCGTTTCAGACTTCCTTTACTGCATCATTGACCCGAGGATCCGCTTCTCATGAAAGAAACCTACGAAAACAACCAGAAACTCATCAACACCATCGCGCTGCTGGTCTTCTGGGCCGCGATTTATGCGATGTTTCCGGCACTTGGGGAAAAGGGTATCAACCCTGACTACTCGACCGAGGCCGCGATCAGCTTCGGCCTGGCCGTCGGCGCCGTCGTTTATCTGCTGCCGCTACTGATTGCCGCACTTGGCTCGTTCGGCATGTTTTTCACCAGCCCGATATTCAAGAGGCGCTGGCGCAAGTTCCAGAGTCTGAAGCGCGGTTATTACGCCTTCATTCTCATCATCAGCCTGTTCGTTCTCTCGTTTTTCGCTGAATTTCTCATCAACGGCAAGGCACTGTTCGTTAAATACCAGGGCAGTATTCACTTTACCCTGTTCAGCTTCGAAAGCGCCCGAAGTTTTGGTCTCAAAGGCTACGGCGTGCCCAATTACCGCATGATGAAGCAGGTCTACCAGACGCGCAACAGCGAACGGGCCGAACGCATTAAAAACGGCACCGCTACCGAAGAAGACCAAAATTACAAACACTGGGGCGATGACTGGGTAATGTTGCCAATTTACCCTTACGGCCCGCTCGAATCACTGCTCGACGAACTGCCATGCCGCCCGCCGCACCCACCTACCTGGCTGACCGGGCGCTGGCGCCAGGCTTTTTTCGAAGAATCGCTGTTCGTGCTGCCCGAAAAGCAGCCGACTGACGAAGAACTGAAAACTAAATACAACCGGCCTGACTGGGTCGGGCTCGACATCGCGAAGCTTTATCGCGAAATGGCGGTAGCCGGCCTGTTTGAATTGAAACCGGGCGTCAAAATGCCTGGCACCTTTCAGCATCTGCTTGGCACCGATGACCGTGGCCGTGACGTGTTTGCGCGCATGGTTTACGGTTTCAGAACCTCGCTGTCGTTCGCGCTCGTCGTCTGTTTCTTCTGTTACGTGATCGGTATCACGATCGGGGCGCTGCTCGGCTATTACGGCGGCACCTTCGATATCGTCATGCAGCGTTTCGTCGAAATCTGGTCGGCAATGCCGTTTCTCTATACGGTAATGATCTTTGCGGCGATCATGATTCCGAATTTCTGGATGCTGGTCGGCATTCTCGTGATGTTCAAATGGATGGGCATGACCTATTACATCCGCGCTGAGTTCCTGCGCGAAAAATCGAAAGACTACGTCGCTGCCGCCCGTGCCATCGGCTGCACCGACGGCGCGATCATCTTCAGACACATTCTGCCGAACGCTCTGACTCCGGTCATTTCGTTCGCGCCATTTGCCGTGGTCGCCGATATTGGTGCGCTGGTATCGCTCGACTTTCTTGGCTTCGGGCTGCCGGCACCGACACCGTCGTGGGGCGAGCTGCTCGGGCAGGGTCTGTCGAATCTGACCAAGCCCTGGCTGATTCTGTCGCCGACCCTGGCAATGTTCTGCACCCTGCTTCTTGTCTCGTTCATCGGCGAGGCGATCAGAGAAGCTTTCGATCCGAAGCAGTATTCACGGCTCAGATAAGGAGTAATTCGCAATGGCCAAAGAACTTTTAACCGTAAGAAACCTGCGAACCTACTTCAAAACTGAAGCTGGTGTCGCCAAAGCCGTCGATGGCGTCGATTTCGACATCATGCCCGGTGAAGTGCTCGGCATTGTCGGCGAATCGGGCTCAGGCAAGTCGGTGACCTCGCTGTCGATCATGCAGCTGATTCCGAACCCGCCCGGCGACATCGTCGACGGCCAGATCGTCTTCGAAGGCGTCGACCTGCTGCAGGCCTATCGCGCCAAAAACTACGACGCGATCCGCAAGATTCGCGGCAACAAAATCTCGATGATCTTCCAGGAACCGATGACCAGCCTCAACCCGGTTTTCACGATCGGCGACCAGATTGCCGAATCGCTGATTCTGCATCAAAACCTTGATAAAAAGGCGGCCCGCGATCAGGCAGCCAATATGCTCGATCTGGTTGGCATTCCGTCGGCGCGTGAGCGTCTCGACGAATATCCGCACCAGTTCTCTGGCGGAATGCGCCAGCGCGTCATGATTGCGATGGCGCTGGCCTGCAACCCGGCGCTGCTGATCGCCGACGAGCCGACCACGGCGCTCGACGTCACGATTCAGGCGCAGATTCTTGAACTGATGCTCGAAGTGAAGGCGAAAACCGCGAATGCGGCAATTCTTTTGATCACGCACGACATGGCGGTAATTGCCGAAACCTGTCAGCGCGTTGTCGTCATGTATTGCGGCAAAATACAGGAAATCGCCGATGTCAAAACGATTTTCAACTCACCGGGGCATCCGTACACGCAGGGTCTGCTGGCCTCGCTGCCGAAGCCGGGGCAGAAAGTCAGAAGGTTGAGCACGATCGAGGGCATGGTTCCCTCGCTGTTCCATCTGCCGGCCGGCTGCAGCTTTTGCACCCGGTGCACCCAGAAACTCGCCCATTGCGAAACGCAGATGCCTGAAATGGTTGAAGTTTCGCCCGGCCACCTGGTGCGCTGCCATCTGGCAAAGCCCATGAAGAAAGCCTGAAGGGGAAGGTGAAAGCATGAGTCAGAAAACACGCAGCGGCAAGGTGCTGCTTGAAGTAAAAGATCTCAAAATGTATTTTCCGGTGCTTGGCGGCGTTTTCAGAAGCAAGGTCGCCGATGTCAAGGCGATCGATGGCGTCAGTTTCGAACTGCGCGAAGGCGAAACGCTCGGACTGGTCGGTGAGTCGGGCTGCGGCAAGTCGACGACCGGCAAGTGCATCATCAATCTCAATCAGCCGACTGGCGGGCAGATTCTGTTCAATTCGAAGCTGACTGGCGAACTGCCGGTTACTGCTGTTAAAGAGGGCGGCAAGTCGGTTAGGGTGCCGCCGTTTTCGGTGCCGACACCGCTGACTGTCGACATTGCCCGTCTTAACAACGACCAGATGCGGCCTTTCCGGTCAGAAATTCAGATGATCTTTCAGGACCCGTATGCGTCGCTGAACCCGCGCATGACGGTCAGCGACATCATCATGGAACCCATGATGATTCACACGCCTGAAATGTCGCGCCCGGAAATGGTCGACAAGGTTGCCTGGCTGATGCAGAAAGTCGGTCTGTCGGCCGAGCAGGCGACCCGCTACCCGCATGAATTTTCGGGTGGCCAGCGGCAGCGCATCGGTATTGCCCGGGCTCTGGCGACAAACCCGCGTCTGGTTATCGCCGACGAACCGGTTTCGGCGCTCGACGTGTCGATTCAGGCACAGGTCATCAATCTGATGCAGGATCTGCAGGAAGAATTCGGCCTGACCTACATCTTCATCGCGCACGATCTCGCAGTTGTAGAGCATATTTCAGACCGTATTGCGGTCATGTATCTCGGCAATATCGTTGAAATAGCCGATTCAGAAGAATTATTCAAAAACCCGCGTCACCCGTACACCCGGGCGCTGCTGTCGGCGATTCCGCAGCCGAACCCGAACGTGAAGCGCGAAAAGCGCATGGTGCTCGAAGGCGATGTACCGACACCGCTGAAAAAGCCATCTGGTTGCGGCTTTAGAACCCGCTGCCCGATCGCAAAGCCAGAATGCGCGCTGGCGCGCCCTCCAATGGTCGAAATCGGCCCCGGGCACCTGGTTGCATGCCCCTGGCACGCAACCCTCGACAAAAACTAGACCGAAAGGGGATTTGAGAGATGGAACCGCTGCAGTTTCTTGAAGAATTGAAAAAAATCATTGGGGGTGACATCGTTCAGGAAAACCTCTGCGCCGATGACACGAAGCACGGGCGTGGTTTCAGCGACGAATACGGTCAGCCGCACATGATGGTCAGCCGACGCAATCTATCGGTTAAAATTGACTTTGTGATAAAAGAAGAACTGCAAATGACGGTTTATGCAACGCCGCCACGCTGCCTGTGTGTCAGAACCTGGACTCTTTTCGAAAAAATTCTCAGCTGGTGTTTTCTTCTTGGCGCGACTGGGTTTCCGGGCGAGAAGGAAAACCGTTTTTTTCTACAGGGTATGATTGCAAAAGAGGCTGAAGAGTATTTTACCCCGGCGCGCGCGTCTCTGATCAACAAACTCTTTCCATTTGTCGAAATCGAGCAGCAAAGCCGTGTATATCGCCTGCTGAAGTGGGTTGAAGTCGGCAAAAACTACAGCCCACAGCAGGCAGCAAAAGACCTCGACATACTTCTCGACTTTGTCGAGCAGACCAGAGCCTGATCTGTTGAAACCAGCACTCTGAGATAATTAACTAAGAAGCATTTGCCTCTAACGTTTCGGCGGTTGTTGATTTATGGCGGGTGGGGGCGTAGTGTAAAGAAATCGGGGGGAAATGAAATGAAACATTTTGTTTTGCTTCTTGCTGCCATTCTTCTGCTTGTGCTGCCGGCCGGTCTGGCTGCGGCACCGCTCGCATCGGGGACTTATGAAGAAAATGAATATCTGGTCTATGTGCCTGATGGCATCGATACCGATCAAAAATACCCGCTGATCGTCGCTTTTTCACCGGGTGGCGATGCCGACGGACTGGTAAAGACCTGGGGGCCGCATGCAGACCAAAATAAATGCCTGGTGATGGCTTCGAAGATCGTTAAAAACGGCATGGATATCCCCCTTTATCTGAAGCGTCTGCGCAAGCTGATCTGGGAAAGGGTCGGCGAGCAGTTTCCGGTGCAGACCGACCGGGTAATCGCGCTCGGCACTTCGGGTGGCGGCATGGCAGCGCATCTGTTCAGCTTTTTCCACCCTGATACGGTTGGGGCGGTGATCAGCAGTGTTGGTTACATTCATGAAAACAGTCTTAAGCATAAAGACACTTACCCGCAGGGCAAGGTCTGCGCCTTTTTAACCAGCCCGACCGACTTCAATTACAAGCTGATGCAGGAAGACAAAAAGTTTCTTACCAGTCTCAACTGGAAACTGAAATGGTATGAATTCGAGGGCGGGCATCGCACTGCGCCCGAAGATGTGCGTGAAGAGGCCCTGAAATGGGTTTTGCAGACGCTGCAGGAATAAAGGCGTTTATTAAGTGTTTATTTCTTGCCGGGCGCGCCTGATTCTGTTTAAATTATCGGGGTAAGCAAAATTACAAACCTGCGTAAAGGCTGAGTTAAAACCATAATGAAAAGTCTCACAAACGAAACAGGTGAACTGCTGGCGACGGCCAAGGCAAATTGTGTGCTGCAATGTGGCGGCCTGGCTCTGCCAGACAGCCCGGCGTGCGATACAACAGCATTGAACAACCGCCTTTCGGCGGCTGTTCGCAGATTTCTGGCGGTGATGCTGCTGTTGCTGGCGGTGTTCTCCAGCCCGCTGACAGCACAACAGCATACGGTTGAGATCGGCATGTATCTGATTGACATCGCGCGGCTCGACGTCAAAGAGAGCGAGTTTTTCGCCGATTTTTATATCTGGTACAAAGCTGAACCGGCGGCCGCATGGACCCCGGCGAATATCGAGTTCATGAATGGCACCGTCGAAAGTGCCACCGAGCCACAGCTTGCCACCGATACGGTCGGGCGCAGCGTCTGGACACAAAGAATAAAGGGGCGCTTCCGTGGCCGTTTCAGACTGCAGGCTTACCCGTTCGATTCGCAGACCTTGCCGATCAGCATCGAGGATTCGGAATACCAGACCGATAGAATCGTTTTCCAGCCAGATTCAGCGGCCAGCCAGAATTTTTCGAAATGGATCGAGCCGGAGCTGAATGTTCCGGACTGGCAAATGGCAGGGGCGACCTGCACAGTCGACGTTCACGAGTATCAGACCGACTTCGGGCTTGGCAACCAGAAAACCTCGAATTATTCACGACTGACTTTCAAGCTCGACCTCAAACGGCTTTTCATGCCGCATCTGATCAAGTTCATTCTGCCGCTGATCATTATTGCGGGCATGGCCTATATGGTTTTTTACATCAACGCCAACGAGTTCGAGGCGCAGTGCGGCATCTGCGTCACGGCACTGTTGTCGGCAGTGGCGCTGCACATGGCCCAGGCCGATGCGCTGCCGGCGGTTGGTTACATGCTGATGTCAGACAAGATTTTCATTCTTTTCTACGTCGTGATTTTCTCGGCGCTGGTGCAGACAGTGGTTAACAACAGCTACGCCAAGCGTCGGCGTTTCGATATGGCTATTTATCTCGACAAACTTTTCCGGGTCTGGTATGTAGTTGTACTGGTCGTCGGAAACATCCTCGTATTTCTGCTGAGCTAAGGAGCTGGCAATGAAACCTCTGCTCGATACTGCGAAACAGATCGCACTCCCCGCACTTTTCGGCATGGTACATGTCAAGGCCCTGCCCGGAACCCCCTTTAACACCGATGAAATGGATAAAATTGTCGAAATTGCGGTGGCCGAAGCCGAGCAGTTTCAGATAGCCGGTTTTGACGGCATCATCCTTGAGAATATGCATGACCGGCCGTATCTTAAATGCGAAGTCGGCCCCGAAATCGTGGCGGGAATGACTCGCGTTGCCTGTGAGGTTAAGCGCCGCGTTGGTGCTGCTTTCCCGGTCGGTATTCAGATTCTTGCGGGTGCCAATATTGAAGCGCTTGCAGTAGCCCTGATCAGCGGCTGCGAATTTATCAGGGCTGAGGGCTGTGTTTTTGGCCATGTTGCGGATGAGGGCTGGATCGAAGCCTGCGCTGGCAAATTGCTGCGTGAAAGGGCCCGCATCGGTGCCGGCAGAGTACGCATCTGGACCGACATTCAGAAAAAACATTCGGCACATGCGGTTACCAGCGATATCAGCCTGGAAGACTGGGTGCACGGCGCCGAATTTTTCGGAATCGACGGGGTTATTGTCACTGGCAGTGCAACTGGCAAGGCTGCCTCAAAAGATGAGGTCAAGCGTGCAAAGAAGGCTGGCAGGGTTCCGGTAATTGTGGGTTCGGGCATAACCCCGGCAAACGCAAAGGATTACGCCTCTGCCGACGCCTGGGTCATCGGTTCGAGCATCAAGTATGACGGTTACTGGGAAAACCCGCTCGACCCGGACCGCCTCAAGGAAATGGTGGCAGCCCGGCGTGAACTGGGCAAAAAATAATGTAATCTGCTTGCTTTGTCGTGATTTTTTCAGCTATTATGCCGTTTATACCAGATAACGAGGGACTATGAAAAATTACCTGCCCGAAATTCGCAAGAATCTTGAGTTGATCGACCTGATTGAAAACAAGTTTAAGATCAAGCCCAACAACGACGTTGAAGACCCGCTTCTTTACTGTGGCGTAGCTGATTCGAACATCATCGCGCAGTTGAGCGAAGACGTCGAGAAGTATTTCGGGAAAGCATACAAACCGGCCGGAGAAGGCGCTTTTTTCAAGAACTTTTTTGACAAGTTCATGCGCGAAGTCGGTGGGGCGCGAAAAGAGCAGACCCTGTACCGCAAAGAGATATCTGAGAGTATCGTTCTATACTGCGCTTTCTGGCCGTGGGGCTCGAACCCGGTCAAAACTTCGGTTCGTATCGGCCTTGTCTGCTACGGCGCCGATGAAAGGGACTTCTTTACCCGCGAACTGAAAGGCGCGTTCTGAACCGTTATTGAGGGGGACATTCTGAATGAATCAACTCAAAAAGAACCATTTTTATCTTATTGAAACCGCAAAAAAAATGATTTCAATGAGATTTAGAGAAAACCGTCATCATTTTGCCGCAGCCGTTAAGTCGAAGTGCGGCAAAATTTTTACCGGGTTGCAGCTGAAAACCTCGCTTGGCGGCGCCGAAGTCTGCGCTGAAGCGGTTGCCCTTGCCGCCGCTGCTGAAGAAGGCGTTACCGAAATCGAAACCGTCGTAGTGGTCAACCGTATCGGCGATATCATCGCGCCCTGCGGTAAATGTCGCGAACTTTTTATCGATTATTGCCCGAAAGCCGAGATTATTGTTCCGGGGGTCGGCGGCGGCAAAATCGTCAGCCCGCACGATTTGTTGCCGATGCGCAGCAGCCTGCTTAAAGAAGCCAAGTAAGCATAAATCAAGGTGACAGAACACGACGATGCCATCGAAATTCCGGTGAACGGGATTCTCGATCTGCATACTTTTCGCCCCGGCGAAGTTGCGGATGTGGTGAGAGATTATCTTGAGGCCTGCCGGGAAAAAGGCATTACCAGCATTCGTATCATTCACGGCAAGGGAATTGGCAACCTGCGTCGCACTGTCGAAGCCACTCTCAAAAAAATTCCCTGGGTAAAAAGCTGGCAACCGGCTGGCCACGATGCCGGCCACTGGGGCGCAACCCTCGTAGAGCTGTAAACTTGCTGTTAAACAAGGTCGGCGAGCCAGGCCACCACCATAAAGCGTGGCAGACGGCTGATCAGGCTGGCGATGATCACCTTGCCGAGTGGCATGTTGTATATGCCGCCGATCCAGCAGACCGCCGAGTAGGGTATCGGCGACACACCTGCCACAAAAATGGCCAGCGAGCCATGATCGCGAAACAGGTCGCGGCCGGCTCTGAGAAGCTTCGACCCAAAAAAGCGACGAAAGCGCCAGGGGCCAAAGTATTTGCCGATAAAGTAGCCGGTCGTGCCGCCCAGGGCACTGGCGATACCGGCAGCCACAGAGGTTTTCCAGATGTTGGCGCCGCCAAAGGCAGTGCCGAAAACGACCACATCAGGCGGAATCGGCTGAATGACAGCATCAGCAAGCCAGCAGAAGGCAAAGAGTGCCGGGTAGCCGTAAAGTTCGACAGATTCTTTGGCAAAAGCCTTTACTGGGGCGCGATAAAAATACAGAACGAAAAAAACGCCAACTATCAAAAGTAAAAGTAAAACCGATGACAGTCTTGACGAACCCTGGTTTGTGGCAGGTGAAGGCCTTGCTGCAGGCAGAAACGACTTGAAAAAATTCATTTACCAGGCCCTTTTTAAAAGAATAGACCTTCTAACCTGTTATGAATAGCATAATTAAACCGGCATTGTAAACCTGTTGAATATAATCTCAGCAATTGCCGGAAAAGATATTTCGTTGGGAAAAGTCGAAGCAACCAGTGCTTCAGGCAATTTTTATGGCAGAATCGCGACGGAAGTGCCGGTGGCAATATTCCAGAAAAGTTCTTCCATGTGAATGTTATGCATCGAGACACTGCCGTCAGTTGTCCAGCTCGATTCGGCGCCGAAACCGTGAATACCAAGAGGGCCGCCCAGAGCGGTATCGGTCGGCGGGCAGGCATTGCTTTCCCAGGCGGTTTCGATACGCTCTTCTTCGCCGGCCTTGATTATCTGTTGCACTGCGCCGCGTTTTGCGTCGTCGGGCGAAGGATAATTTATCTGCAGAAACAGATGAAAGCGGTTATCGGCATCTTTTCTGCAGATGTAATATTGCCCTTCAGGAGTTTTCTGATCTTTACCGTTGAGCTTGATACCGATGGTGGCCCTGCCGATTCCCACCGGGTAGGTGGCAACGAGAATATCATCGGAGAGAACCAGCAGTTCGCGGCTTCTTTTGCGAATCAGCAGCATCGGATTGAAAGTCTCGCGGCTGAGGCCTGCGTTCGCAAGCTTCTGCTCAAAGACTTCGACAGCGCGCTTCTGGCCTTTCGGATCAAGCGACTTGATGAATTCATCGTAGAGAAAACTTTTGGCCGGCGTAAAGGCAATGCCGGCGACAGTTATCAGAGAAAACAGCGTAAAGCAGTAGAAGAAGTAATCGCCGAGCAGAGTTACGGTTTTTTTCATAGTTTCGTTGATATTAATACTGCTATACAAGATTTGCGAACCAGGCAACCGCAAGGTATCTGATCGTACGGCTGATCCAGCTTGCGAGAATTACCTTGGTGAGTGACATGCTGTAGATACCACCAATCCAGCATACGGCTGAATATGGAATTGGAGAAACGCCGGCAATGAAAATGGCCAACGAGCCATGATCACGAAACAGGTCGCGGCCGGCGCGCAGAAGTTTCGGACCAAAAAGTCTTCTGAAGCGCCAGGGACCAAAAACTTTCCCGACGTAATAACCGGTTGCGCCACCAAAAGCACTCGAAAAACCTGCAATAAAGGCTGTCTCCCAGATGTTGGCTCCACCGAATGCTGTGCCAAAAACGACCACGTCAGCCGGTATCGGCTGGATGATAACATCAGCAGCCCAGCACAAGAAAAACAGAGCCGGATAACCGAAGGTTTCGACGGCCATTTTCGCATGAAATTTTATCTGCGCACGATAGAAATAGAAGAGCAGAAAAACGACGACGGCACCAATAACCATTGCCAGGGCAGAAATTTTTGCCCAGCCGGCTTTGCTGAGCCGGAATGGTATCAGATCGCGGTTTTGTTCCTGCGGTTGCTGCAAAAGCGCACTCCCGGAAAAAGGTTAGAAGTTTCCGATTCAAAAATCTTTCGATTAACATCGCGCTTTTGTTTAGCATTAATTGCAAAAAAAAGTAACAGCCACCCGCAGGTGGCTGTTACCTTGATTAGAGGCTGATTTTACAGTTCGGCGAGAAGCTTGCGTGCGTCTTCGACGAGCTCTTTGTGTTTGGTAACCGGCTTTTCACTGGCCAGGAAATGCAGGGTCGGGATAATTTTTCTGAGAACGGGCTTGAAGTTTTCGGTGCCCTTTTCTTTTTTGTATTTGTTGAGGTAGGTTACCAGAACGCGGGCCTTGGTAGTTTCGTTCTGCTTCAGTTCTGCGAGAATGATGTCACTAAGGGAATCCTGAACGAAAGCCAGAAACTTGTCGTTTTCGAGGCGGCGCAGACCGACGACGGTGGCGGCGAAACCGGCTTTATCAGTGATGTTGATGCTGACGTGAGTAAGAATTCGACCCTTCGGGTCACGCAGAACCAGGCGGGTCTGGCCATTTTTCCAATTTTCGACGTTACCGTTGGCGTGGGTCAGAAGGCGTCCCTTCGGATCTCTGACAACCCATTTTGATTTGGTGCCCCATGATTCGAGCTTGCCAATGTTCCAGGTGACAAATTTGCCTTTTTCATCACGGGCAACAAATTTGATGCCCTGATTTTTCCAGACTTCGTAGGCCTTCGACAGATCTTTGATTACCGGACGTTCGGCTTCGGTAGCAAAAGCTGCGCTGAAGCTGAAAACAAATGCCAGAAGAACAAATATGGTGGTCAATCTCTTAAGCATTTTTTATCTCCCTGTGCTAAATTATTGATTTATTCTAACAGATAAAAAAAAATCCGCAAGAGGCACAGCCGGCTATTTTTTCTGATATAATTCTGCAAAATCTTCGAGACATACCCGGAGCCACGATGCCAAAAGAAGAATTGATGCAGGTCTTTAAAAAATACAAATCAGACAGCGAAATTTTCCATGATCTGATGCGTTTCAAAGTTCGCGAACTACTGCTGGTCGCAACCGTATACGATGCCTTCTCTCTCGAACAGGACGGCCTGCTGGCCGAAAAAATCTTCGGCGAATATTTCAACCTGAATCTGACGAGCGCGCCGCGCATTACCAGTGTTACTTCAGCCGACGAAGCTCTCGAAATGCTGCAGAAAAAAGAATTCGATCTCGTCGTGGTGATCAGCCGCCTGCGCAAAACCGACACGATCAATGCCGGCTCGAAGATCAAGAAACAGTGGCCGAAGCTGCCGATTCTTCTGCTTCTCAACGATAATACCGATCTGGTAGCCGCCGACAGCGGCAGCGACCTCTGGGAACAATACGACAACGTCTTCGTCTGGAACGGCGCCTCAGAAATCTTCCTGGCGATGATCAAATATATCGAAGATCGCCTCAATGCCGACAAAGATACGCAGATCGCTCAGGTTCGCATCATTCTGCTGGTCGAAGACTCGGTGCGCTATTATTCGCGCTATCTGCCACATCTTTACTCTGAACTGATCCGCCAGACGACCAAACTCGTCGAAGAAGAGCTGCAGGAAGAAACCAAAAAGGTTCTGCGCATGCGCTGCCGCCCGAAAATCATTCTGGCAACCAACTACGAAGAGGCGATGGAGCAGTTTGAATATTTCAAAGACTACCTGCTCTGCGTCATCTCTGACGTAAAATACAAAAAAGACGGGATTCTCGATGACCAGGCCGGTCTCAAGCTTGCCAAAGCGTTAAAAGAGCTGCAGCCGGATCTACCGATTCTTCTGCAGTCTTCGGAAGCTAACATTGAAGGCGCTGCCAACCGACTCGGGGCCTCGTTTGTGCACAAAGAATCGCAGTTCCTTTCCAAGAGACTGTCGAAATTTTTCTACCGCAACCTCGGTTTTGGCGACTTCGTTTTCAGAAACGCGCAGGGCCAGGAAATAACGCGAGCGCGCACCATGGCCGATTTTCGCAACTGTCTGCGCATCGTACCTGCCGAGTCGATCGAGTTTCATGCCAGTCGTAACCATTTCTCGACCTGGCTGCTGGCGCGCGGTGAAGTGCAGACTGCCAAGGTCGTTTCGCGCATTCACGTTAACGAGTTCGACGAGGTCGAATCGCTGCGCGACTTTTTGATCAATATGGGCAACTGGGTTTTCAGAATGAAAACCCGCGGTAAGGTCATTTCGTTCGACAAGTCGTTTATCGGCGAAAACCGGCATCATATAAGCAAACTGGCCGAAGGCGCGATTGGCGGCAAAGGGCGCGGCATCGCGTTCATGAACTACCTGCTTTACAATTCGTCGATGCTCGAAAGCGTGCCCGATATCGTTATCAGAATACCCGAAACCTTCATCATCGGCGTCGATGAGTTCACCAATTTTATCACCACCAACGATCTGGCCGACTTTGTCATATCAGAGAAAAATTACGACAACCTGAAAAAGCGCTTTCTCGACAGCCGCCTGTCAGAAAAGATTCTCAACCGGCTGCGCATCGTGCTGCAGAAGGTTACTTACCCGCTGGCAGTGCGTTCTTCGGGGGTTCTCGAAGACGCGGTTTCGCACTCGATGTCGGGGCTTTACGAGACGTTTTTCATTCCGAACAACCACCCCGATCCGGAAGTGCGCCTCAAACAGCTCGAAGAGGCGATCAAGCTGGTTTATGCCTCGGTTTATTCAAGTGAAGCGCGCGAATACTACGACGCGATTCAATACAACATCGAAGAAGAAAAAATGGCGGTTGTCATTCAGCAGATCGTCGGTCGCCGCTACGGCAGCCGCTTTTATCCGCTGATCAGCGGAGTGGGGCAGTCATATAACTATTATCCGTTCTCTTATATGGCGCCAGAAGACGGTGTTGGCATGCTGGTTCTCGGGTTGGGCCGCCAGGTAGTCGGCGGCGGGCCGTCTTTCAGGTTCTGCCCGACTTACCCGAAGCTCGAAATGCTCACTCCCGAAGAGCTGGTCAGAAATTCGCAGCGCAACTTTCTGGCGCTCGACATGGAAAAGAACACCGTCAACCTGTTCGCTGGCGAAGATGCAACGCTGATCAAACTCGATCTCAAAACGGCCGAAGAAGACGGTACTCTCGCTGATGTTGCTTCGACCTGGAACTTCGAAGACGGGCGTCTGGACCCCGGCATTATGAGTCGTGGGCCGCGCGTCATCAATTTCGCGAATATTCTGCAATTCGAGACTTACCCGCTGGCGCGCGCGATCAAGCACATTCTCAATGTTTCAAACGATGCCCTCGAAGCGCCGGTCGAAATCGAATTTGCCGTCGATGTCGACAACGAAGGCTCTTCCAGCCCGGTTTTCTACCTGTTGCAGCTCAAACACATGCTGCGCGATTCTGATGAATTCAGTATCAACAAGTCTGATATCAAACGCGACCAGCTGATGCTGTATGCCGACAACGGCATGGGCAACGGCCGCATCGAAGAAATCGCCGACGTGGTCTGGATTGACCCCGATGTCTTCGACAAGTCGTGCACCGAAGAAATGGCGCTCGAAGTCCAGGCCCTCAATGTAAAACTCAGGGAAAGCGGCCGCCGCTACATTCTGCTCGGCCCGGGCCGCTGGGGCACGCGTGACCGCTGGCTCGGCATTCCGATCACCTGGCCGCAGGCTTCGTATGCCAAGGTCATTGTCGAATATTCGCTCGAAGGCTTCAGGGTCGATGCCTCGATGGGTTCGCATTTTTTCCATAATGTCACGACGATGAATATCGGCTATTTCTCGGTCCGTCAGGATTCTGGCGAAGGCTTCATCGACTGGAACTGGCTGCGCAGTCAGCCGGTCGCCGAGAAGCTCAAATATTTCACCCACACCCGTCTTGACTGCAGGCTCGGCGTTCTCATGGACGGCCGCAAGGGCATTTTTGCCGTTTACAAAGACCTCGAAGACTCGAAACACGTCGAAGATGAAGCGGTCGAAGTCGACAACATCAACCCGGGAATATTCTAAGCCACTGTCCGCGTAGACTGCAACCACGTAGCCTACGTTGTTGAATTAACAAATCTGGAGATGTATGTTATGGATTCCACACAACTGATAATAATTGCGGCGGTAATAATATTTTTCGTGCTGAAAAAGCTTGGGCAGGTCAGCCCGGCAAAGGCGCGCGAGCTTGTCGCTGCCGGGGCTCTGATTGTCGACGTGCGCACGCCCGGCGAATTTGCGGATGGGCACCTGGCCAGCGCGGTCAATATTCCCCTCGACGTGATCGGGCAGCAGATCAGTGCTCACGTAAAAGACAAAAATCAGCCGATCCTGGTTTATTGCCTGAGCGGCAGCAGATCGGCCCTGGCGAAGCGCATTTTGAAAGGGCAGGGGTTCAGCGGGGTGCACAATCTCGGCTCGATTTTTCGGGCCCGCAGCATTGTCGGGGAGTGAGCCGGCGAAAATTTCAGGCAGGCATTGCCACAATTGAGGTTTTCGGGTAGACTGTGCCGGTCAGATATCTGAATACAGGCTGCAATTGGGTTATGAACACCACAACCACCTCTGATCTGTTAAAAGGCCGTTACGAGTTCACCCGCGACGGCAAGGCGATCATCGACATCAGCGTCGAGTCGATCGGCGACCTGTTCAACAGTTTTGACAAGAAAGCCACCTTTACTCGGCGCGAGCTCGACCAGGATTTTGTCGACTACGTTGTCGGCTGCGTCAAGGAGCTCGGCGATGTCGACTTTGTCGTGCGCATCACCATCGACCAGGAATACAACATGCTGCAGGAAAACATTCTGCGCAAGGCGATGGTTAACCACTTTCTTTTTCAGGATGACGTGGAAAAGCGCAATTTGCGCAAAGAATTCAGGAAATTTTCATTTCTGATGACGCTCGGCGTCATTCTGATGCTGATTGTATCGGTTTATCGTCTGCCAGAGCCTGATGCGGTCGAACTCTGGAAGAAAATTTTCTATGAAGGCGTTGTAATTGCCGCCTGGGTCGCTTTCTGGGAAGCCTTTACTTCGCTGATTTTCGGTTTTACGCCTTTTTATCAGAAGAGCGGTATCTACGGTAAAATCGTGGCCGCCGAAGTCAGGGTTCTCAACAATCTCAGCCGTATCGACCTGTGAACGACCAGTGGGCGAACCCTGGCGATCTGTGATCAACCTGCGAAAGTGAGTATCTGAATGGGAAAAGTCATCGGTATTTTCATCAGCCCCGAAAGTGACGGCGAGCTCGTGCCGATCAACCTGGTCGAGGCGGTCGCTTTCAGCGGTCTGCGCGGTGATCGCAATTTTAAAGAGTCGCAGGTCGCACCGGGTCATAAGGGCGCCATAACTTTGATTGACGTATCGCAGGTGCAGGCCTGCAATCACGAACTGGGCACCAGTTATCAGCCGCATGACTTCAGGCGCAATCTGGTTACCGAAGGCGTCGATCTGAACGAACTGGTCGGCCGTGAATTCATGATTGGCAAAGTCAGACTGCGCGGTTACGAACTCTGCCAGCCATGCGGCTATATTTCGAAGAAACTCGGCCGTGACCTGCTTGGCCCGATGGACCGCCGGGGCGGGCTGCGTTGCTGGCTGCTCAGCAGTGGCGAGATAAAAATCGGCGACAAAATCACCATTTGACGCTCGCCGGGTCGATGCGAGCATTTACATTCACATAACCAGCCAGAATATTTAATAATAGACAGGATAAATAAAATGGAAAGTTACGTTGCATTCGTTATCGCTCACCCGCTCGTTTCGGCCATGATTCAGTTCGCCCTGCTCGGCACCCTTGGCGATGTCATCGCCAAATGGATCATCGAAAAGAAGGTCAGCGCCCCGTTCGGTTTTGGCACACTGCTGCTCAAGATGCTCGAATGGGCATTTCTGGCGATTCTTATCAAATACGCCTTCAGCGGCTTCAACGGTTTTGTCGACAAACTCGTTGCCGACGGCATGCTGCCTGAACTCTCCGGCCCGATGCGCGCCTTTGCCGTATCGACCACAATGAATCTGCAGTTTGGGCCGTTTCTCGTGCTGATGCATCGTCTGCTCGACAATATGGTCGCCGGCGTCAAGAACTGGGCCAATCTCGACAAGGGTTTCATGTCGCTGCTCTGGTTCTGGATCCCGGCTCATACCGTCACTTTCAGCCTGCCAAAGCCATATCAGATCGGCCTCGCCGCTCTATGGTCGGTAGCCCTCGGCGTCATTCTCGGCTTCTACAACCGCCAGAAAACCAGCCCGCAGTAAAAACTCACCTTTTTACTGCGTTACCAGTGGTTGTCCCACTTTTGCGAACCTGTTCGTCATTCCCGCGCAGGCGGGAATCTCATCAATAGCATCTTAGATCCCTGCCTGCACGGGGATGACGTAAAAAAAACCGCCTGAGCTTTTTGGCTGCCGGCGGGTTGGTTTATGCTTTGTTAAAGCGCCAATCTGAAGCTTATTCGATGTATTTTACGAATTTTTTGAGATCGACGGCTTCTTTGGCTTTGGGGGCTGTTTCATAATGGCCGATGGCGACCAGGGTTTCGAGATGTTGACCAGAGGCGCCGAGAATCTTTTCGAGTTCGGTTCTCGCGACCAGAGCACCAGAGATCCAACATGAGCCGAGGCCGGCTTCGGTTGCGGCCAGCAGCATGTTCTGCACCATGGCACCGGTTGCCTGCAGCTCGGGGTGGCGGCGCCATTCGGCGACCTGCTCGGCGGCGTGTTCCTTGTCGTTGATCAGATCATAAATCGGAGCGGTGTAAGGCTTCGAAAATACGGCGAGAACGACCGGAGCATTGGCAAATACCGACGAAAAAAGCTTAACTTTATCGAGAGTTTCTTTCTGTTCGGGTTTCAGTTTCGGAAAAAGCTTGTCGAGCTTGTCATCGACGGCCTTGTGCATCTTTTTGATGACATCGGCGCTGGTGACGACGCTGATCGCCCAGGGAGTTGAATTGTTAGGACTCGGCGCCGCCAGGCCGGCATGCAGAATCTTTTCGAGCGCCGGTTTGCTCACCGGTTCTGATTTGAAACGCCGAACGGTTCTTCTCGCATAAACAAGTTTTGAAAATTCCATCTCACCCTCCATATTTAGAATTCGACCCTTTTAGAATCTCACAATTTCCAACTTTCTTCAATCCACAGCAAAAGTCATTATTCTGCAATGAAAAAGTCCCGCTTCGGGGTGAAGGGGCCTTTTAACGGTCGGTGTTAAAGGATCAGCGGGGAGTGGTGCCTTCGGCGTCGAAGGTGATGCCGAACAGGCGGTTTTCTTCGACCGGCTGCACGCTGTAGAAAACGACACTGACGTTGGGGTTGATCAGCTTGCCGTTAACCAGGTGCTTTTTATAATCTTTGGCTTTGCCGGTTTCGAGGTCTTTCCAGAAGGTTTTGGCGGTCTTGCCCTGAATGGTTTCGAGCGCCTTGCGGATATTGGCGAACTTGCGGGTGAAAGTGGTGTTGACGCTGCCGTCGAAAGCGCTGGTCGAAGCCTGGCTGCTGTAATTGAACATCACGACGACGTCTTTGACATAATCACCTTCGTATGGGCCCTGGGTCAGGAAATTCGAGATGTCTTTCTGATTGCCGGCAAAGAAAATCGTGGCGGTGATCTTTTTAAAGAAGAAAGCGCCGCCCGAAATTACGCTGTGTTTATGCAGAACTTCGCCGTTCGGCCAGGTCTTGATGAGGCGTTCGATAGTTTCGATTTCGCGGTTGGTATTATCAATATTCTTGCCGCGCACGACAATATAACCATAAATCGCAGCCTGAGCGGCGGTCACGAACGAAATAAAAATGAACGCGAGCATCAGAACACTGAAAAATCTACGTGATTTCATCATCTACCTCCATGAATTTCTACAAATTATAATGAAAATTTTCTCAAATGTTAAGACCCAATACCGGCAGTTCTGCAAAAAGTTTGCGCTGTCCGGCAATTTTTTCGAGCAGACCCTGCGAAAATGGCATGGAAAAGGGCTCTTCCGCCGTGTCGCTGACAAAGCGAATCACTGCCGCCGCCTGCCCGGTCGTCGCAAAATGCCGGCAGAAGTAGAAGGCTTCCATGTCGACAAGTTCGGCACCGCTTTTTTGCCAGGCTTTCTGCCTGCGGCCCGGTTCGAAAATCGCTCGTTTTACCGTTAAAATTCTGGCAGCCTCAAACCCCGCCGGAACCAGACCGGCCAGAGAATTTTCGCCATCGGTGACCGCACCGGCCGCAAAAAACCGGCCAGTCTCAATATCAGGTGCGAGGGCACCGGCTGACCCGAAAAGAATGAATCTGTTAAAACCCGCCGGCATCTGTTCATTGGCCAGTGCGGCCAATAGCGGCTGTTCGCCGGCGCCGTTCCAGGTGTAAATCTCGCCGCCTTTGCATTTCCAGTGCCGGGCGTCGGCCTGCCGGCATTCAGGCAGCAGTGAAGCGAGCACCTTCGCTTCGGCCTTGAAAGGGCAGAGAAATAGAATACCCGGGTCTTTCATTATTTCTGCCCCTCTTTGGGGCCCGCTTTCAGGCTGGCATCGAGCAGGCGCTTGAGATTGCCGCTGGTAAAGGTTTTGTTTTCAAGTCTTTCCCAGACTTCCGGGGTTTCCATGCACATGTAGACGGCGGCGTCAGAAAAATATTCACCGAGGCCGGCCCGCATGAAACTGTAGATTTCTTCTCTGAATGGCCTGAAATAGCGAATCTTGCCATCGGTTGACGGGTAAAATTCTTCGGCGAAAATGCCGGTGTCGGGGTGATACTTTTCGACGTATTCCTGAAACCCTTTCGGAAACCGGAAAGTTCCGAGCGAAATCCAGTTGACCGGCAGGCCCTTCAGATGCTTGTGCATGATCCGGAAAACTTCAGAATATTTCTCTTTCCAGCCCAATACCGGAATCACCGGGTCGAAATGAAACGCCAGCCGGCAACCGCTGACCCGTGCTGCCGTCGCTGCGGCCGCCAGCCTTTCTTCAAGGGCGGCAGCGCCGTGTTCGAGGCGGTCGATGGTTTCCTGCGGGTTCAGCGAAAAGGCGAGTGTCACATGTCTGGCGTCTTTTGCCTGCAGAACCGGGTCGACAAAGGCGCTCTTGGTTTTGATTTCGAGGGTGAAATCGGGCATACCGGCTGTCCAGTCGATGATGGCCGCATTGAGCGGAAATATCGGTTCGAGGGCGAGCGGGTCGCCGAACTGCCCGGTGCCGAGCCTGATCGGGCCGCTGATTCGCTGGCGCAGCTCGACGATCTCGCGGTGGCAGTCTTCCCAGTTGAGGAACAGCGTGACATCGCCGGCGCAGGTGTAATTCTGAATGATGCAGTATTCGCAGCCGAACGGGCAGCCCATACCCCATTCGACGACCCAGTAGCCGCAGCAGATGCTGCCTTTCTGGCCTGGGCAGGGTTTGATGAAGGCACCATTGTTGCGGGCCAGCAGCAGGCCGTTGCCCGGGTGCTGTTCGCCGGCAATGATGCTGCGGCTGCCGTATTTGATCTTGGCGGCAATCTGGTCTGCAAGTGGTGTGCCGGCAACTTCTTTTGAAATGAAGAGGTTTGCGAATTCAAGACGCCCGAATTTTGTGTCTGCAGTCATGATCGGCTCTTCAAAGTTCCGGGACGGCGGCGAAAATCTCGTTGACGGCGGCTTTGACCTGGTCAAGCCGGTCGAGATGATTGCGCGTGAGGTTTATCGTCAGCTGCACGCCAGGCTGGGAAAAGGTCGGGTCGATTCTGAGCTGGGCGGTCGGCGGCAGGCTGGCGCCGGCAACCGCCGCGTCAAAATGCGCCAGTGCTTCGGTGCGGCGCGGCTGTGCGATTTTCTGCATACTGACGAGAACTTCGCCGGCATTGTTGCCGGGAAGCTTATCAGGCAGCTCATTGCGGCGCTGAGCCTGACGCAGCAGGCCGGCAATATTGCGTTTTTCGGCGGCGGTTCCGGGCAGCTGCAGCAGCGGCACGGCAAAGCGGCCCATATCATTGCCGAGGTGCCCGAGTTCGCGCCAGACAGTCATCGACAGCGAAAGATCGAGAAGCTCGGGGTGGGGCAGGATTTCGGCGGCGATGAATGCCAGCGCAATTTTCATGTGCGGCGATTCAGACAGGCCGGTATGCTTGAGAAACGCCGCCTGGTCATCGGCAGCGAGGCGGGTAAAGACCGCCGCCGCTTCAAAAGCCGAAAGCTCTCGCTGGCTGTTCAATTCAGCAAACATCACTCCGGGCGATCCTTTACAGGTAAGGCAGGTAATGGTCTGCTTGCCGGCCAGCCGGCAGGCGGCGATACGCCGATGCCCATCGCAGACAACGCCATCAACAACCACCGGCGGCACCAGCAACCCATTAACAGCAACGCTGTCGATAAGCGTCTGAGGCGCCCTTACCAGGCTTTCCGGCAGCAGCAGTCGCAGTTCTTCAATTGAGTATTCGGTTAATTGCATGGCTGCAAGCTTAACACAAGCAGCCGCATTTGTCATGCGCAGGTTTGCTTTTGTCAGCTGTTGTCTTCGATTTCGACTGAGATGTATTCGCCTTCTTTGGGGGTGCGCTTCTTGAATTTTTCGACCGGCACATAAATCTCGACCGTGGCATCAGGGTCGTCGGGGTGCTTGATGACCACGACGACAATGCCGCCGGTAACGCGATCGACCCAGCCCTTGACCCGCTTTTTCTTCTTGCCGCCGCCGTGCAGGCTTGCTTCATGCTTGTGTCCGCTCATAGGGTTCCTCCAGATTCAATCTTCTATCTTTATTCTATCAATTCATCTCGAAAAATGGCGACAGGTAATTCAACTCAGGCGAGGTAAACGGCTGAGGGCGTCAATCGACTACCGTCAGAACAAGTCGCTTTCCGAGGGCGTTGATGGCTTTTTCGAGCTGCCTGAGAGTCGGATAATGCTTCGGATTCTCAAGCTTCTGCGCAACCGGCCAGCTGGTATTCATGGCTCTGGCGAATTCTGCCAGAGTCTTGCCTTTTCTGGCCTGACGAATCAGCAGGGCAGACTGAACGGCAACCGAAGGCGCAACTTTATACGGGCTGTCTGATTCTGACGGTTCAGGGATTTCCTTGCCATCTTCTAGCCGGCATTCAAGCACTGCAGTCAGCACCTCTTCGGCGTTAAATATGCATTCTTCAATAGTTTCGCCGCGAGTGAAGGCCTCCTCGATGTCGATGAACTTCACCAGGTGATCGTTCGGCCCGTCTGGTTCAATCGTGAAAGGGTATTCAAATTTCATAGCAATTTCACTCCTGTCTGCTTTTCAATGCTCTTGATCAGGCCGATGCCAAGATCTTTTGCGCCATGCAGCGGAACCGCCACCGTAACCCCGTTTCTGGCAAAAATATGGTGGCTGCCCTTAACGCGTCTCAGTTGCCAGCCGTTTTCTTCAAGCTTTTTCATTATCTGCCTGGCGTTCATACTATAATAATATATCTTTTTAGATATATGAGCAAGCTTAAAGTTTTTTGAGCCAGCGGGAGCGGCCTTTTAACGATGCGGGGAAATATTGAGCGCTTACGCTGAAACGGTCATGGGAGATGTAATGCCCCCCGCCGTCAAGACAATTTTTTGAAAAAATTAAGGTGGTTCCTTTCATGTTTTTTCAAGCAGCCATTTTCAGGCTGTTTTCAGCATATTTAACGCCGGGAAATTCATAGTCAATAGCTTGGCAAGGTCTTTGATAATTATATACGTCGATGTATCCGTCGATAGCGCACCTGAGATCGCGAGGGGTTGCAAACTCTCTCACATAGACGCAATCATACTTCATCGTTCTGAAAAAGCGTTCTGTTCTGGCATTATCCGTAGCTCTTCCCTTGCCATCCATTGACGCCTTTACCCCGTGCCCTTTCAGAAGGTCGAGGTATTCCTGATTAGTGAAGTGAGAACCCTGATCGCTATTAATTATTGAAGGCGCTTTTCTCGACAAAGCTCTTCGTAAACAGTTCATTACGAAGGATTTCTCAAGGCTTAAGGATAACTCATAATCGACAACGCATCGGCTATACCAGTCTATAATCGCAAACATATACATAAAGTCCCTACCCATGGGCAAATAGGTAATGTCTATGCCCCAGACCTGATCGGGTTCGGTTATCTCAATTCCACGAAGCAGATAAGGCATGCAATATTTTGCGTGCAACAGCTTGCTGAGGTTGGGGCCAGGATATATTGCATGAACGCCCATGCTTCTCATAAGGCGCCTGACTCGTTTGCGATTAACGGCATAGCCGGCATTAGAAAGCAATTTTGTCATAATTCGATATCCATAAGTCGGGTAATCTGTGTGAATCCTGTCGATTAGGTTCATGATCTCAATATTCTCTTCGCTTTCCTTATAGGCCGGCTCCTTTCTATAAACGCTGGTTCTATTTACTGTGACCAGCTCGGCTTGCCGACGCACAGTCAGCTTATTCTCGGTGAAATCCACCATTTTAAGCCTTTCTGATCTTGATGCCGAATTGTGCAGATTTTTTTTTCAACCAGTCAACCTCATAGGTCAACTGGCCAACCAGCTTTTCAAGCTCTTGACTACGGTCTTTTTCTGCTCGCAGTTCTTTTTCGGCTTCTGTCTTTCCCCGCTTAAAAGCGCCCTGGGCGTGCTCCAGAAACTCCTGCTTCCACTTTGTCAGCATATTCTGGTGAACTTCATATTTCTGAGCAATCTGAGAAAGGGTCATCTCTTCCTTAAGGATTTCGAGAACGACCCTGGTTTTAAACTCTGGAGTATAAGTATTACGTTTATTCATAGCGGTTTCAGTTTAACTTATTTTTCTCAATTTTGTGTCTCACGTTCGGGGGGCATTATAAGACGTGAAACGTCTGAAAAGGCGCGTCGGCCGCCTCTCTGAGACATGAAAGATTTATTCCGGGAATTGGGGGTTAAAATGCCTCTGGTGGATTATTGCTTTTTATTAGGTTTTGATAACAGACACTTATAATTGATATGGGGATTAAGATTTTATTTAGCCAGCTTTGATTTAAATTTGATTCACGTTGATAACCATCTATTTCAGTCTTTAATGATTTAAACAAATCAAGATACCACAAGAACGACAAAAACAGCCAAAACAAGGCAAAAGGTTGTAATTTAAAACTGGCGATTAAATTATTATCCAATACCAGCATTCTTAGAGCACTAGTAGTGCCACAACTTGGGCATCGAAACCCGAACCAAGCATTAAAAAAGCATTTTGGCAGAGGGACAACGCCTACAAACCCAGCAATTAAAATACCTGGCAATGAAAAAATTAGGGCAATAAGAATTGAAATGTTAGTGTGGGAACCATTCCCACGGGCCAAGAGATCTTTTCTGTTGCGCTGCATAACACATCCAGTAATCAATTATCATTGGAATGCCAGCCAAACCTGAAGTAAGAACATTAATTAATAACCATGCCCACCCCTTCGCTGACTGGTTCCATTGCACATAACCCAATGGAAAACAAACAAAAAACCAAACAATTACAGAACCAATATCTGCTTGACTTCTGTTAGCTGGAAGAGCGACCGACTGCCGAGGCCGATTAATATTACTTGACTCAAAATTGGACTCTTGAGGAGACCTCATCTTGTCTTGCATCTTCACAATTTGGGCAATTTGCTCTTTAGTTAAGATTTTTTCTTCATAAAGATAACTGCCGATTGGAGCGGTGGTCTGGGAAAATTGGTCAAGTCTATAAGTGATGAATCAGTATAATTATAAAAACAGGAGCATCATCATGACAAAACGACCAAGACGAAATCACGGCCCCGCCTTTAAGGCGAAAGTGGCATTAGAAGCTCTTAAGGGCGAGAAAACTCTTTCGGAGCTTGCTCAGCAATTTGAAGTTCACGCGAATCAGATCGTGCAGTGGAAAAAAGAGCTTCTAGAACGGGCAGACGAGCTGTTTGAAAAAGGAAAACGCAAAAACGATGGGCCAGATATCGTTGAATTACACGCAAAGATCGGCGAACTGACTATGGAGAACGATTTTTTATCGGGTGCGCTCGGTCGCATGGGTCGGCCGAGCGGAAGCAAATGATTAACCCGAAGGCAAAACTGACAATCTCTCGCCAGTGCCAGCTTCTGAGTCTTTCTCGCTCATCTTTTTACAGCCATAACAAAGCTGTTAGTCAGCAAGAGCTTGATCTTATGCTCGCGATTGACAAGATTCATCTGGAATTGCCGTTCTATGGCACCAGAAAGATTCAGGTTGAGCTTAATAACTGCGGTTTCTCGGTTGGGCGGGAGAAAGTCAGGAGGTTAATGCGAAAAATGGGCTTAGAAGCGATTTATCGCAAACCTAAGACATCGGTTCCCAAGGCCGGCAACCAGATCTATCCGTATCTTTTGAAAAACCTGCAGATTGACAGAGTAAACCAGGTCTGGACGACAGATATTACATATCTGCCGATGGCTAAGGGATTTGCTTATCTGGTCGCGATTATCGACCTTTATAGCCGAAGGGTGATGTCATGGCGCTTATCGAATACGATGGATGCATCGTTCTGCATAGAAGCCCTAGAAGATGCAATTCAAAAATTCGGAACACCGGAAATCTTTAATACTGATCAGGGTAGCCAGTTTACATCAGACCAGTTTACGGGCGTTTTAAAGGCCCGTGGCGTTAAGATTAGTATGGACGGCAAGGGTCGATGGGTTGACAATGTTTTCATCGAGCGCCTGTGGCGTAGCGTCAAATACGAGGAGGTTTATTTAAAGGCATACCAAACAATGCAAGAAGCAAGGCAAAGCCTGCATTCCTATTTCACTTTCTACAACCAGACCCGGTTCCATCAAAGCCTTGACTATCAGACACCCGACATGGTTTACTTCGGCAGGCCTGAGGTCAAACTGGCCGCATGAATATCACTTATAAATCACAAAAACTTGACCAATCAATTCGGGCCACCGCTTGGTTTAGTAACACCCATTGCGCGATCAACCCTTTGTGCGTCTAAAGCTCTTTGAATTTGGTCATTTGTTAGATAACCAAGGTCCCCGCCTATTTCACAAAACAATTTATCTCTAGGATCCGAATACACTTAACTACTCCTTTAAGCCCTGAAATGGCTGAAAAAGATTATCGTCAAAAAGAACATTTATAATTTCATTTGTTGCCAACCCATTCACATAAGTTTGACCATTTTTCATAATTCTTATTTCAAGGCGATTATAGTAATTTGCAAGATTATTTTCTAGGTTTTTGTAACGTGTTGTTAAAAAATGATAGCGTTGATTGCTAGAGCCAACCCAAGGGCGAGACAAATCAGTTTTTTCCTGAACAAATGGACCATCAATTAAAATATCTGTTGAGCTAAGCAGAGCAGATACGGTTGTGGAATCAAGGCTTTTAAGATATTCAAGCGTATAACCGGTAAATACAATTACCGAAAGACCCGCTTTCTTAATTTTTTTTGCCAATTGCGCAAGTGGTGCTGCTTGAGCGAAGGGTTCGCCACCCAAAATAGTAATTCCTTCTAATTCTGATTCTGAAATGATTGTTTGAAACAAACTGTCTGGATCGATTTCAAAGCCGCCATCTTCAGACCACATTTCCTGGTTAAAACACCCATTACACCGTATAGGGCAACCCTGAACCCAGATACAAGACCTATTGCCAGGCCCCTCAGCCTTTGTAGAAGGTAAAAATCTATTAATTCGCAAAGTATTCATTGAATAAAACTGTTTTTATTAGGGGTTATTACCAATTGTTTGAAGTTGCTCGTTCTGAACTACAATCTCTTCTGTTTCATAGAATTCTGGAGTGTAGGACGAATCAATGGTTTCTGCATCTAATAGCTCTTCAAGAATATTTATATAATCTGTGCACTTTTTACCTTTAACGCCTTGAACCTCAGCTTGAACACGACCATCAGGGAAAACCCTTATTTTTATTCTTTTTGCCATTTTACGCCTCAATAGTTTTTAAAAGTCGATTATTCTACCACTAGCAGAAGTTTTAGGACCTTTAGGAGTAAATTTACCCACAGTAATTTTCTGGCTTAATCGAAGAAAAATGTGTGGAGGGAGGTCTAAGACTGATCTCAATTCTTCTAAACTTGAAAAACCAACCCGATTTTCTCTTGCGCTTATCACTTTGGCTGCTCTAGTTTTACAGATTCCAGGCAATAGTAATAGTTCATCTTCGTTTGCACAATTAATATCAACAAGAGAAACTATAGAGTTATTAAAAGGAGGCAACGGCTCTGATTCTTCAAAGCCAGTTAAAACATTAACAAGCTTCTTCAAAATTTCCTTTTCAATAGATAACCTTTGGCCAAAATCTTCAATTGACTTAAAGCTTTCTTTTTTACGGATGCTAATGATCTTTTTTGCCTTAACAATGCCAATGCCTGGCAGCTCAGCAAGAGCTTCTGGACTAGCTATTCTTATATCTATTTTTTCGTTGGAATGGGTAGATTGTTTTACAAAGTTAGCTGATATTTCAGTCTCTTTTGCCAAAGATTTTTCTGTAGGCAAAGAAGTAAAGAATGCTGCTAATTCTTCAAGAAGAGACATAAACTCAGAGTGGTTAGGCCCTTGAGTAAGCGTAATAATAGATTCACCACACAATGTTGAGCCTAAGCCAATGGGCATTACACCTTGTCTTGCAATATCTTGCCATGACAAAAATAAATGTGCATTTTGCAAAAATGAATAAACGCCACTATCTGTAAAAGCAAGACCCTGAAATGCGGGAGATTCAGAGCCACTTTCTGTTATTAAAGCGTGAATTTTTTCTTCTGATGGAATTTGCAATTTTTCACGGATTAGAGTTTGGTCAAATGGTAATGAAAAGGCAAGGCATTTAAAGTTAGAACCGGTATATTTAGAACAAATTTTGGAAGCTTTTGAGGCTGAGTTATTTACAATAATATTATTTGAAGGAGCAGAAGATTTATTAGAGGCTTCTGGTTTAAAATAATTGTTTTTAACAAAGGCTTTGCAGTTTTCCAGTAAATAAACAATATTATCACTTGAAATCCCGGAGCCGCCAAGATGTAATTCACGATTTACACCAAACTTAATGGCGCCAAACCAACCTTTAATAATTGGATTTTCACAAATTTCTTCCCATTCTGTAAATGACATTGGTTGCCCAGCACGTTGCTCATGAATACCCATTGTAGAAATGACAAAGCCTTCGGTGGCACTTCCAAATAGTGTTGCATCAACTAGACCAAGAACCATATCTTGCTTAATTTTATATTGATCACAAACATTTGATAATTTGCGCTGAGGTATGTTTGGCGGAACATAGAAGCCATGCCAGGTATATTTTTGTAAAAGCTCCAGAAATGATTTAATAGTAGTTTTGTTCATCATATTATTGGTTTATGAGCAAAGTTATTGTAATAGAATCATCTTCCAAAACTTCTTCAGACTCTACTGTTAAGCCTTTTTCTTCTGCTTTTGACATAATTTTTTCATAAGTCTGAGTTTGAATACACCGCTTATACTCTTTGTCGATAGAAGAAAGGGTTAAATATGTTGCTTGTTCTGGGTAATTTTCTACCTGCACAGAATATGTTGAAGAAATGCCCGGTAAAAAGGTTAGTTTAACTGGGCCGATAAAACAAATAATACTGTCGTTGGCATGTTCTTGGGGTTTGTAGCCCAATTTTTTCAAAACTGTTTTTAACGTTTCACCATCTCTGAAATTTGTGGGAAATGTTTTATTGTGACTTAAAACAACCTTTTTGCTTTCTGGATTTCTAACAAAAATATTCCTCTCTGATGAGCTTTCCAACATACTCATAAATTCTGCGCCTTTAACTTTTAATAAATCCTTGGCAAAGATTGCTTCCCAAATGTTATTTTTTTCTTCCCAGAAAATGAAACTACCGTTTGGCTCTATGTGAGTTTTAACAGAAGACCCCCAATCTTCAGCATCAAAACCAGCTTTTTTGACTGTTTTAACAAGATCGTCATGATCATTGAAATTTGTCGGAATTCTAACAATAAGAGATTCAACCCATTTATCGAAGTTCTCTTTGCCCATCACCACCATCATAGCCATTGCAACAGGTAGCATTAAAATATTTACAGACAATTCACTGAACCTCTCTTTTCAGAAATCTATGATTCGACCACCACGAGTCGCTAATAAGTCGTCAGAAGATGGTTTGGAAGGCAATGAGTTTTCTATCTTTTGCTTTTCTTCATAGCCAATTCGATCTTCGTTGCCTGTTGCGGCCACCGCTCGAACATTTGCCCAATCACGTATAGAACGAATTTGTTCTTGCTGCGTAACTGACAGTGGAACTGTGTTTTTTATTGATTTTTCAAAATCGTCTATTCGTAACCCTCTATTTTCTGAATAAGCTTCGAATAACGCAGCGATTACAGCCTGTTCAATCTCAGCTCCTACAAACCCTTCGGTAATTGATGCCAGTTTTTCGAGCAGTTCAGTATCAAAAGAGACATTGCCTTTAACAAATCGATCTTTCACCCTTTTCTTTATATGAACATTAAAAATGTAGGTTCTTTCTCTTCTGGTGGGCAAATCCACAAAGAATATTTCGTCAAAACGCCCCTTTCTCATAAGCTCAGAAGGCAATGCGTGGATATTATTAGCAGTGGCAATCACAAAAACCGGTTTTTCCTTTTCCTGCATCCATGTCAAAAAAGACGCAAACACTCTTGTTGACGTGCCACCGTCACCACCCCCTGAAGCCATGCCCCCAAACCCCTTTTCAAGTTCATCTACCCACAGAACACATGGAGCTATTGCTTCTGCAGTTTTAATAGCATTTCTTAGATTTTCTTCACTGCTTCCAACTATGCCACTAAAAATTCGACCTACATCCAACCTCAGCAATGGGAGTTGCCACATAGCACTAATTGCTTTTGCGGTTAAGCTTTTGCCGCAACCAGGAACTCCCGTTATAAGAACCCCTTTAGGAGCAGGCAAACAATACTTTTTTGCGTCATCCAGCCATGCATTGCTACGTTTTTTCAACCACCTTTTAAGGTTGCCAAGACCACCAACATCTTCAATCTTTTCGCCACTTTTTATATACTCTAAAATACCCGTTTTCTTTATTATTTGAGCCTTTTCATCAAGAATTACTTCTAAGTCGTTAATATCTAGTCGACCGTCATTTACCATAGATCTTGCAAAGGCGTTTTCTGCCTCTTGAAGGGTCAAGCCCATAGCTGCTTTTACTAATTTTTCTGCTTCTTGCTCATTTAAGTCTATGGTGATTCGGCCACTTTGTTTATTGGCTGCAATCATTTCATCTAACAAATGCTTGATTTCTTCAAAACTCGGAAGTGGAAAATCGACGACTGTAATATCTTTTTGTAAATCATTTGGCAAAACAAGAGAAGGTGAAACTATGATCAAACTTTTTGGTTTGGGAGATTGTTTCAGAATTGGCAAAAGATCCCGAATTTTGCGAATTACTTGATTGTCAGGGGGTCTATTGCCATTTGGGCTGCCACCAAAATAAATATGAAAATCTTTTAGAATAAATACTGCAGGCTCATCGTAAGTTTCAATAAATTCCAAGGCTTTAAGTGGCGCTTTGGTTTCTTCCCTACCAGGAATGCCTTCAGTTGAAAGGCCAGTAGTATTAGTCCATGAAAACACTTTTCTTATAGTTTTTATTTGGACTTCATCATTAGCAATGTGTTTGATTGTAAAAACAACCCGCTCCTCTTCCCAGGAAGATATGTATAATAAGGGGAATCTTGCTTTAAGAAAGTTGGTTAATTGAGAAGAGAAAGAATTTTCCAAAAAAAGGCTCCTCAAGTAAAAATATATAGTTTATGTTACCATAAAAAGGAAAGAAAGATAAGCAAGAATTGAAGCTAAACATCTCAAAAAATTAGCAGCAGCGACTTTGTATATTTGGAAAGTAGAGAATAAAAATGAAAACAATTATAATTTTTTCTTTGATACCCATTGGTGTTATTGCAGCGATTATAGGAGTTGTAACTTTGATTCAGCTTGCGATTAAGCAAACGAGACAACAAAGTAGGACAATAAGAATGGAGCTTATTTCTTTTGCTTACCTGTTAGCCTCCTGTTTCCTTATCACGGGAATCGTTATATTATACATAGCTAAGGATGACGCAAGTATCAATCTGTTTAAAACCATAATGGCTGGCGGCATTTGTATAGTCTTACCAGGGATTTTGATCTTTTATTTGAGGCGATTTTAGGGACAAAGAATTCAATATAGAAAAAATCCCTAAAAAACGGAATTTCTCCCCTTGCAATTAACAACAACATTGATTTGAAGCCATTGGTCAATGTGTGCAGCTTGGAACAAAATTTGCTTGTAAGTTTTATATAAAGTTTCACGCAGATAAAGAAATGTGGCTAAAGAGGGGGGGAGTATGAAGAAAATTGGGATTGTTTGGTTGCTTTTTCTTTCATTCACTTTGTCTTGTTTTGCGTCTCAGTCTTTCATTGAATCTATTTACAGCGCAAACCAAACAGATGTAATCAGGATTCTGGAAGGAAATAGCAATAAAAAAGCCACTGTTGATACGCAACCTTCTGATTTTTCCAAAGAAGTAATAGATCGCAATGGTAGCTTTCATGACATTGCTTCCACTACCCAAAACAAGCCCGAATTTCAGCCTCTTGTTGAAAACAAGATCATGGATGAAATTTACAAGGCACTCAATCGCACTTCTACTGCCAAGGGAGTAATCAATGTAAGAACTCTGTCATTAACTAAGACAACCCTCTCAAATGACAAACCTGTTGGTGTTTCTATTTCTGTTAAAGTTGGAGATACAAACGAAGAGATTCAGAAAAAGTCACGATTGGCATATGAAAAATATTGGATTGCTCGCATTAAGAGAACGTTTGATATCGAGTTGGAGGGTGGGATTTCTGCAGAAGGTGGTTTTTGGAATGAGGAACAAATGTCATTGTTAGAGAAACTTCTTAAGACACTACCAATACACTTCATTTCTAAGACACTGAAAATTGAACGTGTAAAAAGTTTTGGTTCAAGAACAGGAGTTATGGGTTATGTGTTCGCTGGACAACCAAAGGTATATATTTGTAACTGGGGAGTTAGACCAACAAAATATGAGGAAACCATTGTTCATGAAATGGCACATGTTTGGATGTTTGATAAAGAAAATTTGGCTGCAAAGACTGGGTATATGAACAAATTTTGGCCCAACAATGCTCGGCCCGTGTCTGGACAGGAGCAGCCACCTTCTGTTTATGGCACAAGCAATGTGTTTGAGGATTTTGCGGAATCAGTAAGGCTTTACTGGCAAGATTGCCCCACTTTTAAAAAGACTCACCCTGGAAGATGGGCATTTCTTAACAAGTATGTGTTCAAGGGAAGGCGGTATTTGAAAGCAGCACAGCCCGGTTCTGCTAATTCAAAAACTATTAATGTCAATAAAACCAGACAATACTAAACGAATAGATTTCAGGAGTGATGTTATGAAAATTTTTGTTACAGTGTTTTTTTTGTTAGGTGTGGCGATTGGGAGTTTCGGAATGATTGAAACCTTGAACAGTAATGAACTTATCTTGAATTCGGATCTTATTGTAATAGGAAAAATTACTGCTATCGATAAAGCCGATGATTCGCTGCAAAACGGCTGCCCGCCACAAATAGAGGTTTTGGCAAATAAAGTAGAAATTACAGAAAACTTAACTACACCAGAGAACAAAGAAAGTGTAGTTATTATCACGCTGAAAGGTTTTGAAGATGATGTGTCTTTTGAAAAAGACACAGATTATCTGCTTTTCCTTAAAAAAGAAGGCGATAATTACATTGTTTTTAATTCCCCGCAAGGAGCTCTCAGCATAAAAGCTGACGGGACCTTAGCTGGAATGATAAATCTAGGGGTTAATCTTGAGAGTGCAAAAAAGAAAATAGCGGAAACTTTGTCTCAGAAAAAATAATATTTACTGCGTCTGGATAATTCAGCGGTGGTCCGAGAAAATTGGTCAAGCCTATAAGTGATGAATCAGTATAATTATAAAAACAGGAGCATCATCATGACAAAACGACCAAGACGAAATCACGGCCCCGCTTTCAAGGCAAAAGTGGCATTAGAAGCTCTTA
>JANJUX010000021.1 GCA_024710355.1 Candidatus Rifleibacteriota bacterium
TGAAAGCGGGTTAGCGCGGAGAACCTGCAGCGCGTGTTCGAGGCTCGTAAGCATCCCGGTGCCTGTATAACGAGTGACGACGGGATCACTTCCCAGTGCGTAATATGCAGAAGCATCGCTTTCGTCAAATTCGCGAAGCAACAGCCGATCAGTCTTAACAACGATTTTCCCTGCCATGCAGCCCTCCGGTGCCTGTTCTGACGAACACCACCAATAAAAGTTAGTCAGATTAGTTCCGGCTGTCAAATTGATTGTTTATATTTTCACCGAACGAGCTATTGTAAAGCCGGGTGAATATTTATCATGCCCTGAAAAAGAACAACTCCGGCAGAAGAAAAACCGGGCTGAATGGGTTATCTGAACCCTTTCAGCCCGGTTTCGACAAATGCGAGAGGTGCGCCTTATTCTTTAGCGACTTTTGGCTGCAGAGCGAGGCCGCCGCCAACCACCAGCCAGCCGGCGAGAATACCGAAGGTGGCCAGAATGGCCGGGTTGTTGGCCATACTGATTACCGGCAGGGTTGGCGAGAATTTAAAGAGAAGCGCCGGCAGAAAATAGAAGACAGTCGAGGCAATGACGCCTTTGGTGATCAGTTCGCGGGTTACGGCCGGCAGAAACAGGCCGCAGGCGATCGGCAGGAAAGTTGCCGTAAAGAGCAGATAAACACCATACTGAGCGAAGATCGCCACCGAGCCGCCGGTCGGGTTGTTCAACTGCCAGATCGACAGACCGATGCAGATGAAGCCAACAATTACCAGAGCGACGCGGCCGAAAGTCAGAGCCTTTTTCAGTTCGGCATCGCGGTTTTCAGCAGTCAGGGGCTTGAGAGTCAGGTATATGTCGCTTGAGAAAATTGCCGACAGGGCCAGAAGCAGACCTTCGAGTGTCGAGATACCGGCGCAGAGAAGACCGATACTGATGAGCACCTGGGTCGCCGAACCGAAATTCATCGCGATATAGGTCGGAACAACGCGGTCAATGGCGGTAAGCTGCGGCAGGGTTACTCTGGCGTAGAGACCGACCAGCATAACCGAAACAAAAACAGTACCGGCAATGATTGCCGTCGCAAGATAAGTTTTGATCTGGCTTGAATCTTTAAGTAACAGAGACTTGCCAAGAATGTGCGGCTGACAGACGATCGCGAGCCCGACCAGGAAATTACAGAAGAAAACTTCAAGAAAATTGCGGAAAAATGGTGAACCGGCATTGGTCATTGCAGTTAGACCCGGGTCAATCGCGGCAAGCTTGGCAAACAGGCCTTCGCCGCTGGTAAAGTGCTCATAGCCGCTGAAAATCAAAATCAGGCCGACAAGCAGCATGACCAGGGCCTGAATCGCATTGGTGTAAGTCGAAGTATTGGCACCGCCCAGCAGAGTGTATGAAAAAACGAATGCCATGACGCCGACTACCAGCCAGGTGGTCTGGTTGATATCGGTCATCTGCAGCAGACTGAAAAGCGTCAGAGCAATCGCGACGGCGATCAGAACGATAAAACTGATCAGCGACAGTGAAATCACCGCAAAAAACAGGCGCAGGCCCTTCGATTCATAGCGCGCACCGATCCATTGCGGAATCGTCAAAGCTTTTACCTTGTCGCCGACACTTCTGAACGGGCCGGAAAGCATGCAAAGACCGGTGATAATGCCCATGCCGGCAGCAAAACCCAGGCCAAGAAGAGCCGAAAGACCGTAATGATACACCAGGCCAGGGTTAACCACAAAGGTGGCGACACTGGTAAGCTGCGCAGTGAGCGACAGACCTACCCAACCCGGGGCGATATCACGGTTGCCGACGGCAAAACTCGCCAGATCTTTGGTGCGGCGCATACCCCTGATCGTAAGGGCGAAAGTGATAACAACATAAACAATCAACGCGGACCAGACTAATGCAGTGTGACTCAAAACCGTACTCCCTTGCCTGTATTTTTATGCTGCGATTATGACATTTTTTGCTGCGTCGCGTCAAGCGAAATTTTGTGACTTTTTTAACCGGCTCTGTTAAGATTTACCGGTTCGCGTGTTGATTAAGTTACAAGTAAAATCGGTTAACGGTCCGGACAGCCTGGTAACAAAAATGAGCCATAATAAGTTAATATTTACCGCTCTCGCCCTGCTGCTGTTGCTGCAGGGCGGCAATCTGTTACATTCCCTTCTGATCAAATATGCAGACGCAATCACCAGAATGAGCCCTCTGTTCAAAAGCGGGCTTTACGGGATGGTTTTTGGCAGTATCTACTACTTTGCGGCGCTTTTCGGCTTTTTCATGCAGGCACCGGCCTCAGAACCCGGCACGGTACTGATTGCCGGGCGGCCGTTTCAGGTGAGCAGGTCGTTAACAAACCCGACAAACCATGTCATCGCATCATCGCTGCTGCTGTTCGCTTCTTTTGCTCTACTGCTGTCTGCCTGGGTTATCAACTGAAACAATCAACCGACGCCAGAAACCGGCCTAAACTTAAAGACCGGCCAATACCGAGAGCAATTTCAGGGCGCCACCGACAACCACAATCGTAAAAAAGCAGCCGAAACAGCCGCTCGAACCATCGTTGCTTTCAAGATCTTCGAGCTTCTGTTTGGCAGGAAAAGAGCCCTGCGCCGCAGCCTTGCGCAGCCAGTATCTGGCCTTTTCCTCGCTGATCTCGACACCGGTACCCATCAGGTAGAATTCGCCGAGGTGAAACTGAGCCTTGCTGTTGCCACCGCGCGCCAGTTCCATCATTATTTTCGATGCCAGATCAAAATTATTGTTGCGCAACTGTTTAAAAGCATCATCTATCGTGTATTTCGCAGTAGGTGATGACGAAGGCGGCGCAGCAATACCCATTTCAAATTCAAGTTCCGGTTTGCTTTCGCCGCGCTTCCGGCGGCCTTTGCCCTGACTGTCTTTTGCTTCCTGGTGACCAGAACGCCGACTGTCAGCCAGTGGCACCGGTTTGGCGTCAAAACTCTCGACGTTGATACTGATCTGGTTTTCGGCGGCGCTGATAGAAAATTCGGTGACATTTTCAGAGGCCCAATCGCCAAATTTACCATCGTAATCGGCAACCTGCGGCTCAACCACCTTTGAAACCGAATCAAAGGGATTAAAAACCTTTTCAACGCTTTCATCGGTCACCAGTTTTATGTCATCTTTGATGATAAAATCGGCTTCGAGCCGGTCAAATTCGTCGAGTTCCTCTGATTCAACAAGCTTCTTAACCGTTTTAACCTTGAAAATGCCGGCCCAGAGATCAACAACCTGCCGGGCGGTTTCTTTTGAAAAACCTTCAAGGGAAGCAGTCGCTTCTACAGCACTGGCAACGACACGTTCTTCGACCTTATTGCCGGCTCTGACCCTTATCTGGCGGAGCAGATTGTCACGCAGCGGCTGCAAAACGAGATCCAGGTCTGCTGAGCAGGCCGGGCCGGTAACATGCAGAATTTTTTCGCGCAACCGGTCAGGAACCTCAGTTATGGTGATACCATAACGGTCAGCAAGGCCCCGCAGTGCTTCGGCAATCTGTTCGAGATGTTTCATTATTCCCACTCCAGGCCGGCATTTTCTTCTGACTTCAGTTTATGCCGAGATTTAATTTTACAATTGCCAGCAACCTTTTAAAAGAAAAAATTTGCGGCTCACGGGTGGCAAGCAGAATTTTATCGTACAAAGCTGCTGTCTCAGTATCTGAAAACATATTTCTGCCATTTTCAAGACTCGAACGGTATTCTGCCGGCACCGCGCGCTTATAATGCCCGACGCGCCAGGCTGTCTGCGCGCTAACCGGCTGCCGCGCCAAAAACGGGTCGGTCAGGGCCAGCCGGTCGACGATGATCGGCTTAACCCCGGCCCAGAAGCCGAGCATACCGTTAAAATCATTTTCAAGATACCCCACCCCGTTTTCAGCAATCTGCCTGCCGATCTGGCTCCATTCAAAATCAGGAAAAATCTCACCCGGGCCACTGTGCAGATAGGCGTAAAGAGAACAGACGTCGAAATAATAGCCTCTTTCGTCAGCAATACCGTTGTTGACCGAAAAATCCTGAAAGCCGAGCCAGGTGTTAATCGGAGTATGGGGAAACAGCAGAAGATAAGCCAGCAGAACGACCGGCACCACCCGGGCCAGCGAAGCTCTGGCTGCAGACAACCTTTCGATCACGCCCGATTCAACTAGAAGTATGAGCGCCACAAGAAAGGGTACCGAAAAAAAGCGGCCACGCATGAAGTCGCCGCCGGCCCAGAGAATATAGAGCAGATACAACCCGGCAGCAGCCGCAGCCGACCTCATAAAAGGCCGTTTATCAAAGGCTGCGGCCACGAGTCCGCCGGCAATGACCAGCATTGTCAGAGGGTCGCCGACAAAGGTTTCCCAGAAATAATAAAAACCCTGACGCAGCAGCGGCCAACGGGAGATACCGGTCGAAAGCTTTGCGTATGCCGTATTCGGAAACAGCGCCCCGTAATAAGTCAGTGAAAATGCTGACCAGGCAAGCAGCGGCCCGAAAAGCAGCAGCAGACTGCCGGCCGGCGACCGGCCTTTTCCCCGGAAATGTCTGATCAGAACAAGGGCCGGCAAAAGCCCGACCAGCACAAGATCGTGGCGGCAGACCGGCAGCAGGGCAAATGCACAGAGACTGCGCTGAAAAAAGGTTTCAGCCTGCGGTGAAGCCGGGTCGGCATGCATGGCTTCGAGGCCGTAGAGAAAGGCCAGGGTTGTCAGCAGATAGGCAAGAATATTTTCGAGTCCGGAAGTGGTGAAGTCGAAAAAAGCGTTCGAGCCGGCGGCCAGGCAGAGAAAGATCGCGCAGCTGCGGCTGTCGCCGAAATATCTGCGGATTCTCAGACCAAGAACCAGAAAAATAACCAGCGAAAGCAGAAAAAAGTTGAAGAAATGGTCGGACGAAACCGCCCGTGGGAGCACCAGAAGCCAATACCAAAGAGGGCTGGTGTAAGCCTGCACCCTTTCGTGCGGGTTCCAGTTCGGGCCATTGCCGGCGTAAAGCTGCTCTATCGACCTGAAAATGATGTAGGCATCATCGCAGACCCAGGCGTTTTTAATGAATACGAGCAGCAGCAACCCGGCGATTATGCCGCAGATAAGCTTCCATCTGCGCTGTTCAATCATCTCGACCATGAAAACCTCACATTAAGACCTTGTTTGCAAAATTCTAACATATTCCGGCCGATAAAAATGCAGCAAAGAGCAAAACCTGTTTACGACCGGCGCCAATTCTGCTATGTTTTCTGAATCTGAAGATACCTGCGAGGTGACTTATCAGCCGTTCATTCGAAAAGATTCTCATCGGGCCGCAGACCAGCATACTCGATACCCTGAGGGTCATCGACGACACCGCCTTCGAAATCGCTCTGGTGGTTGATGAGCAACAGCAGTTGATCGGCACGGTAACCGACGGCGATATTCGCCGCGGCATCATTCGCGGCGCCGATCTCACCAGCCCAATCGAAAACCTGATGAACCGAAAGCCGATCACCGCAGCGCAAAACACGCCCGACGACGAACTGCTTTTTCTGATGACCAACCGCTCGATCAAGCACCTGCCGGTAGTCGATCGTCAGATGCATGTCGTCAGACTGGTGCAGCTCAAAGACCTTATTTCCCGCAAACCGCGACCAAATCTGGCGGTAATCATGGCCGGCGGGCTTGGCTCACGCCTTGGCGAGATAACGCGCGACACCCCCAAACCTCTGTTGCCGGTGGGTGGCAGACCGATTCTGGCGATTATCATCGAGCAACTGCGACGGCACGGCATCGAGAACATCTTTGTTTCGATCAATTACAAGGCCGAAAAGATTCGCGGTTACTTTGCCGAGCACCCGGTCGCCGGGGTGAACCTGAGTTTTCTCGAAGAGGAAATTTTTCTCGGAACTGCGGGCTCGCTGTCACTGCTGCCTGAGCGCCCAACCGAGCCATTCATTCTCATGAACGGCGATATTCTATCACCCATCAATTTCGGCAGTCTGCTGGAATTTCACCAGACCGGCGCCAAACCGCTCACGGTCTGCACCCGCGAATTCAGCTTTCAGATACCTTACGGGGTTTTGCAGATGCGCGGCGATGAACTGATCGATATTGAAGAAAAGCCGTCTCACAGCATCTTCATCAATGCCGGCGTCTACGTTATTGAACCGTCTATGCTCGAACACGTCAGGCCGGGCGAGAAGCTCGACATGCCAGACCTCATCAAACTGGCGATCAGTCGCCAGGGCGGCGTCAGCTGCTACCCGGTCTCAGAATTCTGGCTCGACATCGGCAACCCGCACGATTATTCGAAAGCTCGCGACAACTTCGCCTCGCTGGCAGGTCAATATGAATACTGATTTTTTCAAAGACAGAACGGTGGCCGTTACTGGTGCGGCCGGTTTTATCGGCAGTCATCTGACCGAGGCACTTCTTGCTGCCGGTGCCAAAGTCAAAGCGCTGACCCGTTACAATTCAAAATCAGACACGGGCTGGCTGGCCAAAACTGCGCCCCACCCAGACCTTACCATCGTTGCCGGCGACATTCGCGACCCGTTCATGGTTGACCGCCTTGTCGACGGCTGCGATACGATTTTTCACCTGGCAGCGCTGATCGGCATCCCTTTCTCTTATACGGCGCCGCAGAGCTACGTCGAAACCAATATCAACGGCACCCTCAACATTCTCGAAGCGGCCAGACGGCACAGAACCAGGCTTACAGTGCTCACCTCGACCAGCGAAGTTTATGGCACCGCACAGCGCGTGCCAATCGACGAAGAGCACCCGCTGCAGGCGCAATCGCCCTACTCTGCCAGCAAAATTTCGGCCGACATGCTCGGCAACTCATACCATTGCGCCTTCGGGCTGCCGGTGACCATTATCAGGCCCTTCAACACTTTCGGGCCACGTCAGTCGCTGCGGGCGGTCATACCGACGATCATCGCCCAGGCACTGCAGAGCCGCTGTGTCAAGCTGGGCGACACCCGCCCGGTGCGGGATTTCAATTTTGTCAGCGATACGGCCGCAGGTTTTCTGGCTGCAGCACAGCACGCCCCCGGGCGCGCCGAAGTTTATAACCTGGCTACCGGCAGAGCGCAGACCATTGGCGAAACCGCCGATCTTATAGCTGAACTGGTCGGCAGCCGCATCGAAATCGAGCACGATGCCAGCCGCGACCGGCCGGCAGATTCAGAAGTGATGCGCCTGCTCGGTAACGCCGAAAAAGCCCGCCGCGAGCTCGGCTGGCAGCCCGCTGTCGATTTCAGAACCGGTCTGCAGCAAACCATTGCATGGGTTCGCGAAAACCAGCAGGCCTACGCTGACGCCGCCAGCTTCAAGAGTTAACCATGCCCAGTAATTTCCTGAAGCGTTTTACAACCCGGCCGGTCATCATTGCCGAAGCCGGCGTCAACCACAACGGCAGTGTCGAACTGGCACGCCGCCTGGTCGATGCGGCAGCCGAAGCCGGGGCCGATATCGTCAAATTTCAGACGTTCAAGGCCTTTGAATGCACCGGGCAATATGCTGCTACCGCTCCCTACCAGCAGAAAGTGGCGGCAACCGACCAGTATCAGCTGCTGAAAAGTCTCGAACTTGATTTTGCCGATTTTGGCGATCTGAAAGACTACGCTGAAAGTCGCGGCCTGATGTTTCTTTCGACGCCTGACGGACAGTTAAGTCTCGACCTGCTTTGCGGTATCGGCTCGGCAGCCATAAAAATCGGGTCTGGTGAACTGACCAATCTGCCGTTTCTTGCGGCCATCGGCTGCAAGAAAATACCGGTAATTCTTTCGACGGGCATGGGCACGCTTGGAGAAGTGCAAAAGGCGATAACCAGCCTGCGTGATACCGGGGCCCCCGAAATCATTCTGCTGCACTGCACGACCGAATACCCGGCACCGGCCAATGAAACCAATCTTGCAGCCATTGCCACCATGCGCCAGGCATTCGACCTGCCGGTTGGTTTTTCAGACCACACCGAAGGCTGCGAGGCTGCAGTCGCAGCAACGGCACTCGGAGCGGTAATTATCGAAAAACACCTGACTCTCGACCGGAGCATGCCCGGGCCAGATCATGCGGCATCGATGCAGCCCGAAGAATTTGCCGCGATGGTCAGGGCAATCAGGCGCACGGTCACTATGCTTGGTGACGGTCTTAAAAAGCCAACCCGCAGTGAAGAACAGAACCTGCCGCTCGTCAGGCGCGGGCTGGTCGCTGCCCGTGACTTGCGCGCCGGCGACATCATCGATGGCCGCAATGTCGCCATAAAACGGCCGGCAGCCGGAATTCACCCCGAACTGCTGCCGCAGGCGATGAACCGGCGCCTGCTCAAAGACATTGCCGCCGACGAACCCCTTACCTGGCAGCATCTCGGCGAGGTCGTCGATTTTGTATCTTGAGTTCATAACGCAACCGGAACGCTGGCAGCAGGTTTTTGCGCAACTGCCCGAATTCAGCGGTAAAATTTATTACAGCTATGCCTGGCACGCCATAACCGCAGCAAACGGCGATGGCCAGCCGGCGGCCCTGTTTTGTGTCGACGATGACGGCCACGGCGGCAACGGGCAGGCCTTTTACCCGTTTCTGATGAAGCGGGTGCCTGAAGCGGTCGGCGGCAACGGCGAAATCGATCTCGAAACCGCTTATGGCTACGGTGGCCCGGCGTTTTTCAATCTAAAATCAGAACAGATCGGCGAGTTTTACCGGCTGATGAACGACTGGGCCGCAGAAAACCGCGTCGTCTCTGAATTTATCAGATTCAACCCGCTCACTTCTTTTCAAACCTGTGTCGATCCGGCCTGTCAGGTCAGCCATAACCGCATTACCGTCAGCATCGATCTCACAGCCGGGCCTGAAGCCGTCTTAAATGGTTGTTCGGCTGCCCGCCTGCGCAACTGGAAAAAGGCCGGCCGACTCGGCCTGAGCCTGCGCCGCCTGGCTGACCCGGCAGAGTTTGCGCCGCTCTATGCGCAAACCATGCAGCGTGTCGAAGCCGGAGCCTACTACCGCTTCTCGCAGCAGTATTTCGCCGCGCTCGCGGCACTGCCCGAAGAAAGCTGCTTTTACGCCGGCGCTTTCACTGCCGATGGTCGCCTGGCAGCCGCGGCAATATATCTGCTCGACCAGACCAGCGCCCACTACCATCTCGGCGCCTCAGACCAGCAGCTGCTGCACACCCAGGCCAATGCGTTTCTGATGCTCGAATTTGCCCGCAGGCTCTGCGGCACTGGCCGGCAACTGCTGCATCTCGGCGGCGGGCTGTCGCTCGCCGATGACGACAGCCTGTTCCGCTTCAAGGGCGGTTTTTCGGCACAGCGTCATGATTTTTTTATCGGCCGACGCATTCTCGACCAGCAAAAATACGCGTCGTTTTCTCAGCGCTGGCAGAAACTTACCGGGCTGACCCCGAAGATTCTTCTGCATTATCACTACGGAGCCAACGATGAAAACCTTTGACAAGCAATGGAACGAAGTGCACGAAACAAGAAACTGGGGTAAATACCCCGCCGAAGAACTCGTCAGGTTCATGGCCAGAAATTTTCCGGCGGCACAGCGCCAAAAAACCAGGGTACTCGATCTCGGCTGCGGCACCGGCGCCAATACCTGGTATCTCTGCCGCGAAGGCTTCAAAACCGTTGCCTTTGACGGAGCCTTCGCCGCTCTGCCCAGAGCCCGAGACCTCTGCCGCAGTGAAGGTTCGCAACCGCATCTGCTGCAGGCCGACGCCGGCCAACTGCCGTTCGCAGATGCCAGTTTCGACGCAGTCGTCGAAATCGGCGCTCTTGCATCAAACAGCTCGGCCGGAGTCGACAGAATTCTGTCAGAAATCAGCAGAACCCTGAAACCAGGCGGCAGATTTTTCGCTTCGGTGCTGTTTACCCGTGCCACAACCGGCTTTGGCACCGGCGAGAAGATCGATGCACACAGCTGGCGCAATGTGGCCGGCGGCCCGGTTGCCGGTCTTGGCACCATTCATTTCTTCGATCGGGCTGAAATCAAGAAGCTGTGGCGGCGGCACGGCTTTGTGAACCTCGAAATCGACCGCAGTGAAAGAACTGACAGAAACGGGTCATTCAAGGTCAGCTTCTATATGGTCGCTGCCACCCGAAACTGATTGTAAAACCTTAAGAAAGGGCAGAAAATGTCGGATCAGCAGTTTTTTATACCACAGCAGAACCAAAAAACATTGAGTGTTGTGCTGATCGAGCCTGATATCCCGCAAAATACCGGTAATATAGCCAGGCTCTGTGCCGCAACCGGCGCCGAGCTGGTGCTGGTCAGGCCACTCGGCTTCAGACTCACCGACGCGGCACTGCAGCGTGCCGGCATGGATTACTGGAAATCTCTCAACCCGGTCATTCTCAACGACCTCGACGAATTTTTCGCATGGGCAAACAACAGGCGGGTCTTCTACCTGTCAGCGCACGGCCAGCAAAACTACGCGGCAGTAAGCTACCAGCACGGTGATGCCCTGGTTTTTGGCTCAGAATCAACCGGGCTGCCGACAAGGATATTCGAACACGCGCAGGCAGCCAAAGGTCTGATAACCCTGCCAATGCTGCAACAGGCACGCTGCATCAATGTATCATCAGCAGCAGCTGCTTCGGTGTATGAGGCACTGAGACAGATTTATGACTGGTCGTCGCTGTCTGGGGCAGGCAACCCCTGAGCCCCCGGGCTGACCACATCTTCACCTGCGCCACCGCCCGCGAACTCTTCGGCAGCCATGGCTTCGATCTCGTCATCCATGTTTTCGCCCATTTCCCGGGCCATTTTTTTCGCCCAGGTCGCGAAAGTGCGAGGGTCGTTTTCATCGATTCCCGACATTTTTGTCGGATCGGCGAGCGATTCCATCAGCTGTTCTTCACTGCGAACGGTTTTAACGCGTGAAACCAGCCGCGAGGTTTTCTGTGAGCCGCAATGCTGGCAGGCGCGAGTCTCGTCACGACTGCTGATCGGGCACAAAACCGTAAATTTTTTCCGGCAGTCAGTGCAACAAAATTCATAAAGAGGCATACCAGTCTCCCTAAATATATTCACATACAGGTCGATTATATGTTAATCTTAGGTTTGCAATCAAGATGCCTGAAACAATCAAACCAGCCTGAGGAAACCTGATGAGCCGGTCGCCATACGAACTTATCAACAGCACAGATGATGCACTCTGGCGTGAGGGGCTTAGCGCGCTTCTGATTGAACACTCAGCCGATGCCGTACGCGCCATCATCAGCCTTTTAAGCGACAAGGCGTGGCATAAGCGCGAGGCCGCCGCCAAAACTCTGCGAGAATGGGGCGAAGACATCAGCGATCTGCTCGAAGGCTCACTGTCAGAAGCCAACGTCGACCAGTTCTACTGGATTCTCAATATTCTCGGCCATATCGGCAGTGATAAGTCACTGGCCTGCATCAGGCACGTTCTCACCAGCAAGGATTCAGAGCTGCGGGGCTACGCGGTACGCGCCATTGCCGCCCAGAAAAAGATCGAGAATGCCAGAGCCCTTTATCAGATGCTCAACGACCCAAACTGGGCCGTTCGCAAGCTTTGCTTCGAGCAACTGCTCGGGTTTGGCACCACAATTCTCGATGATCTGCGCAAAATCATTTCGACACCCGCAAAAATACCCAATAACAGCGTTATTGCCCTGTTCGTAAAAATCGGTCAGGATGCTGTCATACCAGAATTGCAGAAGTTTTACGACGAAGGTGGCTTTCCGCTGCGCTATGCAATCGTATCAGCTCTCGGCGAACTCGGAACAACGCTGGCGATAGACTTTCTCATCCATCG
This sequence comes from Candidatus Rifleibacteriota bacterium, assembly GCA_024710355.1. GTDB lineage: Bacteria > Muiribacteriota > Ozemobacteria > Ozemobacterales > Ozemobacteraceae > Rifleibacterium. Next base: position 11,742 of record JANJUX010000021.1, read on the forward strand.
TCTCGCTGACCCTTCCTGGGCTATCAGGCGGCTCACGGCCGAACAGCTGCTGAAGCTCGGGCCCAAAGTTTTTGACCGGCTGACCGCAACTTTCAGCAAAGCCGATTCGCTGATCAGATACGAAATAGTACGCATTCTCGTGAACCTGCTCGGCGAAAAGTCGATGCCGCTGATTCAGCGCCTGCTTTCGGCCAATGACCAGGAACACCGCATGCTCGCCATCGAAAACCTCGCACGCCTGAAAAGCGACGAAGCGACGATGACCCTGATCAACTGCCTTTCAGATCACGACCGCATCGTGTCTGACTACGCCTCAGACTGCCTGGCGGTCAAGCCGAATCTGAATCTTGAACTGCTGCTGCGCAATCTCGGCACCGAAGACGAAAATCTGCGCTTTCAGATTATCAAAATCATCGGTTCAATCGGCGGCCTGGCATTGAACCCGATCATCAGAATTCTTGAATCGGGCAACAAACAGGAGCGCCTGTTTCTGCTCGGTGTTCTCCAGAAGATCGCCCCGGACCAGAACCTCATCGATGTCCTGATCAAGCTTCTCGGTGACTGTAACTGGCCGGTGAGAAATGCTGCAGCCAATTGTCTGGTCAATTACGGTGACGCTTCGGTCTCGGCAATCGTCAGAGCCCTTAATGACCCCTCTGACGACGTGCAGTTCTGGTCGCGTAAAGCACTGCTGATGATTGGCCCCAAAGCGGTAATCACACTCAAAAACATTCTCGAAGACGGTACCGAGCCAAACCTGATGCCACATATCGTTTCGGCTCTGCTCTCGATGAACCACCCAGACGCGGTACCGGCGGTAACCAAATTTCTTGAGAACAGCGACGAATTGCGTATTCAAACGGTGTTCGCTTCTGTCCCCGAGATTTCTTCCAAAGATGTGGTCAATACAATTCTCAACCTGCTGACCCACCCCGACGAAAAAGTGGCGCGCTGGCTTTCGCAGTTGCTTAAAAAGGCCGAAAACCCGAACCTGCGTCGCACGGTCTTTCTTGGCTTCAGCCATTCAAACGAAACGGTCAGATTTTATGTCTCTGAAGCGGTAGCGAGCTGGAAATCTCTGACCGAAGCAGACGTCAAAGTCGTTGCCAGACAGCTGCAGGTTGAAAAAAACATGAAAAACCTGCGCTCGATCATTTCATGTCTGGCCCGCAACCCTTTCCCGACTTCGGTCAAAGCCGTAGAAGATTTTCTGCAAACCTGCCAGCCGGACATGATGCTTGACCTGATGCTGGAGACAGCATCACATGGCCGACCCGAATTTTTACGCATGCTTGACCAGCTGCTGAACCGCAGATCAGAAGTAATTACCCTCGCAGACGTTGACCGCGTCGGCAAAATTCTCGGGCATGTCTACCACAGCAATCCGGAAGGCCTGGTACAGGGCCTCACTTCACCGAGCAAGGCTTACCGCTTCTGCTGCATCATCGCCCTCGACTCGATTGAAGACAGACGCATCGCTTTCTCGATCATGGAAACCCTGATGCCCAATGAAGAGCCCGATGTCATGAAGCGCGCGGTAAAGACCCTGGCACGCTATTTCTTCCATGAAGATTTCAGGCTCAAGGGCGCGGTTACTGATTTCTTTCTCAGTCTTGGCAAGCTGATCACTGAGCCTCTCTGCGAACATATCGAAACTCTCGAAAATGAAATCGACCGCAAAGCCCTTGTCGATATGATAGAGAGTGTCGGCGGCGCGGTTGACCCGGCCCTGCTGCGCCCGAAAGGCGAAGCCAAGGTCGTTCTCTCAGACAATCATCTCGACGAAGTGCTCGAAAAGAGGCGACAGGCTCTCGAAGAGCTCGAAAAATACGACCAGCTCATCAAGGTCAGCCACACTCTCGACCTGTCGATCATGTTCACCGACGTCAAGGGGTATACCGCTTTCAGCAGCAAGGCATCACTCTCGGAAGTCATGTCGATGCTCAAGCAACACGACGAAATTCTCAAACCGGTTTTCGAGAAATACAGCGGCGACGCCCTCAAAAAGATTGGTGATGCGTTTCTGGTGGTATTCGAGAACCATAACAATGCCATACTCGCCGCGATCGAGATTCAGCGCAAGCTGGCCGCCTTCAACCAGACAGTACCCGAAGAACGCCAGCTGGCGATCCGAATTGCCGTCAACAGCGGCTCGGTCATCAGAACCGAAAACGACGTTCTTGGCGACGCGGTCAACCTTGCTTCCCGTCTCGAAGGTGTCGCTGATGCCTTCGAAATCGTCATTTCAGAGAACACCCTGCAGCGCATCAACCGCCAGATCTTCGAGATCGAACCATATGGCACCCATCAGCTGAAGGGCATCGAAAAACCGGTCAAATCCTTCAAGGTCAAGTGGTAACACACCGATAAAAAGCGGTCTGCTGCAGAACCATGCAGCAGACCGCTTTTTATTTTATATATCTCGGTTCAGGATCAGCTCTTGGCAGCCGGGCCAGCCGGGCGTGGCGGCTGCGGCACAGGCTTTTCGGGCTTGCTGCCCTCAGAGGCCGGCAGACCATAAGCCTTGGCGCTGCCCTTGCCGATTCTTTCTTCGAGGCGCTTCTGAAAGTCTTTTTTGTCCTCGGCGTGTTTAAGACCATCTTCGTAAGTGATCTTCTTGCTGACGACGAGATCTTCGAGACACTGGTCCATGGTGATCATGCCATCACCGCGGCTGGTCTGCATGATCGACAGCAGCTGATCGCTCTTGTCTTCTTTAATGCAGCGGCGAACCGGCGTTGAGCCAACAAGAACCTCGTAAGCCAGAACACGGCCGGCCGACAGATAAGCCGGAACCAGGCGCTGTGAAACGATACCCCTGAGAGTGCCGGCAAGCTGCATTCTGATCGTCTGCTGCACATCACCCGGAAACGAACCAACGATACGGTGAATCGACTCGTAGGCATTAATCGTGTGCAGAGTCGAAAAGACCAGGTGACCGGTTTCTGAGGCGGCAATGGCAAGACTCATGGTTTCGAGATCGCGCATTTCGCCGACGAGAATGACGTCAGGGTCTTCGCGCAGTGCACTTCTCAGGGCGTTCGAAAACGAAAGGGTATTGGTGCCGAGTTCGCGCTGACTGACAACGCTGCGCTTATGCGGGTGCACAAACTCGATCGGGTCTTCGATGGTAATGATATGATCGTAGCGCATGCGGTTAACGTGGTCGATCATGGCAGCAAGAGTCGTCGACTTACCAGAGCCGGTGGCTCCGGTGACGAGAATCAGACCGGCCTTGTGGTTACAGATCTTTTCCATGATCGACTTGTCGATCGACAGTTCATCGAAAGACGGCACCGTATTCGGAATGATACGAAAAACGCCAGCCATACCATTTTTCTGCATGAAGACGTTAACGCGGAAACGGGCGCAGTCAGAGATTTCGTATGAAAAGTCGAGTTCCATGCGTTCGTTGAACTCACGCTTCTGGGCATCGTTCATGATCGAAAACAGCAGAAACCGGCTTTTTTCAGGGGTAATGGTTTCGAATGTGGTTCTGACGAGTTCGCCGTGCACTCTTATGCTTGGCGGCAGGCCAATAGAGATATGCAGGTCGGAGCCTTTTTCCTCGTGAAGGTAATAGAGCAGCTCTTTAAGATCTGAGATGTTTTCTTTCGCAAATTTGCGGCGCAAAACACGGGTTTCGACATTCTCGGGCCGCAATGAGTCGAGAGTTATTTTTTCGTTTTTGAGAACCGCGTCGAGTTGATCTTCGGAAAGTTTCGACACGAGCGAAATCATGCGGTCTTTGTCAACGTCAGATGAGCTGTCAAAAAGATTCAGAAACGAGGTAACGCCAAAGTAGTCGCGGCGTTTGAGAATTTCGCGCGACCACCAGGCCATATCTGCGCTGTTATCAAAACAGGCCGCAACCAGTTCTTTCAAAAATGCCTTACGCGGTTGACGAGCGAGATTTTCGACAATCGTGTGTCTGATCGACAGGTCTTTATCATCGAGTTTGAGCAGCAGCAGCCCGGCGATCAACTCGAATTTCTGGAGTTTTGAGATGGCTTCGATGGCGCAGGTGCGCACAAGCGTGTTTTTAGAGTTATCGATCAGAAACAGCAGCGGTCGCAACGCCTCTTTTGAACCGATGACCCCGAGAATCTTCAGAACCTGGATTATCAGATCTTCGTCTTCGGTATCGAGGCAAGCCAGCAAAGGATCGACCGCATGTACCCCAAGCTGCACGATGATGCGATGGGCGTAATCCTGAATGAAGATCGATTCGTCCTTGATAAAGGGCAACAGTTCGGTGATTACCGAAGGGTCGCGCACCTCACCGAGGGCGGTCAGCAGATAGTATTTGGTGTCCTGGGTTGGCTGACCGAACTTTTCTTGCACCAGCTTAACGACTTCAAGGCCCAGCACTCTGCCAAGCAGGTTCATCATGCTCAATCTGGTGTCTTTGCTGGCAGTCGGAAAGATGGCGAGAACATGCGGTACAACTTCACGGCCCCAGTTGCTGAGCGCTTTGATCGATTCCTGTCTGACGACCATGGACTCGTCGTCGAGCAGGCTCAACAATGTTTTCAGCGAATTCTCATTTTTTATTTCACCCAGACCGGCACAGATGTAGGGTTTGAAAACCCCATTGCGGTCTGACTCGAGCATGCGCTGAAACAGCGTAAAGGCTTTTTCGCGCAGAATAAGCGGGATCAGCTTGATACATTCGTATTTCTGCTGGCTCGAACAGCTTTGAAAATATTCCTGGATGATCTGATAGATCGAATCACCCTGCTCTATGAGAGCTCTTTTTGCCTGTTTGCGAACTATCCAGCTCGGGTCGCTGATTTTTTCGAGAAAGGCGAGAATAACCTTTTTATCAGGGTTTTTCGAGAGCGCTTCAAGAGAAATTTTGCGTATTTCGTCATTTTCGCGGCTGTTGAGAATATCCAGCAGTTCTTCCTGGCGAATGAAGCCAAGTTCTATGAGAATAAAGAAGGCCCAGAATCTGACGGTCATGTCAGAAGACAGTCGCAGAGCCGGCAGAACGTCTTTGAGGATAGTCGGGTAGTTTATGACTATCTGAACGGCTTTTTTCTGAATGCTCTCAAATTTGCTGGCAAGAGCTATCGGCAGGGTTGTCGAAATGACCTTTTTCTGCTTTTCTGAATTCTGCGACTGCAGCAGCGATGCGAGCTTATCCAGGGCATGTTCGTTATCAAGAAAGTCGTGGCTTCTCAGTTTATCCTGTAGACTGAGCAGGATTTCCTCTATCATAAACTGCGTTCCTTGGCTTCTTTAATGTGTGAGTCAAAACAGCTCAGAAAATTATATCAGTTATTCACCATGGATGGGGATTTTTTTTAAAAACTGCACACAGGTAGGCCCGGCAATTTGAGCAGGTGGCGGTTTCCGGTCAGAAACATCGCAGCACCGGCAGCAACAGAACAGCAGTATGCCTGCAACGACATTTCACCGGCCGAATGCGGCAGTTCAAGCGACCGTTTAAGGGCATCTTCATTGAACGGCGCCAGTTCAAAAACATTCTGCCCAAGAATGAATTCTTGAATCCGGTTAAGCTGGGCATGACTGCGGCCCGCCCGCCGCAACACCCAGAATGCCAGGGGAACGGCGAGAACCAGCCCTTCAGCCCTGCCGACAAGGGAAAAAATCTCGGCAGCACCCGGCCCATCGGTCAGCCAGACAAGCAGCGGTTCCGCGTCAAAAGCCAGCAGCCCTTCGCTGAATGAGACCATACGCCCGGCTCTGACCACTTCCGGAGGTTTGACATAGCCTTTCAGAATGCCGCGGCCGGCAACGAACCTCTCGCGCCAGTAAGCTGAACGCTCGCCGTAGCTGATTGAATATACCGCACCACGCCTTTGCGCCAGCCAGGCATCGACATCGGATTCGAGAAATACGGTTTTTCGGCCGGCGTGCCTGGCCAGTGACGAGAACTCCGGGCGATGGTTTGGCGAACTGGGCGATACCCATGCCTGTACCGTGTGACGCGATACGCGGAGTTTTTCGGATATTTCATTGAGAGTCAGAAGTTTTTCACTGCTCATGTCAATATGTTACAATATTTTGCAATATTTTTCAATACGTCAGAAACCCGCATCAGATGCCCACTTTCTTAGACGCGCCGATTTCCGCGAAGCCGTTGCTGATGTTGCCCGACGCACCAACCACAAGCTAATACCGCGATCAGCAGCTGACATCAGGGTTCTTTTCGGCTATGCCTTCGATCAGCAAGCAGTTTTTTCCTGACAGCGAGCTTGACCATAGAACAGTTTTCGGTTAACATGACCGAACCAACTTAACTTTTTACGGAAATATTTCGGAGGTACAGTTCAAATGTCTATGGTATCAATGAAAAGCCTGCTTGAAGCAGGTGTACACTTCGGTCACCAGACCAGAAGATGGAACCCGAAGATGGCCAAATACATCTTCACCGCCCGCAACGGCATCTACATCATCGACCTGCAGAAGACCACCAAGCTTCTTGACGAAGCATGTGACTTCATCAAGAGCGTCGTGCGCGAAGGTAAACCGATTCTCTTCGTCAGCACCAAGCGCCAGGCCCAGGAAATCATCAAGCAGGAAGCAGATCGCTGCGGCATGTTTTTTATCAATTACCGCTGGCTCGGCGGCATGCTGACTAACCACGTCACCATCGAAAAACGCATCGCCCGCCTCAAAGAACTCAACGACCTCGTTGACAGCGGCAAAATCGAATCTTACCCGAAAAAAGAAGCCTCTAAAATGCGCAAAGAACGCGAAAAACTTGATCGCGCTCTCGGCGGCATCAAAGATATGAAGGGCATGCCCGGCGCCATCTTTGTCATCGACCCGCACAAAGAAGCAATCGCCGTTGCAGAAGCCAAAAAAGTCGGTATCCCCATAGTTTCTGTCGTTGACACCAACTGTGACCCCGACAACATCGACTTCGTCATCCCCGGCAACGACGACGCCATCAGAGCCGTAAAGCTGGTAACCAGCCTCATCTCTGACTCGGTTCTCGAAGCCCTCGAAGGCAAGTCATTTGGCGAACTCCGCGAAACCACAGAAGTTGAAGCCGGCATGACTGAAGATGTCGATATGGCTGCGGCTCTCGGCATGGTTGCGGGTTCAGACGACGCAGACGAAAAACTCGTTATTGACTAATTAAGCTACAGAAGCGAAAGGTGGAAACTATGCAGATAAGTGCTCAGATGGTAAAAGAGCTTCGTGAAAAAACTAATGCCGGCATGCTGAAATGCAAAGAAGCCCTGGTAGAATGCAATGGCGATTTTGAAGCCGCCGTTGACTACCTCCGCAAGAAGGGCCTTGCCTCAGCCGACAAACGCTCTGGTCGCACCACTTCACAGGGTCTGGTAATTCCGTTGACCACTGCTGACAAGCGCACCGCTGCCATTGTCGAAGTCAACTGTGAAACCGACTTTGTCGCCAGAAACGAAGATTTCGCAGCTTTTGCGAACAAGATCGCGAATCTGGTTCTCAAAACCCCATCTGTAAAAACTGCAGAAGACCTCAACAAGCTGACTGTCGACGGGCAGCCGTTCGAAGAATTTGTTAAGTCAAAAATCGCCACCACCGGCGAAAACATCTCGGTAAGCCGTGCTGAACACCTCACTTTTGCCGCCGGCCAGAATGGTATCTTTGATACCTATATCCACGGTGAAGGCAGCATTGGCGTTCTCATTCAGGTCAAAGCCGAAAATGAAGCCGCCGCGAAAAAATCAGAAGTGGCTCACTACGCCCACGAAGTAGCCCTTCAGGTTGCTGCCATGAATCCAATGGCTTTGTCTTCCGATAACATCACTCAGGAAGTAAAAACCAGAGAACTTAACATTGCCGTCGAAAAAACAAAAGCTGAACTGATTTCAAAAGCCGTTAATAAAGCTCTTGAAAAAGAAAAAATCAATCCGGCTCATGTTGACAGCGAAGACCATATGAAATCCAACATGGAAAAAGGCTGGATTGACCAGGAAACAGTAGACAAAGCTCGCAAAATCATTAAAACGGTTTCTGCTGAGGCTGCCGCTGCCCAGGACGATAAAAAGATTCGCTCAATTGCAGAAGGCAGATTGAACAAATACTTCAAAGAAAATTGTCTCCTTGACCAGGCCTATGTTAAAGATGACAAGAAATCAATCTCTGACCTTACCAATGAAGTATCAAAAGCAATCGGCGCCAAAATAGAGCTGGTCACCTATCGCAGATGGGCCCGCGGTGAAGCCGCAGCCGCCGAAGCCGCTCAGCATGAAAAATCTGCTGAAGCCTCTGCTTAAGGTTAAGTGAAACTCTCTCCGAAGTATCCGTCCGTATGATGTTAGAGACGCCTGCGCCGCAGGCGTCTCTAACCCTGTAAACCCGGTTATAACAGGAAAGAACATGAATCAAGCTTCGTTATCGCCCAGACCCAGATTTACCAGGCCGTTACTCAAGCTCAGCGGCGAAATGTTCGGCGGCAAAGACGGCTACGGCTTCGACCGCAACACCCTCGAAAAATTCGCTGCAGAAGTAAAGACGCTGATCAACGCCGGAATCACTCCTGGTATCGTCATCGGCGGCGGCAACTTTTTCAGGGGCGCCCGTACGACTCTGCCGGCTCTCAAACGCCATCGCGCCGACGCGATCGGCATGCTGGCAACGGTCATGAATGCGATCTGCTTTGCTGAGCACCTTGAAGCCGCCGGGGTAAAAACTGCGGTTTTTTCGGCGATTCCGATGGGCAGTATGGCTCTTGCCTACGATATCGATCTTGCCCGGCGCTATCTCGACGAAGGCATTGTCTGCCTTTATTCGTGCGGCACCGGCAACCCATATTTCAGTACCGACTCGGGTTCGGCACTCAGAGCCATCGAAACCGGCTGCGATGTGCTGATCAAGGGCACAAAAGTAGACGGCGTCTACGACTCTGACCCGGCCAAAAACCCGAATGCCCGTAAATTTGACCAGATCACCTACGAAGAAGTCCTGGCCCGCAATCTTGGCGTCATGGATCTCGTCGCCATCACACTCTGCCGTGACAACCGCATGCCGTTGAAGGTTCTCAACCTCAATGAGCCCGGCATAATGCTGCGCGCCTGCCTCGGTGAAAACACCGGAACTGACGTAATCGAAAGTTAATTTTTTCAGGAGGAACTGCTTCAATGTCTCTCGAATCGATCATCAACGATGCTAAAAACAAAATGCTTCAGTCGATTGAAGTTCTTAAAAAAGATTATTCGACCATGCGCACCTCAAGGGCGACCCCGTCACTTTTGAGCCGCATCACGGTTTCACAATACGGCCAGGAAGTTCCCCTTCAGCACGTCGCTTCAGTTTCTGCCCCGGATCCAAAATCTCTGGTAATCCAGCCCTGGGACAAAACCATGCTCAGCGAAATTGAAAAGGCCATTCAGAAATCTGATCTCGGCCTCAACCCGCAGAATGACGGCAACCTTATCCGTTTGCCGATTCCGCCGCTTACCGAAGAACGCCGCAACGACCTCGTTAAAAACGCCAAGAAAAAGGCTGAAGACTACAAGGTTGCCCTGCGCAACGTCAGAAGAGACGCCAACGACGTTCTCAAAGCCATGGAAAAGAAGAGCGAAATCACTCAGGATGAATGCAAGAAAGCTCTCGACCGCATTCAGAAACTGACTGACGAGTATGTCGACGGCATCCAGAAGGTCTTCGTCGCCAAGGAAAACGAAATTCTCGGAAAATAAAACATGTACAGAATCACTGAAGAATGTGTTTCATGCGGCACCTGTCACCCCGTATGCCCGGTCAAAGCCATTAAAATCGGCTTTCCCTACGTCATCACCAACAAATGCACCAGCTGCGGCAAATGCGCCGAAGTGTGCCCGGTCGATGCCATCGTCAAGGGCGACGACTGAAAAGCGGCCCGCATGACCGAAAACAGAGAAACACTCAGAGCCAGCCTGCTGAAAGAGCTTGACCCGGCAAAGATCCCGGCCCATATCGGCATAATCATGGACGGTAACGGGCGCTGGGCAAAAAGTCGCGGCAAAAGCCGCATTCGCGGTCACCAGGAAGGCGCGCGCCGCGTCAAAACCGTCGTGCGCTTTGCCAACGACCTCGGAGTCAAGCACATCAGCCTCTATGCCTTCTCGGTCGAGAACTGGGCCCGTCCCAGTTTCGAAGTATCGGCACTGATGCGCCTGATAAGGGCCTACATCATCAGAGAACGCAACGATCTGCACGCTGAAGGGGTAAAATTCAGACTGCTTGGCCGTCTTGAAGAGCTTGCCCCCGAAATCGTCCGTCAGGCGCAGATTTCGACTGAGCTGATGCAGAACAACCCGGGTCTGTCGCTGAATCTCTGTATAAATTACGGTGGCCGCGCCGAAATTGTCGACGCGGTCAAAAAGATTATCAACAAAGGCTATAAGGCTGATCAGATAACCGAAGAGCTGATCGCCGCCAATTTATACTGGCCAGAACTCCCCGATGTCGATCTGATGGTGAGAACCAGCGGTGAAATGCGCACCAGCAACTTTCACCTCTGGCGCGGCGCCTATTCGGAGCTGTATTTCACCCCCGTTCTCTGGCCGGATTTTGACGATGTCGAGCTGCTGAAGGCACTTCTTGCCTACCAGAACCGCGAACGGCGTTTTGGCATGATCAGCGAACAGCTCGCAAAAAACTGATATGCTGGCAAGAATACCGGTGCTGTTGCTCGGAATACCCGCCGTCTACGGGCTGCTGGTAGCCGGCGGCGATATGGTCCGTCTGATTTTTCTCGTTGTCATCTGCCTGATGGGGCAATTTGAACTGACCCGCATGCTCGAACGCAAAGAAAAACGCCTGCCACTGGCCGAATGGGCCGGCGCCCTGCTGATCATGTCGGCCGCTCACGTCGGCGGCGAACGCGGGCTGTTGCTTGCATCCGGCCTGGCAAGCGTTCTGCTGATGGCAATGACAGTTCTGCGCGGTCTGCGCGGCGACGGTTGCCGCCGCTTCTGTCACGGGTTGTTCAGCCTGCTGTATCTGCCATTCTGCCTCAGCTTTTTTCTGCTGCTTGGGCGGGCTTACGGCGGCATGACACTTTTTGTGCTTATTGCCTCGATCTGGGCGCTCGATATCGGTGCCTATGCTTTTGGCATGAGTATCCGCGGCCCGCGCCTCGCCCCTAAAATCAGCCCGAATAAAACTATTTCCGGAGCTGTCGGCGGCGCCCTTTCCTGCATTGTCTTCATCGTTCTGTCAGGTCATTATCAGATGCTGACACTTGCCACCCCGAACCTGCTGGCCCTTGCTTTTTCGGTTGCCATTCTGGGGCAACTTGCCGATTTATTTGAATCGATACTTAAACGCGAGTCTGAAGTTAAAGACTCAGGGGCGCTTCTCGGAGCCCATGGCGGCATACTCGACCGTATAGACAGTATCCTGTTTCTCGGCCCGGTGTGTTATACGGTTTTCATTTTCTAAACTGTCAGGAAAGGTCGTCGGATGTTAGGTTTTCTCTATATCGCAGTAAAAACAATCTTATCAATCAGCTTCGTTCTCGTCAGTATTGCGCTGGTGCATGAACTTGGCCATTACGTCACCGCAAAACTCTCGGGCATCTGGGTTCTGGAATTTGCCATCGGTTTTGGCAACCGCCTCATCAAAAAGCAGTGGGGCGAAACTCTCTACTCGCTGCGGCCACTTCCTCTTGGCGGCTTTGTCAGACTTGCCGGTATGGATAACGTCGAGGATGAAGAAAAGAACCTTCCTGAAGGCGAAAAACCAGAGATCGACGAAGACCTGCCACTCGTGCCCGCCGACCACCCGAAAAGCTACCTGAGCCGTCCGGCCTGGGCCAAGATTCTCGTGCTGTCAGCCGGATCGATCATGAACCTGGTCTGGGCGATCGTTCTGTTCATCACCATCTACGCCGTCGCCGGCGGCCCGCTGACCAATATCGCGGTCATGGAAGCCCCGCAGGACAAACCGGCCTATATCGCCGGTATCAGAAGCGGCGATATCATTACTGCCATTGACGGCCAGAAGATCAGCGACTGGAGCGATGGTATCACCATTATCAACAACTCTGCCGGCAAAGAGATCACCCTCAGCATTGCCCGCAATCACCCGATTCGCAAATCTGCGGCCGGCGGTGGCATTCTTAAAGAAGACTTCGCAGTAAACAACGGCACCTACGAAATCCACGATCAGGAGACCCTCTCGATCAAGGTTAAACCTGAAGGCACCATGGGGTCTGCCAAGATCGGTATCGCTCTCGCTCCTAACAACTTCGACTTTCAGGCCCTGCCATTCAGCAAAGCCTGCAGCAAGGGCATCAACGATGGCCTGAGCGTTATCGTTCAGACCGTGGGTGGTCTGTTCAAAATGTTCACTCGCGAAACCCAGGCTGACGTCGCCGGCCCGGTCAAAATCATGAAAATGATCAAGGACCAGTCATCGAAAGGCATTTTCGACCTGCTTTATCTCACTGCCATCCTTTCGGTCAACATCGGCCTGATCAATCTTCTGCCCCTGCCGGTTCTCGATGGCGGCCGCATCGTTTTCGTTCTGCTCGAAATCATGTTCGGATTCATCAACAGACTCGCCGGTCTCAAACTGGCCATTACCCCGAAGGTAGAAGAAACCATTCACTTTGCCGGTATGCTTTTCCTGCTGTCTCTGCTGGTGTTCGTCACCTACAAGGATATCATGAGCTTCTTCTAAAGCCGCAAAAGCAAATCAAAAGCCTCGCCCGATAAAGCGCCGGGGGCTGTCTCACAAAACGTGAAACAGCCCCCGGTTTTCTTTTCTGCTTGTTTAAGCGGTCAGAAGTTAAGCTGGCGGGTGAAAGGGATCTCGACGCCGCCGGCTTTAAGACGAAATTCAGCGGTTCCGGTCAGCTTTACCAGGGCCTTGATGTCATCACCGAAAGTATCAGCCTTGCCCTGCGCACGGTTCAACAAGCCTTTAAGCAAAGGCCCGGCGTTTTTTTCGATAGTTTTCTGCAGGGCCCGGCGGGTCATGATTGAATCGACATTGCAGGCAACCGGCACTATGGCCTCGTGTCCACCCTCGATTGCCAGCTTCGGTGCGGCCTGCATGCCCTTTGCAATCGGGTATTCACTGATATTGAGACTGAAATTCATATTCTGCAGCACTACGCCCATCGGCAGGGAGTTCTTGACCCTGAAGTTAAGCCGGGCTCTGGTGGTTCTGTCAGTCAGGCTTTCGGGATCGAGAAAAGCCCGGTCAATAGTCACCTTTACCCGCTTGCCAACCTCACCCATGAAAGAGTCGAGATTGGCAAAAAAGTAGACCAGACCGACAGAAAATAACACCACACAAATAATAAAAAAAATTACCAGTTTGCGGAAAACTGCAGAAACTTTCGCAGCCCCTTTTTTCACCTTTGCCGATTTGCCGGCACCCGTTGCCGATGCTGCCTTCGCCGGTTTTTCGGAATGGTCAATCTCTCTTCGGCCGGCGGCGGCGCGCCGATCCGATTTCTGCCGTCGATCCCCTGAACTGTCGTCATCTCGACGGGCGTCTGAATTTCTTCTATCTGCTGCCATATTCATTTTCCAAAAAAAGATTTTGCACAATCAATAAACAGTGGCTATTCTATTACTTAAATTTCAATTTTTCCATTGTTTTATTCAATTTTCAGGGAGATCGTTCTGACCAGTTCGAATCGATGTGAAACATTTCCAGGGCCGCAGCCATGCAATGAGCGGGCGGTGGTTTTTCTGAACGGCGAATGTGATCTTCCTCCTGATTTTTTCAGAAAAAGCTCATTCTATGCCGATTTCGATTTTTTCGCCGCCGACGGCGGGGCCAATATCGCCCTTAAATACGGCATCATCCCGTCACTGGTTCTCGGCGACATGGACTCAATAACAGCTGCTAACCGCCGCAAACTCGAAAAGCTCGCCAGATTTGTGGTCGTTCCCTCAGAAAAAGAAAA
>JANJUX010000020.1 GCA_024710355.1 Candidatus Rifleibacteriota bacterium
TTCATAACCGATACTTTGAAAGTCTTGATCAGTTACATCAGACCATCTTTCGACGATTTAACAGGTTCCAAGGAAACCCTGCCTCTATAAGGGGAATAATGAAATCTTATGTTTAACAAATTTCTATGCGCTTTTATATAAATTTGGTCAAAGATGCCTCATAATTATTTTCTAATTCCGGCGGGAGGTCGTAAAACAAAACCACTGTTTTTCGTGCCTGGTCAAACTTTTGGAGAAAATTCAAAAGAAAAAGCAGTGGAATTGTAATACCACCAATTAACCATGTGCCTGCATTTTTCGTAATTAGGGCAAAAAATAATATGGCAAAAAGAGTCAGCGCCAGAGGGAAAATAGATATACAGGAAGATTTTGCTTTAAAGTCTTCTATCAGGTCATTTGAACATCCCTCTATGGTATCTAAAATATCTGTGTTGTTATCTCCACCAGAGCTAACATGCTGAATACCATTGACTGTTGATCTACTTGAGGAGGATAAAAATTTCCGAAAATGAAAAATCCCCTTATTGACACTTATGTAATTGCCCTTCGGCCCTAAACCATAACGAAAACCACCAAAACCAAAGGATACGCCAACCCCGCTTTTTGAAAATGAAAATCTGAAAAGACCAGCATTTAAAGTTTTTCTAAAAGTTAGGCCCATTGAAAACCCTCTCTTATGGGTATTATTGGAAATAATTCTAGCACAAGAGCGGTTAATAAAATATAAATTTGAACATTAGAGGACGCAACACTAAACGGAAAATTGCTTATACTAATGATTTTGAGCCACGACGGTCACCTTTCAGAACAGCTTAGCTTGAAACAACAAGCTAGAATTTATTTGAAAAGCCAAGAATTTGCTCATCGCAGGGCATTATATCGACAATCACCGAATTTATGAGCCAACGGCAGATTATGGGATGGTCATCGTCGAGGATCTTGCTGAATCCGGCTTTACGAAGCAATTCTTCTATATTATGGAACCCGGAACGGCCGGCAACATCAACAATCAGGTCAACATCGCGAGTCGTTCTGATACCGCCGAAAGCTTCATCGGTAATAAGAAGGGAAACAACGGAACCGCCAAGAAAAACAACATGATCTTTTAACTGGGCTGGCAGATTGCTGGCGATGGTCAACAGCATCTGTTCATTTGCGGTAAGAGGCATCAATGAATCTCCAGCTGCTTTTGCAACTCCTTTGCCGCCAGATCGCGTTCGCGGGCTCTTCCGCCTCTGATTGCATCGACAAGAGATAAAAGTTCATACAGCCTCTGATCATTTTCAGCTGCTTTGGGCACCGATTTGTATAATGGCAGAAAAGCCTGACCGCGCACCTTTCCCTTTGGATCTGGCCATACGGGCGGCAGCTCTCCGTCGTCGAGCAGGTGTTTTTTTAATGGATCGGCAGCATGAGCGGTAGGAATACCTCTCGTAACTTCACCCCTTTCGGGAGGGAAAACGTAGCGCAGACCATGGGTGATAAATTCATACAATGCGCTGATATTGGGCTGTCTGGTATGCGGGTTGATTAAAGAGGCTTTCACTGCTCTCTGAAACCCGGCGTGCACCTCAGATGAACTCATACAAAGTTCTTTTGCCAGGGAAGCGAAGTTCCATGGCAGTTCGGCAGCATTTTTCGCAGCCAGCTTCAGAACGATAACAACATCTTGTGATTTCAGCATACCTAAATTATATTCGCTATTCGCGAATAGCGCAAATCATTATCTAATAAAAGTAACAGCCCAGCCCACAATAAGCTTTTTCTGCCAGCGGGAATTCGCTGGCAAAAAAGTTAAAATCAGTTGAGTTTCAGTTTGCGGTAGCAGGCTGGAACATCGTCGCAATCGTAGGCGAGCGCGTATTTGGTGAGTGCTTCGAGCACCATGGCGACGGTGAAAGCCTGTGAGCGCCAGTGGGCGAGATCCCAGAACGAGGCGGCGAAAAACAGCCCCGAGAGCCAGGTGGCGCATTTATCGCCGGGGGTTTTGAATTTACCGACGGTTTCGGGGTTCTTCGGTTTGTCCCAGATGGCCTGGTTCAGCAGATACTGCACACCGCTGAAAACGGCTTGGTCGTATTCTTTGAGCAAACCCGCTTCGACGGCGTTCTGCCGACCGATATTGACCAGAGTGGTAACCGCAAGAGCCGAAGCGAGGTGGTCGCTCTTGTCGTCGCCACCCGGAAAAGCGCCGCGACGAGTCGGATTTTTTTCGCCCCAGTCTTTCTGTGCGACGATCAGATCACGCATGATACGCTGCATGGCGGCTTTCATTTCCGGTTCGCGGGCACTGCCGTCACGGTAGGCACGTGAAGCAGTGTAAGGGAATATCATGTTCTGCGGATAATACAGACCGGCTTCGGGCCAGGCGTGCTTTTCGGCGGCTTTGAGAATCAGGTTGACGCAGTCCTGGTAGCCAGGCAGATCTTTGCGGCCGGTCAGGGCCATCGCGAAAAGAACGTTCGAATTGACAACCACATCGACGTTGTTGACTCCGAGCGGAACCACGCCGATTTCAGGGCGGTCGAAAACCGGCTGGCTTTCGTCTTTCATCCAGGTCAGGTAGGCGCCAGTCCCCTTGCCTTTCCAGCCATCGCGACCGTCTTCACGTTCACGGTCGACATCTCTGAACTGACTGATTTTTTCGAGGGCAGCAAAATCAGGTTTGACATCTGAGGCCGGAAAACGGGCATTGTACATCAGCTGGAACGAAACCGCAGTCGAGGTGTCATCAGCATCGTTGGGAATATTGAACAACGCATCAGCGCCGGTTTTATTCTCTTTCAGGTTCAGACAGCGTTCGAGCCAGTATTTCGGCGGCGTCTGCTGCCCGCGGGCCAGCAGCGCAAAAATCTTTTCGAACTTCGGATTCAGATAGGCGCCAGCAAGCATTTCAAGCTGGGTTACTTCGATATTGAATGGCCCGGTACGCGGCGCATCACTGCGGCAGCCCGGAAGCACCGCCCAGAAATTGTAGGCGTCTTCCCTTTTGAAGCTCTGAATATTTTTCATGGCCAGGTGGAGAATACTGTTGATATGACGTTTCGGCTCAGGCAGCGCCGATTCGTCGAAAAGAAACAGCGGATAAGCGATAAAGGCGGTCATAAAAAGATTTGAATCCTGGACCGAGGCGGGGGCGCGGCCCTTGAAACCGAGTTTGTTGGGCATAAAATGAATATAGCTGGCCCATTCGCCGCTGCGGTTGTGGGCTTTGATTTTCTTCGGAGCCGGCAGGCCGAGATTTTCGCGGAACGGGATATTGAAACTGAGCAGGGTTTTGCAGCCGTCACCCTCATCGGAACTGTCGAATTCGCATGAGCGCTCGCCGGTTCGCGGGCGGACCTGGCGGTCTTCGAGATAAGCCAGAGCACCAAGAATCGTATTCGAAAGCTTCTTATCGGCAAGGCGGGCCTTGATAACCGCCCCGATTTCGGCGTCGGCAAGAGCAGAAGCCGGCATTGAACTCAGACAAAAAGCAGATACGGCCAGAAACATCGTGATCCGCAACAGTGCTCCATTCATTTACATCCTCCGAAAGCTCATGCTTATTTTTTGATTATACCCGATTTTTCCACAACCCCGGGCATTTTTTCAGCACAATTCAGAAAATCAGAGCCGGCGTGATAATATTAATGCAAATCAATTTAAGGTCAGATAAATGAGTAAATCAACTTTAAATCCGGGTATGACCGGGCTGAATCTGCTTCAGAGCAGCAGATACAATAAGGGAACGGCGTTTTCGGAAGCTGAGCGGGCCGCGTTTGGCCTGCACGGGCTGCTGCCGCACCGCATCGAAAACATCGAAGAACAGAAAAAGCGCGTCTGGCTGCAGTACTGCAATCGGCCGACCGCAATCGCAAAGAACCTGTTTCTGAATCAGCTGGCCCGCACTAATGCAACGCTGTTCTACGCCTTTGTTGAAGAGCATCTTACAGAAATGCTGCCGGTTATTTACACCCCGACCATTGGCGAAGCGGTGCAGAACTTCAGCAACAACTTTACGCAGCAACAGGGGCTGGTTATTTCATACCCCGACATGAGCAGAATCGACGGCATTCTCGCGAGTTTCGCCGGGCAGGCGTTCGACATCATCGTCGTGACTGACGGCGAAGGGGTGCTCGGCATCGGCGATCAGGGCATCGGCGGCCTCGACATTGCCATCGGCAAGCTGATGGTCTATACCCTCTGCGGCGGCGTCAACCCGTTTCGCACTCTGCCGGTGATGCTAGACGTCGGCACCAACAACCAGAAGCTGCTCGATGACCCGCTCTATCTCGGTTGGCGGCACACCCGCATCAGCGGCGATCAGTATGCCGAGTTCATCGAGTGCTTTACCAGAGCTTTTAAAAAGCATTTTCCGCGAACTCTCCTGCACTGGGAAGACTTCGGCCGCGGCAATGCCCGCGCCGTGCTCGACCGCTACCGCCTCTTTCACCCGTCATTCAACGACGATATCCAGGGAACGGGCGCCGTGGCTCTGGCAGCCGTTCTGGCCGGCATACGCAAGACCGGCATCTCGGGCAGAGATCACCGTTTCTGCATTTTCGGAGCCGGCACGGCCGGAACCGGGATCGCCGATCAGATCTGTCGAGCAATCGCCTGCCGGGAAGGCATTTCTGAAGAAAAGCTGCGCGAGAACTTCTTTCTCATCGATCGTAACGGCCTGTTACAGACTTCTCAAAGCGATCTGCAGTATTTCCAGAGGCCCTATGCAAAAACACCGGCGCAGCTGGCCGGCTGGAAAACCGCCAGTCAGGAACACATCAGCCTGCTCGAAGCAGTTTTCAATGCTCGACCAACAGTTTTAATAGGCTGTTCAACAGTCGCTGGTGCATTTACCGACGAAGTGATCTCGACCATGGCCGCAAATACGCCGCGCCCGGTAATCATGCCGCTGTCCAACCCGACCGAAAAGGCTGAAGCGACGCCACAAAAGATTCTCGAACTCACCGGCGGTAAAGCTCTGATTGCCACCGGCAG
Source organism: Candidatus Rifleibacteriota bacterium (assembly GCA_024710355.1). Classification (GTDB taxonomy): domain Bacteria; phylum Muiribacteriota; class Ozemobacteria; order Ozemobacterales; family Ozemobacteraceae; genus Rifleibacterium. The sequence continues at coordinate 4,981 of JANJUX010000020.1, forward strand.
CCCATTTGGGCAGGTGAACTATGCCGGCCGTAAAATCGAGATTTCTCAGTGCAACAACGCCCTGATTTTTCCCGGGATCGGGCTTGGCATGATCATTTCAGAGGCAAGCTCACTTTCAGATGGCATGCTGCTCGCCGCCAGCGAAAAACTCGCAGACCTCAACCGGGCTGACAACTCACCAAATTCCCTGCTGCCGGGGTTTTCTGAAATCAGGCGGCTTTCAGCCGAGGTGGCGCTTGCCGTTGCCAGGCAGGCAGCAGTCGAAAAACTCGCGCAACCGGTTTCAGATGAAGAACTCAAAAGCAGGTTGAAAGAAGCAACCTGGTGCCCGGTTTACGCCGATTACTACAATGCGAACATCTAGCCAGTCAGGGTTCTTTACTATGAGACATTTAACAATTTTTGGCCCCATCAACAAATAATTACATTTAAACGGTTATCTTTTTTAAGGGGCAGCTTCGGCCTATCAGCCGGGTTGCTTTTTCTCCAGCGATTCGCTTCGCTCACAAGCTTCCGAAAAAGCAATCCCGTCTTCTCGCCTCGCAATTTTCATTTTCAAATTTCGTGCCCATCTTGCCTTCAAACAACCTTGTTTTTCGTTTAAAACAGCCATGGAATCTTAACCAGAGCATGGTTTAACATTTCAAGAAACTTGTCCTAGAATTGCTGCAACTTCAATTTGGTTTGACATGCTTTAGTTTTTAAAACAGATTATTAAAAGACAAACATGGAGGCAAAAAATGAAATATTTTCTTACTCTGGTAATAATGTTGTTGGTGCTGGCCAGTCCGGTCATGGCGCAAACCGAACAACCTTCCCAAACAGCGCAACCGGCAGCAACGACGCCGACTTTTGAATCTGACGTGATAAAAGGCGAAAAGGGCGATATCAAGCTGACTTTCATCGGGCATGCGTCGCTGATCATCGAACACAGCGGCAAGGTTATCCATATCGACCCATGGTCAAAACTTGCCGATTATTCTCAGCTGCCAAAGGCTGACCTGCTGATGCTGACACACGAACACCAGGACCACCTCGATGCGGTTGCCATCGACCTGTTAAAAAAACCTGACACAAGCGTTGTTTATACCGAATTCATCAGCCAGCAGCGTGATGACGGCAAGGTTTTCAAAAACGGCGACAGCGGCGAGATCGACGGTGTTCTTATCGAAGCGGTTCCGGCGTATAACATCGTACACAAGCGCGAAAATGGCGAGCTTTACCACCCGAAGGGCCGCGGCAACGGCTACATTTTCACCATTGACGGCCGACGCATTTATGTTGCCGGCGACACCGAAAACGTGCCTGAACTAAAGGAACTGAAAAACATCGATGTGGCGTTTCTGCCAATGAACCTGCCCTACACCATGACCCCTGAAATGGTGGCTGACCTGGCCATTGCGATAAAACCGAAGGTTCTTTACCCTTATCATTTCAGCGAAACCGACACCAGCATCATCGTAAATCTGCTCAAAGATCATAAAGACATCGAAGTCAGAATCCGCAAACTTAAATAAACGCAATTATCGGCCTAAATTAGGCGTAGCAGGTAGCCGGCCAGGGCGCCCCAGACGACGAGCCAGGCGACGTTTATCTGTTTCCAGCGGTAATTGATTAAAAATGCGCCGATGGCGATAACTGCGAGGCGCCAGTCAAGGGCAAGAGCGTAGCCGAGTTCGAGCACCACGGCGAGCATCAGGCCTACCGAAACGACGTTCACCGCGTCGAGAAAACGCGATACGGCCGGCGAACGGCGCAGAAACGGCAGAATCGGATTCAGCAGCAGAACAAAGAAAAATGACGGCAGAAAAATGCCGACGGTCGCAGCCGCAGCGCCTTCAAGACCGGCAATCTGATAGCCAATAAAGGTTGCGGTCGAAAGAACCGGGCCGGGCGTGAACTGGCCGATGGCCACTGAGTCCATGAGCACCTGTGAAGTCAGCCAGCCGAGTTTGTGAACCAGTTCGTCGTTGAGAAAAGCGATGAGAACGTAACCGCTGCCAAACAACACGGCCCCGATTTTCAGAAAAACCAGAAACAGGTGCGATGTTGTTACAGCAACCGCCGGAAGCGCTGCCACGCCGCCGGCTCCAAGGATCGGCAGGGCGGCCTGAAGAACCGGTAGATCGCCTGAACCGGCTCTGGAAAAATGAATCATGCCGACAACGCCGAGGCCCAGAATCACAGCTACTGCGGGCAACCCGAGAAGCGACAGAATCACGGCAAGCAGCCCAAGAACAGCGAGCTTTCGACTGTTGACCGCTTTTCGCCCGAGGCTGATGACGGCATTGCCGATTATTACAATGACGGCAGCCTTGATGCCAAAAAAGAACGGCTCGATATTCGGCAAAGCACCGTATTGAGCATAAAACCAGGCAATCAGGCCGGTAATTAACACGGCCGGAAAAATGAAACAGATGCCGGCCAGCAGCAGGCCCGGGGTCCCGGCGCGAATGTAGCCGCAGTGAATCGCCATTTCGGTAGAGTTCGGGCCGGGAATCAGGTTCGTAACTCCGACCAGATCGAGAAATTCCTGTTCGATCATCCATTGCCGCCGCTGCACAACCTCTTCCTGCATCATGGCGATGTGAGCGGCGGGGCCGCCATAGGCAAACACCCCAAGCCTGAAAAACACCCCGGCAACTTCGCCAAGTGTTTTTAAATCAGCCATTGAATGACCTCCGTGTAGTAAAACATTTTATTACACGAAAAACCTAAACGGTTTTTGCTGGTTTGACAAGGCGCGCATTTTCGGCCCAGATTAAAGACTATTCTACAACTTAGATTCGTAATTGAACCAGACTCCCGCCACCCGCTTCCGCGAGTGCAGGCTTCGCGGGGATGAATCCTGTTCCTTCATTCCTGGCGTAGACCCGGAATCTATGATTTTAATGCGTTTACCCTGATCAGATCCCTGCCTGAGCATGGATTAAATAAAGTCGTTCTGTATTTTCGTGGGGGTACCTTGCGGGTTGGGGTTTTAGCCGTTAAAATTATGAAATAATCTCAATAAGGCAGGTCGTTCTTTTATGTCATCACATATAAGAGTGAAAATATGTATCGCGATTCTGATGCTGCTGGCTCTGACCTTTAATGTCAGTGCGCAGACGCCGCCGGTTCAGGGCGAAAACTGTTACAGCAAAGTTTTTGAAGAAAAGGTAATCGGGCACAGTCTGGCAAATACCTACCTGCTGATGTATGCCGCCTATAACACCTATGAAAACCGCATGGGCGTCGCCAACTTCAACGAATTTCAGAAGAAGTTCAAAGAGATCTTCACACCGCTCGGCATCAGCCGCTTCGATTTCATCAACAAAAAAGAAAAGACCGCAGACACTCAGTTAGTGGTCATGTCGAACGACAAGCTCGTCATTGTTTCTTTCCGTGGTTCTGAAAGCTCGACCAACAATAAGGTCAGCCCGGTCAAGATCGTTTATGACTGGGTTCTCACCGACTTCAACTTTTTCAAGAAGCGTGTTCCATGGTGGGGCTGGGGCGTAAAAGTTCACAGCGGCTTCTATAATGCCCTCGACATCGTTTATGACGACCTCAAATCTCTTGTCGACCGCCACATGGCCGGGATTCCGAAACGTCTCTGGATCACCGGTCACAGTCTGGGTGCCGGAGTTGCCCCGCTGGCCGCCTATCGCCTGTCTGGCGACGGCCTCGATGTTCAGGGCGTTTACACCTTCGCCGGCCCGAGAATCGGCAACGACAACTTTGCCAAAGCTCTCAAAAAGCGTTTCCCGGATATGCAGCGCTGGGTGCTCGACAACGACATCGTCACCAAGGTTCCGTTCAAGATCATGAAATTCAAGCACATCGTTGCCCCGAACAATATTTATGGCGACGGCAAATTCGCCATTGCCGACGGCGAAATGAAGGGCCCGGGCAAGGTAAAGAGTCATATGCCCGGGATGTATCTGCAGAAGATCTACGACCTGTTGCCTCTCGAACTGAAAGACAAAATGCCGCCACCGCCCGCATTCGGCAGCGACAGATCGGTTGAAGACGCCGAGCTCGAAAGGGCTTTCAACGGCGAAGCTGTAAAAGCCGAAGAAGATATCAGCAACTGATTCATTTTTGAAAAACAAAGACCGGGAGTGCCCCACAGGCCCTTCCGGTTTTTTATTTGCACATTCTGTTTTACATTCGCTGGCTAAAGTTCTATCATTTTCAACAATAGATTTACACAGCAAGCAAAGGAGCTAAACCGGAATGGTTGTCTGCCATCTTATCAGGAAACAGACCTATTTTGACTCGGTAACGCTGATGCTCATCGGGTCACAGGTAAAGAAGCTTGACGGTATCGAAAACGCAGTCGTCGGCATGTGTACCGACTACAACATTGACAGTCTGAAGCGGCTGAACATGTATCAGCCCGAATTCGACGGCCTCACCCCGAATGATCTGATCATCTGCATCATGGGCAAAGACAAGGCCACAGCCGAAAACGGCATCGCCGAAGTCGAAAAGCGCCTTAAATCGCGCAAACAGGCATCGGGTGCCAGTGCCGAACTGCCGCCCGCAACTCAGGAAGAAGCCGCCCGCCGCCTGCCCGAAGCCAACGTCGTGCTGATTTCGGTGCCCGGCGAGTATGCCGCCCGCGAAGCGATGCAGGCACTCAACAACGGCCGCCACGTCATGCTCTTCTCTGACAACGTCAGCATTGAAGAAGAGCTTGAATTGAAAACCCTCGGTGTCAGCAAAGAACTGCTGGTAATGGGCCCTGACTGCGGTACCGCCATCATCAACGGCACTCCCCTCGCCTTCGCCAACGCGGTGCGCAGCGGCGATATCGGCCTGGTGGCAGCTTCAGGCACCGGCCTGCAGGAAGTCACCAGCACCATTCATCGCCTTGGCTGCGGTATTTCGCAGGCAATCGGCGTTGGTGGCCGCGACCTCTCAGAAAAAATCGGCGGCCGCATGACGATAATGGCGACCCGCGCGCTCGCAGCCGACCCAGCCACCCGGGTAATCGTGATGATTTCGAAACCGCCCGCAGAAAAAGTTCTCACGCCGCTGTTCGCCGAATTCAAAAACATCGGCAAGCCGGTCGTCGTCTATTTTATCGGCGCCGACCCGAAAATGATCGAGGCACAGGGTTTCGTCGCCGCCCGCAATCTCGAAGATGCGGCACTGCAGGCCTGCCGCCTCAGCAACAAAAAGCAGTACAACCCTGAAATGACTGACAGCGAAATCAAGAAACTCGCCGACAAGGTCAAACTGCCTGCAGCCAGCCTGCGCGGGCTCTACAGCGGCGGCACGCTCTGCGATGAAGCCCAGCGTCTGCTGCAGCCGGCCATCGGCGAAATATTCTCGAACACTCCGGTTAAGGGCTGCAAAGAAATGCCAGATGTTTACAAAAGCAGCGGCCATTGCATCATCGACCTCGGTGACGACAACTTCACCCGCGGCAAAGCCCACCCGATGATCGACCCCGACTACCGTGCAGAACGCGTGGTTCAGGAATTCGCCGACCCCAATGTTGGCGTCATCTGCTTTGACGTCGTGCTCGGCTATGGTTCACACCCCGATATGGCCGGCGAAATGGTTGGCGCCATCGAGCGTGGCCGCAAAAAGAGCGGGCGCAACCCGGTTCTCGCCGCCTGTATCTGCGGCACCGAAGAAGACCCGCAGGGCTGGCAGCAGCAGAAAGCCAGACTGGCAGAGGCCGGCGTCAGCGTTTTCCCGACCAATGTCGCGATGGTTAAATTCGTTCAGCATTGCCTGGAAAGGAAATAATCGATGAGCAAACTAGTCAACTTTTTTGGGCAGAAGGTAAAAGTAATCAACCTCGGGATTCCGAGTTTCGCTGAAGATCTTAGAAAACAGGGCGTTGAGGTCATGCATACCGAATGGCGCCCGCCCGCAGGCGGCAACAAGAAAATTCAGGCTCTGCTCGCGAAGGTGGAAGCCTGGCAGAGCAAAGTTAAAGCCGGAAAAGGAGCCAGATAATGCTTATAGACATTCAGGAAGCCAATGCAAAAGCCCTGGCCGCCATTCAGGCTGCCCAGCCGATCATCAAGGGTATCGATACCGCCATTAACGTGGTTCCGGGTATGAAAAAGAATCTGATTCTGCATGCCGGCCCCCCGATCACCTGGGCAAAAATGTCTGGCCCGCTCAAAGGCGCCGTAATCGGCGGTCTGATCTATGAAGGTCTCGCTGCCAACCCGGCTGAAGCCGAAAAACTCGCGGCCAGCAGCCAGATTGAATATTCGCCGTGGCACGAACATGACGGCGTCGGGCCGATGGCCGGCGTTGCCACCGCCAGCATGCCTGTCTGGATCGTCGAAAACAAGACCAATGGCCGCAAAACCTTCTGCACCCTCAATGAGGGCCTCGGCAAGGTGCTGCGCTACGGCGCGTTCTCTGACGAAGTCATTACCCGTCTGAAATGGATCGAAAAAACGCTGGCACCGGTTCTCAAGGCCGCGATTCCGCTCGCGCCCGAGATCAACCTGAAGAACATGATCGCACAGGCGCTGCAGATGGGCGACGAAGTGCATAACCGCAACAAGGCCGCCACTTCGATGCTGATTCGTGAGCTGGCCCCGGCGATTACCAAAACCTCGTTCAGCCAGGAAGAAAAAGCACGCGTGCTTGAATTCATGCACTCTAACGATCATTTTTTCCTCAATCTCAGCATGCCGGCCGCCAAAGCAATGCTGCAGGCAGCTGAATGGATCGAAGGCTCGACGATCGTCACCACCATGTGCCGCAATGGCACTGAATTCGGCATCAGGGTCGCCGGGCTGAAAGACCGCTGGTTCACCGGCCCCGCTCAGATGATCAGGGGGCTGTTGTTCCCCGGCTTTGAAGAAAAAGACTGCAACCCCGACATCGGCGACAGTGCCATTACCGAAACCTGCGGTCTCGGCGGCTTTTCGATGGCAGCGGCGCCGGCGATCGTTAAATTTGTCGGCGGCACGGTCAGCGATGCGATGAACTTCACCCGCAAAATGTATGAAATTACCGATGGAGAAGCGCAGGCGTTCCAGATTCCGGCGATGGATTTCCGTGGTTCGCCAACCGGCATCAACATTCTCAAGGTTTGTGAAAAGAACATTCTGCCGCAGATCAACACCGGTATCGCCCACAAAGACGCCGGCGTCGGTCAGGTCGGGGCCGGGCTGGTAAACCCGCCGATGAAGTGCTTCGAAGACGCCCTCGAAGCATATGTTGAAAAGTACTGCCAAAATTAGTATCATTTAACCATACGAACAATTAAAGGAGTCAATTGATGACAAAAGTAAAAATGTATGACCTTACCCAGAGACTGAGTATTCACACTCCGCCCTGGCCGAGCTATATGCCCCTGCAGGTTCAGTATTTCAAGCGCATCGCCGGCGCCCACATGGGCCAGGGTGCCAACGGTCAGATCATCAAGACCAGCAACCACGTCGGCACTCACATTGACGGCGAAATTCACTTCTGCGCCAACGGCAGAACCATCGGCGAAGTGCCGCTCGAAGAATGGTGCGGCGACGGCGTGGTCGTCGACATTTCAGACGAAGTCAGCGATTTCTCGCTGTATTCACCCGAAATGCTGATGAAAAAAGCCGATATCCGCAAAGGCGACATCCTCATCATCAACACCGGCTATCACAAATACGGCTGGGATCAGCCGCAGGCCGATGAAGTGCGCTATATGGTCAAACACCCGGGCCCCGATGCGAACTTCCACAAATGGGCACAGGAAATGAAATTCAAATGGATCGGCGTTGACTGCGGTTCAGCCGACCACCCGATGAACACCATTCTGCGTGACTGGCACCCGAAGCTTTTCGCCAAAGCCGAAGCCAAACTCAAAGAAACCCACGGCAAAGCCTGGGATGAATACTATCCCCAGGAAGAATACTATCAGGTCATGCACCTGAAGATGTTCCCGATGGGTATCGTACATGCCGAAAACATCGGCGGCGAGATCGATCAGCTGAATAACAAGCGCACCTGGATCGGTCTGTTTCCGTGGCGCGCCATCGAGCTCGAATCATGCATCAGCCGCATCGTCGCTTTCGAATTCGACAAGTAAGCAATCGCTGATAAAAAAAATGGCACCTTCGGGTGCCATTTTTTTTATCAGGTAAATTATCGAATCAGCTCTGGTTGTTGCGGTTGCGAACCTTGAGTTGAATGCGGGTGAAGTGTTTTTCGAGATCGCGGCTGGAAAAAGGCTTTTCGAGAATCGCCGAAACCCCGAGTTTTTCGAGCTCGGGTCGTTTTTCGTCGTTGCCGATGCCGGTGCAGACAATAACCGGGATTTCCGGGTTCATCCAGCGGATTTCTTTGATCAGGTCGAGACCGCTCATGCCGGGCATCAGCAGGTCAGTGAGCACGATTGTCAGCTTGCGCTGCAGGTTTTTGAACAGGTTCAGGCCATCTTTGCCGTTTTCGGCAAGAATGACCTCGTAGCCCATCATGCGGATATTGTCGGCGAGAATCTCTCTGACGTTTTCGTCATCATCGATTACCAGTGCGCAACCGCTGGAGCAATTTTCTTCGGCTGGGCGGGTCTGCGCCGCATCGGCGAAGCCACCGGCCGAATCGATGGGCAGAAATATGGCAAAATCGGTTCCGTGGCCTGGTTGACTGGTCACCATGACGGCGCCGCGATGACTGCGCAGCATGCCGATCACCGCCGAAAGGCCAAGCCCGCGACCGGCATAACGGGTCGAAAAAAACGGGTCAAAAATTCGATTCAGATTCTCTGGTTCGATACCGCTGCCGTTATCGGTAATTTTAACGGCAATATAGCTGCCAGATTTGATCGGCGGGCCAAAATAGCCGGGTTCGTTGCCGTAATAGGTCGCCAGCCCGGGAAATGCGGTGATGCAGATAGAGCATTTGCGTTCGCTGACGGCGGCCTCGACTGAATTCTTTACCACATTGAGAATGGCCTGTTTCAGCATCGGCGGATCGATGTGGATTTCGGGCAGATTCTCGTCGACGGCTATCTGCAGATCGACATCGATGCCGCTGATCTGCGTCATCGAGGGGTGCAGTTCGCGCAGAATGTTTTTTATGCTGGCTTTCTGATAAAGGGTGGGCATGCGGCCGGAATAGGCCATCAGCTGCTGAATTATTTCGCTGGCTTTGCGGGCCGCGTCGACAATGCGCCGGGCCTTTTCGCGGCAGCCGCCGTCGGGTGGCAGTTCTCGCATCATCAGGTCGGAATAACCCATGATTCCGGTCAGCAGATTGTTAAAGTCGTTGGCAAGACCGCTGGCCATCTGGCCGAGGTGATCGAGTTTCTGCAGCTGCATGACCTGAGTTTCGTAACGCACCCGGCTGTTTTCAAGCTCACGGCGGGTGGTAATGTCGCGAATGGTGACGGCGTAACACTCGTGCCCGTTGATCTTTATGAAATTGATGATCACTTCGCTCGGAAAAACGCTGCCATCCTTGCGGCGGCCGGCGGCTTCGAGCTGAATGCTGCGCCCGCTCGCTCTGGCACTTTCAAGTTCAGGTTTACAGTTTTCTATTAACTCGATGGCACTGCCCGGAACGAGATCGCGGGCATTCATTTTCAACAGTTCTGACTGGCTGTAGCCATACATTTTTTCGCAGGCCTTGTTGCAGTCAAAGATCGAGCCGTCGGCCGTTTCAAGAAAAATGGCATCGGAAGAGGCGTCGAAGAGGGTCCAGTAGTGGCGGGAAGCCTGACTGAGTTCGTTTTCCATCATCCGTTGTGCGGTGACATCGCGGATGAATACCAGATTGACAGGCTCCGCGCCATTCTGATGTTCGGCTGGGAAAATACCGACATTCAGGAAACAATCTGACCCGTCAGATTTGAGCTCGGCTTCGAATTCGAGGTAACCGTCGGGTGATTCATAGTTGCTTACCGATGCGGGCAGGCGCACGAAAAAATCGAAAAGCGACCGGCCGGTAAGCGGACCATCTGCAACGCACCTCAGCACTTCAGCGGCTGAAGATGATTCAGATACTACCTTACCAACCCTGTCAATCACCAGATATGCAGCGCAGACTTGCTCCAGCAATTATTCTTTCCCCGGTTACGACATGTTCCTGAAAAATATTTTCTATTTCACGTATTCTAGCAAAAGATACCGAGAATAAACAATTTAAGTTTTTATTTTTATGCAAAAATTACGTATTACATTTTTTTACGCAACAACTTGCCGATTGCACTCTGGCGATCAGGCAAAAGTTTTTTGGGCGACCGATTGACACATGGCAGTCTGATTCTTATGCTTGAGTGTACGATTCAACGATGTGGACTCAGGAGGGTGATGATGATTATAAGAAGTAATTTGAAAGCCATGCTGATCATTATGGTCCTGGCCTTCATCATGCCCGCCATTCAGGCAGATGCTGGCATTTTTGACGACATTAAGCTCTGGTACAATCAAAAATCAGAGATAAACAAACATTCCCGCGTTATCAGCAGCGAGGTTAAAACTCTCTACCGCGAGCGCAAGTCGATTCAGCGTTTTTCTGAAGGGGCCAGCGGCCTGATCAGGGCCTACCGGGCCATCAGCAATAAAGGCAGCAAAGCCAGTCTGCCACAGATGCTCGACATCGCGAAATCGATTTCTCTGGTTGTCAGTGAATTCAAAAATCTCGCTCCCAAGGCTGAGGCAATGTATAGAAATGCCCAGCCGAGCATGAAGTATTTTTCGCAGCTCGCAGACCAGACCGAGACCATTCAGACCAACAAGAACAAGATTCTGGTCAAGTCGTTTTCAGACGGCCGATTGAACAAGCTTGCCGGTGCCAATGGCTGGAGCCGGGTTTTTGATTCGGTTAAATCCGACCCTCTCAATCTTTTCAGATGGGGTCGTCTGCAGGATGAATACAAACTCGGCAAGGTCGAAGCCCAGTATCCGCTGAAATGTGCTCAGATTGCCTTCGAAGCTTCGGCCTACTATTTTGCCGCCCGCGATTCGGTTCAGGAACTGCTCGGCATCCAGAAAGAAATCGAAGGTATTCTCGGTGGAGATCTTGGCGCGATTCTCAACGTTGCCGGCACGGTAAACAAGATTCAGAATTCCGGGCAGTCGATAGAAGCGCTCGGCGAGCTTGCCGAAACTGGCGCACTGCGTATCGGCAAACGTTTCGACGAACTTCTCAAGGTCCAGGAAGACTACGTAGCGATCAACAAGTCATATAATGACAAATACAATAAAACCCCGTCGGCTTCTGGCAGTTCCGGCTCAACAACTGTCTCTGCCAGCGGCACCACGGCGCGCCAGTCGACCACATCGGCAGCGCCCTCGACCGGCAACAATTCTGGCTCTGCCGCAGTGAGTCTCGAACGGGCCATGGCCAACTACCAGAAAGCCTATCAGGCCTATGTCGAGATCTCACAGAGAGGCGATGCGTCTCAGAACGAAGTTAACAAAGCAATCAACGAGCTCAACGCCGCGAAACGCCAGGTTGAGCAGGCAAAAGCAAGATAATTCAGACGTTCACCACTGCAGCTGTCGGGGTTTCCCCGGCAGCTGTTTTATTTCAGACAAAAGTTGAAAGAAGCGTGCATCTGATTTAAACTGATCACATGGATCAGAGCAAGGGGAGAAGGAGCGGTTTTTTCAAAGCCTGGCGTGAGCCTCTGGGCAGCTTTGTCTTCTTTTTCTTTCTGCTGGTTCTGCCGGTGGTAACTGCCTGGCTGTCGTGTGAAACCATCCAGGCAAATCTCGAGCGGGAACAGCAGCAGCAAAGCCTCGACGAAATGGCTGAAATGACAGCTCACATGGCACGGCTGGCCAACCCCGAGACATACTTTCAGGAAGCGCTGCGCCGGCTGAATGATTCATTCAGGTGGGCTTCAGAAACTGCTGATATTGGCAGGATTTCGCGCCCGGAAATTCTTGAGCTGTTTCTTTTCGACGCTGCGGGCAACCGTCTGAACTGGCCGGCGGGCGAACCTCTTACCAAGAAAAAGATCTCTGAAGATTATCTGCGCCTTCTGCTCGAAATCAGGCGCAACCCGGGCGCCTCTCTGACCCGGCGCGACCAGAGTGTCGCCACTTCGTTCTCAGGCAATTATTCAACCGTTGGCAACCTGGCGCGCAACCCCGAAACTCTGGTGAATTTTCAGGGGATCGGGCTACGCAAATACGGCGCCTGGTTCGAAACCAGATTGCCTGGCGGCAAAGAAGGCTATCTGCTTGCCTGGATGCACCCCGAAAGCATCAGTCGTTACCAGCTTGCCGAAGAGGCCATCAGAAAAATCCAGAAACTGGCCGGAAAAACCTTTGTTTTCGCCTGGATCGATCTGAATGACATGCTGAATAACAGTTGTTCCGCTGGCAGGCGCCTGCAGGAAGTCGGGCTGCGACTCCTCGCCGCCGAGGGTCTTAAATCCGGCTTCAAACTGGCGAATGAGCTTTTTGCGATCAACGACACTCCCGAAGGCATAAGGCTTGTCTGTGCTAGGCAGATGCCGTTACCACCGCCGTTTCTCCAAACTTTTTTCAATCTTTTGCGCACGGTTTTGCCGGTTATCGTCCTGTTTCTGATCTGGAAAACCGCCTTCAGAGTTCGATTCGATCTATCTGCAAGCCTGCAGTTTCTGATGATTTTCGGATTTACGGCCCTGACCGGTGTTGCGATCCTGCTGACCGCTTCAATGGCTTACAAATACGAAAAACAGAATTCTCTGGTTGCCGACAACAAGCAGCGGGCCGTCGAAATTCTCGAAAAGATCGACCGCAATTTCAGCGCCTCATACGGCGATCTGCTGCATCAGTATCGCCACCTGATCTCACAATTGTCGCAGGGCGGCGAGCCCGAAAAAATTCTTGCGCCGCTGACACTCGCCCAGAAAGAAGAAAATCTTGCTTTTGCCGGTTTCACAGACCAGTTCGGCAATTTCCTGTTCAAGGCACCCGCAGCTGTCTACGCCGGTGCGGCCGATTCAATCGAGAGCAAGTATGCCAACCTGATCGGCGGCATGGCCGGGCAGGTCGTGCGCACCTTCAATTCTTCCAGAATGCCCGGAACTACTTATTCAGAAAGCGACCCGGTCGGCATGCGCAGCCTGTCGAGTCGCCCGGTTGAAGGCCTGCTCGGCAACCGCTCGACTCTGCAGAACATCACCTTCGACGGTGACGAAACCCTTACCTTCATGGATCTGACCATAAATGAAGGCGACACGGCCTCGGGCTGCCTGTTTATCGTGCATGAACCGCGAAAAATGCAGATTAAATATCTGAGTCTGGCGGGGCAGAACATTTCGCGCAGTGCCGGTTTCGAACTCGCCGCTTTTCCCAAGCGCCACAGCGAAAAGGGCGCTTATTACCCGCGGTTCTCATACACCGCCGAACTGCCGCTCTGGAAACTTCACGACCTGGTCAATCAGACACAGGTTTCGAGTTTCAGGCATGGCCGTATCGACGACCGCGAAGTTCTTGTGGCCGCGATTGCCGGCCATAATCTGAAAAATTACAATCTGTTTTTGATCATGCCCTTTGAAAGAATCAGAGCAGAAGCTCAGAAACTGTCGAATATCTTTATCGCTGCGACCGTCATGTCGCTGCTTTTCATCATGGTTCTCAGCCTTATTCTGGTAAAATCGCTGATTACACCGGTTTCAATGCTGGCAGCGAATGCCACTGCCCTGCAGAACCGCCGCAACGAAACGGTTGAAACGGTAGTGTTCTCAGAAGCGAATGAACTCGAAAGCATTTCGACCGGCCTGACCGATCTGATACTCAAAGTTCGCGAATTCAATGAGGGGCGTTCGGTCAAACGCCACCTGCTGCCGCCTGAACCGCTCAGACACGGTGCGGTAACCCTTGACGGCTTTCAAATCGCGAATTCACGTGAAGAGCGCGAGATTTATAATTTTTCGCGCATCGATGAAAATCTTTCTTTCGCCTTTCTGATGCGCACCGATCTTTCCGGGATCGAGGCTTCGCTCACCCTGTCGATGGCGCGCATGGCCGTCAGACTTATCACCGAAGAACTCAATGTTCATTCCACTTACCACTGCATAAAGGATCTCGAAGAATATTTCAGAATCAATCTGCGCCGGCGACTCGGCGGTGATCTGGCTGCCATAATTGTTAATCATGCCGAGAACCGCATTCTTTATTCCGGCTGTGGCGCCATAAAAATCGTTCTGATCGACCCTGTCAGCGGCAACACCGAAAAAATTCAGTTTTCGGCGACAGAACCGGGAACCAGTGAATTTCATGCCGAGGGAACGCGCGAAGCAGAGTTTGCGCCGGGCCGCATTGCCCTGATCGTTTCGCCGGTCTTTTCAGACATGTGCAGCAGCCGTCTGCCGCAGATTCTACCGGAAATGCTGGCGCGAAGCAAAACTGACCCGACCCTGCGCGAATACATGCAGCAGCAGATCGAAAGTGCCTGTGCCAGTGGCTTTACCGAATCAGCCAGTCTGCTGGTCCTGCAACACCATGAATCGGGGGAGCAGAAGTCATGAAGAAGTCACCGACAGCGACTTTTTTCAGGGCCGCCATCGGCAGATTGAGCGGAAATCGGCCGCTGCGCTGGCTGCTGATAATTCTGCTGACCTGGGGAGTGCCCTCGGCAATTTTCTGGACCGGCCTGCAGCTGTTCGTTTCTGACCGTCTCAGTCGCAGCAGCAGTCTGATTGCTGAAGAGATAGAGCGCGGCCTCGACAACTACATTTACGACAGTCTGCCGGCCAGGTTTTTCCACCCGAGATTCAGCGATCTTTTCAAGCAGCTCAAGGGTCTGCCGTCGAACAATGACAGCCTCGAAAAGATCGTCGCCGGCTTCGACCGACAGTGGCAGCCGGGTATGATCGACATCTACCTGTTCAATGGTGAAGGCAATGTTTTTCCGATCCGGGGTGCCCGACCGGAACACGAGCTGTTCTTCGCTCTGGCCAACTCGGAACATGAGGCGGGGCAGATATCTCCCGAGCAGCTCAGCCGCGTCGGCAAGCTTTTTCCCGCACCCGATCTGATGCTTGGGCGCATTCGCGATCAGCGCGACAAGGTAATCGAACTCGGCAACCCCGACCGATATTCACTCTGTTATTACGATTACGACCGTTCGATCAAGAACCGCTTCGTCGCCGGCATTCTGATTTTCGTGCATTACAGGCATCTCAAGGTGGCCGACATTCTCAAAACCACTGTCAGCCAGGTCGATGCCGCGCACTTTGGTTTTATCGGCAGAGACACAACTTCGCTGCCGACGGTGCTGGCCGACTTTGATGCGCAGAACCTGGTCGCTCATTACGAGCAGTATCCGACGAGCACCTTCGCTCTGAATGGCCGTATAATCGGCATCAAGCGTTACGATGAATACACGCTGCTGGTCGGCGCCTATGAATGCCCGGCGCGACCTTTGCTGCTGCTGGTTTCGACCTTCATTCTCTTTATCATTGTCAGCATAATGTTTCTGCGCCTCAGCTACCGCATCATGGTGCTGCAGATCAGGTATCAGCATAACGTCAGACAGAGGCTTACCGGGTTGTTTGCGCTTTCTTACGCTTTGCCACTCATGGCTGCCGGCTTTCTCGCCTTTCAGTATCTCAGAGAAATGCGGCATTCGATGGTGCTCGAAGAGAAGCATGACAATTACCGGCGTCTGTCAGAAATCGATGCCGGTTTTACGCGGTTCGTCACTTCGAAATTGCTTGAATTCAGAGGCTTTTCACGCGAACTGCAGCAGGCAGTCACTGAACCAGGCAGCCTGAAGAAGTTTCTTGAAGGGCATTATAAAGATTTTACCGCCGACAGCATTCACATTGTGGCCTCAGACTCGCAGATTCTTTATTCGACCGATCTGATGACCGCCGAGGTCAGAAGGCATTACAACAAGACCCGAGCCGAACAGCAGAAGATTCTCGAAAGCTGGAAGCTGCGCCATGCCGGCATTACCTCGCGCCATATCAAGGCCCTGTTTGATGGCGGCGGGCCCGACGGGCAACCTCTCGAACCCGAAAAGGGCGAAGGGCATAACGGTTTCATCAAGCTGCTTGGCACCACCGCCATTTCGGCCATGGAATTCTACAACCGCTCGCAGGGCATCGTTACCGAAATGAAGCGCACCAGTTCGAACCTGGTGGTCGACGCCATCATCGAGTCGAACACGCAGACGCTTTTCCAGTCGGCCCGCACCAATATCGGCCGTTTCACCAACATTCAGGGGCTCGACGAAATCTTTCTCGGCTACCTCGATGTGCTGCCAGGCCCGGCCGGCGAAGCGTGGTATGCCTATGCCATGCTTGTCGATCTGGTTAATTTCGAACGTCAGTATTTCGAAAAACTGTTTGGCGACCTGCGTTCGCGCAGTGAAATAATGAACCGCGTTTTCCCGGAAGAGGATATCAGGGCCGTCTCGACCCACCAGTATGCCGCCAATTTCCCCTCAGTGCTTGAATTCAAAAACTTCGAGTCGATTATCCGCCGCAGCAACAGCGATTTTAAAACCTTCACCCAGAGAATGAAAATTGACGGCCGCGACAGCTATGTCAGCGTTCTGCGCGGCTCATACCTCAAACATTATCTGCTGCTGCGGGTGTCGCCGGTCGACGAGATCGAAGCGCTTTTCCGCAAACGGGTCAGCATCGTTATCATAATTTTCACGGTCATTCTGGTCATGGGCCTCGCCCTTGCCCGCCTGCTGACGCGCCTGCTGATTCTGCCGATCAGTGACATCATGCTCGGCGTCAAGGCGCTGGCGGCCCGCAACTACCAGCACCGCATTCCGGTAAGGTCGGAGAATGAATTCGGTATACTGGCCCGGGCCTTCAACGAGTCGGCCGAGATCCTCAAAAACCTCACAATTTCTGAAAAAATCCGCCGACAGCTTTACCCTGAGTCTGAATTCAGATGCGGCAGCTACCTGATTTCGACCGCGAACTCCAATTCACGCATTATTCTCAGCGATTTCTTCGATTATATTCCGCTCAAACAGGGCACTTACGCCCTGATCCTCGCCGAAGTCTCGGGCAACGACATTTCAGCCGCCTATCTGACCGCGATGCTTAAAACCTCGTTCACGTTGCTCTGCCCGAGTTTTCCGTTCAGTCCTGAACTGATTCTCGAAAAACTGAACCAGATCTTTCTGCCGTATTATCAGAAAGGTCACATGACGACCTGCATGATCGGCATCATCGACCCGACCAATGATCAGATGATATGCGCCAATGCCGGGCAGTCATACCCGATCAGCATCGCCGACAAAACCGGTGAGAAGATGTTTGTGAGCCTGCCGTCAACCCCGCTCGGCATAAGCCTAGAAACGAAATTCCGCAAGCATCAGATCAGTCTCGAAGGCAGAACCGTGGTGCTTTATTCTGACGGCGCCGTTAACCTGCCCGATCGGCAGGGCGAAAAACTCGGACACGAAGCTTTTCTTGAGATTGTGCAGCAGAGCCTGAAAGCTGACCCGCGCAACCCGTCAGAAGAGATACTCAAGCGGCTCAATCAGGTATCGATGCAGGTGCCGTGGCGTGACGACATCACGGTGATGTGCATTCAGAACCGCATCTGATTATTTCTGCCGCTCAACGAAGCCCTGCAGATAAACGATGGCCTTGCGTGCCATGGCCTTGTCAGAGTCGGCGGCAATGCGGAAAAATTCACGCAGAGCATCGATATAAATCGGGTTCTTCTGGTAAGACATTGCCAGAATCGTTCTGGTTCTGACTTCAAGAGAATCGTCGTGCAGCATTCTTTTCAGCAGTTCTTCGACCGCATTGCCTTTCATGCGTGAGAGCACGAAAACTCCGGCCTCTCTGATTTTTTCGTCAGAATGTTCGGGCAGGTTTTTGAAAGCCTGCAGAATCTTGACGGCACCGAAATTAGACAGGGCTGAGCGGGCAGCCTGAGCCAGCAGCGGCATTTCTGACCGCAAAAACGGGCACAGATGCAGAACCGCGGCCGGCTTTTTCGAATTTTCCAGCCCCTGAATCGCAGCCAGGGCTACCCTCTCGTCCTGGTGATACAGCAGACTTGCCAGTGTGTCGATTACCGCCGGATCGCCATAGTGACCGATTTCTCTGGTGACGAAAGCGAGTCTGAGCGGTTCCGGCTTTGTAAGAATATATTCGATCAGATGCGGAATGTGGGCGGCATTCTTCATTGCAAAAAGCTCTCTGAGCTCACCATCCGAGATACAGAGCATCTTGAGCTTACCGATCAGATCTTCGCGCAGCGCTTCATCTGACAGGTCGATCGTGACATCTGAAGTATTGAAATCGATGTCGCTGTCTTTCTGTCCCGCAACCGGCATATAAGCTGGCGAACTGCTGCGGGCGGCGCTGATTGAATCCTGGCGGCTGGCATGCGGACCGATGCGACCTGCCAGAGCCTTGCGGCTCAGGTTGCTCCAGAGAGCGTCAAGTTCGGGATCGGCCTGAACCGACGGGCGGCGTTCGGGCCGGGTCATCTCTCTGATTTTTTCTATTTCGGCCTGTCTTTTGGCAGTGATGGTGCCATAATCAGCAGCAGCCGGCGTGCTTACAGGTTCGGCTGGAGGGACTGCCGCTGAAGACTGACCAGGTCTGTATGGCGGCACCGGTTTGGCTGGCGGCACCGGTTTTGCCGGAGGTTCTTCTTCGATTATTTCTTCGACCACCTCATCGGCGTCTTTGGGTTTGGCGGCTTTAACCTTGCGAACCACCTTGACCACTTTTCTGGTGGTCGGAGCGGTGCCGGCTTCTTTGGCAGGAACCGGGTCTGTTTTTGTCGGCTTGTCAGCAACGGTCGCAGCCTTGCTTTCTGTGGCCACCGCTGCGTTTGGCGCAGCAACCTGAGCCGCAGCTTTTGCGTCGGCTGGCTTCGCTGCAGCGTCAGTCGGCTGCAGTAATTCCTGCAGCTTCGCGGCCGGGTCGTCGCCAGCAGGCGCAGCTTCTGCGCCTTCAGCTACAGGTGCTTCAGTCAATGCAGCCAGGGCGGCCTTCTGCTTCTTTTTCTTCTGTATAACTGCGACGATCGGCAATGCTACGACAGCCAGCAGAATGATCCAGTAGCTTTTTACAAGAGCAATGTAATAGGCAGTCGAGGCGCCGGGATATGGCTTTTTGGCGGCTTTCGCCTTACCAAAATAGGTTACGGCTTTGCTGTTGTCGGGCTTTTTGGTGTTCTGCCAGTAAAGGCCCTGAGCGTAATTGGCAAGCGAACTGCTGTTGTCTTTTGAGCCGAGAACTCTGGCAACGCGATTGACTGTATTCCAGTCAGGCTTGTCGATCTTGATCAGCGCTTCGACATAAATGGCGAGCAGTTCGTTCGATTCGACCACCGCGTCTTCGAATTCCTGCAATTCAGCGACGACTTCCTTATGTTTACCGGCTTTTGAAAGGCCGTTGACTTTGCCGAGGAGCACATTCGGGTCGGCACTGAGGGCCGGCATATCAGCCGGGGTTTCGCCTTCGGCAGCCCCTTCACCACCTTCAGCCGCGACCTCACCATTGTCGACGACACCTTCTTCGCCACCTTCGGCAACGGGTTCAGCGCCTTCTGCGGGAGCTTCAGCACCCTCGGCAGCATCTGGCAATGCTTCTGTCTGAGAAACTTCGCCCACTGCGGGGTCGGCTGAACCGGAGGCAGGTGCGGCAGCAGCGGGATCAGCAGCAGCATCAGCTGGCGCTGCCGCCGCATCGGCGGGCTCTTCGGCAACTTCATTGTCGATGATAAAGTCTTCATCGTCCTGAGCTGCCAGGTCTGGTTGAAACATCAGGGGCAATGCTGCAACCCAGATGACAAACAGCCAGAACGCGCGTTTTTCGCGATTTTTCAACATTTCAGTCTCTGAATTTCAGGCGGGTTTTCTTCCGGCCGTGAATTGTTTCGTGCAGATATTTTATCTCAGTCGTGATTTCTTTTTCGCTGGTTTTGATGCGACATGGCAGACAGGGATCAGCTTTGGTTTTTCCACGCCAGGGGTAGCCATCTTTGAGCGTGTGCTCAGATCGTTCGGCGGCACGCATTTCTTCGCGTTGCATCTGTTCGAGTTCCCGGGCATAGTATTTGGGTTCTTCGGATGGATTCTGCCGGCATCCGGCAGCGAGCACGGCCGCCAGCACACACAATGCCAGCATACCGGGCCGGCGGGCCCTTTTCCAGAAACGGTCTGCAGATTTCATAAATTTCCCGTCCAGTCAGCCTTAATTTGGCTATCTAATCGGGAGACTTCATGGTTTTGTTTATAGCAAACCTGAAAAACGCGAAACGCTTTTATTTTTCGTGAGCCTGGTTCGAGGCAGCGGGTTTGCGGCTGCTGATCTTCAGACCGGTGTTGTCGATAACGACTCTGGTGTCGGCCGGCACCGATTCGGTCAGCCAGACGTTGCCGCCAACCACGGAGTTTTTGCCGATAATTGTTTCGCCGCCAAGAATGGTGGCGCCGGCGTAAATGACCACGCCATCGCAGATGGTCGGGTGGCGGCGGGCATTGCGAATGACCTTGCCCTGCTTGTCGCGTGGAAAGTTGAGCGCCCCGAGGGTAACGCCCTGATAGAGGGTGACGTCATCGCCGATTATCGTGGTTTCGCCGATCACCACACCGGTGCCATGATCGATGAAAAAGCTTTTGCCGATGGTGGCGCCGGGGTGAATGTCGACACCGGTGCGCGAATGCGCCCATTCAGACATGATGCGCGGAATCAGGCGCAGACCGTGCAGATAGAAGAAATGCGCCACCCGGTGAACGGCGACCGCCTCGAGGCCCGGGTAACTGAAAATTATCTCGTCGAAATCGACGGCGGCCGGGTCGTTTTTGAAGGCAGCCTTAACGTCGAGGTTGAGCATTTCGCGCAGCTGCGGCACGTATTCGAGGAATTCGAAGACCAGCTGTTCAGCGGCCCGTTCGCACTGCCCGCAGGAAGTGCTGGCTTTCTGGCAGCCATGAACCAGCTCGCGGTGCACCTGGGGCCTGAGTTCTTCATAGACGCGGGCAACCCGGTAACCGATGCGCATTTCAATCGAGTCGAACGACATTTCAGAATGGCCGAAATAACCTGGAAACAGCAGGGTAAAAATATCACTGATGACACGGTAGAGAATCTCTTTGTCGGGCAGCGGGCTGCTGTCGAAGTGTTGAACTTCTTTGGCCTCTTCGCTGATAGACTGGATAATTTTACGGGCTGCATGGTTCAGGCGGTTTTTTCGCATATTCGTTCTCCTGAGAAAGAATATAATCGAGAATTGCCCGGTTGCAAAACTGCATTTTTTGCAATTTCTCTTGATGAAAAACGAATTTGGTTTATAATCTGATTAAGACCCTTACTTATCAAAGGATGTGGCTAAATATGGATGAACTCGACCTCTGCCTGTGCAAATCCGCCAGCATTACTCATAACACTAATTTAGACAAGCATTTTGCCAGTAATGCCGTCGGTCATTGCGACCTGTTCGAAATCCAGCTCTACAAAGAATTCTGGAACAGTCTGCAGGAAAGCGAAAGCACGATTTTCAATTCGACTATAGAACAGCTGGTCAACTCAGTTAATCCATGACATCTTCTGTTCCTTCGCGTCAGAATGCCCTCAAGGCACTGCGTGACGCGCTCGCAGGCGGCTACCCGGTCATTGCCATCGAAACCTGGGAAGAAGACGCTACCCTCTCGACGTTGAATAATTTTTTCAACAGCGCTTTTCAGGGGCGGGGTGTTTTTCAGACCTGGGATTTCCAGGCCGGCCTGTTCGATGCCGCCAGCCGCACCTCAGAAAAACTGAGCGCCATAGAAGCGCTCGACAAAATCCAGGCCGCTGACAAGCCCGGTTTTTTTGTCTTCAAAGATGTCACCGGCCTCTTTGCCGACAGCGAAATCAGACGGCGCATCAAGAATATTCACTATTCCTTTCGCGGGCAAAACCGCTTTCTGCTGCTGACCGGCTCAGACTTCATCATACCGGTCGACCTGCGCAAGGATATTCTGCTGATCAGTTACCAGCTGCCGGAATCTGGCGAAATCGCCGCGATCATCGATGAGCACCTGCAGGCGGCGGCACGCCGTGGCGCCCAGGTCGAGCTGACCCCTGAGCAGATCAATCAGGCGGTAATCTCACTCAAAGGCTTTACCGGCGCCGAAATGAAGTATGCGCTCAACAAAATCTGCTGGGGCCGCAAAACCATCGATGCCGATATCATTCCGCTGCTGCACGATGAAAAAGAACAGCTGGCACGCAAAGACGGCGTTCTCGAATACGTGCGCGGCAGCGAATCGCTCGCCGACGTCGGCGGCCTCGAAAACCTCAAAGACTGGCTGCTGAAGCGCCGCAAGCTCTTCACTCCCGAAGCCGCTCAGGCCGGCATCCGCCCACCACGCGGGCTTCTGATGATGGGTATCTCAGGTTGCGGTAAATCACTGTCGGTCAAGGCGATCAGCGCCCTGTGGGGCCTGCCGCTTTTCAGGCTCGACATGAACAAGGTTTATTCAGGCATTTACGGCACGCCCGAAGGCACTTTTGCGCGCGCCATCAAGAATATCGAAGGGGTCGCCCCCGCCATCCTCTGGATCGACGAAATCGAAGGCGGTATCAGCAGCAACACCGCCAAAGACGGTAGCACCGGTTCGCATATTTTTTCGGCCTTTCTGACCTGGATGCAGGAAAAGTCGTCTGACGTCTTTGTTGCCGCCACTGCCAACCGCATCGACCTGCTGCCTGCCGAAATCATCCGTAAGGGTCGTTTCGATCAGGTCTTTTTTATCGACCTGCCAAATGACAGTGAGCGTGAGCAGATTTTCAAAGTTCATCTGAGCCGGCGCGGCAACAAAGTTGAAGAATTCGATCTGCCGCTTTTGAGCGTGGCTACCGAATTCTGGAACGGCGCCGAAATCGAGCACGTCGTCGAAGCCGCCATGATCGAAGCCTTTCACCGCGGCACCGCCATGGCCCAGGATGACCTCTACACGATCATCAGAGGCACCGTGCCGCTGTCGCGCACCATGTCAGAACAGATCAAATTCATCAAGGGCTGGGCCAGCGAACGCGCCATTTCAGCCTCAAAATCCGACCGCTGATTTTTTTCGGCCCGACAGCTCCACCGCCACTCACGCCGGCGCGAGAACCTTTTTCTATCCAGGCCGCAGCTTCCACCGTCAAGGCAAAACGTCCGGTCTTACCCATTTAAAAATTGTGATAAAATTACTTCGGAATTTTTCATTTTAATCTTAACTGAGAGGTAAATATGAAACGCATATTACTGGTTTCGCTTTTTTCTTTTTGTGCAACGCTTCCTGTTTTTTCTGAAATTATAATCAGACTTAAAAATGGCCAGACCATGAGCCTTCCGATAAATCAGTCAGATATTTCCAGCATAGAATTTAGTTCTTCTGCAGATTCTGCTTCTGCAGAAAGCAAAACAAAACCATCTTCCCAAACAGAAATAAAGAAGATCAGAACTTTACGAGTAACCTGAGTTCCCGGAGCTATTGTAACGATTTTGGTGGTTCGATGCCAAGAGTTTCGTAAAGTTCGGCCTGCTTTCTGGTTACTTCACCGATTCTTGCGGCCTTTCCCGTTTGCTCAAAGCATTCGATTATATCCAGTTC
>JANJUX010000036.1 GCA_024710355.1 Candidatus Rifleibacteriota bacterium
ATCAGGGCCAGATCAACCCGAAAGCCGGGTTTACCTTTGCGGGCGGCCTGCGTTCGATTCTGCGCCAGGACCCTGACGTAATCATGGTGGGCGAAATTCGTGACTACGACACAGCAGAAATAGCTATCAGAGCTGCTCTTACCGGGCACCTGGTATTTTCGACTCTCCACACAAATGACTCAGCCGGGGCAATGACACGACTTATCGATATGAGCGTCGAGCCTTTCCTGGTTGCCAGTTCCATCATTGGGGTTATGGCGCAGCGACTGGTCAGAACCATCTGTGAAGAGTGCAAAGAAGAGTATCAGCCGCCTCCGGCAGTGATCAAGCGCTCCAAGCTTTTGTATCAGGCCGGCAAAACTCAGGTTTTTCAGGGCAAAGGTTGCGGCAAATGCAATCAGACCGGCTATCGCGGCCGCACCACCATTACCGAACTGCTGGTTCCAAATGAGCGCATCAAGGAACTGATTGTCGAAAAATCGGCCACCAGCGTTATCAAGAACGAGGCAATGAAACAGGGCATGCGCACATTACGCCAGGATGGCCTTGCCAAGGTTCTGCGCGGCATCACTACCCTTTCTGAAGTAATCAGGGTTTCGGCCGACGACGAAATCTGATCAGACATGCCACAACTTTTTAGAAGCCTTGTCGAGGCAATCTCAGAACCGTTTCGCCACCTTGCTCCTGCGGTTTCTGTTTACCAGCAGACTCTGCCCCACATCGAGCGCGTCACACCGGCCAGAACTCTGACTATTTCGCTGACCGACCACGAGTGCCGGCAAAAATGCGCACACTGTAACGGTCATTACCTGAAAGGCATGCAGCCTTTTTCGAAGCTCGATGGCGTCAACCTCAACGCCTATGATGCGGTTCTTATAAGTGGCGGCAGCACTTCTGCCGGAGAAGTACCCATCAAACAGCATGTCGCCGCGATTCTTGCGCTGCCACCGCACCTTAAACTGAATCTACACACCGGCTACCAGTCGGCAGCAAGTCTTCTGCCGCTCAAGCGGAAAAACCCAGTGATCTCATTCGATCTGCCGGTCTGTGATGAGGTTGTTAAAGAGGTTTACGGGCTCACTTACAGTCGCGACGATTTTCGCAGACTATATCTGGAATATGCCCGCCATTTTCGCACGGTTGCACACGTGACTCTCGGGCTGGCGCCTGCAGGCAAAGCGGCGGAAGAGATGGCAACTGTCAAATTTCTCGCGGAATCTGGTGCTTCAGAGGTGGTTTTTCTTGTTTTCCGCCCCACCCTTGGCACCAGGATGTGTAATGTTGCACCACCGGCATTAGAACGGGTAATGCCAGTGCTGGCCGAAGCCCGGCGACTTTTCGCTGACCGGGTACAAATCGGATGTATGCGCCCAGCCGGCTCTTACCGCCGCAATTTTGATATTCTTGCCTGGCTGCACGGTTACCGACGCTTTGTCATGCCAGATCACAAGCTGCTGCAGATTCTTGAAGAAAATGGCGTCAGCAGCATCTGTAAAAACAACTGCTGTGCTCTTGAGGCATAAAAAATGACAGACGGAATTAAAATACGTGTTTCTTATGGCACGGCCATAGTGCTTGGCCTGGTCGAAGCGCGTCAGGATGTGGCACCAACCACAGCTTATCTGTTGTATGACAACGGCTGTATCGGTCGATGTTCGTTCTGTTCGCGCGCCAACGGCAATCAGAAGTCAGAGAAACTCTCACGGGTCGTATGGCCGGAATATGAGTTTGAAAAGGTGTTGGAACGACTCACCGTCGAGCCCAGACCTTTCAGGCGTATCTGCCTGCAAACCGGTTACAACCCAGCAAACACTGAAACCATCAAAAGCCTGGCGAAGCGACTTATTACCAGCGGCATTTCGACAAGCATGACTCTCAGCCCATCGCAAACTTCACTGGCGCAGGACATGCTTGCCATGGGGCTCGATCATGTGGGTATCGGGCTGGATGCGGCGTCAGAAGAGAGCTACCGCGAGCACAAGCGCAAAGACTGGCAGCATGACTGGCCGGCCCTGCAGCAGTTGCTCAAGCTCGCCGGCGACCGCATTGAAGTGCATCTTATTTTTGGGCTGGGTGACAACGAAGAAACCTTTGCCGGGCGTATTCATGAAATCGTTGCAGCCGGCGGCAAAGTTTCATTGTTTGCCCTGACACCGGTCAACGGTGGCTCTGCCCCAAACCTGGGCGCTTACCGGCGGATGCAGGCGTTCAGATTTCTCTGTGAAACCCACAGAACCAGTCTGGACGACTGCTCATTTGTAGAAGGCCGCCTGACCGACTTTGGTCTGAGTGAAAAAGCGCTGAAAGAGGCCCTCAGCAGCGGCGATGCCTTCCGCACTTCCGGCTGTGGCGACTGTAACCGGCCATATTATAACGAGCGACCCGGGCAGATATTTTTCAATTACCCGAGAGCGCTGTCGGCCAGCGAGTTTTCGCAGGCAGTTGCAGCGATGCAGTTGCCCTGATCTGTATTTTCAGGGCTATCAGTCTTTATTGAACTGCGGTGAAATGCTCTTGCCCAGTAAATAACCGGTGTATCGCAGATCGCCACTATCCATTTAAGAAGATAGGTTGAAGCAAAGATCTGCAGAAGCACATCAAGTTCGAAAACGCCCCAGAAGGCCAGAACGGTAAAAATAACATTATCAATCAGCTGACTAAGCATGGTCGAACCGTTATTGCGAACCCAGAGATGTTCAGGGAAGCGGATTTTAAGGAAATTGTAAAACCAGACGTCAAAGTTCTGGCTGACGCAATAGGCAGTTATGCTGGCAATGGCGATACGCGGCATAACCGAAAAGATACTGTGCAGAGCACCCTGAGCGGTGTCTGAAGCATGTGGTTCGAACATCAGGCAGATCTGCATGATAACGGTGGTTGCCAGCATGCTGAAAATACCGATTTTTACCGCTTCTTTCGCCTCTTTTTCTGAATAACACTCGCTGAGAATATCGGTAGCCAGAAAAGAGGTGCCGTAAATGATGTTACCAAGAGTGGTCACCATGCCGAACAATTCTATGGTTTTGACGACCTGAATATTGGCGAGAATAGAAGAGAGGGCAACCCAGGCAAACAGGCCATTGGCTCTGAACAGGCGAAATGAGAGGACGAGCATCAGGTAGTTTACGGCCAGCAGAACCAGCCAGATCATGTCGTTAGTCATTGTTTCAGTTCTCCGCCGACGCCGAAGTCGGTGTTTTCAAAGAGGATATCAACCTTCGGATGCTTCTGCAACCATAAAAACTCACTTCTGAACCATTGTTGCAGCTCTGGATCGGCTTTAACAGGGGTTGTATTGTCGACAAAAAGATTGATGGTGACGTAATCGAAGTATTCAAGGGCGATTCTGATATCATTCGCGATCATTTCACGCGTCTGCCCCTGCATGCCAACCATCAGACAGACTGACTGGAAGTATTGCCGCACTTCAGCCGGGTCTTTGAAAGCCATGCCTTTTTTGAGAACCCGGTTGCGAAAAGGCTCATCAAAAGTTTCGACGCCGGTGATAAAAACAATCGGAACCCTGAAGAAATCGCGCATTTCCTGCAGGCGCATGCGATAGCTCCAGTGTGCCTCGAAATAGAGCTGCCCGATCTGCAGATGCTCGATCGTTTCTCTGATCAGCTCAAGAGAAGTCTGCGGAATTTCGAAACAGCTGCCGGAATTGATTACCTGCAGGGCGCCGAAGCAGCCGGTAACTTTTTTCAGCACTTCAGCGTTCGTTGCGTTGATCGAGTTTTCATCTTCGCTGTTGTCATGAATGTAATCGCAGAAGGTGCAGCGCCCCCAGCGGCAGGGAAAAGCCTTTAACAGAACGATTTCCCGCGGTCTTGGCGAGTTTTCGATGCGCGCATATCTGGCGATATTCATGATTCGAATGCTTTCTATAATTTGTCAGGGTGCTCAGGGTAATGGTAAAATCGCATTTATGCAATACTTTGTCAAAATTCTGGTAACGACACTACTGGTTATTTTAATCAGCGAGGCAGCAAAGCGCAACCAGGCTGCTGGCGCGCTTCTCGCCTCACTGCCGGTCACTTCCATCATTGCCATTTCCTGGTTTTATTATGAAACCGGCAATAAGGCTCAGACGGCCAGTCTGACGACCGATATTTTTCTGATGGTGGTACCATCTCTTGTGTTTTTCATAGCTTTGCCGATGCTGCTGAAGCGTGATTATTCATATTCGGTCGCCCTTGGCTGCAGTTCAGGCATTACCGCAGTTTTCTACTTTATTTTTATCAAAATTGCGAACCTGGTTCGCTGATCTGGAGAAACGGATGTATAAATTTCCTGCAGGTTTTTACGCCGATGTGCGTATTGAAAAGGTTTTTCGCTCACTGGTGCGCATCGAAACCGGCCGTCTTGAAGAGGTCAAAGAAAAAGACGACACCGGCGCTTTTATCAGGCTTTTCGACGGTCAGCGCTGGTTTTATGCCTCTACCACCGATCTGGCCAGCATCGATTTCGAGCTGGCCGGGCTGGCAAAGCTTGGCCGCGCCGATGCCCGGATAAACGAGCACCCGGCGGTCAGAAAGATGCAGGTCAATACCGGCGACCACTGCCGTTTTGCGCAGACAAGCGTCAGTAAGGTGCAACTCCCAGAAAAGATCACTCTCACCGAGTCATTTGCCGACCTGGTCAAGAATGACGGGCAGATCAGCCACTGGTCAGTCTCGTATTCAGACGCCCATATCATCAAGCAGTTTTATTCGAGCCTCGGCGCCAGTCTTAAGTTTGATACGCAGACTGCCGGTCTGCGGCTTGGTTTCAGGTTTGGCAGCGGAGCCAACGTTTTCAGCGAAACCTGGTGCAAGGCGCTGCCCGAGTTCAAACCGCTTGCCGGGCTGCATCACGAAGCGCGGGAGCTGGTCGAGAAGGCGCGCGAATTCTTTACCAGCGCCGAGAAAATTCAGGGCGGCAATTACACAGTGGTTCTGTCGCCGATGGCGGCCGGCATTTTTGCACATGAGAGTTTCGGACACAAGAGCGAAGCCGACTTCATGATCGGCGACGAAGGCATGAAGAAAGAATGGCAACTGGGCAAACGGGTTGGTTCTGAGCTACTCAGCATTGTCGATGATGGCAATCTACCCGGCAGCGGCTTCACGCCGTTCGACGACGAAGGGAACCGTGCCGAAAAAACCGTGTTGATAGGCAAAGGCATTCTGCGCGGCCGACTGCACAGCGCCGCGACCGCCGCCGAGCTGGATGAAGCGGCGACCGGGAACGCCCGTTCCATAAATTTTGAATACGAGCCGATCGTGCGCATGACCGCCACCTACATCGAACCCGGCAACTGCTCAAAAGAAGAACTGATCGGCAGCATCGACCACGGCATTCTTATTGAATCGGTCAAGCACGGTTCTGGCATGTCGACCTTCACGCTGGCCCCGTCGATGGCCTATCTGATCGAGAACGGCAAGGTTACCCGACCGGTCAAATTTTCGGTTATTACCGGCAATGTGATGAAGACGCTCGACCAGATCGATGCGGTCTCAGACAGGCTTGAGATACTCAGCTTCGTTGGCGGCGGCTGCGGCAAGATGGAACAATACCCGCTGCCGGTCAGCTTTGGCGGCCCTTACGTCAGGGTCAGAGAAATCAACGTACAGTAAGGAAGCCAGAATGCGAGAAAAAGTTACCCAGATCGTCAAACAGACTTCATTAAGCATAGTGCAGAACGAGATTCAGGCGGTAAGGCGCAAGAATATCAGAAAAACCGGCTGCCGCGTCATTGCTGACGGTAAAATCGGCGTGGCCGGCGGACTTGGCGAAGTTTCGGCGGAAGAATTGTTCGCCCGAGCCGAAAAAAGCCTCGCCTACGGCATCGATTACGAAGTCGAACTCAGCCGGAATCTGCAAAAACATAACTGTCTCGACAGTTTCGTCATCAGCGATGCAGAACTCTGCAAACGCGTCGAAAACATTCTTGGCGAGGTCAGGCGCCGCCACCCTGAGTTCGCGGTCAGCAACAAGGTTAACCTCAGTCATATCGACTTTACCCTTGAAAATGAGCTGAATCTGAAGTTGCAGCACCGGGACTGTTACCTGAGTCTCAGCTTTCTCCTGAAAAAACAGGGTTCGACCGGCATCATGGACACCTTTTTCGGCCTTGTCGACCGCAGGCTTGAAGAACAGCGGGTTATCGAAGCCGTCAGTGAAGTCATCAATGCCTACAACAATCTGTTGCCCATGCCAGAAAAGACCCTACCGGTCATAATCTCGCAGGGTTCACTGACGCGCCTGTTTCAGCGCGACCTGAACGGCAAGATGGTTGGCAACAAAGCCTCGCTGTTTCAGAACCAGATGGGTCAGAAAGTCTTTTCTGACCGTTTCAGCCTTGAAATCGTGCGTGACCCGATCGAGACTTACGGTCCCGATTTCGACATGGAAGGCACGATTCCGGCAGAAGAGCTCAACTGGCTGATAAAAGACGGCGTCATTCTCAGGCCATATACAGATAAAAAGACAGCGCTCCGCCATGGTTTCGCCAACACCGGCTGCGCCGACGGCAATTACGACAGTGTTCCGTCACTGGGCGGCGCCAACGTCGAGATTCCGCACGCCGGCAAAACGCTTGCAGAGTTGCTGAACGGTCAGCCGGGCCTGATGATTCAGATTGCCAGCGGTGGCGATTTTACGCCCGATGGCAATTTCGCCTCACCGGTACAGGTTGCTTATCTCACCGACGGGCATAAACTGCTGGGTCGGGTGCCAGAATTCACCATCAAGGGTTCAATTTTTGAATTTTTCGGTGATGATTTTATTGGCGTCAGCTCAGATAAAATCTATGTCAACGGTAACGACCGCATGCTCGTCACCAGACTGGCGGTCGAAAAACTTTGAAAAAACCGGCCGAAACCAGTCAGGCAGCTTTGCTGCTTGCCGGTTTTCTGGTGCTGGTGATACCACTGGCATTCTTCAATAGTCTATTGAACGCGGCCATGGAACGCACCCGGGAATCGGCCATGGGTCTACTTCGCGAAGAAATCCTGCAGACCGCAGAGCGCATAAAAGACCATTGCCGACCTGGCGTCTATGTCAGGGAAGTAATCAAAAAAGTTCACCAAAAGCTGCTCCCTGAAGTCAGGCCGGAACTTATCAAGATGTTTCCGGCAAAAGATTTTGGGCAGGCAGAGTTTTCATCTGAACTGCCACAAAAATTTTTACAGGCTCTGCGAAAAGAGGGCCTCGATGCTATTCAAATTCTGGCTTTTGCACCCGAATATGAAAACGCCTTTTACTGGCATTGTGAAGAACTGCAAAAGCAGTGCAGAGAAGAAACGTCACTCGTTAACAAACAGGC
Source organism: Candidatus Rifleibacteriota bacterium (assembly GCA_024710355.1). Lineage (GTDB taxonomy): Bacteria > Muiribacteriota > Ozemobacteria > Ozemobacterales > Ozemobacteraceae > Rifleibacterium. The sequence goes on from JANJUX010000036.1 coordinate 7,310, forward strand.
TCTGGTTCATTACGCGGCGGCCGCCAGGCTGTTCAACCAGAACTATCAGCAAACCTGGCCAAGACTGTATAATCCGCCCGAAATTATTCAGAATGCAAATAGAAATCTTGAACATGAATATTCTTTTACTTATCTCAGCCGCTTTTCTGAAATAGTCCATTCTCACGACCGGGCCAATCAGTATTTCACAGACTATTTCGGCCGGCAATCGATATTTTCCTATTCCTATCAGTGTATCAGCCCAGTAACTCTGCATGGCGGCTATTCAATAATCGTTCCTCAAAGCAGTATCAGGCCCGAAGCAATTTTAAGACTGGCCTTAAAAAATGCAGCAGAGGGTATTACGGTCAGCATGGTAGATCTTAAGCTCCAGCAGGAAGGATTCAGAGAAAGTGATGAACAGATAGACTTCTTTACCAGGCCCCCATCAGATTTCTGGAATCATTATTTTTTCATTACCAGCGATCGGTCGATGGCCCAGAAAAGCCAGAAAGGCGGCTGGCACCTCAAAGTATCGGGTCGCCTGCCACAGACGCTAGTCAGTCAGCTGCAACAGACAAAATTGTTCAGGGTCCTGGCAACGGGCATGATAATGCTGTATCTGGTAATTTCGCTTCGAATATGGCTTTTTGGTTTCCTTCCGGGCGGGTCGGTGCGTCTGAAACTAGCTTTTATTCTCGGTCTGATCGTTCTTCTGCCAATTGCCGGAACAGGCATTATCACCTGGCTGGCTCTCAAAGGCTCGGACAGGGTAATCGAAAACCACCTGCTTCAGACAACCATGAACAGCATCAGAGAAGCATCAGAGATCAATAATGAAAACCTGCTGCGGCAGATGCTGGCAGTAATCGAAATCAAGAAACGTCTCGAGCAAGGTCAGCAGAACAATCCGGATATCAAGAAGGCCCTTGCCGTTGCTGGCGACGACCTGAAATGGATCACAACCTGGACAAACTCAATCAACACCACCTTCGAAACCGGTGAACATTTTCAGTATGATGCGTGGCTGAGCACTGTCAGCCCAAACAGGCTGGTGAACAGCCTGCTTAACAAATTCATGGATTCAATGGGAATTCTGCGCCGGACAAAAAGAAACACCAGCGATGAATTCAGCCGGGTCATGACCCTCGGCCTGATGGGCAACTACATTACCCAGGAACTTGAAGAAAAATGGATTCCGCATGAAAGCACCGTTCAGCGAGAAATATCGCATTCATCAGATACCAGCCGTTCTGCAGTCTATGTAATAAGAAACAGGCAGGGAAAATATCAGATGCTCTTTCACCGGCTCAGCAGTGGTGACGAGCATGTTCACCGTTATCTGACGTGGTTTAAAAACAATCTGCCCAGCTGGTTTATAAAAAAGTTCAAATATTGTGATATCGACTTTGGTGTTCGCCTGCGCAAATTCTTCACTCTGCACATGTTTGCCTGGCCTGACCAGGCATTGCTCTCTGATGAGATGACCAAAACCTTTGAGCGAGCCATTTCCAGTCGAGATATGGGCTACAGTATTACCCGCAAAGGCAATTCTATCGGAATCAGGGCCTGGCGGTTCAAGGACGGGGAAACAGCAATTTTCGCCGCCATCTGTAACAGCCGGGGAAATGGCCTTGCCGGTCTGGCAACTTTCATGGCATTCCCGATGCTGCTCGGCTACGCAGTTATCGTTCTTTACTTCATCACGGCGATTATTTCGGTCTTCGTTAAAGAGCCGGTCAGAATCATCAATTCTGGCGTCACCGCTCTGGAACAAGGAAACTACGGGGTTTTTATCGCCGGCTTTTCGGGCGATGAATTCAGACAGATGACCCAGGCCTTCAATGAAATGTCAAACGCTCTCAGACAGAGAGAAATGATTAAGAGATATGTTTCAGACAAGCTGATTCAGCAGATTCAAAACCAGACAGATCTTGCCAGATCTGAGAATTCGACCGTAAAAATTACGGCGCTCGCTTCAGATATCAGAGGTTTTACAAGTATCAGTGAGAAGTTCAGCCCGGCAGAGGTTGTCGAAATGCTGAATTCGTATTTTACTGTCATGGAAAACGTAATCACTGCCAATGGTGGAATAATCGACAAATATATCGGAGACGCGATTCTGGCAATTTTCTACCATGACGGCCATGGCGAAAACGCGGCCGTCAGAGCCTGCAAAGCCGCCAGAGAGATGCGCGAGCAACTGACTGTTTTTAACAGCAGTCGACTGGCGCAAGGCCTATTCACCATCGAAAACGGTGTCGGTCTGGCGACCGGCATGGCTGTTTCCGGCAGTATCGGCACGGAAAACGGCCGCAAAGATTTTACCGTAATCGGCAGCGTGGTCGAAGATGCGGCCCTTATTGAAAGCAGAACCGCCGGCTGTGCCTCGCGCATTCTGCTGTGTCGGGCAACCGCGGACGAAGCTGCGCATGCCTTTGCTGTCAGGGAATTTGATCAGGAAACGGTTGAATTAATATGAACAGTCAGGAATCATATCTGATAAATCAGAAGGTCAAAGTTCCGGGAGCCAGAATATTTCTGGCCTGGCTGCTTCTGGTTCTGCTGCCGGTTGCAGGTTCCTTCTGGTGTCTGGACTATTTCCTTGCCGAGTATTCTGTTTTTGCTGAATCAGAGCAGCTTGTCGAGGCATTCAACCAGCTCGAGTCGTATAAGAGCGCCCAGGTAGTTGAAAACTTTCTAAGCAACCGCTTGCAAAGTCTTGCGCAGATTAAGCCGGCATCAGGAGAAAACGCCGCAATCAGCGACATGAATCGGCAGATCAGCCAGTTGATTGGCGGCCGGTGTATCATGACGATCTTTTTTGATAGGGATCGCAAAAGATTAATTGCGGACTACCACCGTCCGGAAGATCTTGCCGGAGTCGTCTTGCCACCCGCGTCACTGCTAAAAAGGCAACTGCCACTGCTTGACAGCCGAAAGCAGACGCCGATAAAAAATCTTGAGCAGTTTCATTTTCAAAGTGATCAAAAAAGACGCAATGCTCTGTCACTACAACAGCTGTTCAAAACGATAACACCGGTGACTCTGCAGCCTGACCGGGTGGTAAAAAATCATTCGCTACATTTTGGCGGTGATCTGTATTTCATTTATTACGAATTTTTGCGCCCAACGGCTGAAATTGCCGGCTTCATCGGCATTCTCAGGGGCAAAGACGTATCAAACGCCTTTCTCAACAAAGAGATCAGACGCGAATATCCGCAATGCCGTACCGTGGCAAAGCCCATGAATATTCAAAAATATGAAACAATGCCGGCAATCGAGTATAGCGGTATAAAAAGGCTTCCAGACCGGATTTTATTGACCGGACCAGCTGATCAACGCTATATCAGGCACATTCTGCACGGCGGCGGTGTCAGTCTGCTCGAGCATGAGAACAATTGCATGTTTTTCAACGAGTATCACCTGCCGCTATCAGCAATGCAGCACCCTTTTGCTGAAATCAGGCCATGGCTGAAACTTCTGGCAGCGGCCATTCTTGGTGGTTCATGGCTTCTCTGCCTGCACTTCATGCTTTTCGGGGTCAATTTGGAAATCAGCTTCAAACGAAGAATCCTGTTTTCCACAATGTGTGCAGCTGTTTTTCCGTTTGTTTTTTTTGCAGCAGTCTTTTATCTGCATCAGGAATACGACAGTTTTCTCAGAAAGATAAACATGCTGCAACACGTCAGCACGCGCCTTGCCACCGTCAATAACGAGCTGGATCAGTATCTGGCATGGATAGAAGACACCATTTCAATTCATTCGCAGCAGATAAATGCCAAAAATATCAACGATGACGCCGAAGTCATAAAAATATTCAAGACCATCGGCCAGCGCGTACCTGTTTCAAGAATGGCCCTGCAAAGGGTTTCAGGCCAACTGGTGCTTGATTTTCCACAAAGAAGTTCTATTGAAACAGGAAATGACTCTTCAGAGGTAATTGAAAAATTTTTCCCGCGCAAAGCTCTGGAACTGTTGCGAGAACGCCCTCCTCTGCAACGAAAACGTCAGGATCAGATCGAGCTGCCCGGAGCAGTTCTGAAAGTTTCACTCATCGGTGATTCACTGGTTGCAAACGGTTCATTTTTCAATATTGATCAATCCGGCTTTCCCGTGTGGCTTTCCAATACCCGGGTAACCGACGAGAATCTGGCAGAGCGACCGGCTCTGGGCCTTATTTTCAGCCGCTGCGAACCAGCTCCGATATTGCGTGCCTATCTTAAACAGAGTGCTTTCGCTTCCGAGGGTTTTTCCGAGATGTTCGGCGGCTATCTGATCCGCTATGCTTTCATGCCGATCGAAACAACCGGTCTGCCCTTTATATGGCGAGGAAGTGGTCACATCCACCTGCCTCAGATACTTGCGGCCGCCGACAGTCAGAAATCAGAAACAAAAATTATCAAAAGCCGGCAAGGCGACGAAGAAATTCTAACCAACAGACTCAATCAAGGCATGCCCCACAATGCAATTGTCCTGGCCACTCCGATGCGTGCCACGACGGCTTTCAGCAATGCCTTTCTGGCAGCCGCCGGCAGCATAATTTATCTCCTGACTGTCTTTTATCTGGTAAACCGTTTATTCGACCTGTTTTTTGTGCGACCGGTCATGGCTATGGCCGGCTGCGCCGAACAGATTGCGAGGGGCAGCACCACATGGTCTCTTCAACTAAACACCGGCGACGAGCTTTCGAGTCTCAATCTCAGTTTCTCACGTCTGGTTACCGGTTTGCAGCAGCGCAACATGTTAAAGGACTATCTGTCTGATGACGCTTTCTCTGAAATTGCCGACACAGGCACAGAAAAACTTGCGCCTGGGGGTGAATATCGCGAAGCAACCATTATTTTTGCGGCCATCAGCGATTATCAGAAGCTGACCGCGGGTTGCAGCGCCGCTGAAAGTATTAAGATACTGAATCAGTATATCGGCATCGGGGATCAGATAGTAAGAAAGCACGGCGGCAGTATCGACAAGATTCTCAACCAGACTCTGATGCTTGTTTTCAGAGAATCTCCGGCCGAAATCGGAACTCACGCGCTCAAAGCCGCACAAACGGTGCTGGAGCTGGCTGAAGCAACGAAAAAACAACTGGGCACCGGCGTTTATGCAGGCATTTCATCCGGCACTGTCATTTCGGGCAAAATCGGTTCATACCAGGGCAAGCTGGATTTCACGGTAATCGGCAATCCGGTAAATCTGGCTGCAAGACTGAAAAGCGAAGCAGCCGACAGTAATACCGGAATAATCATTTCGGGTGCTACCATGCGGCTGCTCAAAGGCAAGGGCCGGGTTAACTTTCTGCGGCGCAGCTCACTCAAGGGCAAAGCCCGCGAATACAATATCTACGAGCTTTGCGACCTGCGTTAGAAGCACTGCATTTCGATGGCAAAACCATCTTTATGCTCTGGGCAGCGGAAAATGTAGAGACAGCCGGCATCGCCCCACATCAGCCCGGCGCCCGATTCAGAATCTATCTGGGCTACGAATTCACCCGGTTTGCCGCAGACCGGGCAGACCTGAGTGCCTTCACCCTGAATCCAGATCGGGTAGCCACCGATGCTGGTGAATGGTTCCATTTCACAGCCGATTTCCTGGCCGATTTCTTCATAGATACTGACCGGATCTTCGCCGTCGATTTCTTCACAAAGGGCTGCCACTTCTGGGTAATTCGCTTCAAGCGACTCGTAATCGGGCAGATTTGCAACTTTTGCGAGAGAGCATGAGCAGGGTTTAAACTTCTTGTCGACGCCGATACCGTCGACGAACTTTTCAGCCGCCGGGGTCTCCCAGGTTTTAACCAGCCACTGCCCCTTTTCTTCTGCGGGCCGGCCGATCGGCATGCAATTAAAGCAGTAAAAAACGCAGTGCAGAGGCCCGGCCGCTTTTTTGCCGGGTTGAGGTGAACAAAACTGAAAAACGAAGCTGAGTGGCTTGTTGCAGCCGGGGCAGATCGGGGCTTTTTCGCCGGCTTCGGCATAGGCAGGCCCGCCAAATCTGGTATCAACCGCCAGTTTTGCGTTAAACCCGGGTTTATCGGGAGAAACCCGCAGACATTCGCGTTTAAGGGCGGTCAAAGCACGTTTCAACTTCTCACTCATGGTTTTCTCCTTGTAATTGAGAGACTATTTCGGCATCGGGCCAAAATGCTCGTTGATAATCTGCCAGCTGCCATTTTCAAAAACCCAGACGATGGTTGCCCGGCCAGGGTTGGTAAAACGCTTGCCCTGCAGGGTTCCTGACCAGACATATTCGAAAGTACCCGAAGCAAAATCCCCGGTAATGATGTTCCATCTAAGGTTTGAAACCTTGAAACTTTCGTCTCTGATGATCGAAAAAGTCTTGCCAAGTGCGCCTGCAACCTGCTCTTTGCCGTAATAGGTGGCCTCGGTAAAAATCACCGTGGCGCGCTCGTGGAAAAACGGTGCAGCGGCTTCCCGGCTCTGGGTTGCCAGCGCGTCAATGTAGTCATAAAAAATCTTTTCTAACTGATTCTGCATATATAAACCCTATCAATAAAGCTTACGGCGGTCAACCATGTTTGCCGGAGAGAAACTGGTCATCGCTGATTTCAAGATCCTGAGAACTGGCAGTCATAGCTTTCCAGAGAGCAAGCCCACCGACTATTCCCGACATACCCTGAATTGCATTGGGCAAGAGTGCGATAAAGGCAGCACCCGGATCAGTTATGTTGAACATCGGAATCTTGCTGCCGAGCATCGGGTAAATAAAGGCCTCGAAAAGGTAATAGCCGGCTACCATGCTCAACCCACCGGCCAAAGCTGCAATTATCGGGCGAACCAGTGAGCCTGAGCGCGAGTTTCCTGCAATAATACCGGTTATCCAGCCTTCGAAGCCTTTAACAATGAAAGTAGCCGGGATGTAAACAGGGAATCCGACAGCATCTGCAATGGCCGAACCGAAGGCTCCGACAATAAAACCGGCACGCGGCCCGAGCCAGAGACCCGCGAGAATTATAAAAACATCACCAATATTGAAGTAACCGTTGGTTGCCGGAATCGGAACCCTTACCAGTATCGTGGTTATGGCGGTCAATGCAGTAAGTGCCACAATTACAGCGGTTTCTGCAAATTTAGACTTTATCCGGGTCATCTGAATCTCCACTTTCATCTATCTGTTCAATTTCGTTAACCATAACAGGAATCGGCTCAAAAGTCAGAATTATGCAGGCAAAAATCCATTGTGAAATGCTTAGAACAACCCACATGGGCCATCTTGCCAGCGGCGAAATGCCCTGCCAGTCATCACGACAACGCGGCAGCAGCAGTTCGGGGTTTTCTTCACGCCAGACGAGCAGCAGTTTCGGAATAACCTCCCCGACATGCTGGCAGATTCTCAAAGCCAGTGCAAGATGCAGGCCGGCTCCCCTGAATTTTCCACGCGTTTTTGTGAGCCTGGCCATCAGATCGCTGACAGAAAAAGAGTTTACAAAGGTGAGTGAGTATGGAAAAACGGCAAGAATATTGAAGTAAACGCGCATCAGGCGCAGATTGTCAGCAACAGGGTCGGAGAGAAAGATTGCCGGAAGAAGCCCGCGAAGAGCTGCCCCGCTCAGGGTCGTCGTAACAGCCATGGCATAGGCCGCGGCGAGATAGTCGAGGAGTTTTGCGGTGCCCAGTGATGGGAGACAGCATGCCCAGATGAAGAAGGTTATTAACGGCCAGACAAGCAGTGCCCCGAGAGTCTCCGGCAGGCATTGCCCCATGGCGGAAGCAATGAAGGCAGCTGGCCGGTTTGAGAAAAGAGGGTAACCGATCAACACGAGTACAGCCATTTTCAGCCACCATGGCCGCAAATTCTGAAGTTTGAGAAATGCCGGAAATTCAAAGGCGCGCATGGCTTATCTCGACCTGTTCTGGCGCGATTTTTTTCAGCTTCAGATTGCTCCTGGCAAAATCGTGCCATTCGGGCTGGTGCGATATAATTCCGACCCCGGTTTCGCGCTGATGAGCCAGCCGGCAGGTATGAAAAACCAGCATTCCGGCATCATGCCTCGACAGCCCCCAACCCGGTTCGTCGAGCAGAATCAGGGCTGGCTTTTCGGCAAGCCGGGCAGCGATCAGGCAGGCCTTGCCGGCAAGCAGCGAGTTCCAGTTCCTGGTGTCACCAGAAAGTTTGTCAGAATAAATACTCTGCATCAGCTCACGAAAAAGCCCGGTTGCTTCATTAAAAAGAGCTATTGAGGCTGAAAACGCCTTTCCAAGATACTCGAACGGGCTCATGGCAAACAGCTGGGTAATCGCTTCCTGAAACAAAAGCCGAACAGTGCGTTTGTCGTCGGGATTCATGATAGCGGCCCGGCCGGAACTGATCGGTAAAATACCGGCAAGAAGGCGGGCAAAAATACTTTTTCCAACCCCATTGTCACCGGTGATCAGGAATGGCGAGAATACTTCATCTGTCTCAGAAACCCATGAGTAAAGTAATTTACTGGCCGCATGAAAAACCGGAAACTGAATTTCGAGAAAATTGACCAGGGGGCTGTCAATCAGAAGGTTTACCGACAAAGCATCGACGGAAGAGAATTTATCGCTGCGCGAGCTGGAGTCAAGGTGGTCGCCACGCAGAACCAGCGCTTCAACGTTTTTGTCAGCGGCTTCATAGCTGTCGCAAAGATTCAGCCAGAATTTATGGCGAGCGGGACTAAGCCAGAAAACCGGGTTGCAGGCTGCAAGTCCTTTAACGTGGCTGCATTGCGCCTCGGCCTTGGCAAAATTAAGCAGCAGAAGCTCGCCGCCAGAAAGAGTGTTAACCGGCTGGGTGAGAATTTTTGGTGTCAGACCGTATTTTTCGAGCAATTCAGAGGCTTCTGCGGTACCGGCATTTTTTCTGGATTGATTCAGGGCTGAAGTCAGTATCTGTAATGCGTTGGGCAGCGCCAGGCCCTGAGCCGGGTCGGGGGTAATAACCGCCCGGGATCTGCTTTGAGTCGAGCGATTGAGCCATTGTGAAAAAGCCCTGAAAAATTCGCTGCGGCCGGCTGCCATTTTTGGAAAAAAGATTCCGGTTGATTGAACGAAATGATCAACCAGACCTTCGTAAGTATCGAAGGCAAAAACATTTATCTTTTTTTCGGCATAATTCATTTACAGTATGGCTGCCGTTACTTTTTCAACCAGCCGTAGGTGCCGATTGAAACCAGAATCAGGGTGCCGCCGGCACAGGCCATGAGTGACGGGGTTTCGCCGGTAGCAAAAGCGACCCAGACAGGGTTAAGCACGGCTTCCGTCATTGCCAGAATTACTCCTTCAAGGGCACCAACTTTTGCAATACCAAGCGTGAACATCGTATAAGGCAGGCCAAGTTGAAAAAGACCCATGAACACCAGGATTTTCCAGTAATATGGGGTGATTCCGGTCACATCTGTCATCCAGGGCAGGCAGATGACTATGGTAAGTATATTGCCGAGGATGACGGCAGGAAAGGCAAGCGAAACATCGCGCGGTTGCCCGGGCGCGAAGGCCCCTTTCCCTGGGATTTTCGAAAGTGAGCGCATAAAAACAGCATTCAGAGCGCAGGCAACGCCGGAAAGAACTCCGAGAATGTTTCCCCACCAGCCTTCAGTGGTCAGCTGTTCGCCAAAAAACATAAAGATGCCAATCAGGCAGCCGAAAAGGGCGAGCCATTCTTTGGGGCGAACCGGTTCGCCGAGCAGCGGCACTGAAAGCAGAGCGACATACATCGGGGCGGCATATTGAAGAAGAATTGCATTAGCAGCGGTTGTATAGCGGGTAGCCGAGATAAAGAGAACGAGCATCATGGCGTAGCAGAATGCCGAACCCCAGGCCCTGCGGAAGCCAAAGGCACGACGCGCAGTGTATATCGCCTGTGTCAGGCTGCCGCAGGCAAAAACGTAATACCCCGCCATGACGAAAAGCGTAAAAATGCTGCGGTAGCCTGTTATCAGCAGCGGGTTGACGCCGGGCATCGATTTTACGCAGACGCCGGAAAAGCTCCAGAAAAGGGCTGCTGACAGAACCAGCAGAACCCCAACCCCACGATCAGTGAATGCCATTTTTGCCGTAACCTTTGAGAATATCTGCAGAAGCGCGATTAATCAGAGAACAGATTATCCGGCATTTAGGATAAAAAATCGAGTCAAATTTTGAGACAGGCTTCAATTGCAAGTTCTAGAAGGCTTTCGCGGATATCGGTTCTATTGTGCCAGTTTCTTGAGTCCCAGAATTCGCCGCTGAGGTCATCGCCGGCGTAGAGAATCTGGGCCATTTCGATATTTCTGAATTTTGCCACGGCAAAGAGGGCGGCGGCTTCCATTTCGACGCAACTGCAGCCCATCTTTTTTCTGTCTTCGATCTTTTTTCGGGTTTCGCGGTAGATGCCGTCTGTGGTCCAGGTTCCGGCACGTTCATAATCGACGCCGCGGGCTTTGAGAGTGGCAATAACGGCATTTAAAGCGGCATTTAAAGCGGCATTTGTTGGAACGGCTTTTTCTTCATGGCTCAGATAATGATAAGAAGTTCCTTCGTCCCTGATGGCGAACGTCGGGACAATCAGCTTGCCAACCTGGTGTGAAGCTGCAAGCGAGCCGGCGCCGCCACAGGCGACAAAGCGACTGGCGCCAAGTGCGATGGCCTCTTCGATAAAACCGGCGGCCAGCGGTGCACCGACGCCCGGGTGAAGAAGAGCGACGGGCTTGGCCAGCCCCTTGATCAGATACACGGGGTTGAAGCCAATCTCAGATTTTAGCTGCGTAATCAGTTCGAGGCGCCCCTGTTTTTCAAGACTGGCAATAACGTCATTGAAAAAGCAGATAACGCAGTTTTCAGGCATGTTTTCAAGTCGCTTCAGCACTTTAGCGGGCTCGATAAATGCCGGTTTGTCAGGGTCAAATTCAAGAATTGCGGGTATTTTCGTTGCAACCGGCTGCTGAAAAAGCTCAGAATCATAAATAGTCGCGTCCTGATTTTCCCTGATTGCATTCAGCCGGGATTGCAGATTACCAACGTGGATTTCGAGCTTATGGCCATCGGGATCGGTAAAGTAAAAAGAGTTGCCTTCAGACTGGTTCACTGACCATTGTCTGCAACCGAATGCCAGCAGTTTTTCTTTAAGGCCGGCAAATTCTTCAGTCCCGCAATCAAAGGCAACATGTGTATAATCGTTCCGTGAAGACTTTGCCACAACTGCATCGAGAACAAGAGCCAGCCAGATGTTTCCAGCCAGAAAGTAAGCGCAGTGTTTCAATTTTGCGACCGGGCGCAAGCCGAGAAGAGTCTCATAGAAGAAGCAAGATTTATCAAGATCACTGACTGCAAAAGTAATATGGTTCAAGCCGCGCATCCGCCTATCCTTTAAAGCCGAGTTTCATCGGTCTGAATGCTAACACGAATTGATTCTTACCCCCAACCTGCAGCGGCATTTTTAAAACAGCGAACTCAAATTTGCTGCCGGTCTTGTTGACTTCTCGTATGGTATTATATAGGCTATAAACTGTTGATGCAGTGCGAGATATAATGTTTTTGCCGATTCGATCTGTCGAAATTTAAAGGTTGGGTGACAGACAAGAGAGGAGGTTGCATGCGGATAAACCTCAGTAAAATCGCTGATTTATGTGCGTTTCTGACAATCTTATTTGCGCTGTTTGGTTTGTTCAGCTATCTGCCGGGATTTAAGATTCTCGGCAGTTTAAGTGAAGATTACATACCGATGGCACCAAGCACCTCTGTCTGTTTTATAATTCTTGGCCTGACGCTGTTCTATCTGGAAAGACCTGAAACAAACCGCTCATTGAGGTTGCCAGTAGCTGCCGGCATTATTTTTGTGATTGCTTTTGGATCGTTGTGTTTAATCGGCTCCTGGTTAAACATGGATCTAAATTTTGAAAACAGGCTGATTCCTTCTGCCGGAACGTTCAATGGCGTTCCGGTGGCGCACATGGCACCAGTCACCGGATTTGTGTTTTTTCTGGCTGCCACGGCAATCCTGCTGCTTTTCATGAAACGCTTCAAGGGTCTTAAAAGCCAGTTTGCGGAACATTGCAAGGGTGTTCTCGGATTGACCGTTTTTCTTATCGGCGGTGTGTTTGTGCTTGCCTATCTATACGGGCAACCGCTTTTATACCAGCAAAAAACGATCCCGATGGCCTTAACAACTGCCCTGGCATTTCTATTGCTGTCGATATCATTTTTGGCAACAGAAAAAGACGCTTTTCCGCTGTCACTGATGACGGGTTCATCGACCCGCAGCTATCTACTGCGTTTTTTATTCCCCTTCACTGTTTTAACCATTATCTTGAGCGACCTGGCAACGCTTTATTCCATGCGGATCACGCAGATAAATCCCGCTTTGATTTCCGGAATTCTGGCTTCCGTGAGCGTTATGGCATCGGTTATTGTAGCAACTCTGATCGCTCAGCACGTCGGCGGCGAGATCGACCAGTATCGGGCGGCCATAATCAGAAGCAATGATTTATTGAAAACCAGCGAAGAGAAGCTGCTGACGACTCTGAATTCGATTGGCGACGCAGTTATTGCAACAGACAAAGAGCAAAAAGTCGTTCTCATGAATCCTGTCGCTGAAAAGCTGACAGGCTGGCAGCAGGCAGAGGCAGCCGGGCGGCACATTTCTGAAGTAATGGTTATCATTAATGCCAGAACAAGAAATCCGGCGACGATTCCGACCGAAGAGGTTATCGCTGTCGGCAAAATTGTCGGGCTTGCCAATCATACAGTTCTGATTTCCAAAAACGGCGATGAGTATCAGATTGCAGACTCGGCAGCACCGATCAGAGATCAGACTGGTGAGATAATCGGTGTTGTAATGGTGTTTCGCGACGTCACTGAGGAATACCTGATGCAGGAAGAACTGCACAAGGCTGAGCGACTCAAGGGCATCGGGATCCTTGCCGGGGGCATCGCTCATGATTTCAACAATATTCTGACTGGAGTCTACGGAAACATTGCTCTGGCAAGAGAAGCCCTTTGCGCAAACCATCCGGCCCGCGAAGCGCTTGAAGAATCGGAAAGGTCCCTTGAGAGGGCCGTAAGCCTGACAAAACAGCTGCTTACTTTTTCTACCGGTGGCAGCCCTGTTAAAGAGCACGTAAGTCTTGGCAGTCTGATCAAAGAGGTGGTCAGCTTCGATCTTACCGGCAGCAACGTAAAGCTGGTGCTTGTCTGTCCACCCGACCTGCAAATGGCTGATGTTGACCGCGGGCAGATTCAGCAGGTTTTTTCCAACCTGACAGTAAACGCCAGAGAAGCCATGCCATCGGGCGGACACCTGTATATAACTCTTGTCCCGGTTGACATTGCCGATCAGGAAAATTCCAGATTAAAGCCGGGCAAATACATCAAAGCAACCGTGCGTGATGAAGGCTGTGGGATTCCGCCAGAGCTGCATCAGCGGGTTTTCGACCC
>JANJUX010000023.1 GCA_024710355.1 Candidatus Rifleibacteriota bacterium
AAACGACATCAGCATCGACAGCGAGTTTAGCGCAAACTTGCGTCAGACTATCAACTTCAACCGTAACCGTTATTACTCACCAGCACTCGGCAGATTCATCTCAAAAGACCCCATAGGCTTCAACGGGGGGAATAACCTCTACAGGTATGCTGACAACAACCCGATAATTTACACAGATCCAAATGGAACTGTGGCTATTCCAATTCCATTGGCAGTGATTTTTATTCCTGGAGTGGGGCCTGTAACTGTTACAACAGTCGGTGCCCTAGTTGTTTCAGGGGTTGTAATTGCCAAGTCAATCGACGAAGCTAGAAGTTTCGCAAGACGGAAAACCTCGGAGTTTTGCGAAGACAATTTTTGGAAGCCAACCTTCGAGGATTGTATAAAAAATTACCGGCCAATGGGCAAAAACATACCTAATTCGTGCTTTGATGAAGAATGGTTTAAAGAACGCCATCGCTTAAACTGCCTAGATAAGGCTAATGAACAGCAAAGCTATTGTGAAAATAATCCAGAGACTTGGCCTGTCTGGCTGCGGGCGCTTCGGATTCTATTGTGGATGTGACGAATGCTCCGAGAAAAAGCTTTCGCTGATTGCGGTTACCGTTTCTATTGTTCCTTTTTTAATGAGAAAAAGGAAGTCCCATTAGATCTTAAAAAGCAGGGGAATCAATGCGTTCTTGTCTTTCAAGAAGGTATTGATTCCTGTTTTTCGGATTATGCAAAGTCTGCAGATAAAGAACAATTCTTGGCTTATTACATGTTCGAGTTCAGCGATGCCCTAAGAACACTGAAAAGGAAAGATTTGTTTATTGTGTATTCGCTGAGTTTGCTGTATTTCACAGGCTTTAAAGAAGCCATTATAACTAACAATGGAACTGACTGTATGCTTGAAATTCCAGAAAAAAAAACCAAAAAGGCTCGCAACTATTGTCAAATATGGGATTCAATATGTTTCCACGATATTTTCTCACTTCTTCAGTCTTTGGCGTGTAATAAGTTGTTGGTCAGCGGGCAGCACGGAACAAAATCCATGTATATAGCTTTAGAAGAAAATAAAATTCATCTCTACGAGGCGAATGAAAGCCAGCAGGCTGAAGATATTCGCTAAACCTTCTGTCGTTTATGTGATCAATTGCCTGGCGTTCAGAAGCGGCTAAAATAGGAACTTTCCGCGCTTTTTCTTTCTTTTCAGCTTTGCTGGCTCAACCAACTCACGCACCAGCACCAGCCAGCCCGGCGGTTCCGCTGCATCTTTGATCAGCGGAGGCGTAAGCCCAAGAGTGAGGGGCAGGCGCGGGGCGGTGTTGAGGCTAATGCGGCTATTAGCCGGCACACCCTAAAGGGTGCGAGCCGGAGCCGGTGGAACCGAAGGCTTGCAAAGGACATGACAAAGAGCGCCAGGGATGGCGGTCTTTGGCGTGGGCTTTGCTTTTCCTGAGCGTTCCGCCCCGCAGTTCTGCCTGCCCCTCACTCGCTGCCGGCGGGCGGTATCTGGGGCAGTGACCTTCTAAAGCCATTTTCCGACTGTTTTTTCTTTCTCGATGACAATAAATGGCAAACACAGCTTCTTCAGGCGGCAAATTGATAGTGTTTTTGTTAGTCGCTGAAATCAGCGACCTGGCGGTGGTTCGGCAAAATCGCGGCGCCGGCGGTCGTAATCGTGGTCATAATCGTGATCGTGTTCGTAGTAGCGCGGTGCCGACCATTCGTATTTTATTTCGACGGTCTGGCCCGGGTATGATTCGGGGTTGAAATCGGTTTCGCTGACCGGCGACCATGAACTTTCGCCATAACCGGTACCGGGAGCGCTTTCGGCCATACTTTTACTTTCAGCCTCTGATCTTCTGAGCGAGTCATAAGGCAGGTATGCCACCGGCCGGTGCTCACGATAGGCAACCACTCTGATCAGCCCCAGCTGGTCGCTTTGCCCCAGCCGCCCGGCATAGGAATCACCGGCACTGGTAAAATAGAATCTCTGCACGTGGCTCATGCCCGAACGCCAGCCGGCGAAGTCACCGGTCTGGCCGGGGTTGAGTACATACATGCTTTCGTTCGAGCCGCCATAACTGCGCTGGCCTGAGATGATATTCAGACCATCTACTGAAATTGTCAGTGCAATTCGGATATCTGAGGTATTGGTGACCCTGATCGAATAGCGTTCACCCTGGCGGGCGGTGATGCGCAGGCGCGAATCGGGCAGGTATTTTTCATGACGATATGCCGGATAGGCACTCAGTGGCCCGCGCTCATCGCCGATTACGGTCACCCGCACCAGATTATCGATCGGCTCGTAAGGCGGAGCGATAGAACGCTCTGCCATAGTGCCGGTGAATGCAGTCAAACAAAGAAACACCAGAAACAACATTATTTGCCTGGTTCTCATAATTTCCCCCTGTTGCAGTTAATTAAAGTAACGCAGAAACAACTGAACAGATTTAGGGATTGTGCAAAAATATTTTTTTTACTTCTGGCCCTTATGGCATCTGGGACAGTATATCTGCTCAAAATTTAATCAGACTGTACAGTTTATGAACACTTACACAATAAAAGTTCTCAGAATAAGATGACGCAGTTGCCAATTCATCAGTTCAAACATGGCACTCAAATAGTTTTCTATAACGTTCTCAAAAATGTGCGGACAAAGACAGACAAACTTAAACAAACTCGAACAAAAAAATGCATAAAAGACTCTAAACTTTTATAAAAAATGCCGATAATAAAAAAGTGAGTTGCAAGATGGCACAATATTTGCTATTCTGCGCGTCACACAAAAAAAACCGGAGCAACTCGTCAGAGCAAACCGTCCGGACTAACGTATCAAGAGGTTTTGTAATGTCTCCCGTGTACACCACCATACGCAAAGTGTCTTTCCGCTGTCTTTTTGTTATGATTCTCATGCTGGCCGCAACAATGCAGTCGGGCTTTGCGTCAGACAATTTTTCCTACAACGATGTTGAACTGCGCCGCATCGAAGCTCCTGCCAACTTTGAAAACGCTGTACGTTATCAGATCACCTACTGGTATAAAGATAACGGCGCCAGCATGCAGGTTTTCCCGAGCCGCGAAGAACGCGAACGCGATGCCGACATCATTCTTGCCCAGGCCGTCAACCGCTTCCTCGATGAAGAATATCACGAAAAAGGCAAAGGCATGGACGAGCACGTCGTCGAAGCCGCCAACATGGGCACTATCATCGACCTGATCAACAAAGATTACATCTCACCGGCCTGGAAAGAAGAAAACGTCAACAATTTCCGCCAGTTCCTGCACAAATATGAAAAAGATCTGCTGCTGTTCACTATCAATATCTATCTTGATTACGCTTTCAAAGGCGGATACTACAGTGGCAACGATATCAACCCGATCGTCGTGAACTTCAAAAACGATGGCAAAAGCGCCGACGAAGTAACTTTCATCGCTGTTAACTACACCGATAAATAAGAGCATTCCAAAAGCTCCCCTGTGGCAATCGCCGCAGGGGAGTTTTGTTTTAGCATGACGGCGATTTGTGCTATAATTCTGGCCAGTGTCAGCAAACTGGGCACTGGCCGCAGAAGCCTGCCCGAAAAGGGAAAGAAATGAACGAATTCAACAGCAATCGCAGTATTGGCGTTACCATCAGACTGGTCAAGCGCCCGTCAAAGGGTTTCTGGGCGATTCTCGAAGGTCGACGCGTCGACAACCAGTATTTTGAAAAATACAAACAGCCAACCGATGCCGTCGGCCTGATTCAGGGCCCGGTTTCAGCCATTCTCGCCGCTTCCGACATTGCAGAAAAGGCGGCAGCCATACAGGTCGCCGAAATTCGCGGCGTCTGCCCGACCCACATGACCCTGATCGCCGTCTATGGCGATACTTCTGCGGTTGAAGCAGCCCTGCAGGCTGTTAACGACCAGCTGTGCGACACACTCTTCTGAAAATGAATTACAGCGCCAAGGTTATGCAGCATTTTCACAACCCGACCCGCACGGGCCGCCTCGAAGGCTATCACGGTATCGGCATGATCGGTGACCCCGGCTGTGGTGATTTTGTCGAAATGACCGTCTACATTTCAGACGACAATCAGAAGATCGAAACCATAAGATATCGCATCAAAGGTTGTCCGGCAGCAATTGCTACCACCAGTATCACCGCCGAAATTGCCGAGGGGCTGCGCATTGAAGATGCACTCAAGATAACGGAACAGCAGATCGTCGATGCTCTCGACGGCCTGCCCGAAAGTAAAATTCACTGTTCGCTGCTGGCAGTAAGGTCTCTGCAGCTGGCAATTCAGGATGCAATTCTCAAGCGGCTTTTCAAAAAAGCCGGCATTGTCACTTCTGACGCCGAATTCGAGCAGATGAAAACTGACGGTCGCCTCAGCGAATATCTTGGGCTGACGGCTGGCGAAATCGGCCATAACTGCGACGGCAGCTGCGAAACCAGCGGCATTAAATGCTGACAACGACGGCAGATTATGAATAATATCGATTTCCAGACCTGTATTGAAGAAATTCTCAACGAAACCAGAGGCCTGATTGGCAAGGGTCGGGTCGCTGATTATATTCCCGCATTGGCCGAAGTAGACCCGAATCAGGTCGGCATTGCGGTGCAAACGCTTGACGGCCAGACTTTTCAGGCAGGCGACGCGCTTGTTCCATTTTCAATTCAAAGCATTTCGAAAGTTTTTGTATTTTCAATGGTGTTCCGGGCCTGGGGTGACAGGCTCTGGTCGCGCATGGGGCGTGAGCCATCAGGTAATTCTTTCAATTCGCTGGTTCAGCTCGAACACGAAAACGGCATTCCGCGCAACCCGTTCATCAATGCCGGGGCGCTTGTATCGACCGACTGCCTGCTGTCGATCAGCAAAAACCCGCTCAAAGATATTCTCAGCTATGTCAGGGGCCTGGCCGGAAACTCGAAAATCAGCTATGACAGTGTTGTCGCAAACTCCGAGCGCGAGACCGGCTATCGCAATGCCGCTCTGGTAAACTTCATGAAAAGCTTCGGCAACATCGAAAACGATGTCGAAGCGGTTCTCAATGCCTATTTTCACCAGTGCGGCCTGATGATGAGCTGCGTCGATCTGGCGCGGGCCTTCAGCTTTCTTGCGAACGGCGGCATCAATCCCTTAAATGGTGAGCAGATTCTGACCCAGAGTCAGGCGAAGCGCGTCAATGCCATGATGCAGACCTGCGGCCTCTACAACGAATCCGGCGAATTCGCCTTCTGCACCGGCTTGCCCGGCAAAAGCGGCGTTGGCGGCGGCATTGTTGCGGTGGTTCCGAAGATGTTCAGCATCTGCGTCTGGTCACCTGAACTGAACCGGCATGGCAATTCACTGGTCGGCATGAAAGCGCTTGAACTCTTTACCACCCGCACTGGCATCTCAATTTTCTGATATCACCTGATCATGTCAACGCGCAGTGAAAATCTGCGGTCGGTCTGAGCCCGGCCTTTTTTCAGGTTGATACTGCCATCTTTGCCGATTTCGGCTGAGCGTGAACGATCAGCGCCGCCCTGAGTCAGACCGCCAAATTCGACCCACTGACCGGGCTCGACTTCGAGCTCGGTCAGCAGCTGCTCGGTGTCACTGCCGCTGTCTTCGGCATACCAGACCTGTACCATGATGCGACCGGCCTCGGTAACGTGACCCGAAACCTTCAGGCCGTGCGAAATCGTCAGAACCTGTGTTTCATCGCCATACCAGCCCTGAAAAGAATAAATTCTGATCTGGTCGTCGGTAAAAGCGGCTTTGGCAAATTCGAGCGCCACCACACTTCTTTGTGAACTGCGCGACGATTGCGTGCTGGTAGTATTGAACCCGGGCTCCCGGCCCGGCCCGGTTTTCAACCGGTGCTGGATGTCACTGCTTTCGCCCAGACTCTGCACAGAAAAGCGCAGAGTAGCAGGCTTGCGATCGAGAGCTGCGACCAGCTTCTCTATTTCCCTGAAAAGCTCTTTGTCGTCGGTATTAACGACAAGTGCATTGATGTTCGCCGAAGCGACAAAGGTACCCTGTCCGCCAAAAATGCTGGTGCAGACAGCTGCAACCGATTCAGGTCGGGCATAGTTCAGCCGGTAAACCCTGATTTCAGCGGCAAAAGCCGAAGAAAACAGAAACACTGCCAGCAAAACTACTGGCAGTCTTCGCACAACTGATTTGATCAGCCTGGTTTTCAGCCGAAACGCGGGCGCAACAGCCCGTTGCCGCTGACACTTAGCCGGCCAATGCCACTGCAGGTGCTGCATTTCTGGCTTCCACGGCAGAATGGGCAGATGTCTTTCTCCTTGAACATGTTACTGGCGGCAATTATGCCTTCGACAAACTTACCAGAACCACCACAGACAGGACATTTTCCGGTTCCCCGGCATTTACTGCAATCATGACTCATCCCAAGTTATCCTCCGTATCTCTAAGTGTTATTTTATGAGATTTGGAGAAAAGGCGCAATACCCTCACAAAAAATAGGGCCTGAAACCATTTTTACGGTTTCAGGCCTTCTAAAGCTCTATTTTTAGCGCTTCAGGGTGTTTTTCTCACCAGAACCCAGGTGGTTCCGTGGCTGCCTGCGCGGCCGCAGGGCAGAAAAACCGTTCCCTTGATGAAGGTCTTCGTCGCTTCGGGGTGCTCCTGGCATTTGTAGATGCCGCCAATTACAACACGTTCACCGGTCTTGCCAGTCATGTCTGTGGCTCCTTGAATAAGATGCAACTTTGATCAGAAGAAACATGAATCGGCATATATCAGGCGGCCGCTGATTAAGGTTGTGTTCTCATGATAGCACATCCGGGCGTCGATTGGTCGGCAAATCACGCCAGACGCATTACACCCCGAGAAAGCCCCTGATAACGACATTCAAAACCGCAAGCAGAAACGAAGCGACCAGTGCCACCTGCTTCGACGACATTTCAAAATCTTCGAGCATTTTGTCGATGGCGATAAGCATTATCGCGGTCAGACCAAAGCTCACGATAAAAGTGGTCACCAGAATGCCCGAACCGGCAAGCAGCGGCCCGATGATCGGCACAACAGAAATGATCGAAAGCAGAACCGTCACAATAATCAAAAACGGCGCCACCAGCAGCGTTCCGACAAACATCAGAAAACTGAAGGCCAGCGCCATGATCAATGCCGTCTTCTCATCTTTGATTTTGAAACCGGGCACCAGCTTCGAAATAACATAAAAAGCCAGGGTGTTGACACCAACAGTTACGAGAGTTCCCATCAGAATTCCTCCGCAATTTTTAATTCACCGGCCAGCAGACAACAGCTGCCAGCCCGGCGCGCAACAGAACTTCAGCCCGCCTCTGGAAAAAGCCGGCAGAACTCGCGATGAACCGCCTGATCGCTGCCGCTGTCGTCGCCGAGCAGTCGATCGAAGCCTTCATAACCAGATACTATCCTATCGACAAAAATCTGTCGTTCATCACACCTGAAATGAATACGCCAGCTTCTGAAACGCAGAATGCCGCCGTTATCGGTTTTTACAAACTTGTTGCGGGTTGCATCGAAAGGGTTGTGCCCCAGCTGTGTGTCTATGACCCCGGCCAGATCAACGCCATGACTGCTGAGAAAATCAAGCTGACTGGCAGCAGCGGCACTGAAATCGATGGCATATTTTTCCTTGACGATATTTTCGAGCCAGCCGCGCCGCGACCCGGGAAAACTGTCATATTCGCAGATATAAGGCTTGATATCGAGAACCGGTGTATTGTTGAGCAGGTCTGAACCCGCCACATAGACGCGGTTGCCGCTGATGCGCCTGAGCTCGACACAACTGAGCCCGATCGAGTTGGGGCGGTAAGGTGAACGGGTCGCGAAAACGCCCTTGCGGCCGCGCCCGTCAGAATATGGCGGGTTGGTCAAGGGTTTCCAGCTGCTGTTGTGATGAAAAACATACAGCAGCCAAACCCGGTCGAAACCTTCGAGGTCTTTGAGGCCCTGCTCATAGTTAAAGCCCTTTACCAGCTCGATATGGCCTTCAGATTCAGAGAGAACGCCCTGCATCGGCTGTTCCTGATGATAGCCGCGACTGCAGCGCATGTAACCGATGGGCGAAAAACTGAACATCAGAAGCCTTCGCGCTGCAGACGTTCGGTGAATTTTTCCCAGGCGTCGAACCAGTCAGCGGGCCGCATCATGTGCTCTGAAAGCTCATATTCGTGATATTCAAGCTTTTCAGGCATGTTCTTGTACAACGGCCGCAGCTTTTCAGCAAAACCACGCACCGATTCAGGCCTGACGACAGTGTCGCTGCCAGCAGCGATCATAAACAGCGAAGCCGGAAAAACATCGTCAATGTGATCGGCCGGACCACAGGTTTCAGCCGGGCTGGGCGGCAGCAGGCCTTCCGGCTCACGGGTTCTAAAATCAGGGGTGGCAATGAAGGGCGCAATCAGATCGGGCCGTTCTGCCATACGCAGCTGCGTAAACGCGACGTGCCCACCCATTGAAATGCCGGCAACACAGACTTTTTTGCCGCCGGCGCGCAGTTGCTGCATCAGCTGATTTATTTCGGAAGCGTGCTGCAGAACGATTGAAAGCAGCAGATGATGCCGGGCATGGCCCGCCTGTTCGTTGAATATTTCGAGCAGGCCATCCTGGCGCGAACCATGATGCGGCGCATCGACGGCGATGGCGAAGAACCCCGAAGCCCTGAGGCGTTCGAGTTCCGGCAGCTGAACTTCTTTCGAAACCCCCAGACCATGAAGAATGATGACAGCAGAATGATGATTCTGGTCACCGGCACACAAAGCCTCTAAATCAAGCCCAGGAAGATGAAAAATTCTTTGAAATGCCACACCGGCCTCCGCAAATTTCTGCATGCAGACCGCCCGCCGCAGAAATGGTTTATAAAATTATAGCACAAAGCATTGAAGAAAACTCATGTCTGCGCTAGCATTACCCAGCCCCCTTCAAACTCGCAGTTCAGCAAAATGAGGCATATGAAGCGGTGGCTCAGACAGGAAAACAATATTTGACCAGATTACATACAGTCAGACAAAGCGTTCCGGCGGTAATTGGCCTGGCAGTGCAGATGCCCGGCCAGCCCGACGCCGAAATTGAACATTCGCTCACTGAGCTTGCCGAACTTCTCAAAACCCTCGGAGCCCGCATGGTCGGCTCGCTGATTCAGAAGCGCAGCGGCCCGTCACGCTCAAACTATTTCGGCACGGGTAAAATCGAAGAAGTCAAGCTCAAAGCCGAAGAACTCGGCGCCAAATATATTGCCGTCGATGACGAACTGAGCGCCATGCAGATCAAAAGCCTCGAAGCCGGCACCGGCCTGCCGGTCAAAGACCGCACCTCGATCATTCTCGATATTTTCGCCGCGCACGCCTCGACACGCGAAGGCAAGCTGCAGGTCGAGCTTGCTATGCACCAGTATCAGCTTCCCAGGCTACTGCGCATGTGGACCCACCTCGAACGCCAGCGCGGCGGTATCGGCCTCAAAGGCCCGGGCGAAACCCAGCTCGAAACCGACCGCCGCATACTCAACATCAAAATCAAAAAGCTGCAGGAAGAACTCGACCGCGTCAGCCGTGCCCGTGAACTGCAGGGCCGTAAACGCAACGACCGCTTTGCGCCGCTGTTTTCACTCGTCGGCTACACCAACGCCGGCAAATCGACGCTGCTTAACGCCCTTTCCGGCAGCAGCGTGCAGATGTGCAACGGCCTGTTCACGACCCTCGACCCGACCGCCCGCCGGGTTGAACTGCCAGAGGGGCACTGGTGCATTGTTTCCGACACGGTCGGCTTTATCCGTAAACTGCCACATGGGCTGGTAAGCGCTTTTAAAGCCACGCTCGAATGCGTCATTCAGTCAGAGGTCATGCTGATCGTCTGCGACGTCTCCGACCCGCAGTTCCGCGAGCATCTCGCTGCCGTCGATGAGGTTCTCAACCAGATCGGCGCCTCAGATCACGAAAGAATCTACGTTTTCAACAAGATCGACAAAGGCATCAGCGTCTCAGAAGAACTGCTCGCCGCTGCCTACCCCGATCATATAATGATCTCAGCCGCCGAAGGCACCAACGTCGACCGGCTGAAACGCATGATCGAGAAGATCATGCGCCGCAATCGCCGCCATGTCGAAATTTACCTGCCGGTCGGCTCACCGTATGTCGGCGAAGCGATGACGATCGGGCGCATCTTCTCGCAGGAATGGGGCGAAGGCGAGGTAAAAATCAAAGCCGAACTGCCGGTCAGCTTTATCAAACTGCTCACCGACAACAACCTCAAAGTCGAGCCAATGGAGCGCTGAACGCCCTTAACTCTGACTCACTGCGAAGACAGAGCTGACAAATTGCCGACCGGCGCCGCATTCCGACTGTCCGCTTTCGCGGGCACTTACTAAAGCTCGCTATTCAAGCGAGGCTGTATTCTTCGCCTGGCTTGAGAATAAGCACTTCGGCCAGAGAGCCAACCTTTTCCTTGAACGCGACCGGGTCGCTGTTGATCAAGTCGAAAGTGTTGTAATGAATCGGCACCACCCGCCGCGTCTGCACGAACTCAACCGCCTTCGCCGCGGATGCAACGCCCATGGTGTAACGATCACCGATAGGCAGAAAGCTCAGATCGGGCTTGAAAAATTCGCCGATCAGCTTCATTTCCATGGTCAGGCCGGTATCGCCGGCATGATAGATGCGCCGGCCGTCGATCTCGATGACCACCCCGGCCGGGGCGCCCTTTTCCGCAGAATGCAGCGCCGGCACCATGTTGAATCTGATGCCGCCGACGGTGACTGTGCCACCGATATTCATTCCCTCGGCGGTAATTTTATGCGCCTGCGCTTCGACGGCTGTTTCGTGAATCGCCACGAGGGTCGCGCCGGTCTTTTTGCAGATTGCAAAGGCGTCACCGACGTGGTCACCGTGATAATGCGTGATGAAAACCACATCTACTTTACCGATTTTATCGACGCCATAAGGAGCCGAAGGGTTGCCACTGATAAAAGGGTCGATCAGAACAGTTTTCGAACCCGAAATCTTCACCGCCGAATGGCCAAGCCAGGTAATTTTAAGCATCTTAATCCTCCTGTTTCAAACCGGCGCGGGCGATTTTTTGAAAAATCTGCAACCTTTTTGTTGCGCCAGACATATATATACCATGTTAAAATGTAGCGGGTTAAGCGACACCCGAGATATGCCATGCAAGAGTTGTATCAGGATCTGAAATTGGACGCAAAGGCAAGAACAGTAGCAAAGAGAGTTTCCCCACGACTGCAGGGGAAGGCCCCGACTCACTCCCCGACCGACCGCCGCGGCTTTCTGCTTGGCGTCGTCCTGCTCATTTCGCTGCTGATGGCGGTTTTCATTTTTTCGTTCAACAGCATCGTCAGACAGCGCAATACCCAGGCGCATCATCTGATGATCTCGGAAACGGCGAACTATCTCGCGATTTCCGGCCTGCGTCTACTGAGCGACAAGCTCGGCAGCTCGTTCGAAACTACCATAAAGACCAGCTGCCCGCAGCTGTTCGATCAGCCGGCTGCAGCTCTCGGCAGCAGTATCGATCTGACCGGCGCCAGCTCGATCTGCGGCAATGTGCAGAATGATTTTCAGAATTTTCTCAACACCCTCGACGAACTCAAGGAACCCGGCATTCTTGGTGCCTACCCGACTTGCCTCGGCATGGAAATACGCCTCGAAAACCTGCAGGCACTCACCCCCGACACCACACCAGAACAATTTCAGGCCGGCCGCGACCCGATCGAAAAATGCGGCCAGCTGGTTGTTAAATGCACTATCGAATATCGCGGTCTGAAGCGCCAGGCGACCCTGTCGCGGCAGTTTCGCGTGGTCAGTATGATTCCGGGGGCTTACAACCGTTTTTCGCTGTTCGTAAAAAAAACGCCTTACCCCGACTCCTACAATGCTCTTGGCGTTAAGTTCGACGGCACCGTCGACACGGCATACGCGCACCCGCCGGCAGCGGGCAAGACTTTTACCGGCCCGCTGTTCGTTTTCAACGGCACCGATTCGGCGGCGGTAACCTCGACCATTCCCGAACGCACTGAAATCAATGATAAAGAGCACCTTCGCCAGCGCGGCTGGGTGTTTCTCGGGCCAGCCGGTGCAGCGGCCGACGAGGCGGTTTTCATCAAGATTCCATCAGGGTTCGATCCGGCGGCAGGCGGCCATTTCATGCTTGGCTGGCCCTCGGTCTCGGCCATGCCTGTGTTGGCACCCGAACTGATCGAAGATAACGTCAACTTTGCGCCACAGGCTGATTTTCCGCCGCATGAATATTCGCTCGGCGCCAAATTTCAGGGTTTCTACACCTGGGAAGAAGGCAACCAGTATGGTGCCGGCGGCAAGAATCTCTGGCCCGGCCTCGCAGCCGGTTCGAGCTTTGTGCCATCTGACCATCTGCGTTCGGCGTCGAGCTGGGTCTACCCATACGGCGGCCAGAACAAGGAATCGCGCACGCTGGTCGTCGGGCCGGTTCTTGCCGGCATGCTCAAGTTCTTTTTCATGCGCGGCCGCAATACCAGCACTTCTGAAGAATACAAGGGTCTCTGGACAAGCATGTCTGAGAGCATTTTCAACACCAAGGTCGCCGCCAACCACACCCTGCAGAGTTTTGCCGGCATGTGGGAAGGCACGCTGGTGCCGCCGATCAACGGTCTCGATTTTTTCAGAAGCGGCTACGAGAGCTTCAAAAAGCTGATGCCGTACAACAGCCTGCCTGACCCGACGCCGCCGCTGCCTTCGAATGGCATCGCCTTCAATCTGCTGTTCGATTTCATGAAATATCAACGCGACGTTTACCCGCCGTTGAACGGAGTGCCGGGTATTGCAGCGGCCGCCTACGATGCCGAAAGATTTCTCGTGCCACGGGCCGAAGAGATGCGCAACTGCGCCGTCAAGGGGCTGCACCCGCACGACGAAATGGGGATTTTCTTCGAAGAAAACGGCCAGTATGACCCGAACAGCAGCCCCGACAACTGCTACTTCATGGGCAATCTGACCGGCATCACGGTTTACGATTCAAATCTGCTCTCGAACAGAATTACTCACAAGCTCGACCTGCGCAAATGCGACAACACCGCCGAAGAGCAGGAAGCGATGGAAAAATTCCTGTTCAAACAGGTTGGTGGCGCCGCCAGTGGCGTTAACGAAACCGACAAACCCGGTATTTTTCTGATCACCAGACGCAACGGCGTCAGCGACAGCTATGCTGATGCACTCGTCTTTTCGAGTCGCCCGGTCAAACTGGTCAAGCCTCTCATCGTCATTGTCGACAAGGGCAGCCTGATTCTACGCCACGACATTACCGGCACCGTGACCGAAGGGGCGCCGGCCACACTCTGCTCACTGGCACTGATCAACGGCCATTTTTTTATCGATGGTGCCGGCAGCGTCAGAACTCTGCACGCCAGCCTGGCATCGTTGCATCCCTCTTCCGGCCGTCTGCTCAGGCCGCCAACCGTCAGCGTCAGCTCACCCGGGCAGTTTAAAATCCACGGCGGTCTGGCTTTGACCGAAATCGGCCTCTACGAAAACCCGATGAATGACCCGCTCAATCACCTCGGCACGACAATGAGCCACTTCACCGAAGGCGGCGAGATTCATTACAACCCGCGCTTCAATCCTTCCGGCCCAGCCGTCGTCGATTCGAGAGTCTTCGTTCTCGAAGACACCGCCGGCAAGCTCAGCATAGAAGGAGCCGGCTCATGAGTGCAAAAAACGGGCTGTCGATGGTCGAAATCATGGTGGCGGTCGTTATCATCGCCCTGTCGGTCGGGCCGCTGATCGGCCTGCTGAGCTCTTCAAACCGCATGAGCAACGCTTCGATCTACGAAGAAATGGCCGTACACTACGCCAGAGAACTTTCTGACCAGCTCATCAGCCTCAGCCCGAAGTTCTCTGACATCGTCAATGACGCCAGAGCCATGACCGGAGATTCAACGCTCACTCTGGCCACGATTCTCAACGATGCCACTTTCAAAAGCCAGCTCGAGGAACACGCAGATGAATCTTCGGCGCTGCCATTGTATGCCAGCGGCAACCAGCTGCCGGTGCGGCTGATCATCTCGCCGCTCGACAAGGCTTTCAGCCGGCGCCGCATTACGGTAAGCGAGATGAACACGAGCGGCAACAGTGTTTTGAAAACTGACAGATACTGGAAAGTTAAAATCGAACTGGCCTGGAAAGACCAGACTTCCGGGCGTGACACCCCGCGCGAGGTTGTCATGGCAATTTTTCTCAAGGAAGGATAAGACGGATGGGCAATCTGCAACGGCAGCGCGGCTTCACTTTCGTCGAGGCGATTATCGTCACGGTCATTGCCTGCAGCATGATGATCGTCATTCAAAGCCTGTTCTCGCACACGGTCAAAGTCACGATGAAAGGGCAGGACAACCTCGATTCGATCAGAGCCGCCAGTCAGCTGTTTTCGAGCCTGCGCCGCGACATGCTGCAGTTCGTTTCGCTGTCGACCGGCGGCGCCCGGGCAACCATAGCGCTCGGCAGTTCCGAAATTCCTGATACGGCCACCTTTTCGACAATTCTCACTCTGAAGAAGCAGACTGACCGTATTACCTACACGCTGGTCGAAAATGGCGGCAAAAATTACATCGAGCGGGTGCTGCAGACGCCGTCGAACCCGGCGCCACAGCGAAAGCTCTTCGGAGTGCCGCGCATGAAGGACTTTGGCGTTCTCTATGTTCTCAGCCCGAACAAGGTGAATTCACTCGTTAAAAACGTCGGGCAGCTGCTGGTAAAAGTGACGGTCGATTCAGAAGATGCGAGGTTTCCGTCAAAAGAAGTGAAGCTGACTTCGGTGTTCTTTTCTGACCGTCTCGCTGACAGCAACTGGAATTATCTCGATTTTTAAAATTTTTGCAACCTTTGCGCCGGCTCAGGCATATTGAAAATTAGTTGAGGTGGAAACGAAAATGAAAACAGAAAGCTCGAAACTCAAGGCTGTTTTACTGTTGACCGCGTTGAACCTGCCGGCCATTTTTGGCTCGGCTGTCTGCTCGGCGCAGGTCGCTTCTCCGAGCCAGCAGACAAACGCCACCGAACCGATGCAGGTCGAAAGCAGCTCGACCCAGCAGCAGAAAGACGGGTTTTCAGCGACTTCACAGACAAAGGCCAGTGAACCGCAATATACCCAGAGCCCTGACTGCATGAGCCTTCAGGAAATCATCGAAGCTTACAACAAGCGCTATTGCCCGCCTGAAAAACCAATTGAAGAGATCACCGACTTTACCATGGCCCGCCTGGTCAAGGTCGAAATGATAAAAAGAACCGATCTCGACAGATACCGCGATCTGGTCATGATCAACGGCAAAGTCTACACGAAAAAAGACCCGAAAGATGGTGATCAGCAGCCCGAACCCAAGCCACTCGGCAAAGCCGGCAAAAACCTGCTGGGTGACCTGAAAGTCGCCTGCGAACAGCTCGAACAGAAGCAGACGCGCGGCGAATCAGACGGGAACAAAAAGCCCGAGCAGATTCTTGAACTGAAGCGACGCCGAATCACCTATCGCGACAAAGAAAACCAGCTGCGCGAAATGGAAGTCTATTCACCGCCGAAGTTTCCGGCTAAAAAGAAGCCGCTGGCCGGTAAAAAAGGCAAAAAAGTGCCCGATTACGCGACTTCGATTCTCGTTCCCAAAAATCAGCAGGGAAACAGCAAGGATATATCTGCTTTTGACAGCATGCCGTCAGCCGATGCATGGGTTGACGACAACGAAGCCAAAAGCAGTAAATGATTTACACAGGAGGAGTTCAGGAAATGTTAAAAAAATGGTTGTCTCTCGTTCTGGCCGTAATGATGGTGATTGCCTCATTGCCGGCTTTTGCCCAGACTTCAGATGCAAACCCCGGCAGTGACGGGCAGCAGGTGGTAATCGACGAAACCGCCGACGGTTCCGACAGCGATGGCGCTGTCAGCGACGACAATGATGATGAAGCCGCTGTCAGCAATATCGACGAAAACAAAATGCAGGCCGATGGTGTCGCTGACGTAGAAAACAGCAGCAAGGCACAGATCACCGCCCCGGAAAAAGACAACCTCGGCAAATTCCAGAAAATGCGCGCCGAAATTCAGAAGCTGATCAAGCAGCGCTTCTTTGCCCGTGCCAACACTTTGATCGACAAGGTTCGCGCTGAAGTAAAGAGCAGCCGCCTCACCGACGAACGCAAAAAAGCTCTGATGGCCTCACTCGAACGCCGGGAAAGAGCAACCATGCACAGCGTTCAGGGCGAATATCAGAAGGCCGCCAATGCTATCAGATCGGCCATTTCGCTGAATGAACTGAAGGGTGACACCGACAGACTGCTGAAGACCCAGGAAAAGGTCAGCACGCAGAAAGAATGGTTCGACATTCGCGCTAACTATGAAAAAGACCTCACCAAACTTCTTGAAGCCAAACAGCCACTTCTCAAGGAAAAGCTCGCCGTTCTCAGACAGCTCGATTCAAAGAGAAAGCTCAGCAAAGAAGAAATCAGCAAACTGCAGGCCTCTCTCAAGCAGATCAACGAGCGCCTCGCGCCGCTGAACAAGAAGATTCAGGAAACCCACCGCGTGTTTGCCGTCAAACGCGACAAAATGCGCAAAGAGGGCATCGTGCTCAATTCTGCCCAGCATCGCAAGCTTTTCCCGCTTGTGATGAAGAGAATGATCGTCAGATTCGGCAACTACAATCTGCATCGCCAGATCGCCCGCCACCTGAGCAACATTGCCGAAACCAACGAAACCAGCTGGGAAGGCCTGAAAGAAAATTTTGCCAGACTGCAGAAGCTGCAGGAAAAAGTCTGGGATCTGCGCAAGCAGCTCGACGCTCTCGCCGGCAAAGCCCCGCTGTCTGAAGAAGACTACAGAAAAGCCAAAATTCTCCGCGATCAGCTGGAAAAAGCCATCGCCGCCTGTGAAAAGGCTCTTGGCAAGGTTGAAGATGCTTTTATCGATCAGAAGGTATTCGGAAAACTCACAGACAAAGAAAAAGCTGAATTTGTAAAACTGTTCAGAGACGTCTGGAGCCGCGACAAGGAATTCGACAGTCTGAAGCCTTCTCTTGAAGAGCTTTATGAAAAGATTTTCGAACGCCCGATCATTATTGACGACCCGAAACCTGAACCGCAGCCGATTCCGATGCCGAAACCCGAACCGGGCAAACCTTCACTCGAAGGCGAAGGCTACATCATCAAGGAAGGCAACGTGTTCCTGCTGCGCTTCGGCGACAAGATTCTGTGGCCGAACAATCTGCCGGCCAGATACATGGTCAACAAGCTCGAAGTTAAATTCGGCGCTGAATTCATTCTCAGAGCTGCCGACCAGCCGACCAACGACCTGCCGAAGGTTGACGGACCGACCAATGACCTGCCACAGGCCGATGTTCCGACAAACAAACTGCCGGAAGAAAACGCCTGGTGGAAGAAATATCCCGAAATCAGCTTCACCTATATTCATGCCCCGCAGCTCCCAGATGAGCCGTTCAAGCGCGACAACGACATGGCCACTCCGACTCAGGTTATCGAAGAAAACCTCGACAACCAGAACAAGCCGGCCAATCTGATGAACGCGTTCTGATTCTGTAACCGACCCCGGCCGGCCTTGCTGGCCGGCCGGGGTTTTCATTCAATAAATGGCCAGTTCTCCCGAAAACACAGATGAAAAGTTGCTGATCGCAGATACCTTGCGCGGCAACCATGAGGCTTTCCGACCGCTGGTTGAAAAATACTGGGGTCTGGTCAGTTCGATAGTTCAGAAGTATATAAAAAACCGGGAAACCGCCGCCGACCTGTGCCAGGAAGTCTTTCTCGCGGCCTTTGCCGGCCTTTCGCAATACCGGCATGAGCTGAGTTTTTCGCCGTGGCTGGCCAAAATTGCGGTCAATAAGGCTCTCGAACACCTGCGCCGCGAAAACCGGGCGCCGTTTGCCGATTTCGACCTCAGCAATATTTTAAGTCAGGCACTTTCGCCCGACGAAGTGTTTGACCAGAAGCAGCTTTTCGAAGATTGCATCGCCTGTCTGCCCGAAAAACTGCAGATTCTCTTCATTCTCAGGCACGGTCTTGATTTTTCGTATGAAGATCTCGCCTATGTTCTTGATATGCCGGCAGGAACGGTAAAAAGCATCATGTTTCGCATGCGCAGTCAGCTGCGAAGCTTTCTCGAAAGCCGCGAACAGCGTGAAAAAACGATTGCCGGCAGGGAGCAGGAATTCGATGTCTGATAACTGTCTGAGTCAGGAAAAAATACAGGAATACCTCGAAAAAACGCTGGCGAACAGCGAAGCGGAAAAGGCTGCCCGGCATATAAATTCATGCCACGCCTGCCGCAACGAAGTCGCAGCCTGCGAAGCGTTTCTGCGGCGGGCAACGCTGAGAGCCAGACGCCAGGTTTCGGCTACAGTGCCACCCGGGCGGCTCGC
The DNA here is from genome assembly GCA_024710355.1 of Candidatus Rifleibacteriota bacterium. GTDB lineage: Bacteria > Muiribacteriota > Ozemobacteria > Ozemobacterales > Ozemobacteraceae > Rifleibacterium. The sequence goes on from JANJUX010000023.1 coordinate 18,375, forward strand.
AGCCATCATGTCGCAGGTTAAGTCAGAACGGAGCAGCAAAAGCAGCAGCGGCGAAAAACTGGCAAACCAGTCAACCGGCTTTATATGGCAACTGAAATACGTTCTGGCGCCGGCGATGATCGCCGTATTTCTTGCAATAGGTCTTTCCTGGCACAGCCCCGAACAGTATCCGGCGTTGCCAGAACCCGAAAAACCGGCGTTTTCGCTGGCACACAACACTGCCGAAATGCCTTTTTCGACCGGTCCGGCCGAAGCGACACCCGGTAACCTGAAACCTGGCATCAGGAGCATCGAGCTCGGCAAGAAAATCATTTTACCTGAAGGGGCGATGCTGCGGGTCAGCGTCGACCAGCATAAATTCCTTTTTTCCGGGCCAACCACCTTCACTTTTGAAGAAAAGGCAGTCAGGGTGGCAAAGGGTATTTCCAGCTTCGTTCTTGTCGGTGATCACGCCGGGTTCAAGGTCATCACGCCAGATGTCACCGTCGAACCGCTTGGCACCAGCTTCGCAGTCGAAGCGAAAAGCTGGGGTACAAAAATCACCCTGCGCACCGGCAGACTCGATCTGATCAGCTGCAGCGGCATCAAAAGACAGCTGCAGACGCCAGACGATATTTACATCAGCTCAACCGGCGCATTTTCAGCCGACATGCCGCAGCCAGGCAATTCGCCTTTACCGCCGGAAGCGCCAAATCAGCCCGCACCGGCCACGAATGACCAGCCCGCCGGCAATTCCCCCGGCAAACTCATCGACTCATTCTAATTTTCCCCGGCCCCTGAGCCTGTCGAAGGGCCGAGGGGGCGCGAAGCCAGCCACTGTTCAAGGTGCTGCAAAGCCTCTGCGAAGCCGGCACGGCCGTAGCCGAACCGCAGATACTGTTTCTGCATATCGAAGAAATTACCGGGAATCAGCATCACTCCGGTTTCAGCAACCAGACGGTCGCAGAATTCAAGCGCATCACCGCCGAGAAATTCAGGAAAAGTCGTGGTACCGGCCTTAGGCTGCTGCCAGGCGAACAGCTGCGGAAACCGGCCGAAAAAGCCGGCCAGCAGGTCGAGGTTCGCAACCAGGCGCTGGCGCTGCCGTTCATAGATTTTTTCACAGTTGCGCACGGCGATGCGGGCGAGAAACTCGCTTGGGGCACTGTTGCAGATCGTCAGATAATCTTTGAAAGTTGCGAGACGGTTATAAACTTCGGCATCGCGGGTGGCGACCCAGCCGATGCGCAGGCCCGCCAGGCCGCAGTTTTTGCTGAGGCAGTTCAGCGAGATCCCCTTTTCATAATGATCGGCCATATTCGGCAGCCGGGTAGCCGGATCGTGCTCTGAGCCCCGGTAAACCTCGTCACAGAACAGCCATAAACCGTGTTTTCGCGCGATATCGATGACGCTCTGCCAACTGGCGCGGTCGAAGAGGTAGCCGGTCGGGTTGTGCGGCGTACAGATAAGTATCGCCTTTGTTTTCGGGTTAATCAGGCCTTCAAGCTGGTTCAGGTCGGGCGCCCAGCCATTCTTCGAGTTGCCAGGCCAGCGCGTCACATTGATATTGCGTGATTCGGCAACCGCATAATGCGACTGATACCCCGGAAAATGCACAATCAGATGATCGCCCGGGTTGAGAACCGCGTGCATAAAGGCAAAAATCGGCTCTTCGGCGCCGGTGAACACAAGAATCTGGCCGGCATCGACCCGTTCGTAATGCCGGGCGATTTCGGCGCGCAGAGCCGGATCACCAAGGCTTTCGGTATAACCGAGCCAGACTTTTTTAAACTCTTCTTCGGCCCCCGGTTCAAAGGCGAGCAAATCGCCGGCACTCATGGCCTCAGGGTCTGAAGACCCCAGCAGATAGCGCGCCGAGAACTCATGCCGGGCAAAATATCTTTCAAGCGCAAAAGGTCGAATCTGCATGGTTTGATTCCTTTCAGCAGTAATTATACCCGCCGCCAGCCGCAAAAACCAGCCAAAAGCAACGGGCGGCCCGCTTACGCGAACCGCCCGGCTTATCAGGAACTCTCACTTCGCAAGAGTTTTAGCTCACCCAAACTCAAATCACGGATTGTCTTGATTCCAGGTCAATCCCGAAAGTAGAAAATTACATTTTAAAAGTATTGATTAAAGCGGCTTTGCCGCATCGACGAGCAGAATCATCATTATGGTGATGAAGCAAACAAGAATGAATATCTGGCGCTTGTTCAGTTCGATCATTGTATTTTCGCGGCTCGGCAGCCGTGCCCCCGTTTAATAATTCACAAACCTCACGGGAAGCTTAGCATCGTTTTTTAAAAAAGTATGTCCGGCAAAATACGTACAAATTTTTAAAAATCGATTTGTGGCCGCGGAAAAATTTCGTGGCACCAGGAGAAAATTTTTCCCTTTTTTGGTTT
>JANJUX010000040.1 GCA_024710355.1 Candidatus Rifleibacteriota bacterium
GCAAGAGTCAGTTCTTCCTTCAGGAGCTCCAGAACAGCTTTAATTTTATATTCGGGTGAATGGGCATTGCGTTTATTCATAGTGAATTCATTCTAACTTATTTTTTTCAATTTTTTGTCTCGCCATTGGGGAGCATTATACAGACCCTGGCGCAGCAGGAAGGCGACAACCTCAGGGTTTCGGGCATTCGCGGCGGCGCTGTGCAGCAGAGTGAATCCCCGTTCGTCAGTAAAATCCCTGCTGTTATACAGTTCAAGCGCTGTCTTGAACATTTTCATGCTTTTGTTGCCGGTTGCCGCTTTGAGAACTTCGAGATCGATGTTGAAACCCTCTGAAGCAAGAAATCTCAGGGTGGTTTCATCGTCACGGAAAACCGTAAAGGCGCTCATGACATTTCTTTCTGTTTCGGCATCAAGCTTCGCACCTGCGTCGATAAGGGCTTTGATAATCGTCCGGTCGCAACCGGTAAGAATGGCGGTCGAGAGCAGACTGCTGCCATCTTCGACCGGTTTGTTGACATCGGCGCCTTCCCGGATTGCTCGCGTCAGCTTCAATAAAGCACCTGGCTGCCGGTTGCTGATGATTTCCTCAAGATTTTCAGCAAAAACAGCTGAATTAAATGAAAATAACAGAGCAAACGGAATAAGTTTTCTGAGCATTGAATTCACCTTCAGACCAGAATTTTTTTTTGAATCAGAATACAGTATAAGAAGAAAAGGCGCTGACAGCAATTACAGCAAACCATAGTCGCCATCCGCGCGTCGGCGAGAATCATGCTCTGAATGTTAAGACGGCATTCCAGTGCTTTTTCCAGTGGATTAGAGTCAAGTCTATTCAAATGCTGACGCGTGATGTATAGTTTCCACATCTTTTGTCTGAAACCAGATTTTTAAATCAGAGTGGTCGGTTGCCCGGCCAGGGAGATATTGCCATGAAAAGAATTCCCGCTTTATTGCTGATCAGCATTCTGCTCTTTTCCTGTTTTCTCGATGCAAAAATTCTGTTTGCGTCCGAACTGGCAGCAGACGGGATGGAATACATTGAAGTCCGCAATGAAAAGAACGAACGGGTTAAGTTTTCCAGATTGATCCTGGGAACGGACCACCTGGCACAGGAAGACTGGACCGACCCGATCCCCAGAAAAATAACCGAGCAGAGCGTCAAAAACCTTTTCGACGAAGCCGTGCGCCTCGGAATCAACCTTTTTGACACCTCGCCAATCTATGTCGGCGATGTCGAATATAAGCTTGGCAACTGGATCACCGCATATCGGCAGGAAAATCCGGGTAAAAAAATCTACACCCTTTCAAAAGGCGGGTTTCCCTTTGACCTTTTCTGGGCAAAAAAGCTGCCGGAAGGTGAGAACTCTTTCTGCCTGCAGGAAATGCTGAAAGCAAAGAACATCATGGCCGAGGGCTATACGGATCTGCCCAATTCGACGGACGGAACCTATGCCAGTCGCCTGTTCGGCAGCAAAGAGCAGATCGCCGCAAGGGTCGGAGAAGAACTTGGCCACACAATTAAAAATCTGCAGGGAAACCCTGATGTCTACCTCATGCACAGAGATGATGGCGATTTTATCAATTTCGAGCCGATCAAAAGAAGCCAGAATTCAGTTAAAACCATCATGGAAGCCCTCAGTTCGAAAGATATCCGCAATAAATACACATTTCTCGGCTGGTCCAACTGGAAACCTCACAGAATCACCAGATCGCTGGCACTTGCCAAAAAGCAGTCAGACCTTGCGAAGCCGGTTTTCAACAGCCCTTACTTTTCACTTTTTGAAATGTCGGAACGGGCTATTCATGCCGGCGGTGTCCAGGTAACCCACGAAGAAATGATGGATGAAAGCTTTCTCAAGGGTATCAAGATCATGCCCTATTCGCCGCTTGGTGGCATCAGTATCCTCGACCGCCCCGAACCCTGCTGGGATAACGCCAGAAAAGCCGCCAGAAAAAAATACGCTCAGGGCGACCCATACTGGAGAAACGTCTATCATTCAATCTTCACCTGCGCCAACGAAGAGCGATATAACCGGCTTGTAAAATTCACCAAAGATTTCAACAACAAACACAAGACATCATATACCGCCGATCAGATGGCCAACGCCTATGCCCTGGCCCACAAACGCACCGACTTTCTCGTAATCGGCCCGATAACCATCGAACAGCTGCGAAGAACCGTTGCTTCACTCAAACTGGCTAAAATGCTGACAAAAGACGACCTCGATTTTCTCTATTACGGCAATGAATGACAAAATGGCCTGAATAACAGGCAATGCGTCGATGAATCCCCGTTCACTTTTTCAATGATGAACGGGGATTTCTGCATCGGAAAAGGTAGGGTGCGGGCTTTGCCGATAAAGCTGCGCCAGAAGATGTGTGGTCTTGAATCAGCGCGGCAGGGTTTCGAAGCCTTCGCCGTAGACCTGCGCCGTGTCCTGAATCACCACGAATGAGTCGGGATCAGCGTCGGCAATCAGACGGCGCAGGGTTGGCACGCGATTACGACCGATGACCGTGGCCAGCGTCGTTTTCTCGACGCCGCTGAAACCGCCGTAAGACTTGTATTCGGTTACGCCGCGTGACAACTCGGTAAAAATCAGTTCCTTGATCGCATCCGGCCGGCTGGTGATTATCATTACCAGCTGATTGGCTCTGAAACCGTTTAAAACCGCATCGAGCGTGCGCGCCTGGATAAAGATGAAAATAAATGAATACATCATCGTTCTGAAGCCGACCATGGCGTCGCTGAAGGTGAAAAAGCCGATGGTCAGCACGATTGTATCAGTTACCAGAAGAGTTTTGCCGACGGGAATATGCCGAAGCTTGCGCACAACCTGCGCCAGTGCGTCGGCCCCGCCGGTCGCTGCGCCCTCGTTGAAGACGATTGCCATGCCGGTGCCGATCGCCAGAGCCCCATAAATTGACGCAACCAGAAGCTCCTGATCGAGCAGTTGCCTGATTTTTATGTCGTAGCCACGGCTCTGCAGATACCAGAGCAAAATATCCATCGAGAAATACAGCAGTGATGTCGAATATACCGATTTCGCGCCAAAGGCTTTGCCGAGAACCCTTATTGAAGCGGCAAAAATGATTATTGTCAGCGTCCACGAAACCATACCGACAACCGGTAACATGCGGCCATCTGCAAAAAGGCTGCCGAGAAACTTGGCCACGATGATGCCAAGGCCGGTGACGCCGCCTTCGAACAGGTTCAGCGGCAGAATGAACAGAACATAGCCAAACGAAGAAAGAAGAGTGCCAAGGGTTATCCATAACCATGAACCAGCGCCGGCTTCGACTTTGTGGGGTGTGCTGACTGATTCCATTTTGCGCTCCTTGTGATTATTAACGTTTTATATTTCCGCCGTGGCACTCCATCGGATAAACCCGGAAATGAAGGGGAAAAAGCTGCAACCATCTTAAACGAAGTCAGTCAGATTTGCCACCGCTTCAGGTCGTTTGCCTGTTTTGCCGGTATTTGCCCGCGCTCGATTAAAGCGATATAATCAGTTCGTAAAAATCGTTGAAGGGGTCTTTATGAAAAAAGTCACATTGCTTTGTGCCGGTTTGGGTTTCTTGCTGTTTGGCAATTTTGCTGGGGTAAATGCTCAAAGCGCGGTAAAAGAGCCGGTTGAAGCGGTTCAGAATGCTGATCAGGCACATGTCGGCCAGTTAAGCGTCGAGCGTGTCACACCGACGAGCGGGGCTGATTCTGATGTTATGGCTGGCTCGGAAACTTCCGTTTCTGAGCCTGAAGCAACCTGGGAAGCTATCGTTTACGGCGAAGACTGGCAGGCAGAGCGCGAAAAAATCGGACTGTGCATTCCGGAGTTCGCTTCTGGGATCGCTATTCAGGCTACTCAGGCCGACAAAAACAATAAAAATACACTGCCGGTCGAAGTTGCCCAGAATATTACGCTGGCCATTGAAAATTATTACCTGCTGCTCGACAAAATCAGCCTTGGCGCGGCCGGCCGGCCTTTCGAAATAACCGCTGCCAGAATCACCGAGGGCTATATCCTTCTCTGGATCGACGAGCCCGGCATTATGGACGGTGGTCGCGCCCTTGTCTACTCAATCGAAAAGGGAAAAATCGTCGCAGATTTCTTTGACGGCGGCATCAGGGGCTGATTTTAGCCCTGTTTGCAATATTGTAATACTTCGTGTTATTTTAGCCGATGATAAATTAAAATCTCAATCGAGGTCGAAGAATGGAAAACCCGGATAATAGAGAACCGCAAGGTTTTATTGTATCTATCGTCAGAAGCTTTCTGACCGGGCCCCTGTCGATTCTTCTGATCGTGTTTGCAGCAATTGCCGGTCTGATGGCGATTCAGCTGACACCACGCGAAGAAGAACCGCAGATTGTAGTGCCGATGGTCGACATTTATGTCGGCTTTCCCGGACACTCGCCCCGTGAAGTCGAAGAACTCGTCACCCGGCCGCTCGAAAAACTGATGTGGCAGATCGATGGTGTCGAGCACGTCTACTCGATGAGCCACCGTGACCAGTCGATGGTGACCGTCAGATTCTATGTCGGCCAGGACCGCGAACGCGCCATGGTCAAGATTCGCGACAAGATCGACGGCAATCAGGATCTGGTGCCGCCAGGCGTCAGTAACTGGATGGTCAAGCCGGTCGAAATCGACGACGTGCCGATTGTTACTCTTACTTTGACATCGCCTGACGCCAGTGCTTCAGAACTGCGGCGCATTGCCGAAGAAGCCGAGGCCAGGCTCGCCAGAGTGCGCAATGTTTTTCGTTCAGAAATTCACGGCGGTTACCGCCGCGAAGTGCGTATAGAAGCTGATTTGGCCCGTATGCAGGCACTCGGGGTCTGTTTCGCCGACATCCAGATGGCGGTGGCCGGCAACAATCTGCTGGCCGATGCAGGTCGCATTGTTGCCGGCGATACCAGCATGCGGGTGCTTTCCGGCAAAGTTATCAGAACCGCCGCCGAGATTGCCAGAATTCCGATTCGCTCGATCGAAGGCCGGCCGGTATATGTTGAAGACGTGGCGGCCGTGCATGATACGGTTGAAGAGCCAGAACGTTACCACCACTCAACCTGGGGTCCGGCATCCGGCAGAAATGAAGCTGGTGAACGCCACCCTGCGGTTACCATATCTTTCAGCAAGAAAAAGGGTACTAACGCTGTCGACGTTGCCCGCGAAATCATTGCCGAAGCCGAAAAGCTTAAAGGCAAGGTGATTCCGCCCGAGGTCGACCTGATTGTCAGCCGTGATTACGGCTCTACCGCTAACGAGAAAGTCAACGAGCTGCTTTCGAGCATGGTTTTTGCCATTCTTACCGTTGTCGGCCTGATGGCCTTTACCATGGGCTGGCGCGCGGCCGTTGTCGTCGGTTTATCGGTGCCGGTAAGCTTCGCGCTGGCGCTTTTCATCAACTTGATTGCCGGCTACACCATCAACCGTGTCACCCTTTTCGCCCTGATCCTCAGTCTGGGTCTCGTCGTCGACGACCCGATCACCAACGTCGACAACATTCAGCGCCATCTGCAGATGGGTAAAGAAGCGCCGGAAAAAGCAACTGTCAATGCTGTCATGGAAGTCATCGTGCCGGTAATCATGTCGACGCTCGCAATTATCGTGTCGTTTACTCCGATGTTCTTCATAACCGGCATGATGGGCCCTTACATGGGGCCAATGGCGATCAACGTGCCGCTGACCGTGACCTTTTCGACTGTCTGCGCCCTGACTTTCGTGCCGTGGGTGGCCCTCAAGCTTCTCAAGGGCGTGAAGAGCGAAGATAATCCGCAGGACGACGGCGTACCGCCCTGGATTCGCAGATTTTATCGCGCAATCATGGCGCCGTTCCTCAAAAAACGCAATGCTGTGATTCTGGTTATCGGCATTTTCGTGATGCTGGCCGCTTCGGTGCTGCTGATGGCTCTTCGGAAAATCCCGCTCAAAATGCTGCCGTTCGATAACAAAGACGAGCTGCAGCTGGTTCTCGATATGCCCGAGGGCGTTTCGCTCGAGCAGACCGACCGGGCAGTGCGTGAGTTCGAAAAGTATCTCGCCCGTGTCAACGAAGTCAAAAGCGTGCAGTCTTATGTCGGGATTCCGGCCCCGATCGACTTCAACGGTCTGGTGCGCCATTACAATCTGCGTCGCAGCCCGAATAATACCGACATCCGTATCAATCTTGCCCACAAGGGCCAGCGCGTGCAGCAGAGTCATGCAATCGCGTTGCGGCTGCGCCAGGACCTGACCGCAATAGCCGATAAATACGGTGCGATCGTCAGTATTGTCGAGCTGCCGCCGGGCCCGCCGGTTTTCTCGACTCTCACTGTTGAAGTATATGGCGATGAAGACCGGACCTACGAAGAAATTCTCAAGGGTGCCGAATTCCTGCAGCAGCAGCTGAAAGAAGAGGACGGTCTGCACATTACTCAGATCGACAACATGAACCAGGGCGAACACGATCGCATTGTTTTCGTTCCTGATGTTCACAAAGCAGCCATGCATGGTCTCTCGGCCATGTCGATTCAGCAGATGCTGATGCAGGCGATCAGGGGCAATCATCTCGGTATCGCCCACATCGATAACGAACGTGAAGCGGTTTTGATCAAAGCCCGTCTGCCTCTCGCTGACCGCAACAATCTGCAGCGCCTGCGCGAACTGCCCCTGCGTGACCGTGCCGGCAACCTGGTGGCAGTTGGCGAACTTGGTGAATTCAAGATCGAACGCGAAGAGCAGGTCATTCAGCACAAGAATATGCGCCCGGTGGTCTTTGTTACGGCTGAATGTGTCGGTCGCCCGCCGGCAGAAATCATTCTCGATATGTGGTTGAGGCTGCGCAAGCTGCAGATGCCTCCCGGCATTACCTACGAATGGGCCGGCGAAGGCGAATGGGAAATCACCGTGCGCGTTTTCAGAGACCTTGGCATCGCGTTTGGTATCGCGCTGCTCGGCATCTATCTGCTGTTGGCGGTTCAGATGAACAATTTTGTCATGCCTCTGCTTGTCATGTCGGCGATTCCGCTTGTCATCATCGGTATCGCACCTGGCTTCTATCTGCTGAATCTTGTCAGCGCCGGTGTGGTCGGCGGTTACCCTGACCCGATATTCTTCACCGCGACCGGTATGATCGGCATGATCGCGCTTGGCGGCATCGTTATCAGAAACAGTGTGGTGCTGATCGAATTTATTCAGGATGCCGTGAAGCAGGGCATGAGTCTTGAAGAAGCCATTCTTGAAAGTGGCGCGGTGCGTTTCAGGCCAATTATGTTGACCGCTGCCACAACTCTGCTTGGTGCATGGCCGATCACCCTCGACCCGATCTTTTCAGGTCTGGCCTGGGCGCTGATTTTTGGTCTGCTGGCGAGTACCGTTTTCACGATGCTGGTGGTTCCGACTATCTATTACTTCAGCCAGAAGTCTGGCAATGCGGCAACTGAGCCCGCAGTCAAGGAGGTTAAATCATGACCGAAGCCAATACAGAAAATAAAAACAATAAACAGCCACTGGCCCGACGCCTGGTCGGCCCTGTTGTCGGGGTTGGCGGGCTGCTGTTTCTGATGCTTTTCCAGGGCGGTTTTTTCGCTTCCGGGCAGATCGCGCCCGGCATCGGCAGTGAAGCTCAGGCTGGCAATGCCGATACTTTGACAGTCGAACAGGCCGTTAAACCTGATTTTTACCAGGCGATCGGCACAGTTCGCAGTCGCAACGAAGTCGACGTGGTGCCGCGCATCATTGCCCGCATTCTCGAAATCAAGGTGCGCAGCGGCGATGTGGTCAAGCGCGGCGACGTGCTGGCGGTTCTCGATGCCAAAGATCTTTCTGCGGTCGTATCGCAGGGGCAGGAGCAGCTGCGTGCCGTGACCGCTTCGGTCGGGGCTGCAGACGAACAGGTCAAATCTGCTAAAGCCGCTCTCGATCTGGCCACCAAAGAGATGGAACGCACGCGGGCTCTGTTCGAAAAAAATGCCCTTGCCAAACGCGATTACGATCAGTCGATGGCCGCTTTTCGTCAGGCCGAGGCCGGCATGCAGCAGGCAATTCAACAGCGTGCCGCCGCGTCAGCGCAGGCCGCCGCCGCCGGTCAGGGCATCAAACAGGCCGAAGTCGGGCTTGGTTATGCTACGATTATCAGCCCGATCGATGCGATCGTCGCTGAACGACTTGCCGATCCGGGCGACCTTGGAAACCCGGCCAATGTGATGTTGCGGTTGTTCGATCCTGAAAGCCTGCTTCTCGAAGTGCCGGTCAGAGAAAGTCTGGTGCAGGAAGTCGCGATTGGCTCACAGGTCAGCTACAGTGTTCCCTCACTCGGCAGGACCTTTGAGGGCTCGGTTCGCGAGATTGTGCCATCGGTTGATCCGCGCACCCGCACATTTCTCGTCAAGGTCTGTATCGACAAGTCTGAAGGGCTGATGCCCGGAATGTTCGGCACGATCAAGGTTCCCCTGAAATCTGAAAAAAAAGTCATAATTGTGCCGGAATCTGCTATAATAAAAACCGGTCAGCTTGAATCGGTGGTTGAAGTCGAGGGCGGCAGACTGCTGCGCAGGCAGATCAGAAGTATTGGCGCCGGTAACGGTAATCGTGAAGTGATTTCGGGGCTGAAACCGGGGCAGAAAATTCTCAAGGTTGGCAATTCCAGAAGCTGATAAGGCTTTTGCATATCTAAAATCTAAAACGGAGAAATTTCAATGAGCAAAACTCTCAAGGGTACCAAAACCGCTGAAAACCTGATGAAAGCATTCGCCGGCGAATCACAGGCCCGCAACCGCTACACCTATTATGCGTCAGTAGCCAAAAAGGAAGGTTTTTTGCAGATCGCCGACCTCTTTCTTGAAACTGCTGAAAACGAAAAGGAACACGCCAAAGTGTTCATGAAGCAGCTGCTCAAATACGGCATGAATGAAGAATGTGTCGTCATCAACGACGCCGGTTACCCGGTCGCCTATGCCGATACCCTTAAAAACCTGCAGTATGCCGCTGACGGCGAAAAAGAAGAATGGACCTCTCTTTACAAGAGCTTTGCCGAAACCGCCAAAGCTGAAGGTTTTGCCGATATCGCCGCCGTTTTCACCAATGTCGCCAAGGTCGAAGAGCGCCATGAAGCCCGCTATCGCAAACTGCACGATAACGTCAAGAATCACACCGTTTTCAAAAAAGACGGCAAAGTATTCTGGAAGTGCAACAACTGCGGTCACATCATGGAAACCCTCGAAGCCCCGCCGAAATGCCCGGTTTGCGAACACGGCCGCGAACATTTTGAAGTCTGGGTCGAAAATTACTGAGTTGTCTGTGTATATTGAAAACCAGGCCGTCAGCAGCGCTGACGGCTTTTTCTCTATTCTGGGTTAGGTTCCCGCCTCCGCGGGAATGGCGGAAAACTGTGTAAATCTTTTTTGACGGTAGATTAGCAATACGCACTGATTTCTGAGAAACTTCTGAACGCCGGGGTCTGCATGAAAAGTGCCAGCACAGACACTTCCACTAATATTTTTGTCAGGTTCAGGCTGCTGACCTGGCTGGGAGCGTTTTTCTGTTTCGTTCTGGTGCCGGCTCTTCTGATAAATGAAGCGCTGGGCAGCATGCTGCAGCTGCGCAGCGACAAGGAGCGCCGGCAGCTGTTCAAGGAAATGGATGACCGTCTCAGCTACCTGACCCGGCACGCTGATGAATCGCATTATTACCATTCGCTGCTGAAAAATGCCTTCAAAAAAGCTTCGCAGAGCGCGCGACCCCTCGATGAGTTTGCCGGCAGCATTGAGTTGCTGCGCCGGCGGTTTCCCGGGGCGCTCAGGTTTATTGTCTGGGATGCAGATGGCCGGGTGGTGGACCGGCTTACTGACGAGAAGAGCTATCGTTACATCGTCAACAACCTTTTTGAGTTTTTCAGGGAGATTGCAGGTCATTGCCGCAGCAATTACCCGGGTGAGCCCGAACAACTGACGATCGTCGAAAAGCGCATCAACCTCTTCAGGTCATACCTCGGGCGTTTTCTGGTTCCGCATCATCTCAGACTGCCTTTCCAGGCAGGCGAACACGGCCGCTGCGTGCTGGCCGACAGCTCAGATGGTTTTCCGCTCTTCTGGTTTGATTCAAACAGTTCGCTGACGGTTTTTTGTGCGATAAAAAATCAGCTGTTCCGTAATCCTGGTGTCAGGCACGCGGTCGAGGTGCTCAACCGGCCAGATGATCCCCTGAAGTGCGGGTTTATCGAAATGGGTGATGTCGGTCGTAAAATTGTCGGCATCAGTGATGCCGAACAGCGCCAGGTTCTTCTCGAACTCGGAAAATTCGAGAACGCTGGCCTGCCGCACCGGCAGACAGACGATTATCTCATGGCTTTCAAGCTGCTTTCGCCAGATCTGCGAGGCTTCTGTCTCGTGCATCGCGGCGCGCTCAGGCTTGGCTACCCCGATCGGCGGCGTTACGAAATTCTTACCCGGCTTTTTCTGGTCATAATCCTTATTTTGTGGGTGTTTTACTGTTACACACTGCGTTTGCCGAGACTGAGTGTTTCGATACGCACGCGTATTGCCTTTTTGTTTCTCTACGCGAATGGTCTGCCGCTGATGATTCTCGGTACTATCGGCTATGAATATCTGCAGCAGCGCGAAGACGCGTTGATCGGCGAGGTGCATGCCCGTAATGAAAGGGTTCTTCAGGAAATCGACTCGGGCTATCGCCGTCACAAAATTGCGATGAATCGGCGCACTTTTGCCGAACTCGACAGTTTTTGCCGTGAAGTGCAGACGCGACTGCCAGGGCGAAACGATTACGAAAGGCTGAAACAAGCCGTGCATGCGCTTGACGCTGAAGAACTCACGATTTATGGCGAAAGCGGTGATACGATCGTGGGCTACCGGCGTAACCGCAAACCGGCCGGCCAGACCTTCATGCGGATGTTTGCCACAAGTGCGATAGCCTTTGCCAATCAAACCGAAGAGACCTTTTCATTTGGCGGCCGCGACGGAAAGTCGCGCCTGGCGATCACCAGTAATACCATTGTTAATGACCACCGGTCGCTGCTCGAAAATCTTCTCAATACCCTCGATTCGGTCGAGCTTTACAGCTTTGGCACCGGGCTGAAACTTTGTTTTGCGCGTCTTCTCGGAGACCATATCGGCAGAAATATTCATTCAGCAATGGTTATAACCTGGGATCTCGAAGAGACCGAGGCAATTTACGCTGCCCAGCAGGTCGAACGCGGCAATGAAAACCGCAGCGAGAAAGCTTTTGCCGCGATTTCGGCGGTGACCGGTCAGATGTTTTCGCGGCCGGGCATGCGCGAAGAGACCCTGAGACGTGTTATGCAGAAGGCAATGAATATTCAGTCGGCCCACGAAAATTATGTGTTGCTGCAGGGAAAAAGCAGCCTGATCACTGCTATCGCGGGCCGCCAGATGGGCAGCATCGCTCTGGCTGCCATTGTGCCGGCTGATCAGATCGTTGCTGAACTCGAGGCGACCTGGCAGCAGATGCTGGCGCTGGCGCTGCTGAGTATTTTTATCATCAGTGCGGTCATTACCGCTTTGAGCCGGCAGTTTCTCAAGCCTGTCAGGCAGCTGGCAGAAGCGGTCAGGCAGATAGGTCAGCGCAATTTTTCCTATCGAACCAGTATTGAAAGTCTCGATGAGTTCGGCGAACTCGGTGGAGTCTTCAATATGACGATGGAAGGCATGGCCGAGCTTGAAATCGGCCGGATCGTTCAGGAAGCCCTGTTGCCCGATCAGGGGTATCATAACAACAGAATCGGCATCTTTGCCAGAACCGCTACCATGACAAAACTTGGCGGCGACTATTATGACTATCTGAAGCTTTCAGAGACGCAAACCGGTGTATTCATGGGCGATGTCGCCGGGCACGGTATTCCGGCCGCGATTATCATGGCGATGGCCAAGGCGACGGTTCTCGTTAACCGACCCCTTCTCACTGACCCGGCGGCTCTGCTTTCTGCGCTGCATGATATGCTTTTCAGACTTAAAAGTGACGGTTTTAAACGTATGATGACCTGTCAGTATCTGGTAATCAACGATCAGACCGGTGAAGTGCAGATTGCCAATGCCGGGCACTGTTTTCCGGTTGTGGTTGGCAGTAACGGCAGCTATTCAAGAATGGAAGAGATTATCGGTACTCCGGTCGGCATCGCCCGCAAGGCGCGCTATAAAAACCACCAGATACAGCTGCAGCCGGGTGAAACACTGATTCTTTACAGCGACGGGCTGATCGAGGCGACCAGTGCTGCCGGCGATGTTTTTGGTCCTGATCAACTGCTTGAGCTGGTAAAAAGTGTCTGGAGCGAGAATCTCGAACAGTTCTATCAGAACCTCTTTCAGGCAAACCGTGCCTGGGTTAAGTCGGTAGATGACGACCTGACGATTGTTCTGGTCAGGTTCGAAAGGAGCAGCTGCTGATGAAAATTCTGCCGCGCTATCTGCTGCTCTGGTTTGCCCAGATATTTCTGTTCGTGCTGATTCCGGTTCTGCTTTTTTATGGCGGTTTCAGCCATATTGAAAAACTTCGCAGCACTGCTCTGGTAAAAATTGTTGAGCAGAGTCTCGAAAACGAGATGCAAAGCTTTGAAGCTCAGGTTGATACTGAGAGGTTTTTGTCGCGGCTGTTTCGTGAGACTTATCACGCAAATCGGGTGGCCTCGGCCGCTTTAGCCTTTGGCGAACTGCACGCCAGGCTGAATGGCTCGTTCGATTACCTGCTCTGGGATGATTCAGACAGCTTTATTGGCGGCTCGATACAGCCAGATGCTCTTTCTGGCGACTGGAGCCTGGCCTTGAATTCTCTGAAGAAGCCTTTCAAAAAAAGTGACAGAGAAGTCGTCGCCGATGAAAATGAAATGACAAACCTGAGAAGAATGTTTGGGCCGCAGATTGTGCTGCATACGGTCGATAACTGTGTTTCTGAACGTGGTGAAAAGCTTCTCTGGTGTGACAGCACCGGCCGTCGACCATTGCTGTGGGTTGGTTTCAGGCTTGGCTACATGGCGGTTATTCTGGTAAAACCCGAAAATGCTGCCGGAACTGCCGGTCTGGAATATTATCTCAAATATCGTCAGTCAGAAAAAAGCATTTTTCGCCCTGGTTTTGTTAAAGGCCAGAACTGGGTTGCAGCACAATCGCTGCCGGATAACCCGGAAAATCTGCAGAAGCTCATCAGGCACGAAATGATGCCTGGTGAACGTCTCGAGACCGACAGGGCGTTTTATTATGCCAGAGTTATTGAAGATGATCTGACGCTGTTTGCTTTTGTTGAAAAGGCTGCTGGCGTAGTGCCCGAGCAGGCGAAAGCCAGCCTGGCGGCATTGCTTGTTTTTATGCTGCTGTTGCCGTGGGTGGTTGTCAGCGGACGTGCCGCTCTCAAGGGCAGCGGATTGAAAATGTCGATTTCGCGCAAACTGGCGCTTTTGTTCGTTTATGCGAATGGTCTGCCGCTGCTGATGCTTTTCTTTGCCGGTTATGACTTCATGCATCAGAAAGAGCTGGCCCTTTACGACGAGATACATCAGCAGGGAACACATTTTCTGCAGAACCTCGATGAGCGATTTGAATCGGAGCATGCGCTGCAGATTGTCAATATTCAGGCCGGGCTGGATAAATTCAGGGCCGATGTGCGGCAGCAGGGACTGAACCTTGAAAATTACCGGGCTCTGGTCGACAAGGTATATTCGGTCGTTGAATCGCGTGGCAATGTGCGTTTTTATCTGATTGCCAGCGAAACCGATATTTTTGGAACCGGCGATTCGCTTTATGTCGGCGACAAGCGTCAGGCGCTGGTGTCAGAGATTATTGACAGTGCCGACCTGAGGCGTGGCGATGAAAAAAAAGTGCTTAATTCACTTGGGCGTTTTATCATGGCCAGTCTTAATGGCCGACCGCCTGACCCGCGTTCTTCGACCGAAGTCGAATTGATTGCCGAATCGGCGATGCAGAAACCTCTCATCGAGGTGCAGCATGATTTTATCGCCAATAACGGCAAAATTGACGTGTGGGGCATGGGTACCAACAAAAGCCCGGCCTGTCTGAATCTGATTTCGATCAATGACGACCGGCAGGTAGACTACATGGGCATTGTCAACTGGAACCCGCATGTCATGGAGAACCTCTATCTGAAACGGCAGTTTCTCAGCGCCAATCGCAATATCATCGACCTGAAGGTGGGGGTTATTCATGAAGTTGCCGGGATTTTCCTGCCCGAAAAATTTCCGGACCGTGAAACCATGGTGAAACGGGTACGCAGCTTTACTTCAAAACCTTGCCCGTCCCGCGAATTTGTCAGCATCGGCACGCAGACTTATCTGTTGATGGGTTTTACCGGCAGATATCTGACCAATTATCAATTATTTGGGCTGTATCCGGTTGATAAGGTAAAAAGTCAGATCAGTCGTGAAAAAACAGGCCTGTTTTTTGCCGGTCTCGTATCTTTACTGATAACCATAATACTTGGACAGTTTCTGGCGCAGAGTTTTCTTTTTCCTTTGCAGAAGCTTTACGCCGGTGCTGAAGCAATCAGATCGCGAAACTTTGCGCTGCGACTGCCGTTTCTCGGTCGCGACGAATTTGGCGAAATGGCTGAGATATTCAACACAACGATGGTCGACCTTGAAGAACTGCAGGTCGCCGGGGTAATTCAGGAACATCTGCTGCCCCGTCAGATGCCTGAGTGCGGGCGTTTCAGGGTTTTTGGCCGTATCGTTTCGATGGGCGAGCTCGGCGGTGATTATTTCGATTATTTCAATACTTCTGCCGGGCGCTTCAGTTTGCTGATCGGTGATGTGGCCGGGCGCGGGGCCGGCGCGGCCTTGATCATGGCGATGGCCAAAGCTGCAATAATGCAGTTTTCAGATGTCGTAGAGAAACCGCAGATTCTCGCCATGCGTTTGCACGAGCTGATTCAGGCGGCTGGCAGAAGGACCCGCAAGACGATGATCATGCAGTATCTCAATCTCAACGGTGCCGACGGTACCGGAGTTTACACCAATGCCGGAGGCTGGCCGCCGTTGATAGTTAATCCACGTTCGGGCGCGGTTCGCGAGATTACTCTGCCCGGCCCGATGCTGGGGGCATTGAACCGGCCGAAGTTTGGTGCCGCCGAAATTTCTCTGCAGCCGGGCGAAGCGGTGATTTTTTACAGCGACGGGGTGATCGAGGCACGAAACATGGCCGGCGAAATTCTCGGGCTTGCCAGGCTCAAACAGATGGCGGTGCATTGTTTCGACGCCGAGCCGCAAAAATACTTTTACAGGCTGCTTGAGGCGCATCGTGAATTTGTCGGCGCTACCAGGGCCCAGGATGACATGACGCTGCTGATCGCCATTTTTGGCGACCAGCAGCATTCAGTTGATGCTAAACCGGCTCAGGCTGACGTTGTGACTGAGGCCGTCTGACTCTCGGTGCTGTTGTCTGCGGGTTTTTCGCCATCAGGGTTATCATCACTGCCGTTGCGGCTGAGGCTGAAGAAAAAACCGGTGAGCAGCAGAACGAAAGAACCCGACATCAGAATGCCTGCCCACGCCGTGCGCGACAGTGACGAGCCATAATCGACGGCTACTTTTGCGCCGGTCATCAACTGCTGACCGGCGTGCCACAGGCCGGTAAGGGCGAGAACCCCGGCATTGACATGGTTGCATCGGGTGAGCCAGGTTGCCACAAGGCCGGCAACAAGCAGAGCGTGGTTAATCAGCACCGGAGCACTGAAATCGGGTGCTGAAGCCTTGATGATGATCAGATAGACAAGCATGACGGTGCTGTCGTGAATGTTGATGTTATCGCGTGATCCGAGGAGATGGCGCCAGAGGGTCTGGGCGAAAAAAGCGGCAGCCAGCAGCCACGGCGCGATGATTGTTCCGATTGACAGAGTCGGGGCGATGAATCTGTAGGAGTCGCTCATGACTGTGGCACTCATCTGCAGGGGCAGCACGACGAACGGAAAAATCAGCAGCCAGCGCCAGAACGTCGTTTCATTGCCGAGGTATTCATTGGCAACTTCGGTCTTGAGGTTGTTGTTACGCCAGTTTTCGATGATCAGGGGCAGGTGAATCAGCGCTGCGATGAGCCAGAGTGAATAAAAGACGTATGAGCCGTCAAAATAGCCGAAGCTTTCTCTGCCAATTGAATCGACGAGATAATAACCGACTTTCGGGGCGACCCAGATCAGCGAAAATGCCCCGGCGGCGAAGAACAGGCGAGTGTGATGCACTGTCAGGCCAAGAACTTTGATGACCGCTGCGAGTTTAACCGCCGCCATCAGCATGTAGACGCCGGTGGCGATACCGCCGGCTGCGGTGCTGAGACCCGAGATACGCACCTGATAAAAAGTCAGGTCACCGAGAAAAAGCAGCACGAAGAAGAGCAGCAGTTTGCCGTGCTGTGGCTGAATCTTTTTCTTGAGCAGATACAGAGCCATTGCCACCATGATAATCTCGTAGATATTCTGAACCAGAAAAAAGCCGCTTACTGCCAGGCTTGAAACTTTGCCGGTTTCAAGCTCTGAGCCGACGAGGTAGAGACCGCCAAGCATGAGAACGACGCTCAGCAGATACAGGGGGTTGTTGTTTCTGAACCATTGTGACAGCCCGTTTGCGTTGCCGCTCATGACGCACCTCCAGCAAATAATGAATAATAAAGGGGGGAATAATAATGATAAATTGTACAGCGCAAAGAATGTGCCAACTTGAAACCCTTTATTCAAGCAGGTTTTTGCAGAACGACCGCGTCGTTTGTGTCATGGGTGCGGCAGTTATGTCGCATCAGGCAATTTAAATCAGAAACTTTGCAAGTTGCCGCTTTTGCGGTATGCTGTCTGCATCTGCAGGTCGTTTAAGGGAATCAATGAGCGGTACCACGACAAAATTGCCAATCAGCAAGCGGTGGCCTCTGGCCTTCTGGTTTGGTGCCGCCTTCTGTTTTTTCATTTTTCCGGTCTTTCTGCTCGATGTTGGCCTCGAAAATATGCTGACAACTCGAAGTGAAGTGCATCGGCAGACCGTATACCGCGAACTTGGCACAAGACTCGAGCGACTGCTGCAGTATTCCAACGCTCGCCATTATTACAGCGCTCTATTGAAGAGAATTTTCGAATTCGCCGCCCGTCAGGCCGACCCGATAAAATATCTCAGAATCGCTTTGCCGCACCTGAAGGCTCGCAATCCCGATGTGTTCAGATTTATCATCTGGGATCACAAGGGCAACAGCATCGAAGATCTCAGCGACGAAAAAGGCTTCAGATATATTGTCAAAACAATTTTTGAGGTTCTGAGAGAGGTTAATCGCGATGTTGTCAAAAACTACCCGGGCGAACCGCAGAATCTGAGTCTGGTCGAAAGGCGTCTGAATCTTCTGCGTTCGTATCTTGGCGCCTTTCTGATTCCTGACAAACTCAACCTGCCAATGCTGCGAGGCAGTCTCAGCGAGTGTATTCTCGCGAGCGGCGACCCGGAAAAGTCATATTTCTGGTATCAGGTCGATGACCGTTTCACCATGATGGCAACCCTGAACGGCAAGGCGATTGAATCTGACGAGTATCTCAAAAAGCTTGTCGATGCAATGAACAATGCGCCTGGCGCAAGAGTTGGCATTGTCGATCTGCTACGTGACGGGGCCATGCATACCTCTGTCTCAGATGAACTTAAGCCTGAGCTGCTGCTGGGACTGGCGAAGTTCGAAAATTTTACCCAGCAGCAGCTTGAAACCGATAATCTGCTGCTGCTGGTAAAGATTCTCAACCCCTTTGTGCGCAGCGTTGCCTTTGTTGAGAAAAGCAAGGTTCTTTTTGATGCTGCCGCAGTTCATCGGCGTATTCTTGCGGTTTCGGCTCTGGCGATTCTTTTGTTTTCTGCCCTGACAGGTTATCTTATTTTCAGAGAAAACCGCGTTTTTTCGATTCGCTGGAAGCTCGGCCTGCTGTTTCTCTATGCCAATGGCCTGCCACTGCTGATTCTCGGTTTTATCGGCTATGAATATCTGCAACAGACGCGCGGCCTGCTGCTTGATCGTGCCTTTGATCAGGTTTCCGGGCTTATTGCTGACTTCGATACCCGCTTCGAAACCATCAAAACAGAAACCGCCGATTATCTGAACCAGCATATAGACGCCGTCAATAAAGAGTTCGGCGGCACAATGGTTTCACAGAAAAGCCTCGACGAGCTGCTGAAAAAAGTGAACCGGCTCAAACCATTCGATTTTGTAGTCGCCGACCGCAATGGCAAACTGCACAAAGCAAAGGTGCCCGGCAGAAAAGCCAATGTTTTCTTCGCTTCGATGAGCAAGACCATGCTCAATTATTTCAATTTCAACGAGTACACGCCGCAGCACCTCTTCAAAGAAGATGAAGCTACCAGTGGTGCCCGCGGCTCAATCAAGGCCGAAAAGTTTCTGTCGGGCAAAACTATTATTTTTCACCGCATACTTCAACGGATTGGCAAGGTTCACCCCGAGCAGATGGCCCAGGACACCAGACAATATTACTGGAACGCCCTGGGAGATTTTGACAACCGGGTGTTCAACCTGCTCGTCGGCATCACATGGGACTTTTTTACCATGCAGGAATCCTATGTCAGCAAAAGCATCGACAGCCTCAATCAAAATACCGACGAAATCAGCTTTTACGGAATTGTAGAAGCCAACGGGGTAACCTACCCCTCGGCAAAGAATCTCAGCCGGGAGATTTTTGGTCTTTTCCGCCAGACGTTCAGTCTGCGCACGCTTTATGTTAACGAAGTCGTCATAGATGGCCGGCAATACGCTGCTTATGGCACTATTGGCCGTGAACTCGACCAGGTTGCCATGGTCGGTCTGTATCCGCTGGATCGCATAAACAGCCAGATTGGCAGCCTGCAATGGCGCCTGATCATTTTTGCCCTGCTCAGCCTGAGCCTTACAACCGGGGTTGGCCTGATGCTTTCAGCCCAGTTCATGGAACCGGTAAGGGAACTTGAGCGCGGGGTGCAGGCTATCGGTCGTCAGGATTTTCGCTATCGTCTGCCGGTGAAGACCGCCGATGAATTCGGGCGGTTGAGTGGCGTATTCAACAGCGCTATCGAGAGTCTCGAAGATCTTGAAGTGGCCAGAATCGTTCAGGAAAACCTGTTTCCCCAGGAACCGCTGTCGCAAAACGGTCTGCGGGTATTTGGCTGCAGCGTCGCCATGACCCGGCTTGGCGGTGACTATTACGATTTTTTCACTCTCGACGACAGCAATGTAGGTATTCTTATGGGCGATGTTGCCGGTCACGGCGTGCCGGCAGCGCTTCTGATGGCCATGGCAAAGGCTTCGGTTCTGCTCAGCGATGAAGACCGGCGCCGGCCGGCGGCAATGCTTGCCTCACTGCACAAGGTTATTCACCGGGTTAAAAGCAGCAAAATCAAACGTATGATGACCTGCCAGTATTTTTCAATCAATTCAAAAACAGGCTCATTCCTGGTTTCAAATGCCGGGCATTGTTTTCCGGCTTTAATCAGGCGAGGTGGCGAAGACATCGAATTGCTCAAACTCGTCGGAACACCGCTGGGTATAACCAAAAAACCGAAATATGAAGACACGCCGGGGCAGCTAGAACCCGGTGATATCGTGCTTCTTTATACCGACGGCATCATCGAGTCGCATAATGCCGAGGGGGTTGAGATGGGCTTCGACCGCTTTGCTCAGATGTTGCAGCAGCAGTATGACCCCGATCTTGAAACTTACTATCAGAAGCTTTTTTCTGCTTATAAACACTGGTCTCCGGCTGCAGACGATGACATAACGATGATTCTGATCAAATTTTCAGAAATCACCGGGGAGGCTTCGGCGTGACAAAATCCCGAAAAATCACCGGCTGGCTTGCATTCATATCCTGTTTTATCGGAATCCCGGGCTTTTTACTGCTGTTCGGCATGCTGTATCTGCAAAACCAGGACACTGAAAATCGCCTTGAAAGCCAACACCAGAAATTGCGTGATTTTTACCTTGAGTTGAGGAAATTTGCCGACCCGCAATATTACTGGTGTACTGCGTTGATGGAAAAGCTGGCTCCAGATTCTGTGGCCAGCGAAGCTTCGGCCATCAAAGAGCCAGGCGCTGTCGCCGAGGTTGTCATTGCCCGTCTGAAAGATTTGCGGCGCAATCTGAAGTTTAACTACGTTGTTTACACTCCGACGCGAGGGGTTTTGGCGTCTTCTTTTCCTCTTGAGCCTCTCGAAGTGTGGAAACCCGGATTAAGCTTCACCTGGAAAGTGATTCAGTCAGGCAGGTCACAGGTTTCACACGAAGAACAGGTCGCCGGGGGCAAAATTTTCGGCCCGCAGCTTTACTGGGGACATTTCGACAGTAATATTTCAATCGGCAGTCTCTATCTTATCTGGGGTGACAGCAGTTTCAAACGGCCGCTGGCATGGGGTCGAATCATTCACCGTCATCTGGTGCTGGCTTTTATAGATATTAAAGATCTCAAGGGAAATGATGGCATTCTGAATCTGTTGAACGAGTTCAGCCAGAACAGCGGTCATCTGTGGCGTTTTTCACTTCAGGATGATGCGCATGGTTTCAGGCATGGAACGGGCGAGCGCAAAGTTGCCCGGCAGGTTGAAGCCGCTGCCGACGAATACGGCAAGCACAAGACCCAGAAGATCGAAACTGAAGACCTGATGGTCTACCCTTTCTTTCTCAGGCCGGGTATCAAGGTCTACGGTTTTATCGAAAAAAGCCGGTTTTCGAGCAGTCTGGTGCCTGGCTACGCATGGTCGGTGGTTTTCCTCTTCTTTGCCGTGGCTTATCTGCTGGCCGGCTATGCATGGGGACTTTTCTTCGGTGACCGGCCCGATGACCTGTCGCTGCGCTGGAAACTGCGTTTTCTCTTTTTCTTCGCCAATGGTCTGCCGCTGCTGGTGCTATTTTTTATCGGTAATGACTATCTGGCACAGAAGCGCAGCAACCTGATGCTCGATGCACACAGCCGCGGCATCGGCTTCATTCAGGATTTTGACGAAAAAATCGAAGTCGAGTATGCCCGCCGTCTTGTCGGCAAGAAAAAAGCCCAGGAAAAAATGATCGAAAAGCTTACGCTTAACATGAATGATGACCAGGCGTTGCAGGAATTTGTCGACACACTCGGGTCAGACGGTACCGAGAGATGGAAAATCGTCATGGTTGCAAGTCGCAGCAATACCATTGTCACCGAGAAGGGGGTCTATGACGAAAGCCGCAATCTCAGCCCGAAAGAAGATGAGCAGAGGGCTGAGCGCAGTCGCAACCAGAACGAATTGACCCGCAAAATCGGGCAGTTTTTTCTTGATAAAATCAATGGTGTCGAGGTTTCAGAAAAGGTTCAGACCGAGCTTGAGCTGTTTATCGAGTCGACAACTCAGCAGCCGCTGGCCAATTTTCTCTTCGATCTGCTTCAGAAACGCGGATCGTTCATTCAGTGGGGTTTCGGGCAGAACGTCAACCCGGCCATTTTCGACACGTTTTCTCTCAAGAACAGCAGTTCTCAGGATCTCTTTTTTCTTTCGTCATTTGGTGTTCACCTGTTTCAATATAATTATCTGCTGAAAGCTGTGCCACAGGCTAACCGCAACAATATCGGCCTGAAGCTGGTGGCTCTGATGAACCAGGAATACACCGTTCCGCGTGAGGCTTACAATAGCGCCGCTCTAAGGGAATTCGCCAACTCTCTCACTTCTTACCCTGGCAAAGAGATCAAGATCGTTGATTATCTTGGCGAAAAGCATCTGGCAATGGGTATAGCCGGCAGACATATCAAGGACTTCCGCCTGATCGGACTTTACCCGCTCGAAAAAATCGATAATCTCATCGATTCGCAGCGCCGACAGCTGCTGCTGTTCGCCTTGCTCAGCCTGTTCATGACCTGGGGCCTGTCGCAGGTTCTGGCGCAAAGCTTCATTCTGCCACTGCAGCAGATTACGGCCGGCGCCCACGCAATCGAAAACAAGCACTTCAGTCATCGTTTGCCCGATCTGGGGCGTGACGAGTTCGGTGCCATGGGGCGGGTGTTCAACTCAGTCATGGTCGACCTCGAAGAGCTTTCGGTCGCCAGCGCCATTCAGGAACAGCTGCTGCCACAGCAGCAGATCGAAACCGGCAATTTCAGTCTGTTTGGCAAAAGTGTTTCGATGGGCGAACTTGGCGGTGACTATTTCGACCACATCGAGCTTGCTGACGGAAAATTTTCGGTACTGCTCGGCGACGTGGCGGGGCATGGCGTCGGCGCCGCCCTGATCATGGCCATGGCAAAAGCAGGCATCATTCAGTCAGAACATCTTCTCGATCAGCCTCTGGCGCTTGTTGCCAGGCTGCATGGCCTGATTTTTGCCTCCAAGACAAAAAAGCAGAAGAAAGTCATGACTTTTCAGTATTTGTGCCTCGATGGCACTGCCGGGCGCGGCATCTACTCGAATGCCGGGGCCTGTTCGCCAATGATTGTCAGAAAAAATGCGGGGCAGGTCGAGGAGCTGACTCTGACCGGTGCGGCTCTCGGTGCCTTTAAAAAAGCGAATTATTCTGAAACCGAAGTGGTTTTTAACCCGGGTGATGCGATTGTATTCTATACCGACGGTATTGTCGAAGCGCGTAACCGCAACGGCGAAGAATTGGGCTACGATCGTCTGAAGCAGCTTCTGCTCGAAACCTGGAATATCGATGCCGAGGTTTTTTATCACAACGTTTTCAATGCCTATCTCAGGCATATCGGCGACGAAGGGGCCCAGGACGACCTGACAATGGTCATTCTGGTATTCGATCCGCAGAGAACCAGGGGAAGCACCCCACCCGCCGCCGCCAGCCCGTCCAGTCCCGAGGAGGCCGGCAATGGCTGAGATGTCAGAAAACCGGCCAGCTGAAGCTTCGAATCTCCGCTCTCTGAAAAATGCGGTGTCGTTGCTGGTTCTGATCTTCTGTTTTCTGGCTTTTCCGCTTTTCATAATTTTTTCGGCACTGAACAATCTCTATCAGGTCAAGATTGGTAATTTGCGACAACAGAAGCTTGATCAGATGCACGGGCGCCTCGAGTATCTCGAAAAATACAGCAATAATGGAAGATATCTGCATTTCCTGCTGCTGCGTCTTGCCGAGAACGCCGAAAAAGCAGCGGTGCCGGCGGATTTTCTCAAGGCTGCATTTGTAAATCTGCATCAACGCTACCCCGGTGATTTCGAATTCATTGCCTGGGATGCAAAAGGCGGGGTAATCAGAGAACTTACCGATCAGAAAGGTTTCAGCTACATTCTTGCACGCCTGTATGAGGTGCTGCGGGATGTTTCTGAAGCGGTCAGCAACGACAGCCAGGTTGATATCAGCAATATCAGATCGGTAAGCAAGAATCTCAACCTGGTCAGGCAGTTTCTTGGCAAGATTTTTATTCCTGAGTATCTTAAAAAGCCTTATCTGCAGGGCAATGATGCCGGTCCGTTGCTGACCGACTTTGCCGGCAGATTCTCTTCGGTGTGGTACCGGATGGGCAATCGCATCAGCTTTTTCTGCTTTATCAGCGAAAAACTGATGAAAAACAGTTCGGGGCTCTTGAAAATTGCTGATTCTCTCAATTCCCGTCAGGATGGCATCATATCTGGATTCAGCATCAGCCCTGACTTTTCGCTGCCGGCCAATCAAGTTGACGAGCGGTTTATGCCGGCGCTGAGCCTGGCCCTGTCACAGTTCGAAAATGTTTCTGAGCCGGTTTTCGAGAACGATCAGGCCCTTGTCTGCATGAGCATGCCTGAGCCCGGACTAAGAACTTTTTGTCTGCACCCAAAAGAACCGGCGCAGTGGTCGGTTGAATTGAACCGTGACATGGTGTTTGTCAGAGTTTCGGTTCTGCTGTTCGCCTTCTATCTGTTTTTATATATTTATTTTCGTTTCAAGCAGCAGTTTTTCTCAATCAGCTGGAAACTCACCGGCCTGTTTCTTTTTGCCAATCTGGCTCCCCTAAGTATTCTTGGTTTTATTGCGCATGACTACCTGATCAATCGCAAGCAGGCGCTGCGTAACGAGATTGCCTCAGATCTCAGCAAGCTGATGCGTGATTTCGACATGCGTTATGCTTCTCTCAAATATGATTTTGCGCGCGAGATTACCAGCAAGATCGAAAAGGTTGCGGCGGCGGGTATGAATGGCAGTTTGAGTTCAGCCGAAATTGCGGCCATTAAAGGGGCGATGCGCGAATTTGTACCGTCAGATGCATATATGATTGCCAGCGGTGGCATGGTGTTTGCCGACCATCTGGCAGGTGAAAAGGATAAGTCTGACTTTAACTTCATTGAACCGATGGGGCAGGCGATTCTTCAATTCTGTAATGGCACAATTCTGAAGCGAAACAAAGAAGATATGTTCAGTGCGATCATGTCGCCCGAAGATTCTGATTTTGTCAGAAAAATCTATCGTGACCAGCGCCAGGTAATTCCTCTCAATATGGCGAACATAAAAAAACTCAGTTACTGGCATATCTTTGGCGATCGACGCAATTACCAGAACAATTATTTCCTGATTCTCTTCTGGGATGAAGACCGATTTCAGGAGCTTTACATCAACCGTTATTTTGAAAGTCTGCAGGCAAATTCTTTCGGAGCCCCTCTTTTTGCCCGAAAAATCGATGGCAAAAAGACCTGGGCGCCAGCCGGAGCCTTTCCGGTCGAGCTGGCGCGGCAGATGGAACGAACCACCGGTTTTCGCGAAAACCTTATCGGCAGCGTTATCATTGCCGATCAGCCACACCTTTTCGTCGGGCTGAAGGGGCGAAGTCTTAATTTTAACCTGCTGGCGGCTCTTTATGCCGATAGCAGGCTCGATGCAAGAATTGCGGCTCTGCGGTTCCGAATCATGACAGGAGCTTTTCTCAGTCTGCTGTTGACACTGATTATCGGTCAGGCGCTGTCGCGGCAGTTTCTCACTCCGATCCGCAACCTCGCGCAGGCAACCCTGGCGATTGGTGCCCACAATTTTGCCCATCGCATTCCGGTTGTCGACGAAGATGAGTTCGGGCATCTGAACCAGGTTTTTAATCGGGTAATCGAGGGACTTGGCGAGCTGGAAGTTGCCAAAATCGTTCAGGAAAGCCTTTTTCCGGGTAACAACTTTGCCGCCGGCCGATTTTCGATTTACGGGCGAAGTGTTGTAATGACGACACTCGGCGGCGATTATTACGACTGTCTGCAGATAAATAAAGACCATTGGGGTCTGGTTATCGGCGATGTCGCCGGTCACGGCGTTCCGGCCGGTCTGATGATGGCTATGGCCAAGGCAAGCGTTCTGATGGCGCCTGAAAATGAGAAAATGGATGCTGCCGTTCTTACCAGCAGGCTGCATCGCATGTTTTTTGCGATCAAGAATGATCGGCTGAAACGCATGATGACGTTTCAATATTATGTTCTGCGTCCTGCTGACGGGCATTTTTCGTTTGCCAATGCCGGGCACTGTTTCCCGGTGGTAGTTAAGCCGGCAGAGAAGAGCGCTGAGCTGATAGAGCACATTGCCACCCCTCTCGGAATCGGGCCTAGAGCCAGGTATAAAAACTTTGAGTTTACGATCGCGCCGGGTGAATCGCTGCTGCTCTATACCGACGGTATTGCCGAAGCCAAAAACAGCGAGGGCGAGGAGTTCGGTTATGAGCGTCTCAGACAGTTATGTCTCGACGCCTGGGACCGCGACCCGGAAACCTATTATCGCCGCATTTTTGCTGCTTATGAACAGTGGTCGGCCCGACCTGATGACGATCTTACGATAATCGTGGTGAATCATGATGCCTGAAAAAAACGAAAAGCAAGCATTGCAGCCGTTCGGTCGCTTTATGGGCTGGCTGCTGCTGGTTGCCTGTCTGGCCGGAATTCCGGCGATTCTGGTTTTCACGGCCGCCTCAAGATTCTACCAGGTTTCTGAAGACGAGCTTGCATTCAAACTTAAAATGCACATGCAGCAGGCAACCAACGAGGCAATGCGCAATACCAGCCAGGAAGAATTCTGGTGCCGGCATCTGCACCAGAAATTTGTCGAATTCATGGAAACGAATGCCTCTGCGGCAGTGGTAATCGAATGGCTGCATGATCAGCGGCGGCTTTTTCCGGAAGAGATTGACTTTATATTCTGGGATGGCAACGGCAATCAGCTGACGAAGACCTTTACAAGCGACTTCTCGGAGGCTGAGTGGCGTGAGGTGTTCTGGACTTTGAGCGATTTTGGGCCGTATCTTATGAATGTACCTTATCGCAATCCGCAACGTAGCAATATAGAGACGGCCCGCAGGGTTCTCGGGCCGCAGACGCTCGGGGCAATGTTTTCGAGCGTGACTGACCCGCGCGCTTATGCCCTGGCCTGGGTCGACAGTTCGCAGCTGCGGCCGCCGGTCGGGGCCTATTTTATCGGTTGCGGTGGAGCGGTTGTGCTGCTCGACCACCGACATTTTTCGAAATTTTCCGGGTTGAAGCATTCAATCAGGGCGCTTGCATCAGATACCGGCATGCCTTTTGGGGTTATCGACAGTTCTGGTGATACTGCGGTTATCTGGCGCACCGATGGTCTTGATACAACTGATGATCTGCGGCAGGCTTTTTCAGAATGTGAAAAGCGCAGCCTCAATTATTACGAGCTTGCGGAACAGCATCTTGGCTATCAGTATCTCAGCCCCGGTCTGCGGCTTTTTGTCGTTGTGCCGCGGCTTTATACATGGTCGGGTATCGTCTGGTGGTCGATGTTGGCAGCTTTTGCCTGTCTGGTTCTTCTCTGGCCATTTTTTCGCTATACCTGGCTGACGATGATCAGGCAGCAGCCTGGCAGTGCCTCGATCAGGAACAAACTGGCGTTTCTTTTCCTGTTCGCTGCGGGCATACCGCTGCTGGCAATGGCTATTATTTCGCAGGAACATTATTTGCACAAGCGACACACTCTTATGGTTGCGGCACATCAGAATTCTGTAGAGCTGTTACTGAGCTTCGACCGGCGCTATTCGTCGTTTCTCAAAGATGTCGGGCTCGACCTCGACAGGTTTTTTGCCGGCTGGAGTCTTGAGGCCCGCAGCACGGAACTCGATGACCGGTTGACAAAGATGGTTGCAAGCTATCTGTTGAAGTTTGAGACCGAAAATTTCTTTGTGATAGCGAGTGAGAGCCGCGTCCTTGCGGCTCGCGACGGTTTTGTCGTGTATTCAGGTTCCATGGAAGACATCAAAATCAATCATGAGAATTCAAGGCTTAAGAAGAGTCTTTCTAAATATGCTGTAGCCGATATTCAGACGGCAAATCTGGTTGGCAAGAAGGTAATGAGCGATCTGAACCGTGTTGAAATCCCCGGGCAGATTCTCAGTAAAATCGAGCTTGTCGTTGAATCACTGCTGCAGAGAACCTTTATCGAGATTACCCATTCTATTATCGACAATATCGGAAGCATCAATCAATGGGGATTTGGCTATCTCAAGGATCTGACCTATTTCAGATTTCTTTCTGTCGCCGGGCACGAAGTTACCGATTATCTGACCATGGTTTTCTGGAAACCGCATGTCATCCAGAGGGCATTTTTGCGCAGGGCCCTGCCTCTGGCGAACCGTAATTCGGACGGTTTTAAACTGCTGTCTTTCGATCGTCTGAAGGCAAGATTTGTCGATGAATCGCCTGGTTATGACAATGCTCTGGTTGAGTTTGCGCGTCGGGCAGGCCAGAAACCGACTGAAGAGATAGAAATTGTCAGGTTGAACGGTGAAGACTATCTGGCTGTCGGTTTCAGCGGGCGTTACCTCGAATTTTATCAGTTGATCGGGCTTTATCCGATGCGCAATATCGACCGTATTATCAGCGGCCAGAAAACCGATCTGCTGTTGTTTGGCCTGTTCAGTATTCTTCTTGCGGCTGGTCTGGCGCAGTTGCTGGCCCGCGCCTTTGTCGAGCCTCTCGGTGTGCTGCGCGAGGGGGCTCTGGCGATCGAAAACCGCAATTTCAGCCACCGTATCCGAAATGCCGGGCGCGATGAATTTGGTGAGGTGGCCGGCATTTTTAATCACATCATGGTTGGATTCGAAGAGCTTGAGGTTGCCAGAATCGTCCAGGAAAGCCTGTTCCCGAAACCTGATTTTGAGATGAACCGGTTTCGTCTGTTTGGGCGCAGCGTTTCGATGGGCGAGCTGGGGGGAGATTATCTCGACTTTTTCAAAGTCGATGAAACCGGTTTTGTGGTTCTGATGGGCGATGTGGCCGGACATGGAGTTGGTGCGGCTCTGATCATGGCGATGGCCAAAGCCGGCATTCTCAGCAGTGGCGAGCAGCTGGCATCGCCAAAAACAATTCTGAACGGGCTGCATCAGATGGTGCTTGCCTCAAAGAGCAGTCGACAGAAGAAGGTAATGACCTTTCAGTATCTTTATATGAACAGTGTTACCGGTGCCGGGCTTTATGCCAATGCCGGCGCCTGTTCGCCACTGGTTTACCGACGTTCTGCGGGCATTGTCGAGGAACTCAAACTTACGGGTGGCGCACTTGGAGCTTTTAAAAAGGCTGTCTTCAATGAGATGCCGGTGCTGCTCGCCTCTGGCGATGCGGTTATTTTTTATACCGATGGCATCGTTGAATCGCGTGACCGCAGTGGCAGAGAGATTGGCTACGAGGGCCTGCAGCAGATGCTTGTAGAGAGTTACGATGCTGACCCGGCAGTTTATTATCAGAACATTTTTGCCCGTTATGCGAAACATATCGGCGGTCAGGAAGCGCAGGACGACCTGACTTTTATCATCATGACATGTTTGTGAAATTTTCGCTTGACGTTCGCTTTTTATTCGCCTATATTTAAGGTGTGAAAAGTTCGAACGGAGGCGAAACATGACCCCTGATCCATTGACCCCGAAGCAGCGCACCGTACTTGATTTTATTCGCCGTTTTTTTGCGGAGTGGGGTTATGCCCCGACCATAGCCGAAATTTGTGACGGTCTAGGTCTGGCTTCGACCGCCACGGTTCACAAACATCTGAAAACTCTCGTCGAGAAGGGGCATATCGATTCGCTTCCCGGTCGTTCGCGCGGTCTGTCGGTTAAACCTCATACCGTTGTGTCGGCCCGCAGTGTTGATGTGCCTCTTCTTGGCAGGGTTACGGCCGGGCAGCCGATTCAGATCAACGAAGTGCCCGAGACCATCAGCCTGCCCGAGTCGATGATCGGTCGCGGCGAAACCTTTGTACTTGAGGTGCGTGGCGAATCGATGATCGATGAAGCGATTAAAGACGGCGACCTTGTTATTGTCGAAAAGCGCAACAGCGCCAACAATGGCGATATGGTCATCGCCTGTATCGAGAACGAAGAAGTGACGCTCAAGCGCATTTACCGTGAAGGCGGTCGGGTGCGCCTGCAGCCTTCGAATCCGGTTATGCCGCCGATCATTGTCGAAAACTGCGATGTGACGGTTAAGGGCATTGTAATCGGTGTAATGCGCAAATACCGCCGTTTCTGAAGCACGAGCACTGATTGACGCGAACCACGTTAACACGCATAGACACCGATAAGTCATAAGACAACGGGTCAACGCAACGGGCAAATCTATACAGATTTCAGGCAGGTCGAAACATTGATTGATACAATAAGACAAAACCTCAATCTGATGGTGATCGAAGCAGCTGAGCTCAACCGACACCTGCTGCTCTGGCAGATTGGCAAGCTCGAAGACGAGCTGCTGCCCTGCGAACAGCAGCTTGAAGAATGTCTGCAGGCAATCAGGCATGGTGGGCAGGTTCCAGATCGGGCCGTGATCGACAGGGCAGCGCAGACTGCCGCCCGCCTGCGCCGTCTGCAGAACGAACTGCAGGCGACCGAACATTTGATGCAGATTGCCACAGGGGTAAACTGACGGCGGGCATGTTTTAACTGCCGGCTTTACCCATCTGCTGGTTTTGTTTATAAACTTTCGGCTGAGGGCTGCAAAATTGCGGCAAATCCGGTATACTTACCACACTGTATGAAACGGCTGAGTTGTTTCTGTCTGGCCGGGCGTGCGAGCCATATTGCCTTTGACGGCCAGAAAGGGACAGTTCAGGTATTCTGCAGGCGAGTTTATTCAGCAACCCTCAGGAAATCGCCATGAAAATTGTAATCTCTGACAGGAGCGGGCAAATTCTTTATGAAGGCAGCCCAAGCCTGAACGGAAACGGTGTAATAATCGGCAGTGGCAATGATTGTGATATTCAGCTCAACAAGATGGGTATTGCCCACAATCAGATTCAGTTGCGCTACAATGCCGACGGCCTTCTCACCCTCCAGGATCTCCAGAGCCCGTTTGGCACCATTGTCAATGGCAGCAAAGTGCAGCCTGGCTTTATTGCAATTATTAAACCGGGGGCTTTTATCGAGCTTTCTGATGATGTGTTTATCAGGCTGCAGCTTGAGGGCGGCGATATTCCGATTGCCAATGCAGAAGAAAAGCTGTTTCCGTTTTTTCTCAACAGCAACGAAACCTTTGTGCGCAAATGTTTCAGCCAGATAAAGAGTAAGATTCCCAGACAGCATTACAACGCCATTTCAGCCGCCGAGGGCGAAATGGTAACCAGAATAAAAGAACTGTCGGCGGTTCTCGAAGTAACTTATGCTCTTAACTCGATTGGCAGTTTTCCGAGACTGCTCGAGTTCACTCTCGAAATGGCGATTGCAGTAACCGGTGGCGAACGTGCTCTTCTGATGCTTTATAATGAAGAGTTGAACCGTCTTGAGACGGTCTCGATGCAGAATTTTCTGCCCGGCGAGATCAATGACGATATGCAGGCAACTGCCGGTCTGGTAAGCCGCTGCTTTGAGACCGGCGAAACAATGATTGGCCCGTCTCATCGTTTTAAACAGCCGGGTCGGCGCGGCCGAAACCCAGAAGATGCCGGTATCGTTTCGGTAGCACTGGTTCCTCTTAAAGAAATGGCCACTAATATCGGAGTTTTATACATAGATACCAAGCACAGCGGCAACATCATGACGGCCCGCACCGACCAGATGCTGCGTATTTTTGCGGCGCAGGCAGCGGTTGCGATCAGCCGTACCCGCATGTTTCATTCGGCGACTACCGATTCGATCACCGGTATTGCCAACCAGAATCTTTTTATGCGTCGACTGGGTGAAGAATTCTGTCGGGCGCAGCGTCACCAGAAAGATATTTCGCTGATTCTGATGGATCTCGATCATTTCAAGGCTCTTAATGACACTCACGGAGAGGCTAATGGCAATCGGGTTCTAAAAGAAGTGGGCCGGATTTTCAGAAGTGCAACCCGTATTCATGATCTGGTGGCACGCTTTGGCGCTGATACCTTTGCAATGTTGTTGCCCGAAACGCCTTTTGCCGGCGCAAAGACGGTTGCGACCAAGCTCAAGGGCAACCTTTCAGATACCAAGATCAGAGCAGGCACGAGGTCGATTCAGGTGACCGGCAGCTTTGGTATTGCCAGCAGTTCGAAGGCGACCTCAAAACCGGCTGATCTGCTCAGAATGGCAGAAAAAGCCCTGAAAATGGCAAAAAAACGCGGCGGCAACCAGATTTCCTAAGACAGCAGAGGAACAGCAGATGATCAATCCCCTCGATGACCTCAATTTTTCGCGCAACCAGAAGAGTATCGAAGAGCTCGAAAAGCTGGCAGGCTTTTCCCCCAACCGGAGCGGCAGCAACAAGTTTACTGCTGTCGCTGACAGCCTGGTAAAGAAAACCGAGCGGCCAGCAGAACGTGGCAGCGAGCCAGAGATCGACAAATACTGGGATTTTCACAAATCATTTGTCAGCCTTTATGAACGCGCCGGGCGTTCGTTTGCCCTTTTTATCGGGGATCTCCTCGATATAATTCTTGGCGGGCCGGTTCAGACGCGTCTTGTTAACGATATGATCGAAGAGAAGATCAATCGTATGCGCAAGGCCAGAGAGGCAGCCGCTGAACCCTCGACTCAAAAACACAAAGTTCAGGCCCGGCGCAATTCAAAATATGACGTGGTCATTGGTGGCGAAAAGCGCGTTTTCTCACGGCATTTTCTGAAGCGCAAAGGCTTTCTCGCTGCCCTGTTTCTTGACAGTGACGAATACCCCTCGTTCAAGAAGCTTGTTCGCCAGATCGAGATCGTCTGCCGCGAAAGCCTTCAGGAAGACGCGGTGCCCGATTCCGAAGACGCCCGCCTTGCCGAACTGAAGAAAATTGTGGAAAATCTGCGCTATGAAATTTCGCAGGCAGAAGTCGTGCACGCCTGGGCTCTGCTTGAAGCTGACGGATTCAAACACCTTGAGTGGGCGTTCAACGAGACCCGCAGCCTGAATCTGGTGCGCCCTAACTTTTATGAAGATCTCGACAAGGCATATCGCGATGGCAAGAAACTTATCAAGCTTCTTATAGAAGATATTCAGACTGAATTTCCGCCAACCGAAGATAAACAGGATGCCTACGAAGATTACCTCAACAATATTCTCGAAATTTATACACACCACCACTTCGTTCTGAAATACTTCAATCAGACACGGCCAAGCATTTCGCTCAAAGATTTTGAAATGACGCGCGAAGAACTGCACGAAAAAATTCAGGACCTGCGCGAAGAGAGCGATGAAATGCGTCGGCGCATTAACCAGGTCAGTATCGAAAAAGACCAGGCCCTGGCCGAGGCCCGTGCCTTGCGCACCCAGAACGAAGAACTCAGGCAGAAACTTGCCAGACTCGATCCTGTCGAAGTGCAGAAACAGCTCCAGTCGGCCGAAGCCAAAGTTCGTGCCAGCCGCAAGGAACTCGAAGAAACCATAAAAGAAGAAGAGGAACTGCGCGAAGACATGCTCAAACTCGACCAGGAAAATCAGGAGCTGACCCGCAGACTGCAGGCTCTGCATGCGATTCCTGACGAAGATGCCTACTCGGTGGCAGGTTTGCTTCAGGGCAAGCGCGTGGTGATTTTTGGTGGTGTCGGCCGAGATCACTATCTGCCGATTCTTAAGGAGGCAGGTGTCGCTAATGAGGATTATGAATGGTATGAGGGTTATCATACCATCAGTCAGGCGAGAACTGCAGAAATTGTCGGCCGCTGCGACCTTGCTGTAGTCGTCACCAGTTACGCCGGGCACCTTTTGCTTTATCAGGTACGCCCGTGCATCAAAGAGCATCAGCATTTTTTCAAGATTCATAACAGCGGCGCCGGTTCTTTGCGCAAAGAAATCCTGAAAACTTTCAAAAAATAGCTAAATCTGTTGCGGTGGGTCGGCGTTTGCAATTATGGAAAACATGAAACCCGAAGAGTTATGGCAAAAAGCACTTACAGGCGATCAACAGGCCTGGCAGCGGCTTTATGAACTTTTCGCAAGCCGTGTTTATCAGTTCTTTCTCAGAAACACTCGAAATGCCGATCTGGCTGCCGACAAGACCCAGGAAGTATTTCTAAAAATCTTCAGAAACCGCGAAAACTTCAGGTATGGTTCGTTGAAAACCTGGATATTCAGAATTGCCCGCAACCTGCTTATTGATGAATGGCGGCGTGCCGGTCAGCGCGAAATACCGAGCGAAATTCTGCCTGATATTATCGATTCGGGAGTGCAGGTTGAAGAGAGCGTAATTGCAGCAATTGAACACCAGCAGATGGTTGTTTATATCGATGAATGCCTTGACCGCCTGGAAGAGCCGGATCGAATGGCGGTATGTCTGGTCTATATCGCTGGGTTGAGCATTCCTGAGTTCGCCGAGGTTATGGAAGTCCCTCTTGGAACGGCCAAAACCCGGGTTCGTCACGCCAGACTCAGGCTTGACCAACTGCTGAGCGAAAAGATTCAGTTGAAAAGGTTTGAAAAAAGCGTATGAACTGCGAAGAGAGCAAAAATTTAATTGTTGAGATGAATGAGGCTGATGAAGTCAGTTCTAATGCTGAGCTTTCGGCTCATCTTGCCGCTTGCTCGACCTGTCGCCAGTTTCTGAAATACGAGCTGAAGATGCGGGACGGGTTTGAAGAAATCGCTTCAGAGCCTTTGCCTGCCGAAGTTGCCCGAAAAATACTGGCGGTGCCGAGAATTGTGAGTAATGAGACTTCTGCAGCCAGCCCGGAATGGGTCAAGAGGCTGAGTGCCTTTATCAGTTCCATGACTTTCAAAATTGCACTTGCTTCGGGAATTACCGGTTTTGCCGCCGCCATAATTTTTCTTCGGGGTTTTACGCCCGGCTTCGACAGGCATTCTCACCCTGCGGCGGAAGATTTAAAACAGGTTAAAAGACTTGAGCGCCCGCTGTTCAACCGAGATAGCTCCTTTCCACAGCCGGCTTCGACAACTACTGTCGCTGCCGCGGGTGCTGCCGTAACTATCAACCCGGAGCTCAAAAAGAAACTGGAAACCAGATCCAGACTCACAGATGACCTTCTGGCGCTCAAAGCAGAAGAGGGCATCGCCGTGACCGCAGAGAGAAAGGCGGCGGTTTCAGAGCATATCCCGGGCGCTGTAAGCTTTTCTCTTGACGAAAATGCCGATGCTTCCGGCCGATTTGCCATGGCGCCTGCTGCTCCTGCCGCTGAAACCGGTGAGCTGGTTTTTGACGAGGCCGAACAGGTGAGCGCCGAAAGCGATGATAAGGCACAGGATGCTATGGTGATGGCCTCGGCGCCCAAGCTCAAGGAAGTTCTGCGCAGTCTGCCAACTTCGGCAAAGTCTTCAGGTGTGACAAAGAGCGAAATGGCCGACTCGTTCGCGGTGTCTGAGGCTGAGGTCATCAGCGACCCGCGTGCTGTCGTTATTTTAAAATTTCTTGAAAGCAATGGTCTGGTCTCTGAAGAAGGTTTTATTGACCTTGATGATCTTTTTATCAAGGGCTACATCGATAATTCTCAGCGACGCGAATGGCGGGCACCGGATGGCAATGACTGGTATCTGACCCGCACCGGCAATCGACCGGCCATAATTCTCAGGCGCAAACCCTGAAAAAATAAATTTTTTCCCTTTTTCTTTTTTCATTTGATTTACCTGCAGAGTGAAAATTCTGGAGGTAAAACATGCGTAATTTTCTGGCTGTTTTTTTGCTGTTATCTGCATTTTCTCTGTTAGCCGATCTTTTTGCCGAAGAACAGTTTTCGCTGTCGGCCGAGGTGGTGCAAAAATCCCGTGCTGAGCTGGTTGAACAGCTTTTGCTGCTCGATCTACCTTCTATTTGCAAGGGCGAGGAACACCTGAGTGACCTCGGTGCCGGTTATGATCGGGATAACCGGCGGTATTTCCTTGAGCGCCCAGCCCGGCCCGATGGCTTTTCTGACAGCGGTTATCTTATCACCATCGATTTTCCTGACGCCCGCAGCCCCATAATCACTGTTTTTGCACCTCAGGATGTCTGTTATCAGTGGCTTCAGATTCGTCCCCGGGTCTGTAATGGTAGACTGACCGGCCGGCCGGTTTTTCAACCTGACGGTTGTGCTGGCGATCTGCTCGATTTTGGCAGTGCCGGCTCCGATCAACCGTTTTTTCAGGCACGTCTGACTGATGATAATTGACACTGTTGCGGTTGTATTTATGGCTGGTTGGGTGTATTCTTTTCGGGGTACGATAGCACACTGAAAGGGGATAATATGGCACTCGAACTTAACAGCAAAAACTTCAAATCCGAAGTTACCGAATTTCAGGGAGGCGTTCTTGTTGATTTCTGGGCTCCGTGGTGCGGTCCCTGTCGCATGATGGGTCCGATTATCGACAACCTGGCCGGTAAATTTGCAGGCAAGGTGAAAATCGCCAAGCTGAATGTTGATGACGCTGCTGATATCGCTGCCTCGTTCAATGTTTCCACGATTCCGACCCTGATTTTTTTCAAAAATGGCAAAGCCGTGCACACTTTGGTTGGTGTAACTCCTGAACCAGAACTCGAAAATCAGATCAACAGCAAGCTTCTCTGACGACCATTTCGCACCCAGAACAGGAGTTATAAATGAATCAGATCATCAACAGTAGCGCCATTCAGGCTATTGTAAGAACCGATCATCACGACCCGTTTCAGATTCTTGGCGCCCATGTTGCCGAATTCAAAGGCAAAAAGTGCGTAGCAGTCAGAGCTTTTCTGCCTGATGCTGAAAAAGTCGAAGTAATTGATATTGCCAATGGCATGCCTTTTAAAATGAACCGGCTCGATGACGCCGGTTTTTTTGAGGCGGTAATTCTTGATCGAACCAGCGTTTTTGCCTATCGGCTCAAGAGTTTCTACGCCAATGGCGCCAGCGCCGAATTTTATGATTCTTATGCATTCATGCCGACTCTTGGCGAAACAGATCAGTATCTGTTCAATGAGGGCAACCACCATGAGCTTTATGAAAAGCTCGGCGCTCATATCCGCTATATGGACTATTATCAGGACAAACTTGGCGGCATTTCGTTTGCCGTCTGGGCGCCGAATGCAAAGCGCGTCAGCGTTGTCGGCGATTTTAACTGCTGGGATGGCCGCCGCCACGTGATGCGGTCCCTTGGCAATTCAGGTATCTGGGAAATCTTTGTTCCTGGCCTGCAGGCCGGCCAGAATTACAAGTTTGAAGTGAAAACACAGCAGGGGCATCTTCTCGAAAAGATTGACCCGTTTGCATTTTATGCTGAAGTTCGTCCGAAAACCGCCAGCAAGATCTATGATATCAGCGGTTACGACTGGAAAGATAACGACTGGATGAAGTCGCGCTCGCAGAAAGACTGGAAACGCGAGCCTGTCTCGATTTTTGAGTGCCACCTGGGTTCATTTATGCGCAACCTTGAAGAAGGTAACCGCTTTATGACCTACCGTGAACTGGCCCCATTGATCGCAGATTACGCAAAAAAACTCGGCTATACCCATGTGGAACTGCTGCCGATAACCGAGCACCCGCTCGACATGTCGTGGGGTTATCAGGTAACCGGTTATTTTGCACCTACCAGCCGCTTTGGCAGCCCGAAAGATTTTATGTATTTCGTCGATTATCTGCACCAGGAAGGCCTGGGCGTGCTGCTTGACTGGGTTCCGGCGCACTTTCCAAAAGATGCTCATGGGCTTGCCAAATTTGACGGCACTGCTCTTTATGAGCATTCTGATCCCCGGCAGGGCGAACATAAAGACTGGGCGACGCTGATTTTTAACTTTGGCCGCAATGAAGTTAAGAATTTCCTCATCAGCAGCGCTCTGTTCTGGATGGACAAATACCACATCGATGGCCTGCGCGTCGATGCAGTCGCTTCGATGCTTTATCTTGATTATTCACGCAAAGCCGGTGAATGGATTCCGAACCAGCATGGCGGCCGTGAAAATCTTGAAGCCATCGAATTTCTCAAATATCTCAACAGCATCTGCCAGGAAAAACACCCTGGCATCATGAATATTGCCGAAGAGTCGACCGCCTGGCCAGGGGTTTCGAAACCCTGCAGCGAAGGCGGGCTTGGCTTTACGTTCAAGTGGAATATGGGCTGGATGAACGATACGCTTTCGTATTATCAGAAAGACCCCATCTATCGGCGATATCACCATAACAATCTGACTTTTCCGCTTATCTATGCCTTTCATGAATACTTTATCTATGTTCTTTCACACGATGAAGTTGTGCATGGCAAGGGCAATATCATCAATAAAATGCCCGGTGATTTCTGGCAGAAATTTGCCAACGTCAGGCTGCTGTTCAGCATGATGTGGACAATGCCCGGCAAAAAGCTGCTGTTTCAGGGCACTGACTTTGGTCAGTGGAACGAATGGAACAGCAATCAGAGTCTCGACTGGCACCTGCTCGAATATGATTCACACAAAGGTCTGCAGCGGCTGGTCAGCCATTTGAATCATCTTTATCGCAGCGAAGGCGCTCTTCACCTCAAAGACTGCGATTCAAGCGGTTTTGAATGGATCAATTTCGATGACGCGGATAACAGCATGATCAGCTGGGTTCGTAAAGGTGACAACCCTGACGACCTGATGGTATTTGTCGCCAACTTCACTCCGGTGCCGAGAAGCGGTTATCGTCTGGGTGTGCCTCGCGAAGGCTACTATCGCGAGATTCTCAACTCAGACAGTGAAATGTATTTTGGCTCGAACGTCGGCAATTTCGGTGGCCGCTGGAGCGAAAAGCATGGCTGGCACTATCGTGATCAGTCGATTGTTATCGATATTCCGCCTCTGGCGCTGGTTGGTTTCAAGCTGTCTGTGTAAATGTGTGATTAAAAAGGGGCTGTCTCGATGAGGCAGCCCCTTTTTTAACGAATTTTTCGGACTTTTGCGCGCGCAGGTAGCGGGTTTCGGGATGTTGTTGAAAATTACGGCCGGTGGCGGGTTTTCAACCAGCTGGTAATGCGCTCTTTAATGCCTTCGGCATCAATTTTCAGCATGTGGCGAAGCTCTTCCTGGCTGCCGTGTGGCACGAATTCGTCAGGAAGGCCGATACGCAAAATGCCGGCTGTGTGACCGAGTTCCATGGCGTGTTCGGCTACCAGGCTGCCGAAGCCCCCAGGCAGTGCGTTTTCTTCGACGGTGACGATCGGCAGGTGGCGTCTGACAGAGTCGGCGAGAAGTTCGGTGTCGAAAGGCCGAATGAATCTCGGGTTGATCAGTCTGGCGCTGATGCCTTGTTTATCAAGTTCTTCGACGGCGCGGGCGGCCGTGCCGAGGGTGTGGCCGAGGGCCCATACTGAAATCTGGGAGCCTTCCTTGACCACTTCAGCCTTGCCTGACTGCAGCAGCGGGTGTCGTTGCCCCGACTCAAGACTGCAGGCGCTGGCGCCACGGGGGTATCTGATCGCAACCGGGCCGGTTGCAGCCGCGGCATAGTGCAGCATTTTTTTTAATTCAGCTTCATCTGCCGGCGCTAGAAACTGCAGGTTGGGAATTGCTCGCAAAAACGAGATGTCGAAGGCGCCGTGATGGGTAGGGCCGTCTTCGCCGACCAGACCGGCCCGGTCGAGGCAAAAAACCACCGGCAGATTCATCAGAGCAACATCATGAACCACCTGATCAAAGGCTCTCTGCATGAAGGTCGAATAGATGGCAACAAAAGGCTTCAGGCCACCCCTCGCCATGCCGGCTGCCATGGTTACCGCGTGCTGTTCAGCGATGCCGACATCAAAGAAGCGTGCCGGGTGTTCGCTGGCAAAACGGTTAAGCCCGGTGCCTTCTTTCATGGCAGCGGTGATTGCCACGATTTTGCGGTTGGTCTGCGCAAGCTCGCAGATGGTTTCGCCGAATACTTCGGTAAAGGTCGGTCTGGCTTCGCCTGACTTTTTAACTTTGCCGGTTTCGATTTCGAAAGGTCCGATGCCATGAAATTTGGGGCGTTGTTCCTGTGCCGGCTGATAACCACGGCCTTTTTCGGTCAGAACGTGGACCAATACCGGGCCTTTGCGATCTCTGGCCCTGATAAGAGCCCTTTCGAGCGTTTCGAAATCATAACCGTCGACTGGTCCGAAATATTTAAACCCAAATTCTTCAAAGAGCATGCCCGGGGTCAGCAGGTATTTAAGGCTGCCTTCGAGTCGGCTGATAACATTGTAAAGCCTTGAGCCAAACCCCGGAATTTGTTTGAGTATGTGGGCAAGGTAATCTTTCGGAGTGGTGTAGGCCGGTTCAAGCCTGAGTCGGTGCAGATACATCGAAAGGGCGCCGACGTTTGGCGAAATCGACATCTCGTTGTCATTCAGAATGACAACCACATCATTTTTTTCGTGGCCGGTAAAGTTCAGGGCTTCGAAAGCCATGCCGGCAGTCAGAGCTCCATCGCCGATGATCGCAACGGTTTTGCCGCCCATTTGCAGCTGTTCTTTGGCTATTGCCAGGCCTTGAGCGGCAGAAATCGATGTCGAACTGTGCCCGGTGTTGAAAACGTCATGCCGGCTCTCACATATCTTTGGAAAACCGCTCAGGCCACCAAAGGTTCGCATGGTCGCAAACTGTTCGGCCCGGCCGGTGATAATTTTGTGGGTATAAGACTGATGCCCGACATCCCAGACGATCTGATCGTGAGGTGAGTGAAAAACCCGGTGAACGGCCAGTGTCAGTTCGACAATCCCGAGATTGCTTGCCAGATGCCCGCCATTCTTGCTGACGACGTCAATTATGCGCTCACGGATTTCGCCACTGAGCTGCTTCAGTTCGTCGATTGAAAGGCTTTCCAGGTCTCTGGGTTCGCGAATTCGGTTTAGAATCATCGGGTTGATCGTGGCAACAGATTTGCGGCAGTATATCACAGTTTACAGACTATTCCAAACCTGAATTAACAAGGAAAAGAACAGGCAGAATGTCGGCTTAACTTTCTATTCTGAGGGCTCGAAGTAGCTCTTCCAGATTGACTTCGTGAGCTTTTGCGGCGCCTTCGAGCGTTTCTCCAGCTGCCACCGCACAGCCAATACAGTGCATGCCAAACTGCTGCAGAATTCTGGCCGCATCGGGTCTGGCTTTGAGTATTTCAGCGATCGTCATTTTTTCGTTAATTGCCATTATTTTCTCCTGGCTGGGTTTCTTCTGGCGCCCTTTTCATTCCGTCAAGCTCGTGGTGCTGATCCTGCAGGGCCTTGTTAGACTTGAAAAGCAATACCCAGACAGTCTGGAAAATGATTTTGATATCGAGAACGAAACTGTAGTTGTCGAGATAATAGTAGTCATAAGTTACCTTGTCAACCAGCCTGAGGTAGTAGCGGGAGTTTACGGCTGCCAGCCCGGTAACGCCAGGTTTGACCGCCAGTCGTCGGCCCTGAAATTCATAGTAATCTTTGACGAAAAATGGTCTTTCGGGGCGTGGGCCCACCACCGACATTTCGCCGGTCAGAACGAGAAAAAACTGTGGCAGTTCGTCGATCCCGAACCGTCGCAGAAACTTTCCGAGTGATGAAATACGCGGGTCGTCCGCAGTTGATACGGTCGGCCCTGATTTCGCCTCTGAACCTACCCGCATCGATCTGAACTTGATGACGTCAAATTCTTTGCCGTAACGACCTACCCGCTTCTGTTTATAAAAAATGGGACCTGGCGAATCGAGTCTCACAAGAATTGCGGTGGTGATCATCACCGGCATGCTTATCAGAAGCGCAAATATCGAAAAGAATATGTCGAAAGCTCTTTTGATAAGCCGTTCGAGTGAGGCGAGCGGCCTGGAGGTAATAGTTATAAGAGGAAAATCTTCAAGGCTCTGCAAGCCTACGGTTCCGGCAGCCTTGCGAGGGTCTACTGAAATACGCACCCTGAATTCGTGCGGTTCTTCTTTGCGGCTGTAATAAATCTGCGCCCAGAAACTGTCGAGATCCAGATTCGGGTCGGTGACAAAAACCTCATGGGCATTACGAAAAATAACCTCAGAAGCAAGATCTGGCAGCTGATCAGAGGTCATGGTGTGAACAATTCTGAATCGTACGCCGCCGCGGCGGTGAAAATGCTTGATAATTCGTCGGCCCTCTGACTGGTCGCCGATGATTATGGCTCTGAGCATGCGCGGATGGGGTTTAAGCAGCGCCGATATGATTATTCTGAGCCCAAAGGTTGTAAATATGCTCAGGCCCGTCGCCAGAAGAAAGATCGGCCGCGGAAATGTGTAGGCATAATAGGCCACGGCACGCGAAAAGAAGGCAAGCAGGTTGAAGCCGACAAATGATGCGAGAAGGGCGCTGGAAGTATGCGAAAAAATGTCTGATGCAGCTGTCAGTTTTCTGATGTTGAAAATACCTGAAAGCAGGCCAAAACTGACATAAAGCGCAAACAGAATCCAGCGCACATGAAGATAAGAATCGAGATAAAGCTGGATTTGCGGGTCAGAACGGAGCCACAGAGTAAAGGTGAGCGTGAATACCTGGTTGAGCAGCAGAGTATCAAAAAGCAGCAGGAACAGAGAAACCATTGTTTCTGCACCCTGAGGCAGTCTCAGGCCCTGCCATCTCCTGCGGCTTCTGGTTCCGGCCATGATCTACTTGATGTTGCCAAGCAGTGTGTAAAGTCTGGCGATGTGAATCTTTTCCTGGCGGATCAGTTCTTCGACCAGGCCCTTGTTCGCGTCTGCGGGGCCAAGAATACTGAGAATTTCCTGAAAGAACAGAACCGTATCCTTTTCGAAGCCGATGGCGTGATAAATCGCCTGTTCATCGGTGTTTATTTCATTGGCGATTTCGGCGTGTGAGCGCAGATTGGGAAAAACCCGGCCATCGAAAAGGGCATTGAGGTAGCCGAACATTTCGGGAGTATTATACTCATCAGCTATCTCAAATTCTTTTTCGGCCTGGCTTTTTGCAAGCCTTTCGCGAATTTTTACAAAATTTTCGAGGTGACTCTGTTCTTCGCGGCCAAGATACTCAAAAACCTGCCTGACTTCGGGGCTATGTGATTTTTCAGTCATCAGAGCGTAATATTCTTTGCCGTTTTTTTCGATCTGAATGGCCATTTCCATGAGTTCATCGGTATTGAAAGTCACAAGGATTCTCCTGAATGTTCTTAAAGTTTGACCGAAAGCTCGATTTCACGGGCGATTTCTTCGAGATTGAGAATACGCACGGCGGCTTCCTGTTCGAGGGCGGCTCTCGGCATGCCATAAACAACCGAAGAGTTACGATCCTGGGCAATGGTGAGCCCACCCATCAGCTTGATATTCTTCATGCCGCGCACGCCGTCTTCAC
Source organism: Candidatus Rifleibacteriota bacterium (assembly GCA_024710355.1). Lineage (GTDB taxonomy): Bacteria > Muiribacteriota > Ozemobacteria > Ozemobacterales > Ozemobacteraceae > Rifleibacterium. Next base: position 42,498 of record JANJUX010000040.1, read on the forward strand.
CCATGCCCGTAAGAATTACACCAATGCATTTATGGGCGAATTCTTTGGCGGCCGAAAAAAACAGGGTGTTGATACAGGGGGCGAATCTGTCCTGCTCGACTGAATTTGGCGTGACCGAAAAGCAACACCGGCCGTCGAGGGAACGGCTTACCCGTGTCTGGTGGTCACCCGGGCAGATGTAGGCAATCGAGTTCTGCAGTGTTTCACCGTCGCAGGCCTCTTTAACCCTGATGCCGCAGAGCATGTTGAGCCGTGAAGCGAACGCGGCAGTAAAGGCCTTGGGCATGTGCTGGGCAATGATAATTGGCGCCGGCAGAGCCGGGTCGATAAGGGTCAGAATTTTTTGAATTGCCGGTGGGCCACCGGTAGACGATCCGATAAAGATGGCACGATTGATAACTTCATCGGTGTTGCCGGCGTTTTTCTTGGGGCCCCGGCGTGCCTGCGAGTATTCAAGCTTGATTGCCTGCGGCTTGCAGCCGGCCGCCGCATGAATCTTGTGCAGTAGATCGTCTTTGAGAGTAAGAATGGTCGCCGAAAGGGTCGAACCCGGCTTGGGTACGTAATCTACGGCGCCAAGATCAAAAGCGTCGAGAGTGACTTTCGCCCCTTCTTTGGTCAGCGAACTCACCATAAGAACCGGGGTTGGACAGATGCGCATGATTTCTTTCAGCGCCTGCAGACCATCCATGATTGGCATTTCGACATCCATGGTCACGACGTCAGGCTTAAGTCGCGCAACCTTTTCGACAGCCTCGCGGCCGTTGGCAGCTGAGCCGGCAATTTCGATACCGGGGTCGGTCTGAAGCATGCGCTCAATCGCTGTGCGCATGAAGGCCGAGTCGTCAACAATCAGAACCTTGATTTTTCGTGTTTCGGTCATGTCTTCTGCTTTGATAATAGAGGTTTCCGGTAGGCGTAGCTGTTCTTGTGATTCACCATCGTAAAGCCGCCGATGCCGGCCGGCATGCATTCGGTTTCGCCCAGAAAAACCACGCCTCCAGGATTGAGATACTTGAAAAACTCTTCAAAAAGACGATTCCTCAGATTCTCATCAAAATAAATCAGAACGTTTCTGCAGAAAATGATATCTGACCCGGTCAGGCATTGCAAGCTTTGCAGGTTTTTTAAATTCAGACGTTGAAATTCTACCATACTTCGAATGTCATCAGATACCCTGCAGTTGCCATCTGAATCAGGTTTGCCGAGTTTCATGCCAAAGCGGTTTTCGAATTCAGGCAGTTTGTCGCGCAGCGATCGGCTGTTGAAAAAACCCTCACGAGCCATCTGAAGATTTCTTGAATTGATGTCGCCCGCATTGATAGAAAATCTGGCTTCCGGAACCCGGTTCTGAAAATATCTGGCAAGCATTGCCACCGAGTAAGCCTCTTCGCCGCGCGAACAACCGGCGCTCCAGACGCGGAACGGAAACTGATAGCCGTGCAGAGTGAAAAATTCGGGCAGCAGGACTTCGAGCATGAAGTCAAACTGGGCCGGATTGCGAAAAAAGAAGCTTTCGCTAACTGTCAGGTCGGCGATAAGGTCATCCATGGCAAGCGGGTTATGGTTGCAGGTCTCTAGAATTCGTATGTAGTCGTCAATTGAGTTGACCTTGTAGCGCATCATCTGGTCGAGAATCTTTTTTTCAGCCTGCCGTGTGGTGACCCGCTCGACCATAATGCCCGAATATTCGTGCACCAGATGGCTGATTTTAGCTATTTTTCGGGGTTCCATACTGGTCATGCTTTATGATAGGGCTCCCCGAACATGATTGAAACGGCGCGGTAAAGCTGTTCGGCAATTACCAGAAGCGCCAGCTGATGGTTTAAAGTCAGCGGTGAAAGAGAAATGAACTCCGTAGCGGCGGCTTTTACCCTCGGATCGTGTCCTTCTGCAGCGCCCAGACAGAAGGTCATGCGGTTTACCCCTGAGTTGATCTTTGCTTCAAGCCATTGACAGAAGCCAATGGTGTTGTGGCACTTTGCGTGCTCATCGAGGGCGACTATGCATTCGCGGCCTGCCAGCCGTCGCAGCAGCTCATCTTCGTTGCGACAATTGACTATCTCAACCGGCAATCTTCTTGAACAACGTTCAAGATAAAGCTCTATCAATTTCTGATAGGGCTTGTCAGCGATTTTGCCCGGCATGAGAATTTCGACCTTCATCTGATGGCAGTCCTTGTTTTTTCGGCATTCGGCTCAGATCTATTGATAAGATGCTTTTTGAGACCTGCCGGCAAAGGTGACCCTACGGTAAGCCTTTCGCCAGGCTCGTCCTGAGTAGCAATGCTCAGATGTGCACTTCTGAATCTGGCCCCTGAATTTGAAAAAAAGGTTTCGAGGGCTTCTCTGGCAAGCTCAGGTGTGTTCGATTCCTGGCTGATGTGCATAAGCACAAGAACTTCCGGAACCTTGCTCATGCGTGAAAGAATGCCTCGCACACCCTCGTTGGGGAGGTGCCCCATTGGACTTCTGATACGGCGTTTCAGCCATGTCGGGTAAGAGCTGCTGCGCAGCAGGTCTTCGTCGTAATTGCTTTCGACGCATACCAGATCGGCGTCTTTCATATGCTCAAGAACTTCGGGGGTAACATGCCCGAGGTCGGTGGCCAGGGTCATGACTTTGTTTGAACTCTCGAACCTGAGCCCGACAGGCTCGGTGGCGTCGTGCGGCACCTTGAAGGGCAGGCAGCGACAGCCGTTCAGCTCAAGCTGGCGTCCATAGAGAAGCTCGATATGATTCTTCACTTCGAGCCCCTTGGAGGCGAGGGCGCACAAAGTGCCCCGGGTTGTGTATACCGGAATATCTCCGGTGCGACTCAAAACAACGCGCAGTCCCTTGATGTGGTCATCGTGCTCGTGCGTGACGAAAATGCCTGAGAGATCAGAAAAATCAAGCTGCCGTTGATCGAGAAAATCTTTTATTCTTTTGCACGACAGGCCGGCGTCGAGCAGATAATTGCGCCCTTCAAGTTCAAGCAATGCCGAATTGCCTTTGCTCCCCGAACCGATAAATGTTATTCCTATCAAGTTTTATACCTGCTTTATGGGTTTGTTTGCTGTGTCAATTATGCACTGTGCCCCAAAAAAATTCCATAGTTTTTGCTATTTTCATGGCAAAATCTGCTCAGCGTGACTCGCTGACATTATCGCCACGCAGGCTGCGAAATGCTTTCGGAATAAACGACGTAACTTCAGAAATAGACATGGCATCGGCTCCAAGTTCGGCCCGGGCCAGGTCTGCCGCTTCGGCAAGCAGAAAAACACCGGCGATGGCAGCATGCAGTTCGGGAATCCCGGTGGCAGCGAGGCCGGCAATGATCCCCGAAAGGAGGTCGCCCGATCCACCTCTGGCCAGACCACTGTTCGGTCGACTGCAGATGTAGGTGACACCGCGATGGTCCGCGATTACCGTTATTGCCGATTTCAGCACCACGGTTACGCGATGTTTGCCGGCAAATTTTCGGGCAATTTCGATCTGATTTTCGGCGACGTCGGCGACCGTAGTCTGGCAAAGTCTTGCCATTTCGGCGAGATGCGGGGTAATGATTATGCGGGCCTGTGATTTTGCCAGAAGATCGGTGTCGGCAATCATGTTGAGTGCATCGGCATCGAGAACCATCACGCCATTCCAGCACTCAAGAAGATTTGTGAGGCTGGTCGCACGGTTGGCGCCACGACCCCAGCCAGGTCCGGCAAGAATAGTTCTGAAGCGCCCGGCAAGCTCTGAACATTTTTCTGCCGAGATTGACAGGCCGCCTTCAAATGAGGGTAGATACTGCAGAATGGTCTCGGGCAGAACCTGGCAGCACAACCTGCCCTGCAGACAATCAGGCAGAGCCAGAGTGACGATGCCGGTGCCGGCACGGTGGGCGCCAAATGAGGCCATGACTCCGGCTCCCTGGTATTCTTCAGAGCCGGCCATAATCAGCAGTTTTCCGGCATCGCCCTTATGGATGCAGTCGTCCCGCTGTGGCAACAGAGCCGAAACCAGCCCGGAAGTGACGAGAAAATGTGTCGAGCCCGGACTGGCCGCTGAAATTGCCGGCAGACCGATGTCGGCGATCCAGATTTCGCCGGCGGCACGCTTCCCGGGCAATACAAACAGCCCAACCTTCGGAACCCCGAGGGTAACGGTGTAATTGGCGTTGAAGCACGGGTTTGACAGCCGGCCGGTGGTCGCGCACAGGCCAGACGGAAGATCTATGCTGATCCGGGTGGCGCGAGTGTCATTCATCGCTCTGATTACATCAGCATGAAAGCCCTGTATGTCACCTTTGATACCGGTGCCATAAAGGCAGTCGATCAGGCATTCAGAAAACTCCATCGCAATACGCAGGCGGTCGATATCTTGCGATTCTTTCAGCAGAACCGGCGTTACTCCGGTTCTGAGGAGAATTTCGCAATTGATACGCGCGTCCGGAGTCATTTCTTCGGGAGTGGCAGTGATGAAAACGTGAGCGGGGATATCGTTGTTGAAAAGGTGTCGGGCGATTACCAGACCGTCGCCGCCGTTGTTGCCGCGGCCGCAGACTATGGTAAATCTCTTGCCCTTGAGACCGCCAAGGATTTTTTCGATCGTCAGCAGCGACTTGATGCCGGCATTTTCCATCAGAACCGTGCCCGGAATGCCTACTTTCTCAATGGCATGCCGGTCGGCGGCACGCATTTCCTCTGCGGTAAAAAGCCTCATCTTGCCATCCTCCTGTCAGGAATGGCAAATTATATCAGGATTCTGGCACCGGCAGCAAATTTTAGAAATTGGCACCCAGGCCGACGATAAGTGGCCGATAGTCGTAAAACTGATCGTAACTGCTTGGGCTGTGAACCGCCACGTCTACCCAGAAACCGCGATGCGAGCTGTAACGCCAGCCGGCAGAAACCACGTCGCCATTGTAGTCGATAAGATATTGGCTTTTATAGCCGCGTTCACCCGGCCTGCGCCCGGGAAATTCGGCGCCGATAAGCAGACACAGCGATTCTGGCTCTTTTTTGTCACGGTTGTAACGGCCAAAATTGGCCATGCCACTGCCGGGGTTGCCGCCAAAATTCCAGCCTAAGCCAAAACCACCGATCGAAAAATACATCGTGTGATAATTATTGGGGTTGGTGTCAAAAACAGCCCCAACGGCCACTTCAGAAAATTCGCCCTCGCCGATTGATGGCAGTCTCACCTTGAAATTAAGCGTTGGATCAGGGTCCAGCGCACTGTTTCTGGAATCAATAGCCTTCTGCAGGCCGAGTTCAAGATCGCGAAACGGTGAAAAAGCAAACGCCATGTGGGTCAGGTAACCCTCGGTGTCAGTTCCGGGAACCTGATAAAGCCGGTTATGTATTGCCAGCTCGACACCCTTGGCGTCGACGGTTTTGTGCGAAGGAACCTGAACGAAGCCTGATGGTCCCTGCAGTGACAGGCCGGCGGCAGCGGTCGGGTCGTTCAGACAGACAAAGCCTGCAATCATCGCAGGCAGCAATAACTTGTTGAAAAAACTGCGGATTTCAGAGCTTATTGTCATGGTCGGGCGTTACATCGACCCGTTTCAGATTTCCGGAATTTCCTGGTTTACTTTGCTGTTGGCGCAGAATTTCTTGTGGCAGTCCCAGAAATTCTGGCAGTAGGTGCAGCAATTGCGCATGGCCATGTTGCGCTCGCCGCGATACCAGTTGATTTTGCAGTTCTGGTAATACTGGCAGCGCCAGCAGCAGTGCCAGCTGATTTTAAGAAAGTTTCGCCGTTTGATTTCTTCAATGATCAATGCCATCGACATCAGGTTTTTTTCGACCTGTGTCGCTTTCATCAGTTCATTGAATTCCTCGATTTCCTCATCGGTGCCGTAGAGGTTGACGATGAAGATTTCTTCAGCAAATACCGGCAGATATTCCTTGGTCATAGGTTGTTCAGTAATTCCGGGTGGGGGTCAGACCCTGTAGTTATCGGCAGTTTTTTCTGTTCACAAGAGCAATTTTACTTTTTTAATTCATTGTCGTCCAGCCAGTGTCTTTACGCCAGAACCGGTAAAGACCAAAATCGATCTGCTGTCGGCAACCGGAAAGGCTCCGAGAATTCGCTCGCTGGCCCTGAAAGGCGTCGGCACAAAACTGTTGTTTTCAAGAAAGAACAGGGTTTCCCGGGTGGCGATCCACAGCAGCCCGGAAAAATTCATCGCAACCGGCTGGTCGGTAATGACTCCGATAAAGTCGAGTTTTTCGTTTTTGAATTCAAAAATTCTGCCATCATTGAGGGCAATATATAGATTGTCGTGTTCACCGGGCTCTACTGCCGCTATTTTTGCCGCATCGATGTTGCCTTTAAAAAATACCAGGTTCCACTGACGCTCTGACTCATGTATCATCACGCCCTTGTCAACAACGACCAGATAACGGCCGCCGATTTTCCAGACTGAGTTGAAGTCGCCTTTGAATTCACCGGGGATTCCGAACAGTTCGCGTATTTCACCGAAGGCAAGGGTTTTTATTGAGCCGTCAGCGAAGAGCAGCAGCAGTGTCTCGTCGGCGTCAGCAAAGATATGCACCAGTTGTCTGGTTTTTTCAGGACCGGCCAGTTGAATGCCTGCATCGCCGTCGATTCTGAAAATTCCTGCTTCTGGCCCCCATGCATAGCATGATTGATGGTTTTTTACCAGATTGGCAACGCCAAGCTGGCTGATGCCACTGATCTGCGACCAGTTGTTGCCATCGTAAGACCACACACCACGGTTTTCGGTCGACAGCAGATATCGCCCGCCATACTGCACCGTATCAGAAAAAACTGGTTTCTGCAGCTCGGCCGGCAGCGCGACGAATGGCTTTTCATGGGGCGCCCAGGATTCTGAAGCGGCCTGGCTCTCGGTCAAAGGCAGCTTGTCGTCGGTTTCAAGCAGCCCGAAATCGGGCAGACGGCCGTATTGCAGTCTGGTTGACGGCAGAACCGGAACCATCGGAAACGAAGGAGTGTAGGTTCCGATTTCTGGTATGGGCCCAAAAAGCCTGGCATTGGCATCGCCAGGTGCCGGTGAAAAATAGAACAACATGATCGAATCGGCGTTGACAGCCGCCAGAAAATTGAGGCCGATGCTGAGGGCCTGGCACGGAATAGCTGACAGCCTTTCCATACGCCCTTTGTTGAAGCGAAAAACCCCTTCGTCTGAGCCGACGAAAAGAACGTCGCCAGAAACGGCGATATCGTTGATGTAGCCGGGCTTGCCGGCCGAAAGTATTGTCCAGACCCAGTTGCGTGAGTTGCGATAGCCGGCGATAACTCCCTGATCGGTGCCGATAAAGACGTTACGGTCGGTGGTGACCATGCAGCGCAGGTGTCGGCCAGCCAGTACCTGCAGGTTGAGCGGCTCAAAATTGTCGGCCCGGCCGGTCAGAATGCCATCTTCATGCAGAAGCCAGAGTTCGTTGCCCTGCCTGCCAAAGTCTTTGATCGTGCGATTCTGTGTGCCAAGCACAAAAACGGCCGCATCGCTGCTGCCCCGCAGCATACCGCGCCCTACGGTTCCGATGAGCAGGTTTTCAGGGCCAGAAATGGCAACAGAGTTGATCAGCCTTGCCGGCAGCTGATTCTGGTGATAATAGGATTTCAGGATCGTATTTTCGAGCACGTAGATTCCTGAGTAGCCGGCGATAAACATGCGGTTTTCATCGATTTCGATGTCGCGCACAAAGAAATCTTCCGGCAGCTCAGAGGCGATCGAGGCCGTGCCGGTGAGTGGATCGACCGATGTCAGACCACCATCGCCGCCAATGAAAAGTCGGTCATTGAACCACCTGGCGCAGGTTACAACTGAATGGCCGGTGAACGGCAGATCTCTGACCCGACTGACCTGGCCGCTGAAAATACCGGGTTCTGAAACCTTGCGTGGCAGAAAAGTTCGACCCGGGTTCAAGCCGATCAGACCGTAAAGAAATAAACAAAAAAGGCCGATAAAAAGCAGTTCAGGGGTCATTGCCCAGCAGCGGCTGCGTAAAAACTCTTCGCGGCCGGCAAGGCGGGTCTGCTCTTCGGTTACGCCGATCAATGCCTGTTTTTGTTCGGTGACGATTTCACGCCCGGCCGCCTCGTCTGCTTCTATGGCAGCAAGAATGTCGGCGCGACGCCTTCTCAGGGTTTTGAGCTGAATCGACAGCTTGCCGATTTCCCACCAGCGCACCGATTCGTCGACTATCCAGAACATGGCGTCGATGAGGTGATGAATCCACTTGACCATCAGTGTCTGATTGGTGTTTTTCGGTTGCCCGTGCAGCGATTCACCGCAATGGCGGCAGAATTCCACCATCGGGTAGTTCATTTCGCGACAACGCGGGCACTGAAAAGTTTTCTGTTCCATTCTGATATTTTCAACCACAGGGGCTGCCAAGTCAACAAAAGAGCGAAAGGCTAAAAATCATTCTGCCAGGAATGGGTGATGCATTCACCCGAAAGGGGGCGACCAAGAAAATCGGCGGCGATGGCAGCAAAGCTTTCCGGGCTGTCGGTGACGAAAAACTTCTCTTTGCCACTTTTTACTTCTTCAGTCGATATGCGTCTGGCGACCAGCATTTCTTTGACTTCACGCGCCGTTTCGCAGGCTGAATCCACCAGAGTGACCTTCTCGCCGAGAAAGTTTTTGATGAGGTTCTTCAGCAGCGGGTAATGCGTACAGGCAAGTATCAGGGCGCCGATATCGATTTTTTTGAAATCACCCAGATACATCTCAAGAGTCAGTCTGGCAATTTCCGAATTCATCAGGTTTTCTTCAACCACCGGCACCAGCAGCGGGCAGGCGCGGGCAACGACTTTGATACTGCTGCGCAGTCGGTTGAGCCTTTCCTGGTAGGCACCAGAATTGATAGTCGCCCTGGTGCCGATAACCCCGACGGTTCCGGCGCCGGCCGCCTTGATCGCGGCCCTGACCCCGGGGTCGATAACTCCGATTATCGGCAGCGATGTTTCAGACTTAAGCTTGTGCAGCGCGATTGCCGAAACGGTGTTGCAGGCAACCACGATCATTTTGACGTTCTGCATTTCCAGAAAATGGGTGATTTCTGAGGCGAACTTCTGAATTACCTGCACCGATTTGCCACCATACGGAACCCTGGCCGTATCGCCAAAATAGATGAGGTTCTCGGCCGGCAGCAGTTCGCGAATCTCCTTGAACACTGTCAGCCCGCCAACGCCAGAGTCGAATATGCCTATTGGTCGGTTGTCCATATATCAGTTTTCTTTCACGCCGGTTTTAATTTTGCCTTCGATGATGCCGCGGCGCAGCCCATTCAATTCCTGAATAAGGTTTTCGCCAACAACTTTAAAGCTTAACTGAAAATCAGTCAACCCGATGGCATTATCCGCGAGCCCGTATGAACGCCTGATGTAATCCGGTTTACGCCCGGCACAGATATTGGCGACTATTGTTTCGACCACAAGATCAACTCTTTTCAGCATGCTGGTAAGCACCAGGCCCGGTGCCAGCGAATCCTGGTTCATGTCGACTCCGATTGCATAAGCTCTGGCTTTGACGGCCGAAGAGATTACTCCGAGCCCCGAAGCACCGGCGGCGGGGAAAATGACATCGCAGCCGGTGCGGTAAAGGTTGTCGGCAATGCTGCCAGCCGCCTCCGGATTGTTAAAACCCGAAAAATCATTCGCGACATATTCTTCAACAACCTGGGTCGAACTGGCTGCGTCTATGGCTCCAGTGCGGTAGCCGGTCGCAAATCTCTCGATCACCGGAATTTTTACACCACCGATAAAGCCAATTTTGCCGGTTTTGCTGACTCGGGCCGCCAGGTAGCCACACAGGTAAGCACCCTCTTCTTCGCGAAATGAAATGCCCCTGATGTTGTTCTCATCAAGATCCGAGTCGATAATGAAAAACGGCAGATCAGGCCTTTCTGCCGCAATTTTTCGAATAGCGTCAGCGAAGGCGACGCCAACCGCAATGATGGCATCGAATTTCTGCCCGGCAAAGAAGCGCAATGAAGCTTCCGGATCCTGCATGGTGGCGGGTTCTATGATGATCGATTCGATGTTGTTCTTTTTTTCGGCTTCTTTCAGACCGTCGAGAGCGTAATCATTGAACCCTTTGTCATTCAGGCCCCGGGGTGTAATCATCAGCCCGATTCTTTTCGGCGGATTCTCGGGCTCAGGGGCGTTCCTGCTGCAACACCCCGACAGCAGCAGAACCGTTGCCAGAATTGCGGTCAGAATTCCAGTGCCGAAAATTGATTGCGCGCAAATAGCTGATTTTCGCGACATTCCTGTGCCTCCCGTGCGTAAATCTCTGCCAGTTCTGGCCCGACACGCGACAGATATGCCTGTCGCATAGCTTCCTGCGGGCTCTCAAACGAGACTTTCAGCGAGCCCGGCAGGCGATTCAGCTGCTCTTTGAGATATTTCATGGTTTTTTTTATTTCGTAGCTGCCTGGAGCCTGCAATTCTGCCCAGGGGGTGTGATTTTTGGGGACAAAAATTGAAAAAGCGGCCGAAACAGACGAGGTGCCCGAAGCCTGGCGGGCGACCTTTTCGATCAGGGTTATGGTTGCGTCGAGATCATCATGCTCTTCGCCGGGCAGACAGGCAACAAAATACATTTTAAGATGCTCAAAACCCTGGGCGAACAGTTCTTTGACCCGTTCAAGGAAACGCGCTTCATCGAGAGGCTTGTGCATTTCCCGTCTCAGACGTTCGCTGCCGGTTTCTGGGGCAATCGTGAGACTGCTTATGCCTGATTTTCTCAAGGCTCCAATAATCGGTGGAGTCAGTTTTTCCCATTTTACCGATGAATTTCGAATTCTGACGCCCCGTTCGACCAGCATGCTGAAAATTCTTTCAACCTGCGGATGATCGAACAGGGAGGGGGCAACCAGTCCCAGATCTTTGCAGTCTGGGTGCTGATTCAGCCACTCTTCGATAACGGCTGCATCGACGGCCCTTACCGGCGAATAGATGCAGCGTGCAAGACAGAATGAGCAGACTCGCGGGCAGCCACGCATGACTTCGATGATGTGAGCTCCGCCAAAGGCATTGCAGTTCGAAACGATGTGTGACCATGCCGGCTGCCGGTTGACGTCGTGCAAACCACACAGCTGCGGGGGGAGGGGTTGAATTGCCGGAACCCATACCCCTTTTATTGCCGATACCGCTGCCGGGTCGAAACCATCGGTTTGCAGCTGGTTTAATATCGGAACAACGGTTGTTTCAGCCTCACCAGGCACAAGAATGTCGAAGATTTTTGACAGTGCCGGGGCATTCGATGCAACTGCCGCCCCACCTGCAATCAAAAGCGGGTGATGGCGGTTGCGCTGTTCTGCAATTACGGGCAGTCCGAGCGCGGCAAAAAGGCCGGGTATCTTGTCGAAGTCGCCCTCATAACTGAATGAAAACATGAGAATGTTAAAATCGCCAAGCGGTCGCCCGGTCTCAAAAGAATAAAAGGGCGGCGGCAGTGGAGTTTCGGCTTCAAGCGCCGGGAAAAAACGTTCGACGCCAATTCCGGGCACCGAGGCTGTAAGTCGATGCACCGTGAGGAAACCGAGATTGCTCATGCCCAGACTGTAAAGATTCGGGTAGATCAGGGCGACACTCGTGGCACCCGCATGGGCGGCCTGCAGATAATGCCGTTCTGAAGCCTTGAGAGTGCTGACGACCGATTCGTAGTTATGGCGGTGTTTAAGACCCACTGTTGGTATATTCTCTGTAAAAGATATGAACCAGGGGCAGGCGTGCCTGCCCCTGGTTCATGGTGTTACGGGAAAATTCCAGGTCAGCCGTTTCTGCGTTTTCTCAGGAAGGTCGGAATTTCGCGTTCATCAGAGGTATTGTAAGTCGGAGGAGCATTTACAACCTGCTGCTGAGGAACGTAGGTTTCCTGGATCGGGCGAACGGTGCGGATGTCGTCGAGAATGCGCTTCTTCGCGTCAATGCCCGATTTGATTTCTTCGCCGAAGCCGGTAGCGATAACGGTAATTCTGATGGCACCGCCCATAGCGTCATTTACAGCAGTTCCGAAGATGATGTTGGCATCTGGGTCAACCACTTCCTGAATGATGCTGCAGGCGTTCTGTACTTCATGAATTCCGAGGTCAGAGCCGGCGGTGATATTGAGCAGAACGCCCTTGGCGCCCTGAATTGAAGACTCGAGGAGCGGGCTGGCGATTGCCATCTGAGCAGCGGTGACGGCGCGGTTTTCGCCTTCGGCAGTGCCGACGCCCATAAGGGCAGAGCCGGCCTGGCTCATGATGGTTTTGACGTCAGCAAAGTCAGTATTGATTTCGCCGGGCACGACGATAAGATCTGAGATGCCCTGAACACCCTGGCGCAGAACGTCGTCGGCATAGCCGAAGGCCTGCAGCATGGTGACGTTTTCTTTTGAGATCTGGAGAAGTTTGTCGTTCGGCACAACGATAATCGCGTCAACACAGCTTCTGAGGTTTTTGATGCCGATTTCAGCGGCACTGGCACGCTTTTTGCCTTCGAAAGCGAACGGCTTGGTGACTACGGCCACGGTAAGAGCCCCAATTTCACGGGCAACTTCAGCTACGACTGGAGCAGCTCCGGTGCCGGTGCCACCGCCCATGCCGGCAGCGATGAAAACCATATCGGCGCCTTCAAGAACTTCGGCGAGAGCTTCACGGTCGTCTTCAGCGGCTTTTTTGCCAATTTCATAGTTGGCGCCGGCGCCAAGACCTTTGGTGAGCTTGTCACCAAGCTGAATCTTGATTTTGGCATTTGATCGTGTAAGGGCCTGGGCATCAGTGTTGGCTGTAATGAATTCAACACCTGACAGACCGGCCTCGATCATGCGGTTTACTGCGTTTGAGCCGCCGCCACCCACACCAATTACCTTGATTTCAGCGTTTTCCAACGCTGACTGGTTACTAAAATCAAACACCATGCTCGCCTCCTGTTTATTACTGCTCTGCCTTCGGCAAATCTATTTCTTTTATTTTAAAAATTCTTCAATCGGTAAAGAATTTTCTTAACCAGGACTGAATTCGTTCAATTATACCATTTAGGGCACCAGATTCTCTAGTGGGTGCACGATAATTTTGTGCGCCATACCTTATCAGGCCCAGGGCGGTAGAATACTGCGGTTTCCGCACCTGCTCATGGAGACCGATCACGTCGATTGGCGCACCGCGTCGTATTGGCAGGCCCAGAATTTCTTCGGCGAGTTCGGGGCACCCGCTCATCAGAGAGGTGCCTCCTGTTAATACAACACCTGCGGGTATGACGTCAAGAGAAACATGTTTTTCGATCTGTTTCTTGACCTCATAAAAAATCTCTTCCATGCGCGGCTCGATTATTTCAGCAAGAAAAGTCTGCTGGAAAGGTTTTGTGCGCTCTCCGCCGGCTACCGGAACCTCGATGGTCAGGTGACTGTCAGCCAGTTCAGAATATGCAACTCCGTGGCTGATTTTAAGTTCTTCGGCTGCCTGTGTAGAGGTTTTAAGGCCTACTGCCAGGTCGTTGGTAACAAGGCGTCCACCAATATCGATGCTGTATGAATGAACGACGTGCCCATTCTGAAATATGATCAGATCGGTTGTGCCGCCGCCAATGTCAACAAGAACGACGCCAAGTTTCTTTTCGTCTTCAGAGAGCACCGCCATGCTCGAGGCATACTGCTGCAGGACTACGTCTTCCACTTTCAACTTAGCCATTTCGCAGCACTTCATGATGTTCTGCATGGCAGTCACTGCACCGGTTACAATATGCACCTGGGCTTCCAGACGGCCGCCTACCATGCCAAGCGGGTTGTTGATATCTTTCTGCTCATCGACCACGAATTCGCGTGGCAGGATGTGTATGATGTCCTGATGCGGCGGAATTGAAACTGCGGTTTTTGCGTTTTCTACGGCGCGGTCGATATCTTCAGAGGTGATTTCCTGGTTGTTGCCTTTGATCGCAACTATACCCTGACTGTTCATTGAACAGATGTGCGCGCCGGCAATGCCGACATAGATGTTGTCGATTACCACATCAGCCGATTTCTCAGCTTCTTCGACCGCATCAATGATGGCCTGGGTCGTGCGCTCGATATCAACGATTGCACCCTTTTTTACACCGTCGCCGGAAGATGCCGTGCCAACGCCGAGCACATTTATGGTGCGCCCGTTCTGGACTTCGCCAATCACCGCACAGACTTTGGTTGTGCCTATGTCGAGGCCAATAATGATATCATCCACCGGCAGAAGGACCCCTGTTTCCCTTTGATGCACCAGCGCTTTTTTTAGGTCGCACGACGATTTCGCTTGGTGCCCTCATGTCGAGGTAGAATGGTTCTACATTATTCTTTCTCAGGTTGTCAAGGAGTGCACGTAAAAAATCATAACGATTCTTGAAATCCTCAACGCTTCTGGGAAATATTTTTTCACCAGTAACAAGCACCAGATAAGGGTTTTGTGCGCTTGAAAAATTTATTTCCGAGACCTGATTCAGTATACGGTCACCCAGTGATTTAACCCAGTTTTGTGCAACGTAAAAGTCGTCGTTCGAGTGGAGCGAGTCGCCGGCCCTTGCGGTTTGAAGTTTCAGGCCGGTAATTACCGGAAGCTCTTTTTCGCCCATGCCTTCGGTGCTTATTATCACGCCATCTTCGGCGATTTCATAGAAGGCGATTCCTACCTTGACGTAAAGAGTTGGCTGGCGTTCAGTGATTTCGATTCTGAGTGTGTATAGCCCGTCGAGGTTCAACTTTACGTCTTTGATAACCGGCTCGGTCAGCAGTATGCTTCTGATCTGGTCGCGATCTAGGGCAAAAAGTTTCATGCCCGGTGCCAGACCTGCCGTTTTGAGGATATACTCACGCGACAGGGTGTTATTGCCTGTTACCTCAAGGGTTTTTATCTCGAAATATGAAGTGTGAAAAAACAGATGCCGTAGCTGAGTGATGGCCAGGTAGCACAGACTGATGATCAGAAGCAGAAAGGCAACAGTTTTTACCGGCCCGGCAAGCCGCGCAAAATTTGACAGCCTTGAACGATACCGCTTCTGGCGCAGCTTGTTGCGCGCTTCTTCAGAAAGCTGTTGTTCAAGAGGCTGCCGGTATGCACGGCCGGCTCTACTGAGATCTTCTGGCAAAATACAAACCTCAGAAAAAAGATGCAATATTCTAGCATCGTTAAATTATCAGTACAAGCAGGAAATTCAGTTCTTCAACAACTGCGATATCTGTGCAAGAATGCGCTCTTCGACGTCGTCCGGCCGGCTTTTTGCCATGGCTGCAGCCATGGTCGCAAGCTTCTCTGGCTGTTTCAGCTCTTCAACCATTCTGGCAAGACTTTCGCCGTTCAGGTCGCGGTCGAGAAGAAGCCTGGCAGCACCCAGATTTTCGAGTACTCTGGCGTTCTTTTCCTGGTGGTTGTCGGTTGCAAACGGAAATGGAACCAGAATAGCCGGCTTGCAGCACACGGCAATTTCAGCCAGTATCGTGGCTCCGGCTCGCGAAACCAGCAGGTCGGCTACCTCAAAGGCTTCCCGCATCTCGTGCAGGTAGGGCAGCAGGGTGTAATTTTCCGGGAGTTGGCCAATCGCGGATTTCACCATGTCATGGTCGCGTTCGCCGCTGATGTGAATCAGTCGGACGCTGCTCTTACCAGGCAGCCAGTTTTTTGCCAGGTCGATACAGGCGCGGTTCAACGATAAGGCACCGCGCGAACCACCGACTGCCAGGATGATGAACTCACCCGGTTTGCGGTTGAATCTTGAGCTGGTGACATTTTTGCTCAGGAAGGCTGAACGAACAGGATTTCCGGTGAGAACGGTCTTTTTCCCGTCTTCCTGTGCAGCAGAGGCGTAGGTCAGAAGCACCTTCGCAGCCGAGCCTGCAAAAATGCGGTTTGTAACACCCATAGCTGCATTCTGTTCATGAATGACTGCAGGAATTCCGAGTATTCTCGCTGCTGCGAGAACCGGAAATGCAACAAAGCCACCGGTAGTGACCGCAAGATCAGGTTTGAATTGTTTGAGGTGTCTGAACGCATCGTAAATACCGGCGGCATTTCTGAAGGGAAATGTCAGCCAGTCTTTGCTGACGGTTCTCGGCATGCCCTGGGCTCTGACACCCATAAATGCAATGTCTGCTTCCCGACTGACAATTTTTTCTTCCATGCCACCACTGACGCCGACGTAACCACTCGAAAAAGTGAAGCGCCGCGCCAGGATTTCTCTAATGGCAAGTGCCGGGTAGATGTGCCCGCCGGTTCCGCCGCCGCTGAAAACTATACGCATTTTTATTTACCTTCTTCTGGTTACCGGGACCGCCGGTTCGGCGAACTGCCCCGAGAAAGGTGCGGCCCGGTGCTCTTCGAAGGCGTTGCGTCCGGAGCCGTAGCGCGAGACATTGAGAAGAATACCGACGCCTATGGCCAGAAACACAAGACTGGAACCACCGTAGCTGACGAAGGGCAGAGTGATGCCGGTCGTTGGCATCAGACTCAGAACGACACCGATATTGACCAGTACCTGTAACCCAATGATGGCTGTTATGCCCGATGCCAGCAGAAATCCGAAATTGTCGGGGGCGCGGGTAGCAATGTATAAACCGCGCCAGAGCAGCGCAAGAAACAGCAGCAGAACGACAGCACCGCCCAGCAGGCCAAGCTCTTCGCAGATGATGGCAAAAATAAAGTCGGTGTGTCGCTCAGGCAGAATAAAAAACTTCTGCCGGCTTTGCCCGAGCCCAAGACCCCAGAATCCCCCCGAACCGATTGCAACCAGCGATTGAATGATGTGGTAACCGCTGGTCCTGGCGTTTTCCCAGGGGTCGATGAAGGCCCAGAACCGCCGCATGCGGTAACCGGCCTGAAAAATCAGCGCAGTGATCAATACCGCGCCCCCTGCTGCAAGTCCGCCAAGATTTGCCAGCGAACCGTTTCCAAGAAAATACATGGCCAGATAGGTGCCGCCGATAAGCGCAGCGGTCGACAGATTGGGGCCTTTGTATATGAGAATGAATACAATCCCGGCTACCAGCATGTCTGGCAACATCCCATGCAGAAAATTTCTTATTCTGTCCTGGCGCAACGAAATTGAATGTGCCATATAAATCACAAAACAGAGCTTGGCAAACTCTGACGGCTGAAAACCAAGACTACCAAAACGTATCCATCTTTTGGCGCCGCCGATGTCGCGTGCTACGCCAGGCACCAGTACCAGTATGAGAAAGAAAATGGCGACGCCAAGCAGGGGCACTGCCATTTTTTCGAGTTTCTGATAGGGAAAGTGCGAGATTCCGAACATTGCCAGCAGACCAACGACAACCCACATGAACTGGCGCTTCAGATAGTAGTGTGCGTCTGACATCGTCGCCAGCGAGGTGACCGAACTGGCTGAATAAACCATGATCAGGCCAACGCCCATCAGGGCGATGACGACGAAAAGAAGCAGATGATCGAAGTGACGACTTTTGTTCATTTCGGCTGTAAGGCTTTCACCAGTTCTTTGAACCTTTCGCCCCTGACTTCAAAATTGGGAAAAAGATCGTAACTGCTGCACGCCGGCGAAAGCAGCACGGTATCGCCCTTTTCTGCCCATTCGTAGGCAATATTGACAGCCTGTTCAAAGCTGCCCGCGCTCTTCAGTGGAACCAGCCCCTCAAAGGCAGATCTGAACCGGTCGCGTGCCTCGCCGTAGAGCACCAGTCCACGACTGGCTGTGCGCACGGCCGTAACCCATTCAGAGAGGTCTGTGCCTTTATCGCGACCACCGGCGATAAGAATTATTGGCGGCCGACAGGCTTTGAGAGCCGTAATCGAGGCAGCGCAGTTGGTGCCCTTTGAGTCATTGATGAAGGTTACGCCACTGACATCGGCGACCCATTCAAGCCGGTGTTCAACCCCCGGAAACTCTTTGACCACCTTCTCAAGGTTTTTCGTCTCGACCCCGGCAAGAATTGCAGCCAGAGCGGCGGCCATAACGTTTTCGAGGTTGTGTCCGCCAATCAGTTTCACCGAAGAAACCGGGAAAAGATCGTGCCTCTTCTGATTTTCATCAACATAAACAAAGCGTTCGTTGCAAATGGTTACACAGGGAAAAAGCTCCCCGGTATCCCAACCAAACCAGGCTGTTCTGCACCTGACCTGCCCGGCCATCTCGCGCATGCTCTGCTGATCGGCATTCAGTATCAGCCAGTGCTCCGGTCCCATGTTCAGTGCGATGCGCTTCTTGGCATCGATGTAGGCTCTGTAGCTGGGGTAGCGGTCAAGATGGTTCTCGAAAAAGTTTGTGATCATGGCGATATCAGGAGTAAAATCTGAAATCGTCTCAAGCTGAAAACTGCTGACCTCAAGGACCTGCACCGAATCGTCGCTGGTTTTTGCCGCAAAATCCATCATTGGTATGCCGATATTGCCACCAAGAAAGACATCACTGAACTGTTCGCGACAGAAAAGAGACAGCAAAGTCGTTGTGGTGGTCTTGCCGTTACTGCCGGTAACCACCAGTCTCCGCCCCTTCGAGAGTCTGTAGGCAACTTCAATTTCTGAGTAGACCGGAATTTTGCGCTTTTCGGCTTCGACAAGAACCGGTATGTCGGGTCGCACGCCGGGGCTGAGAACAATGAAAGACGCATCAAGAACGCGCTCGGTGTGCCCTCCGGCCTCGAACTGAACTTTGCCGGTCAGGCCTTCACGCTGAAGACTCTGTTTTAACTTTTCTTCGCTCTGAATGTCGGAAATGAAAACATGTGCACCACTTTCAGCCAGACTTCTGGCTGCCGAAAGCCCGCTCTTGGCGGCTCCAATAATACTGATGGCCTTTCCTGCGACGTTCATTGTCTGCCTCATTCGGTGTGTAGATTCAGGCGCAATGATAGCACAGTGTGCATTAAACGACAATTCTCTGTTTTATTTTTCGCGGCGCGCAGTTCTGTTCTTCTGCAATTCTGATAACCTCGTCAAATTCAGGCTCGATGACCGTTTCGCCATCAGGTTTGGTAATTTTCTTGACCCTGATTCTGCCAAAATTGCTGTCGGCTTCTTCGCATTCCCGCTGCAGAGTTGACCGGTCGACACTGCAGCGTCGCACCCCGATGGTCGGCAGAAGTGAAAAAATCATGTTTTCGATCATTGCCGCCTTTGCCTGCTCAGAGAGCACCTGCAGCTGGTGCCCTGGTCGACCTTTTTTCATCAGAATCGGAATCAGACAGGCATCGAGGGCACCGGCCGCCATGAACTTGCTGATTGCGTGCCCAAGCTCTTCGCCTGTGGCATTATCGATGTTGCTGGTAAGCTGGGTTATCTGATCAGATTTTTTTTTTATCGTTTCCGATTCGATCAGAAACGCTCTTAAAAAGTTGGCCCGGCCGGTT
The DNA here is from genome assembly GCA_024710355.1 of Candidatus Rifleibacteriota bacterium. Classification (GTDB taxonomy): domain Bacteria; phylum Muiribacteriota; class Ozemobacteria; order Ozemobacterales; family Ozemobacteraceae; genus Rifleibacterium. The sequence goes on from JANJUX010000040.1 coordinate 61,791, forward strand.
TTCAGGCTGCCATGTCCGTGCCCGACTCTGGTAAAAATCCGGTTGCCGGCAGCTGCTTTGGCCTGAAGACCGCGCAGCAGCGCTGCACCTGTTGGGGTTGTTAATTCGAAAGGAACATCGTGGTCAAAGACGACGCTGAACCCCTTGAGAAGCAGGGCGGTTGCCGGCGCCGGCACCGGCATGATGCCGTGTGCGCACCTGACCATGCCAGAACCGAGATGCACTGGCGAAACGATGACCTCATCCACATCGAGGTCGTCAAGGCAGATAGCTGCACCAACGATGTCGGCAATGCTGTCTCGGGCCCCAACCTCATGAAAATGCACTTCGTCTGCTCTTTTGCCGTGAACTGTGGCCTCTGCCTCTGCCAGTTCCCTGAAACAGCTGACGGCGATTGTGCGAGCCCTCGGGCTTATGGCGGCCGCATCGATCATGGCCGTGATTTCTTTCAATCCTCTGTGCGGCGCATGTCCGTGCTCGCTTCGACTGTGGCTGTGGTCACTTGAATCATCATTGTCATTGTGACAATGCGTATGGGAATGTTCGTGTTCATGATCGTGATCGTGATCGTGATCGTGATCGTGATGTTCGTGGCAGTGCGAATGCCCTGAATGGTTGTGATCGTCGTGACGATGGTGATGTTGGTGCTCGTCATCGACCGTATTGAAATACAGCCCTCTGATGCCGTCGACCAGACGTTCTTCAATAATGATCTCTATCTGACCTTCGGCAAAATTTATGGATTTCAGCCCCTCAATCAATTTCTGGCGGTTTGCACCGAGGTCAAGCAGAGAGGCAACCGCCATATTGCCGGCGATGCCGCTGAAACAATCCCAGTAAAGAGTTGTCATTGTTTTTTTCCTTTCAGAATGCGCACGGCCGCCGCCGCTGCCCCAAAACCGTTATCGATGTTAACCACCGTAATGCCTGCTGAACATGAATTCAACATTCCTAAGAGCGCTGCAAGGCCATTGAAACTTGCCCCATAACCAACCGAGGTTGGCACTGCGATTACCGGGCACGCTACCAGCCCGCCAACCACGCTTGGCAGCGCGCCTTCCATGCCGGCTGCAACTATTACGGCGTCAGCGTGTCTGAACTGCTCGATGCGGTTCATCAGCCGATGAATTCCGGCTACTCCGACGTCGAAAATCCTGTCGACGCCGAAACCCATAAAATCAAGCGTGATCGCAGCCTCTTCGGCAACAGGAATATCAGAGGTTCCGGCCGCAAGAATGGCAACCCGGCCCCATGGCCGCATTACCACCTCAGAAACCGCCCAGGCAGCACTGCAGCTGAAATTTATGTTTGCCTGCGGGCATTTCTCGGCAAGAAGTTTGAGAGTTGCTTCACTGCATCTTGTTGCCAGCGCTTTCCCGGTGGTTTCATAAAGGCGATTGAAGATTTCACAGACCTGCTGCGGTGTTTTTGAAGCGCCATAAATTGCCTCGGGAAACCCGGCTCTGGCTTCTCTGCTGGTGTCGAGCACCGCATCTTTAGTTAAGACTTCGCTGTCTTTTACCACCTGGTCAGCGGGCAGCTGCGATTGCCCGGTTTCAGTCAGTCTTCTGGCTGCTTCCGCTGCGGTTATCAGGCCGCTTTTATAATCTTCCAGTATTCTTCTGGTTTTCAGATCGACTGTTTCCATAGTTTCCTTCTGTCTTGTGGTTTGTTGTTTGCCGGTTATGAGCTTGTGCCGTTTTCCGGACTGAGTGTGAAAGCCTGAAGATCTGATCGCTGATGCCCGAGTGCAAATACCAGAGTGCCGAGGCAGACTGCAAACCAGAGAGTCAGAGCCCGTATGAGAAAGGTTGCCGATACTGCCTGTGCCTGCGGTATTGCAGCGAACACGAAGAACATTCCCATTGCGCCTTCGGTTATCAGAAGTCCGCCGGGTAAAAACGACAGGGCACCGGCAATCGAGCCGAAGGCGTGCGCAAAAATCGAAATAGCGGGCAGATTGTCTGCCTGCAGACCCATGGCACGAAAAATCATGAAAAGTGCCACCCCTTCACCTGCCCATGAAATGGCGCTCAGAGGCACCGAAACCATCATTGCTCTCAGGTTCAGAATACTGCCCGTGCTCTGCTGCATAGCCCGCACCGCGCTCTTAAGACCTGCCAGTTTAGGGTGCAGATTCAGGGCCCTGTCAGCCAGATTCCAGAATGCCGGTCTGGTGAGGCAGATAACTCCCGAGGTGATTAATATGCCGGTCAATAAAAGCATTCTGCCACCATAGGCGAACTGTGAGAAGCCGGCTGCACACAGGATCAGAAGTCCGATCAGGTCTGTCAGACGCTCTGCCATGATAATCGGAGCGGTGGCCGATATGGGTATTCCCATACGGTTTTTCAGCAGCAGCGATTTAACGAGTTCGCCGAGCTTGGCTGGACTGAGGACCATGGTAAAGGCTGAAAAAAATACCCATAGATTTAATTTGAGCGGCACCCTGATATTAAGAAGCCGCAGAAACCAGTTCCATTTGGCGAAACGCAGTGCGTAGTTGAAGAGCACGGCCAGAATGATGAGGCAGAGCCACTGCAGCGAAATGCCTCCGACCAGTTCGATTACCCGATCCAGATCGGCGAACATGGCTGCGGCGGTTAAAAAAAGCACAGCAGCCACAGCCAGCCATAAAGATAGTCTGAAAATAATTGAAGACAGGGAAATCGCTTTTTGCATCAGCCTATTTTTTCATATCTGCAGGTTAAATTCAAATGCAAAAAAAAGCCGACTGCTTGCAGCAGTCGGCTTTTTTTGAATGAATATCAGCGGCGATTGTAATAGTCGCGCATTGCTTTTTCGGTGAGGCGGTTCAAAGTTGCTTCGTCACGCTCTTCTGAGTCGAAGGGTATGGCGACCGGAATAATCTTTGCGGTTTTGGGGGCGACCACCTGCAGACCATTCTGAATTCCGCCAGAGAGCTGACTTTCAACCGTAGAAATGGTTTTGTTGGTAAGCGATTTTTTGAGAAAGTCAACGATCTTATTGAGGTCCGGGGCGGCTCCGTCATCATACTTGGCCTTTTCGAGGCCCGAGGCGAGGATTTCTGATTTGGCCACACCGTTCCAGCCGCCAAATGTCTGCAGCATTTTACCGTTTGCCTCGTCGACGATTCCGCCGAGTTGTTTGTCAATCTGCTGCTCGGTCATTCCCTGTGACCGGAGCTGGTTAACACGCATGTTGACGTATTCGTTGCGGAAAGAGGTGGGTTTAACCATGGCAGAGGCATTGTAGGCGCGTCTGACCACATTGTCGATTTCGTCCTGTTTGAGTTCAGCCTGTGAGCCGCCTTTGAGGCGATCCATCCAGTGGGCCGCATCGCCGCCCTTGTATTCGGTGCGCATGACTTCGACGCCATTTTCGTCGGTTACCACTACATAATGTTTGCCGTCATTGCCTTTTTCTACCTTGCCGAGAAGTTCCTGGGTCTGGCGGTTGGCCTTTTCTTCCATCTGGGCAAGTTTCATGGCGTTGGCTTTGGCTGCGTCATCGTAGCCCTTTGCAACTTCGGCCTGGGCTTTGACTCTCAGCTCCTGGGCGTCGAGATCCGCATTTTCCGGCTTTTTACTCAGTTCCTTGATTTTGAATTCGACGTAGCTTTCGCGACCAAGTGAGCGGGCGAGTTCAGACTGCCGGGCATATTCGATATCCTGTGCCACCTGTTTTTCGATATTTTTGATGACAGCTTTGTTTTCGCTGGTGCTCTGAGCGTTGCTGGCGTCGACCTTTGCCTTCTGATAATCAGTGCGCAGGCCGTTAACTTCACGGGCATACTGTTTGAGAGCCTGAGAATATTCCTGTTTGGTGGCATAATCGCCGGGCTGCGGCCGGTCTGCCTTGCGAACTTCCAGACGCTGGCGAATTTCGTTGGCCTTCTGCCATTCAGGGTTCTGCTCTTCATAGCTCTCCTGAATTTTCTGGCGCTTCTGTGAGGGGAGATCCCACAGGCGGGTCTTGGCAAGAGAAGTGCCCACTACAGCGGTCTGCATGGCGGCGTTTGACAGCATCGCGGATTTTCCCGCTTCAGACAGCTTAATACTCTTGTAGGCCGTTTCGAGATCGGCAATTTTGCTTTCATAATAGGCCCAGGCCGGTGAATCTTTTTCATATTTGCTCTGCAGCATGCGATTGTATTCGATCTGGTTGAGAATCTCTTTTTTATCTACTGCGGCGCTGGCGGCGCCGGTCGCAAAAGCAAACGGGTTGCTGATTACCGCATTTGAAATCAGATTCGCCTTCGAAGTGCTGCCAAAGAGCTTGCTCGATGCAATTTTGGCCCAGCTGCTTTCGGCGCCGAGTCGGCCGGCAATTCCGCCGAGAACCCCTGAAATGCCTGCTGAAACCAGAGCCTTGTGTTCGTCCTTGCGGAAGTTATCCCAGGTGTATTTTTCTTTGGTAATGGTGTCGAGTTCCTTGAGAGCTGCGACCAGTTCTTTCTGCTGTTCTTCGTTTGGGTTTTCTATGGCTGAAAGCTTCTCGATCTTTGTTTTCAGCTCCTTCTCGCGTTCGTCGTAGTTGTAGTAGTGATCATACCAGAGATTGGTTACGGCACCCTTGGCTACGTTAGAAACGGTGCTGCCGAGGAAGCTTATGGCGCCGGCCTTCGCTGCAGTCTGCACTATGGTTTTTACGGTCAGTGGCCCGACCGACTGAACCAGACCACCTGTCAGCATGTTGAACGGAGCGAGTGCGCCGCTGATTGCTGCTTGAATACTGACTTCGCGCAGGATCTTATCCATGCCCTTCTTGCTGCCTTCATCTCTGAATGAATTTTTGCGCAGCTCATAAGCAAGGGTCATGGCCGCGGCAGCGGTAGCACCAACAGCTACGGCACCTACGACTACCCAGGCCAGCGGGCAGACAACGGCAGCAGAAAAAGCCATTACCGCCAGAGTCGGCAGCAGCGCCTTGCCGATCGACCAGGCGATTTCTTCGGCCTTGCTCATCTCTTTCTTTTTTACCGCATCGTCAACTGTGGTGTCTGAGATCGTGGCAGTTGCCGAAGCTGCCTCACCGGTAGCCGAACTGACCGCCATCGGGTCATTTTTGTCAATGGCAATTTTGCTTTCGGTGAATGGGGTGGCGGTGGCGGCTTGCAGCCTGTTTATCGTAAGGTTTTCAAAAATTCCCGGGCTGACGCCGATCAATGCCGCGATCAGTAGCAGGCCAAGAATACGATGAAAGGCGTATTTTTTCTGGATTCTGCTGTTAAGGTTCATGCGTGTCTCCCTGTTTCCGGTAAAATTTAACGTTAAATAATACCGCTGTTGATTGTACAAAGTTTATCAGAATTTTCTGATTTAAAAAACCACCTGCCGCCACAGAAGTCGATATTGTCGAAATTGAGTTGATAAAACGGCGGCTCTTCGTGCTATTATCGGCCGTGCAGGTTCCGCTTGATTTATCACTTTTTGCAGGAAAAGCCGATGCAGCAGACAGTTTTGACAGTCAGAGAAAAAGTCGTGGCGGGTTTTTATCTGGTTTTTACCGTTCTGGCATTCTCTTCGATCGAGATAATGGTCAGTCCGGTCAGACACGATATGGCGCCGATGCTGATGAATTTCTGGCGCTTTCTGATCGGAACTCTTACCTTACTGCCATTCGTTTTGCTGACAAGATTCAGACAGCTGACGCAATTGCAGCGAACCGATTTGTTGCATCTGGCCCTGCTCGGCTGCATGAATATTTTTTTGAGCATGGGGGCCCACTCAGTCTGTATAAAATACGCTAAAGCCTCTACCGCAGCGGTTCTGATTGCTGCCAATCCGATTGCCACCAATTTTTTTGCATGGTTGCTGCTGCGCGAAGAGATGCGTCTGAAAAGAATTTTCTCGCTGCTGCTTGGTCTGGCCGGTGTTGCACTTATTGCCGTCAGAGCTGACAGCTCTGTCGATACACCACTTGGTATTCTCTCGGGGATTGTGGCGATGGTCGGCTTTGGCTTGTATACCGTCTTATCGAAGCGCCAGCTGCAGAAACACGGCAGCCTTGTAGTTCTGGTTATGAGCTGTCTGCCGGCACTGCTTCTTTACCTGCCGGTTCTGCATTTCTTTCGGGCGGGGTTCTGGCCACCGCCGCATGCATGGCCAAATCTGCTTGGCTCGGGGATAATCGGCACCGGTCTTGGCTATCTGACCTTCATGAAAGCAATGCAATACCTTTCGGCCGGCCGTACCAGTTACCTTTTCTTTTTCAAGCCACCCGTGGCAATGGTTCTGGCCTGGTGGTTTCTTGGCGAAAAAAGCTCGACCGCAGCGATTGCCGGGACCCTGCTGATCATGACCGGGATTCTTGTCGAGACAATCGGTCGGGCTGAAAAACCGGCTCTTAATCAGTAACCGATAATAAACGGGTCAGTATCGGGGTTTTCTACTTTTACCGGACTGGCCTTGCCTGGCGTAGCGGTGCTGCCGCGAGTCGTATATTCAACTCCTGCCGATGGCGGCTGGTCGGTGAACTGCCAGTTGCCCTGCGCATCTTTCCATTTGTAGATGGTTCCGTTTTTGTGTGTGATTACCTGGTATTTTTCTTCTGGCTGTGGGGCGGGCGGCGTTACATTGGGCACGCTTCTGGTGGCAAGATATGCCTGTATGGCGGTGTTGTTGCCGAGAATAAGGCGAATATCCGCATCCGAAAGACGGCCAAAAGTTTCCCGGTCGAGGGTCTGCGCCACAACCGTTGTATGTTGCGGATAGTCTTTGATAAAGTTTTGCAGAAAGCGGCTCATGCGGTTTTCCTGCTGGTTGTGCTTTTCGAATGAATCGAGAACCAGTTTTTCACCGTCGGGCAGGTCTGCGGCCAGTCGGGTAAAAATCAGGGCATTGATCGCTTCGATGTCGAGAAAGCCCTCGCCATTGATCTGAACGCTGGCAATCGGGTATTCATCGTAGCCGCCCTGGGGTCTTTCGATTTTTACGGTTTTGAGGCTGTCACGAAATTCCTTTTCCTCTTCAGGAAAGAAAAGCATTTTGATGAAGTTAGCAAAACCCTCAGCGAAAGATGCCTTTGGTTCAATTTTTTCGTTGATGTAGTGAGCGCCGTCATGACCATAGGCATTTGTTTCGGTAAATGTTTTGTCGAGTGCATGCCCGAACTCGTGGGCAAAAGTGCTTTTCATGCTTTTGGCGGTGTTTGAGCCGTGGCCGAGGCAGTCGGTGCCGCTGATGCGGATTTCTGAATGCAGGCTGAAGCTGTCACCGGAGCGCCGGTAGGTGCGTGAATTTTGCGGCCAGAAATCATCGGTTATTTTTGTGTAACGGCTCGTATCGGTATAACCGGTGATATCGACCAGATTGAGGTCGATGGTCTTGGTCTGACCAGGAATTCGTGGTTTCAAAGTGTCGAATTCGGCCTGTCTGGCGAAACGATAGGTTTCGAGAAGCCCTTTCTGCAGGTCGGTCAGCTCATTTTCAGTTGTTGCGCCCATCAGTCGCATGAGGTGCGTCTCGTCCGTTACTTTGATGGTTTTGACCCGGTAGGCGTTCTGGCCGTCGGCGGAGAGAACCACCTTTTCGCCTTCCGGAACATTCTGCTGCATATTGCTGGCAGGGCCAAACGCGGTTATGGCCGTATAACTGGTGACGATGGTTGTTTCGGCCGCCAGAGCAGCCGGTGCGAAACAGACCGGAAAAATTGCCAGCAGGGTCAGCAGCAGCAGGCGTTTGAACATAGATTCCCCTTATCGGTTGACGAAATGCCTGACGGCTTCGAGGTAACGGGCGTTTTCTGACAGGTTTTTCTCTACCACTTTCAGCAGTTTCTGACGTTCAAAATCGTCGGGGTATATCTGTTTATCATTGACTGCGGCTTTAATTGCCTGGTAGTCAGGAGAGAACCTGACACCCATTTTCAGCCATGAGCCCATTTCGTCAGGCTGTTGGCCGGTTTTTACCGCGAGAATCTTGACTTTGCGCGGTGACGCCTGAGGCACTGCTTTGATGACACTGGCGTTGCTGAGAATCTGCAGGTCTTTTGAACTCTCAAAGAAGATTTCAAGATTTTCCAGAGTGCCGAGCCGGCTTTCGATGATGGCAGTCAGCCTTATTTTGCCGGCCTCTTCAATCTGGTCGACAATCTGCAGAGAAATATTTGGTGGAAACACGTAAGCGAACTGATTGGCGTGCAGGCGCCCATGAATCAGTGACGTGAGAATCATAAGCATCATCAGTAGCTGCAGCCCGGCAACCTGTTTGATCATAAACAAACCCTCATAATTTAGATTTCCCCAATTCTAATGATTTATCAGCAAACAGGCAATACACTTTACCATTCGTAGTATTGAGTTTTACCGTCGAGGCTTGTTCCTTCTGATGGAGAGATAAGTTTGCCCTTTGCACCATAGGCTGTGGGCTTTGTCTGACCTGGAATTACCGCTTTTTCAAGCTGAATACCGTCGAACAGCACCGAATATGACGCGAGAGCTACCGTGGCGTCGGGGGTGGCATTTTTAAGAACGATGAAAGTATGACTGGCACTGCTTTCGACAAACTGATAATCGAAGGTTATATACAGGCGATACCAGGTATGGTCGTCCTGCTGGGCGATGTTGACAGCGCCGGCATCGATTATGCCGGGGCCGCTTTGTGACAGCGTTTTATTCAGGAAATCGAAGCTGACTTCTCTGTAGGAAGCGGTTGTCTTGTCGGCCAGAGTTTCGAGAAAGCCGATTGCTGCAGTGCCGGTTGCGGCCACGAATGCCGAAAAGATAACGGTTTCCGGGGCCAGGGCCGAGAATGAGGTTGTGGCGATTTCCTGATACAGGCTGCCGGATGCCAGGTCCGGGCCGATGGCAGAGCTGAGGACATTGAGCTGCAGCTCGCAGGTCTGTCCTTCAAGAGTTTGCACGCCGGTGTGGAGACCTGCTGCCTGAGACGAGTCGACTGGCCCGACAGTTACCTGGCAGATCGTGCTTGCCCCTACAACCAGCGGGTCAGGAATTGCAGAGAAACTGATGAGTGAAGAATCAATGGTTCCGGGGCCGGCGAGATCTGCCATGGTCCATTTTGTATCAAGGCCCGCAATGTCGACATTGCCGATGTTATTGATTGTCAGATCGAAAGGCAGTGTCGACTCGCCCGGCTTAACGTCTCCGAGGTCGGCAATAGATGGTAGAATCTCGATTCTTGGAAAAGCGTTCACGGATACTGACAGAACAAACGTGGCCGAGGCTTCGCCTGCGTCAATCGCGCCGTTGTTATTCTCATCTTCATAGATGGTCTGCAGACCGCTGTAAGACCCCGGCAACTGGTGCATCGGGATTGTCATGCTGGCTGAGGTGGCTTTGGTTCCGTTCGAAGAAACATTGAAAGGTCCGGCCGGCAGAAAGCTGAATGCGCTTACCGGTAAGGTGTTGGCACCGGAGACCAGGGCTGTTTTTGACCACTTCAACTTGGACAGCGGAATCGAGGTGAGATTTTTTACTTCGAAGGCCTTGCTCAAAACTGTGGGCGTTCCGGGGATACTGGGGTCGCCTCCGCCAAGGCCTACGGGAGTGGTTACCGAAAGCTTCTTTTCACCTACGGTTAATTTCAGCAACAGGTTGTGACTTTCTTCAGCTCCTGCGTCGAAAGTATTGTTTTGTGTCTGATAATCATCGTAAATAACCTGGTAGCCCTCGTAGGGCCCGGCGGTCTGCCCTGGTGGAACGGAAATACTGACAGTGATCGTAGCTGTCTGCCCAACGGCAAGGCTTCCGGCCAGCGGGTCATTGAAAGTGATCTGCGTTTCCGAAATGCTTGGCGGTCCCGGAGCGACAGGGTTTAAAGGGAATTTTACCACTTTAACCACTTCTGCCGGGTTGTTGATCGGGATATTCCCGGCATTGATCAGTGTGAGTTCAATGCTGCGGCTCTGCCCCGCCGGAATAAAGAAAAAATCAGCAGGATTAGGGCTCACGGTGATTACTCTTTTTCCGGTTACCCTGACTTCGAGAGTTACAGTATCGCTTGCCTCGGTCGGGTCAGGTAAAAAGTCGTTATTTGTGTCGTCCCATACTCTTATTGTGCAGCTATATGTGCCAATGGTCTGGCCGGCAGGAATCTGAACGGCAACCTGACCGGTTTTGATCTGTCCGGAACTCAAATAGTCGAAAGTTGCTGGCGTAAAAATACAAGCTGCCTTCGGAATAAATTTGGTCGCGTCAGATTGCTCAATGAGGTTTTCGATAGCTATTACTCTTGGCTTCGCCAGAATGAGCGAGCCGGTATTTTTTATGCGGTAAGAGGTTGAGGTCGAGGTTGAATTGGGAGTTCCGGTGGCGAGAAGGGGCCCGACTTCAATGATGTCTACCGCTTTACTGCCGACCTGGCAGGTGATTGCGAACGTGTCGCTCGCACTGATGGCAGCGTTGTCGAAAAGGCGGGCCGGGTTACCGAAATACAACCCGGGAGGCTGAGCAGGCAGAAGCTCTATGGTCACCGTAGCATTGAATGTCTTTCCGAACCCGGTGAGGAAAAATGCTGCCGGCTCAATTGCATAACGATCGTCGGTAATCTGCAGCGCGTTGTCGAAGAGAGTGGTTTCCTGCCAGCCAAGGTTGCTCAGGTCAGTGTTGCCGGCATTGCGGCAGAGAAATCCGATGGATTTCGGCGGGTCACCGGGAGCGACGCCGCCCAGGTCGACGGTCGAAGGTATGACCTGCACAGAATAATATGGGTTGATGGTTACTTTGAGTTCAAAGGTTTTGGCGACTTCATTGGCGGTTCCGTTGTTTATTCCATCGCCATTCTCGTCGTCAAAGACTGTTTGTAGGCCGCTGAAAACACCGACAGGGGTGCCGGCTGGTATATAAAGGCTTATGGTTGCAACTTTTGCATTGGCTGCGCCTGGCAAGATCGGCCCCGGGGGCATTTCAATGGTCAGGTAGTCCTGCGAAATCGCGTATGCACCCTGGGTAAGATCAGACAATTCAGCCGCCGGGTTAACGATATCGAGAGTGCCGACATTGGTAATGGTAACGTTGAAATTGGTTAAAGTGAAGGTTGGGGTAGCGTTACCGAGGTCTTTCGGGTTGTCGGTAATGTTAAAGTCTTTTGCTCCGACAGAGAATCTTACCATGAATGTGCATGATGCCTCGCCGGCATCGATAACATCCGGGTTAGAGGTGTCTTCCCAGAGGGTAAAAGTTGCGATGTGTTCGCCGACTGTGTCGGCGCCGACGTATGCCGAGATGCTGGCAATTTCGACGCCATCGGTTGCAAGTGCCCCGAGTGGGTTCGGGGAGACAGTGATGTATGAGCTCGCAAACGTCTGATCGGTCTGTTTGAATTTAAGGGCCGTCAGATTCAGGTTGCCGCCGTTAAAAATGTTGATTGTCACAGTTGCGGTGTTCGAATCGACCGGGTAACCGCCGAGTTCGACCAGGCTGGTGTCTGTATAAACAACCTTGCATTCGCTGGCAACTGCCTCTACCGTGAATTCGTAGTATGGCTCGCCCAGGTCTCTGGCGCTGTTGCCCGAAAGATCATCATACACCGCCATTATTGCCGTATAGGTGCCTGCCGGCTGATTGTAGGGTATGGTCAGCCCGAAACTGCAGGCAGTTGTCAGGGTTCCGGTTGCGACTGAAAATCCTGATGCCGGTATAAAATCAAAGTAGGCATAGGGAATTTTATCGCCGCTGGTTGAAGTCGGGTAGGCTTTCTGCCAGAAAACTCTTGAGAGGTGAGTGTTACCATTATTATGCAGCTGAAATGGCCATGCAATCGTGCTGCCGCAGACCATGGGCGCAATTTGTATCGGGTCGGGCTGCACTTCAAGGTCACGGAAAAGAATCTGGATGTTATTGCTGGTTGTTGAAGCCAGAGAAACGGTTCTCTGCGTTTCGGCGTAGGTCGTATTGAGGTCGATGCCGCTTGCCGCAGCCTGCATGGCAAAACTGCTGCCGATTGCGGTAAAGTCGGTTGTCTTGAAAACCCAGGTAAAAGTGGCCGGATTGCCAAAGCTGACACTCACTGAGGCCGGTGTTGGCCCCGAAACAAGGGTGTTGGCGGCTCCGGTGTAGGTTGGTGCTCTGATCGGGAGAACTGGTATTACAGGTGAAATGGCCGAGCTGTTGGCAATGTTGTTAGCCAGAGAAAGGGTCAGAGTAATCTCATCTCCGAGTGGAACTGTAGATGATGATATGCTAAGTGAACCGGTCAATGCGCCCGGGGCCTGAACATCAAAGTATTGAACGCCTTCCAGACTCACATTATTGCCTCCAGGGCTGGAAACAATGTGAACCTCGGCTCGCCACTTCCCAACAGGTGCGGCCGCCGGCAGAGTGAATGAATAGTTGCTTACGCCAATTCCCGAGCCAATGGGTGGCTCGTCATACTGCGTGTTGTTGGGGTCAAAAATCCAGATCTGGTAGTCCTGTTTATTGGCAAGGGCTCCCATTCCGGTAAATTTTACAAAAACCTTTTGCCCCTGGTTGAATGTATACTGTTCAGGGTTATAGTCTGAGTTCCCGGCGCAGCGCCCGACTGCAGACAAAATTGTCCAGAAATAGGCAGGGGCGCGGAGGGTTGTTGACACCGATGCCGGATTGTTAGCCTCGAAGGCTGTGAAAGAACCAGATGCGTTTACCACACCAGTAGAGGAATTTTCATCAATCGAAACCGAGAAAACTATATTTGCGGTTGAGTTTCCGGCCAGTAGAAATGGCAAAGTTGGGTTCGCGACGGCCTGGTGATGTGTGCCATTGCTGAATGAAAGATTTGCCGAGTCTACGTAAACGGCAGCCTCTCCCTGATTTCTTACCTGCATGGTAACACTCAGCCCCGTCTGGTTGCGGTAGACATCGCCGTAGCCTTCGGTTAATGAAACGATGCTGAGAACCGGTGGGCTTTGAATGAGACAGAGGTTGCTGGTTTGAGTTGCTGCCGTCAATGAAGTTGAATCGTTAAGGTCATAGCCATAGCCAGCGCCCTCAAATTCAAATGAGCCAACCGAGGTGGCAGCGAACTGCCAGTTGAAGGTTGTCTGCCCCAGACCGGATATCGATGAGACTTCTGGAGTTGGGCCTGAAAGCAGGTCCGCATTGCCGGTCAGGAGTGTCAGGCCACCCGGAAAGGCATCAGTAACAGCCGCACCACCTGAATTTATAATGGTTGAAGTGGCTGTGAAAGTCTGACCCCGGGTTACGGTTGCCGGCAACTGGTGCAGTATCGAAATGGCAGCGGGAGTAACCACGTAAAACTGCTTTTCTGCGAGCGGGGTGCTGTCTATGACCCTTGTGGCGATAACACGCCAGACCCCCAGTGGTGAGGTTGCGTCAAGGCTTAACTGATCAGTCATTATGCCCTGCTCGTCTGTTGTCGACGGCGGGTCCGTAACCCTCACCAGTACACCAGAAGGGTTATACCAGCGAAATCTCTGCTCGGTGAGAGGCTGCAGGTTTTCTGTTTTTGCATAAACTATGTTGCTGCCCTGATTGAAACTGTTCGATTCAATTATGTACGAAGGGAATTTGGGCGGACCCTGGTAGGTTTTCATGACGCCGGCGACGACTATCCAGGTGCCTGGCTCGGTTGCACCGTCATAATTTGTTGAAGGAGTCAGCAGGTTGACATCTCTGAAGATTATGTCTGCGTCGATGACGCAGGTTCCTGTTGCCGAAAGGGGGCTGACGTCGACCAGGTAGTGGATGGTTACCGGCAGGCCAGGGTACACCGCAACCGGAAGAGTATCGGCCAGGCGTATGTTTTCGTAGCTGCCGAGATTGAACTTGAATGAGGTTGAATCCCAGTAAGCGGCGGCATTTTTGTTGCCGTCATTGATTACCTCGACTGCGATGGAGACATCTTTCTGGGCCCGGTAAACGGTTTCTGGGGTGGTTATTTTTTGCACCACGAGATTTGCCGGCGAACGGATCAGCCATGAATGGGTCTGTAAAGCCGAGGTGGCGACAATTGTGCGAGCCGGAAAGATCTGAATATTGGTGCCGGTAGCAGTTGCATCGATTACATCGGTGTCTGGAATACTGCCTTCAAGAATGTCCACCGAGAAGGTAATCGTTGTGCTGGCTTCACCGGAGATAGTTATTGGCAAAGCGGTCTGCAGGGTTTTATTGTAAGCCCCGATTGCCGGGTCACTGAAGTAAAGGTCGATTTCTGAGAGTTTTGCCGGGGAATAACCGGTGTTTGAAACATATACCTTAACGGGAATTCCGCTCTGACCTATCGTAACGGTTGTGGGAGCAGCTTCGACTTTGGTGATTACCAGTTTGGCTGTTTTAAAAACCGCCACTGGCGACAGGGGAGAAACGACACCGGTCGAATCGACGTCGGCAATTGCATAATAGACCGCGTCGGCGGCCGGAGGGGTAGGATCGGTATGATACGAATCATTCGCTGACGAAGTAATGGTTGCTATTTGTGTCCAGGGTCCGTTTTCCGACAGACTTCGATAAACTCGATAGGCTGAAAAGGTTACGACTGAAGAACTGCTGTTGTGCCAGTCAAGGTAGCACGCCCCAGAGGTGGTTTCTGATGCGGTCAACCCGGACGGGCTGATATTGCAACGCATTGCGTCTACATCAATGGTGAGGGTGGTGTTTTTCTGACCGCCGAGGTTCCAGTAAAGATAAAAGCGGTAACGGTTTCCAGCCGGCAAAACTGTTGAGAGACCCGTTTCTGCAGTCCAACCGTTATTTTGTGGGCCGTTGCCGTTGTTCTGAAGGTTCAGAAATGTATTGATAATCGTGTCAGGATTGTCCTGTCTGCGAATTGTGCCGCTCATGTTGGATGCCCAGGCTTTTCCGCCATTAACGGTATAGATTTCACGTAAAGCATAAGAAATATGCGCATTGGTATCTGAAGCTCTGGCAACCGGCGGAAAATCCTGCCAGATGGCGCCATCGGCATAGTAATAAAGGTTGTCAGAACCACCTGCAGGCTCAAATTTGGCGTGAAAATAGCCATTACCAGCGTCATAGCCGGCGGCGTTTATTCTGCCCCATTCATTCATTGGGTCGGGTTGAGAGATCTGATTGTCGTTTGACCAGTTGGTGGCAGCGTTGAGGTTGGCGCTGAAATTTCCGTTGGCGATCTGTTCAAGAGCGAAAACGGTCGGAAGTCGGAGCAGGGCCAGGACAAAAAATGACAAAAAAACTGCAATGCATTTTTGCCGATGGTTAAGCATGTTTACCTCCGGTTGCCGGTGCGGATTTCTCTGATTGCTATTGCTGCCTGCCAGATTGTCAGCGAAAGAATCACCAGGAGTGCCAGGTATTTGAGGTTGAAGAAGTCTGCCGCTTTCGCCCGTGGTGCCTGGTCAGACGGAAATTCCTTTATTAGCCCGGAAAGCTTTGCCTTTGTGAGATATTGTTCCTGAATAGTCGTTTCGTCGGGATATTTTTTCAGATAAACCTCAAGAAGTCGCTGCTTTTGTACCGTCGGGCTGGCCAGAAAGTTGAATAGAAGCTCATTACCGGAGTCTCTGGTGATAAGACTCGATGAGATTTTTTTCTGCCCGGTTTCGTGATACGAAGACAGTGACCAGCCCGGATCGGGCAGGTCTTTCCAGATAAACTTCGCTTTCAGCAACAGGTTTTGTGCTTTTTCGTGGTCTCCGCTATCGTGCGCCGCCCGTGCCTGTCTGAGAAGCGACATCGCCATATTTCGCTTTTTATCTTTGGCAGTAGACGGAATAATCGTCAGAATGATCAGCAAAAAAAGCAGAAAAACCCCAACCTTTTTGTATCTCATATCCTCATGATACCAGATTAAATATTTATCTGTAAAAAAATTATGACAAAAGCCCCCGGAGGATGGGGGCTTCAATTGTCAGGCGCTTTATTTAATGTTTCACAGGAAACAGCAGGTCAGTCTGAGTGCAGCTTCTCCTCAAGTTCGCGCAGGCGCTTGAGAATTTCGGTCATTTTGTCGTCATCCCTTTTTGCTGCGCTGCTCTCTGTTTTTTTGGCAGATGCTTCGTTTAAAGGACCTTGAGGCTGTTGCTGCGGCTGCGCGGCGGGGGTCTGCATAAATGGGTTTATGCCCTGAAAAGGATTCGGCATCTGCATCCAGGGATTTTGAAAGGGCATTGATGGCATCGAAGGCATTGACGGCATGCCTGGCATGGTCATGCCGGGCATCGAAAATTTGCCATCCTGGTAATTCTTGTACATGCTCATCATCCAGGGGAAGAACTGCTGGAAAAAATTCTCGATCGCCTCAGGCGGCGACTGCAGCATCATCTGGTAAAAATAGGTCGGGACCAGTTCATACCGGTCTTCAAGCATGACCTGCATGAGAATGTATTTGGTGATGTCTTTTCCGGTGGTTTTTTCGACAACCTTGACCTTGTCGCCGCGCTGCAGAAAATCACGGATCTCGGTCAGTGAAACATAACGGGCTTCTTCGACACAGTATAAACGACGATTGTCGTATTTTTTAATCAGAATTTCTTTCACTCAAAACCTCGGAAATGTGATTAAGAGCCGCGGGCAGAACAGTCAGACCGACATGGTGAGTATTGAGCGTCTTAACGCTTGCAACCCTGGCACCACGAGCTGTCAGACCTTTCTGGTAAACAGCGCTCTTCAGGAACAGAACCCCGTCACTGCTGTCAGCAAATTCACCGACCGGAAATTCGAGCCAGAAGAACTTGACAGTGTCAATCTCCTGTTTGGTTCCGGCGAGAATGTGGCAGGTCACCGAAGGGTCGATTCCTTTCGTGTTGAGTGAGCTTATCACATTTCCGGCTTCCTGTATAGCACGGTCAATGCCCTCTGATACCAGGAGACCACTGATACCGCCTTTGTAAAGCGCGTTGCGGGAAACATTTGCGTCTGCAGTAATACTCTGATAGTTGAAGTCGATACCATCTTTAACCCAGTTGTGAAGCATCTGATACTGCCCCGGAAACAGGCGGTTGTGAGATTCGGTTTCGACATACATCCCCTGCCAGACCATCGAACGCGCGCCGAGCGGTGCAGCAAGTTTCTGTTGCATTACAGTAAAGTTATACATGTAATATCTGAATGCGGTATCGATACCCTTCAGCGGTGAAGCAACGAATATGATTTTGCGGATATCCTTGCGGAAAGGGGTCAGCCACGAATATTGCGGATACTCAGCGCCGAGGTCAGAGGCATAAATGCGCACCGACATGGCGCCCTTACTGTGGCAGATCACGTCTACTTTTTCGGCGGCGGTCAGTTCTTTTATTCTGGCGATGGCGTTGGCCACCTGTTGTGCCTGAAGAAAATTGTCGCCATGCGGGTGTGAAAAAGTCAGGGCGAAGACTGAAAAACCGTTTTTGACCAGATGCTGCATGATGCCTGGCTTGTCAATATTGCCACCTTCGGGAATATCAAAAGTATAGGGGTGACAGAAGCCCCTGCAGGCGTTGTCGCCAGCGCCGTGAACGAGAAGCACCGGTGTCTTGTGTTGCGCGCGGTTCCAGCGTGGGGCCAGGTGCAGCAGAACATTGCGCGAATGCGGCTTGTTTGTGCCGAAGGCCTTCTGGATAATACTGTGATTCTGGCGACTTTTGACATGAAACGGCTCGGCGACAAAATTCGGGGTGTCGTCTTCGAGAAGTTCGATTCTCTCCCAGGGGGAGCTGTCGCGGCCGGTAACATCGCTGATAACGCGAACTGCAGCCCCGGCAAACGTCGGCAGCAGAACCAGCAGAATGAGAAAGCTTAAAAAAGCGGTTCTGAAACAAAATCGCCTGAAGTCAGTAAAATTCTTAATCACTACTCGATCACCTTTCCTGCGAGAGGCAATGCAATACTCTTTTTCGTCTGTCATGCCGACCCTGACGGGCTTTTCGTTGATCAATACTGAGAGACTGAATGTCAGTTTCGACAGAACGGTTAATTGATACAAAACAATTTTAACCGAAAAAACTCAGATTTCCAAGACTCCCAAAAGGTTTTTTTTGCTCTGAATTCTCCGGTGCGGTACAACCGGCTTTGAGAAAACTGACGAATTTCGTGAAAAAAATAGCAAAAGACTTGCAAAAGCATTCCTTCAGGCGTAAATAAGCTCATGCAACTGAAACAATGGCTGAGGTAAAACGTATGCAGCAATTTTTAACGGCAATTCTGGTAATAACCTGCGGCGGTCTGCTGGCATGGCTTACGGGCAGACTCAAGACTCTGTCCGCCGCTGTTGGCACCGGTTCATGCATTGGCGGGGCCGCTCTTGCCCTGATACCGGTAACGGAAATTCTTGTATCCGGCGGGCAGACTGCAGAAATGGTATTCAATCTGCCCCTGGGTGCAGCTACCCTTAAACTTGACACTGTTTCGGCCTTTTTTTCGTTGCCGGTAATCGTTCTCGGAGCTCTTTCTGCCATATATGCCGCCGCAACCTGCCACCACGATAAACATGAATGCGGGGGATACTGGTTCTTTTACTGCCTGTTGATGGCTTCAATGCTCTTTTTGACCGCTTCAGCCAATGCCATACTTTTTCTCATGGCCTGGGAAATAATGTCGGTCGCGGCATTCTTCCTGATTATCCACAGAGATGAGATCGCCTCGGCCAGAAACGCCGCCTGGCGATTTCTCGTGGCCAGTCACGTCGGAACCGCCGGCCTGTTTATCATGTTTGCCGTTATCACTTCGCAGTGCGGTTCTTTCGAGTTCGCCAGTTTTATCAGAACCCCCGTTTCGGCTGAAACCGCCTCGCTGGTTTTCTTTCTTGCCCTGTTCGGGTTCGGGGTCAAAGTTGGTCTGCTGCCTCTGCATGTCTGGATGCCTGATTCATATGCATTTGCCGATGCCCACGTCTCAGCCGTGCTTTCCGGGGCGATGAGCAAAATGGGGTTTTACGGCCTGGTCAGAGTTCTGATGTTTCTGCCGGTTCATGCGCCATCATGGGGCTGGGCGCTTGCCTTCGGCGGCCTGCTTACCGGTGTTTTCGCTCTCATCACCGCTCTCGCACAGCATGACCTCAAAAAGGTAATTGCTTACAGCAGTATGGAAAACGCCGGTATTATCATGATGGGCCTTGGCTGCGCCGTTCTTGCCGGCATCTGGAAAGTGCCGTCGCTGGCTTTTGCTGCGCTGGCCGGGGCGTTGCTGCATGTTCTCAATCATGCGGCATGCAAGGGTCTTCTTTTTCTCGGCTCTGGCGCCGTCTACTTCGGCACCGGAACCAGGAAACTCGAAGCAATGGGCGGCCTCGCGAAAACCATGCCATATACCGCGCTGTTTTTCGGCATTGGCGCTGCGGCTATTTCAGGTCTGCCACCTTTTAACAGCTTTATCAGTGAATTTATGATTTTTCTTTCCGGTCTGCAGGCAGCCCGACTCGGAACCTCATCTGCTCTGCTGCTTGCCGGCGTAATACTTGCCGGGCTAGGTTTGATCGGCGGTCTGGCAATGGCGACATTTTCGCGAACTTTCGGCCTGGTTTTTCTCGGAGCTTCACGCAGTGATAAAAAAGTTGAACCGAGAGAGTCCGGCTGGCTTGCCAGATTGCCAATGGCCATTCTCGTGCTGGCAATTTTCCTGATTTCGCTGTTTTCGCCATTTATACTCATTCCGGTAACACGTGTTGCCTCGACGATTGCCGCTGCCTCAGGCACAATATTCACTCAGGAAAGCGCGATGCTCAATATTCAGCCGGTAACGGTCAGCGCCGCGGTATCATTCTTTCTGGCACTGTTTGTTGTGCTTTTCTGGCTGATCCGCAGCCGGTTTTTCAGTGCCGGCGACATTGACAACCGCTGCACCTGGGATTGCGGTTTTGCTGCCCCGGATTCCCGCATTCAGTATACCTCTTCTTCATTTTCGCAACCGGTCAGCGAGGTTTTTTCGAGTATTGTCAGGCCTTATCGCCATGGCGAAAAGGTCGCCGGCTTTTTCCCGGCGCACGCAAGCTTCAGAACAGACGCTCCTGACTCTCTGCTGCGTTATTTGTATATTCCATTGTTTGGCCTTATTGACCGGGCGATGGTGCCCCTGCGCGCCCTTCAACACGGACGCCTGCATCTCTACATCTGTTATCTGGCAATTGTTCTTCTTGCACTCCTGATCTGGAAGGTGGTGGCAGCATGATCAGCATTCATTCTGTCGTATTTTTTATTCTCACTCTTCTGCTTGCACCGATCCTGCCAGGTGTCATCAACAAGGTAAAAGCCTTCTTTGGCGGCAAAATGGGGCCGCCCGTTCTGCAGCTCTATTACGATATTGCCAAGCTGATGAGAAAATCCGCGACCTACAGCCAGACTTCAAGCCTGGTCACACGACTCGCGCCTGTCGTGATCTTTTTTTCGACTCTCGGTGCCGGCCTGTTTGTGCCTTCTTTTTTCAGGGAAGCAAGTTGCCGCTTTGCTGGCGATGTGGTTCTGATGGCCTATCTGCTGGGTATCGGCCGCTTCTTTATGGTTATTGCCGCCATGGACCGCGGTTCGGCCTTTGAAGGAATGGGCGCCAGCCGCGAAGTTCTCTACAGTGCTCTGGCCGAACCAGCCTTTTTCTGCGGTCTGCTTGTATTGATCAATGAAACTGGCGATCTGAGTCTTTCCGGAATTTTCAACGGGCTTTCGCTCGAACTCTGGCGGCAGAACCCGGCCATAATGCTGCTGATTGCGGTGAGCTGGATGATAGTCCTGCTGACTGAAAATGCGCGAATCCCGGTCGATGACCCGAACACCCACCTTGAACTGACCATGATTCATGAAGTAATGATTCTCGACTACAGCAGTAAAGATCTCGGGTTGATCGAATACGCTTCTGCCCTCAAACTCTGGTTGTTTTCGAGTCTGCTGGTCGGTCTGATTATCAGCGCCGGGGCAGTTCCGCCATATCTTCATATTCCGGTATTCCTGTTCGGAATACTCGCGGTCGCGGTCGTTATTGGCTGCGTCGAATCGACCATTGCCCGCCTCAGGCTGATTCATATTCCAAAATTCATCGTCGGTTCTGGCGCTCTGGCCATAATCGCCCTGATTCTGAAAATTGCAGGGAACTGAAAACCATGAACAGTATAGCCACACTTCTTGCCTTGTCATGTATTTTTCTGCTCGGTTCGAGCCGGTTGCTGATGTCGATCAGAATGGTCGCTTTTCAGGGGCTGCTGCTGGGTATCCTGCCACTGGCCGCCGCCGGTGACGGCCATCTGTCGCTGGCTCTTATTTTTCTGTCGCTCGCCAGCATTGCGTTGAAAAGCATTCTGCTGCCCTGGCTGCTGAACAAGGCCATGGTCGATTCAGGCACCCGCCGAGAGATCGAGCCATTCATCAGCTTCGGCGCCTCGATGCTGCTCGGGCTTTTTCTGCTTGCCGTGTCTGGCTGGATCGTCGACAAGCTTCAGGCAACCGAGCCGGTGCCTTCGCCGGTTACCCTGATTGCAGGGTTTTATCTGGTTTTTTCGGGTCTGCTGCTGCTGATAACAAGACGCAAAGCGCTCACCCAGACCCTTGGCTTTCTTGTTCTCGAAAACGGGGTTTTTACTGCCGGTCTCAGCCTTGGCAGCGAGTTCTCGGTGATGGTTGAACTGGGCATTCTGCTTGACGTCTTTGTCGGCATTTTCCTGATGGGTATCATGCTTTTTCATATTGACCGCGAATTCGACCACCTCGATGCCGACCGTTTCAATGAACTGTCTGACCTCGAAATTGCCGCTTCGCCCGATGAGGAGGTAGCAGAATGAATACCGCCTGGGCCCTGATCATTCTGCCGGCTGTTACCGGCCTGTGTTCTCTTTTCATCGATTCGGAAAGGCTCCGCAAAAATCTGCTGGTCGTCGTTGCCTTTCTGCACCTCTATATGTCTTTGCAGCTTTGCAACGGCTCTGCTGGCGAACTTGACGGTGTCTGGCTCGGTGTCGACCATCTTACCAGAATCTTTCTTACCCTCACCAGTCTTCTGTTTACCGGCTCAGCCGTTTACTCGATGATTTACCTCGACAAACACCCGCATGCCGACGGCGCCGATCTTGCCGGCTGGCAGTTCTTGCGCAACCGCAATGCGATTTTTGTCGCCTGCATGCAGCTGTTTCTTGCGGCAATGAGCCTGGCGATTCTCAGTATGCATTTCGGCCTGCAGTGGATCGGCATTGAAGCTACAACTCTTGCCAGCACACCCCTGATTTACTATCATCGCAACCGCCGCTCCCTCGAAGCCGCCTGGAAATACATGATCATCTGCTCGGTCGGCATTGCTCTCGCTCTGATGGGCGTCTTTTTTCTGGCCAAAACGACGACCCAGCATGTTCAGCTCTTTACGCCCGCCGGCCTGGTGCTGTTTGCCGGTTATCTCAAGCTTGGCTGGCTGAAGGTTGCCTTCATTTTCTTTCTCGTTGGTTATGGCACCAAAATGGGCCTGGCGCCGATGCATACCTGGCTGCCCGACGCACACAGCGAAGCCCCTTCTCCAGTTTCAGCGATGCTCTCCGGCGCCCTGCTCAATTGCGCTTTTCTCGGTATTCTCAGAATCTACCAGGTCTGCGTCGCAATTCCGGCCACTGCTGCCTTTGCCTCAGAACTGCTGATCATTGCCGGCCTCGTTTCGATGGGATTCTCGGGCATTTTTATCATGCATCAGCCAGACTACAAAAGAATGCTTGCCTATTCGAGCGTTGAACACATGGGTATTCTTGCCACCGGTATCGGCCTTGGCGGTTCTGCCATCGCCGGCGCTCTTCTGCATGCAATCTGCCATTCACTGATCAAGGCCCCGATGTTTTTGCTCGCCGGCAACATTCTTTCGGCCTTCAATACAAAAAAAGTCGAAGAAGTCTCCGGCCTGCTCAAATCTATGCCGTTCACCGGCATGCTCTGGCTTGCAGGCTTTTTAGCGATCACCGGCACCCCGCCATTCGGAACTTTCATCAGTGAATTTGCGATTCTCAAGGCAGCACTGCAGACCCGCAGCTGGACAACAGCGGGCCTCTATCTCCTCTTCCTTCTGATTGTTTTTATCGGCATGCTGACGATTGTCATGCAGATGACTCTCGGCCGCCGCCCTGATGACCACGCCGATGAACACCATCATCATAACCCAGCCGCAAAAGACCATGAACAGAAACACGAGAAACATCATAAACATGATGCTGCGTCAGCGGTTTCCGGTTCTGTGATCGATGAAGATCTTCTGCAGATTATGACGCCGGTTATATTCCTGTCTCTGGCTCTAATCCTTGGTTTCTACCTGCCCGAATACGTAAGGCAGGCGATCAATGGTGGCGCCCTGCTGCTCGGAGGTGCAATACTGTGAAAAATACTCTGTTGCTGAAAAATGGCAGTTCTGCAAAACTCGAAAATGTTCCGGTAATTGAGGCTGAAGGCTTTCGCAAGCACCTGACCGTGCAGATTCAGAAAGGCGGTCGCCTGTCGGCGCTCTTCCTGGTTCCTGGCGACTCCCAGGCAAGGCTTTTTGCGATTGTTTCGCACGACCACACCAGCGAACTCGAAGTATTTTCCTGCCTCTGCGGCCGTAAATTCAACGCTCTGACCCCAATTCTGCCACAGGCTCACTGGTTCGAAAGAGAAATCGCCGAAATTCACGGCATTGAAATGGTCGGGCACCCCTGGATGAAGCCGATCCGCTTTCAGCCAAAAGCCGGGCAGAACGTTGAGATCATTCCCGGTGCCACCAGCTATTTCGAAGTTAAGGGCGAAGAGGTGCACGAGGTCGGTGTCGGACCGGTGCATGCCGGTATCATCGAACCCGGCCATTTTCGTTTTCAATGCCACGGAGAAAAGGTTTTTCATCTGGAAATCGAACTGGGATACCAGCACCGCGGTATCGAAAGGGCGATTCCCGTCTCTCAACCTCAGAAAGTTATCAGGCTTATGGAAACGGCAGCCGGCGATACCAGTATCGGTCACGCTACCGCCTATGCCATGAATGTCGAAGCGCTCGCCGGGCTGAAGTTGAGCCAGAATGCGGCAATTATCCGCAGCGTCGCTCTCGAACTCGAACGCATGGCCAATCATACCGGCGATCTGGGTGCGCTCGCCGGCGATGTCGGCTTTCTGCCGACGGCGGCTTACTGCGGTCGTATCAGAGGCGATATTCTCAATACCACCGGCCTGATCTGCGGCAATCGCTTTGGCCGCGGCCTGATCAGAACTGGCGGCGTCGGTTACGAAATCGACGCCGAACTGAAAAAGGCGATTCTCGATAAACTGGCGCTTGTCGAAGCCGACCTGCGTTCGGCTATCAACCTCATCTGGGATACCCCTTCGGTTGTGTCACGATTTGAAGAAACCGGTCTCGTCAGCCGGGAAGACGCGATCGCCGCTGGGCTGGTCGGCCCCGCTGCCCGTGCCTGCGGTGTCTCGATTGACATCCGCCTTTCGCACGCCTTTGCCGCCTACGGCAGAATTAAGCCTGAACTGGCGCTCGGCCGTCAGGGCGATGTTAACGGCCGGGCCACGGTGCGCTGGCTCGAAATTCAGGATTCGCTGTGCCTCATTCGAGCCATGCTCGAAGAACTTTCTGCTGAAAAAGCCGGTTGCAGTATGCCGAAGGCTGAACTGGCAACGGATTCACTGGCCGTCAGTCTGGCCGAAGGCTGGCGTGGCGAAATCTGCCATGTCGCCATTACTGACAGTAAAGGTAATCTTAAGAGCTACAAAATCGTCGATCCCTCATTTCATAACTGGTTTGGCCTGGCTCTGGCACTGAGAAACCAGGAAATCTCAGACTTTCCGCTCTGCAATAAGAGTTTCAACCTCTCTTACTGCGGCCACGACCTGTGAGGTGAAATATGTTTCAAATTCTTAAAGCCAGATTGCATCAGGGTTATCGCACTTTTCCGTTCCCCGAAAAGCAGCCGCCCATGGCCCCTCGCTATGCCGGCCGCCCGAAAATTCTGCCGGGCAGCTGCAAGGGCGACTGTGCCGCCTGCGTCGGCATCTGTCCGACCGGCGCTCTGTCACGCGGTGCCGGCAACCGCCCGGTAATCGATCTGGGCCGCTGTATCTTCTGCCGCGCCTGTGAAGAAGCCTGTGCCGAAAAACTCATCAGCTTTACCCAGGAATTCTCGATGGCCGCCAATTCAAAAGAGGCGCTCGTCATAGCCGATGAAAAATTCAAACAGGCCGAAGCAATGGGCAATGAACTGCGCCGCCTGTTCGGCAGATCGCTCAAACTGCGCCAGGTCAGTGCCGGCGGCTGCAACGCCTGCGAAGCCGATACCAACGTGCTTGGAACCCCGAATTTTGACCTGGCGCGCTTTGGCATTCAGTTTGTCGCTTCGCCAAGACATGCCGACGGCCTGCTGATAACCGGCCCGGTGAGCCAGAACATGAAGCTCGCCATGCAGAAAACTTACGAAGCGTTGCCTTCGCCGTCAATTGTGATTGCTGTCGGCGCCTGTGCCGTTTCAGGCGGTCTGTTCAAGGGTAACAGTGAAGTCAATGATGGTGCCGCCGGTATTGTGCCCGTCGACCTTTTTGTGCCTGGTTGCCCGCCGCATCCCTGGACAATTCTCGAAGGTATTTTACGGTTTATGGGGCGCTTATAAATCTGCCAGGCTTGCAAAATGCAAGAAAAGGTTGATAAGATGATGGCAGGAGAATAAAAATGCCGATAAAACCCAAAAATGCCGCCAAAAAGCGCTATTATTGCCTGAAAATAGCCGTCATTTTTTTGCTTTGTTTCTCTGCACAAACCTTTTCACAGACTATTGATCTTTCTCAGTTTATCGGGCCGCTGCCGATTCCGATTCCGTCAATGCAGGCCTCAACGACTATTCAGGAAGACTTTTCTGAATCGATGGCCGAGATTCTGCCAAAGGCCGAAGCTCTGAAAGACGAGGCCGGAAAACTGGCAGAGACGGTTGCAGCTGTTGTCGACATCGATAATCTTCAGTCAGAGCATCAACTGCAGCAAAAGCGTCTGCAAACCAATCGTGATTCACTCCGCGAAATTATTGAATCCGGAACCTATGGTTTCGAGAATGTCTCTTCTTTGCGAAGCGAAACCAGAGCGCTGATCGATGCGGTAAGTCGCCATGCCCGATATATTGCTGAAAAACTCGTTAAGGTCGAGAGCCTGAAGCAGACCTGGGCAGCAAAAGAAGCTGGCTGGCAAAACCAGCAGAATTCTAATGAAATAAATCTTAATGAGGCACTGCGCAACGTCTTTAAAGAGGCTCTGGTAGTTACAGGCAATGCCCGCAAAAGTCTTGAAGGGGTCGAAGGCCCGCTGGTGGCCTTTCAGCAGAAAGTTGTCGAACTGCAGCGTCAGTCGCAGCAGCAGCTCGAAGACATCGACAAGCTCATGGCCGAGATGCGCAAGGATCTTTTCCGAAAATCGCGGCCAGCCATGTTTACGCCAACCTTCATCCTGCAGTTTGACCGCACCCTCTGGGAAGACTTCTGGATTGGCATTGCCAGTTTTGAGTTGCCTGACCGCAGGTTTTTTCAGACTTCAGGCTGGATATTCTTTCTGCAGCTGATTCTGATCGGCGGCTTTCTCTATTTCCTGCGCACCTGGAAAAATCGCAATCTTGAAGCGTTCAAACTCGGTTTTATTATCAATCGCTACTGGTCTACGGCCGTTTTTCTCGGTATTCTTCTGCCTTTGCCACTTTTCGATACTGTTCCGAAGCTGTTTAAGCTTTTTTATGCCGGCATTCTAACTGTCACCGCCTCGCGGGTGGTTGGCGGCGTGATCGATCTGCCCTGGCGCCGCCGGCTTCTCTACATAATTGTCGCTCTTTACCTGACTATTCAGTTCTTTACCTTCATTGCTCTGCCGGCCCCGGCACTTCGCCTCTTCATCGCGATTGTCGGTTTTGCCGGTGCCCTGTTGTGTTCGTGGCGGGCTCGCGTCAATGAGGCAGAAGGCCGTTCGCTGACTTTTATCATTGGTGTTAAACTCGGTGGAGCCTCGCTTGCACTTGTCTTTCTGTCTCAGGTCGCCGGTTATGTCGCGTTTGCCAACCATCTTCTCGACGTGACCATCAAAACCGTTTTTCTTGGCGTCATTGCCTGGATGATCGACCTGATATTGCGCGGCGTCATCGACTTTATTTTCGATAATGGCCTGGTGCGGCGCTACGAGCTGATTAATCGCCACTACCGTCTTTTTATTGGGCGTGCCACCATGATCGTCGACTCAGCGGTTGTGTTTGTGGCTTTTGCTGCGATGATATCGGTCTGGGGCTTTTTCGACAGTACTCTGCTTGCGGTTGAGAGAATTCTTGCCTTCGGGTTTTCTCTGCAGGGTTACCGGATATCGTTTGGCATGTTTATCTGGGCCGTTGTTCTTGTATATGCATCACTCTCCGTCTCGTGGCTGATTCAGAATATTCTGATCGAAGAGGTTTACCCGCGCCGCAAAGTCGAAAAAGGCGTCGGTATTTCGATCAATCGCCTGATCCATTATGCCTTTGTTATCTTCGGCGTTGTTTTTGGGCTTTCTGCAATCGGGATAGACCTTCAGAGTCTGACTGTCGTAATCGGGGCGCTGGGTATCGGTATCGGTTTCGGTCTGCAGAACATCGTTAACAATTTTGCCAGCGGTCTGATTCTTCTCTTTGAACGGTCGATAAAGGTCGGCGATATCGTTCAGATCAGAGGTGACTGGGGGACAATCAAGAACCTCGGTCTGCGCGCCACCGTCGTCGAAACATTCGACCGATCAGAGATGATCGTGCCCAACAGCGATCTTGTCTCTTCGACCGTCACCAACTGGACCCTCTCCGACCGTCAGACCCGCCTGATCATAAAAATTGGTGTTGCCTACGGCTCTGATGTTCAGAAAGTCACCCGGATTCTTCTGGGCATTGCCCAGGAAAACCCCTTTGTCATGAAGTTTCCCGAACCGGCGGTCTTTTTTATGAACTTTGGCAGCAGCTCTCTCGATTTTGAATTGCGTACCTGGGTTGCCGACATCGATATCAGGCTTAAAACCATGAACCAGATCAATTATGAGATCGAAAGGCTCTTTCGCGAAAACGGTATCGAAATTCCTTTCCCGCAACAGGATCTTCATATAAAATCCGTAGACGATTCCGTAAAAAACATGCTCAGCGGCACGCAGATCAAACCTGCCGTTGATAAAACAGAGGTAAAATGATGCTTGAGAGATTCTTTAACCTGAAAGCCAATGAAACCAACGTCAGAACCGAGATCCTTGCCGGCATTACCACCTTCATGACCATGGCCTATATTCTCGCGGTCAACCCGATGATTCTCGAAAACGCTGGCATGTCGTTTGCCGGGGTTCTGACCGCTACGGTTCTCGTTGCATCCCTTTCGAGCATTCTCATGGGTCTGGTTGCCAATCTGCCTTTCGCTCTGGCGCCAGGCATGGGCATCAATGCCTTTTTTACCTTCAGTATGGTAATCGGCATGAAGATTCCATGGCAGACCGCGCTCGGCGCGGTTTTTATTTCAGGCCTGATTTTTCTGCTGATGACGGTTTTCCGCCTGCGCGAGGCGATTGTCAGAGCTATTCCGCACTGTGTCAGACTTGGAGTGGCGGCCGGTATCGGGCTTTTTCTCTGTCTGCTGGCGCTTAAATCGTCGGGCTTTATTGTGGCTGACCCTGCCACGCTCGTTAAGTTTGGCGGGTTTAACGCACAAACTCTGGTTTTTCTGATCGGCCTGGCGCTCACCATCTTCTTTGAACAGAACAAAATACCGGGCAGTCTGCTGCTCGGCATTGCTTTTACGACTGTTCTTGCCGTCAGCCACGGCAGAATCTGGCCCGGTCAGATCCTCGTGCAGATCCCGGCGCAGCTTTATTCAACCCCCGATTTTTCGTCGGTATTTCTGCAGCTCGACATTCGCGGAGCACTGAGCTTTGGCGTCATGGGTGCCGTTTTTACCCTGCTGTTCACCGATATGTTCGACTCAATCTCGACTTTTCTCGGTGTCGCTTCCGTTGCCAACATGGTCGACGAAACCGGCGAACCGCGAAACTTCGACAAAGCTCTGCTGGTTGACGCCATTTCGACGACGCTCTCGGGTCTGGTTGGCAGCAGTTCCGGCACCACTTATGTCGAAAGCGCTGCCGGCGTGGAACAGGGCGGCCGTACCGGTCTGACTGCGGTTGTCTGCGGGCTTCTGTTTCTGCCGTTTCTCTGGCTGGCCCCGATGCTGCAGATGATACCTGCCTGTGCCATCGCTCCGGCACTGCTGCTGGTCGGTTTTTTTATGCTGCGGGCGATTGCCGGTGTCGACTGGAAAGATTATGAAGTCGGGCTTCCGGCCTTTGCGGCACTGATTCTGATTCCGTTCACCTTTTCGATCAGTCAGGGCATCAGCTGGGGTCTGATTCTCTTTCTGCTGCTGAAAGTCTACAGCGGCAAAATCAGCGAAACCTCACCAATCCTCTGGGTAATAACCTTTTTTGCCGGCATCGCTCTCTATCTTGCCTGATGCCAAAATTACTGATGCAGTAAAGAATTACTTGCGGCACCAGTAGACGAGCGCCGGCGGAATATTGTTCCAGACCACCGGGCTGGTTTTAACTTCTGAAAAGTGTTTCTGCAGCTTCTTTCTGAATCTGATGCCCGAAGGCAGCAGCAGACCGTGCAGATAGGCGAAGGTGGTAAAAACCCCGCCTTTTTTGAGGCTGGCGACGGTTTCGTAAAGTATCTCATCCTGAAGCTCTTCAGGAAACACTGCCCATGGCAACCCGCTGATAACCGCGTCAGCATGCTTTACCCCGTGTTGCCTGAGATATTTGCGGATCTCTGCAGCCGAATCCTGATAAATGGGCACTTCGGGGACATTCTGGCTGGCGATGCGGTTCATCTGCTCATTCAGTTCGAATCCAAAAAATATCGTCTTCTCCGGGTCGATCTGTTCAACCACTTTGCGCGTAAAAGCGCCGGTGCCAGAACCAAATTCAACGATCACCCGGGCGCGGTTGAAATTGATCGGCTGCAGCATGCGTCGCGCCAGTTTCTGCGAACTGGGCGCAATCGCCCCGATTTTTCGGGGTTCTCGACAGAACTGCTTCACAAACTGCCACCGGCTCATATTTTCACCCACAGATTGACTTTCAGCTATTATAACTCATCAGTACAAAAATCCCATATTTTTATTTGTTCTGCCGGGCAAATGCCTGCTTGTTTTTTTCTAAATGCTGGTTTCGGCAGATCAGGCGATTGCATAAGCGAAGCCTGGTTATTACCATGACGGTATTATGTCGTCTTCCGCTGCCGGAAGGGAAAAGACTCCCGTTTATCTTGATCCGCCAGCCGGCAGAGTAAAGTATTACTTCGTAAACATTCTTGAACATGCTGATTTTATGTTACTCTCGGTGTACCCCATTGAAGAAAGGTTCTGTCTGAGATGAAAAAAAGTCTCTGTTTTCTGCTGACCGGGTTTTGGGTTTTTTGCGCTTTTTTGTGCTGTAATAACCAGGCTTTTGCCGGTGGTTTTCAGATTTATGGCGCCGCCGCCCCTGATGCCATCGCTCTTGGCGCCGCTAATGTGGCACGCGATGATCTTGTTTCGAGCGCCTGGTATAACCCGGCCGCCGTCATGGACTTTAAAAAACCTGAGTATAATTCGGGCTTTTCGCTGGTTAAGCTCAACTGGAATTACGAGCCCGGTAACGGCCAGAACCGCATCAAAATAAAAGACAAAACTCAGATCATACCCGGAACGAACATCGTTTACCCCATAAACAGCCGTTACACTGCCGCATTTTCACTCTATACACCATTCGGACTTGGCATGAAATGGAATGACGAAGATGTGCGCCGTCTTGCAGATTCCGGCATTTTCAATGACCCGGCCGGTTCCCCCGCCGGAACACTTCTGACCAGAGCAATCCCTGCTCAGGCCGATCTGCAGGTGCCTTATCTGAATTCGACCGTTGCCACCAGGCTGAGCGATAAGCTGTCGGTGGCGGCCGGCATCAGCCTGATCAAGGCCGACATGAAGCTCAGGTTTCATTCAAAGGGAACCCTGCTGCCGAACACCCTTCTGTGGGATAAATTCACCAAATACCAGGCCGATGGTTGGGGAATGGGTTACGTTCTCGCTGCCCACTACAATGACGGCAACCACTGGAAATTCGGGGTGAGATACCTTTCTGAAGCAGATGTGAAAATGAAGGGCGCCGTCGAAGATCATCCAGAAATTGGAGTGATTGGGGTAAAAGGCACTCTCAAACTGCCTTACACTCTTACCCTCGGCCTGGCCAATTCTTCTGTTGATCGCTGGATCTTCTCTTTCGACGTTACTAAAACCGGCTGGAACCGCTTTGAAGAGCTAAAAATCGTGCCTCGCGATGCCTGGCAGACCAAAGGTGGCTTTGCCGCCCCCAAAAACTGGGAAGACTCCCTGACCTGGCGTTTCGGTGCAGAATTTAAACATGACGAGCGCTGGACTTTCAGAGGTGGTTACGCTTATGACAACTCTCCGGTCGGCGATGAAACTCGTAATTTTGAACTTCCCGGCACCGACGGTCATATTTTTTCGCTTGGGGCCTCGCGAAAGACGAGAACCTTCGTTTATGACGTCGGCTACAGCTATATGCTGCTCGAAAAGGGCCGTGCCGGCTCGACTTCTCTCGGCAGCGTCGGCGAATTCACCGGCGCCGACAACCATTTCCTGATGTTCAGCGCTACCCGCGAGTTTTAAGCATACATGAGCTGATAAACCGGGTTTTCGAACCAAATATCAAAAGGGTCAGGCGATATTGCCTGACCCTTTTTGAATAGCGAGTTTGCGGCGCGATTATTTCATTTTGCGTTTGACGAATTCATCGACGAAGAATGAAGCGACGTGCTCTGCATATTTGCCCGGGCCGAAGCCGGCATCGTAACCGAGTTCTTTGGCCAGATCATTGGTGATGCGCGGGCCACCGGCAACCAGAACCACTTTGTTGCGCAGATTGGCGGCTTCAAGCAGTTCAACCAGTTCGACCATGTTGGTGACGTGGACGTCTTTCTGGGTGACGGTCTGCGAGACCAGCAGCACGTCAGCTTTTAGCTCGACCGCTTTTTTGACGAAATCTTCGTTGGTTACCTGACTGCCGAGATTGTAGGCTTCGATCATCTGGTAGCGCTCGAGCCCGTAGTGGCCGGCGTAACCCTTCATGTTCATGATCGCATCGATGCCGACGGTGTGAGCGTCGGTGCCGGTGCTGGCGCCAACGACGACGAGCTTGCGTCCGATGTTTTCTTTGATGAATTCATCGACGCCGTGCATGTCCATGATCGTTGAATCGATGGTGGCGACCTTGATGCTGGTGATGTCGACCGTGTGAGTCAGGTTGCCATAGACGACGAAGAATGAAAAGTTCTTGTCGAGAGCTTCGTGATGCGAAACCTGCACATCTGACAGGCCCATTTTGGCACCGAGCTGGCGGGCCGCTTCGATGGCGCGTTCGTCATCGGCAACCGGCAGGGTGAAGCTGAGCTGCACCTTGCCGTCGTTCATCGTGTCGCCATAGGGCTTGAGACGGGTCAGATCGAGTTCTTTACTGAAATTCTTCTCTTTGGTTGAATAAAGGCCGCTGCTCATTTGTTGCCCCCCTTCAGCATCATGTCAACGAACGGGTTGAAATAGCCGCTCTGCTTTTCGACAACGCCATCGAGCCCCTTGCCACCGGTAAATGGTCGTTTGACCCCGGCGAATTTGCCCTGTTCAAGAGTTTTGAACAGACCGTCGCGTCTGATATTTTCAAGCATGTTGCAGGCTTCGTTGAGAACCTGATTGGCGCGGGTGGTAATAATGCCGTCTTTCTTGAATTCAAGCTCATCGCCGAGATCGGCCATGGTATTGAAAATATAGCGGGCATTTTCTATCGAAAGGGCGCGGTCTGACATCAGCGGCGTGTGAATCGCTTCGGTCAGCATGCCGAGCAGATGCAGTTTCTGGTTGGTCAGCACCGTCACCATATTGAACAGCGCATCCTGCACGTGGCCCCGGAAAATATTGCCGGTCTTGAACTTGGTCGGTGGCATATACTTCAACGGCGCTTTCGGAAAGATTTCTCGTGCCATCTGTGCCTGCGCCAGTTCATAAACAAAGCCGTTTTTCAGGTCAGGGTTGATTTCGAACGCATGCCCGAGGCCCATCTGTTCTTCTGGAATGCCGCTGATCAGAGCGAACTGTTCATTGATGAACTGCGAGGCCAACACGGTATGCGCCTCTTCGACGGCATCGGCAGTGGTCAGGTAATTGTCTTCGCCGGTATTGATGATTACGCCGGCAAAGCCGTTGATGATGCGCGAAAAATACTGGTCGACGAGAGTGCGCTGCATGTTGATGTCGCGGAACAGAATGCCATAGAGTGCGTCGTTGAGCATGACATCGAGGCGTTCGAGAGCGCCCATGGCGGCTATTTCCGGCATGCACAGGCCGGAGCAGTAGTTGCACAGCCTGATGTAGCGACCCTGCTTCTCTGATACCTCGTCAAGGGCGGCGCGCATCAGCCGGAAGTTTTCCTGGGTGGCAAAGGTGCCGCCAAAGCCTTCGGTAGTGGCGCCAAAAGGCACGAAGTCGAGCAGGCTCTGCCCGGTGGTTCTGATGACGGCGATGATATCGGCGCCCTGGTTGGCGGCAGCGCGGGCCTGAATGATGTCTTCGTAGATATTGCCGGTGGCGACGATTACGTAGAGATAGGGGCCTTTTTTGTCGCCGTAGCGGCCAAGGTATTCTTCCCGCTGGCGGCGGTTGCTTCTGATTCTTTCGACAGTCTGGCGGGCGATTTCTTCGATTCTGGCACGAATTTCAAACATGTCGGCCATTTTGAGCCGGGTGATGTCGAGTTCGCCACTGGCAACCGCTTCAGCAATCTGTTGCGGGGTTTTGCCGGTCTGAATCATGGCATTGCCGATATAAGCCGAAAGGCCGAGGCTCAAGCCGTTGTTACTGCGAATGTTGTCGACCAGAATGTTCGGCAGAGGCACACCCTGGGCATCGACCCCGTCGATACCAAGCAGGCGGGCGACGGTCCGCTCGATTGTCACGCTGGTGTGCTTTTCGATGAACTTCTGGGTGTCGGCCGCGATTTCGCGGGCATACTGTCTGGCTTTGTCGACTATGGCAAAATTGAGATTGAGTTTGCTTTTCATCGTCTTCCCTTAACCTTGAAATATTTGCTCAATTATACCGCCGAAAAGTCGTTTCTGCAGTATTTTTTTAGCCTTGCAGGCACCCGGGCACTTCTTAATGCAACTTTTCAGCTTTTTCCAGATGACAAGTTCACCAATATGCCTATATACTCATGGTAGATACAGTAAATAAAGATTCTGGTTTTCGGTCATGCCTGAGAGAGTTTGTTCCCCTGCGTTGTGTTTCACCGCAGATATATGACCACATTCGGCCTGGTTGGAGAGAAACAGACATGGCAAAACTGCCCGGCAGCATATATGACCGGCTTTTAATTATATGCATCTCACTGTTTCTGACCATCGTTATCTGGGGAGCATACATTTTTCGCGTCGAAAAAATGCTGCAGGACGAGAAACAAAGAATGGCAGACGAGGCTAAGACCTCTCTCGATGCTTCTGTGCAGCATACCTTGATGTTGTTGAACCAGATCGGCGTTTTTCTGCGCAGTGTAAGAGAATTTTACGGTCATTGCCGTTCGGTTGAACAAACAGAAAGGTTCATCGAGGCCATGCAGCTCGACCGGTCGCTTACCCCCAACTTTTTTCTGGTTGACGTCGACGGCAACTTTCTGATTCCACGCAATGGGGCCGGCCAGGGGCCGAATGTCGCCGACCGCAGTTATTTCAGATATCATCAGCAGAATCCTGGCGACAGCCTTTTTATTTCGGCAGTAGAGATTGGGCGAATTACCGGAAAATTTCACTTTCGAGTTGCTTTGCGAATCGACAAACCAGACGGGGCCTTCGATGGAGTCGCTCTCGTGACAGTCAGCCCGGAACTTTTTACCCGCTATTTCAAAGAATTGCAGCTGGGGCCTCAGTTTGTCGCGTCTTTAATCGGAATACACGACAGAAAAATGCGTGCCAGAATTCCGGAACCCGCAAATGACATGTGGGCCACAAGTCTGCAGAACCCCGAGTGGGAGAAGATAATTTTCGATGCTTCGGCAAGCTTTCAGACCAGAAGCCCGGTTGATCAGATTTATCGAAACTTTGTTTCCAAAAGGGTTGGTGACTTTCCTCTCGGAATGCTCGTCGGCTTTTCCGACGCGGATGTCATGAACCGGGTTGAAGAGGCAAAAAAATTATTGCAGCTGATTGCAATCATGCTGACCATTTTCCTTGCTGTCGTTGTAGTCGCGATGCTGGAAAAGGTTAAAGCCAACCAGCTGCTGCTGCAGCGAAACCAGCTGATGCTTGCAGATCTGGCTGCAGCCGCGAAAATTCAGAGTGCTTTGCTGCCCCGTACCGATTTTCTGAGTCACCGGGTTGATATGCATCTGCGCTTTTTACCCTGTAATCAGGTTGGCGGTGACATGGTCAACGTAATTCCATTTTCTGAGACCGAAATAGGAGTGTATTGTCTGGATGTGTCTGGTCATGGGATTCCGGCGGCTCTTACCGGAGTGGCGCTATCGCATATGCTGCGCAGCGACGGAAAAATTGTCAGCCAGATGCGGGATGGCAGCATTGTTCCCAATTCACCGGGCGAAATTATTGCCGGTCTGGAACGTGAGTTCCCCTTTGAGGAGCTGGGTCAGTATTTAACCATGGTTTTTTTGCTGATGGACCGTGCGAAAAACCAGCTGAAAATAGCTGCTGCCGGTCATCCTGCACCATTACTGGTAATGCCGGACGGTCAGGTCGAAGAAATAAAAGTCGGTGGTTTACCGGTTGGCTTTGGTGATGGTGAGGTGCGTGAGGAAATTGTGATTGAGATTCCGGCCGGTGCGGCTTTGATTATCTATTCAGATGGTATTACCGAGCAGGCGGACTCGAAGGGCAGGCGATTTGGTACCGACAGGCTGAAAAAATCTCTGGCTGCGCATGCGCGCGATGGAGTTGTGGAAATGGTAGACGCTATCTGGAACGAGCTTACGGCTTTTCGGGGCAAAGCATTGCGGGATGACGACATGAGCCTGCTGGGTGTAAGTTTTCCGATTGAAAAAAAGTAAAAACCGAGAGTTGATCGGCGCTTTCGAGAAAACCGTTACGACTGGTAATGGCGGCGTAATATAGCGAGAAATTCGGAGTCGAGACCAAGGATCGTGGCAATGTGCATCGCATCTTTTGGTACCTGATAGTCATCGTTGATTTTCAGCAGCCGGTAATCCATTTTTTCACACAGTTTTTGTAGAAGTGTCTCGCGGTCGGTATGTTCTTCAATAGTGTTTTTGTCTTTAAGGCCGATTACCTGATAATAAGCTGCCCCCTCGATTCTTATGCCATCGAAGTGTGTGGCAATAATTCCGTATGACCCGCTTTGCTGCAGAAACTCGCCGAGGGCCTGCACAAACCTGCTGCCCTCAGAGGGGTTCGTCGATCTGGCGAATTCGTCACAGACGGCAAGCCCGATTCCCTGACGGGTCAGGGCGGTCAGTTCGCTGAGTCTGATTATTTCAGCGCCGAAACTGCTCAGACCCGATGCCTGGTTCTGGCCATCGCCGGCGATCAGGCAGATAAAGTCAAACAGCGGCATGCAGAAGCGGCGCGCAAAAACGAAAAAGCCAAGGGTCGCCAGCTCGGCATTCATGGCCAGGGTCAGCAGAGCTACAGATTTGCCGCCCATGTTGGCTCCGGTCAGTAGTGTCGTGCCCGGACTCAGCTCGATCGATACCGGCGTGAACTGTTTGCCACGACTGGCAAGAATTGCCTCTACTTCAGGGTTTATCATCTCTTCTGCCCGCAACGGCACTTTTTCGGCGGCGGCGAACACTTCCGGGCAGGTGCAGTTAAATTGGCAGGCCAGGCGGGTTTTGGCGAGCAGCAGTTCAAAACGTCCGGCAGCCAGACCGTTATGCCGCATTCTTGTGACCCATTCGAGCAGCTGTCTGCCGAGATTTTCTCTGACCAGGTGCTCTTCAGCCTTTTCTGACTGAACCAGGCGCGCCCGCTGATCGCGCAGTTCATCGCGCTTCTGCTGGTCAGTACACTGCAATATGCAATTTTCGAGCTGAATTTTTTCGGCTCTGATCTCTTTGAGCTTCTGCGAATAGGCCTCGTGTACGTGAAACGAAGTGACTACTGTGCGGTCAGGATTGAGAATTTTGATAACCGGTTCGATGTCGCTGAACGAAACTGATGGCAGCTGCAGACCAGATCGCTCATACCAGTTTTTCAGGCTGGTGAGCAGCATCGCAAAACCTTTGATTTCGAGCAGCTCCGTTTCGTCGGGTACCTGTCCGGCTTCGAGATTGTCGAGCGAGCCGTTGATGTAACGCAGGCACTTAAAAATACTGCCGGCCTGATCAAAAAAACTTTTATCGTTCCGGGCAGCAGTAACCATGATTTCAAGTTCAGCAAGGCTCTGGCGCAACTGTTCCAGCTGATCAGATTTTGCCGGTCGCAGGTTTTTAAGAGCTTCGCGGCCGTAGAGCGATTCTATCTGCAGCTCAGAAAGCAGCCAGGCAACCCCGGGGGTGCTGGCGCGGTATTTTTTCTGTCTATGCATGCTGGGGCGCCTTTCTGCCGAATGTTTGATTCTGTGCAGCACACACATCGAAAATCGGCAGGTTGATTTTTTCAGACAGGTTCCGGCAGAGCTCTGCACCGTCAAGCTTCAGGCCTGATGGTGCGGTCGGATTGACCGTCACCGCTATCAGATTGACCTGGCGTCTGACCGCCAGTCTGGCACCACGGTCGATCAGGTCACATTTCTGGCGGCTGTTGATGAGATATCTGGTGCCGTCTTCGGCGACAAGCTGCAGCCATTCGAGCCGTCGGCACTTATCGAGCAGTCGCTGCAGCATTGGCCTGGTTACGGCGCCGTTGAACAAAGCCGTGGTTGGTTGCCCGCTGCGGCCGGCGATCTGGTCGGCACATTCGTCGCTGAGCGCGCTGACCCTGCCGCAGATGTTACCGTCCTGGTCGAGAAGAATACAATTGTTGGCATCTTCACTTTTGCACGTAAAAGCTGCATCTGACTTGAATTCTGGCAGAGTGAGAAGTCCGGTGTAATGGCGGGTCTGCTCGACAATATCATCGGAGTTTGGCGAAAATGCTGCCCCGGTTGCCAGTATGCAGGCCTCTGAACTGGCGATTGCCGCAGTAGACTTGCGGGCGGCGGCGCCGTCGACGAGAACCTGTGTGGCGCCAAGTTCGTGCAGCATACTGATCAATGCCGACATCTGCGCCGTGGTAGAGGGTCCGGCGATCTGGGCAAAACCATCGCTGCGGGCTCTGGTGATAACGACCTCGCCCATCGGTGTGTGAAAGCCGGTAAAACGCAGAAGCTCACGGGTAAAATCACATTGCCCGAGAAGACTGCTGGCTGTGGCAACCATTGTGCCACAGCCAACATATATCGACGGTTTGTCAGTTCCGGTCACCTGATCGGTATCTTCACCATCGTAGCCGATCGAGGTGATCGCCTGAACCACGGGCGGTCTGCTGCTGAGAAGATGGTTGAGCACCGTTGTTTTGCCGGCATTTTTTTCCATGCCGATGATGGCAACGCAGCTGTAACCTTCGATCAGTTCAGCAAGTGACCTGCCCATTGTTCATGATCTTTTTTTGCGTTTTTTGCGCTTCAAACCTTCGGGTTCGAGCGAAATTTTGCCCTGATGCAGGCCGGCAACGCCTTCGATTTCGACGTCGCCCTTCTGGCAGGCATCACATTTGC
Organism: Candidatus Rifleibacteriota bacterium; assembly: GCA_024710355.1. Classification (GTDB taxonomy): domain Bacteria; phylum Muiribacteriota; class Ozemobacteria; order Ozemobacterales; family Ozemobacteraceae; genus Rifleibacterium. The sequence continues at coordinate 100,401 of JANJUX010000040.1, forward strand.
AGCTCGGTTTGTAACCCTCGGGTTCGTTATAGCAGGTGATGACACCTTCATAATTGCGCAGAATCGTCTTCTCGTAGCCGCTCGAAATCAGGTAATTCGGCATTACCGGAATCTTGCCGCCACCACCCGGTGCGTCAACCACGTAAGTCGGCACGCAGAAACCGCTGGTATGGCCGCGCAGGCCTTCGATTATCTCGATGCCCTTGGCTACCGGGGTTCTGAAGTGTGACAGCCCGTAAGAAAGGTCGCACTGATAGATGTAATAAGGTCTTACTCTGACTTTGACCAGCTCATGCACCAGCTTGCGCATTACATGAACGCAGTCGTTGACACCGGCCAGCAGAACCGACTGGTTCCCGATCGGAATTCCGGCATAACTCAGCAGTTCGCAGGCTTTGGCGGCGTCGGTGGTGATTTCTTTCGGATGGTTGTAGTGGGTGTTGACCCAGATCGGGTGATACTTCTTGAGCATATCGCAGAGCTCGGGCGTAATGCGCTGAGGCAGAACGACCGGGGTGCGGGTGCCGATTCTGATGATTTCGACGTGCGGAATGGCGCGCAGTTTCTGCAGAATGCCTTCGAGTTTATTGTCTGCCAGCAGCAGCGGGTCGCCGCCCGAGACGACGACGTCGCGAATCTGCGGATTGGCTGCAATATACTCAATGGCCTTGTCGATGTGGCTGCTGGGCATTGCCGTGTCTTTCTGACCGGCAAAGCGTCTGCGGGTGCAGTGGCGGCAATACATCGAGCACTGGTCGGTGACCAGAAGCAGGGCGCGGTCAGGGTAGCGGTGGGTCAGTCCGTGAACTGGCGAATCGCCGTCTTCGTGCAGCGGGTCTTCGAGATCGGCCGGCGAACGATAAAGTTCGAGGTCGGTCGGAATAGCCTGCTTGCGCACCGGATCATTGGGGTTGTCCGGATCGATGAGGGTCAGATAATACGGCGTAATCGCCATGCGCAGGGTTGTCAGACAGTCTTTGACGCCGTCGACTTCCATTTCGGTCAGCTTAACGTATTTTCTGAGATCGTCGATGGTTTCGATACGGTTGCGGACATGCCATTTCCAGTCGTTCCAGTCGGTGTCGCTGACGTTCGGAAACAGCTTTGCCCGTCGCTGAATGTGCTCATCACGAGTGTAACTGCTGTTCAATTACTGATTCCTTTCCCTGTTGGGGCACTTTGTGAGGTGTCTCAGCAGTACATTTCTTCGAAAAGTTTGCGGAGTGCCGGGCTTTCGCGCAGAACCTGCAGCGAAATGGCGGCGTGGTCTTTGCAGTAGCCATTACCGATGATCATGTTAACGTCTTTGCCAACGCCTTCGGCGCCAAGAGCAGCCTGAGTGAAGCTGGTGGCCATGCTGAAGAAATAAACGGTGCCGCCTTCTCTGCAGGAGAGAATGCTTGCCATTTCGGTGTTGGGGATGTTAACGCAGTTGATTACCAGGTCAGCGAGCTTGCCATCGGTAAGAGCGCTGATTTTGTTGTAGATGCTGATTGCATCAGTGGCGTCAGCGGCGAAATATTCGTCGGCGAGACCGAGCTGGCGGGCGCGTTCGGTGCTCTTTTCTGAGCCGCCGATGCAGATTACCTTGCCGGTGATGCCGGCGCGTTTTTTCGCTTCATACAGGCAGAGAAGACCTGATTTTCCGCCGCCGCCGATTACAACGACGATGTCGCCGGGGCGAACGAGCTTGGCAGCCTGAGCAGGGGCACCGGCCACGTCGAGAACCGAGAGGGCGAGGGTTTCGGGCATATCATTCGGCAGAACGGCATAGATGCCGCTTTCAAACAGAATTGCCTGGCCCTTGATGTCGACCTGGTCGATGTCGGGTCTTACTTCGAGAATTTTTTCGATTTTGAGCGGGGTGAGAGAGAGAGAGACGAGAGTGGCGATCTTGTCGCCGACTTTCAGCGGGGTTTTCCCTTTGAGGGCCGGGCCGATTTCTTTAACGGTGCCGATCAGCATGCCGCCTGAACCGGTAACCGGGTTTTTGTGCTTGCCCTGCTTCTCGACGAGACCCATCATGATTTTCTTGATCTCTTCGATATCATGGTTGGCCTGTTTTTCGATCTGGGTGAAACTGGCTGAGTCGACATTGAGGGTTCTGACGTCGATCAGAATCTCGTTGTCATAAATCTCCATGGTGTTGTCGATTCTGAGTGCCGGCTGCGGCAGAACGCCTTTGGGCTCGATAACACGGTGGGTTCCATAGGGGCATCCTTTTTTCACAGTCATTTCTCCTTGCGTATGTTGATTTTATGAAGACTTTGCTATGTACAAAACAGAACCTTGCTCAGCTATGATAGCAGCAAATATTCAACTTACCAACCGGGAATTTTTTAACCCCCGGGCTTAAACTTCCATCGTTTTCAGATTATCTGAAACTATGAAATCGGCTTCGGTGTTTGCGCGTATTTCGTCGATGGTCGTGTCTTTATTGATTTCGATCAGGGCGAGGCCGCCCGGTGTGACCCTGAAAACGCCAAGTTCGGTTACGATCATGTTGACAACGTGGCGCGCCGTCAGGGGCAGACGGCATTTTTTGAGAATCTTCGGCTTGCCGCGTTCGGTGTGCAGTGTCGAGACGATGACGTTTTTCGCGCCGACGACGAGATCCATCGCGCCGCCCATTCCCGGAACCTTCTTGCCCGGGATGATCCAGCTGGCGAGACTGCCCTCCTGGTCGACTTCGAGAGCGCCGAGAACCGTGTATTCAACGTGCTTGCCGCGAATAAGGGCAAACGAAGTGGCACTGTCGAAATAGCAGCCGTGCGGCAGAATCGTGACCATGGCGCCGCCGGCATTTGTGACTTCAGGGTTTTCTTTACCCGGTTCGGGGGCTGGGCCCATGCCGATCATGCCGTTTTCAGACTGCAGAATGACATTAACGCCCTGCGGAATATGATTGGCAACCATGGTCGGCAGGCCGATGCCCAGGTTAACCAGCTGATTGTTCTTGAATTCGCGGGCGATGCGCTTCGCGATAATGTTTTTGGCCAGTTCGATATCTTCGATCATCTTGTTGCTCCTTGCCCGTCAGCGTTTTTCGGATTTGAAAATATGGGTGACCAGCGGGCCCGGCGTCATTACCAGTTCGGGCATCAGTGCACCTGGTTCAACCAGTTTTTCGGCTTCAACCACGACAACGCTGGCAGCCATGGCCATCAGCGGGTTAAAATTGCGGGTAGTTGCGTTGTAAACCACGTTGCCGGCCTTATCGACACTGCTGCCATTGATAATGGCCAGGTCAGCGCGCAACGGCAGTTCGAGCAGATACTCGTGGCCGTCGACGGTGATTTTCTGCTTGCCCTCTTCAACGACGGTGCCAACACCAGTTGGGGTCAGCACGCCGCCGAGCCCGGCACCGGCGCATCTGATGCGTTCAGCCAGAGTGCCCTGCGGTACAAGTTCGACGTTGAGAGTGCCTTCGACCATCTGTTTGCCGGTCTCAGGGTTGGTGCCGATATGTGAAGTGATGACCTTTGCCGCCTGCTTGGCGGCAACCAGGCGGCCAACGCCGCGGTCGACGAACGAGGTGTCGTTGCAGATAAGAGTAAGGTTTTTGGCACCGCTGGCAAGAACTAGATCGATCAGCGTTTCGGGGGTGCCGCAACCAAGAAAACCGCCAACCATGATGACCATGCCGTCTTTGATCAGGCTGGTAAAGTCATTTTTGTTGATAATCTTGTCAAACATCAGTTGAGCCTTTCCTTATTATTTTACTCAGCGGGGCTTGAGACCGAGAATGGCGCGGGCTTCGTCGGGGGTGGCGATTTCACGGCCGAGTTCTTTGGCGATGCGCACCGCTTTGGCGACCAGTTCGCCGTTAGAAGTGGCGAGAACACCTTTCGACAGGTAGGTGTTGTCTTCAAAACCAACCCTGACGTGGCCGCCAAGCAGAATGGCGGTAGTGGCCATCTGGAACTGCGATCTGCCGATACCGGAAACGGTAAAGGTACTGCCGGCCGGAATACTGCCCTGCATGTAAACCACGTCGCGAACACTGGCGCTGATACCGCCGGTAACGCCCATAACGAAGTTAAAATGCATCGGCGACGCGATAAAGCCTTTTTTCTGTAGTCTGATCGCCGTGTCGATCATGCCCTTGTCGAATACTTCGACTTCGGGTTTGACGCCGAGTTCGAGCATTTTTTTGCCGAAGGCGATGATCGTGTTTTCGGAATTGACGAAGATATCGTCGTTGCCGAAATTCACGGTGCCGCAGTCGAGAGTCGCCATTTCAGGCTTCAGATCGACCGGCTGCAGGCGTTCTTCGTTCGACATGCCGACGGCGCCGCCGGTCGAAGGCTGAATGATGGCCTTCGGGCAGCGTTCCTGAATGGCATTGATCGCGGCACGAAAGCGCTCACGACTCTGGGTCGGAGTGCCGTTGTCTTCGCGCACATGCAGATGAATGATCGATGCGCCAGCGTTAACTGCCGATTCGGCTTCACGCACCAGTTCGGCGATTGTATAAGGTACCGCCGGGTTATTTTCTTTGGTTACTTCAGCGCCGCAGATGGCGGCAGTAATGATGAGTTTTTCCATGTTTCCCTGCCTCAGTATTTCTTTTCGTCGACGAACGAAAGTGATTCGTCAATTGCCTTGAGCGTGTATTTGAGATCTTCGTCAGTGTGCCGGTAGCAGATGTAACCGTGGTGATACGGCTGCAGGAACACCTTGCGTCTGATCAGCTGGGTATAGAAGTCGACGCGTTTTGCCTTATAGGTTTTGGCTTCGTCTTTGTTGAAGGTGACGAATGGCATCTGCGGCACCGGGGAAGCGCCTGTCGAGACTTTGTGCTTTGCCAGAATTTTGCCGAGCTCGGCGTTGAACCATTCGCCCTTGGCTTTGACGACGTCGAGAACCTTGTCGCGTTCGAGCATTTCGATGGTTTTGAGAGCGGCGGCGAATTCAAGGCTGTTCGGGAAGAAAGTCGATGAAATGAAAACTTCCTTTTCGATTTTTTTCATGAACTGCGCTTTGCCGACACAGGCGCCGATCGGGTAACCATTCGCCATTGCTTTGCCGAAGGTTGACAGGTCGGGGGTGACGCCAAACAGGGTCTGGGCGCCACCGATATGAACTCTGAAGCCGGAGCGGATTTCGTCAAAAATAAGAACCGCGCCGTATTTGTCGGCCAGAGCTCTTACGCCTTCGAGAAAGCCGGGTTTCGGATATTCGACCTGCTCGGCGAGGGGGTGCCCGATCGGGGTAACGATGATGGCAGCAGTCTGGTCGCCATGCTGCTTCATCAGATCTTCGAGCTGTTCGAGATGGTTATAGTGAAATTCATAAACATCTTCATAGAGTTTGGCAGGAACGCCACCTTTTACTTCGACGCACCAGTCATGCCAGCCATGGTACCCGCAGCGCATGATCTTGTTCCGGCCAGTGTAGCCACGGGCAACGCGGGTTGCCAGAGTTGTGGCATCTGAGCCGGTTTTGACGAAAACGGTCATTTCGGCACATTTGATCAAGTTTTTCAACTTAACTGCCAGCTGATTCTGAATTGGCTGGGTGAGAGAAAAACAGAAGCCTTTGTTGCGCATCTGGTCGATTGCGGCGTTATCGATTTCTTCTTCGCGGTGGCCGATGATGATCGGGCCGTAGGCACAAAGGTAATCGAGATATTCGTTGCCGTCGATATCGGTTATTCTGCCGCCTTTACCGTGGTCGAAATATATCGGGTATTCGCCCTCGACAAAGTTGTATGGGCGTCTGATACCGAGAACACCACCCGGGGTGCAGGTCTTGCCGTGTTCGAATTCGGCCATGCTTTTCTTTAAATTGAGCTTCGGTGCGTCGTACATAATTCCTTCCCTCCTGATATATGTTCTGATGAGGTAAAACAAGCTGCGAATCAAGTATTGAACCACTTGCAGGGCAAATCAGCCGCAGCCTTGTTAATGCTATCACAAACTCTGGTTTCTTTCTGCAAAAAAAAATCCCCCGTTGCCGGGGGATTTTCGCTGGTTTTAAAGTCAGTCTTCAGAAGAACTGTCGTCAGATGAGCTGTCTGTAGCCGACGAATCTGCGTCAGAGTCATCGCTGCCGCTGTCTGAATCGCCTGAGTCATCAGAACTACCGGAATCTGAGTCCCCGGAGTCGCCCGAATCGTCAGAGTCATCCGGTTTATCAGAGTCACCCGAATCGCCTGGGTTGTCAGAGTCGCCCGAATCATCCGGCTTGTCCGAATCATCGGTATCATCCGAATCTCCAGAATCTCCAGAATCTCCAGAATCACCGGAGTCGCCTGAGTCGCCCGAATCACCGGAATCACCCGAATCACCCGAATCACCCGAATAGCCTGAGCCTGAACTTCCGGAAGAAGATCCGGAGGCGCTGTCTGGAACGCTTTCCCAGGTGTCGGCCTTGATTTCTTTGCCTACGAGGGTACCTTCAATTTTGATATCTTTGTTTTCATACTGCTCGGCAATGGCCTTGCCGTTTTCATCCATAACCAGTGTGTAGGTTACCGGATTACCGGCGCCATCACGATTGCTGGTCTGAAGGACAGCGCCGCTGATCTGCCTGCTGGCATCTCTGGTAACGGTAATCATGCCGGAAAAGAATGCAGCAGAAGCAGAGGCCAGGGACATGGCAAAGAACCCTGCCGCCAGGGCGGCAACGGTAATTTTTTTGGATCTCATTCAGGGTACTTCCTTTCAGGGAACTTACGGGCTATTAGTAAGATCAACCATCAGTCTTCGTTACTATAATAATCTAATTCATCTTTATCGTCTGTAAAAATTTTCACCCCGCGTCTGGGCTTTTTTGCCTTTGCCCGCCGTGGCTCATTGGCAAAATCGAAATCATCGTATTCTCTCTTCATCTTTTTCAACACTTTTTTATCTGGTTTTTGAGTTTTCACCTTTCATTCTCCTTTGTATACAAAGAAAAATCAATAAAATAGACAGACTCCTACCTTGCTTATGCCAAGTTTGCAGAATTTTGTCAAGAGGGGTACACGCTAGGGTCTGGTGGCAACGATAACCGCCCGCACCGGGGCAGGCAGCCCTTCGATTGTCAGATCGTGATTTTGCGGGTCGAGGCATTTTTCAAGCGATTCCCCCGGCATCCAGGTCGTGGTTCTCTGTTCTTCGACAGTTGTTCTGGCTGCATCGGCAAGTCTGACGTCGGCAAAACCAATTTTGGTAAGCCATTTGCATAGAGCCGGCACCGACGGAATGAACCAGACATTGTTCATTCTCGCGTAGCGATCCTGCGGTACAAGCACCTGGTTTTCATCACCGGCGATGACCAGCGTTTCAAGAACCAGCTCACCGCCCCGTCGCAACAGCATTTTCAGGCTTCTGAGAAAATCAAAGGGCGAGCGGCGATGATAAAAAACTCCCATCGAAAAAACCGTGTCAAAAGCTTCCATGTTTTCCGGAAGATCTTCGAAGCCGGTTGGCAGAAGAAAGGTGTCTGTCACTTTGAGATATTTCTGTACAGCTGAAAATTGCGCCAGAAAAAGCATTGATGGATCGATGCCGATAGTAAGAGCGGCTCCCATGGAGGCCATGCGAAAGAGGTAGTAGCCGTTGCCACACCCGACGTCAAGAACTTTGCGCCCACGCAGACTACTGATGTGCGGCGCTACACGCTCCCATTTCATGTCACAACGCCATTCGCTGTCGATAAAAGTTCCACATATATCGAAGGGGCCTTTTCGCCAGGGTTGCAGCTGCAGAAGCGCCTGTCTGAGATTTTCAGCCGACCCGGTCGATACCGGTGCTTTGCTGATTGCAGACACAATTTTGCGGTCAATTTCGGCCCGGCAGTCAGCCAGTTCCGGAAGTTTCTGCAATGCGGCCAGCCACCCGGGAAGGTTGCCGTCTGGCTTGTTTGTAGCGGTTTCTACTGCATTCTGCAGATGCTTTTGCCACCTTTGCAGGCCGTGCCGGTTCAGTGCCTGATAAAATTCTGAAAAATCGAATGGACTGGTCATTTGATAGCGAGCATCGACATGAAATTGAAACACTGAAACCAGACGTCGGCACTGCTGAAGCCCGCGTCGAGCAGCCGTTGCGTATGGGTTTCGATGGTTTCGGGAATCAGCACGTTTTCGAGAGCGGTGCGCTTCTGACTTATTTCGAGCTCACTGTAGCCGTTGGCCTTTTTAAAAGCGTGGTATACGTCGATCAGAAGTTCGTTGACATGCTGATTGTTGAACTTAACTTTTTCAGAGAGAATCAGAATTCCGCCAGGAAGCATGCCGTCGGCGATTTTTTTGAGCAGTGGCCTTCTCTGTGACGGGTCGATGAACTGCAGAGTAAAATTCATTACCACCACTGAAGCGTTGGTAAATTCACAGCTGTTGGCATCGGCGCAGATGAACTCCATTCTGGCGGCGTCTTCGGGGCGGCTGGCGATCTGACGGCAGCGGTCGATCATCGCGTTGGAAGTATCGATGCCGACAATCAGGCAGTTTTTGACTTTCAGCCCTTTGAGCATGGCCAGCGAACTGGCTCCGAGCGAACACCCGAGGTCATAAAGATTCGAGCCAGGTTGAGCATAGCGGGCGGTAAGGGTTTCGATCATGTTGATAATCGCCGGGTAACCGGGAATCGATCTTTTCAGCATATCTGGAAATACCGCTGCAACCCTGTCGTCAAAAACAAAATCTGCGGGTTTTTCGATTATTTCCGCAAAAATTCGATCTCTGTTCGTTTCAGACATGAAAAATGCGCCTCAATTTGAATTGAGACGCATTATAACAGCAGGTCGGCAATAAGTCTATCTGCCCGGCTGGGCTTTTAGGAGCCAGAAATCATTATAGAGAAGGCCATGGTCAGAGTAGTCGAGGTCGAACCCGGTGACCTTGCTGGTTGCATAACGCCACGGGCCGTAAGTGAACAGATAATCAATCTTAACGTCTGGCAGATTCTTGAAAGTGGTGTTCAGATTGGCAGAGGCATCTTTCATTCTCTGAGACAGCCACTTGATGCGGTCTGATTTGGGGCGCGAATTGAAATCGCCGCACAAAATGACCGGAAACTCACTCTTTTCAACGATTTCCCAGATTTGTTCAACCTGTCGGTTTGATTCTTCTGCTTTCAGGCTGAGATGGGCGACGAGAATCTTGACTTTGCCAGCTGTTCCCAGGTCGACGGTGGCTTCGAGACAGCTTCTCTGTTCATTCTTTTCGTCAGAACGGTACAGGTTGTGGTTCTTGTGGTCAACGATCGGAAATCGCGAAACGATGGCATTGCCCTGTGTCGCCATTTTGCCGAACAGGCCGCGTTTGAGGTTCTGGGCATAAACATGATGAAAGCCGAGATATTCAGCAATGAATTTGGGCTGATTTTTGAACAGAACCCTCAGATCGCCACTGGCAATTTCTGTGAAACCAATGATATCGAGACGGTTGTTTTTTACCAGTCTGGCGATTCCCTTCAGTTTTGAAGGCTTGCCGACTTCATTGAGCCCGCCGGTGTTTTCGCCGCGCGCATGCGCGATGTTGTAGCCGCCGACTCTGATCTTTTTCAATCCGTTCTCCGGCTTGAGTACGGCCCTGGCCGGGGCCTGATCCAGAGACGCTGCCGCATCGCTGACCTTAACCGTTTCATTGGCAAATGGCGAGGCCGCCCCTGCGGTCGACAGGCAGAAAAAGCACAAAAAGGCAAGCAGACCCAGACAGCAAAGGTTGCGCATATGCATGCTCCTTAAGCAATTCAGTCTCAATTTATAATATACCTGCGATCTGAGCATCGGTTTAAAAAATATTGAGAAAATTCTGACCCGGCTGTACAATGGGAGCTAATTCCTGGAGTTGCGGAGAACCTCATGAAAAACCGTCTTTTTTCTATTGTCAGGGAAAGCTGTGCCCGAGTGGCCGGTCTGGCGCGGTCGGTCAGCATCAATCACGACCTTCTTGGTGACTATGTTGCCTCTCTTCCTGTCGAAATAGCATTGAATCCGGTAATGGATACCGAAAATCATTTTTGCGATGACCCGGAAGCAGCGCTGGTCTATTTTCTCGTGCTCGACTGTATAAACTTTGGTTCAGGCTGGTTCAATGCTCTTGACCTTGAATCTGGCTGTAAAAACGGCTATTTTACGATAGCCTCACGCCTTAAACGCGATTTTATAGCCAGGGGAAGCTACCAGGCCGACTTTCTGCAGCAGATAAGCGCCGAAGAATGCTGCCGTGTTTTCGGCCAGAACCCTGATAACTCCGCATCCTTTCAATTGATGAATCTTTTTGCTGCGGCTCTGCGTGATTTTGGCGAACTGCTGCTGCGAGAATTTTCTGGTTCGTGCCGGGAGCTGGTTTTGGGTTCCGGTCATTCAGCTGCTGAACTAGGTGTCAGGCTTCTGAAAATGCCATTCTATCGTGATATCTTTCCTTATGCCGGGCGAGATACTTATATTTTGAAAAGGGTTCAGATAACGGCTTCTGATCTGCATATTGCCTTTAAAGGCAGCGGTTACGGCAGGTTTGACGATATTGGTGACCTGACTATCTTTGCCGATAATCTGGTGCCGCATGTGCTGATGCACGATGGCATTCTGCAATACAGTGATGCGCTTGCCGGTGCGATTGCTTCTGGTCAGCCACTTGCTTCTGGTTCTGACGAGGAAATCGAGTTGAGAGCCTGCTGTGTGCATGCGGTTGAGCTGCTGCGCGAAGAGTTTGCCCGCCGAAATGTCGCGGTGACCTCTCAGGGGCTTGATTTCCTGCTCTGGAACCGTGGCCTCGACGAAAAATACGCCAGAACGCCGTCGCATTTCACCAGATGTGTTTTTTATTGACCGGGATAAAAAATGGCCGCTGTCGGCGGCCATTTTTATAGAGAAAAAGAACAGATACAGGTTGAGGTTATTTGAGGTAGGTTGGTTGCGGAATATTAGCGGTTTTTACTTCCGGGCGCAGTTCTTCGCCGAAGGTCATCACCCGGTCGTTCTGGCGTGGGTCTGAAGGTGCATACATCGAAGCGATGAACTGAAAAATACCGCCGGCGCTGAAGTTTTCCTGCGAGAGCGCCAGCCCTGAGCAGAGAGAGGCCATTAGCAACAGAATTATCAAGGTAGTTTTCTGCATACTTCATTCACCAGCTTTTGTTCTGTCTGATTTACAACAAGCAAGATACGTACCATTCTTTCGACATTTTGCATGCGAAAATTTAGCTGAAAAAGGCTAATTTAAAGGCATTAAGATAAAAACAGTGTGAAAAAAAGGCCCATTGTGCTGAAATTTCAGCATCTCGCTGCCAGTTTTTAGCTAAGCAATGTCGCAGCGGGATTTTCCCTGCCAGAGATTTTCTGCTGCCAGCTCTTTCTCAAGTCTGCGCCGAAACTCGGTTTCTGTGATTCCACCCCAGCGCGGCGCAATAAGAAACTCTTCCGGCACCCGGTTCAAAAACCGCTCAATATGAATCTCCGTTGATAAATGGCTGATGAAGCGGGTGAGTAGAGAAATATAGCTTGCCGGAGTGTGAAGCTGAAACATCGCAGGAGTGGTTTTAAACATATCTGCCGCAGTGGTATCTTTGACAATCTGCAGATGGTGAAGTTTGACCAGGCGAACTTTCGATTCTGATATGATTCTGGCACTGCTTTCAGGGGCCTGCGGGCTTTCTTCGGGCAACCCGAAAATCAAATGAACGCAGGTTTCTATTTCAGCCCGCCGCAGACTTGCAAGAGCGATAAGAGAAGTCTGCGTGTCATGACAGCGGTTGATTCTTTGCAGAACCCTGTCTTCAAACGACTCTACTCCCAATTCAACCCTGAGATAGACCTTGCCGGCGATCTCTTTGAGCAGTTCAATCACTTCGCCACCCAGGCAGTCAGGACGCGTTGCGACAACCAGACCCTCGATTCCTTCAATCGACAAGGCTTCCCGATAGAGTCTGTTCAGGGTTTCGACCGGTGCAAAAGTGCCTGAGAACGTCTGAAAGTACGCGAAAAACCGGCTGCAGCTGTAACGGTCAGAGAAAAACCTGATTCCTGCCTGCAGCTGCTCGGTGATTGTTTTTTCGGCGGTAACATAAAATGGCGAAAAGCTTCTGTTGCTGCAATAGATACAACCCGCGGCAGAAACCGTGCCATCGCGGTTTGGGCAGGAAAAACCGGCATCGACGGGAATTTTTTGCACCCGCCCGCCAAATATTCTCTGGTAGTAGCTTCCGGCGGGGTTAAACAGTGGTCTGCTCAAAATTTATACATGGTGTGGTCGCAGGCGTGGTTGAGAGAGCTGAGCAGACTGTCGATGCTGCGCAGCGAATCAAGAAGAATGATGCTCTCAAGCGGGTCGTGCTGACTGGTTTTGATCCGGTGCAGAAGATTGCTTCTGGCGGCACGGTTCAGCATTGCCTGACTGTAAACCTGCTGTGAAATATCTTCGGCTTCCTGTTCGGTCAGCTTCAGATTCCCTATCAGGCAACCGTAGATTTCCATGATACGTTCCATGCACAGATGGAGCTCTTCTCTTGCCTCGGGTGTCAGCGATTTGCTGTTTTCTGACTGCTCGGTCAGGAGCGCCATGAATTTTTCGAGCTGAGAAGAGATGATTTCAAGGTCTTTGCTTAGATATATGGCTCTGGTTACCTGCCGGCTGAGATTTTCCGGCAGATTTTTCTGGGCCAGAGCAATAAGAAACCGGTTGAGGTCGCGGGTAATTTCGTCACGCTGTTTACGCAGCGAGTCTATGCTGCTGGTGGCTGAGGCGATTTCGTCGATATCGCTTTCCTGGTTCTGCAGCAGCTCGTTGATCTTGATGAATTTTTTCTTCATGATGTCGGTCGCGACCTTCAACTGGGCTTCAGCCTGGGCGATGGCGACCGGTGGAGTGGCTAGAAAGCGCTTGTCAAGATTGGTGACAGTTGAGATTTCTTCTTCGGATTGTGGCAGAATTAACATTACGGCTGAGCGCAGTACCCCCGTCATCGGCAGGAAAATCATGACGTTGATCAGATTGAAAAGAGAGTGGGCATTGGCCACCTGGCGCAACGAGTCGGCAGAGGTCATCATGATCAGCTGGCAGTAATAATGCAGAACCGGAAGAACCAGAAGGGTGCCGAATACATTGAACATGGTGTGGGCAAGGGCAGCTCTTTGAGCGGCGCGTGATGCCCCCAGCGCTGCGAGAACCGCAGTTATGCAAGTGCCGATGTTATCGCCGAGAATGATGGGAATGGCCGCCATAAGGGCAAGGTAGGGGTCGTCACCGAAAGCGCCTGTTCCCATAAGGCTCATGGTCAGGCCGACGGTTGCCGAACTGCTTTGAACGATCAATGTGACGAACAGGCCGGCAAAAACGCCAAGAAAGCGGTTGTGGGAAAGGGCGACAAAAATCTGTTTGAAGGTTTCGTGGTCTTTGTAGGCTTTCAGGGTTTCGCCCATGAATTTCATGCCGAGAAAAAGCAGCGCGAAGCCGAGCAGAACTTCGCCCCAGGATCGATTTTTGCGGCTTTTACAGATCATGATCATGGTGCTGCCGATTGCCAGAACCGGCCAGGCAAGGTCATCGAGTTTGAAGGCGATCAGCTGTGCCGTTACCGTAGTACCGATGTTGGCGCCGAGTATGACTCCGATAGCCTGTGTCAGCGTCATCAAGCCGGCATTGACGAAGCCGACGATCATGACCGTTGTGGCCGAACTGCTTTGAATCACTGCGGTAACGGCCAGACCTGTCAGCATGGCTGTGACCGGGTTTCGGGTCAGGGTCGATATAATGGCTTTCAGGCGGTTGCCGGCAATCATCTGCAGGCTGTTACTCATCATGTTCATACCGAAAATGAACATTCCGAGAGCCCCGGAAAATATTGCAAAACTGTCACAGGCTTTTTTGCCGTAAATCAGGTGAATTGCAGTTAAAGTTACCAGGAAAACGACCAATAGAAGCCATTTTGCGGCCAGTTTCAGGTTGCGACGTGTGGTTTTATTAAGCATTCGCTTCTCCGGTTCAATTTTTGCGCAGTAAAAATAAAAAAGTGCGATTTAAGCAATTAATGTGCCAGAATTACTTCTGCTCGATTTCGTTTTTAAGAAGGTTAAGGTCTTCGGCAATTTCATTGAGAAGCTTTTTGATTTCGGGTATGTGAGCTACGGCCTGATCGAATTTGCCATCACGGCTCAGGAATTCAATCTCTCTGGCCAGTTCAAAGGCAGTGGCGGCGGCCAGCATGCCGGCAAGACCCTTGATCGAGTGCGCCGTCTCACGCAGCCGCTCACAGTTGCTGGTACTGACACAATCTTCGAGATCCTTCTGGAGAATGCCGGAACGTCGCTGAAAGATCTCGTTTATCTGAAGAATGTTTTCGGGTTTCTTCAGAACACGCAACTCGAGTTCATTGCGGTCGATCTGCTTCAGACCGCTGGTGGGCGCTTTTACGATGACTTCTTCGGTCGCCGGGATCGGGCTGGTTTCTTCGGTGATTTTGTCTGCGAAAATCTCAGAAATTGCCTTTAACAGGTCTTCCGGAAAATATGGTTTGCTGATGTAGCTCTGGGCTCCGGCATCCCTGGCCATGTTTTTTTCCTGTTCGGAAGCAAAGGCACTGATGGCTATGGCTGGGATCTCTGCGGCCGGTCCAGACATTTTGCGGATTTCTCTGAGGGCGGCGATGCCGTCCATGCGCGGCATTTGAATATCCATCAGAACCGCGTCAAAACGGTTGGCTTTAAGGGCGGCAATGGCTTCGATACCGTCGTTGACACATGTCGCAGTACCGTTGAATTTTTCAATTATCGAGCTGGCGAGGAAAAGATTGATTTCGTTGTCATCTGCGATGAGAAAATTGAGAGGCCGGCCATCTCTGATGAGACTTACGCTTTCAGTTGTTTCAGGCGTATGAGAGGCTGCAATCGATTTTATGGTTACCGGTATTGAAACATTGAAGGTGGTCCCTTCTTCGACGTTTGTCACGACGCCGATCTTACCACCCATGAGATCGATCAGCTGCTTGCTGATTGACAACCCCAGACTGTTGTCCCGTTTTTCATCTTTTATGTAGGGGTCGTTGAAAACAAAGGCGCCAAAAAGGTTTTTCTGCATCTGTTCAGAATTTCCGGCCCGGGAATCGGAAACGGAGAACTCAATGATGCAGGCCGCGTGTGAAGTTTTCAGAAGTGAAGTATTCAGGCGCACTTCACCGTGGTGGGCAAACTTAATGGCGTTGGCAAGAAGGTTAAGCAGAATCTGGCGAATGCGGTCCGGGTCCGAGATGACCATTTCAGGCACATCCGGATTGATTTTTAGAAGTGTGCGGACCGACTTCTTTTCGGCCTGAAATTGAATTATTTCGACGAGATCTTTCAGCAGCAGATGCAGGTTGAACTGAACTGGATTGATGGTGAGCTTTCCTGAGGCAATCTGCGCCAGGTCGAAGATGTCGTTGAGAAGCGTCAGCATCGACTTGCTCGAAGATCTGATCAGCTCAAGCATGTGTTTCTGTCGGTCATCGGCGCAATTTGAAGCGGCCAGCTCCGTCAGACCAATTATTGCAGTCATCGGTGTTCTGATTTCGTGGCTGGCATTGGCGAAGAAGCGCCCCTTCAGGGCATTGGCCTCTTCGGCGGCATTTTTGGCTTCTCTGAGTCGTGACTCGATTTCGCGGTGCATGGTAATATCGTGCAGAATCAGCAGCAGGGCCCTTTCCCTGTTGAATTCCATGATGGCGCCGGTTACCTCGGCCGAAAAAATTTCACCGGTCTGTTTTCTGAATTCGCGCTCGTGCTTGAACATTTTTTTTGAAGCACTGTGCCATGAATTGGTCAGATTGCGTTTTTTAGTCGGCATCAGATCGAAATAATTCATGCCTATCGCTGACTGGGTCAGCTGAAACTGGCGCAGCATGCTCTGATTGGCTTCTATTATCTTCAGGGTCACGAGAGAAACCACGAAAATGCTTTCAGGGGCATTATCGAAAAGGGTTTTGAAGCGGTTCTGGGCAACTTCGAGCGAGCGCATCACTTCTGCGGTGCGTGTAATACCATTCAGGATAACCACAAAGACAATAACAATCAGTAGAATTACCATCAAAACCCATATCTGATTGTTGCGAACATTTGATTCCATCAGCATCAGAACTTTGCTGTCAAGCGTCTGCAACGGTTCGATGCCGAGCAGGTAGCGGGAAGCCTCGATCTCCGGAAGCTGCAGTTCGGGAAAGGCTTTGAGCGGGGTAATATTTCTGTTGGAGCGGTTCGCGATGGCAACCCGTCGGCCGAGATATGAATAGTCGCTTGAAAGAAAAACCGTTCCGGTGGCATCGGCGATCATGGCCGGGTGGTAGAGTCTGAGGGTTTTGTCGAGGTCGTCTAAATTACGCTTGACAGCACAAACACCGATTACCTGATTCTCGGGCCCGCGAATTGGATAGCTCGAATAAAACCCCAGGGTGCTTGTCAAAACGCCAATATCGATCTGTACGCCAGATTTGCCCTGCATTGCAGATTTGAAATAATCACGGAATGAAAGGTCTTTGCCTATGAAAAGGTGTTCAAGATCTGATGAAGCATGGACAATGCCTTTCAGATCCATTACGTAGCAGATTGCTCCGGGATTATTGGCGGTAAAATTCTTCAAATAGCGGTTCAGACGCTCGAGGTTTTCGGGAGCGGGGTTGACGAAATAATCCGACATGATCGGGGCCGAGCCCATGATGACTGATGAGGTTGACGCAAAGGCAAAGCGCTGGTCAACAATCTTGGAAAGCAGCTGAATAGTCTTTTCAAGCGTCAGGGTTGCATGCTGGTTCTGCTGCAGGGCCATTGAGTGTGACAGTCGCAGGCCGAACACAGTTACGCAAATGATAGAAATGAAGATTACGGCTGGAGCCAGTCGGCCAAAAGAAGTCTGCGTCGAGAGTTTCCCGGTGTTTTCGCGCAGATATCTCACGGCGATAACCAGAGCTGAAATACTGAGCAGGATTATCAGGTCAAGATGCAGAATCAGGTTAAGGACTTCTTCTGACAGCAGTGTGGCGGGAATTTCTTTAGTTACTGTGGCCAGATGCAGAAATGTTTGCAGCAGCACTGCGCAGATTGCCAGCAGAAAGCTTGAAGTTGCGACCAGGCGGTTTTCGGTTGCCAGATTTCGGGCCAGTTTAAGGCCTGCAAGCATTGCCGCACACTTGACGATCAGAAAAATGATTATCAGGCCGACATAAGTGTGCCCACCGGAAATCAGGTATAATCCGCCGATAATAGCCGCCAGGGGAATATGGAGCAGGTATGCCGGCAGTGCTTCGTCTTCATTGAACCAGGTTTTTCTGAAAAACTCTGCGACACAAAGTGTGCCGGCAAGGCGGACAAAGGCTTCGAACCAGAGAAAAACGCTCTCAGGGAAAAGGGAGTCGAACGCCATCAGAATTCTGCTTAATCCGGATGCAAAAACCCCAAGAGTCAGCCAGTGCAGCTTCAGATGCTCTTTGACTGGCGAAGAGGTTGAATTCAGCAGGGCGCCAAGAATTATCAGACACACTCCGCCGAGATAGACGTAGTAGCCTGGCAATAGAAGAAAAATGTCAGATAATGCGAGCATTCGAATCAGCTTTTAAGTTTTATTCAGAAAAGCTGGAAGCCTGTTTTTTTCTTGATGGTTACGACAATTGCTGCGAATGAGCCGAGCAGGCAGCCAGCCCCGAGAATGAGAAAAAGAAAGCCCATCGCGCCGAGGGCCGCACCGGCGAAGCCGTAAATGTAGTTTTCCCAGTTTCTCATAGTTCCTCCAGTTATTTCATTGTACAGCTTATGTTTTTTTCGATGAAAAAGCAACCGAAAATCATCTGTTGGTGCTTAATTGGCGACCTGAGAAAAATCAGGCTTCGGCAAGACTGCTGAGGCGGCGGAAAAGAATTTTCTCTGCGACATGATCGGGGCTGAATGCTTCTTTCAGCTGCTTATAGGCTTTTCTGGCTTTGTCGTGACTGCCGCAGGTGAAAATGTCGATCTGCACGGCCTGATGCTCGGGCCATGTATGCAGAGTTATGTGAGATTCGGTCAGCAGTGCCGCCGCGGTATAACCGGAGGGCTCGAACTGATGCGACCTTATCAGAACACAGCTCAAGCCACTGGTTTCGATTGCGCGATGCAGAATCATTTCACCACTGTGGCTTCGCTCAAGCAGTTCTGGCCGGCAGCCGCTGAAATCGGCAATGATATGAATGGCATCCGGTCTCAGAGGGCCCATTTTTCCCAGCCTTCTTCGTAATATGATTTGACAACGTGAGTGTCGATGGTATTTACGTCGGTTTCAACCCTGGCAATATCCGGTGGAAATCGGTTCATTACTTTGATGAAATCATTATTCACAAACCTTGCCGGCACAGTGATTTCGATATTCTGCCAGTCGAAAGGGGCATTCGAAGCCATGACAAAACCCCAGCTGCCAAAAGATGGAACGTAACAGTGATATGCTTCCGGCTGCAGATAAATGGTTCCTGAGGCTGTGTCGCTTTTAAAAAGCGGGTTTTCGATGGCAGCGAAGGTGTTGTAGATACACCAGAAAGCTTTATGGGCATAGAGAGGCGAAGTTGCCTGGGTTACGATCTTGCCGCCGCGCGCCAGCTTGCCGGCCAGCAGCCGGTAAAAGGTTTTTGAATAAAGGCGGCTCAGCGACAGGTTATCGGGGTCGGGCAGATCGATGATGATTACGTCATACATTTCCGGAACATTTTCGAGATATTTCCAGGCGTCGTCATTAACGATAAGGGTTTTGGGGTTGCGCATCGAGTCTTTGTTGAGGTCGCGCATCAGCAGATTGTCGCGGGCAAAAGTCGTTATGGCGGGGTCGATGTCCACTATGGTGATCTTTTCGACTTCGGCGAACTTGAGTATCTCTCGGGCGGCCAGGCCATCACCGCCACCGATAACCAGAATATTGCGGCGTGAATGGGCAGAAGCCATTGCCGGAAAAACCAGAGCTTCGTGATAACGGTATTCGTCCTGGCTGCTGAACTGGATGCTGCCGTTGATGAACATGCGAATATCATTTTTGGTGCGGGTAACGACGACACGCTGGTAGGGTGAAGTCGTTGAATAGATGATTTCGTCTTTATAGAGAGTGTCTTCTGTGAAGGTCGAAATGTTGTCGGCGTAGACGAAACAGGTGCCAAGCAGAAGCATGCCGGTTACTGCCAGCGCCAGAAGGCTGTTGCGAGCTTTGAGACGGTCTTTGAAAACATAGATTGCCGAGGCGGCTACCGCCACGTTCATGGTACCGAACATCAGGCCGGTGCGAACCAACCCCAGCTGCGGCACCAGAATGATCGGAAAAAGCAGCGAAGCGAACAGAGCGCCGGCGTAATCTACGGTCATGACATTCGAAACAACTATTTTAAGGGTGTTGTGTTCTTTGACAATGCGCAGGATGATTGGCAGTTCAAGCCCGATCAGCGTACCGATGGTCACCGAAACCAACAGCAGAAACGGCGTGTAGTTATCGATGCGGGCAAAGGCTATGAACAGAACGATCGAGCTTAAGCCCCCGGCCATGCCGGTCAGAATTTCGACCAGCACGAACCAGTCGTGCAGTTTGTCGTTGATGAAGCGCGATAAAAAAGAGCCAAGTCCCATCGAGCTCATAAACAGGCCGATTACCAGGGAAAACTGGTAAACAGAGTCGCCGACGAGGTAACTTGAAATGGTGCCGGCCAGCAGTTGATAAATCAGGCCGCAGACGGCAATAAGGAATACCGCGGTTAGGAGAAAAACCTGCAAAATTATGACCTTTCAGGCTTTCGAGAGCGAAAAGCCCGCTTGTAAAGAATGCAGTGAATCAGTGCATGGCAGAAGCGATGATTATAGAAAGGCCGATCATGACCGAACCAATGATGATACCAAGTGAAGTGTTCTGATCGATTTCAATTTCCTTGCGCACCGAAAATGGCGAAATCTTGCAGATTACCCAGAAAGCGATGATATAAATTACCAGACCGATCAGAGAGTAGGCGATCGTCGAAAGAATCGGGCCGGTCGAGAGATCTGCTACGTTGGTTCCCATGTTATTTCTGCTCCAGATTTTATTTTGATGATCTGCGCCAGGCGCAGATAAAAGTTACTTACCGTGCATGAAACCGCGGTGTCCACCATGCGTATAAACACTGCGCTCACGAATATTTTTTTCCTTGCGGATCTGCGGTGTTGTCGAAAAGCCTTCTGGCCGCATGAAATCAGTTGCGATGGCCAGAACTGTAATCAGGCTGAAAATACCTGCGAACATCAGGGCTAGTTTATTCATCAGTCGTCATCCTCGTCGTCGTCATCGTCATGCCATCTTTTCTGCTCAAAGCTGAGGGCTTTGAAAAAGTAGGGGATGGCGAGCAGCAGGCAGGTGAAAAACCAGGCCAGCGTGTAGTGCCCAAGGCGAACGCCTTTGTAGATGTAAACATTGACATTGCCGAGCGAAAAGTCGGGTGCCGGCTGTTCAGATTCACCTGGCGCCCCTTCACCTTCTAATGACAGCTTGTAATCGCCAGGTTCTGGAATCCTGAAATAAGAAACGACTTCTGTGTCGCCTTCTGACCAGTATTCACCGTCTTCGTAGCCTTCGTAGAAGGCAAGAACGGTCGGCATGGTGAAAAACTGGTTTTCTTCGTTCCGGTCGACCACCTTGACGTCAAAAAATGACCAGGCGTTTTTGAGATTCGGTGTGTTAACTGAAATGCCATAAAGGGAACCGGGCGTTTCAACCTTGAATTCTTTCGAGGTTTCGCCTTCCGTGAAAAGCTGGGTGCCGAATTTATGCTGCATCACCGGGGTGCCGCCTGAGGAAATTCCAAAATACATCAGCAGAGCCAGCCCGGCTGACAGCAAAGCGCCCTGCGACATGGCAGCGAAGGTCGGGTTGGTAACGAACGGCTGGCAACAGAACACGGAGAATGGCTGAATGTTTTCGATTCTGAACGCTTCGCTGATTTCGCCGGTCGAGATATATTCGCCCCAGAAGAATTCCTGCTCCTGTCCGCGCATTTCGATTGAATACATATAGGGCGGGCAGACGCCATCCATGTATCTGATCTTTTCGCCCTGCTTTGCCTGCCAGGTCATTTCGCCTTCTACGTAAGATATCTGTGCTCCGGCACTTTCAAATACCTTGAAGGCGCGGTCGCGTACCGTGAATTTTGTTTTACGCGGGCTGACAATTTCTACCGACGTTTCGGGCAGATCTTTGACCTCGTGCATCAATACGTAGTGCCCGTCTTCATAGCAGAGCCAGGCGTAGCCGTGTGTGTGCGAGAAGAGCAGATATTCGAGCCAGCGGTAGACTTCGCCGTCTTCTCTTTGCTCATACTGGATTACACCGATGGCGGTGAACAAAACCCCTCTGAGTTTGGCTGTGGCTCCTACTTTAATGGGCAAAAAGGGGCGTTTCTGATTTAAAAACTTGTGCAGCAGTTTGAATTGATCTTTGCTGTCGAGGCATGAGCCGCAATACTGGCAGACTATAGACCTGACGTTGTGGCCGCCGCGCAGCTCGATCGAACCGCCGCACTGGGTGCAGCTGAGTTTTCGCAGTTTCAGAGGCTGGTTTGCTGTGGCCATGGTTAAACCTCAGAAATTTCGAAAGGGTCGATCCAGACGCCACGGTAGCATTCTATGCCGCCGGTCTGGTATTCGATGGTAAACGATGCGCGCTTGGGGCCAAGAAGATCGATATAATTGTATTTTTCGCCGGGTACCGCTCTGAACGGCAGTTCGCCCTGCGCTCCGATCATAGTTGCGGTATTCATTTCGATTACCGTCATGCGAATACGGTTGATGTTCAATACACTGCCGATTTTGAGGCTTTCGTAAGCCGGAACGTTCAGTTTGTCCTGGACAAGGGTTTCAATGGCAATTTCGCCTTCGTCGACCGATACCCAGCTTTCTTTGCCGTTATCGCTTCTGACGAACCATTCATCCCACCAGCCGTCACCGTAGTCGTACCTGACCCGGCCGACCGGCGAAAACCGCCAGTCTTTATGTCTGAAAGTTCGGCCAATCTGAAAAATGCTGGGGGTGTCGGTAAGAACGGCTGATTTTCCGATGTCTTCAAGCTTGCCATCCTGCAGAAAACTGGTCGTATTACACGCCGGGCATACCAGAATCTGAGAAGATCTGGTAACCTGCGTGATCTGGTTGCCGCAGGAAGGGCAGGTAAGAGTTATGGCCATCCTCAAAACCCCCGGCAGTTGATTTATGCCTTAATGATATAACCAAATCGCAGCAAATGTCTACTGCTCAGGAAGCGTTGTCGGTAGAGGGTTGATCGGCTTCTGGCTTTTTGTCGTCGGCAAAGTCAGATGAGAGAAAGCGGTGCAGCAGGCAGACCTGTGCCGGCAAGATCGTCAGTTCACAGAACAGGGCGACGATTATCGTCATTGACAGCAGCAGACCGAAATAGATAACCGATTTGATACTGGCAAAAACCATGAAGAGAAAGCCGATCGAATAAATCAGTGAGGTTGCCACGATTGCCGGGCCGGCTTCGCGGATCCCGTCGACCACGGCTGCAACCGGCGCAAACTTCGATCTTGAAGGATCGTAGAACAGGTAGAGGGCGTGAATGGTATCGTCAACGACGATACCCATGGCGATTGCCGCAATGGTAACCGTGGCGATATCGAGTTTTATGCCAAACCAGCCCATAAAACCAAGTGTGAACAGAATCGGAAAGATATTCGGGAGAATAACCAGTATCATTGCTTTCAGGCGCCGGAAAAGGATAAATATGGCTCCGAAAACGAAGACGAAGGCCGAGGCGAAGCTGTTGATCTGGCTCCAGGTGACATAGCTGATGATGCGGGCATACAGAGGCACGTAGCCGCCAAATTTCCAGGTGGTGCCGCTGCCGCCGAAATTTTTCTCTAGGATTGCCTGAGTTTTCTGTTCAAATTCATAAAGCCCGGCGGCGCTGATCATCGGAACTCTTATCGTCAGACGGGTTTCGCTGTAATCAGGGTTGTCGGTCATATATTCGAGATCGTTATCCGGGTCTGATTCATAGAGCAGCAGCAGCTGGCTGACCGCTTCATCGCTGGCCGGAACCACATAGGTTTCAGAGGTTGGCCCATCGCTCATGACTTCATTCATTTTCTTGAGCACATCGAGAATCGAGGCTGGTTTTTCCATGCCCGGAACTGCAAGAAGTTCTTTGATTGTCTGATCGAGGCGGCGCAGAAATTCAACTTTCTTGATACCTTCTTTCTGGCCGGTTATCAGACGTACTTCCAGCGGCAGATAATTGCCGTAGTTTGCTTCGACCGCGTCGCTGTCCACTCTTATCGGGTTGCTTTCATGCAGAAAGCCCATCGAGTAGGTGTCGACCTGCAGTTTTGATATGCCATAAATTGACATGACCGAAAGAACAGCCACAATTACCAGAATGTGTACGTAATAGTTTGGCATGCGCTGCATCCACCAGTTGACCGGGGTTTCGAAAGGTCTTCTGATCTGAACTTCTTCTTTGAGATCTATCTGACCGAGAACGAAGGCTGCGACAATCATCGAAACGACGTATTCGGCCATGCAGGCAAAGGCCGCGAAAGCACCAAACACGCGTAATACATCGAGCGGGCTGGTTACGAGGGCGAGAAAACCGGCAAAATTGGTGAGAGAAGTAAAAAGACAGGGTGAAAGAACTTCGTAAAAAATGTGTTCGAGGCCCTCTTCGCGGTTCTTTTTGACCAGCGCAGAATTGAAACAGTAGTTATTGTAGGCATAGGCCACATCTGAAACTGAAAGAATCATCATCAGGGTTGGCAGAACAATGGTGACCATGTTGAAGTTCTGCCCGAACAGGCCATAAAAACCGAGAAAGCCGAGGCCGCTGAAGAACATGGCGCCAAGCGCCATGAACAGAAAAACCCATGAACGGTAGAGAATGAAGATCAGCGAAGCGATGGCCACATAGGCGACTGCGTTGAATACCGCCCCATCCTGAATGCTGAGGCGGTTGAGCTCGTTATACATGACACCCATGCCGGCCAGCTTGAAGTTGAAGCCGTTGAGCTTCTGTCGCATTGCATCGATGATTTCCGGACGGCGGCTGTCCATGTCGGGCGTTGCAACGGGTTCGGCGATAATGATCGCCCAGGTGGAACTGGCATTCTGCAGTATTCTTTGTTTGAACGGGTCATCCATGAATCGCTGCTGGATTTTTTCGGCCTCTTCAATTGTGTTAACCGGGCCGCTCATCAGATCTTCTATGATCAATTCTTCGCCACTCAGGCCTATGAACGGCGAAAGACCAACACTGAGAACCCGTTTGAAATTATGAGTGTCGTCTTCTATCTCTTTTGAGGCTTTGTAGATGGCCGAAAGCATGGCCGGCGAAAACATGCCGTCGCGGCTGCAGTCGACCATTGCCAGAATTACTTCGTCGTTGCCGTAGCGCTTTTTGAATTCATTGTAGGCTTCAAGCGCCGGGTCACCTTCGAGAAACCAGAGTTCGAGACTGTTATCGATGCTGATGTTGCGTGAAAAATAGAGTCCGCCGACCGAAACAATCACCAGCAGCGTGAAAAGCAGGCGCCGCCATCTGATGATGAAGCCGGCTCCCCACTTGAAATAAGCATCTGCGAACTTGGTATTCGACATCTCTGATTCCTTTACTTCTGGAAATTCTGTCTGCAGTTACTGATATTTCAGCACCAACACCCGGTGTTGGTGCTGAAAGTCAGATTGAATGAAAGTTGTGCAGAAAATTCCGGCTCTGTTCCTGAGTCATGCGGTGCTTCGAGGTCAGAAAGCCTGCCCGGTCAAATTTGCCGAGAAAGTAGATGATCATCTTTTTCCACCAGGGCCAGTCGTGGTTGACATCATAGCCCCACAGGTCGAGCAACACCGGAACACCGGCGGCGCTGAGATTGTCGCACATGTGAATCGCTTCGCCGGTCCACTCTTCCCAGGCGCCCTGACCGCTGCAGACGATCAGAAGGTTATTTTTCAGCTTTTCGACAATGTCTTTGCCCTTGATATCGCCGCTGTAACGCATCGGGTTGTGCAGATGCATTTCGTTGCTGTAAAAGCCCTGCATCGCGAATTCGATGTTGTAACAGCCGCTGAGAGCGATTCCTGAGTCAAAAGCCTCTGGCTGGCGCAGTGCGAAATTGGCTGTATGAAAGGCGCCGAAGCTGCAGCCGTGGGCGATAACCCCGGCCCCTTCATGCCCGTCGTTCATGATGTGTGGGATGACATCTTCTCTGACTGCACGGTCGTAGTCGTTGGCGCGCTTGACCCGCTCAACCGGGTTGGTGCGGGCAAACCAGCTTTCGTGGTCGATGCTGTCGATGCAGTAGACATGGATCTTACCGCTTTGAATGAATGGTGCCAGGGTATCGATCATGCCGAAGTTTTCGTAATCGAAGAAGCGGCCTTCCTGTGAAGGAAAAACCACCATCGGCTTGCCGGAAGTGCCGTAAACCAGCATTTCCATCTGTCTGCCCAGGGCGTTGCTGTGGATAGTGCGGTATTCCCTGTTCATCAGGCCTCCCAGGTAATGTCACGAATGACATTCTTGAGCTCGTCGAGATTGGCTGAGCGGGCCAGATAGCCCCAGTGACCCATGACTTCGTATTCGATCGGGTTCATTGGCTGGCTGTGAACGATGCGGTCGCCCCATTTGGCGTAGAGCTGATCGTGGGAATATTTATAAGGGCGGTTATGCTTGCGGCTGATGAAGGCACAGTGATAGCGGCGGGTAAACGGTCGCTTTGGTTCGTGCCCGGCCATGATCGATGCCCACCAGTCGTAGACGTCGATATCGCAGGCAAAATTGAACATGTGGGTGGTCAGGCCTCCGGGGGGGCGCATATTGATTTCGAGAGCCTGGAATTTGCCATTTTTCAGCTTGAAAAATTCGATATGGAAAAACTTCTCACGCACGTTGGCGGCTTTGACAATGGCTCTGCCGTATTTTTCGAGTTCGGCCGGTATATCGATAAGGGAGTAATACCAGACGTTTTCGTTGTTTTTCACGACCTTGTGAATGTCGTTACTGAAATAATGCGATGTACAGAAAACAATATTGCCGTCTTTGTCGGTGAGGCCGTCGAATGACTGCAGTTCGCCATCGACGAATTCTTCCATGAAATAGTCGTAATCCTGTTTGATTGAGAAGAAATGTTTGAGGTCTTCTTCGGTGCGGATTGTATAGGTATCAGCAGCGCCAACCCCGATGTCGGGCTTGATGAAAACCGGGTAATGGCCATTGATGAATTCCTGACACTGCTTGATGTCTTTGATGACAATACCTCTGGCTGCTGGAACCTGGGCTTGTTTAAAGATGTCTTTCATCATCGACTTGCGTTTGATGAACTGCAGATTGTTTGATTTGGGGCCGGTGACGTTGTAGGCATCGCGAACCAGTGCTTCAAGTTCTATCCAGGGTTCGAGATGTGATTCAACCCGGTCGATTTCGCCAAGGTGTTCTTTGAAAAATCCGGCCGCATCGACGACCTGTTGATTGTTCTCAAGTCGTTCGACCCGGTAATGTCCGCTGAGAGACTGTCTGACTCTCGGATCAAGGGCTTCGTCAGGCAGATCAGAGATGCCAAAGACTCTGACACCATATTTAGCGAGAGATTCAACGAACTGAGAGTAGTGTGAGGGGTAATGTGGCGAAATATAGACGAGATTCATCGTTTTTTCTCCGGGCAATGATTTTACAGACATTTATACACTAAAACACCCATAATCAGGAAGTGCCTTGAAGAGAAAAACAAAAAGGCAGTTACCGTTTTATAGAAAATCCGTTATAATGGTCAAAAATGTACGCTCTTTAGCCCTCGAGTAAGGAGAATTGATTATGAGTAAGAGAATACTGGCCGCGTTACTGGTTGTTATACACCTTTTGACGCTTGGCCCAAGTTGGGGTGCCGCTGCAACTGCGACTGCGACGAAGCAGAAAAAGAAGCCGACCACCGCAGCCACGGCCACCAAAAAGAAGACCACGGCAAAGCCTGCAACCAAACCGGCAGAGAAAAAAGAAACTACTGCTGCCAAAAAGCCGGCCTCGACCAAAAAACCTGCTACAACAGCAAAGAAACCTGCCAGCACCAAACAGACTTCAGCTGCGACAGCGCCAAAAACGACTTCAAAGGCCCTGACTGCTAATCAGCAGCAGGTCCTTGAACATCTGCAGATGCTCCAGGAAGTCTGGCAGCGCAAGATAACCCTTGAATTTCTTGCCGACAAGCGCTCTGATAAGCTGCTTGCCGAAATTCTCGCCGATTTCCCGAAAAAGCTGCAGAGCAACTTCGTCTCTAATATCCGTGGCGATTACCAGGCCGAATTTATGGCCAACTATGCCGCCAAATCAGACGAAGAGACCAGTCGCGCCTATGACATGTTCAAAGATCAGCCAGCTCTCGACCCGGTTCTGGGTGCAGTAATCAAGCAGTCTGCTTCGCCCCTCGAACTTGCTTATTTCGATCTGGTCAAAAAAGTGACCACTCGCCGCAAGTTTCAGGCAAATAACGACCCCAGCCCCGAAATCAAGAAGCTCGACACTTTCTGGCAGACCGTCTACGGCAAGATGCGCGAAAATGCCAATAAAGACCGCTACGATGCAATCGCTGCGCTCTATAAAGATGCTTCTGCCAAAGATTTTCCGATTCACTGGTATGATGATGCCCAGCATGCGGTTGCTTTCGAAACCGAAGGCCGCAAAACCGGCACACCACACAAAAAAGGCCGCAAAAAATGGACAATTCTCGCCTATATCTGCGCCGACAACGATCTCGAACATTTCGGTCTCGTTGATATCAATGAAATGGAACAGGTCGGCAGCAGCGATAATGTAAATATCGTCGCTCAGATCGACCGCATGGCCGGCGGTAAGGGTGATACCATCGCTGATGGCAACTGGGTTGGCACCAGAAGATATTTTGTCGACAAAGACAACGATATGAGCAAGGTCAGCAGCAAGATGGTCATGAATCTTGGCGAACAGTGCATGGGCAACAAAGCGACGCTGGCCGATTTCCTTAAATGGGGCGTTAAAACCTATCCGGCCGATAACGTCGTCGTCATCGTCTGGAACCATGGCGCCGGCTGGTCAGGCATCGCGCACGATGAAGAGTCAGACCGCATGCTCAGTATGACCGACGTTTCTTATGCGCTGCGAGAAGGCCAGAAAGAACTTTCAAAGGTCAACGGCAAAGAATCGAAGTTTGCCATTGTCGACTTTGATGCCTGTCTGATGGGCACTATCGAAGTTGCCTACGAAATCTCTGATACTGCCCAGTATATGGTTGCATCTGAAGAGAACGAGCCCGGCAACGGCATGCCCTACGCCGATTATCTCGCTCCTCTAGTGAAGAACCCAGATCTGAGCCCCGCCGAAATGACCAAACGCATGGTCGGCACCTATGTCTATTCTTATGCCAAGGGCGGTTCGGCTTCTAACTCATTTGTTAAAGGCTCGCCGGTAACCAAGGCCGCAACCGACCTCAGCAAAATCGGCTCACTGGTTAAAAAGTTCGACAAACTTGGTCAGGCACTGCTGGCCAATCACGAGGCCTATTCTGACCTGCTGGTCGCCGAAGGCGGTCGTTTCGCCTCTATCAAACGCTATTCTGATGAAACGCTCGTCGACCTGATCGACTTTACCCACAAGCTTGCCCAGATGCCCGAAGCACCCTCTGACATCAGAGAACTCTGCATCGATATCATCAAGTCTTACGGTTACCCGGTCGAAAACGATCGTCTGGCCAAGCCGGTTCTCATAACCAGCACCAAGCCCGGCGTCGTCATCTGGGGCTACAATGGCTGGCGCATGCCTCCCAAAGAACTGTGGCCTTCAGGCACCCGGGTTTTCCAGTCACGACTGGCTCTGACGCCGCTGCGCGAAATGCAGGGTGGTGGTTATTCCTGCCAGATCGGGCCTTTTGAGCCGGTTGTTGATGAAGCCCTCGAAAAGAAGGTCTTTGTTGAAGAAATCAACTACCAGGTAGTTGAGCAGAACGGTAAAGCTCAGGACAAACGCCGCATCAAGCAGGGCAAAGAATATCTGATCGTTTCGAAGTTCCCCGAAACCTCACCGATGGTAATCGAAGGCCACACCCAGGGTATGGGCGACAGCCA
The DNA here is from genome assembly GCA_024710355.1 of Candidatus Rifleibacteriota bacterium. GTDB lineage: Bacteria > Muiribacteriota > Ozemobacteria > Ozemobacterales > Ozemobacteraceae > Rifleibacterium. Next base: position 129,420 of record JANJUX010000040.1, read on the forward strand.
CGGCCTCTCGATCTATTTCCCGCCTTCCTATAATTTCCGCAATAACTACAAGGCTCTGAAGTTTGCCAAAGATACAAGCTGGGATGAATTCCTCGAAAAAACGCCGGTGTTCAAACGCAAAGCCGACGTGTTGCTGTGCGGTCAGATGGTCCAGGATCCGATGACTTTACCTCTGGTGGCGCATGCCCTCAAGGCCAACAAGGTTGAATTCCAGGTATTATGGGATCCGGCGGTGTTCGCTTTCAAATTCAAGGATATTCTGCGTCAGTTTGCCGGCAAAGGCATGGTCATCACCGACAGCGTCAGTGCCAGCAGTATGGGTCAGATGGCCCCGAGTTCAGAAGATCTGCACGACTACCTGACCAATGGCGGCAGCCTGATGATGGCCGCTCAGTCGGTTGGCAAATCGAATGTTCACCGCGATCTGCTGAAGGATTACTTCAAATTCACCTTTGTTGAAGAAGAAAAAGACTTTGATGAACTGATCTGCAAGGGCAAAGAAGAATTCACCATGCATCTGAATGGTGACGAATCGGCCAGAACCGCCTCTGACATCACCGTCATGAAGACTGCCGAACCCTGCAAAATCCTCGTCACCATGCCTGATGGTCAGGGCGCTGCGATTTATGCCACGGGCCAGGGCAAGAACGGCAAGTCATACTCGGGTGTATACCTTGGCTTCAGATATGAGGCCGTTGGCGATACCGAAGCCCGCAACCGGCTGATGGGCGAGATTCTTGATCGCCTGCTGCCGCAAAGACATCAGCTCAGTCTTTTCTGAAGACGAGCAGTTGTGCCATACAGGCGCTGAAGATTAAAAAAAAGGCACTGCCGCGAGGCAGTGCCTTTTTTATGGCATAAACCGGTCAATTTGTGCTAAACCAATATTAATAAAGTGATCCGGGGGTACTACAGTTTGGATAATTCTCAGTTGCAGATCTCAATCAAAAAAAACTTTCCGGTCGTCAGTTTTATCGGTAACTGCAAGGCTGAAGGCATTGACGGCATCTGTGCCCGCCTGCAGGAACTTGCGGTTACCGGGCATAAAAAATTCGTGTTCGATTTTTCGGCCTGCAAACTCATTAACAGTCCGGCCATGGGCGAGATTCTTGAGGCAATTCTTCTGATCGACCGTGATTTCGAAGGGCATGTGGTTGTCTGCGGACTCGACTCTCTTAAAGAGACGCTGTTTTCGATTTCAGGCATCATACCTATTGCGCAGCCCGCACCAGATGTCATTGCCGCCCTTGAGCTGATCGAAAATATCGATGACTGATTTTTTTTGTTACGTCTTTTCGCTTCGTGCGTAATGCTTAATAGAAGGTAAATTTCATGTCTGCGAGGGAGGTTTTTATGCGTTTTTTCAAAGCCTTGACCTTTATCATGCTTATGGGGCTTGTTTCGGTCAGTATGACCGGTTGTGACGCGTCGAAGATCATCGACGTCATCAGCAAGGTCGCTGAAGGTGTTCAGAAAGCTATTCCGGCGGTCAAAGAGGTTATCAACACCGTCAGTAATGCCCTGCCACAGAATACCGACACTGCTACCAACAACAACACTGCCACCACCAACAATGAGCAGGCTGCCAACAATAATGCCAATGTGACCATTACCAGTGCCGGTGACGACGAAGATGTCGGCAACACAACGACAACCAACAATGTTACCGCCAACACGACCAATTCGACCTCAACCGCTCAGCAGGCACGTATTGCTTCAAGCATTCGCTCGCTTCTCGGCAGCACCAGCTTCCGTGGCGCTGACGTTGACGGTGGTAACCTGGCCTGCGCCAAAGTCGTTTCTACCGCTCTCAAAAATGCCGGCGTTCTCAGCCGGGTTCAGCTCAACTGTGATGCGGTTGTAAGCGATCTTAGAGCAGTCGGCTGGCAGAGAGTCAATGTTCCTCCTTATCAGGAAGGCGATGTCGTTACCTGGACAACCAGCCGTGGCCCCGGTCGCCATATTGGTATCATCGTTAAGCAGGGCAACACATTTCAGGCCATTTCGAACAGCTCTTCCGAAAGAACTCCGCGCGTTCACAGCATCAACTATATGCCGATCACACAGGTTTTGAGAAAGGTTTGATCAGAGGAAACACTATGAGAAAAGCAACCGTTACGCTGATGGCAATATTCATGTTCGCTTTCGCCGGCCCGGCCTTCTGTAACTGGGAAATCCCGTTCGGTCAGGAAAAGACTCAGGTTGGTATCACTGCTCCGGTTCATGCTGAAGATATGCCGGTGGGTCCTGGCTCTTACCGCGCACACGGCTCTGATATCTGGGTTCTCGACTCGGTCAAAGGCAGAGTGCTCTGCTTTGGCGCCGATAACAAAATCAGCCAGGAAGTCGCCTTTCCGGCTCTTGGCAAAGATTTCATTCTTACCGATTTTGCCCTGCAGCTTGGCGAAAATGGTGAAGTAAAAGCTGTCGCCACTATCGATATGCGCGCCAAGGAAATTGTGGTCGCCGGTCTTGACGGCAAAGAAATCAGAAGAATCAAAGCCGGTAATATGATGCAGCTCGACGAAATCGACATTGATCGCAATGGTCAGGTCTATGTAGGCGACTACGCTGCTGCCAGTATCGCTGTTTTTTCTGCCGATGGCACCGCCCTGAGAAACATTCCGTGGCAGGCATCGGGTTTTGCGGTTGACAGCAGCAACAACCTGCACATGCTAAGTTACGCTGAAGGTTCCGGGCACGCGCTGGTTACCATCGGTGCTGATGGCAAAGAAGTCGCACGGCACGAAATCGGCATGGCCGAAATGCAGAACCCGAGAATCTGGGCCGTAAAAGATTCCGGCGAATGCCTGGTCTCGATGGTGCCGCCGAGTGGCGATCCGAGCAAACAGAAACTGATGCTGTTCTCTGCCGATGGCAAAGCAGCCGGTTCTGCTGATTTCTCCAATCCCTACTACATCAATCGTTACATTGCCGCTTCCAAAGACAACGTCTGGCTGGTAAAAGCCGATTATCTAAAAGCTCCGGGCGAACCGGTCAAATTCGATTCTCTGTCTCTCGCAAAATAAGTTCTACAGATAAAACCGGGCTGCTTCAGCAACTCTGAATCAGCCCGGTTTTTTATTTTAGTTTTCTCTGTCACAGAAGAATTGCCGGTATTTTGACAAAATTGAATCTGTATATTGCCGTTATCCCGGGCTTGCCCCGGGAGGTGGAATGCGGGGAATCCCGTCGTTAAGAGGGCGCGTCGATTTTGCACTGCTTCAGTGCTGAAGGGCGACTGGTTAATCGGAGTTGTGAGGGTCAGTATACCAGTTGCGGTTCAGGCCGGGGTTGTTGATGATCGAATTGAGAATGGTCGGGTTGGCGGTTTCCATGAAATCAGCGATGAACAGCTGCCCGACGTTGCCGGAAACCTTGTCGTCCTGATCGAAGAGCTGCAGTGAAATTCGGAAAAAGCTGCGCGAGTAGCCCGCCGAAGTGATGGTTTCGGGCCTGATTTCGAAAAAATTGACCTTATCGCTGAGAACCTTGCGGTTCTTGCCGCCGCCTATTTTCGGGTGCAGATGCAGAATTCTTTCGAGGGTTTTAAAGACTGAACCTGAGCGGCTTTTAAGAATGTATTCGACCTTGTTCATGCGTCGGTAGCTCTCAGGGCCACTGCTGGTGGGGATAACCTTTTTTTCGTATTCATCACCGTTGAAGGTATAAAAGCTGATCGTTACATCGCTGCCGGTTGTTGTTTCAGTGAAGATATCGCCTATACTGTGGCTTTTGTCGTTGACAAAAATAAAGCATGAGAGGGTCAGATCCAGTTTTAGCTGACTGAGTATCTGCTGCCCTGACATGACGACGTTGTTACGCTGAACCCCTTTAAGGGCCGAGCGGCTGCCGTGCGAAAGAATGCGATAGGTGGGTATGAGAATCAGCATCATGATCGCACAAACGATCATGACCTCGACGAGGGTAAAGGCGTGGCGCTGCTTTCTCATCTGGCGGGTTTCTCCATGACGATGGTTGAGAATGACATCTGACCACGGCTGAGCCATGACTTGACCTTGTTATTGCTTTTGACCCGCACCTGCACGGTAACAAGAATGCCGCTGCCGGCACTGCTGACCTTTTTCATGCTGATCATGCGTTCGAATGAGTCGCATTCGCGAAAATACGAGGTGGCGGCAAAAATGGGCTTTTCAAGCACGCCATGCCAGGTGTCGAGCGGAAAAATATCAGGCTTGGTAATGAACTTATCGGCCCATTCATAGCCCATACCCTGGGTGAACTCGACTACTTCGCTGCCGAGCGAGGCGGCGAGGAATTCGTAATAGGCATCCATGCTCTGAGAGCTCGATGACTGGTTGATGAGAAAAAACGACAGCAGGGCAATCTGCAGGATTACCATGCCGATCAGCACTTCTACGAATGAGAAGGCGCCGGTGCTGCGACGCTTATTCCTTGGCGAAACTGATGTCTTCATATCTTACCCATGGTGAAACGGTCAGTGCAAAAATCTCGTCATTGTCGGTCGCGGCCTTCAGGCGCGGGTCATACTGGATGCTGCCGGGTGCCGACGGAAAGCGGCTGAGAAAAAGCTGGTCGACGCCAACCGAACCAACAACATTCATTGGCTTCGAAGGAACGATCGAGCCGGTGTTCGAATCGTTGAAAGCCAGCAGGCTGGCTTCGATCTGGGCATCGGTTCCGACTCTGATGTTGCCTTTGCGGGTGAATAGAATGAGAAGGTCTTTGGTCGGATCTTCGCGCTTGAGGCCGCAGTTGATGGTAAAGCCATTCGGGGCGATAATGGCGCCGGCGCCCTTGATTTTTATGTGGTCAGCGCCGGTTGGCGGGTTGAGACTGACGTGGTCGAGCTCGACGCTTATGACGCCGCGCAGATTAAGAATACCGTTCTTGCGGTCGTAGACGCCGTTTTTTTCAAGTTCGGAGGCATGCAGATAGCGGGCGGCACAGAGAGTGTAATGTCTGAAGGGTCTGAAGCCCTCGCCACCGGTCATGGTTAAATCGCTGAGCGGTGATGAATTGCGGCCAAAGAATTTGGGTGGTTCTTTGAATGTTTCGTTGACTGGAGTTTTTGAATACTGCTGCCCACGATACATCAGGTAGTCTTCGACCAGATTCGAGTAGAGCGGCAGAGGCGGGTTGGTATTGTTGATCGTCGTTTCGAGACGCTTGCAGAAATCGAGATGCTGTGGGTTGCCGCCATCTTTCAGGCGCGGTGTTTCGGGTGAATAGCAGACAAACTGCAGTGATTCAAATTTTTCTTTGCCCTCGGGGGGAAGGGGCGAGCCGTCGTAGGTGGTGCTCGAAGCATCGAGAGCGAAATGCACCACATACAGCCAGCGCTGAGTGATAGCGCCGCGCAGAATGGTATCGAGATATGATTTGTCGACCGGCCCGGCGAAGCTGATACCGGCGGGGTTCTGCGGAATGACTTTGTCTGGGCTGCCAGGTGCGGCAGACAGCACGTTGCGTGCCTCTTTTTCGCGGTTATCGGGAGTGCCCGAGGTGCGGGCCGCAGGAAAGCGCCGCATCGAAAAGACGCCGTTGAGGTTTTTGAGTTTCGAGATTTTAACTTCGTTTGCTTCGAGATTCTGTTTGAGCTCGGGCAGGAGTTTGAAGCATTCTTCCTGGTTGATGTTGAAGGTTTCTGCAGATATCTGGGGCATCAGAGCATCGGCGTTGTCTGAATCTGAAGTGTTCAGAAAAACCCGTTTGCTTTCTTCGTTCTGGTCGGCCTGACCAAAATAAACGAAACCGCGGCGGTCGACCGGAATCGAGCTTTGGTCGTTTATTACCAGTTTCTGGCCGGTGTTGAGGTTCAGGCCGCGATAGCCCTCGTTGAATTCTCTCAGCCCGTTGCGCACCAACAGTGCGAAGTCGAGCGGAAAGGTCATGGCGTAATAGTTGGCGCGTTTGTTGTAATTTGACACCAGGCAGGCCGACTTGAAGTCAAAATGGCGTCGGCGCTGACAACGGGCCAGCAGCTTCCCTGAAGGGGTTTCGAGGGTGGCGTCGACGAAGATTTCGAGAGTGCCGAGACCTTCACCATCGTGGTATTTCTGGTTCTGTGGGGTCTGAATGCGCTTGTCGAAAACTCTGCCGGTCAGCGTGTATTTGAGTGCGGCGCCATTGAGAAGGGAGGCTTTATTGGCTTCGAACAGCGGTGCCGGCAGCGTGAATGCGGTGTTGCTGATGGCGGCAGTGCGCATCTGCTCGATGATTTTTTTTGTCAGGTCGTGACCCGGGTCGCGGGTGGCATCCTGCAGGTTGCTGAATGCCGAGTCGAGCATAATTTCGGTCAGATTACGCAGCTTTTCGCGGTTAACGTGGTAAAACGACGAGAAAGCCAGCTGTTTAGAAAAGTTGTGGTAGAAGAGAATGAAAATCGCCATGATCGTCACAACCGACATTACCACCCAGAAAACCATACCACGCCTTTTTTGAAATGGGCGCGGGGTCAGGGTGGCGGTCGCAGATTTTCTGGAACAGAGGGTCAAGGGCTGATTTCTTCCTCGTCGGGTGAGAACATTTTTATTTCAGTACCGGTGCTGGCCGTGGTTTCTTCAACCTGGTGCCCCGAGCCTGCAATATTCATTGTGGTCGAACCATTATAACCCGAAACTGTTTCGGTTGCGATTATCTCGCTGCCGGTGGCAGAAACGGTCTGATCTGCCGGGTCAGGATTTTCCTGTTTGGCACTGGCAGCGGGTTGTTGACCAGTCTGAGCCGGCGGCATGCCCGCAAGGTCTTTGTTCAGTTCGGCATTGATAAATATTGAGATGGCGGCCGCAGCGGCGAGAAGCGTCAGAAGCACAAATTTGAATGGTATGGCTATGACTGCCGGCCCGGCAGCAGTGGCCGAAGAGCTGTTGGTGGTGGCAGCTGTCGTGGCGGCTTCAGCTGTCTGAACCGCCTTCAGCACGGCGGCTATCGAGGCGGCTTCTTTGCCGGTGATTGGTTTGCGGTGGGTTTTGAGGAGGCTGAGATTTTCGGCCGCCTGCTGGCAGTCGGGGCAGGAGGCCAGATGCTCGCGCAGTTCAGAAGAGAACTGGCGGTTACCAGAAGTCAGTTCTTCAATAAACTTTTCACAGATTCTGGTCATAAGTTTCCTTCTTCCAGCCTGTCTTCAGTTTTTCAATCGTGCGCATCATCCGCATTTTGACCGCACCAATGCTGAGGCTGGTCAGCTCTGCGATCTCGGCGAAGGGCAGATCCTGGAAAAAGCGCAGTTCCACCAGGACCTGTTCTTCCGGGGTCAGTCGGGCGAGCATTTCTCTGACCTGAGTGCGATTGTTGGCATCTTCCTCGAATGTTTCGCAGTAGTCTTTGCTGAAACTGGCCTCCATATACTGGCGCTGACATTTCTGGCGGCGGGTCCAGTCGATGAAGGTGTTCTTCGCGATCGAAAACAGCCATGACTTGAACGATCGGCCTGATTCATATCTGTCGAAGGCCTTGAAGGCTTTCAGATAGGCTTCCTGAGCTATGTCATCCACTTCTGACTCCGGCAGACCAAGATATCTCAGAAAGAAACCGAGCGAGCGCCATGTTTCTTCGATCAACCGCGAAAATTCTTTGTCATTGTTCACACATCAGTTCCTTCTGCTTACTACTACGCTTCATCCTGACAAAAGATAACATAATTATCGCGAATTGATCACTTCGATGGTTTTTACCACCAGAGTCTGGTCAGGCAGGGTTCTGAAAGGCATTGCCCGGATGACGATACTGTCGCCCGGGTTGGCGATAAAAGCTTTGCCCGGCCTGGGCAGGGCGAGGATTTTCTGGTTGTCCTGGGTTATGGCAGAAATCGAACCGTCATTGCTGTTGAACTGTCTGACGCTGAGTCTGAACTCGGAAATCTGCGATGCTACGGCTGTATATCCTGGTGTCGCTTCCGGTACAGTGTCTTCTTCTGAGCCTGAGAGGTAGAAGAAGAGGGCAAGAAGCAGCATGCCGCCGAGAAAGATTCTCTTCAGCAGTGGATAATATTCTGAAAGTTCGCTGAATGAATCGGAAAGGTTCCATTTTACTTTTGCAGCCAGCTTTTCAAGCCGTTCTTTTTCGAGTTTCTCTTCGCGGTTCTTTTCGCTTTCGGCATGGGCGGTTGTCTGGCGCTCTATATATGATGAAATTTCTTCTTCAGAAGCAATGTTGAATTCGATCAGGGTTTCTTTGAGCATATTGCAGGTTTTATTGAAAAGTCCCTGCATTTCAGGTCTGAGAGCGGCAAGTCGCGTCAGGTCGAAGGTGCTTTCCATGACTGGGTTTGTCAGATAAAAAGACAGACAGGCGTTGAGCATCTCCGGGTTGCTTTCGCGCTCAAGAAATGCCGGCAGCAGGTCGCGGATGCTGGCAAACTCGAAATGAATCAGCGAGCTGATCGCTTTTTCTCTGACGCGGGCGTCTTTGTCGCCGAGCATCGAGGCGAGCAGTTCTCGCGCATTTTCGGGGCTCTGACGGCACAGGCTGCGCAGCAGGGCGGTTCTGACAATCAGAGATGGGGAATTAATGAACACTCTGATCTGCAGCATGAAACTTTCGCTGTCGAAGGCAGCTAGATATTCGAGGGCGGCGGCGATCAGGTCTTCGCTGTCGCTGCGAAGAACCTGCCTGGCCCGGTCACCCCAGCGGTTGTCTTCGCAGGCGATCGCGGCGCGAAAAGCCGAGGGCAGAAGGTTGGCGCCTGATCGACCGGTGGCGAAAGCTTCAGATATCGTTTCTCTGGCACCTTTGTCGCCAACTGCTCTTATTCTGAGAAGTCGCTTCAGAAGATCGGGTGATTCTTCTGCCTGGGCCGGCTGGTTGGTAACAACCTGTGTAGTCGTGGTTTTTGCTTCGGCAGCAGCCGGTCTGGCCTGTCCGGGTTCGAATATCAGTTTCAACAGTTCGTGACTGTCAGAAGCCCTCATGTTGTCGATTGCTTCTGCAACTTCTTTGACCTGTCGTTTTTCCTGGAGCAGCAGGATCAGTTCGCGGCGCGTCTCGGGATCGGCGCCGTCATAAGCGTTGATGCAGCTTTGCACAAAATGGCGGGCTTTGATGCGTTTCGGGTATTTCTTCAGGGTGGCGAGGAATTGATTGAAATCAGGGCAGATTTCGGCCATGCGGATCATGGCGCAGCAATTTTTCTGCAGCTCAAGAAGAAATTCATGGTGCGACTGTGGTGTCTTTTCGATGATGTCGCAGATGCGAAACGGAATCTCGCGGTCTGGGTTCGACAAGATAATGGCGGCCGCAATTTTCTGCAGCCTTTCGTCTTTTTCTCGCCCGAGCAGTTCGACAATGCCCGACTTGTTGAGATTGAACGGCATGATCGACATGGCTCTGAGAGCCGCGAGTCTGGTGTAATAGTCGCCTTTTCTCAGAGATTCTGAAAGAAAGGTGGCGGCACTGGCCGGGTGTTTTCTTGCCAGACCGCGAATGGCGGTCGCTCTGATGATCGGGTCGGCCGACATGACCAGTCGGTCGAAGTTTTTCTGCAGCCGGTCAGGAAAGCGGGCGATGATTGCTTCGAGACAGGCAATCTGCAATACCGAAGAATTGTCGTTCAGCCCGATTTCCAGAAAATCAGCCAGTTCTGCCGGCCAGAAAGAGGAACAACGGCGGATAATTTCAGCCTTTACGACAGGTTTGCAGGCGGCCTGCCATAGAAATTTGATTGTCGCCACCCCTCCGTCTTTTTTCAGAACTGCGGTCGGTGTTTTTCGCAGAGCGTCGAGCTGCTGCTCGGGGGGCATTTTTGCGAATGCCGCCGGGCTGATCTTTTCGGAGGCAGGTTTTGCCGGGGCTTTTTTGCGGCTCAGGCGTTCTTCGACAGAAGAAATGGCGTGACGCAGCAGCATCAGACATTCGTCGTCGTCTTCGAACTGCAGGCGCGCACCGAGGGCTTTGAGAAGCTCCTCCGATTCGCCGGACCGGATGGCCTTTTCCAGGGCGAATACCCTGAAGGCTTTTACCGGTGCCGCAAGTTCGCTGACAAGACTGTTGACGTCTTCCAAGTGTTGTTTCCTGTTAGAAAAATCTTTCCAGCAATACATTCTGCCTGAGAGAAACGAATCTTGCAACGCCTAATTGATTGAGCAGGGCAACAAAATCCGACGGCAAAATATCGAGGGGGGGCAACACTGTGTTAAGCCGCGTCAAGGGGTATGTGAAAGTTTTTTTGCGAAAAATGGGGTTGCGGACTCTGAAAAAAGCTGTCATAATCTTATGTACAAACTTCGGTTTGAGTATTTATTGTTGTTGTAATTGAGTAGCCCTGTATAAGTATGTGAGTATCAAACAAGGGGGTTGCCATGAGGCGCCACAACGTATTAAGTATCGCAATAACCGTTCTTTTCTTCTTCGCATTTTCTATCTGTGCCGATGCGGGCTCAAAACAGCGCCCCTCGAAGTCACCCCAGGCTCTCTATAAAGAAATCCTGCTGCACCTCGACGAGATCGAACAGCACAACCCCAAAGCTCAGATCAGCGTTTTCAAAACCAGAGACGCTCTGAACAAACTTTATTCGCATATTTCCGGCGATCTTACCGACCCGTTCCATGCTGATGGCAACCTTGCCGTTCCCGACATGGAAAAGGGTGCCGACATGTATGGTCGCGCCGCTGGTCTGCGCGATTCAGCCCTTAAAAAAGAACTTTTCAACCTGGTTAACAACCACGTTTCGGTTGGTTATCAGAGAGCCCAGGATCTTGTTTTCAGCGACATCGACAATCGCGGTGGCTTCGTTGAATGCGTTTACACTGGCCGCAAGCTCAAAACCAATGGCGAACCCGATGCGACCAACATGAACATCGAACATACCTGGCCCCAGTCGAAGGGTGCCGTGGGTATCGCCAAGTGTGATCTGCATCATCTCTTTCCCGCCGATTCAAAAGCCAATGGTATCAGAGGCAACAACCCGTTCGGTATCGTCAACGGCGCCAGCTGGGAACAGGGCGGCAGCAAAACCGACGGTGATGTATTCGAAGTTCGCAAACAGCAGCGTGGCGATACCGCCCGTGGTATGTTCTACTTCTCAATCCGCTATAACAAAGACATTTCTGATGCTGAAGAAGCAACCCTGCGCCGCTGGCACAAAGAAGACCCGGTCGATGAACTCGAAAAGAAGCGCAATGACCGCGTTCAGAATTTCCAGAACAACCGCAACCCATTCGTCGACAAACCAGAACTTGTAGACCAAATCTCCGACTTCTGATCGAACAGCGAATAAAAAGCCTGCAGCACTGACTGCAGGCTTTTTTATTTCTGCCAGCTTGGGCTATTGACCATCAATTATTGGTCTGGCAAAGTTGAACATGTAAAATCAATAATTTGCACGTCATCCCTGCGAAGGCAGGGAGCTGAGCTTTATCGATGAGATTCCTGCCTGCGAGGAATGACGGTAAAACTACAAAATCAGAATAAGAAAAGCCCGGCGGTTTGTGCCTGCCAGGCTTTTTAATGGGCTTGAACTTATGTGTTTTCGGGTTTAACTCTGAGCTTCTGGCTTCAGGTCGAGAATTCTCATCAGCTTTTCGGGGTCGAGTCGGTATTCGCTGTCGACGCCGCCGCAGAAACCGTGAACACTCATCAGGCGCAGAGTGAGTCGGTTCCATTTGAGGGTTTCGCCGGTGCTGTTGTCAATCAGGTCGACATCGCCTTTTTCAAAAAGGCCATCGCCCCAGGGGCTCGGGATTTTGCCGCGATCGTCCCTGACTTTGATGCGATAACGCTGTTCGACAAGAATTTCCTCTTCCATGAGATCGGCGCCAAGATCGGCAAGCTGCTGCAGTCTTTCGGCGGCCTGAAGCGGGGTGATTCCGAGCCGGGAAAAGCTTTGCTGATCAGCTACGAGAATGTCTGCGAGCTTTCGGTCGTCTGAACCAAGAAAACCTTTGAGTGTAAGCACTCCGGGCTGCATTTTAGACTGAACCAGGTCAAGTTCGGGAGTCTGTTTCACTTCGCTTTTCCTTTCTCAAGAGAACTTGTCGTAGAAAATCTGGGTTTTTGGCATGCCTTTTGAGGTAAGAACTTTTTCACAGGCGTCGATCATACCGGGGCTGCCGCAGAGGTAGGCTTCCATGTTCTTCAGATCGCTGTAGTTGCTGGCAACGACGTCGGTAATAAGACCTTTGGAATAAGGGTGATCGCTGTCGTCACGCGAGAGTGCCGGCACAAACCTGAACCATGGGTGGTTCTTTTCGATTTCCTTGAATTCTTCGACGTAATAGAGATCCTTTTTGGTCACGGCGCCAAAGAAGAACGTGGCTTTGCGGTTGCTTATGCCGCGGTCGATCATGTCGAGAATGATGCTTCGGATCGGGGCGAGCCCTGAGCCACCGGCAATGCAGACGATTTCGCGGTCGGTATCACGCAGAAAGAATTCGCCAAATGGCCCGATCAGTTTGACCTTATCGCCTTCTTTCAGATGCTTGAAGACGTAGGTGGTGACCATGCCGTTCGGCACATACCTGATGATCAGTTCGATTGCTTTGTTGTCTTTTGGAGCCGAGCTGATCGAATAGGCGCGTGAGGTTTCTTCACGCACTTCATCGTATGGCTTGCTGAACAGGTTGGCAAACTGGCCGGCCTTGAATTTGATCGTTTCGCCCTCCGGCAGCTTGAAGCGGATACCCTTGATATCGTGGGTGAAATCGGTAATTTTTTCGATCACGGTTTCGAATTCTTTGATGCTGAGCAGTTCTTCAGGCACCTGAATTTTTATGTCATTTTTAACTTTTATCTGACAGGCGAGGCGAACACTGGTTTTGCGCTCTTCGTCGCTCAGATAAGGAGTTTCGGTTGGCAGCAACGGGCCGCCGCCGTCTACAACCCTGCATTTACAAGTGCCACAGCTGCCGCGGCCACCGCAGCCTGATGGCAGAAAAAGCTTCTGGCTGGCCAGAGTAGAGAGCAGATTGGCGCCGCCTTTGACTTTAAGCGTCTTTTCGCCGGCGTTGACGTCGACGGTCACTTCACCATAGTTGGCAAAGAAAAATTCGGCGATGAGCAGCAGAATCGTCAGGCCGCCGGTAAGGGCGCTGATAACTACAATTGCGGTTATTATCGGTGACATGGTGCTTGTCCTGTCAGTTGATTTTTACGATGCCGGAAAAGCCGATGAAAGCCATGGCCATGATGCCGGTGATCACAAGTGCAATGCCCGGGCCTTCGAGTTCGGCGATTACCTTCGACTTCTTTTCCATGCGGGTTCTGATGCCGGCGAGAGCGGCAATCGCAAGGGCCCAGCCGGTGCCGGCGCCGAGACCATAGGCGATCGACTGCATGAAAGTATACTGGCGAATAACCAGAAACAGTACACAGCCGAAAATGGCGCAGTTAACCGTGATCAGTGGCAGAAAGATGCCGAGCGTCAGATAGAGCAGGGTGCTGACCCGCTCGATGATCATTTCGATAATCTGTACGAATGCTGCGATAACGATGATGAAAGCAATGTATTGCAGGTATTCAAGCCCGTAGGGCACCAGCAGTTTGTGATAAACCAGCCAGTTCAGGGGAGCGGTGAAAGTTGAAACGAATATTACCGCGACGCCGAGGCCGAGAGAGCTTTTCAGATCTTTGGAAACGGCCAGAAATGAGCACATTCCGAGAAAGTTGGTCAGCAGAATGTTGTTGGTGGTAATGGCGGCAAAGAAGATTACCAGTGGGTGAATGCTTTGAATGTCCATGCTGTTTACCTCTTACCTTCGCCGGCTTTGAAAGCTCTGACGATCCAGATATAGGTTGCCAGTGCAAAGAAACCGCTGGGAGCGATTACCATCATGTTCCATTTTGTCCAGTCGGGGGGGAGAAGCTGCATGCCGAAGAAAGTGCCGAGCCCGAGCGGCTCACGAATCATTGCGATCGGCAGCAAAACCAGGGAATAGCCGATGCCGGCGCCAATGCCGTCGAGAATGGCGTCGCCTGGCTTGTTGTTCATCGCGTAGCCTTCGGTGCGCCCCATGACGATGCAGTTAGTGATGATCAGCCCGACGTATGGCCCGAGTTCGTTGCTGATTTCGGGCAGATAAGCGTCGAGAATGATCTTGATGACGATAACGTAGGCGGCGATCACGAGCACCTGAATGATCATGCGCACCTGCCGTGGAATGACATTGCGCAGCAGCGATACGGTGAAACATGACATCATCAGGGTGAAGATCAGCCCAAGGCACATTACCAGAGTGTTTTTGACGAGGTTGGTAACAGCCAGAGCCGAACAGATACCGAGAATCTGACCGATTACCGGGTTTTCTTCCCAGAGCATGCGTTTTAAAGCGGCAACACCTTTTACTGGACCGGCGCTCATTACTGCTTACCTCCTTCGTTCAGTCTGATAAAGCTGGTGATGGTATTATTGATGATCTTTTCGACCGCATTCGAGGTGCCGGTGGCACCGGTGATGCCGTCAACTTCGTCTGGCTTGGTGGCAGAACCCTCGGCGACGATTTTCAGGCGCAGGCCGTCGCTTCTGATGCTGTTGATCGGTTTATCTTTGAAGCGGGCCCTGAATTCGGGTTCGCTGATGCGGCCGCCCAGGCCAGGGGTTTCGCCGTGCTGAGTGAATTCGAGTCCGCCGATTTTGCCCTGATCGAGGTCGAGAGCGATAAAACCGGAGATGTTATCCCAGAAACCTTGCCCCGAAAAGGCTATGACGAAAAATTTATCAGCACCAACGCTGTGGCGGTAACATTCAAGTGCCGGGGCTTCGGGCAATGAGACTTTGGCGGTAGCGGAGGCGAACAGCTGTGGAATTAATGCATCGGGCCACTTATTGTCTGACTGATAGAAACCAAAAAGCTTGAGGATGACTTTCTGTCTGGCAATGGTGCGGTTGGCGACGATTTTATCGTTGAGCAGAGCGTTTACCCCGCTTACCATGAAGACGAAAACAGCGGTGACAACAACGGTAAAGATTACGGTTCTGATCTTTTCGTTCATGCTGCTTTTTCCTTCTGCATTTTCTCAAATTCGACGCAGCCGATTTCGATCAGCGGGCCGAAGGTATTGCCGAGCAGAATGGCGAACATGAAACCGGCGTTGAATGCCGACAGGCTGCGGATAACCGCTGCCAGAAACCCGATCAGCATGGCGTATATCCAGCGGGCCTTGTTGTTCATTGGTGCCGAAATCGGCTCGGTTACCATGAACACTGCGGCAAACAGAGTGCCTCCGGCGAACACATTGACCAGATAGCCCTGCACCAGCGGCAGAGTTTCGAGGCCGGCAAAATGCAGCATCAGCTTGGCAAAGAGAATGCCGATGAATGGCCCGATCAACAGCGGCACGAAGAGTATTTTCTGGTAGAGCAGCCAGGCCATGCTGATCAGAATGAGAATTGAACTGGTTTCGCCCATCGAGCCGTTGATATTGCCGACAATCAGCCGGCTGAGGGAAATGCCTTCGAAAGCTTTGAGAGCTTTTTCGGCTTCGTCGTTTCTCTGAGCCGCGATGGCTTCGCGCCTGTAGCTGTTGAGCTTTTTAACGGCGGTAAGGGTTGTGGCACTGGTGACACTGTCGACGTTGAACATGCTGGCGTCTACCGCAGCGGCTTTGGTGGTGGCTGTATAAGCGGCAAACCCGGCGGCACCGCCCTGAAACGGCACATACCAGGTGGCGGCAAGGGCGGCCGGAAAGCTGATGTAAAGAAAGCATCTCGCAACCATAGCGGGGTTGAAGATGTTCTTGCCGAAGCCCCCGAACGCCATTTTGGCGAATATAATGCAGAAGAAGTCACCAACCGCGATCTGCCAGAAGGGCACATTTGGCGGGCAGATCAGGCCCAGCAGAGCGCCGGTAACCAGGGCGGCGGCAGAGGCGGGTTTCCCTTCGCGGCGGGTGAAAAGATATTCTGCCAACCAGCAGCAGAACATCGAGAAGAAGACGAACATGGCGGCGCGCCAGCCAAAGTTATAAACCGCACCGAGAAGCGGCAGGCAGAGCGCGATCAGCATGTTCACCTGGGGTTTCTGATACTGAACGTACTGTTTGAGAAATGTAGACATGGTTCCTCTGATGTTGAATTATTGAATCTGCAGAGCTTCTTTTATGGTTCTGATGCAGTCTTCGGCGTGCGAGAGCGGCAGGGCGTGCCCAGCTTCGGGGATCGACTGCAGTTTCGCCGCCGGGATACATTCGGCGATGACCTTTTTCTGGTTTTCGACCGAGCAGACAGCGTCTTTTTCGCCGAAAATAACGTAAACCGGGCATTTCAGGCTTTTCATGCCGTCTCTGACCTCGTTGAGGGTTTTGAGCATGTTGTTTTTGTCAGTCATCATCGCCATCAGCGATTCGAAGCGGGTATAGCGCGGCAACCAGGTGTCGCGGAAATCATCGGAGAGAGGAGCAGGTATAAAAACCTTTTCGAGGTGCTGCTGCATTTTTGTCTGTGAAACCAGCGGCAGAACAATGCCGAGAGCGGTACCAATAACCGCGCCTTTTGCCAGCTCTGGTATAGATGTTGGCTTTTCTGATGGGTTATCGGGGGTGAGATACGGGGCAGCCATGATGATGCCCTTTACTTTGGCGGGATGGCGCATGGCGATGCGGGCGGCGATATGGCAGCCCATCGAATAACCGAACAGCCAGGCACTGCCATTGCAGCGGCGGTCGATCAGCTCGGCATAAACATCGGTATCGAGCCAGACATCGTTGTTTTCATTGATAAGCTCTTCACTGCCGTTGTGTCCTGGTCGGTCAGGCATGATCAGGCGACAGGCAAGGATGTCAGCGCGGGCCTGAATGCCGGCGAAATCTTTGCGGCTGCCCGGGTTGCCGTGCAGAAAAAGAACTGCCTCACCTTTGCCGGTTTCAGAGAAAGAGACGCGTGTCTCTTTTATTTCAATGGCCGTAGTCTGTTCAAGTGCCGTCATATTTAACCTCAGAATTTTTCTGTCATATTATCACAGAGAAACCACCATAGCTACAGTATTGAGTAGGTCTCAGAAGATTGTTGTAAAAACCGGGAGGTTGCACTGAAAAGCTCAACTTTAATCTTTCCGTTGGCGGCGGTTGGTAAAATTGAACTGTGGATTGATAAATTGCGTGCGATTTGAGGCTTGAGACGAAATTCAGTGGTTCGATGCTTTTGCCATCAATATAAAAAAATAGAGGTGAGTCTGGATATTTTTTTGTGGTTTATGGTTGTCGAAAGATTTTTTTGTTATACTGAAGTTAGAGAGACGCCGAACTTTGTACCTCACACTCGATTTTCTGAGGCCGGGACAAAGTGAGGGGCCGCTGAAAATGAAAGAAACAGAGCTGTACAGTCAGATGACTGGTTGAGGTTAAATCACTGGGATAAAAATCTCAGTTCTTTTCATCTCGAAAATACAAAAATGTGAAAAAAAGCACAATCGGTTTTGTGTGGCAGCGAGATTTTGTCATAATGTGATAATGCCATAATCGGTTTTGTTACCACAATTGCCATGTTCTGGCAGTTGCTGCGCTTTTGCGTTTTACACTGTATGTTGGTGTTTGTGCTTGTGATCAGAGAATGAACCAGTCGGGTTTGCCTGGTTTCTCTCTGAAAATGCATGAAGACGGGCTGCATGGTGCTTTAAATATGGCGAATCTGCTGCAGTTTTTGCATTCTGGCTGAAGGGCGGGTTTGGAACTTTTGTCTCGTTTCATTCGGGCCTCCTCAAAATAGATTCTAAAATATATATCGACATAATTGGCCGGGCCGGAAAGTACAAAAACGGACAAACCCGGCAATCTCTTTTCTGGCTGCCGGGTTTGAGGGGGGTCGGGCGCTGGTTTCAGCAAAAATTATTCGTGTTCGCGGGTTTCGAAGAATTTGATTTCGGGCCATTCTTTCATGACGTAGTTGAGGCGCCATTTGTCGGGAGCCATGAAAGTCAGAGCTTCGGCCGTGTCGTATGACAGGCTGGTTTTGTAGCGCTTCTTGAATTCTTCGAGTTTGGCTTCGTTGTCACTGGTTATCCAGCGTGCAATCGAAAATTCGACATGCTCGTAGATGGCGTCGACACTGTATTCTTCTTTGAGGCGCGACATGGTGACGTCGAACTGCAGAACGCCGACGGCGCCAAGAATATAGTCGTTGCCGAACAGGGGTCGGAAAACCTGTACCGCGCCTTCTTCAGAAAGCTGCAGCAGACCTTTCTGAAGCTGTTTGGTTTTCAGCGGGTTTTTCAATATGACCCGTTTGAAGATTTCGGGGGCAAAGTTCGGAATACCGGTGAATTTGAGGGGTTCTTTAATTGAAAAGGTATCGCCGATTTTGATGGTGCCGCGATTGTGAATGCCGATAATGTCGCCGGGGTAGGCTTCTTCGACGTTTTGACGGTCCTGGGCCATGAAAATCGTGGCGTTGGCGAGGGTAATTTCTTTGCCGAGGCGGTGATGCATTACTTTCATGCCGCGGTTGAACTTGCCCGAGCAGATGCGCACAAAGGCAATGCGGTCACGGTGTGCCGGGTCCATGTTGGCCTGAATCTTGAACGCGAAGCCCGTGAATTCTGGCTCGTATGGCGACACCAGGCGGGTTTCGGTCGGTCGTGGCGTTGGTGGCGGCGACAGTTCGACAAAGGCGTCGAGGAGTTCCTGGATCCCGAAGTTGTTCAGGGCGCTGCCGAAGAAAACCGGGGTCTGGTTGCCCTTGAGATAATGTTCATGGTCGAAAGGCGAGGCGGCACCGGCGAGCAGTTCAAGGTCATCTCGCAGTTCCTGGGCCTGAAACCCGAGTATATCATCGAGTTTCGGGTCTGCAAGATCGTTGATGGTGATCGTATCCTGCGGGCGTCTTGCTTCACCTGGTCTGAAAAGAACGATTTCCTTGCGGTAGATGTTGTAGACGCCACGGAAAGTTTTGCCCATGCCGATTGGCCACGAAAGTGGCGCGCATTCGATCTGCAGCTTGTCTTCGATTTCCTGCATCAGGTCGAGAGGCATGCGGCCTTCGCGGTCGAGCTTGTTGATCAGGGTGATGATCGGGGTGTTACGCATGCGGCAGATCGACATGAGTTTTTCGGTCTGGGTTTCGACGCCTTTGACGCTGTCGATAACCATAAGAGCGCTGTCGACTGCAGTCAAAACCCGGTAGGTGTCTTCTGAAAAGTCCTGGTGGCCGGGGGTGTCGAGAAGGTTGATTTCAAAGTCGCGGTAATCGAACTTCATTACCGAGGTGGTAACCGAAATGCCGCGTTCCTGTTCGATTTTCATCCAGTCGCTGGTGGCGTGGCGGTCCGACTTGCGGGCTTTGATGGCGCCGGCCATCTGAATGGCGCCACCGAAGAGCAGCAATTTTTCGGTCAGAGTGGTTTTACCGGCGTCGGGATGGCTGATGATGCCGAAGCAACGGCGCCGGTCAATTTCTTTCTTGTTGTGTTTGTGCATAGACTCCTCGCTACCAGTGAAGTAGGGGGAATACTATACAGCAAAACCTTGTCGCGGTCAATAAAACTCAGGCGGCGATATCGAGGCGGCCCTGCATCATCTGCTTGATCTGAAGGGCCCGGGTGAGCTCTGCCATGTCGGGGTTGTCTTTTCCCGGCGGCATCATGGCATTGTTGATTATTTCGTTAGCTTCTTTAATTACCTGTTTCGGGTCGCCTGAGGTTGATGAAACATTTGTCTGAGCCTTGGCCTGATTCAGCATGTAGCGGTAGCGTTCGACTGGTTCGAGGTTGAACATGCCTTCGGCGGGGCGGCTGTTGAGAGTGAAACTGTCGCCGGCTTCGGGTGGTTTCTCTTTTTTGAGCCAGTCGGCGAGGTTGGCTGTGCGCAGCGAACCGGTTTCCAGAACGCCGCTTTTGTTCTGGAGATTGCTGTTAGATCCCGGGTTAAGGACAGTGTTATGAGATTTGTCGATATTCATGCCTGCTTATCCTTGTCTGTCTATGTATGTGCAGGTTATCGGCATTTCGGGTGCGCGAGCTTAATCAGAAAAATAGAAAAGCAACCGGTTTTAACCGCGGGTTACAGATAACTGTGGTAGAATTACGAAACTAAATCTTTTTCGAGGTTTCAAACATGTCTGACGCGAGAAAATTTGCCGAACAACTCATTGATTTCTGCTACGCCAGCCCGACGGCTTTTCATGCTGTGGCTGCTACCAGAGCACTTCTCGAAAAAAATAAATTTCAGCGGCTTGAAGAAGGCGATGAATGGAAAATCAAGGCCGGCGGCCGTTACTTTGTCGTGCGCAACGATTCGGCACTGCTCGCTTTTGTCGCCGGCAGCAAACCGGTTAATGCGTCCGGCTTCAGAATCATCGGTTCGCACACCGATTCGCCCTGCTTTCGTATTAAACCGGCTCCTGAAATGGTGGCCGAAGAAAAATATCTGAAACTCAATACTGAAGTTTACGGCGGCCCGATTCTCAGCACCTGGTTTGACCGCCCTCTGGCAATTGCCGGCCGGGTTGTCTGCCGCAGCGCCGAGGCTCTCAATCCTTCGGTGAAGCTGGTCAATATTGCGCGGCCTGTTTGCGTGATTCCAAATATTGCCATTCACATGAACCCCGATGCCAACAACGGGTTTGTGCCGAACAAGCAGACCGACCTGCTGCCGATGCTTGGCCAGATCAATCAGAAACTTGAAGAGAAGGGTTATCTTGTCGGCCTGCTGGCAAAAGAGCTCAAAGTGAAGGCTGCCGACATTCTCGATTTTGACCTGTTTCTCTACGAATATGAAAAGGGCAGTCTGATCGGCGCCCGCGAAGAGTTTATCTCTGCCGGCCGCATCGATAATCTTGGCTCGGTTCTGGCAAGTGTTTCCGCCCTCTGCGAAGTGAAGAAGCCTGCCGCAACCTGCGTGGTTGCAGCTTTCGATCATGAAGAGTGCGGCAGTTCGACCCGGCAGGGAGCCGATTCTGAGATTCTCGCGGAGCTGCTCGAACGTGTCGTTATCGCTACCGGTGGTGGTCGCAGTGACTATTTCAGAGCTCTGGCCCGTTCGTTCATCGTTTCTTGCGACGGTGCTCACGCAGTGCACCCGAATATGGGTGGCAAAGCCGACCCGACTTCGCGGCCGATGCTCAATGGCGGTGTCGTGATCAAGCTGAGTGCCAACCGCAGTTATACTTCGGATGCCGTGTCGGGCGCTGCTTTCATGCAGGTTTGTGAAAAGGCCGGTGTCAGGGTGCAGCGTTTCGTTAATCGCTCTGATATGCGTGGTGGCTCGACCATTGGGCCGATTTCTTCAACCCATGTCGGTATTGCTTCGGTAGATGTCGGGATTCCGATGCTCGCGATGCATTCGATTCGTGAGCTGTGCGGTGTTGAAGACAACATGTCCATGTTCAAAGCCCTGCTCGAATTTTACAATTGTTAGAGGTTTTATGCGCAGTGTTTTGCGAAAGATGGTTTATGCCGTCGGGCTGGTAATTACCGGCCTGGTGGTAATGCTTGTCTACACGGTTAATGAAATGATCAACCGCCCGGTTCTCGCCAACCCCGGGCGTTTGAGCGATAACGATTATACCGAACTTAAAGGCAGAACCGAAGACGGTATCGATATCTACGCGGTATTCTACAAAGGGGCCCCTGAAGCTGCCACGATAGTTCTCTGCCATGGCCACGGAGTCAACCTGATGCGCATGGACGACATGGTCGCATTTCTGCGCCGTGCCGGCTACAGTCTGCTTATTCCCGACTTCAGGGCGCACGGTCGCAGTGGCGGTAAATACTGCACCATCGGTCTGCACGAATGGAAAGATCTGCGGGCTGCTATCGATGCTGCCAGAGAAAAGGGGCTTATTGCGTCGACAACGCCAATTGCCGCCTATGGCCGGTCGATGGGTGCGGCAACGCTGATCAACGGTGCCGAAAATCTGCCTGAGATCAAGGCTTTTATTCTCGAATCGAGTTTTGAAAGTCTGCGTAAGATTGCAGCCCGCGATGCCTGGAACAATTTCATGATTCCCGATACCCCGGTCACCGACCTGGCTTTCTGGATCACACAACAGGTTACCGGCATCGACTATGCTTCCAACAGCCCCGAGAGCAAAACGCGAGGCATCAGCAACCGGCCGGTTTTTCTGATTCACGACGAAAAAGATATCAGGGCCGATATGAATGCCTTCAGTTCGCTGAAGGGGCGTTTGCCGCAGGCGCAGACCTGGTCTGTGCCCGATGCCTGGCATGTCTGTGCCCACCATAAGGCTCCGGTCGAGTTCGAAATGCGTTTTCTGAATTTTCTTTTCATGTCGGGGGTTCCCGGCAGGCAGTAACAAACACAGACAAACATTTATACACACAGTCACAGAAAGGTCACACCATGAATCGTCTGCAGCGAAAACTTATCAGAGCCCGTCACAAACTTGCCTGGCGAAAAATCGAGGGGTTGGTTTTTCTTTTGATTTTTGGCGGTATTTTTGGCTTTGTCGGCTATAAAATGGGTGTCTCGAACATGTTCAATACGATCATGAAGACCGCTCACGATCTGCTTATGAACACGGTTTTCTACATCATGGGCATCACGGTGATGGCCGGTGCTCTCGGCAAGCTGCTCGTTGAATTCGGCGTCATCAGGCTGCTCGAAATGCTTCTGGCGCCACTGATGCGCCCACTGTTCAATCTGCCGGGTGTGGCGGCTCTTGGCGGTCTGATGACCTTTTTTTCAGACAACCCGGCCATCATCAGCCTGGCGCATGACCGCAATTTCAGCGGCTACTTCAAAAAATACGAGCTGGTATCGTTGACCAATTTCGGCACCGCTTTCGGCATGGGGCTGATCGTCATAACCTTTATGGTCGGAAAAGGCTTCGCCGCAGCATCTCTGGTTGGCCTGGCCGGCGCCGTTGCCGGTGCCATAGTGTCAACCAGGCTGATGCAGAGATTTATCAAGCCTCTGATCAAAGAACCGGAAGCCGAAACGCTTGAAAATACCGAACCACCAATTGTCGGCGATATATCGTTCAAGTCGAAAGGACCGATATTTCTGCGTTTCCTCAATGCCATTCTCGATGGCGGCAAGCAGGGCGTCGATCTTGGTCTGGCAATTATACCCGGTGTTCTCATCATCAGTTCAATGGTCATGCTTTTCACTTTTGGCCCGGCCGATGCGGCCGCCGGCTATCAGGGCCTGGCTTATGAGGGGGTGCCGCTCATGCCATGGCTGGCCGGCAAATTTGCCTGGCTTTTCAAGTTGCTTTTCGGTTTTACCAGCCCAGAGCTGATCGCTTTTCCGATCACCAGTCTGGGTGCCGTCGGTGCGGCTCTTTCGCTCATCAGCACCTTTATCAAGCATGGTGTCGTCGGCGGCAACGAGATCGCAGTGTTTACCGCCATGGGTATGTGCTGGAGTGGCTATTTGAGCACGCACACCGCGATGCTCGATGCGCTGAAATACCGCGAACTGACATCAAAGGCACTGATATCTCACACGGTCGGCGGGCTGGTTGCCGGCGTTGCCGCTCACTATCTCTACATCATGATCTATTAAATATAAAGCAGCTTGAAGGCGATGACGTAGAGAATTATGGCGCCGGCGGTTTCGACCCGCTTGCCAAATGACTCTGACAGTCGCCGGCCCATTGCGATGCCGGTATAAGTCATGATGGCCGCGGTGATGCCGATTATGACTGCCGGTTTCAGCAGCGACATGCGGGCAATACCCATGCCGAAACCTACTCCCAGGGCATCGATGCTGGTGGCGATTGAAAGACCGACCAGCGACCAGCCGCGCGTCGGGTCGGCGCCAGCATCAGGCTCTTTTTGCTCATCACCCGTTTCTTCATCACCAGACATGCTTTCTTTGAACATTTTGGTGGCGATGATGAACATCAGCACAAACGCAATCCAGTGATCGACGTCTTTGATATACTCGTAAACCGAGCTGCCGATGCTCCAGCCGATGATGGGCATGAGAAACTGAAACAGCCCGAAATGAAACCACAGCCTGAAACAGGCCCGACGACATGGACCCCGGGTTCCTACAGCCATGCCGACGGCAAAGGCATCACATCCGAGAGCAAAGGCTACACCAAAGCTGAAGATGAAATCATTGAGAGTCATGGAGATTATTTGCTTAATGTGGTAAGATGGCGAAAGTATAACACAGTCAGCGTTATTATTGTAGCAAAACCTTTGGAGAAGGCGTTTTGAAGAATCCGTTACTTGAAAAATGGGAAGACCGGCTGCAAAATCTGTTCAATCGCATTGACCACATCCTCGAAGAGAAGTATGGCGAGCTTTACCCTCTCAGACCCAACCGGCCTGCGCATGGCAGAGGTGTAACTCCTGACGCCGACGGCCTTTTCGACCTTGGTGTTTCATTCTCGGTCGGGATTGGTTCGCAGTTTGGGCCGGGGTATGTTTTCAGGGTCAAACTGGCAACTCTGAACCGTGTACCGGATGACCTGATTGAAAAAATTGAAAACGAAGTTGTTGAACTGCTTTCGAAGGAACTGCCCAGGGAATTTCCCGGTAAAGAACTGCGGGTAGCCCGCGATGGTCACGTTTTCAAGATTTTTGGCGATCTCGATCTCAACTGAATACCGAGCAAGGCCCTGAACAAGGGAAGGAATCATAGAAAGAGCGGGCAGGACAACAGGTCTGCCCGCTCAGCCATTTAGGAATAAAAAAAACTGCTGGATTTTTTTCTGATTTTTTATATATCACTCAGCTTGTCTTGTCATAAGTTGTAGATAAGTCATGAAAACAGGAATCTCATAGCCAGAACAGCAACTATGGTTGAAAAGGTAGACGAAAGCAAAAGGGTTAAATGCCCCTGGTGTGCCGAGCTGATAATGCCGGAGGCATTGATCTGCCCATTCTGCCGGTCTAAAGTGACCGATCTGCCTGCAGTTGAAAAAAACGTCGACAAGGCTAAAGCGGCTGACGGCCCGCCCGGCATGCTGCGCGCGATGGTTTTAAACCTGGTTTGCCCGGGGCTTGGGGCCTGGCGACTGGGGCACAAAATCAGGGGCGCTGTGTTCTTTTTTCTGGTGACGGCCAGCCTTCTGATCTATGCAGCAGAAGTGGTGCCGGTTATTCAAAGGGAAGTCGATATTGCTCTCAGAACCGGAAAAACTACGGGGCTGACGAAACTTGAGACCAACATGAGAAGTAACGCCTGGTTTGATATTGCTTTCTATGCGTATGTCTGGTCTTTTTTCGACATTATTTTTCTGATAAGAAATGCAAAAAAAACTGAATCCGGGGGTGGCAGTTGAGTAAAACCGCAAAATCACGGACAGGAAAAGGGCAGAGTCTGTATCTGCCCATTCTGCTGTGTTTTCTGCCGCTGCTGTCTTTGAATTTTGCCATCAGCTTTCTGGCCGGTATCGATACCCACTGGAAACGCCAGGAACAGAAGGAACTTGCACAACAGGAAGTTGAGGCTCTTGCTGCCGGCTCTGATTTTCCATTTCAGTTTGCCCGCCGCGGCGGTGATTTCATTAAAGCTTTCAGATCTCTGGTGGAGGCCGATTTGAAACCGGCTCAGCTGGCTTCAAACCTGCAGCAGAGATCTGAAAAAATCTTTCGCTGGCCGTTTCCGCAGCATGAACTGTTTCTGTTCCATATACCAGACAACGGTGCAAATACCGACATGCTTTTGTCGCATACCGACTATCGCCCAAGTCGAAGAGCTTTTTGCCGTGCTTTCGAACATCTGGTGCGCATCAACCGTGGTGAAAAAATGACCGGCGATATTGCCCGCCAGAACGATGCCATGGTTGCCGGCATTCTCGGTGGTGAGGCAAGATCGGACATTATGGCGAGAACCCAGCGGGGCCGCCCTTCGTTTGCTTTCTATCGCTTTTTTCCGCACTGGTTCATGTGGGATTTTTTCGAGGTCAAAGGTAAGGGCTCATACGGCCTGTTTCTTTTTACCCGCAGCGATGAAACCCGTAATTTTTCGGGCAAACTTCTATCTCTGAGAGATCTGCGGGAGCAGAAAGTCGGTTATGGTGCGTTTATTCCCTTGTTCAGAGGTTTTGGCGGACTGGTTGTTCAATCGCCGCTGCATAAGTCTGGGTTGCTCAAAGATTGGGTGCGCGAGAAAGTTTCACAGAAGGAGAACGATCTCAAAAAGTGGCTGCACGAAGGCGTGCCGCCCGTCACTCAGCTGGGCAATTTCAATGCCTATTCATATCTCGGCAAAGGCCAGTCGCATCTCGCAGTACTTTTGATGCCGGTGATCAAAGACCCGGCAAGACCCCTCTGGCTGTTTTTTATCAATCTTTTTGCCGGCGGTTCTCTGCTACTGCTTCTTATAAGGGGCTGGCTGCTTGGTGCCTGGCCGGATATCAACCTCAGGCTGAAGTTTATCCTCACTTACCTGCTGGCCGCGACTCTTCCGGTCAGCATGCTGATCATCACTGCCTACGGCTATGTTACCCAGTATCGCCGGGCGATACACTTTCAGACGGTTTCGCAGCTGCAGTTCTGTATTAAGCAGTTCGATGCCCGTAAAGCCCAGATTCTTGACGAATATAAGTCGGCTTTTGCTGAAGCCGTAGTCGATGAAAAATTCAGGAGCCTGCTGAAGGAACAGGGGCCCACCAGTGCCGCGGCCCGTGATCGGATTGCCAGTATTTTTCGTGATCGGCCGCAGCCACTGCCTCTTCTCAGTTTTGCCATCATGGATGAAACGGGGGAGGGAATCAGAGAATACAGCGGCCACACTCAGGCAGAAGGCGAACCGACTTTTGAAGCATTCAAGTTTCCGCTTGTAAGCGCCCTGCGAAAAAAGATACTTGCCACACACCCCGGAATAAAGCTTAAGGATTTTGAAGCGACTCCGCAGCAGACCACATCGATCGAGGCATATAAGTCGATCAGTGGTAACGACCTGATCGAAGAGGTCGACAAGCGCCGCTCTTTCCCGATAACGCGTCAGCTTGGCATGATTACCGCAACTCAGATGCACGAGCTGATCAAAATTGACGGGCAGGAAAAATATGCCCTTATGGTCGTCTGGGATGATCAGGCCCTCGACGTCAAGACTTTTAAACATTCGGTCGACTATTTCGGCCTTAATAATCCGGGGTTCATCTTCGTTGCTTATCGCATTTCACCTCAGGGTCTGACTTATCTCTACAAACCGGATCGCCATTCAGGTGCCGACTTTCTTGAAAAGAGCAGTTCGTTGGCTGAGGTCGCCCGCTTCCGCGACAGTTATGCCGGAGCGAGATACGATAATCTGTCGCTGGTCGCCATGCCTTCTAAAAAGTATTCTCAGACAGTTATTGCCGGGGGCGCACAGCATTTCGAGCTTGAGCAGGCGATCAGCTATCGTCTGATGATGCTTGCGTTTATTCTCGGCTTGACACTGGTTGTGGTTCTTATCTGCAGCTATCTTTCCGGCAGACTCTTTCTCGACCCGATTTCCGATCTGAAAGGGGCTATGGATAAGGTTTCTGCCGGTCATCTCGATATCGAAATTACAAGCAGCAGCAATGATGAACTGGGGCTGCTCTGTTATGAATTTTCGAGTATGGCAAAAGGTCTGAAGGAAAGGGAAAAGCTTGCGACTCTGATTTCTGACCATGCGATCGAAGCCATGAGCCGTAAAAACGAAGCCGGCGGCGATGCAGATACTGATGCTTTTTCCGGGGTGGCTCTGGTGTCGGATATTCGCAATTTTACCGGCATGTGTGAAAAATACCGGCCGGATGAAATTACAGAGCTGCTCAATGAGCACTTTGCCCAGATGACCCGCATTATTTCAGACAATGGCGGCCGAATCTACAAATTTATCGGCGACGCTATCGAAGCGGTGTTTCCCGAAAATCCCGATATGAATGAGTCCGCTTCTGAGCGGGCCTTCAATGCCGCCTCTCAGATGCTTGTCAGGCTTCTGCAGATCAATCGTCAGCGCAGCAAAAAGGGGTTGTTCAAATATCAGATCGGCGTTGGTCTGGCCTACGGAAAAATGTTTGCCGGCAGCATCGGCAGTGTCGATACCCGCCTCGATTTCGCCATAGTTGGTGACCCGATCAAGCGGGCTGAAGTGCTTGAGGCCTGCTCGGTTAAAAACCCCGCTTTTCCTCTGGTAATTGATCGCGAAATCTGCAACAACCTGCAGCATAAGGGAATGACCTTTCAGGAAATAGCTGACCGCGAAGACAACCCGGCTTTTATTCTGTCTGAGATCGGCGGTCTCCCGGAGGCCCCTGCAGCTGGTGAAGCGGCAGTTGAGGTCGTAACGGGATCTTTTGACGCGGGTCTTAATGAAAAGACCGATTTGAACCGGATAGTCGCCGGTAGTGGCAGTGGCTTCTCTCATTTCAGCGTATTTCTCGTCGGTGCCGCTTTTATTCTGCTGATTTTTGCTGGATTTTTCTGGGGCGATACCCTTTTGAGAGATTCTTATCTGAATCGTCGCAAAGTTGAACTGTCTGCCGACAATCTGAGACTTATCGAGCAGTTCAAGTGTGAAGATGCGGTTCAGGTCGCCTTTGACAACGTCAGTCGCAGGCTGCTTCTCGATATGGAAAATCTGGTTTTTGCCGCCACATCGAGCAGCGATCTTTCTGAACGGATTGCTGGCAGATTTTCGAGCATCGAACCGGAAAGGGGCAAGCCTGAACGTGCCGCTGTATTTCTTTTTGATCGCAAAACGAAACAGGGCAAAGATATCTTCACAACCAGAGCAGTCTACAGTCACGGTTTCCAGCCCGATACTCTCGCTGGCCTCACCAGCCTGGCAAACTTGAGAAAAAAATATGAAACTGAGATAAGCAGCAGCAGTGTCTTATTGTCAGAGCTTATTCCAAATATCCATGCCCCAGGAGTTTTCAGCGATCGCATCACCGACTCGATGTTCGTATTCGAATACCTGAATCGCACCGCTAAAGTTCGCTTCGAAGCTGACCTTGAATTCATGTTCTATTATTTCCTTACCGACGATAAAGGTGAACACAACGGTTTGATGCTTGTTTCGACCCGAGTCGATTCCCTTAAACGCTCCCTGCCAATTCTTCTCGATGGTTACAGCGGCGAAACTCTAGTCGGCATAAAAGCCCCCGATGCGGCGGCCAGCTTTTCCGATAATTTTCCCGATGAGCTCAGAAATGCCCTGCTGTCGACCGACACCGCGGTTCTTCAGCATTATGTGATCAATGAAGGCAGCTTCAACCTTGATGGAATCAAGCACGATCTGATCGTGGCCCGACGCAATCAGGCCATTGCCAAGGGCCTGGGTGATGATTTGCCGTCACAGGCCCTTATTGCAGTGCTTTTTGTTTTGATGCTTGGTTACTGGTTAAGAATTTCGACGGGCACTGCAGTTTTGAACCGCTCTGTTGCAGGGAAAATGTGGCTAACACTTCTTGCTGCTGCGGTTGTTCCTATTATTACCGTGTTCTATGTGTCTGAACTTTATCTGAGCGAGGACCAGAACGCCAGAATGTCGCAGGAGCGCAGCGATCTGCAGCGATTCATCGATCTCTTTGAACTGCGCGACAGTTTTTCGGCGCCGCTGGGCTGGAAAATGGTCAGTGACTGGACCTATGCAACCTCGACCGTGAATCTGATGCGGGTGATTAACAATGCCTCAGGCCCCGAAGAAGTAGAACCGCTGAAAAAGCTTCTGAAGGGGATGACCGATTCATGGCATCTGCAGGCGCGCACTCTCGACCGAAGCGTATTTAATTTCATTCCGCGCGATATCGCGGTTGCCGGCAAAAGCGGCTGGGATTTTGCAAGTTCGGGCTATAATAAAGACGATACCACCGAGTTTGCCATGATGCTGCAGCAGATTGCCGGTAATCTGGCAAGCCGGCGCAATCAACGGCTGGGCGAAGTTAAAATGCGCAGTGACGCCATCAAAGGCGAAATTGTCGTTGAAACTGGTCTGCAGACTGTTCGTTCATTGTTCGGCGACGATGTTTACATCAAGTTGTCGCATGGTCTGGGTCTGCCGATAGTAATGAACGTTCTTTCCGGAACTGCCGGTATCATAATTTATCCGGTACCGACAATTGAAAAGCCAGAATACATAATGGTCTGGATGGTATTGTTTGACTTCGATGGCTATCTGGCGAGGATTGCCAGAAACTACAAGGGAAACTACCTTATTTTCCCGGCAGAATTGCACAGATACGGTCGACTCGTGCCCGAGGGAAAATCGGCATTCAGGCAGATGATTACCCCTCACGCCGCAATGATATCTGCATCGAACCTGCCGGTGTCGACATCGGTAGAGTTTGAAGGAGCGGGCTGGCTGGTCGAAGGTCGCCCCGGCATTACCCAGATGACCTCGATGCTGATGGCAATGGCGCCTGAAGAGCCCATAAGAGCCGTTACCGACAGGAATCGTCTGCTTTTCAACCTGTTGCTGCTGGTGTCCATGGGGTTGATTCTTCTGATTGCCCGAAACATTGCTGCTGATATTCTTGAGCCGATAAGATGTCTGATCGAAGGCGCCCGGGCAGCCGGCAGTGAAAACTATGCTTACAGAATCCGCATTTCGCGCTCCGACGAACTTGGGGTTCTTTGTGATTCATTCGATACCATGATGAAGGGCCTTGAAGAAAAAATGCTCATGGGTCGCATGGTTTCTAAGACTGCTTTGAAGGTGTCTCTCAAGGATCAGGAGCAGGCAAGTCGACGCACTGAATACGTTTTCCTCTATATTGGTATTCCCGACTTCTCGACCTGGATCAGGGGAATGTCTGCCGACCAGCTCATTGCCGACCTCAAGGGGCATGTGAGTTCGCTGTCGCGCATTATAATGGATCAGGGTGGTGACGTTGACAAGATCATCGGTGACAAACTTCTGGCGGTTTTTCACGCTGAACGTGACCGTGCCGGCGCGGTATTTTCCGCCTGCCGCGCCGCCCAGGAAATTATTATGGCCGAAAACCGCAGCCAGCTGCCTTTCCCGGTGGCAATCGGCATGAACTACGGCGAAGTAATTACCGGCTTTCTCGGGGTTGGCGAAAAACGTGATTTTACGGTTATCGGCGACGCTGTTAACGTAACGGCTCGAATCGAGGGGCAGGCCGAAAAACTGCGGTTTGGCCGTTGTCTGATCTCTCAGAATGTTTATGAACTCGCTTCGCGCGATTTTACTGCCCGTGAATTTGGCGAAGTCGAGCTGAAAGGGAAATCTTTGCCTTTGAAGGTTTATCAGCTTACAATCTGAGATAAGTCAAATCTGCAGATGGAAAAATGAAAGACCGGCTGAGCAATCTTCTTCTCGTGCTGCTCCTGTTTTTGCCGCTTCTGGCCGTTAACCGCGGCTGGCGCGAGGTTGATGCCATTGTCTGGCGCTGGCATGACCAGGAACAGGAGCGTCTGGCGAACCAGAAACTCGGCGAAATCTCAGCAAATCTCGATTTCTCACTGCACATGGCAGAGCATGGGGTCCGCTTCAGCAGAGGGTTGACTTCATTGCTGCGCGAATACCCTGGTCGGAGGCCGGAAAGTCTGCCAGCCGGTGAATTGGCCGGTAATATTTTTTCGGCGCCGTTTCCGCAGCACCACCTCTGGGTTTTTCTGCGTCAACCCGGACAACCAGGTGTTCAGACATGGCATACCAATGAAAAAAATGCCAGCCGGCGACCGATGGAAATGATCATGCAGAGCCTGATCGATGAGAATTCTCACGAAAAAAAAGGCGATGCAGAGACCAGGCGCAGTGAAAAGCTGTTGCAGAAGGTTTTCGGGCATGGTTGCCGGATACCGTTGATTGCCGGTGAACAGCGCAATATCGCCACTCCGGCTATCTATCGCCAGATCCCGTCATTTTTACTCTGGGATTTTGCCGAAACTGGCGATGGCAGAAGTGTGGGTTTCTTTCTCATTGTCCCGCGCAATAAGGATTTAAACGCGGCTTCAATGACTCTGGCGGCCAAAAAAGCCGGTCTTGGCGTCGAGATGGCCGGCGGCTTTCTCAGGATGTTCAAGACTGCCGGGCCTGATCAGCTTTTTCCTAAACGCATCGCTTCTTCGCAGATCTTTAAAGACTGGCGTCAGCAGCTTGGTCTGGCCGATAAAAATATTGAAAGATGGGAAAAAGAGGGTTTCCCGTGGGCGCAGCCTCTCGGAAAATACCAGCTTTACTGTCGCATTCTGCCGTTCGAAACTCATGTCGCCTTTTTGTTGCTTCCTGCAGGTGATGAAAGGGGACTGCCGGCCTGGCTGAGTCTGCTTAATCTTGCATCAGTTTCTTTGCTGCTTCTGCTGTTGTTGCGCGGTGCGATTCTGGGAGTCTGGCCATTTGTTTCGATCAGCAGCCGCTTCGCTGTGGTTATTCTGCTGGCTGCGACCCTGCCGGTTTCTCTTTATATTACCTCGGCCACCGCTTATATTTTTGAGCGTTTCAAGGCTGACGAGAATAATCTTGAAGAGACTCTGGTCACCAGCCTGCTTGACTTTGATGCCAGCAAGGAAACGCTCGAAAGCGATTATCTGTCGCTGCTGGCCGAAATTCGTGACGACAGCGCAATTGAAAGAACGCTTGCCGGTGGTGGGATTGCCAGTGGCAGTGCAGTTTTTGCCAGGGTTCGCGAATTGATCAGTAGTCGTGGCGGCCGGCTTTCGGTTACCGGCTTTGCTTTATATGATCTCGGCGGGGGCTATGAAATTGAAAGCTCAGGAAAAATCAAGGTTTCCGGGTTTGATGTGCTTGCCAGGTTCTATGGTCTGCCTTATACGCTGAATCTGCGCAAGACGCTGCTGCGGGAAGAACCAGAATTCACCCTGCCACCACATCGGATCGATGAGAAAAATCTGGCGGCAATGCAGTCGTTCAAGCGAGATAACGAAGGAATCGACGTTGAACTGGCCCGTTATCGCGGTCTGGTTGTCAGAAGCGACACCGGTCGCGGTTATCTCGGCTGCATGCACGATTTTCTTACCATTGGCGGGAAAAAGCGTTTTGTAATTATGATCGCCTGGCTTGAATCGGATATTGACCGCACGGTAATTGCCAGAAGCGTTGAACAGCTTGGTTTGCGCGCGCCGGAGATAAAGCTCGCGGCTTTTAAACGCAGCGATAAAGGTGTTGAGATGGTTCTTAGACCGGACAGAGCCTTTTCGCAGGAGCAGCTCAGGGCCTGCCAGCGACTTGCCGACTCGGCTTTCAGTATTAAAAGCGGCATTCTCAAGACGACGATGGCCGGCATGTCGGTTGTTGCTTATGCCTCGCGGCATTTCGACAGTACCGTTCTCATTGGCGCAATCGATCACGCCTGCAAAGACAGCGAGCATCGCTGGCGGGTTCTGCTTTTTATGCTGCTGGGTGTGCTGGCTCTCGGCATGCTGGCAGTAAGTGTTATCGGCGTCTGGTTGAGAATTGTCAGACCGTTGCAGACAATAAAATCCGGCTTTGACGCGGTTGAATGCGGTAAGCTGCAACAGCTGCCGGTTATAGAACGCACCGACGAAATTGGTCTGCTTAACAGCGAATTCAACGCCATGATTCTGGGGCTTGAAGAAAGGCATCGGCTGGCATCGATGCTTTCTGAGCACGCGGTAAATGCGGTTGCCAACACAACCGGTAGCGGTCGTGCCCCTACCGAAAAATTCACCGGCGTGGTTCTGGTAACCGATATTCGCAGCTTTACCAGCATGTGTGAAGAACGGCCGGCAGTTGAGATTACCGCCCTGTTGAATGCTCACGTTACCGAGATGGCCACAATCATCGGCAGCTTTGGCGGAAAAATCTACAAGTTTATCGGCGATGCCATCGAGGCGGTCTTTGCCGATGACTTTCATTTTCATCAGTCGCCGGGTATGCGGGCAACCCTTGCCAGTATCTGCATGCTGCGCAAACTGCAGGAAATAAACAGTGACCGCGAAAAGGCCGGCCTGTTTACCTATAGAATCGGCATCGGTCTGTCTGCCGGCGAAATCGTTGCCGGCGAAACCGGCAGTCGCTTCAGTCGTCGTGATTACGGCATGTTTGGCAGTGTTTTCAAACACGCTGCTGAATTTGAAAGCATGACCAGAGATTTTGCCGAATGGCCGATAATTGCTGATCGTCATCTGGTACAGACTGTCGAAAAAATGCCGCTGCAGTGGAATGAAGTTGGTTACGGTAACGAATTTGTCTATAATATGCAGCCACCGGCTGGCGAGTCGATTGAATCAATGCTGGTTGCACATCGGCTCCGTCTTAAAGAAAATCAGGAAAGCAGCAAAGGCATTCCGGTCAGCCCTGAAAAGGCGATGCTGACGGCATCAGGCCTGTCTGAGAGCCGCTTTGCCATGCCACTTGCATTTCTGGCCGGCGCATTTTGTCTTATTTTTCCGCTGGTCGCCTGGTTTGTGACCGAAAAAAGCGGTCTTGAAACTCGCCGTCGCCACGTTGAGCGCGACGCCCGCTCATTTGTTGCCAATCTGAAAGCCAGAGTCGGAGCTCCAGAACAGCAGAAAATCGTTTTTGAGCAGTATGTCGACGCGCTCTCTGAAAATATGGCTGCGGCAAATGCCTGGAATCCCAGTGGGGCGACGGCAGCTTCTCTTAAAGTCGCTGCCGATGAAATGCTGGTTAAACTGCAAGCCTCCGGACTAAGCCCCGAACTTTTTGCGGTTCTGCACAAACCTGGCGGGGCAGAAAGTCAAAGCATCACTCCCGACTGGAAGCTTGTCAGTTATTATGGCAAGCCGCAACTCGAAAAACTGGTTCTCGACTTTCTCAGACTGCTGGCGCTCAGGTTATATACCGGTAAGGTGCCGGACACAGAAAACTTCATGAAAAAGGCTGCGATAATGTTGGGCATTAACATGCGTTTCTGGCCTTTCTACAATGACGCCCATGCAAGGCTGGCCGATGGGCATATCGAGGGCAGCGACTGTTATATTTTCTGGCAGCCGATTTTGCTGCGTGACCCTGAATTGCGGCGCCGGGCAATGATTGATTTTAACGGAACGGGTTTGCGGCGGGTAGTTTCCAGGAAAGAGGTTCTTCAGATTGGCGCCATCATGTGTGCTTTCAAAAAGAGCAGTGTTCACGACAATTTTCTCCGTTTTCTCGTGCCGCTTCTTGAAAGCGAAGGGCTGAAATTCTCGCTGCGGGGTGGGGCAAAGCATGTTTCTGCCGGGTTTCCTGCGGCTGCCGGGCTGGTTGCTGCTGGCAGCCTGCCATCGCTGCCAGGCTGGCATTTTTCTGAAATTCTCATAAACAATGGCTCTCAAAGTTCACAGCTGGTTCTGGCAATTGAGACTCTGCCGGAAAAAGTCAGGTCGGTCTGGCCTGGAACGCTGCTCGTTCTCTTTCTGCTGATTTTCTGGTATCGCAGTCTGCGGGGCCATACCTTTGTCTCCAGAAGCTTTCCAGTTCAGCTCTGGCTTGGGCTGTTTGCTTCGGCTATTGTGCCGGTTACCTGTGTTTATACGGTAAATGAATGGTATGCGGTTGAACAGAAGGATCTGCGCGTCAACGAAGAGCGGGTGCGCATGGTTTCATTGATCGAGCAGCTTGAAAGAAGACAGTTCATACAGGAAACCATGGAATGGGAAAAAATCAGGCAAATTTCCGGTTCGCAGAAGCTGATTCAGATGGCACGGTCGCTGGATAACCCATCTAAACAGGATCTGTATGAACTTGAAGAATATATTCGCGCTCAGACCAGGATCGACCACGGTTACACCGGCCGAACCAGTTTTAACGAAGCAATCGTTTTCAGTTCGCTTGGCTGGAATCACTCGATAATGGCCACTAAGGGCGAAAAAGAGTCGAGTGACTTCAAACTTCTTATCAACACTTCAATTGAAAACCTGATGAATTCACTCGGTATCGAAAAAAAAGCTGCCGCCAAAGCCATAAGTACCGGTGATGCGGTCAAGGGCGAGATGACTCTCGATGCCGGTCTGGAAATTTTTCGTACCATGTTCGGTGTTGATGCTTTTTTTAAGCTGGTGCACGGTCTCGATCTGCCGATCAGACTTTTTTACTCGACCGGCAGTGGCTGTTTAAGACTGATGCCGTTTCCTGGCTTTCTTAAGCCGGAGCTGATCGTCTACTGGTTGTTCACTGACAGCCTGAACAGCACTGTGCGTCGTATTTTTAAAAATGCTGAAGTGCCATTTCCGGTTTTTGCCGAGGCCAAACTGATGTATGGCGCACTTAAATACCCGGTTTCGGGGTGTTGGAACCCGGAAATTGCACAGATTGCAAGGCTTGCCGTCGCGGCCAACGGTCCCTTGAGCAGCCGCAGAGTTGTTGCCGGTCGTGAATGTCTGGTTGAGGCAAGACTTGGCAGTCATAACGAAACCATGCTGCTTATCGCCGTGATTCCCGAGGATGAGATAATGACGACCATTGAAAACGGCCGACGAAGATTTCTTGCAATGCTTATGTTTTCGATTCTCGCGGTCGTTCTGCTGACACTGCTGGTCGCTTCAGACGTCGCTCTGCCGGTCAGGCAGCTGCATGCGGGCGTAAAAATGATGGCGTCACAGCAGTATGACTTTCGCATCGCCTCTAACAGGTCTGATGAGCTCGGACAGATGCTGCAGGCATTCAACGGCATGGCTCGTGGTCTGCAGGAGCGCGAATTGATGGGACAGATGGTTTCGCGGGCAGCCAGAAGAATTGCCAGCGATGAGAAGAGCCTGAGAAAAGCCGAAAGCGGCATGCATCTCGATGTTACCGTGCTCTATCTTTCAGTGCCGGGCTTTGCCGAGCTGCAGAAAAAACTTGCGTCTGAAGACCTTCTGGCCGGAGTGAGCGCGCAGGTCGATGTTCTTTGCGGTATTATCATCAACAACGACGGCGAAGCCGACAAGATCATCGGCGAAAAAATTCTTGCCTATTTTTACAGCCCCGAAGGTCTGAAGAAAAGCAATGCCATGGCAATGCGCGCTTTGCAGATTATCAGCGAAGCTGAGAGAGACGGATTGCTGCCTTTCCCGGTGGCAGCGGGTATTCACTGTGGCAGTGTTATTGCCGGTCTGCTTGGTATCAGCAGCAAAAGAGATTTTACCATCATCGGCGATACAGTAAATACCGCCGCCAGAATAAATGCGCAGGCCTCAGAACTGGCAGAACAGAGATATCTTGTCAGTACTCTCGCTGCTGACGGATTTGAAGATAAAAACCGCCTCTCGCCATTTGGCAGTGTCGCCCTGAAGGGCAAGACTGAAACCGTAGACTTACTGCATGCCAGAATCTGAGTCTGAAGATTGATCTTTCCGGTTCTTTTTACCAGCTCTGGTCATATCATTGAGATAAAGTTCGAACTCTCCGCTGACAGAGGTAACCTTTTCGTCTTTGAGCCGTAAAGAACCTGTAATTACCGGGCAGCCCGGGTCAGGCTCACTAAGATTCAGAGATACATGACCCAGAGGTACCGGCAGTTTCAGTTCGCCGTTATCTGTGGCTGAGGTTCGGGTATCTTCGCTGAAAAGGTCGGCTTCGATATTAATGGCAGCATAGTTTGTTACTCTGAGAATATAATCATAGCCACCGATGACGAGTTTGCCCTTCAACTGCTGATTGCCTGAATCTTGAGAAATACTGTGCCCTTCGGAGGCTATTGCACCATCAGAATCCTTCTCTTTTATGCTGAAAAGTGCAATTTTGACGGTTTTAAAATCTTTACCCTGAAAAGCAAACCCAAGACCCTTCAGAATCGCTTCGTGATCCTGTTGCTGAACTGGTTGAGCTGACAGAATCGATGCTGAAAACAGAACGAATAACAGCATGCTGAAAATTATTCTTTTCATGGTATATCTCCTGATGGCTATTTCTAATATAATTCTAGCAGACAATCTGGTTTTCGGAGAGACGGCTTTTGTTTAAGCAATGTAAAGTTTTTTCAGTGTTTCCAAAATGGCTGAGTGTTTTCTTTCTGTTTCTGTATCTTCAGGTCGGAGTAGTTTTCCCACTGACAGCCGATCCTTTTCACCGTCTTGTAGCCGACGGCGACCTCGATAGTGTTCACCGGGCTCTGACAAGAAACCCGATTCTGGCAACGATGAATGATGAACTGGGCCGGTCACCTCTGCATCTGGCTGTCATTAACGGGCAGCACGCCATGGTGAATGTTCTTATAAATGCCGGCGCAGAAGTAAATGCTGTTGATGGGCTGAAAAAGTTTACGCCGCTGCATTATGCTGCTTTCTACAGCTACCCGAAGATTCTTGAATTTCTGCTTACCCGCCGCGCCGATATTCTGGCTCAGGATATCGATGGCAACCTGCCGCTGCATTTTGCCGCGGCCAATGGCAGCCCCGCCACCGTGAGGATTCTTCTCGAAAACAATTCCGGCCCTGACTGTCTGAATAATAACTGGCAGACGCCTCTGCATCTGGCAGCCGCCGCTGTCGAAAATCAGAAGTCTTTTCCGGCCGCTTCGAAAGACGAGAAAGATTACCTCGAAGTGGCAAAACTCCTGCTGCAGGCAGGTGCGACTCTGGGCATTCACGATATCTGGCGAAATCTGCCCGAAACTATCGCCTGGCGAAAAGATCATCGTTCGACTTTTCCGCGGCGCTTCGAAGAATTGATGCGGCAGATGGGGCGAACACGATAAAACTTTACTTGCCGGCCGGTTTTTTATTACACTGGCAGGGTACATAAAACCTATTCTTAACGGGTAATCAGCATGAACAAAACATCAGGTGCGAAGCCTGGTTTCTTTAAAAGCATCAAGCTCAGGGCCTGGCTTGGCATATTTCTTCTGACGATTTTGCCACTCCTTTCGCTGGGGCTTTATTCGTTCAATATTCTTGGCGAAATTGCCCGCGATATTCTTATCGAAGGCAACATTCAGGCCTTTCAGCAGGTAAAATACGAGGTTGACCAGTATGTCAGCGTCTATGATGAGCTGACCCGCTATGTGGCCGCTGACGCTCGTCTGCGTGAGCCGGCTTCAGAGGGTGCCTCGCACGCCCTGCAGCAGCTCGATCAGGCTTATGAATACGTCGAACGTCTGGTGCTTGTTGCCTCTGACGGGAAGCTTCTGAATCACTCGAAACCAGATCAGAACGCCATCACGGCGCTTTCAGTCCCTGAGCAGCTTCTTTTCAACTCAGCTCAGAGCATTTTTTTCTCACCAGAGGCCTTTCACGTCAGAGCGCCGATTTCTGACAGTCCTCAAAGCCCGGTTGTCATTTCCACTGTGTCCTTTCTCAAACTGCGAAAGTCGCTCGAAGGCATTACCTTTGGCACCAACTTCCGCTATTTTCTCGTTACCCAGACCGGCGAAAACATTCTTGAGCAGCCCGATTTCCCGAAAGAGCTGATTTCTGATCTCATGGAAAAGCCCTGCGGTGCCTACGACCTTCTGCCGAAGAGCAATGGCACTTCGCCGCAGGTCGCCATCTCTCTGCCAATTCTGCATTATGGTCTGAGAATTTTCGTTTTCCAAAATGCCGGTGAAGTTTACGCGGTTGCCAGGTCGATCGGCGAAAAAACGCTCAAATTCGTCATTCTGCTGTCGGTTGTCGCGTTCATGCTGGCGACCTGGTTCAGCATCAGAATGACCAGCCCGATCATCGAAATCGCCCATAAAGCAGATGAGCTCAGCGAAGGCAATCTTGAAGCGACCGTCGATATGAACCGCAGCGATGAACTGGGTTTTCTGGCCGGCTGCTTCAATAACATGAGTCGCCGCATCAGAAAAAAGGTTATGGAGCTCAGCGCCCTTTACCGGGTTACTCAGCTGATCAACACTTCTGCAACTTATCAGCAGGCTCTGGATGGCTGTCTTGAACATCTTGTCGAGCTCTTTCAGGCCCGTCGCGGCTCGATCATGCTGTTGAACGAAGATCGCACACTGCTGAAGGTCGAAAGTTTCAAAGCGGCTGGCGCCGCAACTGCCGAAAACTCGGATCCCCGTCTTTCTCATCTCGAAGGTAAGCGCGAGGATGACGCAAAGGTTCGCGCTGCAACTGAAGAATCAGTTGTGCCCGAAGAAGCTGCCGCCGTAGAAGCTCCTGTCGTGAGTTCAAGTGGCGCTGCCCGACCAAGATTTGCACTCAAGGTCGGCGAAGGTATTGCCGGTGAGGTGGCAAAAACCGGTGAACCGATTCTCTGCATGGACTGCCGGACCGACGAGCGTTTCAAGAATTATGACAGCAGCGCCGGCACAAAGTCGCCAGATACGCTGATTTCAGTGCCGCTTACCGTGCATGGCAACATCATGGGTGTCATCAATCTTGCCGATCGCTCGAACAGTCGGCCGTTTACATCTGAAGACCTCGATCTGCTTCTTGCGGTCGCCAATCAGATGGCCATGTCTATCGACAACGCCAGGCTGCATGAGCTTTCGATCGTCGATACCCAGACCGAGCTGTATGTGCGCAAATTTTTCGACATCCGGCTCGAAGACGAAATCAAGCGGGCCCGGCGCTTCGGGTTCCCTCTTACCCTGGTCATTTTCTGCATTGACGGCTTTGCCGGCCTTAATGAAAAGTATGGCAACGGGGCCTCAGACGCGGTGCTTTTCGACCTGGCAAAGATTCTGCGCGATTCGGTACGGGCGACAGACATTACTGCCCGCACCGGCAGCGATGAAATGGCGGCCATTCTTGCCCATACTTCGGCCGAGCAGTCGCTGATTTTCGCCGAACGTCTGCGGGAAAGAATTGCTGCATCTCCAGTCAAGCGCGATGGCTTCGAGTTCAATGTCAGTATCAGCGTTGGCATCTGTCAGTTTGAAACTGCTGTCGAACGCCATTATCAACTCGTCGAGCGCGCTCACGAGGCGATGCAGGTCAGTGCCGGTCGTGGCAACACAACCACAACCTGGCAGAGAAAGGAGTCTCAGTCATGAGAATTTTCAAAATTCTGCTGATTGTGATGTCTGCCGTCTGCTGCCTGACTTCAGCTGCTTATGCGGCTGGCGATTATCAGGTGCGATTGATCAAGAAATTCTATTCGATGGGTACGGCCACAATCAACGGTACCTATTACCCGGTTGGTAATTCAATCGCTCGTCTGTTCAGCAGTAAAATGAAGAATCTGGTCACAATAGCGGAGCCTACGGCCGGCTCCCTCGCCAATATCGAGTATCTCAGGCGTGGTCAGATCGATCTGGCGCTGGTTCAGAGTGACGTGGCCTGGATGGCCTTCAATGGCGCCCATAGCTTTACCGGCAATCGCTTCACTGAACTTCGCATACTTGCCTCTCTTTATTCTGAAGTAATTCAGATAATCGTCAGGGCTGATTCGGCGATAAAGACCATCGAAGACCTTAAAGGCAAACGCATTGCCGTCGGCGAAAAAGACAGCGGCAGTGCCGCCAGCGTCATGCTGGTGCTCGGTGCTGCCGGGCTGAAATCCGAAGATTATACCTTCGTTTATGAGCGATTTACCCGGGCAACCGAGTCGCTCAATGATGGCTATGTCGATGCCGTCTATTATGCCGGCGCGGTTCCGGCCGACGGCATCAGTCGTCTGGCCTCTAAAACGCCGTTGCGGCTGGTGGCTGTTCCCTTTGCCGTGCGTGAGAAGCTGGTGTCAGAATACCCTTATTTTTCAGCTGAAACCATACCCGAAAAATCATATCAGGGCCAGGAAGCCCAGGTTCAGACAGTCGGTTTCAGGGCGCTGCTCGCCGGTACTGATAATTTGCCCCGCGATGAGGTTCTGAATATGCTGCAGGTGATTTATGACAACCCGGAGATGATATCTGACCAGAACAAAACCATTATCAGGCCAGACATCACTAATGGTATCTCAGGCGTTGCCGAAGAGATGCTGCACGCCGGCGCCAGACGCTTTTTCTCTCTGCGCCAGAAAAAATAACCAGGGGTTCTGTACCGGTTTTATTGAAAAAAACTGAGAAAATAATGCCGCCGGGCCTCTGGCGGCATTATTTTTTTCGGGTATAATCAAAATAATCCACTACTGTATGGCGGGGTATTTATGAAATTAACAAGAGCTGGTTTTAAAACCGCATTTCTGCTGCTGGTTCTTACTTTTATTCTGAATCTGGCCGCTTTTGCTGCGCAGTCTGATGCCAAGGCATTGTTTGACCGCTATCAGGCTGTTTATAAAAGCTACCGCGAAGCCGTCGAAAATCAGGCCGATGCGGCTGAAGTCAGTCAACTCGCCGCCGAGCTGCAGGCAGCCTGCAAAGAATATTATAATTCAATTGGTGTAACTGCTTCGTTCAGCAGCGATGACCAGGCTGAGCCGGTTTTGAGTTCAGACACCGAAACACGTGGTTCTGACAGTTCAACCGCAACCCGCACCGGTTCAAGGGTTGTTTCTAAAAAAAGCGAGCTGCAGAAAAAATACGAAAGTATCGTGCTGGCATTGGCTGCGCCTGACCGCTCAGCAAAGCTTGCCGATATTCAAAAGCAGCTCGAAGATTTTATTGCCGGCTGTACTGACCAGAAATTGCTGAAAGAGGCAACTTTTCAACTTGCCGATCTGGTTCTTGAGCGCACTTCAAGCCTTGCCAAAGCCCAGGAAGTTCTGCTCAGCTATGCAAAAAGCACTAAAGACGCCGAAAATCGCCGCCAGGCCATGGCTCACATCAAAATGCTGCGGCAGAAAAGCGTTGTGGCGAAAAAACGCGAAGAATTCAAGGCAATTCAGCAGACAACCGTTAATCAGTGGGGTAAATATTCAAAAACCTCATGGCTGGCGCTGCCGGTTAAACTGTTCGGCCTCGGGTCATACGGTGTAAACAATATTCAGCGCCGCTTCAAAGCCCGTGAACTCGACAAGGCGCTCGAAGAATTTGACCGGTCGGTTCTCGAAACCTACCCGGCCGGCTCGGCCGATGCTCTTACCCGCTCGCGCCTGGTGCCGTTGAACCGTGTCAGAATGCTGGTAAACGGCCGCACCAGTTTTCATTACCGTCTCGAATATGCAAAACGTGCCCAGTCGAATCTCTATGTTCAGACCCTGCTTTTCCAGGATGATGAAACCGGTAATGCCCTTACCGACATCATGTGCGAAAGAGCGCAGAGCGGCGTTGACGTTAAACTGATCCTCGACGACTTCTTCTCGTTCGGCAAAAAAGACGGGGTCATTCAGCGTTTACGCAATGCCGGCGTCAAAGTGTTAATCAACAACCCGATTCTTAAAAACCTGGCCAAGGCCAACTTTCGCTCACATCAGAAGCTTTTCATCATCGATGAAACTATCGCTATTGTTGGCGGCATGAACATCGGTGATGAGTATGCCAAAGGCGAAATCACCGAATATGGCTGGCGCGATACCGATGTTGAGCTGCAGGGACCGGTAGTCAGAGAGATCCTTGGGCTATTCGAGCGCAACTGGGAAGACCTGACCCTGAGCAAATGGAACGAAACCGGTGAAATCAGCCGACAGAAAAAGGCAAAAACCGATGTTAACACTTTCAAGGGCCTGAAAAATGCCGACAAGCTTATTCGTGGCCCGATTCCAGTTTATTTTGCCGTGCCGCCGGTATTCGACGATGTCAATGCCCGTTTCGTCACTACTGCACCAATCAGCGACAAAGACGACAATATTCTCGACCTCTTTGAAATCTACCTCAACCGCGCCAGAAGCGAAGTGGTTTTTCAGTCAGCCTACTTCATTCCGACCGACCGTCTGGTTACCGCGATTGAAGACGCCGTTCTGCGCGGTGTTGAAGTGAAGGTAATCACCAATTCGATCGAATCGAACAATCACCCGAGTGGTGGCTGGGCCGGTCGTGATTCTTACGAAAAGGTGCTGCGGGCCGGGGCGCGCATTTTCGAATGGCAGGGCGCCCAGACACTTCACTCGAAGGTCAGCCTGTTCGACCAGTTTGCCGTGACTCTCGGCGCCTATAACGTAAATTCACGCAGCCACAGCTGCGATTCAGAAGACGTTATTGCCTTTGAAGACTTCAGGGTTGCCCGCGCCTTCAGGCAGATGCTCAACAAAGATTTTGCCCGTTGTCGCGAAATCACCCTCGAAGAAGTTCAGAGCTGGAACAGTGACATGATGAAGAAAATGCGCATGGAATTCTTCAATCTCTTCAAGTTCATGTTCTGATTTCAAGCACATAAAACAGACAGCTCCGGTTATTGCCGGGGCTGTTGTTTTTTATAAGGCCTTCTAGTTTTTGAAATACAGACGGTAGATAAGCCCGATGCCGTTGCTGAAACTGCCGAATTCACTGCGCTGCAAGAGGGCTCCTTTAGTGAAAACAGGCCGAGGACCGGTGTTGAGCCATGCAAAAATTGCAAGATCCGATTCGTCGCCCGTACTGATGCTCATTACGGGCTGAAAAAGGTTGGAGCCGTCTCTGAGGTTGTGAAGAACGTTCAAATTGAGGGTGGCAAGAGGGTTCATCTCACGCCTGGTGTTCACAAACAGATAATCAGATGCGGCAAGATGCACCCAGCCCTGCTTATATGGACTGGTCATCTGTGTCGCCGCCAGTTCGTCAACTTTTCTCGCCCCGAAGTCGTGGTGCATGATCGCGAGGCCATGGCGCCAGCCCTTGCCGGTGCTGCGTTCGGCGCCGGTTACCCAGGCGGTTGCGACCTGCCGTGACACTCCGCCAAAGCTTCTTTCATTGTTGTGTCGATCAAAAACCGCAAGTTCTCCCCACAGATTATAACGCCTTCGTTCGCCTTCAAACGCCGCCGTTGCAAAGTTTCTGCGCCTGAATCGGCCCAGGCAGATTTCGAGATCGAAGCCATTGTATGTGTCGCGATGCCGGCCAATGACGGTATTTTCGGCGTTAGCGTCGGCAGCGGCCAGAATGATTTCAGCTTCTCCGGTATCGCCGGCGGTGCGGCGAATCCGCAGAGCATCGATGCCCGGCTTGAATGAGCCGTCAAGATAGCCCGGCTGAAATGGTGCGAGAATATCTGCCACCGAAATGAAATGACTGGTGCCGAAACTGATTGGCTGTCTGCCAAGCTGAAAGTCAGTTCTGCCTGAACTGAAATTCACTTCAAGTCTCTCAAGTTCGCCTGAAATGAAGGTTTGTGACGATTCAAGCAGATTGCTCCGGGTGTTGAAGGCTTTCATTCCGGCATTGTTTGCGGCAATTGCCCAGCTCGACAAAAGATTGGCGTTTGAAGAAAAATGACTTGAAACCATTTCGTATTCGGCTTTGACAGTAAAATCAGAAAATCTGTTAAAGACGCTGATGCGGTTCAATGATTGCAAAGCACCCTGAGACTTTTCGAAAATA
The DNA here is from genome assembly GCA_024710355.1 of Candidatus Rifleibacteriota bacterium. Classification (GTDB taxonomy): domain Bacteria; phylum Muiribacteriota; class Ozemobacteria; order Ozemobacterales; family Ozemobacteraceae; genus Rifleibacterium. The sequence continues at coordinate 174,368 of JANJUX010000040.1, forward strand.
CCTGCCTGAATGAAGGCGTCAGAAAAGCGGTTGTAATTGAAAATCGTGCGCGTGGCCATTGTTATTTCGGGTTTTGCGGCAAGCAATGAAACTGCTGCGAAGAAAACAAAAAAGAGTGGCAGAAAAATGCCTTGAACAAGCCTGTTTGCAAGTTTTATTAAATAACTGGCGTCTGATTGCACAGAACTTAACCTTTTTTACTGCAGATCTTCAAGTCTGACCGCTTCTTTGTGACTGTCTTCGTGAATGCGGCCGTCCCGCAAACGGATGACCCGTCTGGCAATGTCGATGACGCGCTGGTCGTGCGAGCTGAACAGAAAGGTGACCTTCTGTTCAAGATTGAGTCGATGCATCATCTTCAGCAGACTCACCGCCGTTTCTGAATCGAGATTTGCAGTTGGCTCATCGGCAAGAACAATTGCCGGTCGCCCGACCATCGCTCGCGCCACCGCAACTCGCTGCTGCTGACCGCCACTCAGCTCGGCTGGCCTACGGTGTTCGAGACCTTCAAGACCAAGCTCAGCGATCAGCGGTTGCATGCGCTGTTCGTGCTCCGCCTCGGCAACGCCCTGAAGCTGCAGAATGAACTGAATATTCTCGCGGGCGCTGAGCACCGGAATCAGATTGTAGGCCTGAAATATGAAACCGATCTGAAAAAGTCTCTGCCGGGTCAGCTGATCATCGGTCTGGGAATTCAGCGAGCTGCCGTTGAAAAAAATCTCGCCGGCTGACGGGCGGTCAAGACCGCCGATGAGGTTCAGCAACGTCGACTTGCCGCTGCCCGAAGGCCCGGCAAGAACAGCAAATTCACCGGGTTCAAGCTTCAGGTCAAGAGAATCTACCGCTTTGACCTCGGTAGTGCCTGAATGATAGATGCGGGAAACGTTTTTAAGTTCGATACTGCTCATTCGCTGCTCCTCAGAAAACCCGCATAGCTTCAGCGGGGTTGACGTTCAATGCCTTGCGGGCAGGATAAATCGATGCGGCAAGAACCAGGATGATCATTGCAAGACTCAGTCCCGCCATCCATTCCCAGTTCCAGGTGCTTACGATGATTGGCTCGAACAGAAGCCCGGCGACTTCCTGGGCGGCGAACATGGCTGTCATGTCGAGACCATGATACCAGGTGTAAAAACTTGCAAGACTGCCAAAGCCCAGGCCCATGGCACTGCCTGTCAGTCCGAGAACCAGGGCTTCAGCAAAAATAAGCTGTCTGATCCGGCTTTTCTGCATGCCGAGTGACTGCAGCAGCCCAAATTCGCGGGTTCGTTCGAGAATGCTCATCAGAAGAAGATTGACCGTGCCGAGCCCGACGAGAACGAACAGCAGAAAAATCATGAATTTGAACTGGGCCTGATCCATTTTGATCGTGTCTGCGATCTGTTTTGAGGTTTCTTCCCAGCGGAAAACACCGAATTCAGAACCGGCAGGTCGTGCGGTCTTCAGGGCGGCCACCTGCTTCTGAAGCTGGTGCATATCTTTGAGGACAACCGCCACTTCGTGTACTGCGTCAGGGTTGCCCAGGCTGGTGGCAAGATGCCGGCGATCGACGAACATCATGGTATTGTCTATCTGAGTGACGCCGCTTTTAAAGACGCCGCTGACCCGGTATAGCTTCGAGCTGATTTCGCCAGAAAAGTCCTGGAACATCACGACAAATTTTTGCCCGACCTTGATTCGCAGCTTTTCGGCCAGCTTCAGGCCAAGATAGGCCCGGTCCCTGCTTCCTTCTTCTGGCATCGAACCGCCGACGAGCCTTTTGCCGCCCAGTAGCGGATTGACTGCCGACTCAGCCCCGAAATCGACGCCCATGACCATGACTGACGTATTTTCGCGACTGCTGCGGGCCAGCGCTGGCAGATGCAGGCGGGCCAGCGTATGTGCAAATGCCGGGTTATTCTCAAGCAGTTTTTGCGCCGGCGGCAGATGAAAAAACATTTCGGTAAGCCGCTCTGAAACATATTCCGGATGATGCAGGCTGAGATGGCCACTGCCGCTGCGTACCGCATCCTGAATCATTTTTTCGTAAGTGCCACCGGAAATATTCTGAATCCAGATCACGAATGCCAGGCTGCCTGAAATGACCAGAAGCTGAACCAGGCTGCGGGCCGGATTGCGCCAGAGGTTTCGCCAGCCGAGTTTTAACCAGAGCATGTTAACTCTCCCGCAGAGCTTCAACCGGCTTGAGCCGGTAAAGCCTGAAAGTTGGCAGCGCCGCCACCGCAATTCCGAGCAGAACCATTGTTGCCAGAGGCATTGCGGCAGACATTATCGATGGCACACAGAAAATCTCGGCTTTCAGCTGAGTTCCGCCCCAGGAAATGTTGTCGATCCAATAATTGAGGCTTACGGGGTGGTAATAAAGGGCAATGTTGGCGAGCGTGCCAAGCAAAGTGCCGACCAGACCTGAAAGTGTCGCCATCATGACGCTTTCACTGAGAATCAGCGCCGCCAGTCTGGTGCGGGTCAGCCCGATCGCCTGCATGACCCCGAATTCATAGCGGCGTTCGAGAAAAGCCATATACATGGTATTGAAGGTAATCAGCGCCAGGGCGGCGTAGTAAACTGCCGAGGTGAAAATCTGCACGTTCAGCCAGATATTCAGCAGTTCAGCCAGCTGGGGAAAAATGCTGCGCCAGTCGCGTGCTTCTATCTGCGGCTTTCTGCCACTAAGTTTTCGGCTGATTTCTTCAGCCTGCATCGGGCTGGTCAGAAAAACGCGCAGGCTGTGTATCTGGTTGTCGAGAGCCATCAGGGATGCAATTTCGGCCAGGTTAACGATTGCCAGGCCCGAATCTCTCAAGTTGTCGCCGGAGTCGAAAATGCCTCTGACCTTAAAGAGCGTCGACGCCATGGAACCGTCAGCTGCACTGCTGAAAAAAACGATTTCGCCGCCGATGGCGACGCGCAGTTTCTGGGCAAGACCTTTGCCGAGAAGAATTTCGCCACTCTGACCGGAAAGAAAGCTGCCAGCCTGCACGTCATGGGCTATTCTGCTGCTTTTTAATTCGGCGTCATGGTCGACACCGAGCAGCTGTGCCGGTTGAGTTCGACTTTCGGCAGCATTGCCGCAGCTGAGAAGTGCAAAAACATTGATGCGTGGGCAGATGCCTCTGTAGGCAACAGACGCTTCGTTAAGCAGTTTTTCGGCTTCGCTCTGCAAAATTGTGTCGTTGAGTGATGGCGAATCAAGATATCCCGGCCGTGACAGGCATAAATGACCATTTTCGCGGCTGGTTGCATTTTCGATCATGTTCCAGAGCATGCCATCGTAATAGCCAAGCGAAAAAACCAGCATGGCGCAGGCAAAGATCATGCCGGCCATGGTGAGCTGAGTGCGTCGCCGGTTGCGCCAGAGGTTCCGCCAGGCGATTTTTAACAGCATCAGCGGTTTCTCAGACTTTTGATCGAAAACATTTCTGGCGGTGGTATAAAGGAGAAGTCAATTTTCTGATATGCCATTTCGGTGAATTCTTCGGGCTTTTCAAGGGGGGTGACGCGAAAAACGAATGGCAGCCAGCGGCTGTCAAGTTCTCTGACGTCTGAAAAGCTCATGGTTCTGACCTTTTTGCCTTCTTCGTCAAAAAAATCGATCGAGGCCGGGACCATTTTCTGCAGGTCGATGCGATAAACGATTTTGCCCCAGACTACGGCTGCGTCCGGCTTCGGTGTGCCGGTTATTTCGACTGAACCGGTTGCTTGAGCCGAAATCACCAGACTGTAAAGCTCATCGATTCTGTTGTCTTTGACCAGATCGTCATTGGTGAGATGACTGCCCATCCAGCTTTCGCCCATCAGACTCGACGGAATCTTCATCAGGCGGTCGATGCCCGGCAGGTAGTTCCAGATGTTGTCTGCAACCTTCAGGGTGCAGGTGCCCTTTTCTTTTGCGGGGGCAAGAATTCGTGTGAGAAATTTATCGCGGCCTTCTGACCAGCTTTCCATTTCGAGGGTGCGCGACCAGCGGCTGGTTTTGATGGTCATGCGCATGATGCCATGCGAGCTTTTTCCTTGATACTGGGTTTCGACGAGGCGAACGAGCTCGACCGGGTCGTAAGGGGCCGCCGTAGTCGGGGCCGGCTCTGAAAAAGCACAGGCACCGAGGAGGCAGAAGCATAGAAGCAACAGTGGCAGTCGCATGGTTTTTCCCTCGATCTTATTTATATGAATATAATCAAATTTATCAGCTCTTGGCAAATCATGCTGCGGCTCGCCTGTATTTGCGGTTGCATTGCCGATTGCCATGCGGTAAAATTTTGTGGCACGATTTGATTGACGACAGGTCGAAACAGATAACAGGAGTTCAGATAAATGGATTTCCGGAGGAAACTTCAGAGCCTTGAAAACATCATCAGCATGGGCGAGAAGCTGCTCACTACCTTCGATGTGGCTGAACTGCTCGATGCACTTGTCGACAGTGTGTCTTCGCTGCTTGAATCTGAAGGGGCGACACTTTATCTGGTTGACCCGTTCGAGAAATGCCTGACCTCACAGAGCATTCACGCCGATGGTATCAAAGAGGTCACGGTTGCCATCGATAATCGCTCAATTGCCGGTTATACGGCCGCCAACCGCATGTCTATAAACATCACCGATGCCTATGGCGATCTGAGCCACATTCACCCCGAATTAAAGTTTAACTGCCATTACGATGAGGTCAGCGGGCGAAAAACCCGCAATCTGATCACTCATCCGCTGCTGATAAACGATGAATTGATCGGGGTTTTTCAGGTAATTAACAAAAAAAATGGCGATTTTGACGAATCTGACCAGACGATTCTGAAGAATTTTTCGCTGGTGGCAGCGATCGCGATCATGAATGCCCGTCTGATGGAACGGGTCATGGAAGCACAGGCCGGCGCTTATAATGTCATGGAAAGCGCTTCGGACATGGTTATCGTTCAGAACGGCGACGGTTGTCTTCTGCACCTGAATCGCAGCGCGGTTGATTACCTGCGGAGCAAGGGGCGGAATGCCGAGGTGGTCGGCCGGAGCTTTGTTGCCGTTTTTCCCGAACTGAGCAATCTGACTGCTGAAATTCAGAAGGTCGTCGATGGCCAGCTTGACCGCTCGGTTTCGACCGGCAAGCCGGCTTTTGTCATTTTTACAGAAAAGAACATCTGTCATCAGATTGAAAAGGTCATTCTGATGATTCGCCGCCCATGTTGCTCAACCAGAGAGGAAGCGCCAGAACCCTCAGCCTGAGTTCAACGCATTTTTGCCCTATGAATGACAAAGAAAAACCCCGGGTTCTGATCGTCGACGACAATCCTGACAATCTTATGGTTGCCGCTTCGGCTCTGGCCGAGCAAGGCTTCTCGCTGATGCTGGCCCGCAGCGGCGCCGAAGCGATTGCTGCTGCTGACCGGTTCATGCCGGATGCAATTCTGCTTGACGTCGTCATGCCTGAACTGGATGGTTTCGAAACCTGTCGAAGGCTCAAAAACAAAGCGCAGTGCCGCGATATTCCGGTTATCTTTCTGACCGCCAGAAACGAGCAGGAAGACGTGCTTGAGGGCTTTAAAGTCGGCGGCGCTGACTTTATCAGCAAGCCATTCAATCGCGAGGAGATGCTGCACCGTGTCGAGGTGCATATTCAGCGGTTTCGTCTGCAGCAGCAGCTGCAGAAAAGAAACGAAGCATTACAGGAAGAGATCGAGCTTCGGCGCAAGCGTGAGCTGCAGTTGAGTATTTCTGAGCGCGCCAGAGTGGCAATGCGTATTTCTGCAGGCATTTCGCATCATTTTAACAACATGTTTCAGACTGTGCTTGGCTACAGTGAATTGATAGAGGCTGCTGCAAAACCCGATTCAGAGATTGTCAAACAGGTGCGCCGCATTGTCGCGGCCACCCAGAAGACCCGACAGATAGTCAATCAGCTTGCCAATTACCTGGGCAATTCAAATGACGAGTCTGCAGACATTCATCTCGATGAAGTTTTTGCGGAAATCGAGGTTGCTTTTGCCGGCATTCTTCCGGGGGGCGTGTCGCTGACTTCGAGCATATCGAAAAACTGCCCGAACCTGGTTTTTAACCGCACCGACATCATTCAGGCTCTCACCAATATCGTGATGAATTCGGTCGAGGCGATGCCGGCGTCTGGCGGCCAGATCAACATGAAGGCGAGTCTTGTGCACGGTCGCAATTATTGCAGGCAGATCGAGAATATCGTTGTCGAGGCCGATTATGTCGAAATTGCGGTTGTCGATAACGGCACGGGCATGGAAAAAGCGGTTCTCGACAAGGCCTGTGAGCCCTTTTTTACGACTGCGGGCAACTTTGCCGATAAAAACGGCCTCGGCCTCTCTGTCGTTCAGGGAATCATGCACGCAAGCCATGGGTTTATGAGTATTGACTCGGAAATGGGCAGCGGTACTGTTGTCAGGTTGCTTTTTCCGGTTTCAGGCGTTGCCTGAATGGGCGTCGGCCACAGTTTTTTCTATATCCGGCTCAGTTTCGGCGCTGCAGGCTTTCCAGAGTGAGAGAAACTCGATATTTTTTCGCATGCTGACTCTTGGCACCGGTGCAAGTGCGCATAAGGCAAGCCCGGCGCTCTGAAGCTGCTGTTTAAGCTTTCCGATAATTTCGATCTGAGTCTGCGGGTCGGTGATCACTCCACCCTCGGGCACCTGCGAGCGTTCGGCTTCGAACTGCGGCTTGATCAGAGCGACGATCATACCGTCTTTTTTCAGCATACGGGCCGCTTTGGGTAGAATCATGGTCAGCGAAATGAAAGAGACGTCGGTAACGATGAGGTTGAATGGCTCGCCGAGTGCGTTGTCGGCAAGGGTTCTGAAATTGGTGCGGTCACGCACCGTCACTCTCGGGTCGTTTTGCAGGCGTGAATTCAGCAGACCGTAGCCGACATCGAGGGCGACGATCTGGCCGGCATGGTTATGAAGCAGAACGTCGGTGAAGCCACCGGTAGAAGCGCCGATGTCAAGACAGCGCCAGCCGGTCGGATCGATGGCAAAGTCGGCGAGAGCCTTTTCAAGTTTGAGGCCGCCGCGCGAAACCCAGCGGCAGAAGCGCCCCTTCAGCTCGAGTGGTGTGTCGGTCGAAACCTTTTCGCCGGCCTTTTCCCAGACGTGGTCGCCGCTTCTGACTTCACCGGCCATGATGAGACGACGGGCCTGTTCGACATCTTCAACCAGTCCCTGAAGCACTGCCAGTTCATCGATTCTGAGTTTTTTTGCCATAACTGGCGTCAGGATAACATGGTCGGGCTCGATACCCAAACTTTTATGCCAATGATGTTGTTCTGTTTGTGGCGACAGGCTATACTGTCGATGAGAAGATTTGCAGAGGTGAAGAGATGGCAGAGATTCGCTGTGGCCAGTGTTCTACGGTGTTCAGCATCCCTGAAGATTATGCCGCACCGTATGTAAAGTGCCCTGATTGCGGTTCGCATCAGAAAAACCCGGCACTGTCGGCCCAGGAACCGGTTTATCGCATTCTCGACCATGCCGGGCGCCAGCGGGCTGCTCAGCCTGTTGCCGCCCCAATCGAGTCACCGGAAAATGAGGCAGCTGTACCGCCGGCGCCGGCCGGCCCGCGAATTGCTCCACCGGCGGTGGCTTCGGCGGAAAAGAAACAGGCGGCGCAGACGGTACGGGTTGATCACAAGATCAGTGGTCGGCCGGTGAGCGAGAAGAAGATTCTCGAAGACGCTCTTGGTAAAAACGGCATGGAAATGGTTTTTCAGCTGGTGGCGGGCTATCTTGACGAGCTGAGCGAGGGCCGTCGTCAGGCCGAGAAAACCCGGGCGATGCAGACGCTGATGCGGGCCAGGTTTCCGGCTGAGCTTGCCGCCCGGGCGGTTGCGTTTGCCGAGAAAAGCCCTGAGACCGAAGCGATTATCTGGGGCAACTACCTTTCGTCTCTGAAAAAAGGTCTGTTGTTGCTGGTTGTCGGTGCCGTTATTTCGCTGGTCGTTTATTTTGCGGCAAATCCGGGGCGTGAACTGGTGTTTTTTCAGCTGCCGTTCGCGGTTGGCCTGGCGTTTACCTGCAATTCACTGCTGCACATGGCAGGGTTGAAGTTTGCCGGTCTGCGAAAAAGTTCGATTCATTATGCGTTTTTATTCTTCGCTTCGCTGCTCATTCTCGTGTACATCGTCTGGGGCGTCTATTTCTGACGCAGGCTTTTCGGCGATACGCCGGGCCAGATTTCTCAGCTCACGGAAAAAGAAGAAGGTGGTAATGAGAAAAGCCCCGGCATCAGAGGTTGGCATTGCATACCAGACCCCGTTCAGACCAAAATGTTCTGGCAGAATCAGCAGTGCTGGTATGAGAAAACCCACCTGCCTGATGATGGTCAGTGCCAGACTGATTTTGGGTCGGCCGGTAAACTGGAAATAATTGCCGGTTATAATCAGATAGCCGACCAGCGGCAGCAGAAGCATGAAACGTCTTATCGCATCGATGCCGACACCTATGACGTTTGAACCGCCATCGCTGATAAAGAGCCTGAATACATGGCCGGGAAATATCTCGATGAATATGAAACAGGCGATACTCATCACTGTCGCCGCCGCATTGGCGAGAAAAAGAGCCTTTTTTACCCGGTCAAAGCGCCGGGCGCCGAAATTGTAGCCGACAATCGGTTGCATACCCTGTGAAATCCCGATTACCGGCATCATCCAGACCATATTGAAGCTCATGATAACGCCCATTACCGAAATTGCGGTGTCACCGCCGAACTTGGCCAGCTGATTGTTGAACAACGACATCTGAACACTCGCGATCGTGTTCATGATGAAGCTTGGCGAGCCCATCATCATCACGCTGCCGATCATTTCAGGGCGAATGCGGAAATTCTCGCGGCGCAGCTTGAGAACACTTTTACCGCTGAGAAAATAGTGCAGCACCCAGAGAGACGAGACGCTGTAGCCAATGACCGTTGCCCAGGCGGCGCCGGCCATTCCCCAGCCAAAGACGCCAATGAAAAGATAATCGAGAATTACGTTGATGATGCCGCCGATCAGCATCGTGGCCATCGCAACCCTGGGGTTGCCTTCGCCGCGGATAAAGCTGTTGGCCGCAAAAGATATCTGGTGCGTGATGGTGCCGATGACCACTATCGAAAGGTAGGTGCGCGCATAGGGCAGAACTTTTTCGGTGGCGCCGAACATTATCAACAGCTGATCCATAAACAGCAGCGAGAGAGTCGAAAAAATGATAGACGATGTCACCAGTAGAAAAAAACCTTGCCCAAGCAGCTTTTCTGCTTCGTCATGACGCTTTTCACCGAGTCTGATCGAAATCTGCGAATTGGTGCCGAAGCCGATCAGCATGCCGATCGCCATAACGATCATCATCAGAGGCATGGCGATGGTAGTGGCGGCAATGCCCAGCTCACCGACGTAGCGGCCGAGAAAAATGCGGTCGACGATGTTGTAAAGCGAAGTGATGAGGGTGCCGGTCATTGCCGGCACGGCGAATCTGATCAGCAGTTTGCTGACCGGCAGCTGTTCGAGGTCGCGTGTCTGTTTCATGTGGCGGGTTTTCTCAGTATAAAGTGTGTGTGTTCGCCGAGTGAAGCGAAAGGCTCAGTGTGGCAATACTGCATTTCGAGATCGAGCGTCTTCTGGCATGATGGCCGTTTCTTGACCATCCCGGTAAAAAATCCGTAAAAGATTCTGATACCGGCCTTCGAAACGATTTTGAGGTTCAGGGCCGTAAACACCGGCAGAACGTCATTCTCGGTCAGCGGGTTCGACGGGGTCAGCACCCGCGGGTTAGTCGGCCGGCCTGACTCGGCTTTGTCGAATTGCCCGTTGATTCCCCATTTTAAAATCAGCTTGCTACGGTTGAAGTAGAGCAGGGAAATGGCCCCTCCCGGCTCCAGCACCGGAACCAGAGTCTGCAGGGCCAGCGGTGGCTCCTGCATCCATTCGATTACCCCATGCAGCAGGATCAGGTCGAACCTGGCTCCGGGCAGCAGCTCGGGAATCTGCTGCAGTGGTGCGTGTACGATGCTGATTCGCTCGTTCAAACCGGCTTTTGTGTTTTCTTCGGCCGCTGCCTGCAGCATTTCTGCTGAAATGTCGCAGAGAGTTATCTGATGCCCCATTTCTGCAAGCCAGCGGGCAATCTGGCCCATGCCGCCGCCGGCGTCGAGTATGCGCAGTGGTCGGCCCGCGGCAAGCTCGGCAATTCCGGTCAGCAGATCGTGCTGCAGAACGGCAAGCCGCACAGTTCCTTTGTCGGAACTGTAGATGTGCTTGCGCAGGCGGCCGGCGAGCTTGTCAAAGTTTCGGTCCATCAGCGGCTCAGACGATTTTGAGCCGCAGCGGGTTGCGTGGCGGAACTTTTCTGTAGGCGTATTTCGGGTAGCCGATCATCAGCGCCGCAAAAATCTTTTCAGAGTCATTGAGGCCAAGGTTTTTGCCGATCTGCTTGTCAGAGGCGGCCGCGTGGGTTACAAACCCGCCCCAGCAGGTGCCAAGACCGCTGGTTTTGGCGGCCAGTTCGAGATTGGCTATGGCTATGGCAGCGTCAAGAGTGCCCCAGGTATATTTTTCGGGGCCGTAAACGACGAGAAGCTGCGGAGCGTTGCGACAGATCGGATCTTCGCCCTTGTCGAAGGCGGCAACCATCGGGGCCATTTGTTCAACCGGTCTGAACAGATTTATGACGTCAGCGGCAACCTGCCTGACTTTGTCGTGGCCGTTGACTATCAGCCATGAAAGGGTCTGGGTATTTTTGGCGGTCGGGCAGTATCTGGTCATTTCGACGAGTTTCTGCAGCAGCTCGATCTTGACCGGCTCACTTTTGAAGGTGCGAATCGAACGCCGGCTCATTACCAGGTTTTCGAATACTTCAAATTCCGGCAATTCGCTGATTCCGGGTTTGAAATCGGCTGTATCCAGAGCCTTCACGGTGATTGCATCCCCCGGGCAGGCCGATACGCAGTGACCACATTTGATGCAGGTCGATACCAGGCCGGCTTCAACTTCCGGAACCCCCGATGTTCCGGGTTTAAAGATCTGACATGGGCAGATTTTAACGCAGATCCCGTCTTTGCGGCATTTCGCAGGGTCGATAAAGATTTTGGCGCTGTTCATCGCTCTTTCTCCATTCATCTGGTCTGGCAGACAAATTACCATAATTCGGCGACAAATGCACGAACCACGCCCGAATCATTGCGGGCGGCGCGTTGTGAAAAATTAAGTTGAAAATGTACCGGTTTCGTTTTTTACTGGTTGCAGTCAGAAGATTTTTTATAAGGAGAACGAATGATGAATTTGCGACGCTGGTTGCTCAGTCTTGTCATGATTATGCTGCTGGTTGCGGCTCCCGCCCCGGCCAAAACCTTTACCTACCTGACCACCACGGTTGAGGAAATCGCCGCCTCTCTTCCCGAAAAACCGGTTGCTGTCGGTTTTGATGTCGATGACACGGTTCTTTTCTCTTCACCCGGCTTTTACTATGCTTTCAGCAATACTGACGGCCCGAACGGCACCAATAAATATGGCCCGAAACCCCTCAGTTCCGACCTGTTCTGGAAAGACATGAGCTGCGACTTCGACCGTTTCAGCATGCCCAAAGAGTCGGCCCGCGAAATCATCGAAATGCACAAAAAGCGCGGCGACAAGGTTTACTTCATCACTGCCCGTCCCGAAGTCAAGGGCGAGATTCTCACCCGCCTGCTGCACCGCGAATTCAAGCTCGAAGGGCAGCCGGCCGCAATCTTCTCCGGCAGGACCAGTAAAGGTGTTTTTATAAAAAAACACGGCATCAGTCTTTATTATGGCGATTCAGATTCTGATATCAGCGAAGCACACGAAGTCGGTGTCAGAGCCATTCGCTTTCTGCGCTCACCGATCTCTACCAACAAGACCAAATACAATCCGGGCATGCATGGCGAGGTTGTTTTGCGCGATTCCGAAAACTGAAATCGTACCGACAATTTTGTTGACAAGCAGTTTTTGCTGATGTACAATTCTTCTCACCATGGAACAGTGTCTGTTTTGTAAAATCGTTGACGGCAAAATTCCCGCCGAGATCGTTTATCGTGACGACTCTGTGGTTGCCTTTAAAGATATCAATCCGCAGGCACCGGTGCATGTGCTGGTTATACCGGTCAAACACGTTGCAAAACTGACTGATCCGGCCGCCAGCGACGGGAAAATGCTGTCGCAGATCTTTGCGACCATCGCCAGACTGGCAGGCGAGCTGGGCCTCGAAAAAGGTTTCCGGGTTGTGGCCAATTGCGGTGATGAAGCCGGTCAGACCGTGCATCATATTCATTTTCACGTGCTTGGTAAACGTCGTCTTAACTGGCCTCCGGGCTGAATCTAATCGAACATACGAGGGAAACCTCTCTGATACGAAATCAGAAGGGGGGTGAATTGAATGGCAGAAGTAAGAGTAATGAAGGATGAACCACTGGAAAAGGCATTGAAGCGCTTCCAGAAAAAATGCCAGGAAGCTGGCATCGTGAAGGAAATCAAACGCCGCAGGGCCTATGAAAAACCAAGTGAAAAGCAGAAACGCAAAGCTGCTGAAGCACGCCGCAAGCAGAGACGCCGCCGCTAGAACGGCAGCTGATTTCGCTGTAAAACAGCCCATGCAACGCCTCGCGCGCTGCATGGGCTTTCTCATGTCTGTTTTTCTCGCTTTTTTGATACTGGCGCCGGGTTCGGCGTTTGCTCAGAGCGCCTCGGGCACGGTTTTTGTCGTCGAAGTTCACAAAGATATCGACAAGGGTCTGTCATTTTTCATTCAGCGCCAGCTGCGCCGTGCCGAGCTCGAAAACGCTGCTGCCGTCATTCTCGAAATCAATTCGAACGGCGGACTTGTCGAATCCTCCCAGGAAATCAAAGACGCGCTGCTGCGCTCCAAAGTTTCAACCATCGCCTATGTCAAGGGTCGCGCCCTTTCTGCCGCCGCCCTGATCGCCATTTCATGCCACCGCATTTTCATGGAACCCGGCTCCGAAATGGGCGCGGCTACCCCGATAATGCTTATGGGTACCGGCGTGCAGGCTGCTGAAGAAAAATTCGTCTCGGCTTTCCGGGCTGAATTCAGGGCTTCGGCTGAAGCCCGCAAACGCCCACCGGCAATTGCCGAAGCGATGGTCGACAAGAACCATGATACGATCGAAGGTCTCAGTAAAAAAGGCGAAATTCTGACTTTGACCTCAGAAGTCGCTCTGAAACACGGTTATTGCGACCATATCGTCGCTTCGATTACTTCGGCACTGCGAATTCTCAACCTCGAAAACGCCAGGGTCGAGCGTATCGAGCCGACTTCGGCCGAATGGATAGCCCGTTACCTTACCAACCCGCAGATAAGTGTCATTCTGTTTACTGTTGGTTTCTGGTGCCTGGTTCTCGAGTTTTTCGTCGCCGGTTTCGGTATTCTTGGCTGGGCCGGCATTGTCTGCCTCGCTCTGTTCTTCGGCGGGCACCTGTTTGCCTATATGGCCGGCCTTGAAGCGTTGATTCTCTTCGTCGTCGGCATGGCGCTGCTTCTGGTCGAGGCTTTTGTCATCCCCGGCTTTGGCATTACCGGTGTTTCTGGCATCATTGCCGTCTGTTTCAGTATCGTTATGGTCTTTGGTGGTATCTATTCCGCTTTGACCGCTATTGCCAGCATAATAACCTATTCGGTGATAATTACCGGGCTGGTCTACTGGTGGGGGCCGAAACTGCGTGTTTTCGACCGTTTCGTTCTCAAAGAAGAGATGGCCCCAGAGCAGGGCTTTGTTGCCACCGAAGCCAATGTTTACGACCACCTGCTCAATCTTGAAGGTATTGCAACCTCTCCCTGTCGCCCGTCTGGCAAGATCCAGATTGGTGATGAGCGCTATGACGCCGTTTCTGACGGTGATTTTATCGAAAAAGGCGCCCGCGTTGTTGTCAGAAAAGTTGACGGCCAGAAAATCGTCGTTCGCCAGGTGGTCGGCTGAGTTTATCGCCCTCGTCAGGTTTTTCTGATTTATCGCACCGGATTGTGTTAAATTAAACCATACTCAATATGACAACCAGAGGAAACAGCATGCGATATCTGCTAGTCTTTTTGCTCCTGATAACCACATTTGCCATTGTACCGGCTTTTGCTGCAAGCGATACGGCTGAACTGCTGCCTGAAAAGTCTGTTGCAGGGTCTTCTGGCCAGGCTTCGGCAACGTCTGGCTTCGCCGAACAGGCTGAAAAACCGGCCTGGGGTATGATGGTCATCGCGCTGATGCTTGCCGGTTTTCTTTTCCTGTTTCTCGAAATCGCCATTATTCCAGGGTTTGGCATAACCGGGGTTATCGGCATTTTGCTGCTTGGCGGCGGTATTGTTGCTGCCTACCTCAAACTCAGCAGTACCATGGCGGTGGTTGCCACCTTTTCCGGCATAGTCGGTGTCATTCTGCTGCTGCTGTGGTTTTTCTTCATTTTCCCGAAGACCAGCCTGGGTAAAAATTTCGTTCTTTCCACCGAATCGTCTGCTGCCGAGGGTTTTGTCGCTGTCGAAGACATGCAGCGCTACATCGGGCGCGAAGGCATTGCGACGACCATGCTGCGCCCTTCCGGCATCGCGAGAATTGACGGCGAACGCCTCGATGTCATTACCGATGGCGAATTTGTCGAAAAGGGTGCAAAAATCAAAGTCATGAAAGCAACTGCCGGCCGCATCATTGTTGCCGAGATTCCCGCCGGTTCAGAAAACGAATCAGCTTGACTTTGCCGGTGCTTTAACTGATATTGGGTATGAATTAACAGATTCTGATTAACGGAGGGGTATAATGTCTGAAGGCTTTATTCTGATTGGCGCTTTTGTTGGTATTTTCATATTCTTTGTCTTCACCTATTTTGTACCGGTTGGTCTCTGGATCAGCGCCATCGCTTCTGACGTGAGTGTCAGCCCGCTCGATTTTATCGGCATGCGCTTCAGAAGAGTATCTCCGCACGCCATCATTAACCCCGCCATCATGGTCAAAAAGGGCGGTATAGAGATCGGCCTGCAGGCCCTCGAATCGCATTTTCTTGCCGGCGGCAACGTTTCCAAAGTATGTTCAGCTCTTATTGCAGCTCAGAAGGCCGGTATCAACCTTACTTTTAAACAGGCGACCGCCATCGACCTTGCCGGCCGTGACGTTCTCGACGCTGTTAAACTCTGCGTTAAGCCCAAAGTCATTCAGACGCCGCTGGTAGCCGCCATGGCCAAGAACGGCATTCAGGTTAAGGCTATTGCCCGTGTCACTGTTAAAGCCGACATCAACAAACTCGTCGGCGGTGCCACCGAAGAAACAATTCTTGCCCGTGTCGGAGAAGGTATCGTTACCACCATCGGTTCGGCCACCAGCCACGAAGAAATTCTCGAAAACCCCGACAGAATCTCGAAAACCATTCAGGACAAAGGCCTCGATGCCAATACCGCTTTCGAAATCCTTTCGATCGATATCGCCGACGTCGATGTTGGCGAAAACATCGGCGCCAAACTGCAGATCGACCAGTCAGAAGCCGATATGAAGATCGCCCAGGCAAAAGCTGCCGAGCGCCGCGCCATGGCCGAAGCAAAAGAGCAGGAAATGAAAGCCCTCGAACAGGAAATGAAGGCAAAGCTTGTTGAAGCTGAAGCCTCGATTCCACAGGCAATTGCCGATGCTCTCAAAGACGGCAATATGGGCATTCTTGATTACTATACCCTTAAAAACATCAGCTCTGATACCGAAATGAGAAAATCATTCTCGCACATGGCTGAACCACCCAAGGCTGGAAAGCGCTGAGAAGCCCAGGAGGCTCTTAAGTGGAAGTAGTAATTGTAATTCTCGCCCTGATCTATTCGGTCTGGTCGGAAATTCAGAAAAAAAAGCAGGAAGAAGACGCTAACATCGACTTCTCTGAGCTCACCACTCTCGATGATTTCTTTAAAACTCCGGGTGGTGGCGCTGGCCAGGCCAGCGATATTGACAATACCGCAAAGCGTGCCCGCGAAAAACGCGCAAAGAAAAAGAAGCCTTCAACTCCGGCTTACGAAAAGCCTTTGTCGGCTGCCATAACGCCAATGCCTGGTCGCGGCGAGGTTAACTACGATCAGATGCCTTCTCTCGAATCGAAGGGCTACGAAAGTTCTTTCGGCCGAGTCGAGGTTAATTATGACGAGATGCCGGCTCTTACCGGGCGCAACTATGAAGCCCAGGCCGGCCGTGCTGAAGTCAATTACGATGAGATGCCGACCGTGTCAGGACGCACGAATTACGAAGATGAAATTCCTGAAGCCAGGGCATCGGCTATGGTAAAGTCCGAGGCTTCTGTCGATCAGGCCGAAGCCTGGCGTCACCATGATGGCTTCAAACTGAGCCGCCAGGACCTGCTGAAAACCTTTGTGCTATCTGAAGTTTTGCAACGCTATAACATCAACCGCATATATGAGCGAATACCCGGAATCAGATCAGAAGACTGAACACCCGCATCAGCACGAGACTTTCAGGCCGGCAGAAACTCCGGGTCGGTTGGCCTGGAAGGTCTGTCGCTATCTCGCCCGCTTCTTCGGCAGTGTCTTTTTTCCGTATTTTCGTGTCTGGGGCGAGACTGACCTAACCCCCGGCGGGCAGATTTTTATCGCCCGCGATTTTGGCATTCTGACCTGGATAACCGCCCTGCGCGTTTTTAAACGCCCGGTGCGCCTGATGCTGCTTTCTGAAAAGCATGATCAGCGATGGTTTAATCTCGCCACCAGCAGCGGTCTTGCCCCTTTGCGACTGTCAGGCTCGATTGACCAGAATTTTCTCAGGCTTGAACACATGGCCGATGCCGGTGAAAAATTGCTGGTGGTCATTCCCAGATCTGCAGGCAGCAGCGTCGAAGAACTGGTGCGCCGCCTGCGGGCAACCCGGTCGCTGCGGGTGTTGTTTATGGCTGTTTCGGGCGCCGCCGAAGCTCTGCCGGAAAGTGCGGTCGTACCGAGAGCCGTGCCGGTCTCGGTTTTCTGCGGTTTGCCGCATTATGCTGCAAACGTCGCTGATTCAGCTTTTGCCGAGCTCGACTTTCTCGAAAACGCCATCAAAGACCTCGATATCGATGAGCTGCCCTCGATCTTCTTCAATCACCGCCGCAACCTGGGCAAAACCACTTCCGCCTGATTCTTTTTTGCTTTTGCAGGTCCGGCGCCCATTCCGCTTAATGCTGCTTTTTGTTGGATTTTTGCCTGTACAGTCTGAATATTGACCCGATAACGAACAGCGCCAGAAATATCCATGACGTCGTGAATGGCCCGAATGCTCTAAGAATGGCCGGGTCGGTTTTTGCATCAAAGTAAATCCGGTAATAAACAAGAACCTGCAGCCCGCATATCGACAGAAACGAAACGACAAATGCGTCGAGCCGCCGAAAAATGAGTCGGGCACTGGCGGCAACCACCGTAATCATAATCGCCAGTCCGGTTTGAATGACTGCCGCTGCAATGGCCGCGCCCAGATGCGGAAAAATTCCGCCCATATCGTAGTCGAGCCCCTGCGAGGTAATAACCAGATCAGGCAGCATGTAGATAAAACGGTAAGGCGCATGCAGAGAAAGCAGAATGAAGAAAAAATTGTAGAGCCAGAGAGCCGTCAGCGAAATACGGGCCGGTTTTTCTGCATCTGACTTTTCGTTCTGCTGTTCATGAGTATTTGTCTCTGGCGCTTCCGGCTCAATTATCTCATTGTTGTTATCTGAATTTTCCTGGTTCATCTTTGTCTCCTCGCAATACACTCATGTTACGATGAATCCGCCTTTTCAACAACACCGCAGCCGGCATAAACTATAGATTACTGCAAACCAGAAGACCGGGCCGGTGAACCTGTTTAAACTTGTTGAGGCAGTCTCCAATAAATTTTAAAATGTGGTTGACCCTTACGTAACGTCATGCATTAAGCTTATTTTTATGAAGAAACGCAGGCAAAAATGTAACGAAAAATTTGAATCCGATGCAGAAGAAGTCTGGCGGGTGGGGAAGCTGGCTAAGCTGGCCGGTGTCAGCATTCGTACTCTGCATCATTACGATGCCGAAGGTTTGCTTAAGCCATCGGCGCGCAGCGAAGGCGATTACCGCCTTTATAACCGCAGCGACCTGCTCAGGCTGCAGCAGATACTTTTCTATCGTGAGCTAGATCTGCCGCTGAACGAAATCCGGGCAATTCTCGATTCGCCCGGGTTCGATCTGGCCAGTTCGCTGAACGAACATCGAAAGAATCTTGAAACCCGTCAGCAGAGAACGTTGCAGTTGATTGCGACCATTGACCGGACTCTTGCGAGTCTGAATACAAAGGAGATTATCATGCAGGACCACGAATATTACAAAGGCTTTCTTGACCGCGAAACCGCCGAAAAATACGACCGTGAGGCGCGCGAACGCTATGGCAGCGCCAAAGTCGATGAGTCATGGCAGAATATTCGCAAAATGGGCAAAGATGGCTTTCAGAAGCATCTTAAAGATGGCGAAGCCATCAATAGTAAACTTGCCTCTCTGATGCAACTGTCACCTGAAACACCCGAAGTTCAGGCGGTGATCGCCGAACACCACGCCTTCATTGGCGGTTTCTACGAAGTAACTCCTGAAATTTACGCCGGACTTGCCGAAATGTATGTTTCTGATGCAAGATTCAGATCATATTATGAAAAGGTGGCGCCAGGCCTGGCGGAGTTCTTGAATGCCGGCATGCGCGCCTTTCTGAAACAAAGGAACGAAAAATGAGTTCTCATCAGCCGAAATACCCGCCGAGCCGCCGCGAAAAAGTCACCGAAAATTTTCACGGAACAGTTATTCATGACGATTTCAGATGGCTCGAGGGCAACGCCGAAGGCAACCCGACCCCGGAAACCGACAGCTGGACAGATGCGCAGAATTCCCTGACCAGATCGATTCTCGACCGCCTGCCGGGCCGGGCTGCTCTCAGGGAGCGCCTAAAGCCGCTGCTCGAAACCGATTCATGCTGGTTACCGGTTTTTGCCGGTAAACGCCTGTTCTGGTTCAAACGCCCTGGCAATCTCAATCAGCCGGTTGTCTGCATGTCAGAAGGCGTTGGCGGCTCTGAGCGGGTATTGCTCGATACCAACCGGTCTGATGCGAACGGATTGAGCAGTGTCGGTTGGTTCGAACCCTCGCCTGATGGCAGCCTGCTGGCATACGGGATCTGCAGCAACGGCGACGAGAACCATGAATTGCGGGTTCTCAGGGTTGCAGACCTCAGTCATCTCGATGATCGAATAACGAACAAGGTTGGCGGCGTTTTCTGGCTGCCTGATGGCAGAAGCTTTATCTATTCAAGGCTGGCTGACCCGGCTAACCCATATTCGCGCGAGATTCGCCTGCACCAGCTTGGCGATGCAACCGGCAACGACCGGCTGATTTTTGCTCAATACGCCAAAGGGCCGCTTGCCACCACCTGGGGGCCGTCGGCCAGGCTGTCAGAAGACGGCCGCTGGCTGGTGCTCAGCTATCATACCAGCACCCGCTCGAACGATCTGTGGCTGGTCGATTTTGCTGAATGGCGCAAAACCGGCAATCTGGTGCGCCGCGATATTATCGTTGGCCGCGAAAGCCGCAGCTGTGCCTGTGTTGTTGCTGACCGCCTGTTTATTCTTACCAACGAAGGCGCAAAAAACAGCCAGATTTTTGTTGCCGATCCTGCCAACCCGGGTATGAGCGGCTGGCAGCCGTTCGTTGGCGAAAAAGCCGACGCGGTTATCGAAGACTGGGGCTTCACCAGCAGCGCTCTTCTGGTCGAATACAAATTCGAAGCAGCTTCGCGCCTTGCCTCTTTCGACCTGCATGATGGCAGTGAGATGGTGATTCAGCTGCCTGGTATCGGCACTGCTTCCTTTTCGTGCTCAATTTCGCACCCCGACTTTTTTGTCGACTACACTTCGTTCAACTGCCCGAACCGCATTCTTCACTACGACAACCCGGCTTCAGCGCCGGCCTCCTGGTGGGAAAGGCCGATCGCGGCCGATCTGTCTGCCATGCAGGTGAGCCGTCACTGGTTCACCTCGAAAGACGGCACCCGCGTCAGCATGTTTTTGGTCAAACGCGCCGGGGTTGAAAAGACCGGCTGCAACCCGACAGTAATCTATGGCTACGGCGGTTTTGGCCTGAGCATGACCCCGGCCTACAACGGAACCGTGATCCCCTGGATCGAAGACGGCGGTATTTACGCGGTTGTCAACCTGCGTGGTGGCGGAGAATACGGCGACGAATGGCATAAAATGGGCACGCTCGGCAACAAGGAAAAGGTGTTCGAAGACCTTGAAGCCGCCGCCGAATGGCTGATTGCCGAAGGCTACACCTGTCGCGAAAAGCTGGGCGTCAGCGGGCGGTCGAATGGTGGACTGCTCGTCGGCGCTGCGATAACCCGCCGGCCTGAACTTTATCGGGCCGCCATCTGTGGTGTGCCACTGCTCGACATGCTGCGCTATCAGCGCCTTCTCATGGCGCGTTTCTGGGTGCCCGAATACGGTACCGCCGAGAACCCGGAAGATTTCGTCTGGCTGCGCCGCTATTCGCCTTACCACAATATTGTCGAAGGTTGCGCATACCCGGCTGTCTTCATCTTCACCGCCGAAAAAGACACGAGGGTGCACCCGATGCACGCCCGCAAAATGACCGCTGCTCTGCAGAGCGCCACCGCCAGCACTCTCGAAAAACCGGTGCTTCTCTGGGTCGAACGCCAGGCCGGCCACGGCGTCGGCAAGCCTCTGACTCAGATTCTCGAAGAACAGACCGACCAGTGGTCATTCATGCGCTGGCAGCTCGGCCTCGATCGGTAAAGACTAATAACATCATCTCCAGAAAGTATATTTTTTCGATACTTTCTGGAGAGTTTGAAGGTTCTGATAGCTCATGTGGCGTATTTGAATATATTTATATGAATACGTCTTGAAGTTGAACTTTTTTGTTTGACTATAGCCGCTTGCTGGTGCCGGAACCATAAAAGTTGCGAGGCGAACAGTATGAAAAGATATGTTAGCCCTTGTCATGCGGACTTGAGCCTTCCTTTCAAGGCATTGCTGCTCTGCGTTCTGCTGGTTTGTTGTAACATTGTGATGGGCGAAGAAAAGCCGGCGCCGGGTATCAAAGAACAATTCGAACAGAAAATTTCAGAACTGGTTGGCGTGCCGGTTGCCGTTAAAGATTACAAATTAAGCTACGCGACCGTTATCCTGACTGGCGTCAGAATAGGGCAAACGGCGCAGTCCGAACTGCCTTCGGCTGAGATAAAAGAGCTTTCGGCCACCTGCGATATGATGAGCCTGCTCGGTGGCAATCTGGTAATGAAAGAGATCAAGATAAAATCAATGAAAGCTGCCATCACTCTCGATTCTGCCGGAAAGCCCATATTGGGCACTGTTAAAAGTCCGGCCGCGCCCGCCCCTGAATTGAGCATCGAAAATCTGCCCTTTGACAAAATTTCTGTCAGCAAATTTGAACTGCGTATCGCGTCAAAGAAGAGTGGCAAAACTGTGCTTATGCAGATGCCATCTGCGACTGTCGCACGCTCTGAATCCGGCAGTCAGCTGAGCATCGATTTTGCCGGCAGCCTGTCACTGTACGGCGCCAACAAAGCAGATGCGGCAGCAGAACTGCCATTCAAGGCTGATATGAAACTACAGACGCTCAAACCCCTGCAGGTGTCAGGTTTGGCAACCATAAAGTCAGCATCTGTCGAAACTCTGGTGGCAGTAATCGGAGCACTTGTACCCGGTCATATCGACGGCCTGCGTCTGGCAGGCGGCCAGACCGGTGCCGAACTCAAATTTTCCGGCGCCGCAGACAAGCAGGTGCAATTCTCGTTCAACGCCGAACTGAAGAATATCGACTCGATTGTCTACAACGCCAGCCCCGAAATAAAGAAGGTTTCAGCACAACTGGTAATGACCGGAAAAATGGCTGATGGCTCAGTTTCGGCAGACGTTGCCATCAGCAAAGCCGCTCTCACAATACCCGCCCGCAAAATCGACATGAATAACGTCTCGATAAAACTGCAGGTCAAAAATGTCGCGAAAAATCTGTCTCTGACCGGGTCTGCATCGGTTCCGCGTTTCGACTTCGATCTGCCCGTTTCTTCGACGAATCGGAGTTCATACCTGTTTCCGTTTATTGATGTCAGCACCAGTTTCAACTACAGCGACAATGTGTTTACTATAAACAGCGCACAGGCAAAGCTCTTTGGCGGATCTCTCAGCGGTAGTGGCAAGGTTTTTCCTGGCAAACACCCGGTTCAATTGCAGGTAAATGCAAAGGGCAGCGATTTGCGTGCCGAAGCTTTTCTCGACAGCAATACCACACAGAAACAGGTAATCACCGGGCCGGTCGGCGGAACTTTCAAGGCCGATGGCGATATCGAAACCCTCGCATCCTGGAACGGCACTGGCAGCCTTCAAATGCAGAACGGCAGATACAATACACCGCCGGTCGTCACGCCTTTTCTGTCACTGGTTAATCTCAAGGAGTATTCTTCTGGGGATATCAGCGAAGCCAGCGCCACTTTCGTCATCAGGCAGGGCATTATGACAACCAATGATATGATGTTTCTCAGTTCAGCCGGTCGAGCGGATTATCGCGGTGATGTCGGTCTCGACACCAGCCTTAAAGGCAATCTCGAGATCAGATTCGCACCGGTGGCGGTGGCGAAGAGTCGGGTTCTGCAGCAGATATCTCTCGACGGTAAAACGGCCAGTATTCCGAGCCGCGTCGAAGGTACTTTGCTGGCGCCAGTCTTTCCCGGTTTTAAGCCAGAAAAGCTTCTCGAACTTGGCCTGAAACGCCAGGGTCAGAAGTTGCTGATCGATATCCTCAATCCACGCAGCAAAGAACCGGCCAGTGCTGAACCAGCTCCGACCACCAAAAAGACTGAGCCAAAAGATCTGCTCAAAGACCTTGGCAACATCTTCAAGCGGCGCCGCAAATAGCTTCGATCAGAGCAGGTAAAACGTCGTGTTTCGCCTGTTTTGCCTCAGCTATTCATTGACAACTGCAAATCAAAAGTAGAAACGGTCGTAAAAGTAACTGGTTCGCCGACTGATAGACCAGGCCGACGAACCAGTTACTTTGTTTGTGCAGTAGACAATAATCGCGTTTTATTTGAAGGTGGCGGCGACGTTCTCAAGTTCGCGCATTATCGCGATATGCTGCGGGCAGTGAGTTTCGCAGCGGCCGCATTTTACGCATTTTGCGGCCCTCGCTGTCTCGGCGACCTGCGCAAAATACATGAAGCGTGTCGCATCATGAAACTTTTCGCCCATCATGTGAAAGCTGTTGTACATCGAAAAATTCTTCGGAATTTCGACCCCGGCCGGGCAGGGCATGCAATAGCCGCAGGTGGTGCATGGCACTTTCATTCTCTGCCTGAAAATCGCCTGCACCTGATTCATGACCTTGCGCTCTTTGTCAGTCAGCGAACCGGCGCCAGCTGCTGCTGAAATTCTCAAGTTTTCGGTAACATGTTCCATGGCACTCATGCCGCTCAAAACCACCGAAATGCGCGGGTCATCGAAAAGCCATTTCAGGGCCCACTCAGCCGGCGAATGTCTGAGGCCTGATTCGGCAAATGAATCGGTTATTGCTTCGGGCAGGTTTGCTGTGAGGGCGCCACCTCGTAAGGGTTCCATGATCACGATGCCAAGGCCGCGTTCAGCCGCATATTCGAGCCCGGCGCGCCCGGCCTGATAGTTTTCATCGACGTAGTTATACTGAATCTGACAGAAAGACCAGTTGTAAGCGTCGACAACCGTCTTGAACAGCTGCAGATCGTCGTGAAACGAAAAACCGGCATGGCGTATGCGCCCATCGGCCAGCGCCCTGTCGAGAAAGCCGAATAAATCATGAGCGGTGAGGTTTTTCCAGAAGCCTTTATTGATCGCATGAACGAGATAAAAGTCGATATGATCGGTTTCGAGCCTGGCCAACTGCTCGTTGAGGTATTTGTCCATGTCGGCGTGGCAGGTAATCAGCCAGCTTGGCAGCTTGGTCGCCAGCTGCACTTTCTGTCGATAACCGTCACGTAAAGCCCTGCCAACAAAGGGTTCACTCTCGCCGCCCCGGTCAAACCCGTAACCATGATACGGAAAAGCAGTATCTACATAATTGACACCGTTGTCGATCGCATGCCGCAGCATCTGCGTCGCGAGTGGTTCATTGATCTGATGAGCAACCCCATCGATTACCGGCAGACGCATGCAGCCAAAACCCAGTTGCGAAACTTCAACTCCGGCTTTGCCAATTTTCCTGTAGATCATCAAGGTCTCCTTTATCCTGCTTTCCGTAAATCTTGCCCCATATCGCATCTCACTGTCAATGTTACTCGCCAGAATCCGGCAATTCTCGGTCGAAAACTATAGATTTCTATGTGAAATTGCGAGGCGAGAAGACGGGATTGCTTTTTCGGAAGCTTGTTTTGCACAGGATGTGCTTATGCAGAACCGCGCAGGATAGAGCGGTTCTGCTGAGCGAAAACTTGTTAATTAAATAGCTGGAGCACCCGGCAGCATCTATCCTGATGCTGCCGAGTATCGCTGACATCCTGTCAGCAAAAAAGCAACCCGGCTGATAGGCCGAAGCTGCCACTTTACAAAGACAACCAGTTGAACACAATTATCTATTGAGCAATATTTAACAAATTACCGAGAGTTGCCGGCCAGAATCACCGGTTTGTTTGTGAGTTTTGCCTGTGTTGTTTTATGTTGCTTGAAATGGTGGCCGGCATGCACTATATTGCCTGTTCTATGAGTAATGAACTTGATCTGCACGGATATACCCAGGTCGAAGCCATTGAGGCCCTGGTGCGTTTTTACAACGCCAGAGTCAGAAAGGGCGATCGTAGTCGCTTCGATGTGATTCATGGCTACGGTTCTTCCGGCACCGGCGGCACTCTTCGCAAGCGTGTGCGTAGCTTTCTGTCGCGTTTTGCCGACTGCCTGCGCTTTGAACCGGGCGAAAACTATTCACCTGCCAACCCCGGCAAGACCATGGTCATTCCGTTGCGCGAATTGCCCGATACCCTCGATATGCTCGCCGAAGAAATTCTTGAATACTGTGCCATCGCAAGAACCATGAGCAAGATCAGCGGCAAGTTCCGCCGCCATGGTGATGTTAAGATACAGGCCTCAATGCGCGCCCTCGAAAAGCAGGGAGCGATCACCAGCTTCATCAAAGGCTCATACCGCCACTACCAGGCAAAATAATCCCATAGCCCCGACAGCAGTTTTTTAACCGATAAGGTTTTGTCTTATTCAGGTCGATTATAAATATTGTAACGTCTGCCGATGTTGATCTTTGTCCGGGCTTGTCCGGCAATGTATCTTTTTGTCGGGCGGCCCTGATGTTAAGCTGATATCAGAGTCCTAATCTGTTGTACAGGAGAGTCGAAAATGCGTTTGAGAAGAATCCTGGTAATTGTCCTTTTTGCCCTGCTTGCTGTCGCCGGCCCCGCCGCCGCCGAACTTTATCTGAGTTCCGGCCCCTATTTTTTCAGGGTACAGGCAATGAATGGCAATTTTAAAGATATACAAAATGCCCGTGGTCGCGTTTTCGTCTCCGGCAATTCAGCCCGCATCGACGTTGAAGCCGATGGCTACCGTTCTGGCTACGAATACGTCATGCTTCAGAAAAACGTCACCAGCTATTACGTGCGCGTTCGTCTCGAAGAGCCGATGGTGTCGATGAATCTGGTCGATAACGACCTCAAACCGGTTGCCAACAGCTCTTTCAGTCATTATTCGCAGAATATGTACTGGGCCGACGAATTCGGCTTCACTGGCCAGTTTCCGAAAGCCGGTTTTGAAAAGCTGACCCCCCGCGACTTTACGGTGCGCATCAACCATCTCTACGCCTTCGCCCCGAGAGTCTACCTGACCGCTGCTGGCGATTACTGGCGCTTCGAAATCGTGGTTAAACGCCGCGACATGAACAGCATGTTCATGAACCGCTTCGAAATCATGATCGCACGCGATCCGGTCGTCGCGCCGCCGGCAACTGCTGAACTGGTCTCTCTTGCCGCCGATTACAGCCGCAATCTGGAACTTGCTGCCGCTGCCCGCAGCGCCGACGAAACTCTGCTGCTGCAGAGCCGCCTCGAATCAAATGCCGCACAGATCATCGAAAACTTCGCCGATCTCTCTGCCGATGATCAGAACGAAGTTCTGACACGGCTTGCCCATGAATGCCCTCTGACCCGCACGCTTAAAGGTATCGCCACTTTCGAAAACCTTCACAGATAACACCAGCACGGATTAAGCCAGCCCCCGGCCCGCCAGATTAATGGCATCGCCGGGGGCTTTTGATTTCCTGCATGAACAATATTTGCCATCGCCAGCCGATTCAGCTATGCTGACAGAAAACCAGTTTCGGGCCGGCCCGATGAAAGAGAGTGCAAAAGTGCAATTCTGGCTGATGAAAAGTGAACCTTCGGTCTATTCGATAAAAGATCTGCAGCGTGACGGCAAAACTGCCTGGGAAGGCGTTCGCAACTATCAGGCCCGCAACTTTATGCGCGATTCAATGCGGGTCGGCGATCTGGTGCTTTTCTATCACTCGAATGCCGACCCCTCGGGCGTTGCTGGTGTGGCAAAAATCGCGAGCCAGGCTTACCCCGACGCAGCAGCTTTCGACAGCAAAAGCCGGTATTTCGATGAGCGCAGCACTCCCGACAAGCCACTCTGGTTTCTTGTTGACGTCGCCTTTGTCGCAGCCTTCAAAGAAATTCTGCCTCTCGAAAAAATCAAACAGGCGAAAGAACTCGAAGGCATTATGGTCGCGAAGCGCGGCATGCGTCTGTCGATTCAGCCAGTTTCTGAAGCCCATTTTAAACATGTCTGTCACCTGGCCGGCTGTCGAATGCCGGGTAACGAGGCTTGAAATGAGCAAAGCGAAAATCACTGCCATTCAGGCCGATATTACCCGGTTAAAGGTCGATGTCATCGTAAACGCCGCGAACAGCCGCCTGCTCGGTGGCGGTGGCGTTGACGGTGCCATACATTCTGCTGCCGGCCCCGAACTGCTCGCATTCTGCCGGACTCTCGGCGGCTGCAGCACCGGCGATGCAAAAATCACCCCGGGCTTCAACCTGCCGGCAAAATACGTCATTCATGCCGTCGGCCCGGTCTGGCACGGGGGCAATCAGAACGAGCCGGCCCTGCTTGCCGGCTGTTACCGCAAATCTCTCGAACTGGCGATCGCCACTAAGCTTCGCAGCATTGCCTTTCCGGCTATCAGCACCGGAGTTTACGGCTACCCGATCGGCGCGGCGACAAAAATCGCCGTTGCAACGGTTACAGGCTTTCTTCGCGAGACCAGCGCTGACCTGGAGGTTGTTTTCTGCTGCTTTTCGGCCGGCGATCTGGCAATCTATCAGTCCGAACTGAAAAACTGTTGAAACCACATCACTGCCACATCAGAGTTGCTGAATTGCAGATCAGCGGGGCATCTTCGTGAAAGTTGTCGATTTATTTCGTTTCTTGATAGATCGGTAAATTTCTCTTTGCCTGTAGCTGACTGCGCCGTGCGTGGTGTGTCGAAAAAGCCGTTTTTATGGGGTTAAATCGACAAACCCGAAAATGGGGGATATAAATTACTGCCCCTGGCGGCTTAACAGGCCGATTTTCTCAAGCTCGCGACACAACACTTCTGAATCGCTCCAGGTAATGAACGGCACGCCGAACCTTTTAAAACTTGTGGCATGCTCATTCAGCTTCTGCAGGTGCTCTTCATCATCTGCAACGAGATGAATGACAACCGCTTTTATCAGGCCGGGTTTTACCAGACTGGCGGCGAATTCGGCGTAAATCTGCGGGTCTTTCTCACCACTGTCTCCGAAAAGCAGTATCGGCATCTGCGGAAACCGGCCGGCGATAGTCTGCAGCCAGCCAAGTTTGTGCTGCTGGTGGCTGCCGCCCGTCAAACTTTTTTTGAGAATCAGTGTTCCCTGCGGAAAACCGTTTGCCTGCAGAAAGCTTTTCAGGCTTCGACTCAAAAATGCCGGTGAACTGCTGAGGTAGAAGAAATGCGGGTTGCGCAGCGTTGCCGTGCCGGATGCGAGAACTTTATACAGCTCCGGGGTGCCGTTGACCGGTTCGCGGTTTTCGCTGCTTTTTAACAGTGAATTATAGACCATTTTCAGACGGCTGGTAACTTCGGTGACCAGAATGGTATCGTCAACGTCACTGACAATAACTGTCTCAATCGGCTCTGAAAAGGAAAACCGCTCATAATGCAGCTGCTGCCCCTCATGTCTGACGGTAAAGCTGAAACTGCTTATCGAAGCCGGCCTGATCGTGCCCGAAAATTCGCCGTTCTGGACCACAGCCGAACAACTGGCCCCTTCGGTCTCGATATCGACTGTGCTGCTCGCCAGCCACGATCGCAGCATGCCGGAAATCCGCGCTCTTTTGCCAATCGGCTGACTGAAAGGATCGGCCGCCGAAATGACTCCAGAAAAGCTTATCGTCTGACTCGCCGACTCAGGAAAAACCCTCAGATCATAAAGATCTGCCGCCTCAGCCACTGGTATCATCAAGGCCGCAACCATCAAAGCAGCGAAACAGTTCAGCCATTTTTGTGTTTTTTTCAAGGTTTTGAGCATTGTTTTTTCACTTAATCCGGCAGTTCTACTGATCTGGTTTTGCGCATGAACTCCCGCCAGTGCCTGTTTAAAGCATAATTAATCTGCACTATCTGCGTTTATCCGTGTTCATCAGTGGCCGGTTTTAGACTTAAAATCGGTGTGCATCGACCGTCAGAGGGTCGTGAACTGAATGCGGTCGATTCTGTAACCAAAGCCGTTGACATACTGGTCGCTGCTGAGAAGCAGTTCGGCGGTATCGCCCTCGACAACCTCTGACCAGCCTTCGCCAAAGACACCGTTGATGGTCTCGACCGGCATCTCGATGCCCGGAACACAGATTCTGAGCAGGTCGCCATGGTGGTTGACTTCGATACGGGAAAAATGCAGCCTGAACCGGGTTGCACCCGGCACTTTAACGGTCTGGCGGTCTTCTTTGCCGTTATGATAAGGGTGCAGTGATTCAATTACCCGGTCTTCACTCTGCCATTTGCTGAAATCCTGCTCTGGTAGCCTTTTCCCGGTTTTGTTCTGCAGCGCATTGGCCACATTGAGGCGCAGCCCGCCTTTAACATAGCGACCGAGACCGCGCACCTGGTCAGCACCATTCAGCAGCGCGGCCTTTACCTGCTGCCATGTCCAGTCAGGGTTCTGGCACCAGACCATGGTTGCTGCCGCAGCAACCTGCGGGCATGCCTGCGAAGTGCCCGAAAAGGCCCGGTAAACATTTTTCGGCATGAGAGAGAAGATGTTCTGACCCGGTGCCGCGATTTCGACCATCGAGCCGTAATTGGCAAAGCTCGAAAGGTCGCGGTTGTCAGTCGCACCCACCACTAGCTGATTCGGCACGCCGTAGCATGATGGATAATCTTTTTCTTCGGGATTATCGAGGTCTTTGCGCGAGTTGCCGCTGGCGCATACGAACAGGGCCCCCTTGTCATGCGTATAGCGCACCGCATCCTGCATGGCCTGGGTGAACGACGGAGTGCCGTAACTGTTCGAGAGCACTTTTGCACCGTTATCTACCGCGTATCTGACGGCCCGGGCCACTTCTTCGCTGTAAAGAGTGCCACCCAGCCCGAAAATCTTGACGATCATGATTTTAAGGCCCGTATTCATGCCGGTGACACCGACGCCATTGTTGGCAGTTGCTCCGATAATTGCGCCGCAGTGAGTGCCGTGATACTGGTCGTCCTGGATGTCGCCGGTTTTTCTGACAAAATTATAGCCGTGTACATCATCGATGAAGCCATTGCCATCGTCGTCGATGCCGTTGCTGCGCTTGTCATTGCCATCGGCGTCGGGACCGCTTTCACCCGGATTGACCCAGAGTATCGCCGGGTCGATGTCTTCGTGCTTCAGATCGAGCCCCGAATCGACAATTGCCAGAATGATATCTTTTTTCGGCTGCCAGAGGTTCCAGGCCTGCCGCATTGCAGAATCACAGCCAGAAATGCCGGTCTGGCCCTTGTCATCTGCCTGCCCGAGATTTTCGAGATGCCACTGTTTCTCAAAAAACGGGTCGTTCGGAAACATGCCCTCGCGGCTGCGCGTGATATCAGACCTGGTATACTCGCGACCGGTATCTGCCGGCTCAAACGGCTGACATGGCACTTCGGCAGCATTGACCGGTGAAGAAAACAACAGCATGAGAAGTATTGCGAACAACGGCATGGGCATTTACCTCCGGCATTTTTTTACCTGTTCATGATACAACAGTTTTTTCCGGCAGAGAACAGAAGATAAAATTATCAGGACGACCGAAGTTCAATGCCCCTTGCCATCAAATAAATGTTGCAATGCAAAACTTTGAAAAAAAATTCACAAGCAGGGTCGCAAACCTTGACTTGTTTCGCCTTTTTGGCTTAATATCACCTTGCCTTACCGGTATCGGAATTTTTTTCAGCCCGATGCCAATAACATTCAGGCAGGAGTGCGATTGTGACTAAAAAGACATACGCAATGATGGATGGGAACGAAGCTACCGCGCTGATCGCGCACAAAACCAATGAAGTAATCGCGATCTACCCGATTACACCCTCCAGCAATATGGGCGAACACGCTGACGCGTGGACAGCCGCTGGTCAGAAAAACGTCTGGGGTACAGTTCCGACCGTTTGTGAAATGCAGTCTGAAGGCGGCGCCGCTGGTGCCGTTCACGGCTCTTTGACCACCGGTGCTCTTACTACTACTTTTACCGCTTCTCAGGGCCTGCTGCTCATGATTCCGAACATGTACAAAATTGCCGGTGAACTCACTTCCACCGTTTTTCATGTTTCGGCTCGCTCACTGGCCTGCGCTGCCCTCTCGATTTTCGGCGACCACAGCGACGTAATGTCGACCCGCCAGACCGGTTTCGCCCTGCTTGCTTCCAACTCGGTTCAGGAAGCCCACGATATGGCCCTGATCGCTCAGGCTGCCACTCTCGAAAGCCGCGTACCTTTCATTCATTTCTTCGATGGTTTCAGAACTTCGCACGAAGTTAACAAAATTGAAATCATCGCTGATGAAGACATCAAGGCCATGATCGACGACAAACTGGTTCTCGAACATCGCGCCCGCGGCCTCAACCCCGATCGCCCGACCATGCGCGGTACCGCTCAGAACCCCGATGTTTATTTCCAGGGTCGCGAAACCGTTAACCCCTTCTACGACAAAACCCCCGAAGTCGTTCTCAAAGCCATGAAAAAGCTCGCCAAAATTACCGGCCGTGAATACAGCCTGTTTGATTATGTTGGCGACCCGAAGGCCGAACGCGTTATCGTTGCCATGGGCAGCGGCGCCGAAACCATTCACGAAGTCGTTGAATACCTCAATGCCAAAGGCGAAAAAGTCGGCCTCGTAAAAGTCCGCCTGTTCCGCCCTCTCAGCGTCGCTCACCTGGTCAAGGCTTTCCCGAAGACCACCAAAGCTATCGCTGTTCTTGATCGCACCAAAGAACCGGGCTCTGCCGGCGAACCTCTGTATCTCGATGTGAGAAACAGCATCGGTGAAGCTCTTGAAGCCGAAGCCGCTCCGTTCACCAAATGGCCGAAAATCGTTGGTGGCCGCTACGGTCTTGGTTCAAAAGATTTCACTCCGAACCAGGTTCTGGCCGTATTCGACAACCTCAAAGCTGACAAACCGAAAAATCACTTCACCGTCGGTATCGTTGATGATGTGACCAAAACCCATCTCGAACTCGGCGAAGCAGTCGAAACCGGCGACCCGAAGACCTTTTCCGGCATGTTCTACGGCCTGGGTTCTGACGGCACTGTTGGCGCCAATAAAGACGCCATCAAGGTTATCGGTGAAAAGACCAAAAACAACGCTCAGGGTTACTTCGTCTACGATTCAAAAAAATCAGGCAGCATGACCATTTCTCACCTGAGATTCGGTGAACAGCCGCTGCGCTGCCCATACCTCATCTCGCACGCCAACTTCATCGCCTGCCACAACTACAGCTTCGTTGAAAAGTATGACATGCTGAAGAACCTCAAAACCGGCGGCACCTTCCTGCTCGAAACCGAATACAGCAAAGACGAAATCTGGGAAAAACTGCCCCTCGAAACCCAGCAGCGCCTGATCGACAAGAAAGCCAAATTCTATGTCATCAACGCCATCAAACTTGCTGAATCAATCGGCCTCGGCAACCGCATCAACATCTTCATGCAGACCTGTTTCTTCGAAATCTCGAAGATCATGCCGCGCGAAGAATACATGAAATACCTGAAGGATGCAGTCAAGAAAACCTACGGCAGGAAGGGTGAAGAAGTCGTCAAGATGAACCAGAAGGCCATCGATATGGCCATCGAAAATCTTTTCGAAGTTAAAATCCCGGCTAAAGCCACTGCTAAGACCAAAATCAAGGCTGCCATGGTTCTCAAGAACGCTCCCAAAATCGCTCATGACGTTCTCGAACCAATTCTCGCCGGCAAAGGCGACGACGTAACCGTCGGCCAGATGCCGATCGACGGCACTTTCCCGACCGGCACCAGCCAGCTGGAAAAACGCAACGTCGGTATCAAAATGCCGCTGTGGGATGTCGAAACCTGTATCCAGTGCGGTATGTGTTCTCTGGTATGCCCGCACGCCGCCATCAGAACCAAGGTTTATGATCCGAAATTCGCCAAGAGCGCTCCGAAGACCTTCAAGTCATGCAAAGCCAAAGGCTTCAAGGAAGACCTGATGTTCACCGTTCAGGTAGCTCCCGAAGACTGCACCGGCTGCGGCGCCTGCGTCAGCATCTGCCCGGCTTTCCAGAAAGATGCCGCCGGTAAGAAGCTCGAAACCAAAGCGATTAACCTGGCTCACAAAGACGAAACCATGCGTGTTAACGAAGCCGAAAACTGGGATTATTTCCTCAACAAGATCCCCGATCCGGATCGCGCACTCATCAACCTCAGCACCATCAAGGGCACTCAGTATGTCAAGCCGATGATAGAATTCTCGGGCGCCTGCGCCGGCTGCGGTGAAACCGCTTACATCAAGCTGATCACCCAGATCTGCGGTGACCGCCTCATGGTTGCCAACGCTACCGGTTGTTCTTCGATCTACGGCGGCAACCTGCCGACTACCCCGTATACCACCCGCGCTGACGGCCGTGGTCCGGCCTGGGCCAACAGCCTGTTCGAAGACAATGCTGAATTCGGCATGGGTATGCGCCTGGCCTCTGACAAGATGATGGAAGAAGCCATCGAGCTGCTCAACAAAGCCGTTGCCTGCGGCTGCAAGTGCTCAGCCACTCTCAAGGCCATCTCCGAAAAGATTCTCGGCAACGCCCAGAAGACCCAGGAAGAAATCGAAACCCAGCGCGTCAACGTCGAAGAACTCAAAAAAGCTCTCAAGGACTGCAAAGACGAAATCTGTGTGCGCCTGTTCAACATGGCCCAGTATCTGGTCAAACGCTCAGTCTGGATCATCGGTGGCGACGGTT
Organism: Candidatus Rifleibacteriota bacterium; assembly: GCA_024710355.1. GTDB lineage: Bacteria > Muiribacteriota > Ozemobacteria > Ozemobacterales > Ozemobacteraceae > Rifleibacterium. The sequence continues at coordinate 207,816 of JANJUX010000040.1, forward strand.
GGGCATATGATATCGGTTACGGCGGACTTGATCACGTTCTCGCCTCTGGCAAGAACGTCAAGGTTCTCGTAATGGATACCGAAGTCTATTCAAATACCGGTGGTCAGATGAGTAAGGCCACTCCGCTCGGCGCCGTTGCCAAATTCGCCGCCGGTGGTAAAACAATGCCGAAAAAAGACCTTGGCATGATCGCCATGACCTACGGCAATATCTACGTTGCCAAGATCAGCCTCGGTGCCAACCCGGCCCATGCCCTCAAGACCCTGCTCGAAGCCGAAGCCTACAATGGCCCCGCCATCGTAATTGCCTACAGCCATTGTATCGCCCACGGTATCGAAATGTCAGAAGGTCTCATGGAACAGAAGAAAGCCGTTGACGCCGGTCACTGGCCGCTCTTCCGCTTCAACCCCGACAACCTGACCCAGGGCAAGAACCCGCTGACCCTCGATTCGAAAGAACCGACCCTGCCGCTGGCTGACTACATCTACGGTGAAAACCGCTTCAGAATGCTGAAGAAGTCTAACCCCGATGTGGCTCTCAAGTTTGTAGAACAGGCTCAGAAAGACGTTAAACTGAGATACAGCATCTACAAACAGCTGGCCGAAATTAAGGTAAGCTGAGCCTCTGTAAAGAACCATAACCCGCTCTAAAAGGCAGCCTCCGCAAGGAGGCTGTTTTTTTATGCCGTATTGTCCTGGCCGCTGGTAGAATTAGGTGTTCAATAAAATTGGCATGAAGAGGCTCAAACATGAAAAGGGCACAAGAAGCTGTTACAATCAGACCGCAGATGGTCAAAGATGCGAAGGGGTTTTATCAGATTCTGACGCAGGGTAATTTCAGATTTTTCCCGGTCAATGTGGCTTCAATCGAAGCTGAGAGAAGGTTTTTGCGCAAAACTGTCAGGCAATGGAAAGCCGGCGAAACCTGGAACTTCGCGATCATGCTTGGCGATCGCCTGATTGGCGCAATCGGTGTGATGCCAGAAGACGGCCGGCCCTATTGCGCCGAAATCGGCTATTTCATCGAAGCTTCACAACACGGGCGCGGCTATGCCCTGCAGGCAGTCAGGCTGGTAGAAGAATACATTTTTGCCAACCAGCCACAGATCAGGCGTCTGTTTGCCTGTATGGTCGTCGATAACCTGCCGAGTGCCAGAGTGGCTGAAAAAGCCGGTTTTACCCGCGAGGGACGCCTGGCCGGTTACCTGAAAGTCGGCGAAAAATATCACGATGCCTTTATCTACGGCAAGCTGATCAGATAAAATATTCGATGCCCGAGATCTTGACCTGAGACTGTGCGCCGATGCGGCGAATGATATTGGCAGCAAGAAAATGGCCGATTTTCAGGCAGGTTTCGAGATTCAGCTTCTTGGACTGGCCGTAGAAAAAGCCGGCCTGAAAGTTGTCACCGGCACCGTTCGTGTCTTTGACATCTTCGACCTTGTAGGCCGATACCCTGATTTCGCCATCGGGAGTAACGGCTACCGCCCCTTCACTGCCAAGCTTGATCACTGCCAGGTCAGTATACCTGAGCAGCGGTCTGAAGTCGCGGCTGCCTTCGCAAAGAGCCCTCGCCTCATCTTCATTGGCAAAGAGAATGTCGATCTTTTCGCTGAGAAAAGCGTCGATCTGATCGCGTGATGATTTGACCACCAGACTGTCGCCGAGATCGAAAGAAATCTTGGTGCCTGCCTTGCGGGCAATCGATACGGCATGCCTGGTCGCCACGTTGATCGGGTTGTCGCCGCGGAATTCATAGGCCGAGAAATGCAGAAATTCTGAGCTTTTTATCAGGCTGTGCAGGATCTCGTATTCATAAAGCTGCTTGGCAACCCCGAAATCGAGGCCGAAAGTTCTCTGCCCGTCTGGGCTGATCAGCGTATAACAAAGACCTGAATTGCCGCGCTTGATTGAAACGTAAGTGTCGATATCATTGTCGCGCAGGTTGTTGATGTAATCATAGCCGAAGTCATCGCAGCCGACACAGCCGATAAAGGCACATTTCAGGCCAAGATTGCTGGCGCCATAAATGACGTTGGTCGGTGAACCGCCCGGAGCGATGCGGGGTTTGTAGGTGTTTACAATGCTGGCGAGCTTTTTGAGATTCTCTTCGTTGAGCGCAATGCTGTTGCCTTTGGGCAGATCGAGTTTTTGCAGCATTTCATCGCTGACTTCGACGATAATGTCGGTAAGAGCATCTGAGATTGCGGTGATCTGATACTTCCTGTTTTCGGCACAGCCGCTCATAATTAAACCCCGGCGTCATTAGGATGCTGCAAAGCTTAATGCCAACCGCCCCCAAAGTCAATGCCGGCCGTCTTTAAAATGACCGAGTCTTTTGGCGTGTTAATTGTGGCGAAATGTTGTAAGATATAAGCACATTTTTCATGCGTTTTATCGGAGCATTGTCGATGAATTTTCTTTTGACCGGGCGGGTTGCCGATGCTGCCTGCTGATGCAAGAATCGTGCGCGGCGAAACCTCGGTGGCGATTACCGACCTGCGCGAAGAACACCCGGTTACGGGTGCCTCGGGCTGGTCAGAGGTCAGTACTACCCGTATCCGCGATGTTTACGTAAATTACGATCACAAAACACCCCTTTTCAAACTGGTCACCTCAAGGGGCGCAGTTCTGCGCTGTACACCCGATCAGCTCTGTTTTGGCCGCATAAACCCTCAGGTAAGGCAGTATTCGCTCTATCTGCACGAGCGCTCTTCGCTTGGTTTCAGAGTAGCCATGTCTTCTGACCTGCTGAAAGAAATTTTCAACATGGCAACGATCAAGCATGAAGCCACGCCTGGCACCGAACTGATCGATCGCGTCTGGATAATCGAGTCGACCGGCAATCTCCCCAGTGCCGTGTTTATGCAGAAATACGCCGTTTTTAAATATGGCCTGCCAGATATTCCGTTCTCGGCGCGCCAGCCCGAAGCAGAGCTTTCTGATGAACTGACCAGACAGATCTTCAACAGCATCGACACTCCTTCAAGAGCGCACGAACTCCTGCGTGATGCCCATATGTTCGTCGAACATCCACACATCACCATGCGGGTGTCTGGCAGCGAGCAGCCGCGCAGCAATTCAATTCAGTTCGTGATTTTCGGTGGCAGCGAAAAAGGTTCACAGAGCGGCTTTTCACACCTGATTCAGATCACCGGTGCCACCGACCCGAATCGCGCCGAACACCGCCAGTTCAGCCGAAGGCAGGGCAAGCACGGCCTCTGGCAGCTCGAAATCACCCGCGACGACATGGAAGAGGCCGAACTTTTTGTAAAAACCCTGTCACATCTCGACAACCTCGAAGTGGTCAAAAAAATTCAATTAACCCGTAAACAGCCGTTTTACGTGCTGCCTGCCTCGCATCTTAAACCCGGAATGCTGGTTCCGGTAATCGGCCGCAAAGGCCAGATCGAAGAAGATTCTGTGGCAACGGTAAGCACCGAAGAATACCGCGGCCCCCTTTATAACCTGCAGGTGCATGAACTGCACAACTTTATCGTCGGCAGCTGGGTCGTGATGTGCTACAACCCCGTCAGCCGCCTCACCGGAGACTAAATCGTGTTCAGCCCGATCGAAAAAACCATTGCCAAACTCAACGAACGCCAGCAGGAAGCGGTTCGCATTATCGAAGGCCCGCTTCTGGTAGTTGCCGGCGCCGGTTCAGGCAAAACCCGCATGCTGACCGTGCGCATCGCCCATCTCATCGAAAACTGCCAGGTCGATCCGGCTGCAATTCTGGCGGTGACCTTTACCAACAAAGCCGCAAAAGAAATGCGCGAACGGGTGCGCGACCTCGTTGCCGGTGCCGAACGCGTTACTCTCACCACCTTTCACTCCTTCTGCTGTCTGCTGCTGCGCCGCTGGCACAAATACGCCGGCTTCGCCGATGGTTTCACTATTTATGATGAATCTGACAGCGAAAAGCTGATGAAGAATGTTCTCAAAGAACATAAAATCGATACCAAGCGCCTGACGCCGCGGGCCGTGCTCGAACTGATCTCATCGGCAAAGAATGAGCTGATCGGGCCCGAGGAATATCTTGGCTTTGCAGGTTCGACAACGAATACCCAGAATACCGCGAAGATTTACGCGGCTTACCAGAACCAGCTGATGCAGAATCAGGCCGTCGATTTTGACGATCTGATCTTCAAAGCCTATTACCTGTTGCGCAATAACCCCGAGCTGCTGCAGAAACTGCAGAATCAGTACCGCTATTTTCTCGTCGACGAATATCAGGATACCAACCATGCCCAGTATCGCCTGATCTCGCTGATTTCGAGCGCCAGTCGCAATCTCTGTGTCGTCGGCGACGAAGATCAGTCGATTTACAGCTGGCGCGGCGCCACCATCCGCAATATTCAAGACTTCGCCAAAGATTTCGAAGGCGCTCAGATCGTTAAACTCGAGCAGAACTATCGTTCGACCCAGAATATTCTCGATGCGGCCGGCGCCGTCATTGCCAATAACAAAAGCGCGCACCCGAAACGCCTCTGGACCGAACAGAAGGGTGGGGAGCTGCTCACCTTTCAACGCGCTTCCGACGACCGTGAAGAGGCCGAATGGATCGTCAGAAAAATTATGGCGATGCGCAACGAAGGCCGCCAGTCTGGCGACTTTGCGTTGCTCTTCAGAATGAACAGCTTGAGCCGCCCCATTGAACAGGCTCTGCAGCGTGCCGGTCTTCCTTACGATATCACCGGTGGTCTCAAGTTCTTTGACCGTCGCGAAGTAAAAGATATTCTCGCCTACCTCAGAGTCATCGATAACCCGAAAGACAGCATTTCGCTCGAACGCATCATCAATACCCCGAAGCGCGGCATTGGCGACAGCACGATCAACCGTCTGTATGGCGACGGCAGTGTACCACTCTGGGACGCAGTAGCCGCCGAAGGTGGCCGCAGCCCTGATTCGAAGATTGGCAAATTCTTCACGATGATGCTCGAACTCATGGAAGCCGCCTCTGAACTGCGGGTTTCGCAGCTGTGCCGCAAGATCATCGATGATACCGATTATTTCAGATATCTGAAAGATGATGATCCCGAGTCGGCCGAAGACCGCCGCAACAACGTCGAAGCTCTGGTTTCAGACATCAGATACCAGGAAGAAGACAACATCGACCTTAAACTGCACGACTACCTGGCAAATACCGCTTTGCACGCCGCTGCCGACGATCTCGACGAAACCCAGCAGAAAGTGCATCTGATGACCCTGCACAACGCTAAAGGGCTCGAGTTTCCGGTGGTTTTCATGGTTGCCATGGAAGAAGGCATCTTCCCGCACAGCTCTTCTAAAGAAGCTCCTGAACAGCTCGAAGAAGAACGCCGGCTCGCCTATGTCGGCATGACGCGTGCCCGCGAATGCCTTTTCCTGAGCGCCGCCAGCCGCCGTATGATGTTCGGTTCGTGGGGCTCGAATCCGGTCTCGCGCTTTGTAACCGAAGTTCCGACCCATCTCTTTCACGGGCGCACCGCTTCTGCCGGCATGTCTGCCGCCGGGCGAGCCGCCTCGGCTGCGGGTTCGGTTATTCCAGGTGCCGTGACCAGCCGCCCCAAATCAGGTGCTTTCACCTTCAACCCGCAGGTTAAGTGGTCAGAGCCGAAAAAAAGTGCGGTGACACCGATTCAAGGTGACACCGTCAGCGGAACCATGTTAAATTTAAAGCCGGGCGTCAGGGTCGTGCATCAGATTTTTGGTCCCGGCCGGGTCGAAGAAACGACCGGCGCATCTCTCGCAGAATTCAGGGTTACAGTACGTTTCGAACAGAAGGGGCTTAAAACATTGCTCTTGCAGTATGCCGCACTTCAGGTTATAAATAGCGAAAACGCATAGGAGGTCAACGTATGAGATTTTTGCGATTTGTCTGGAAGCTGTTTGTTATGGCCAGCGTCTTTGGAATAGGTTACATCATCGGTCGCGAGCACAGCTTCGAAGAAGAAGAAATGTGGGAAGACGAAGCCGAGAAAAAAGAGGCTAAAGACGACAGCAAACCGGCCTGCAGTGGCTGTGGCGATAATGAAGTGGAATTTGAATTTGAAGACGCCGATGCCAAAAAGGTTTCTATCGTCGGTAATTTCAACGACTGGAACAAGGATGCCAACCCGATGAAACTTGAAAACGGCATCTGGAAATGCACCCTGAAACTCAAACCCGGCAAACACGAATATCAGTTCGTAGTCAACGATACCGACTGGATCGTCGACCCGAAATCAGGCACTTCAGTTAAAAACAAGTATGAAGGAATGAATTCGGTTATCGAAATCAAATAAAATCAGTGCCGCCTGGCGGCATTTCTGTGACCTTATTCAGAGCCAGTATCGAGTAAAAGTGGAAAGTTAAAGCACATGGTCAGGAAAATCTACCTCGAAGAAGTCTGTGATCGCGAGAATCTCCGAAGTTTTCTCGGGCGTTTCCGGCGATTGACCGGCCTGAATATTGTTCCGTTCAATGAACGCGGCGAAGTGGTGCTTGGCAAAATCGAAGAGGTTTTGCCAGGCATGACCGATGCCTCTGAGTTTGTCGATTACCCGACCTCAGAGCTTATTGAGCGCCCCGATGGCTCACTTGTCAGGCTGATGAAGCTTGAATATCGCGGCAACATGTTCGGTGCCGTGCTCATCGGGCCGTTTTATCGTAAAGGCACCAGTGGCAAAGACGACAAAGAACTGCCGGCACTGACAGACGAGCAGCTCGCCGCCGCCGTTGAGTCGATAAACAGCTTTTTCATGCAGATGGTCGACCTCGCTGCCGAAAAAGAATCGCTGGCCCGCAAGGAAAAGATCCTTTCGGTTCTCGAAGAAGCTTCGAACATCATGAATTCGAGCCTCGAATTTCAGAATCTGCTCGAATTCCTCATGGATATTGCCATCGAGATTACCGGAGCCACCTGTGGTGCCCTGCTGCTGCGCAAAGAAAATAAAAACTTTCTCGAAGTGGCCGTTGCCCGCGGCAAATACCCCCAGGAAGTTAAAAAGATCCGGGTTCCCTTCGGCCAGGGCATTACCGGCTGGGTTGCCCGCAACAAAGAAGCTCTTAACGTGCCCAACGTTCTGCTTGAACCACGTTACATCGAGACTCCAGAATCTATTTATTCTGAAATGGCAGTGCCGCTGCTCGTTGGCGAGAAGCTGATCGGCGTCGTCTCTGTCGATTCTTCAGAGATCAACGCTTTCTCGAAAGACGACGTTATCTCACTGAACACCCTGGCCTCGATGGTCACCAAGGTGCTCGAAAATGCCCGCCTGCTCGCCGACTCGAACCAGAAACTCAAAGAACTGACCCGTGTTTTCAGAATTTCAGAGAAGCTTTCGGTGCGCTCGCTCGACCGTGACGGTTATTGCATGGTTCTCAAAGAGGTTTCCGATGCGGTTGACTGCAGCGCTGCCTCGCTGATGCTTTATAACAGCGACCGCGAAGAGCTCTGTATGCGCGCGTCGTTTGGCCTGCCCGAAGAGCTCGATACTCTGGCGATCGGCATGGGAAAAGGCTATCATGGCTGGGTGGCTTCGCAGAAAAAGCCGCTGCTGATCCAGGATGTGCATCGCGACAATACTATTGCCCGCAATAACTTTTTAGATCAGTTTGCCCGGGCCCTGCTGGTTGTTCCGCTTCTGACCGCTGATGGCCGTTTTGTCGGCACTCTTGGCATTTATCACCGCGAAGAAACCGAAAAAATCTCAGATTCAGACCAGGAACTGCTCAACACCATCGGGCGTATCATCACCTCACATTTCGAAAATGAGCGCCTGTTCAATGATTCAAAACGCAAGCTCGATTACCTGTCGACCCTTTACAAAGTTGGTTCTTCAGTCTCGCGCACTCTTAATATTTCCAGGCTGTTCGACACCATTTTGCAGCAGGTCCAGGAAGTCGTTGACGTCGAAAACTGCTCGCTGATGGCTTACGACCCGCTCAACGAAGTGCTGACACTCGATGCCGCTCTCGGTCTGCCAAGCAATATGGTCGGCCAGATACATGTCAAGATGGGTGAGGGCATTGCCGGCTGGGTCGCCCAGAACCAGAAGCCGGTTCTGCTTAAAGACGTTTCGAAAGATTCGCGCTTCGCCAATCACCAGGGCCGCCTCGATTACAAGACCCGCTCGGTTCTGTCGGTGCCGATCGTTCATAACGGCGGTCTGCTCGGCGTTCTCAATGTTAACAATAAACGCAGCGGCGAAGCCTTTCTCGAAGACGACCTCAATCTATTGCTCGGTATCTCTGGCCAGATTTCGCAGGCGATCGCGAACGCCAGTCTGCACGAAAGAACCGACAGCCAGGTTGCCGAACTCAGCCTGATCCAGGAACTCGGCAAGGCGATCAACTCTTCGCTCGATCTCGACTCGGTTCTCAACTATTTTATCGACATGACAACCCGCATCACCGACTCTGACCGCGCAACGCTGATGCTGTACGATGATTCGGCCAAAGAACTGTATGTCGAAGTCTATCGCGGCTTTGAAGATCTCGGCGTGCGTGATGTAAGGCTCAAGCTGGGTGAAGGGGTTGCCGGCAGAGCTGCTGAGCTGCGCCGACCCATTAAGGTCGACAATACCGGCAAGAGTGCAGAGTATAAAGAACTGCCTAAAATTGCCCGCAAAACCGACCTGACACTCATTTCTGCCCCGCTTCTCAATAAAGACAATCTCGTCGGCGTTATCAACTGTGAACGGGTATTGAGCAAAAAGGGCCCATTCAGCCCCGAAAACCTCGATCTGCTCGAAACACTCGCTTCCCAGGCCTCGATTGCCATCGAGAATGCCCGCCTGTATCACAACCTGCTTAATGTTTACCTCGAGACGATCAGATCGCTGGCGGCCGCTATCGACGCCAAAGACAGCTATACCCACGGCCATTCTCGGCGCGTAACCGATCTCAGCGTCGGTCTCGCCCTCGAAATGAACCTGCCGCGCTCCGAAGTCGATACGATCAGGCATGCCTCACTGCTGCACGATGTCGGCAAAATCGGTATTTCTGAGCAGATTCTGCTCAAGCCCGGCCGTCTTACCGATGATGAATTCGAAACAATCAAGGCCCACCCGCACATCGGCGCCGGAATTCTCAATTCAATCGAGTTTCTCAAGAACGTCTGCGAAATTATCAAGCACCACCATGAACGCTATGACGGCAAAGGCTACCCGGATGCACTGGCTGCCGGTGATATACCGCTCGGCTCACGCATCATCTGTGTCGCTGACTCGTTCGACGCCATCACTTCGTGCCGGCCTTACCGCAAACCTCTGACTTTCGATGAAGCGACCGAAGAAATCGTGCGCTGCGCCGGCAACCAGTTCGACCCCGAAGTGGTGAATGCTTTTGTCAGACTGCGCCAGTCGAAGTTCTGCCCGCCCTGGTTCAAGGGCGAAGTGCTCGATCAGTCACTCGCAGATACCTTCCCTTTCCAGCTCTGAGCTTTTTTAAAAACAGGGCAAACGCATCAAGCCCATGATTCATCGGACAACGCGGGAATTCAGTCCGGTTGCAGATCTGATTTTTTCAATACATTTGCCATATTAATTGAATTCATATTTGACACCATGGCCGGTTTTGCATAACCTCTTTGACATCTTTTGAAGGGAGTTTTTTATGAAAAAACTGGCTTTGGCTCTGATTACTGCTTTGTTGCTTCCTGCCGGCGCTTCGGCATGGGATAGATCCTATCAGCCTGAATCACGCGGCCGGGTGAGCTTCAACAAGGTCACCAGCATCGAAGTTCTTGGCTGGAAATCCGATCTCGATGGCTCTGTGCGCGTTGAAAACACTGGTACCGAAATCAACCTCGATAACGATGTTTCGTTCAGCAGTAAAACCCGCTTTGGCTTCAGAGTTACCCGCGTTCTCAGCGAAAAATCAGCTCTTGAGCTTTCTTACATGAAGCATGAAAACAGCGGAACCCTTGTTAAGAACATTACTTTCGATAACAAAAAATTCAGGGCCAATGCCAATATGAGCATCGAAAACAGCTGGCTCGACCTTGCCTGGGCTTATAACCTTACCCGCTCAAAAGAAGTTGACCAGCCTGGTCGCGATGCCTTCTACCTCGATGGCATGTTTGGTATCAAATTCAGCAACTCCGACATAAGTGTTTCAGGAAACGAAGACTCGATCGCTGCCGGCCGACTCGAAGCCGGCTGGAGCGAATCTTACCCGCTGCCTTATCTTGGCCTGAACGCCGGCGCCCAGATCTCTGACAATCTCTGGCTCAAAGGTCAATTCAAACTCATCAAGGTTAACGCTGGCGGCTATGATGCCCTGCATAACGACTATAACCTGAATGCCGCTCTCAGACTCAACCCAAACTCGAAAGACACCGAGTGGTATGTCGATCTCGGCTACCGCGGCGTCAAATATGACCTCGAAGGCGAAGGCGACAAGGCCGAAATCAAATATTCCGGCCCGACCTTCGGCGTTTTCGCAAGATTCTGATTCTCTGAACAATTTGCCGACTGCCAGGTTGCCTGCCTAAAAGCGGCCCTGGCAGTTTTTTCTTTAGGAGCAAACTCATAGATAAGAGCCTGAATACCAGCTTTCACAGGTGTGATGGGTAAGCGCTGCATTAAAAATGACCCTGACAAATTGATATAGGCGATTAACATTTCTTTGCAAAGCCCGGGTTGCTTTGCCATAAAAATTGCGAGATATTGAACCCAGAGGTGACAGATGAAGTCATTAAACTTTTTAATTTCGAAAACCCGCGCAGCTGCTTTTGTGAAAAAAATCGTAATAGCCCTGCTCGTTTTTGGTTCTCTTTCGCCGGCCTGCTCCCAGGAACCAGTTGCTTCACATCCCTGGACTCTCGAACAGTGCCTCCAATACGGCCTGAGTCGTCACCCGCAACTCAGAATTGCCGAAAGCAACGTCTCTGCCGAAAAGGCCAGGGTAATGCAGACCGGCAGTGCCTACGATCCGAAACTCGATCTGCGGGCCAACTGGCGCCACTCCAAAGTCGAAATCGCCTCGGGCCGAAACATTGTCGATGCAACAACCGACAGCACTTCCGAGTCGATTTCTGCTTCAAAGCTTCTTTTTGACGCCGGTCAGACAAGTCTGCAGAAAAGGGCCGCCGGCGAGTCACTGGCGGCTGCAAAAGCCCGCCGCGATTCGACCCTGACAGAGCTCGCTGCCAACATCAAAGCTGCTTTTTTCAGGGCGCAACAGGCAATTGAGCTTTTAAAAGTCCGCGAAGAAACTCTCGAAGGCTATGAACGTCATCTCGAGAAAGTTGAAAGCTTTGTCGAAGTAGGTACCCGCGCGCCGTTCGACATCACCCGCGCTCAGGTTGACGTGGCCAATGCCAGGGTCGAACTGATCTCGGCACGCAGCAATCTCAAAGTGGCTCTGGCCGGGTTGACCCGTGCTGTCGGCCTCAGCGAAACTATTGAAATTGCTCCTTACGAAGATTTTCGCCAGCCAACCGGGCTGGCTGAAGATAAAGACAAGCTTTTCGGCGAAGCGATGAGCCGCCCTGACCTCAAAGCCGCCGATTTTCAGGTTAAAGCCGCTGACCTCAGGCTTAAAGAAGCCCGCCTTGGCCGTAGCCCAAGCGTTTCAGCTTCGGCTGATTATCAGTGGTCTGGCACCGTTTCGCCGCTCGATCGCCAGTGGGGAATGGGCGTCAGCATGTCATGGCCGGTTTTTGACGGTGCCATAACCCGTGCCCAGATCGACTCGGCCCGCAGTACCCTCGAAAACAACGCTGCCGCTCTCGAAAACAGCCGGCTGGCAGTGAATGCCGAACTTGAAAATTCGATTACCGGGCTGACCGATGCCCTCGAACGACTGCAGGCAACGACGGTACTTGTGCAGCAGGCCAGCGAAAGCCTGCATCTTGCCGAAGGCCGATATGACGCAGGCCTCGGCTCACCCCTCGAAATTACCGACGCGCGGGTTGAATTTGCCAGAGCCCGTGGCAACCACGTGGTTGCTCTTTTCGACAGCCTCATTGCTCAGGCTGAGCTTGACCGGGTGCTTGGCCGACTCCCGGCCGAATACCGTATTCAGGAAATACCAGCCCCCGAAAAAAAATCTGGAGAAACTGAAAAATGAAAAAATTGATCGTGGCAGTCATTCTTGGCGCAATTCTCGTTGCCGGAGGCATTGGCTGGTATTTCTGGCGCTCGTCTTCGCAGCCGCGTGAATATTCTACCGAAGCGATTACCAGAGGGCATATCAGAACGACAATATCTTCGTCAGGCTCTCTGGCCGCCTTGACTACTGTCGAAATCGGTTCACAGGTAAGCGGCAATATTCTTAAAATTTACGCCGACTTTAACGACGAGGTAAAAGCCGGGCAGTTGATCGCGGAACTCGAGGCCTCATCTTTCGAAGCACAGCTGCAGCAGGCTAAAGCCAATCTCGAAAATGCAGTTTCCAGCGAACTGTCTACCCTGGCGCAGATGAAAAATCTTGAAGCTTCAAGCCTGACAGCTCAGGCCGACATTCAAGCCTCGCTTGCCAATGTGCGCAAGGCTGAAGTTGCAGTCGAAGAAGCCGAACGCAATTACCGCCGAATACAAGAACTGTTTGACCGCAAATTGATTTCGGCTTCAGAACGGGATTCGGCGAAAACCGCCCTCGACTCGCAGAAGGCGTCACTTGATGCCACAAAGGCGCAAAGCCAGGCCAGTAAAGTAAAAGAACTTGCCATCAAAGCGCAGTTTGAAGCTCTCGAAGCTGAACGAAAAGGCGCTCAGGCCCGTATCAGGCAGATGGAGGCGCAACTGAGCGTAGCTCAGATCAACCTTAACAGAACAAAAATTTATTCGCCCATCGATGGCGTCGTTATTTCGCGCGAGGTTGACGAAGGGCAGACCGTTGCCGCCAGTCTGCAGGCGCCAAAACTGTTCGTCATCGCCCAGGATCTCAAGAAAATGCAGATCGATACGGCTGTCGACGAAACCGATATCGGTGTCGTGGCTCATGGGCAACCGGTTACCTTTACCGTCGATGCCTACAAGGATCGAACTTTTGAAGGTGTTGTCGATCAGGTGCGTTTGTCGCCGACCGAGAACTCGAATGTCGTCACTTATTCAGTTATGGTGCGTGTCGAAAATGATGATCTCCTGTTGAAGCCCGGAATGACCGCCAATGCCGAAATCCTTGTCGGTGACCGGCAGAACGTTCTGCGCCTGCCGGCAAAGGCCCTTTATTTCAAAGCTCCTGAAGAATTGATAAAAATGTCTGTCCGCAACAATGGTCGTTCCGCCACCGATACCATACCCGTCTGGCTTATGCCTGCTGGCGGTACCATGGAAATGAAAACGGTAAAAATCGGCTTTTCAAATCAGGACTACATAGAATTGCCTGGCGATGAACTCAAAGAGGGTGACCAGGTAGTGATCGGCATAAGAGGCGAGGTCTCAGGCCCAGCCGGTAACAATTCCCGCCGTGGCAGCGTCAGAATGAGATTGTAAGATGAACAGAGACAAACCGCTGCTGCAGGTGTGCAACCTGACGAAAACCTACTTCATGGACGGGGTTTCAGTTAAGGCGCTGCGCGGAGTGAATTTGAGCTTTTATCAGGGCGAATTCACCTCGATCATGGGGGCCTCCGGCTCGGGCAAATCAACTATGATGCACATCATGGGTTGTCTCGATCGGCCTACTTCCGGTCAGTATTTTATTGACGGCGAAGATGTTTCGAGTTTCAGCAAAGACCAGCTCGCCATGGTGCGTAATCGCCGCATTGGCTTCGTTTTTCAGGGATTTAACCTCCTGTCGCGAACCAGCGCCCTTGAAAATGTCGAATTGCCGATGATCTATGCCGGAATACCCTCAGAAGAGCGCCGCGAAAGAGCGATGGCGGCCCTGGCCTCTGTGGGTCTCAAAGGTCGCGAACATCATCACCCAAATCAGCTTTCAGGCGGTCAGCAACAGCGTGTCGCGATTGCCAGAGCTCTCGTCAATCGGCCATCAGTGATTCTTGCCGACGAACCGACCGGCAATCTCGATTCATATTCTAGTGTCGAGATTATGGGAATCTTTCAGGACCTTAACGCCAACGGCATCTCGATTGTCTTGATTACGCATGAGCCAGATATCGCCATGTACACCTCACGTGTCGTCAGACTGTCTGATGGCCAGGTTATCTCGGACGAGCCCGTCAGTGCCCGACTTCTTGCCAGCGAAGAGATCAAAAAACATCGGCGACCCGGCGGCTCAGATGATGAACAGGAGGAACAGGCATGAGTTTCTGGGGCATCATCAAGCTTGCTTTTATCAGCCTGGGCCGCAACAAAATGCGCTCGTTTCTTACCGCCCTCGGCATAATTATCGGTGTCACTTCGGTCGTCGCAATGGTAGCAGTCGGGCAGGGCGCCTATTTTTCGGTTCAGGAAAACATCTCAAAAATGGGCACCAATCTGGTCATGGTCATGCCCGGTGGCGGCAGTCGTCGCGGTTTTCATGGGCCCAGAGGCTCTATGACCACCCTTACCCCCGAAGATGCCGATGCAATTGCCAGAGACTGTCCTTCTGTCGGGGCGGTTTCGCCTATTGTGCGCAATTCCGGCCAGGTAGTTTTTGGCAACCGTAACTGGTCAACCAGTATAATGGGTGTTAATGAGCATTATCTCGGCATCGCCTCGCGTGAAATAGTTCAGGGGCGCTACTTTTCTCCGACTGAAATCAGAGGTGGCCATAAAGTCTGCGTTGTTGGCCGCACCATTGTCGAAAATCTTTTTGGTAACCTGAATCCGATCGGCCAGATAATCAGATTCAAGAAAATGCCGATGCTGGTTATCGGTGTAATTAAAGAACGCGGCGAAACCGGCATGGGCGGCGGCGATCAGGATGACCTCATTCTCATGCCGTTTTCGGTGGTTCAGCGTCGCCTGATGGGCATAACTCACGTTCAGATGATTCATCTCTCAGCCGGTTCGCAGGAAGCGGTAGAGCCGGCCAAAGAAGAGATTACCCAGTTGCTGCGCCGCCGGCACCGTATCAGAGAAGGGCAGGATGACGACTTTGATATCCGCACCCAGGACGACATCGCCGAAATGGCCGGGGCCACGCTGACCATTATCGGCCTGCTGCTCGGAGCGATCGCCTCGGTCTCGCTTCTCGTCGGCGGTATCGGTATCATGAATATCATGCTGGTTTCGGTAACCGAAAGAACCCGCGAGATTGGTATCAGAATGGCTATCGGTGCCAGAACCAGTGACATTCTCTATCAGTTTCTCGTTGAATCTGTGGTTTTGAGCTGTGTCGGTGGTATTTTTGGCATTTTTGGCGGCTTCGGCCTGGCTCAGATTATCGGAAAATTCGTCGAATTTTCCCCGGTGGTGTCAAACACTTCGATCGTTATTTCAATCGCGTTCTCTGGTGCGGTTGGGGTTTTCTTTGGTCTTTACCCGGCCTGGAAAGCCTCTCAACTCGACCCAATCGAAGCATTCAGATACGAGTGAGCGAACTTCGTTAAAGAGTGTCGCCGAGGTAGACGCATGAGCAGTCTGCTGGCATGAAATTCTGCAGGTGCCTGATCAGTGAGCCCGGGTAGAAGCGGTAATTTTGCAGCTGGTTGATCGGCAGCCAGACAACGCCCGTTTGCATGGCATCAGATCCGACTGCCGCATGTGTGTGCACTGGTTCCTTGAGCCGGCAGGTGAACACAAACTCGATCTGATGAATTGTGTCGTCATATTCAGCCAGTTCATGGTTTGCCGAGATGTATTCACGAACAAAATGCAGATGGCCGACCTCAACGTGCGCCCCGACTTCTTCGAGACATTCTCTGACAACGGCATCGGCAAGCGTTTCGCCGTGGTTCTGTCCGCCGCCGGGCAGAAGAAAGAAATCGCCCAGCAGGTCGCGGTTGCAGGTGCAGAGAACCTGGCCATTCTCGATGATCAGTGCCTTGGCAGAATTTCTCAGCGGTCGGGCCGGCATGGAAAATATTTCAGTCATGGCCGGCAGCCGAGAGAACCATGTTCTTGTTACTGCTGTGCGCCGCAAAGAAGTGCAGCAGAAAAGCGGCAGTTCGCCGACTGATCGACATTTCAAGCGCTTCGTCAGATTTTGCTTCGATAAAAATGCTGTTGCCCTTTTCTTCAAGTTTCAGGTTGTCGCGCCCGCCGATAGCGGCTTTGATGTCGCCGGTTCTGTTTCTCAGCGGCTCTGACATCGCCGCTCTCTGCGAATTGTCAGGAATAAACAGCTGCAGCTTGGCAATTTTACTGGCCGCCAGCAGCCGCAGGTGTTTCATCGCCTGCAGCCAGCCGGGCAATAACTTTTTCCCGATATTTTTCTGCAGGTTTTCGAAGCTTATTTCGGCGGCCATTGCCGGACGGCCGCTGACCATGCGGTCAAATGCCGAAAACTCACCTGCAACCAGGTTCTTGTGATCGTCGATGTTGCTTAAAACATTGCCGGCAATGTTTTCGGGGCAGATGACGATCGCATCGTTTCTGACTTCGAGAAAAACTCTTTCTCTCCCCGCCGGCGCCATGTTCATCAGGGTCGAGAAACCTCTGGTTGTGGCATTGATGCGATTTCTTCCAATCATGTCGGCAATTGCTGCCGGCGAAAACTCGCCGCTCAGAACCAGCACATAATGTTCGGGGGTGCGCAGATAGAAGAAAACCTCGTGAATTTTCAGGTTGCCACTGAGAATCCGGCTGTTCAGCAACTCAGCCGCTGCGGCTTTCATATTTTGACTGACGCTTTCAGAACCGCTTCTCGCCATGCTGATGGCTTCAACACTGCTGACAATCTCTTTAATGGCTTCGCTGCCCGTCTGATCCTGATTGAAGAGCCCGGAAACCGAAAGATTCGCGTAAAAAGCCAACGCCGGCCTGGCGATTGGGGCGGGATACGGCTGATTTTCACTCTGCTTTTTGTAGCCGGGCAGAAGCATCAACACGGTAAGGGCAAGAATGGCCATCATAGTTGCATTGCTTGTTTTATTCATACTCTGAACTATCGGAAGAAGAGGCGCAATTTTTCACCACCTGCCGAGAAACTTGAAAAAGTTAAAAAAAGACAGCTGCGTGCCGATTGGTCGAGCGTGAGGTACCCTGAATGAAAAATTATCGGAAAATTGTTGCCCTTGTCTGCCTGACGCTGCTTATTATCGGGTCGTCGATGGTAGAAGCCGCTGCCTGGAAACTCAGCCGCAACCTCTGGTCTGAAGAAGATGAAAAAGTTTACAGCAAGTTTGTCGAGGCAATCTGTGACTCGAAATATTCGAATCTGAACCGTTTCATCAAAGATCCGAAGGCCAACCCCCTTTATGGCGAAGAAGACAAAAAGTTCAACCTTTCACCTGACTGCGCCGATTTGCCATACGTTTTGCGCGCTTATGTCGCCTACAAATTGAGGCTGCCTTTCAGCTACACCGCTTCGATCTCTGGCAAGGGCGGCGACCAGCGCTATAGCAAAGGTAACAAACCCACCAGCTTCAAAGACCAGGACTATTTTTCTTCACCGCAGAATCTTTTCAGTCAGGTTACCCTCATTAACTCAGGCTATTTTCGTATGGCTGCCGATTCTCAAGACTCAGACCACTATCCGGTCAAAATCAGCAAAAAGTCGATTGTGCCGGGAACGGTCTATTATGACCCGGATGGACACGTTGCCGTGGTGGCAAAAGTGACTGAAGACGGCAGAGTCAGGGTGATAGATGCTCACCCCGACCGTACCATCTCAAAGCCATGGTTCGGGGCTAAATTTACCAGGGGTTCTAAGACCAACGGCGGCGGTTTTAAAAAGTGGCGTCCGATCAGTTATACATCAGGTGGAACCACTGTTAGAACTCGCAATCACAACATTTCTGACTACTCAGCCGAAGATCAGTTTCAGAAAAGTTATTCTTTCAGGGGAAAAAGCGGCCTGGGCTACCATGAATACATCAGGCAGGCTCTTACCGACGAAAATCGCGGTAGCGACCCGGTTAGAGACTTCGCTTTCATGATGCAGGACCTGTATGAAGACATCAGTTACCGGGCGGTCGCTGTCGAAATAGCTGTCGAAAAAGGCATCCATCTGAAGCCGCACCCGGGTTCACTTCCCTGGAACATCTATGGCACCGACGGCCTTTGGGAAGAATTTTCGACCCCGTCACGCGATGCCCGCCTTAAAGTGGCGTTCCGGGAATTTTACGATCGCAGCCGGCAGATGGTAATCGAGCAGGAACAGCTCGACCCGGCTGCTGCAAGAGAGCTGGCTTCCAGACTGTTGCAGAAGTATGAACAGCTCAGCGGGCAGCTCCAGATTGCCTATGACAATTCGGCCGGCCGCAAAGTAACCCTCTCCTTTGCCGATGTTAATGCCCGGCTGTTCGACCTCTCGTTCGATCCTTACCATTCTATCGAGTTTCGTTGGGGTGCCCGCGGCGAGGAACTTGCCAGCGCCGGTGACGGTGAAACCAAAAGACGCTTTTACGACAACGAAAGACGGTTGCGTAACCAGCTCGAACGTGTGTATAACCAGGCCACACCGCTGAATATGGGCCCGGAGACCCCTGTCGATGTCGATATTCGCGGCTGGCTTGCCGGTTTTCTTCAGGGGCATCGTGTTGACTCAAGCATTGTGACGATTAACCGTGAGGTAGTTGCCCCGGTTGCTTCAGAAAGTTCAGAAACGGCCGCTGCACTTGAGCCTGAAGCCGCTGCAGCGCCGGTAGTCATGACTGCAGCAGCTCCACCTTCTGTCGAAACAGTAGAGTCTGACGCAGCTTACGAGGTTCCGGAGCACGAAATCAGCGAAGAGCCGCCCGAAGAGACTCAGATTTATGCCCGGTCGGACGTCCCGGAAAAAGGCGGTCAGACCGTTTTAAAAGCTGATGTCGTAGCGAAGCCATCCTCTGAGCCTGCTGCAGAAAAGGCCTTGGCCGCAGCGCAGCCGGCTCCGGCACCCGCTGGCGAAAGATCTGCACTGCCTGCAGTCGCTGATTCAGGAATCTGGGGCCCGTTATACAGCATCGGTGACGGTTTTGCCGCTGCCATAAGCGAACCGGAAAAGTCATTCTCTTCGCATTGAGTCGTTTAGATAAATTTGCCCGTTTGCCCTCAAAAAAAGTCAAACTCCCGCCGATACTATCAGCACCCAATTTTGGAAGAAATCAGGAGGTTGTGCATGTTTCTCACGGTTCTGTCGGTCGTTCTTCTGCTGTTCGTCGCTTTAGTCTCACAGCCAGAACGCTGGCCGGAAAAGTGCGCAAATTTTCTGAGGGAGCACCATATCAAGCATGGCTGATCAGTTCTCAATTGCCGAAATAAGTCGTCTGACCGGGCTTGCTTCGCATACCCTGCGCTATTACGAACAGCAGTTTCCTGTTCTGCTCGATGTAGAACGCAGTCGCGGCGGGCATAGAATCTACCGCCGCCGGCATCTCGAAACCATCAGCGCCATTCTTCGCCTGCTCAAAGAAGAAAAAACCTCGATCAGACGCGCCAGAGAAATTCTCGGTGAACCCGAAAACGAAGCTGCCAGAACTGGCAACAGCGATGCTTCTACCGAAAATGTCGATGCCAGAACCGAAACTGCACCGCTCGAAGTCAGTCGCATGCTGACAATGGTTCTCGACCGCCTCGACAGCCTGTGCCGGAATAATGAAAAGCGCGACCAGATGCTCTACGAACTTTTGCGAAGCCGCAAAAGTGAAAGCGATAACGAGTTGCTTGACCAGATATCGCGCTGCCGCCGCGAAACCCATGAAACGGTCAAGCTGTGCCAGGCTGTGATGCAGCAGAGATTTAAATCCAACTAGAGAAGGTTTACGATGCAGATTGATGTCGCTTTTACACCAGGCGAAGTTCAGGCCCTGGCCAGCAAGGTTTGTGTGGTTATAGATGCTGTACGGGCAACCTCGAGTCTGACCGTCATCATGTCAAAAAAGCCCAAAAAAGTAATTTTGACCACCACAATTCAGAAAGCGACAAAACTGGCTTCGCAGCAGACTATTCATCCGCTGCTGTGCGGCGAAAGAAAGGGCCTGCCGCCCGAGGGGTTCGATTTTGGCAACAGCCCCCGTCAGTATTTTGAAGCCGATCTCAGGGACCGGGTGCTGATTTTTACTTCGAGCAACGGCACCCGTGCGGTTGCTGATCTCGTCATCGCACCGCACGTGTTTCTGGGTTGCTTTCTCAATGCATCTGCCGTTGTTAAAAAAGCTTACGAGACGGCAAAAGCCAGCAATATGGATGTGTTATTCGTCTGTGCCGGCCGTGAAGAAAAATTTGCTCTCGATGATGCCTATTGCGCCGGTTTGCTGGTATCACGCCTCATGGGGCTGATTTCTGCCGGTGAGGAGTTCAGTCTTGGCGACGGGGCCCAGGCCGCTCTCGGTATATTTGGCTATTATCGAGATGACCGCCGCCTTCTCGAAATGTCTGGTGCCGGCCGGGCCGTCATCGAAATCGGTCTGCAGGAAGACCTGACGTTTCTCATGCAGCGCGACTTGATAGACTGCGTGCCGGAGCTGATCCGCAAGGATTTTCCCGAGCCTGAATATGGCTTTTCAGTAATGGTGTAACTGCTTGCCTGCACAGAAATACCCGTTTCAGCTGCGCCTGCACAATCAGACGGTCGCCGAAATAGAAGTGACCGATCTTCTATATCCCGAGCACAAAGCCTTTGAAGTAGTTCAGACGCTGTTGCCAAAGTTTTCTTACGTCATTATCAGGCTTTCTGAAAAGGCTTCGATGCATAGATCGATGGAAGAAGCCCTCGATAAGCTTTCTGAACCCCAAAAGGTTTTTCTGGTAACCTGCCGTGATGACCAGATGCCATTCAAGACCTTTGCAGTAAAGCGCTTTGATGATATCGCCACAGCGCTGATGCGCACCAGAAGCGAAGGGAACATTGCGACGATCGTTAAGCAGGTCGTTGCTCTGCCGGCGATGCGTACGCCGGCGTTTCGTCTTCTGAGCATGCTTAAAGACCCTGATATCGCCTTTTCAAAAATTGAAGAGGTGCTCGTTAAAGAAGAACGTCTCGCCGATCGCATGCTCAAAATCGCGAATGGCGCAAACTTTGCCCGGCGAACGCCCTTTGAGAACCTGCGTGGGGCCGTGCAGTTTCTTGGTATCGAAGGCATAAGGCAGATTCTCATCGAAGAGGTGTTTTCAGTTCTGACCCGTGTTTTCGTGAATCAGGTCGACAAGCTTACGCACATGCGGCGGTGCTCGGTTCTGGCCGCGCACATCGGCAAGCTTCTCGGAGCTGAACAGCGCCTTTTCTGGAAAATGCGCTCTGCCGGCCTGCTGCACGATCTTGGCTCGCTGGCCCTGAGCTTTCATGACGGTCAGGAATATTCCCGGGCCATGGCGCGGCGCAAGGCACAAAACCTAAGGGTCTGTGATGCCGAACTGCAGGTTTTCGGCATTACGCACCAGGAAGTTGGCGAAGCCCTCGCCTCTGAAATGAATATTCCTGAATATCTGTTGCCGGCAATTGGGCATCATCACGATTCTGCCGCGCCGGAAGATGATCTTTTGCTGCTCTCGGTAATGATTGCGAATGGCTACATGAATTCGCAGATCGAGCAGGTCAGCTTCACCCCTTATGAGCACTATCTTGAAGTATTTGCCCGTGCCCGTGCCGAAAATAACGCGGGCAAGCCCCAGTCGACAGTTGTAACGGTCTCTGACGCAGGTGATGAAACCCCATCAGAAGAGGGGACGAAGCCTGATGAAGTTTTCAGTTCCCCAAACATCAATTTTTATCTGAAGGAGGAACTTGGAAAGATAATGATGTGCGGTTATCGAACCGAAGATTTCTGATTTTCTGCTTGCGTCCTGTTCTATTTTGCATAGATTGCCTTTCTTTGTGTGTACCAAAATCAGCTAACCAGTTAAGCGGAGATTCTTATGCGCAAAATTCTTATTCCATTGTCGGCTCTTGTTTTTTCAGCCGGCGTTGCAGTTGGTGCCCCCTTCAAGGACGTTCCAACCTCGCACTGGGCCTACGATGCAATTCACAAGCTTTCAGCGTCAGGTGTGTTTCAGGGTGTAACTCCCGAAAAATTTGCCGGCAACAAAGGCGTCAGCCGCTATGAACTTGCAGTTACAACCGCAAGACTGCTGGCACGGGTCGAACAGGTAATGCAGAATGAAGATGGCACCAGCAAACTGGTTACCAAAGAAGATCTGGTAAGCATCGAAAACCTGCAGAAAGAATTCTCTGACGAACTGGCTTCCCTCGGCATCCGCACCGGCAAGCTCGAAGAAGATCTGGCAAGTGCCAAAGAAGATGTGTCGCTGCTCAAAACCGATGTAAAAGAAATCAAGGATAAAATGGCCACCGGCATCGATGAAAAGATCAAGATCGGTGGTAATCTCCTTGTTCGCCACTCGAACCTGCATCATAAAAACGACTGGCGCATCAATCCTTATTCTCCCGCAACACCGAGAGCCGGTAACAGCAACAACTCGCTTACCGAAAGCCAGTTTCGTTTCATGTTCAACGCCAAGGTCGATGAAAACATCGATTTCTCGGCAAGATGGGTGCTGTTCGGCAAGCATACAGATTCTCAGCTCAACCTTGCATCGTCCAACCGCGGCGGCGTTTTCGGAGTTGCTGGTCCCGTTCCAGGGATTGGTAACCTTAGCGTATCAGACAACAGTATCAACTATGCTTACCTGAATATCAAAAAGATGTTTCAGGATCCCGGCATGTTCACCTTCGGCCGGGTTCTCTACAATGCCAACCACGGCATGCTGGTCGACAACTATATCGATGTGGTTCGCTACGGCCGCAAGATTGGTGATGTCGATATGATGGTTCAGGCAATCTATGACCGCCACCAGGGCAGCTATAAAGATGATGGCCCGGTCGATTACAGACCGGTATACAATCTCGATCTGAAAACCAAAGTGCGTGATCATTCGCTCTATCTCGGCCTTTATGCTCAGGATGAACCAGCACTGGCTCAGCGAAGAAACAGAGATATCCTTCTTTCTTCCGCTTTCCCGACCGCAGCTCAGATAAATGGAACCCCAAAAATCTTTGGTTCGCAGCTCAGCGACGAGCGCCGAGACGTTGAATTTGGCTCAAAAGGCCAGATCGGCAAAAGCAGTCACTGGTCTTATGATCTGGGATTCACTTTTACCAATTACTCGATCGATATGCTTACTTCGGTCGCCACTCCGACGCGTGATATCGATCTCGCCGGCTGGCAAGGTCTCGCAGCGGTTAAATACGAAAGTCACAAGAACTGGGCCGGTAAAGTCAGCTACGCTTTTGCCGACGATGAATCTATGGGCGGCATTACTCTGTTGAATGACATGCGCTATGTTGACTTCGCCGAAACGCCATGGGAAGACATTTCTCGCGGTAACCCCTATTTCTCCAGGGGCATGCAGAATATGTACGACCTTAAACTTCAGGCTGAATACAAGCCGAAAGAATGCAAGCATTATGCCCGCCTGGCCTTCGACTTCCTCGATGAACTCGACGGCGCACCGGTTAACGATCTGAATCGCTATCGTTCCGGCCACGGCCTGGTTAACAGCGCAATTCCGGCTGACAAGACCAACACTCTGTATGACCGTACCAACAATTTCGCTACTGCTGAAGCCAAAGCTATGGTTACTACCATTGAATATCGCTATCAGCTTGCCAAAAACACCAGAATCAGAGTCGGCTGCACCATTTTTGATTTCGGTGGCGATGCTGTTAAGGGTGCCACCAGAATCGGTGCTGGCAACGGCAGATACAATGATTTCGACTATACCTACCTGTTCTCTGAAATCGGCAGTAAATTCTAATTTTGCCTGATAAAAAAAACTGCGCCCGGACCCGGGCGCAGTTTTTTTTATCTCTGTTTTTTAATCAGCCAAGAAACTGCTTAACGGTGGCAAGAACCCTTTCAGGTTGTAGAGGCTTGACGAGAAAGCTCTTAGCACCGGCCATCACTGCTGCCTTTACCTTGTCTACCTGGCCCATCGCCGAGCACATGATAATTTTTGCCTGCGGGTCAATTTTAAGAATTTCTTTGACCGCCGTGATTCCATCCATGTCTGGCATGGTGATATCCATGGTAACAAGATCAGGCTTGTGAGCGGCATAAAGCTCTACCGCTTCTTTGCCGTTGACTGCCTCGACGACAGTAAATTCGTTGTTCTCGAACAGATGCTTCAGCATCAGTCTCATGATTGTCGCATCATCTACTACAAGTATTTTCTTGCTCACGGTTTATAACCTCTTTGTCAGCGGATTTCCAGATTAACCAGGGTGGGTGTCAGGCTTTTGGTTTGTTGTCGAATCTCAGTATAAGGTCGATCGGACCCCATTCGCATGAAAAATGAATCATAAACAGAGGGGCCGCCGGGTAAAAGGCGATTTCCATTTCTTTGCCCTTAACAATAGACGGAACAGTGATATCGCATTTGTAGCCCTCTTCCTGAAGAAGTTTGCTGGCTTCGCCACCGATCATGTTGCCAATCTCACAGACGGCACTTTCAGCCACTTCGTCATACTGGGTCACGGGTACACCCATCAGAATTGCCGTAGCGATTTTCAGCGAAATTGACTCATCGAGAGTTATGATGAACTGCCCTTTCAGATCACCGGTTACCCCGAGAATCGTTGCGATACCGGTACTGATTTTATGACCGCCCGGGAAATACTCAAGGCCGGTTTTCTTCAGTGAGACATTACCGACCTTGCGGAAAACTTCAATTGAAGCCATGATAAACTGATTGGCAACCCGCGAATCCATGGTTTATTCCTTAACAAAATGTTAGTTTGGGTATGAAGAAAATGCGCGCAAAGCTAGATTACCAGATTCTAATCCTTATGGCAATTCCCTGAAATAAATGCGTATGTTTTTTTATTACGTTTCTGAATTAGCCATAAATGCACCAGATAATGATGGCGTACCTTACTCTGTGCTTTATTCAGGCTTGTTATGATGCATGCACTGGTTTGACTTTTGTGTTCGTATTAATTAGATTCCGAGATAATTTAAATGCTGTTCGGAGGGATATGGGTATGAAAAAAAAATCTGGTTGGTACATTGTCGCTTCTGCTCGTTTTTCTTTTGGTATTTTCTGGCTGTCTCTTCGCTGAAGACGTTGAAAAAGACATCACTACCGAAGAAGTTACCGCTATTCTTGACCTGGCTGCTGCCGAAATGGCCAAAGATGCTGCCGGCGTAATTGCAAAAATCAATGCCAGCGAGCATCCATTCGTCAACAAAGACAACCCCGCAACCAGATAATGGCCTCCAGCCTCTGCTGCCATTTCCGCAGGAAGAGGCAGCACCGCAGATTCCAGCGCCAGAGCAAGCCAAAACCATCGAGATCAAAGCCCATTTAAGAAAGCGCGGTCGAAAGCCATTACCAGAAGATCTGCCCGTTCAGGAAGTCGTTGTTGATATTCCCGAGGCCGATAAAACCTGTTCATGTGGCTGCCAGAAGGCCAGAATCGGCGAAGAGACTGCAGATAAACTTGAATTTACACCGGCCAGAGCCCATATAACCAGAATCGTCAGACCAAAATATGCCTGCAGAAACTGCGAAGGCACAGAATCTGACGAACCGACCGTTTCTATAGCGCCGGTTCCTGAGCAGATCATTCCAAAAAGCTTCGCCACGGCAAGTCTTCTTGCTTATATCATCACCTCGAAATTCGTTGATGCACTTCCTTTTCACCGTCTCAGCGGCATGTTCAGCCGTCAGAAAATAGAAATCAGCCGTGGCACCATGTGCAACTGGGCAATTAAAGTTGCCAGGGTTCTGAAACCAATCGATGAGCTGTTCAAGGAAATGCTTATGACTTTCGTCTGCATAAATACAGACGAAAGTCCCATGCAGGTTCTCAAGGAACCGGGTCGAAAAGCCGCCGATAAATCATGGATATGGGTTTTTCGCGGTGGAGGCGCCGGAAAAGCAACAGTTTATTTCCATTACAGCCCGAGTCGTGGCGGAAAAGTCGCTGACGAAATACTTGAGAATTACAAGGGTTACATTCAGACCGATGGTTATTCCGGCTACAACTTCATTTCCTCCAGACCGGGGCAGAAGCATCTTGCCTGTTGGGCGCATGCGTGCCGGAAATTTTTCGATTCAATAAAAGCTGCCGGAGAGGGAGCAAAGCCCGGCATTGCCCACGAAGCCTTTGCCATTATAAACAGTCTGTACAAAATCGAGAAAGAAGCCTGCATTAACGGCTTGAACACCGATGAAATACAGAAAATTCGCGAGCAGCGTTCAAAACCAATTCTGGAAAGTTTCAAAACGAAACTTGAAGCATGGAAAAAAACTGTGGTTCCCAAAAGCCTCACCGGCAAAGCCGTGACCTACACGCTCAATTTCTGGGACAAGCTAATGGTCTATGTCGAAAACGGAGAGCTGCAGATCGACAACAACAGCGCCGAAAACGCCATACGGCCTTTCGCTGTCGGCAGAAAAAACTGGTTGTTCGCCGACACCGTCGAAGGTGCAGCTGCTTCGGCAAGTTTATACAGCATCATCGAAACAGCAAAGGCAAATGGCCTTGAACCATACTGGTATCTTCGCTTTCTTCTGGAAAAGGCCCCTGGCCTAAAATCAAAAGAAGATTTCAGAAGCCTGATTTCACAAAATGTCGATCGGCAGCTGATAATGAACATGCAACAGAGTCACGTGAATGCAGGTATCACGCCCGCCTGATTTTTCAAGAGGCGTTTAAATTCGCGCTTACGTTGAAGGTGCTGTTCGGGTCCATGACTTGGGCACCACCGGCCAGCTTAACCACCATATCCGCTGGTTTACAGCCAAGCTTTGCCATCTCGGTCAGCAACAAAGGAATTCCGACGTCGGCAAAAGCTCCGGGCCGCTTTGTGGCAAGTTCTTTATTTATAGAGCTTTCGGGGAGCTGGACATGAATCAGACCCGCGATTGGATGCTTTTTTGAGAAAATGGCGACAGCAACGCACGAGCCCAGAGCGAGGGTTTTGATTACAGTTCCGGGTTCGCCAGACGCTGCAAGCTCTCCTATCCCAACATAAATGGTCATCTGTTATTCTTTCGGGTGCAGATTTTATGCTCTGTCGTCGGCAAAACACGCCAGCATCACTCAGATGCAAATGGAGATTCCGGTTGTTTGCCTGCCGTTACACTTTTTTCTAAGCAATAACCATGCCTGAGGACCCAAGTATTTTTTCTCTCTAATCATGAGTCTTATTCAGTGGGGTTACTTTTGTCAATTAACTCTATATCCGCGATTTGCAGGCGCCAGAGTTTTTGTAACCGGACTGCCTAAAAAAAACGTGCAAAAAAAACACGTCAGGGTACCCTGACGTGATTTTTTTGGCTGTATGCTGTCAGTAAAGAGTGTAGATCTCAGTCCAGAACATATGATAGTCATAGTCATTGTTGAGACCACGACCGGCAGAGATTTTGTTGACTGTGGTGGTTTTGCGCCGAGCATCGCCGAGCAGATCGAAGCTGGTGTAGCCAACTCTGATTCTGGTGTTATCAGTGAGCTGATAGCGGTATTCGAAGGTCACGACAGTGGCTTCGGGGTTAGCAATGCCGAGGCTGTTGTAAGAATCGTAAGCAGTGTTTGACTTGTCAGCGGGGATTGCAGCAGCGTCATTGATGCGTCCCTGACCGTTCAGGTGACGGGTCATGTCGTTGACGACCTTGTCTTTCATTTCGCCAAGGAAATCGCCGGCGAGTCTGAAATAATGCTTGGTGTTGTTCGGGCGGTATTCAGTCTGCAGTTTGAGGTCATACATGTTGACCAGACCGCTGTTGAAATAGTTGTTGCCGCGGGCGATATCTTCATACGGGGTTTCGGCTGCATCCATGTATCTCATATCGTTGTTGATAGAGATGGCGCCAACTGATTCGTCATCAGCGAAAGTACCGGCGATTTTGGCAGCCCAGTGCTTTTTGCTGTCCCATTTAACTGCAGCATGGCCCATCCAGCCATTCATATCGGGGCTGATCCAGGCAGAACCTGAGGCAGCGATATCAGCGGCGGTGTTCAAGACATCAGCTTCATAATGGGTGAACGCAAAACCAAGGTCATAGCTCCAGTGACCGCAGTTGCCGATCGGGCCTTTTGAGCCAAATTCAACGTCCCAGCGCTTGTCGCTGGTCTGCTGGCCGGCAACGGTGTTGCCAAGGGCTACCGGGCCAGTCAGGAGAGCTGCTGCAGGAGCAATAAAGAGGGGTGCTGTTCCAGTCGCGGGCGAAGCGTTGTTCGGCATGCGGTTGCGGGCGATCAGGTTCGGTTCATCCTGACCATAAAGGCCAAGATAGAAGTCATGTTTGCGGTAGGTGGTGTTCAGGTCGAGATTCCAGACGCCACGGAAATCTACGCCGGCGTCATCTTTGTAACTGCCCTGATGGCGGTCAAAAATGGTCTGCATGGTCATGTTGACGTCGCCGATCTTCTTGCTGTAGCGGATAATATCGATGTAGTTGTTGAGCAGCAGGGCATGGTTGTGGGCATAGAGGTTGCGGCCAAAGACGAAGTCGCCGCCGAAGCGGAACATGTCTTTAACTTCGAGGTATGCCTGATAAACAGTGTTGTCACTGGTTTTGTTGCCGCCGATGGTGCCGAGGCCAAAAGCGCTGTTAAGACCTGACTGGGCATTGCCTGTGCCAATATTGGTGGTGTTGTAATCGAGCATTGCCCAGTAAACGAAAGCAGAGATGTTTTCGTCGATGTTGGCGTTGAAGGTGAGGCCGATCATGCTTTCGGTCAGGCTGTTGTCGCTGTTGCCGGCTCTGTTGGTGCCGTTCAGAGCATTAGCTGCCCAGTCGTGCTTGTGAGTGATGTTGGTGTGGCGAACCAGCATATCACCGCCAAGTTTGACTTTTTCCATACCGCCTTTGGCGATGTAGTCCTTGATGCCTTCGACATCTTTTTTCAGGAAAGATACATCTTCTTTGACAACCTGCATGTCGTCTTCGAGAGAGGTAACTTTTACGCCGAGAAGAGCGAGTTCATCAGCAAATTCTACGGTCAGTTTTTCAAGGGTCTGCAGGTCAGCCTTGGTGACCAGATTGGTGCCGACGCCAGATTCGAACATCTGTTCGACATAGGCGAGCATCTTGGCGGTGACCATGGCGAGATCGAATCTGGTCAGGCCTTTGTTGCCTTTGAATTTGCCATCAGGGAAGCCCTGAACAATGCCTTTGTCAGACAGTTTGTCGATGGCGTCGAACGCCCAGTGTGAAGCGGGCACGTCTGAGAACGGTGCTGCCATGGCTGCTGCTGAAGAGAACAGCAGAACGGCCAGAACGAATAGAGTGAAGCGTTTCATTTTTCCTCCAGAAACCCGTTAAACTTGAATATCGGTTTCTGAACCTCGTCGCCTGGGCCCGTAGACTGAAACGTCGTGAGAAGTTTCCATGTTTCCTTCTGCTACGCTGCAACCTCAGGAACCGCATTCTGACTCTGAACAGAAAACCTGCGGGCAGAATCCCACATAGGAGGAATAATCTATTGTGGACAACAGCAGTTGTCAAGGTCAAATTTTTGGTGTCGGGGTTAACAGAGGGATGCATCCGTTGTCGAAATCAAAAAAGCAAACAACGGCTCTGTATCTCTTCCTGCAGGTATCTTAGCAATATATTTCATTATTGGATCCAAATTGATTTTTTTGTTGCAAAATTCAACCTTATTGAGACAGAATGTTAACGTTCATCGATCGAGGAAATTGAAGCAGGTAAAACGAATGCAGCACCCCTTTCAACTCAGGGATCACGGTGGCAACGTCATAGAGATGATTGTTATCGAAGAGATCCGTTCTGACCACAAGGTCGCCGAAGCCTTGCGGATTCTTGTTAAAAAGTTTGATTACGTTATTCTCTCGCTTTCAGAATCGGCGTCGCTGCATCCGTCGTTTTCTCAGACGATGGCCGATCTTGCCGCAACCGGCAAATTGCTCGTGGTAGCCCGTGAAGACAATCAGGTTGCCATCGAAATGCACGAAGTAAAACGCTTTAAAGAAGTGCATGAGGCTGAGCACCGTGTCGAAGGTGAGCGCCACGTCCAGAGAATTCTTGAGCAGCTCAAGAAAATGTCGCCGCTGCAATCGTCTGCCCACAAGCTGATGCAGATGCTGCGCAACCCCGATGTAAAATTCGAAGAGATCGAAGAAGTTACCCGCAATGATCCAAAACTGACGATGCGCATGCTGAAAATTTCGAACAGCGCCTTTTTTATGCGCCGTATGCCCTTTGACAGCCTCAAGTCAGTGGTGGCATTTCTCGGAATTGAAGGCATCAGGCAGATCATCCTGCAGGAAACCTTCGAAGGCTTTGCCAAATTTTTTGCCAACCAGCGCGACAAACTGGCCCACATGCGCCGTTGCTCGCATCTGACCGCGTATATCGGCAAACTGCTGGGCGGTGACCAGGTTCTGGTTGGCAAAATGCTGTCGGCAGGCCTGCTGCATGATCTCGGCGCTCTGATGCTCTGCTACTATGACAGCGACGAATATGCCCGTGTCAACCGCATGGTGCGCAACGACAAAAAAACTATCACTGAGGCCGAAATCGAGGTGTTTGGTATCGATCATCAGGAACTCGGCCAGATTCTTGTACCCAAAATGGGGATGCCGGAATTTCTTGGCCCGATCATGGCAAAGCACCATAACCGTTCTATCCCGTCGGGTGATCTGGTTCTACCGGCTCTCATGGTTGCGAATGGCTACCTGAATCAGCACATCGAGAAATTGCCGTCTTTTACACCATATGAGCAGTTTTTACCGGCCCTTGCCGAAGAAAGGCGCAACAAAAAGACCAGTGCGGCTATCGGCAAAAAGTCCGGCGATTCGAAAATGGCTGACATAACCGCCACAAAAGAAGAAGAGGGCGACGTTTTTGCCGTTCCCCATGTTTTTGAAGTTCTCAAGAAGGAACTCGATAAATATATTCTCAGCGGTTCAGAGGCACACGGCAACTGATTGAAGCCGATGGCAATTGTGCCACGGTCTGCCTGTGCCTTTTGCTTTACCCGGGTCGATTGTCACGCAGAAATTGCATAGTTCTCCGTCATTCTTGAACTCAAATGTGACAAAGCCCTGGGTTTTAAGCTGCGGTTAAGCCTTCTTGCGAAAAATTACCACCGTCAGCGGCTCCAGACTGATTTTTTTACCTTCAATTCTGCAGCCGGCCGGTTTTTTTATCGGTTCGATACCTGCCCGCTCCCGATCTACGATAACCTCGCCCTCTGACAGATTCAGGCTGGTTGTAAAATCTCTCGCCTGATTGTCGGCGTTCACGAATATCCAGTAGCTTTCGCCGCTTGTTGCTCTGCTGCTCCAGGCGATAGCGAGGTCTTCATCCTTTATCTCAGGAACGGCAAGCAGACTGACATTCTCGTCAACCAGCTTTTTGCTGCCGAGCCTGAAAGCATCCGACGAGCGTCTCAGTGCAATCAGGCCGCGTGTATACTCAGCCGTTCTGGCGTTCACAGGGTATTTTTGAGCATCTGTCGCTTTGCTCCAGTCGAACATGTTTATTGCATCTGAAGAATCGTATGAATCGTGAATGAAATACGGGTGCTTGAACGGTTTTTTATCGGCATCTACGAGATAATGAAACTTCTGCTCAGGAGTGCTGTCAGCCAGCCACTGCTTGCTGCGTCCGAATTCCTGACCGGCATGCATAAAAGCGGTGCCCTGTGCGGTCAACAGCATGGCATTGCCGATTCTGATGCGTCGATGTATTTCTTCATTATTGCCAGGCATTTCAGGATCTTTTTTTATCGACTGCGCAATAACGTCGTAGAGCGGCATATTATCGTGAGCTTCGATATACTGAATCATGTCACCTGGTGCGTCAGCCGGGGTATTACCTGGCTGAGCCTTGAGATTGGCAAAGATTTTTGCAATGCTGCGGGGACCGCCGGTCAGAAACATCGGTTCGCCTTCACAGCCAAAGCCAGACTTGAGTTCGTTTCTGAATTCATCACTGAAAACGCCGACATTGTCAGTTTTGTCCATCCAGTCCTGATCAGCGCCTTTGCCCGCCAGAGCCGGATCTTCAAGGTGTCCTTTGAAGGTGCGCCAGCCCTCGCCCAGAAACAGTGCCTGCGGGTTGATGGCGGCTGCGGCATCATACGCCGCCTGAATCGCTTCGTGGGTTGCATCGCCCATCATGTCGAAGCGCATCCCATCGATTTTAAACTCATTGAACCAGTAGGTAACCGAGTCGATAAGCAGGCGTGCCGCCATTCTTCTATTGGTAGCGAGGTTGTTGCCGAAATCGCCGAGAAAGCTGCCATTCTGGTCGCTGAAAAAGTAATAGTCGGGCACAATGTCATTGAGAAAGCTGGCTTTGGCCATGTGCGTGTAAACAACATCGAGAATCACGCCCATGCCGGCGGCATGAATGGCGGCGATCAGCTCTTTAAACTCGGCGATACGCGCCGTCGGGTCTTCTGGCTTCTCTGAGTAGGCCCCGTCCGGCGAAAAATAATTCTGCGGGTCGTAGCCCCAGTTATAGTTGTTGTGCCTGGCTTTGTATTCGAGCTCGCGTTCTTCCATGCGGGTTTCGTCGCCGAAATACCAGGCCATGACCGGCAGCAGCTGAATGTGCGTGACTCCAAGCGACCTGATATATGGCAGTTTGTCGATAAAAGCCCTGAAGCTGCCCCAGCGGTGCTTCAGATCTTTTTCTATTGCCGGGTCAGCTGTAAAATCGCGAATGTGCACTTCGTATATCACGGCATCTTCGCGTTTCTGATAGCCGGCAATCTTCGGATGACCCAGCTTTGGCCCATATTTTTCCGGGGAAACAATCGCCGCCTTGCCGACGAAATCACCGCTGCTGCCTGCCGACTGACCTGCTGCGTCAATGGTCACCGCAGCCATTGAGCGGGCATAAGGGTCAAGAATCCTTTTGGGAGCGCAGCCGGGATTGGTGACTTCGAACTGATAAAATGTGCCTTCGAGAGCGGAGTTTTCCGGCAGCTCCGAGGCCTTGAGGCCGATCTGCCAGATGCCATTCTGACCGCGCTCAAGTTCTTTCACCAGTATTTCTTTCGTCTGGTCTTTGGCATCGTAAAAAAAGACTCTGACTGAGTTTGCCAGTGGTGCCCAGAGTTTTATGACTGCCGCGTCATCGACAAGCCTGCAGCCAAGATCTTTTTCATCACAGGCATAAACGCTGTCTATCAGGCGCCAGTCAACTTTGGTGGTAAGCTTCTGGCCATCGAACTCTATACTCAACGGGGCGTTTTCTGCTGCAAAACCGGCACTGACGAGCAGCGAATCTGAAGCCGCTGCCGAAATCGAATCTATGTTGACATCTGCTCCATGACGATCTTTTAGCTTTAATGATGTTGGCAGCAGATTTATGTCAAGGCCGGCAACGGTGTTGAACTGTATGGCGATTTTGCCGGCGTCACGAACTGCGGCAAATTTTATTACAGGTTTTAACTTGAGTTCGGGTGAATTGTAGATGTTGTCATCGCCCTCCTTGATCCATATTTCGCTGTTGCTGCCAGTTTTCATGGTTTTGTTGCCTGCCTCTTTCTCGCCGGTTACACGGTTGATCACGATAAATCCGATCTGGGCGGCATTTTCGAGAAGATCGATGTCGGCAAAAGCACCGAACGCATCCTTTCCGGTAAATGGCGCTGCGCCGGCCGGCCAGTCTGAAGATGGTTTCTGCACTTCATCCCAGAGCCAGAGACCGAAATCTTTGTAATTGCCATCGGCGCGCTGATAATGAATGCGTGTCTGCCCGGGAAGGGGTGGCTGGTTATCGCTTTCGGCGGCGGTTGTAATTGTTGTCGACAGCCAGAGGACGACCGCTGCAGTCGCCAGTTTTTTGATCAGTCTGAAAAACAGTTTCATGACTACCTCTACCCATATTCATCAGATTTGCCTGTTATGATAACCCCTTTTTGCAGTCGATGCGCAAAAATTCGTTTAATTGCCAAGCCCGGCTATTTGTGTTATTAATGCTGAAACTGATGCAGATAGTGTATTTATGCGGACAATACTGAATTTTTTTATGCACGTCTTCGACCGGGTATGTGATACCCGGGTAACTGAAGCCGCTGCTGCTATCGCCTATTATGCGATTCTTTCGTTCTTTCCCCTCATTCTTTTTCTGATCGCTTTCAATTCATCATTTCTTCAGAGCGCCGAAGTTCAGGGGCAGATTCTGAAGTTCGTCGATGAATACCTGCCCGGTTCAGAAACTATCGTTGTCGGCAATATCCAGCACCTTATCAATGCCAGCGGCGCCGTCGGGCTTGCCGGTACTGCCGTACTGCTGTGGTCGGCGACGCTCGTTTTCGCCGGCTTTGCCCAGAATATCAACATGGCCTGGACAAGCGCCGAAAGCCGGCACTTTCTTATCGACCGCCTCATCGGTCTGATGATGATCGGCATCATGGTTATTTTCCTGATTCTGACGCTGATAATGAACACTCTTGTCGATGTTCTGCCCAGGCTTTTTCCCGATTACCTCGGGCCGGTATTTGCAGATATGACGCGGTTGCACCATTTTATGATCGATTATCTGCCCATGACCACAATGTTTGGCCTGCTGCTGCTGCTTTACAAATATGTGCCATCAGTCGTGGTGCGCTGGCGGGAATCTTTTATCGGCACCGTTTTTGCTTTCCTGGCCCTGCAGTTCACCCGGCGCGGTTTCGTCTGGTATCTTGCCTTCGGCACCGACAGCTACAGCCTCATTTATGGCTCACTCGGAGCGGTCGTCGCTTTTATGCTCTGGATATACCTCTCATCGTGCATTATCCTGATCGGGGGGCATGTCAGCGCCAGTTTCGCCCTGTTTTTTCGCCCGGCACCATTGCCGGTCGGCAGCGATGAGACCGGCAGAATCGACAATCTGCCCGAGAGACCTGATTTTTCCTGACTGCCACCCGAACCGGTCGTTGCGATTACCACTTTTCTGCCGGTTTTTTCTCGCTTTTCATGCTCAGTGAAATGCGCTTGCGGGGAATATCGACTTCAAGCACCCTGACCATGACCTTCTGCTGCACTTTTACCACTTCTGCCGGGTCTTTGATAAACTTGTCAGAGAGCTGACTCACGTGCACAAGGCCGTCCTGATGCACGCCGATGTCGACAAAAGCGCCAAAAGCGGTTACGTTGGTCACGATTCCGGGCAGTTTCATGCCGACGGCGAGGTCTTTGATCTCGTTGACCCCTTCGGTGAACGAGAAAGCTTCGAACTTTTCGCGCGGGTCAAGGCCGGGGCGGGCCAGTTCTTTCATGATGTCGTTGAGTGTCGGCAGCCCGACTTCTTCTGTAACATAATTCTGCAGTTTTATCTGCCTGCGCAGCTGGGCATCTTTCAACAGTTCTTCGATGCTGCAGCCAAGTTCCTGGGCCATTCTTTCGACAATTTTATAGCTTTCCGGGTGAACGGCACTGCGATCAAGAGGGTTGTCGCTGTTGCGAACTCTTAAAAAGCCCGCGGCCTGTTCAAAAGCTTTGGGGCCGAGTCTCGGCACTTTCATCAGCTGCCGTCTATTCTTGAACGGGCCATTCTCTTCGCGCCAGGTGATGATATTCTTTGCCAGCTGCGGCCCGAGACCTGCCACGTAACTCAAAATCTGCGGGCTGGCAGTGTTAACCTCGACTCCGACCCCGTTGACACAACTCATGACCACATCATCGAGGCCTTTTTTCAGTCTGCTCTGATCGACATCGTGCTGATACTGCCCGACTCCGATCGACTTGGGGTCGATTTTTACCAGTTCGGCAAGCGGGTCCATCAGTCTTCTGCCGATCGAGACCGCGCCCCTGACCGTTACATCATGATCAGGAAACTCGCTGCGGGCCACCTCAGAGGCGCTGTATATCGAAGCGCCGCTTTCGTTTACCATTACCACGGTGATACTTGCCGGCAGTTTGAGACTTTTTATGAAAGCCTCGGTTTCGCGACTGGCGGTACCGTTGCCGATGGCCACCGCTTCGATTTTGTGCCGGCCGATGAGCTGTTTTATCAGAATGCCAGATGCTTCTCGCGCCTGCTCAGACTGAGAAATGAAGATGACGCTGTGTTCTAGCAGCTTGCCCTGCGGGTCAAGGCAGACGACCTTGCAGCCGGTTCTGAAGCCGGGGTCAATGGCAATGACCGATTTCTGGCCAAGAGGGGGAGCCATAAGCAGCTCGCGCAGGTTGGCGGCAAAAACTCTGATCGCTTCTTCTTCGGCCTTTTCACGCAGCATTTTACGAAATTCATTTTCGATGGAAGAGGCCAGCAGACGTTTGTATGCGTCTTCTGCCGCTTCGCGCACCTGTTCCCAGGCCGGGCAGAATTCTTTGCGAAAATGGCGTGAAACCATTTTTGCAGCCTTGTCGTGATCCGGCTGAATGCTGACCTTGAGAAATTCTTCATTCTCGCCGCGCATAATCGCCAGCAGTCGATGCCCGGCCGCCTTGGCGGCCGGTTCCTGCCAGTCGAAGTAATCACGAAACTTTGCGCCCTCCGTTTCCTTGTCTTTGACGACCTTCGAAACCAGCACGGCTTCAAGCGCAAAGAGCTCGCGCAATGCGGCCCTGATATCGGCGTTTTCGCTGATCATTTAGGCGATGATGTCGCGAGCCCCCTGTAGTGCCTCTTCGATCGAGGCAACGCCTTTGTCGGGGCTGACGTAGACAGCGGCTTCCCGATCGGGCACAAAGGTGGGCTGCTGTTCGAGCAGCGCCAGAGCGAGGGGTTCGAGGCCCTTTTCCCTGGCGATGGTCGCTCGTGTTCTCTTTTTGGGGCGAAATGGCAGGTAGAGGTCTTCAAGCTCGGCAAGGGTCGTGGTCGCGGCAATTTTGCCGTTCAGTTCATCGCTGAGCAGGTTGCGCTCAGCAAGCGATTTGACGATAGCCTCGCGGCGCTTGTCGTATTCGGCAAACTGTTCGAGCCGGTCGCGAATAGTGGTGATGGCGACTTCGTCGAGCGAGCCGGTTCTTTCTTTGCGATAGCGGGCGATGAACGGCACCGTGCCGCCTTCTTCGAGCAGTTGAGCCGTTGACATGACCTGGAGTGGGTTTATTTTAAGCTCTTCGGCGATTCTTGAAAAATAGGTGTCGTTCATTTTCAGACCTCACAGATTGTTTGTCTGATTTATATTACCCTGCAGCCTGACAGTCAAGACAGAAAGTTTCAGCTCAACTCATTGCCAAAACCCTTGCCTGACCTTTCCTGGATATGCGGCACATATTTTTTGTCGGTGCGCATGATGTGATTGACCAGCCAGTCTTTGAGAAAGACGAAGGTTTCGAGCCCGATGCAGCCACGCTTGTTGCGGAAATTTTCATAGATGTCAGTGATCTGTTTAACCAGCTGCTGGTGAGCTTTTATGTGGTTGTCGTATTCGGGATAACGGTATTTACGCATCATGCCTTCTTCAAAACTGAAGTGGCTTGTGGTGTAATCGACGAGCTCATCGAGAATCTGCTGCATTACCTCCTGAGCCTTGCCGTCTTTTAGGGCGTGATACAGATCATTGGCAAGTGCGACCAGTTTGCGGTGCTGTTTGTCGATCTGCGGAATCCCGGTCAGCAGCGCTTCGGTCCATTTGAGAGGGTCTGAATCACGGCCGCCGCTGGCAATGTGCAGAGAAATCTGCCTGGCGGTTTCAACAGACTTGAAGCGATTGACCGATGAGCCAAGCAGCTGAACCTGATGCGCCAGTTCTTCTGCCGCAGAGGCAGTCTGTTCGGCATGTGCCGAGTTTTTCTGAGTTACCTTATCGATCTGATTCATGCCGATGGTTATCTGAGAAATGCCATGTGCCTGTTCCTGGCTGGCGGCAGCTCGGCCCGAAAGATCGCCGCGACTGACCACTTCAGCCAGAGCCGCAACCTGCCCGACCGGGCCCGAAATGCTCCGTGCCAGCCGCGCTGAAAACAGGCCCGAAATAACCGTCGCCGCGAGAATGAGAATAACAGAAAAGTTAAGGTGGGTAACCGCTTCGGCGGTCGAAAAGACTGCCTTTTTCTCTGCCGACGTTAGTTCGGCCTGGATTGTGGCCTGCATTTTGTCAATCAGGTCGGTGACCATAGCAAAATGCTCTTTGCCGTTCTGTGAAAAGCCACCGGTGGCGGCCTTTGAGAAAATCAGCAGGGACTTGTTATTTTGTGTTATTTTGTAATAAAGTGCCGGGGTTACTGATATTGTCTCGTAGAAAAAGCTCTGATAAAATCTTTTCGAAACTGAGTCTGGAGGAATTATGAAAGTTTTGAAGGTTCTTGGCATACTGACTTTGTCCCTCACTGCCATTTTATGCAGCAACGCTGCCTTCGCCCGCACGATCAGCGTTGGTGTCATCGTCGATGGTCGCACACAGAACTCTTCGACTCTGCTTGAAATGATCGATGAAGAGACCAGAAAACTCCTGCCTGAAGGTGACCAGATCGAGTTTAAAAACATCCATGACGGAAACTGGAATAATGCTGTGATCAGGCAAAAATTCGAAGCTCTGCATACTGCATCTGATACCGACGCCATTCTCGCTGTTGGCCCGGTTGCGTCCCAGATCGCTGCAGCCCGGGAAAAACTGAAAAAACCGGTGCTGGCTGCTCACGTCATCAACGCCGCCATGCAGGGGCTTAAAAAGGTCGATGGTACAAGTGGCACGCCAAATCTGACTTATATCGACGCCGGCATCGATATTGGCCGTCACATCGATCGCTTTCAGGAAATCCGCCGCTTTTCAACCATGCATCTGCTTATAAGCTCATACATGCTCGATGGTATTGCGGGTTTGCCTGAATATCTTCGCAAACAGGCCGAAGAACGAGGTGTAAAGCTTGTGGTCATCCCCGTCGGCAGCAATCTTGCTGAAGCAGTGGCCAGGCTTGCTGAGGCCGAGGCTGTTTATGTCGCGCCAATGCTTGATATGCCCCTTGAACAGCAGAAGCAGCTGATCGGTAGAATCAATGCCATGAAAGTTCCCAGTATGGCCATGCTTGGCAGAGCCCCGGTTGAAAGTGGCGTTTTCTGCAGCATTGCCATGGAAATCGATACCCAGAAGCTCGCCAGACGTATTGCCCTGAATTTTCAGCGCCTGCTGATGCACGACGACCCTTCGGCTTTTCAGGTTGATTTTTCGCATACCGAACGCCTGACGATCAATATGCAGACTGCCCGCGAAATCGGGATTTATCCGACCTGGAGTCAGATGACCGATGCGGTGTTGCTCAATGAAGAGCCCGATAATATCGAAAAAAAGCTTTCGATTACCCAGGTAATCGAAACTGCACTGCTGCGCAACCTGCAGCTGATCGCCAAAAAACAGGAACTGGCTGCCGGCAGACATACGATTGACCGGGCTAAGTCGAATCTGCGGCCGAAAATCAGCGCTTTTGGCCGCCAGACAATGCTCGACGAAGACCGGGCCGAAAGCATTATGACTCCGGGTCAGCATACAACTCAGATTGGCGCCGATCTGATGCTGGTTCTTTACAGCGAACAGGCTCGCGCTAATATTGATATCCAGAAGTTGTTTCAGAGCGCCCGCCGCGAAGAAGAGAGGGCGTTGATGCTCGATATCATCAGAGACGCAGCCATTGCCTATCTCAATGTGCTTAAAACCAGAACTCTGCAGAATATTCAGCGCGATAACCTTGAAGTCACCAGAGCCAACCTCGAAATCGCGAGGTTCAGAGAGCAGGTTGGTACTTCCGGCCCGGCCGAAGTCTACCGCTGGGAAATCCAGATGGCGGGCGCCAGGCAGGCTTTGATCGATGCAACCGCCATGCGTCGCAAGGCTGAAATGGCGCTCAACCAGGTGCTCGCAACCTCACAGGAAGAAGAATTCACCACCGCTGACTGCGACATTTTCTCTGAAGTGTTCTTTCTCGATTACGAAAAAGTGGCGCCATATATCGATAACCAGATGGGTTATAAACTGTTTCGTGACTTTCTGGTTGGCGATACCTTTGTGTTTTCGCCCGAGATTCAACAGATCAGCCGCGGCATCGAGGCCATGGACCGCTCAAAAAAATCTGCAAAAAACCGTTACAGTCACCCTACCGTCGCTCTGCAGAGCAATTTCAGCCGAACCCTCAGGGAATCCGGTATCGGTGCCGACAAGCCTGCCATGCCTGCGCCCTTCAGCAGTGTTTTCAATTACCCTGATAAAAACGACTGGCACGTGGCTTTGAATATTTCTATTCCTTTGCATGAGGGTGGTGATCGTAAGGCCGCTGTTAAAGAGGCTGAAGCTAATCTTGGCAAGCTGGCGGCCGAGAAGGAATATCTCATGCAGCGGCTTGAATTGAACACGCGTGCTTCGCTTGAAGACGCCCGTGCTTCTTTTTCGAGTATCGCCCTGGCAAAAACCCGCGCCGAATACGCCTCAAAAACTCTTGAGCTGGTTAGAAACGCTTATTCGAGAGGGGCTGTGAATATTCTCGACCTGATCGATGCCCAGAACGCCTCACTGGTTTCGCGCGAAGCTTCGGCAAATGCTGTGTTCGCCTTTTTGAGTGATTTTGTAAGGGTTTGCCGCGCGGTCGGAACCTTCGACTTCATTCTCAATCACGAAAGCAACAGTGAATGGTATGGCCGGCTTGCGGCTTTTTATGAAGCTAACGGTAGTTTCAAGCCATTGCAGAGAAAAGCCCCGGCCGGTGTCAAAATTGCGCCGGCGGTCAGCGAAGAAGTTCTTTACGATGGTGACGCAACTCCAGAGAAGTGATCGCTGAAAACAAAACCGGCCTGCAGATTCGTTTCTGCAGGCCGGTTTTATTTTACGCCATTAACGACGTTGTCTGGTTCAGCCAAACCAGCCGGTATTGAAAGCGATATCCTTTTCGGTATGACCCATGCCGGCATAGTCGCATACCAGTTCTTCACCTGCCTTGATCGGGCGGGCGGTAAAGGTACCTTCGGGCCGGTCGACGAGGTTGGGTTTTTCAGAATGATTCATGAAGCGTGCATCATCGATGCAGTAATAGAGAAGGTCGCCGCTGGAAAAGCAATATCTGCGGAAAAAATCCTTCTGCCATTCAGGCATTTCTTCAAGCCTGTCTTCAGTGAGAACTTTGTCAAAATCCTGATGATATGCCCATACCTGAGTGTCAGCTGGCATATCTGCAGCAGCGAAAAGACCGAGACCTTCAATACTAGAATTTTTTACCACAGTTTTTACAAGCAACATACGACGATTGTTCGCCCGATCCCGAGCTTCGGTCAGCCGTTCGACAGCGAATACTCCTCTTTCTGCAGATTTTCCCGGCCGCAGATTTTGCGCCGGGAATGGGGTTGAGGATAGCACCGCGAAACCTACTAATCAAGAGGGTTAAGAAAGATTTTTAAAAATGTTGAGTAGCTTGCCGGTCATCACTTCTCGCAGAAAACGTTGCCTGACGACACTGAGGTTTTCTGCAGCTGCCGAAGCCAGTTCCCGGTAATTTTTCAGCAGTTCGAGACAGCGGTCAGCCAGCTGTGCCGGGTCGGCTGGGTCGTAATAAAGATTGCCGTGGATTGAGCCAAGAATGTCGCTGGCTTCACCCTTGAGGCCGTAGAGAATCGGTCTGCCACCGGCCATGTAATCAAAAACCTTTGACGGAATGGTTTTGTCCATGGTGCCGTCATCTTTGAGGTGCAGCATTAGAGCGTGAGCGTTGCGGATCATTTCGATGGCCCGTTCTTTCGAAACCAGCCCGAGAATTTCGACGTTGCTCAATCCTGCATCTTTAACAGCTTTTTCGATCAGAGGTTTTTCGATACCGCTGCCAACCAGCTGAAATTTGATTCTGTTTTCTCCGGCCTCCGCCAGCCGGCGTGCCGCCTCGACCACCAGGCTGAGATTCTGACAGTAACCCATATTGCCAATATAAAGAACTGTCATTGGCTCAGGTTCAGAGTCTGCCGGCATGGCTCCGTCGGCGACCAGCATGGCCGGAATCGCGTTATAGATAATTTCGGGGCGTCGCCCGCCGGAAACGCTGCAGATATAATCAGCCATGGGCCCGGCGACACAGGTGATCTGGTCGGTAGCCCTATAGAGAAGGTATTCAATAACCTTTGCAGCTCTGAAAAGAAAACTGCCTTCTTTGATCTGGCCGGCAACTACTGCTGATTCGGGCCAGATGTCGCGAATGTCGAGGCACAGAGGGGTTCTTTTGCACCAGGCGGTAATCAGGCCGGCAATGCCGGTGAAAAGCGGCGGACTCGAAGCCCAGATGACATCGAAATGCCCCTTGTGTCTGCCGGCCGCCCTGATCGCACCAAACATGAAAGACAGGTAGTGGGCGATGTAGTTCCATTTGCCCCG
Source organism: Candidatus Rifleibacteriota bacterium (assembly GCA_024710355.1). Taxonomy (GTDB): domain Bacteria; phylum Muiribacteriota; class Ozemobacteria; order Ozemobacterales; family Ozemobacteraceae; genus Rifleibacterium. Next base: position 249,959 of record JANJUX010000040.1, read on the forward strand.
GCCTTCATACTTCAGCAGTGGCACCCGGCTGACCTTGATTCTGCCATCGTCGATAATCTGACCGTCGATCTGCCCCTTGTGGGGCTCGCCCGCAATTACGTGCACCTCACAACCCATTTCGGCAAGAAGAGCTGCGGTTTCCTGCATTCTGAAGGCGCAGGCTGTGACATCAGGGTAGTAGAACTGTGTGATGATAAGAACTTTAAGCGGTCTGCCAGGAGATGACATAATCGATAGCCTCGGCCTGTGGATTGCTCAGAACGATTTTTTCAGCATTTATCGGTTTGCCAAAGCCCGGATACCAGACATACGATGCCGTACGTAAATTCGCTTCAGTGGTAATGCTCAATACGGTTTTGCCAATGCTGAAACTGCTCGTCGACGGGCGGTTTTCGGGTATCACCAGCGCAGTAGGCGCCAGATGAATCAGCGAAATAAAGGTGCCGGTAACCCGTCTTTGCGTCAGTCGGTCACGAATTTTGATCTGTTGCTGCGAAAAAATCACCTCGCGGCGGTAATGTTGCCCGTACTGATCGATAAACTCAACTACGAGCATGCCATGCTCAGAATCATAGCTGCGGTGTGTGACTCTGGCTCTTCTTCCGATTCTGAATGTTCCCCAGATGTCTGATTGTTCCGCATGCTCTATCATTGGCAGATTGTGCGCTTCTGTTCTGCGACATTCATACCTGATGTCGGTATCCTGGTATGATCCGCAACCTGTGTCAATGATGCAGCGCTCGCCGTTGAGAGACAGTTCATAAGATAGAATGTCGCAGTGGCTGTGCCCCGGCTGGAAGGCTGGCGAAGGCTCACCGCAGCTGAGAACAAAATAACAGTCAGGCGTGCGGCGTACAAAAAAGCCAGAATGCTCAAGCAGATAATTCATCGTTTTCCAGTCGCGATTGATACCTGTCTTAAGGGCTGAGTCGTTGAATAAGGCGATTTTCCCGTCCGGGTGAGTCATGACTGCCAGCCAGTCGCGCATCAGCGGAATTCTGTCGCCACAGAGCATCGCCATTCGTGCAATCTTGCGGCTGAGGTTCTGGCTGATGCCGTCGAGTTCGAGCAGCTTACGATTAGCGGCTCTGACGGCTTCTATGGCGTGCAGCATTTCGACGTGATACATAGGGCTGCGTTCGAAGTGCCCGCCATCCTGCATAATCTGCAGGCGTATCTGTTCGACCAGCTCGTCGATGCAGAACTCGATCAGCGGCTCGCTTTCGGGGGTGACGCCCTCTTCGTATTCTGCCAGAAAGACGGTGGCGACAAAAAGAGCCTTGAGGTTTTCGAGAAGATGGTTGGCCTGAATATGGTATTCAAGATCGTTTCTGAGTCGCTGACACTGCAGGGTGATCGAGCTGACAATGCAGTCTTCGGCATCTTCGTCAAGTGCCGGGTGTTCGCGGCACCATCTGACCCACTCGGTAATTCGTCGAGAAAGCGGGTAAGGCTCCCATGTTTCAGCTCTCGGCGAATTGTTCTTCTCGATCCAGTCAAGGATCAGAAAAAGATTCAGGGGCGAATATGTTTCGGTCTGGCCATCATGCAGCCAGGCAAAATAGTTGAGATTATAAATCCAGAGTTTTTCGGGGCGTTCGCTGAAGTGGCCGGTCAGCCACTGCATTTCTGCTGGCTTGAACTGATGTGGCCGGTTGAGAAATCTGAGTTCGAGTTTTTCTGGCGGCTGCAGCAGTAAACGGGTTTTGAGCTCAGCGGCGAGCTGCGAAAGCCTGCCCGGATTACCGGATGATGAAAGCATTCGGCGCAGTGCAAAAAGCGGCCGGCCATATATCTGAACCGGCAACAGATGACGGATTGTATGAAAAACTCTGCTGAAAGTCATTTTTTAATTTTCATAAGCCTTTCATTTTCAGTCTAGTGTAATCCCGCCAGCCTGTAAAGTCATGCCTGCAACTTCGACGAGTTCGTCAATGCCAATTGGGCAGGTCAGGCCTTTTTCAATCGCTTTGACAAAGGCGGCAGCGCAGGCTTCCTGCCCTTTGTCCTGAGCCCAGAGAGACTGATTTTTTGCTCCTGGCCAGCCGAAGTAGTGCAGACTTTTAAAATTATCGATCTGAAGAATGCGCCCGGCAGAGAAAATTTCAACCCTTTCCTTCGGAAAGTCTTTGCTGCCATTGGCAAAATAGTGAATGCTGCCGATCGAGCCGTCACGCATAGTCATGCTTATGGTCATGGTATCTGGCATTTTGTCCTGTGACAACGGGTTGGTCATGGTTGTCGTCTGCAGCGAAACAATCGGGTGGCCGGCCAGATGCCTTGCCAGGTCGATAAAATGACAGCCCTCGCCAATTATTCTGCCACCACCGGCGGCCATGTCGTGCGCCCAGTGCTCGACCGGTATCTGGCCTGCGTTGGCGGTGATGATTATACTGCATGGCGCGTTACTGCCCCGCAGATTTTCAACAGCAGTTGCAGTCAAAGGTGAAAATCTGCGGTTGAAGCCGACCATCAGGTGCAGAGGTTTCTTTTCGGCTGCTTTTTTCCAGGCCGCCTTGATTTCTTCGAGTTCGGCAAAAGTCAGACACAGGGGCTTTTCGACAAAAACGTGCTTGCCACTGTTGAGTGCCTCGATGACGAAATGTGCGTGTGAACCGTGTCTGGTGGCGATAACGACTGTGTTTATCTCAGGATCGTTAAAAATTCGGCCCGTATCGGTTGTGCTGATTGAAAACCCGTGTTTACTGCCAATATGACTGCCCGAAACGCCGCCGGCACTGGCAATGGTTTTTAACACCGCACCGGCCTTGGCAAACGACGGTATAAGCATACCGCCGGCGTAGTTGCCGGCTCCGATGAAGCCTATAACAGCTCTGTCACAGGCGACCGGTGGCTGGTGCGCGATATCGTGCAGAAATACAGATTTTTGTTCCAGGTCAACCTTGCCGTCGTATGTCAGAACCAGACCAAGAATGTCTTTGGCTTCAGAAACCATTTCATACGCCGCTTCAGCCTCGTTGAATGGAATCTCACGGCTGACCAGCTCGCCTGTGCGAAGCTTGCCCGCTGCCATGAGGTCGAGAACGGCCACGAAGTTGCGTTGCTCGGTCCATCTTACAAAACCTATGGGGTAGTCGAGCCCTTTTTCTTCGTATTCACTGGCATAGCGTCCGGGGCCATAAGAGCAGGAAACCTGGAAAGAAATTTCTTTTTTGTAAAAATCGTCGCGCGAGATGTTGAGGCCGCAGACCCCCACAAGAACGACTCTGCCGCGCTTGCGGCACATCTGCGGCGCCTGCTGGACCGGGTCGTTGCTTGAAGTTGCTGCGGTGATAATGACGCCGTCAACGCCGTAACCGCGCGAAAAATTCATGGCCAGCTCGACCGGACTGTTACCGCGCGAAACGTCATAGGCAGAGACGCCGTATTCGCGGGCGAGATCGACCTTGCTGCGATCGAAATCGAAACCGATGACCCGGCAGCCGTTTGCCTGCAGGATCTGGCAGGTCAGCAGACCGATCAGGCCGAGGCCGATAACGGCGACACTTTCTCCCAGTGTGGGGTTGATCAGGCGCACACCTTCGAGTGCGATCGCCGAAACTACCGTAAAACTGGCGCTGGTATCATCGACTTCATCGGGTATTCTGGCGCAGAGATTGGCCGGAACACAGACAACCTCAGCGTGGTTACCGTTCGATACAACCCGGTCACCTTTTTTGAAACCTGTAACACCGGCTCCGACTTCGAGAACGATGCCGGCGTTCGAATAACCCAGAGCAAGGGGCTGGTCGAGCTTATTGAAGACGGCATTGACCGTCGGCATCAGACCGTCGGTTTTCACTTTCTGCAAAACCTGCTTGACCTTGTCTGGCTGCTGGCGGGCTTTGTCGACCCAGCCGGCCTTGCCAAAATTCAGCAGCATGCGCTCGGTTCCGAGTGAAATCAGGGTGCGGCTGGTTTTTATCAGCAGCGAACCGGATTTAACCTTTGGTACCGGCAGTTCAGCCAGTTCAATCTGACCGGTTTTAAGGCTTTGCAGAATCTGTTTCATGTGTTTGCGTCTCCTGGCTTAGATCTTGATACTCTGGTAGCTGGTTCGGTCGATAAACAGCCGACACCATATCTCGATGCAGAGAAGCGAAAAAATCGTGTAACTGCCGTCGAGGCGCCCTTCCTGGTCATCGGTTATCAGTCTGCCAACGGCTTCGGGCGAAAAGATGCCGCGGTGACGCAGCACTTCTGGCGAAAGCAGATCGCCGATGATGCCGCGCAGATCGTTTCTTACCCATTGTCGCAGCGGTGCCCCAAAAGCGGTTTTCGGCCGGTAAATGACCTGATGTGGCAGAAGCGGTTCCATGGCCTTTTTAAAAATGGCCTTGCCGTTGGCAAAGGTCTGTTTGAAACCGGTCGGAATTCTGCTGGCAAACGCAACCAGGTCGGGGTCGAGCAGTGGCACCCTGGCTTCAACGCCATAGCGCATGCAGGTTTTATCGGTATAGTTGAGGTTGTGGTCAGGCAGAAAAAAGCGACTGTCAAGAAACAGCATCAGATTAATCGGGTCTTTTTCATCTGCAATTTCGGCCATCGCGTCGACCAAAGGCTGAGAAACCGCTGTCGAAAAGGCCTCTTCGCGGTGTACCGCAGAAAAAAGGCGTGTCCGCAGATCTTCTGATGACCACTGGTAGTATGCCAGCAGCCGTTCGTTGTCGCTAAGGTGGGCGTTTTTAAGTACCTTTACCAGGCGTCTGGCCCAGGGATTTCGCACATCCGCGTGCGAAGCGGCGAGTCGCCCGGCCAGACTTCGCAGTGGCCGTGGCAGCCAGCCCCAGATCGATTCGGTTTTCAGCGCCAGATGCCGGCGATAACCGGTAAAGATATCATCGCCACCTGCACCCGAAAGCAGTACTTTAATTCCGTCTCTGCGTGCCTGTTCGGCGATGAACATGGCGTTAACCGGCGCCGGGTCGGCCTGCGGCTCATCCAGATACCAGATTAGTTCGCTTACCCTCTGAATCAGCTGATCGGGCGAAACCCGGATGGTTGTAAGATCAACTTTCAGATGCTCCGCCACTTTTCTGGCATAGGGCAGATCGGCCGGGCAACCCTCGACTTCGTTGTCGTCATTGAAGCCGATACTGTAACAGCGAATCGGTGTATCAGGCATCAGCCGGCGCATCATCGCGACGATGGCGCTTGAATCGAGGCCACCGGAAAGAAAGGCCCCAACCTGAACATCAGCAACCAGCTGGCGTCTGACCGCTGTTTCGAGGTGTTCCGTCAGGGCTCCGGCACATTCTGAAAAGCTCATGTCGAGCCTATTACCATCGTAGGGCAGGGTATACCACTGCCACTGTCTACTGACTCTGCCGTCTTCAATGATGCAGGCACTGCCGGGAAGAAGCTTTCTGACGCCCCGGAACATGGTCATCGGTGCTGGGTTCCAGATGTAGGCAAGATGGGCGTTGACTGCCCGCATATCTATGCTGCGATCGAGATCGGGGCAACTCAGAAGTCCTTTGAGTTCAGAGCAGAATGCAAACCCTGAACGGGTCTGTGCGTAATAAAGCGGTTTTACCCCAAGGTGATCGCGGGCAATGAAAAGTTTTCGCGCCCTGCAGTCATAAATGGCGAATGCAAAAATTCCGTTGAGCCGCTCCAGCATCTTTTCGCCTTCGTCTTCATACAGGTGCAGCAGAATTTCTGAGTCAGAACGACTTCTGAACCTGTGTCCGCGCAGCAGCAGTTTTTCGCGGAGTTCGGCGAAATTATAAATTTCGCCATTGAAGACCAGCCAAAGACCGCCGTCTTCGTTGGTCATCGGTTGATGGGCATCCGGGCTGAGGTCGATGATCGACAACCGGGCATGCCCGAGTGCGGTTCGACCGTCGTCTGAAATCCAGATGCCGTGATCGTCTGGTCCACGATGGCTTATGGCTTCAACCATCTGCCCGGCCAGTGACCTGGAATAATCTCCGCTGAATCCGGCAATTCCGCACATGCTCAGCGCTCTCCGCCAAAGAAACGTTTGATTCCGAGAAAGTCTATTGCCCGGCCAAGGTCTCTACTGAGCAGTGAAGGGTCATACATATAGGCCTTGCGCCTGGCAAATCCGCGCCGGGCAAGGTTAAACAGGTTCGAATTATGTTTATGAAACTCTTTCGATGCAAGTTCTGAGAGCTCCTGGAAGCGTCTGTGTTCGATGTGAAGCACGCGCCGGGCAGGGTCTCTGAAAAAGAGATCTTTCGGATTCGTTTTAAGAAAATGCTCCAGCCGTGGATTCGGGTCGAGAAGACCCATCTCGACACCCTGATCGAAAAGCTTGGTTTTGGGGAAAGGACTGTAGACACCAAGGCCACCATAATAGGGTCTGGCGCGCCGCAGAAATTTGACAGTTTTGAGAATATCTTCTTCGGTCTCGGTGGGCAGCCCGATCATGAAGTAGCCGGTCCAGAAAACCCCATGGTGATTGAGTATTTCGGCTGCCTTGAGAATCTGAGCATGCGTGATGTCTTTGTCGGTTTCTTTGAGGATTGCGGCCGATCCTGATTCAATGCCGACACTGACCTGAGCCAGGCCCGCTGCTTTCATTGCCGCGACCAGTTCATCGTCAAGTATGTCGACGCGGGTTGTGCAGTTGAAGGTTATTTTGAACGGCAGTTGCTTGAAAGCTTCGCAGAGTTCGAGAACATGTTTGCGCCGAACCGTGAATGAATCGTCTTTCAGTGAAAACTGTGTTGTTCCGTAGGTCTTGTGCACTTCCATGATTTCTGAAATCACCGATTCAACCGATCTGAACCGTACCCGGCGTTCCCACATGTGAAAGCAGTAGCTGCATCTGAACGGGCAGCCGCGTGAAGTCAGAATGACACCCATATCTTCTGACGAATAATGTTCGGGATTGAGGAGGGAGCCACGGTCGGGCAGGGCAAGGCTGTCGAGATCCTGAGTGAATGGCCGGTCCGGGTTGTGAACGATCTGGCCGTTTTTTTTCCAGGTCAGACTGCCTATTTTACTGAGGTCCAGACGGTTCTGTATGGCATTCAGAAGCTCCGGAAGAGCTTCGTCGCTTTCACCGCGCAGGACATAATCGACTTCCGGAATGGCTGCGGTGAGTGCCGGCATGGTTGAAGCGTGTGCGCCGCCGACAATTATCGGAACACCAGGCAGCACCTCGCGGCAGAATCTGGCGGTCTGAATAACCGAGCCGAATTTGGTAGTTAATGCAGAAATTCCGATAAAATCAGGCTTTTGCTTGACAACGAGTTCGCGCATCAGTTTCCAGGTGGGGTGTTGCGGATCATTCAGGGCGGTGATATAGCTGTTATAGCTCTCATATTCACGTAAAAAATTCATCGAACCTTCTTTGGGCTCGGCGGCATCCATGTCGAGAATGCTGCATTCATAGCCGGCTTTTTTGGCGGCACCGGCCAGATATGCCAATCCAAGAGGGAAATACAGACTGAAAATACCTGCAAAGCTTTTAAATGGAGGGTCGATAAGTAATAATTTCATTTGTTCACCAGATTCCACATGTGTCGATAACTATTTTGGGCTTGAGAACTTCGGGAGCAATTTTTCTGAACTGCTGATGCGCAACCAGCAATAACAATATGTCCGCTTCTCTGAGTAGCTGGTCAAGCTGAAAAAGTTCGAAGTCGGGGTGCTTCTGGCAGAATGGCTCACAGACCATGATTCTGCCAATATTCATCTCTTTGAGACTGTGGGCTATCTCGACGGCAGGCGACTCGCGCAGATCATCGATGTCCTGTTTGTAAGAAAGACCTAGAACCCCAATGACCGGGTTTTTCAGACGGCCGGCAGCATGCGCCACCCTGTTGACCACATGCCCGGGCTTGCTGTCGTTTACCTGCCTGGCAGTCTTTATCAGCCTCGCTTCATCGGGGCAGGCGTCAACTATAAACCACGGGTCGACGGCTATGCAGTGTCCCCCAACTCCGGGTCCAGGCCGCAATATGTTGACTCTTGGGTGAAGATTGGCCAGTTTGATAAGTTCCCAGACGTTGAGATGCAGTCTTTCGCAGATTATCGACAACTCATTGGCAAAGGCGATGTTGACGTCACGAAAGCTGTTTTCGACGAGCTTTACCATTTCGGCGGTGGTCGAATCGGTAATGTGAATTTGCCCTTTTACAAAGCTGCTGTAGAGCTGTCTGGCTACTTCAGCGCATTTCGGGGTGAGTCCGCCGATTACCCGGTCGTTTTCGACCACCTCACGCATGATCTGGCCCGGAAGAACTCTTTCCGGGCAGTGGGCAAGATAAACGTCTCTGCCCGGAACAAAACCGGCTTTTTTGATGATCGGCGAGATGATGTTTTCACAGGTTCCGGGCGGTGATGTCGATTCGAGTATGACAAGGTTCCCCGGCTGCAGATATTTAACCAGACTTTCGCTTGCTGCTTGCACAAACGACATATCCGGCTTTTTGTCCGTTTTGAACGGCGTCGGAACAGCGATGATGAAAACATCGCTGTTTTCAGGTGTGAGAGAAGCCCGCAATTTCCCGGACTGCACCGCCGCCCTGACGAACAGATCGAGATCGGGTTCGGTAATGTGGATTTTGCCGCTGTTGATTGTGTCGACCACTTTCCGGCTGACATCGACTCCCAGTACCTGGTAACCTTTGGCGGCCAGAATCGAGCTGGTTGGCAGGCCGATATAGCCCAGGCCGATAACACAGATCTGCTTCATTCACATCACCTCTTCACAGGGTGTCATAAAAGATAAAAATCTGCGGCCAATGTACCAGAATTTGACTTATACAACAACCATCTATATTGCTGTGAGAAAATACACGGCCGTGTATTAAGGGCCATATATCGGAAAGGCAACATGCAGACACGAATTAAACCGGCCATTCTGGCTGAAAAGATTTTTTTTAAGTGCCGAGGAGGTCTTGAAACGGGAAAATGTAGTTGTACACTGTATTTGCGGCCAATTAAAATTTTTATGCAAAAAATGCTTGACTGTAAAATCGAGTTCTGTTAATATACATTTCGTTGCAACGCAAGGTCGCAGCACCGGGGCGTAGCGCAGTTGGTAGCGCATCTGGTTTGGGACCAGAGGGCCGCTGGTTCGAGTCCAGTCGCCCCGATAGGTTGCAAAGTTGTTTGCGGGAATAGCTCAGTTGGTAGAGCGCCACCTTGCCAAGGTGGATGTCGCGGGTTCAAGTCCCGTTTCCCGCTTTCTTTTTATCTTGGTTGCGCCAGTAGCTCAGGTGGATAGAGCAGCAGCCTTCTAAGCTGCGGGCCAGGGGTTCGAGTCCTCTCTGGCGCGGTGAAGGCTGATCTCGTCTAGGCTTTATGGACGAAGTAGCACAATGGTAGTGCACAAGATTGTGGATCTTGTGGTTGCGGGTTCGAGCCCCGTCTTCGTCCCTTTTGAGCGCCTGTAGCTCAATTGGATAGAGCAACGGACTTCGGATCCGTAGGTTGAGGGTTCGAATCCTTCCAGGCGCGTTTTGTTGTCGTTCTTTTCGGGCCGCTAGCTCAGGGGTAGAGCATCTGACTTTTAATCAGGGGGTCGTTGGTTCAAATCCAACGCGGCTCACTTAAATCGGGTCTGCCAGTGCAGACCCATGGAGCATTAGCTCAGCTGGTAGAGCAACTGACTCTTAATCAGTGGGTCGTCGGTTCAAATCCGCCATGCTCCATTTTTTTTTGTCCATATGTCTGCAACAGGCTGCCTCGTTACTTTTCGAGGCAGCTTTTTTCATGTACCCCGGCCGACTCCGCCGGGGGATCATATTGGCAGAGTTTGCGGCGGGTGGTTTATTATGCTAATCTGCGTCAAGACAAAGTTTTTCTGGAGGAAACAATGAAGAACCATCTTCTCATTCTCTTTTTACTGCTGGCGCTGTGTATCCCAGGCGTTGCCATGGCCGGCAGCGAAATGGAAAATCTGATCAAGGAAATGACTTCGGCATTTTCTACCGGGAGCGAAGGGGTGCATTCGCCTGATTTTGTGAGCAAAGTCGGCGAAATCGATGAACAGCTGCGCCTGTCACTTGAGCGCGATTACGATCTGGCGCCTTTTGTTGAATTAATAAATGCTGCCGAACAGCTCAAGGCAAGGAAATCGGCGCGCACTATGTTTGAAGTGCCGCTCGAAAAGGCATTCAAACGGTTGCAGTTTGCGAAAATTCAGCCGGAAGTAGTTCCCAATAAAGACCTGGCTGAAGAGATAGACGCCTTGATCACCACGGTCGAGCACTACCTCGACCCAAGTCTGCCTGACCTCGACACCGTCGATCGCAACAGTCTCGAACAGAAACGCAAACGCCTCGAAGCCAAAATCAGAAAAGCTCAGAAGGGTTTTTTAAAGGTGCCCGAAGACAAGCGCATCAGTGTTGAGGTGATGAATGAAGATGGCGCGCCCGGCAAAATTTCGCCGGCTCGCGAAGCTAATCTGCTCGCCAAACTGGCGACGGTAATTCCTGAACCCGGCAAGCTCGGCGTTAAAGTGAAGCTTCTGCCAGAAAACCGTTTTGACATGGAAATTTTTGTGCAGAACTTCGTGGCTCCGAATGGTCTGTCGGTTATCGAGGCCGAGCTCGGCTTTGCAGAAGTCAGTTTGAGCGCTCTCGACAACAGTAATGCCACTGAAGTCGACGATGTGCTTGGAGATGCGCATTTTAACCGCTACCGCATCGTTCAGGACGAGGAACAGCTCAACGTAATGCCTCAGGTCGGCGAAGCCGCCTACGAAATGGGTTCTTTTGCCCCCGGCCAGGTCTGGAAGATGCCTTTGAAGAAGACCGGCGGTATCGCGGACATAATCAAAGAACTCGATGGCAACACCGAAGTCGCGGTAGTCAACGCCAAAAACGCTGTCAATGACCAGGCTGTCGAATTTAAAAACACCGGCAGCCGCAATCTGATCTATCTGCAGGGTACCGATGTTACCGGCCTGGTTTCGGTCAAGGCACTCGGGATTCTTGTGCCGAAGGATGGCCAGGTAACCTTCAGAGAAGTTCTGCTGATCGTCGATGATGCTGTTGCCTCTGAAATAACCAGCTATATTGGCGGGCAGGGTATCAACTGGTTTCTGAAGCGTGGCTCTGAAAACATTCGCAAGGGGCTGCCATTTACCCCGGTTCTTGAGAATATCAATATGGACAGAGACGCTGAAGGCCGCATGGTCTACGTTTTCAGCGGCAGGGGTAAAGTCGCCCGCTGATATTCCATAACGCACCTGATTAAAGCAGTGCGCCCGGTTGCAGAGTGTTTCTGGCCGGGCGCATTTTATTTGTGGTGATACCCGAGAACCATGCCATGTTTCTTGAACAATTCGCGGCGAAACAGCGGGTTATAGGCGAAATAGGTGGCAAGGCTCCATAGATCCTTGGCGTTGGTTTTAAAATCAAAAGCGCGTTTGAGAATGCTGACCGGGTGATTGAACCGGCGCCGGGCCCAGAAGCAGATTTCGGTCAGCTCATCAGGAGTCATGCGCGCCGGTTTGAACACGCAATCGCCAAAATGGTAACGCTCATCGAGCCACCAGCGGTCATACAGCAGCCTGCCCTGATTCTGCATCTCTTCATACAGGGGTGTACCGGGGTAAGGGCTGAGAATGTTGAAGGCTGAGAAACAGAACTTCTGGTCAATGGCCCACTGAACGGTTTTCTTTATTGATGCCGTGTCGTCGGCATCATAACCGATCAAAAAGGCTGCCCAGAGCTGAAAACCGATGTTTCTGATTTTTTCGATCACCGGCGCATAACTTTCGAGGTGCATGTTGCAGTTTTTGCCCATCTGCTGGAGGTTCTCCGGGTTCGTCGACTCGAATCCGACTACCAGCCCGGCGCAACCGCTGCGCTTCATGAGATCCATCAGCTCTGGATCTTCGGTGAAACTAAGACTTGCCTGACCTATCCAGCGCTTTTTCTGCGGAATAAGCAGGCGAAACAACTCTTTCGCCGCATCTGCCTGCGCCACAATGTTGTCATCGACAAAAAAAACAAAATTCTGCGGCTGCTCGGCCAGCTCTGCCGCAACTTCAGCCGGTGGGCGATAGCAATGCATTCGTTGATACAGTGAGCCGGTGGCGCAGAAACGGCAGTGGTTAGGGCAGCCCCGGCTGAATTGAGTAAGACGCAGCGGCAAATAGCTTTTGCCGTTGAAGATCTCCCAGCGCGTGTGTAGACCGCCGAGCCTGGGCGGAAAATGACCTTGATAAACCGGTTTCAGTCGGCTGGCGGCAAGATCGGCAATCATCTGCGGGAAAATCTCTTCGGCGTCGCCGATCATGATTGCATCGGCATGCTGCGCTGCTTCTTCCGGGATCATCGAGACATGGAACCCGCCGAGAGCGACTTTGACGCCTCGCTGGCGAAATCTGGCCGCAATTTCGTAAGAACGCCTGGCAGTGTAGATCTCGACATTGATGCAGACGAGATCTGTTGGTTCGCCGTAAGGTATTCTTTCGTAGCGGTCATCAAAGAGCGCAAACTCGCAATCTCCGGGCAGAAGCCCGGCAAGAACCGCAAAAGTCAGCGGCTCCATGCGTCCGCGGTCGTGGTAGGGGCGGCCGTTGACCAGGCCCATGTTGGGTTTGATGAAGGTGACTTTCATATCGCTCCTGGTTCGTTTTCTAGAAGTTCACAGTTGCTGAAGCCTGGGTGAATGCCGGTTTTTTTGTGAATATCACGGCGTGAAACCAGGTTGGCGGCCAGAAACAGCAGCGCTTTGAACGGGCTGGAAAAATTGGCCGAAAAGTCGCCGGCCCGTTTCAGTATTCCGGAATAGCTGTTGAAACGGCGTCGCCCTTCGCTGACTGCCAGGGCCATTTCTTCCGGGGTCATCTGCTCGGGCATGAAGGCAGGCATTTCCCAGCGGTAATCAGGATTCAGCCACCACTTAGGAAAAATCAGACGCCCCTGTCGCAGAAGATCATCGTAAATCGGAGTTCCCGGGAAAGGCAGCAACATGTTGAAATTGGCCATGAACAGCTTCTGCGCCAGCGCAAAATCGACAGTTTCGCGAATGTCGCTGACTCTGTCGTTAGGGTAACCGAAGACGAAGGTGGCATAAACCATGATTCCGCGTTGTCTGAAGCCATTGAGAAGCTTTTCAATCTGCCCCAGCCGGTTGCTCCAGTCTTTGTTCATCAACTTGAGATTGGCCGGATTTATCGATTCAAGGCCGATAACGACAGCAATACAGCCACTTGCGGCCATAGCATCGAGAAAGCCTTCGTCAGTTGCCGAAGTCAGACTGGCCTGGCTTGCCCACCTGATTCGGGCCGGTTTGATGGCTTTGAACAGTTTACGGGCATGCTCGGGGTTAGAGGCAATATTATCATCTGCAAAAAATACCAGCCGGCTTCCGAGACTGGTAATTTCTTCTACAACCTTGTCTACCGGCCGATGACAGACCTCTGGCCCATAAAAGCTTCTGACTGAGCAGAAGTTGCAGTTAAAGCAACAGCCACGACTCGTTTCGATGAGACTGACGGGCAAGTAGCGGTGTTTGCCATATATGGACCGGTCGCATTTGAAATTCTGCAGCCCCGATTTTTCACTGCGGTAAACAGCCTGCAGCTTCCCTGCTCTGAGGTCAGAGATTACCTGGGGCCAGATGTTTTCAACTTCGCCAAGTGCCAGCGAATCTGCGTATCTGGCGGCTTCATTCGGTAGAAGAGTCGGGTGAAACCCGCCAAGAATTACCGGCACCGCGCGCCGTCTGAATTCTGACGCAATCTGATAGGCCCGCAGAGCGGTGAAGGTTTCGGTGGTTATCGCGACGAGATCGTAGTTTTGCGCAAAGTCGATGCTTTCGAGCCGTTCGTCGATAAAGACCAGCTGAACGTCATCGGGGGTATGCCCGGCAAGCAGGGCAATGATCGTTGGTTCAAGAACAGCCGGGGTGCGGTACGGTCGGCCGGATTTTTCGCCCAACGAAGGCTTGATCAGTGCAATTCGCACCTGGGGCTCCTGATGCTCGATAGTCTGATGTCAACTCTGCGACAATGATAACAGAGATAAATGCCCCTTTCACGAAAAACTTTTTTACGATCACAGGGCATAAAGAGTTTCCGGCTGACAGGAAAAATTTTGCGGGTTAGAATATGCAGGTGTTAGTATGCTGCTGGAGGTAAATTTGATGAGCACTACCGTTCTTTATTTTTCGGGAACCGGCAATTCACTTACGGTTGCGCAAAGCCTTGCCCGGGAGCTTGCTGATGCCAGAACGATATCTCTGGCTGAATTGAGGGGGCTGACCGAAGATAACCCGTTCAAGATTGATAGTGAGACGGTGGTTTTCGTTTTTCCGGTTTATGCTTCCGGCATTCCGGTCATTGTCAGAGAGTCGCTGAAACGTATCAGTTTTTCGGGTGTTCCTTATGTCTGCGCCATTGCCACCTGTGGCAGTTCACCTGGAGCTGCCGTCGGGATCTTTGCTTCTGAACTTCAGAAGTCTCTTTCGGTAAAACTCTCGGCTGGGTGGGCTCTGGTAATGCCTGGCAATTATACCCCCCTTTACGGCGCTTATTCTGACCAGGTAAACAACAGGATGCTTGCTTCTGCTTCAGAACGTCTGCGGCAGCTTATTCCCCTGATAGCTTCCAGAACCGTGGCGGCTCTTGAAACCACGTCGCTGCCTGTAGCATGGCTGTTCTGGTTTATCTGGAAAGGCTTTGCCGGCTGGGTCGGTCGCTCAGACCGCCATTTCAGAGCCTTGTCGGCATGTACCGGCTGCGGGCTCTGTGAACAGGTGTGCCCGGTCGAAAATATCAGATTGAGCTCGGCTGGTCGACCGGTCTGGCAGCACCATTGCGAACAGTGCATGGCCTGTCTGCAGTTCTGCCCGGTCGAGGCTATTCAATTCTGCTGGTGGACAAAGGGGCGACGTCGCTATCGTCACCCGCAGATCACGGCGGCAATGATTACGGCGCAGAAAAAATTCGCTGGCTGAGCTATCGAAAGCTGTCTGCTGGTTGCTGAATTTTTTTCAACCGCCACAGCGCTTAACTTTATAGCCGAGTTTCTGCAATTCTTCAATCAGACGATCGCGGTGGTCACCCTGTATTTCGATCGCCCCGTCTTTAAGGGCACCACCGGCGCCGCATTTCTTTTTCAGTTCTGCTGCAAGTTTTTTAAGATCATCTTCGCTGCCTGATACGCCGGTGATTATGGTTACGCCGCTGCCCTTGCGTCCCTTGGTTTCGCGGCCAACCCTGACTATGCCGTCACCCGGCTGCGAATTGCCTTTTCCTGAAGACTTTCGGCAGCGACAGCTGTCGGCCGGTTGCTCGCAGCCGGGGCACATTCGACCCCATTCGCTCGAATAAACCAGACCACCACTTTTATTTGTGCTCATGGGCAATCCTTTCGTTCTCAGGACAATTATTCTGTTCGAATTTCGCAGATAAACAGCACTTTAACACTTTTAATTCAGCCTTGTGTGTAAGTCAATCTCTGCTTGTCTGAGCAACGGAAAAGTATTACCTTGAAAAGGTTGGATACCGATCGAAATGAGGTTGCTTATGAGAAATTTTTTTGCTCTGGTTCTCGTCGCTGGCTGTGCCCTTCTTTGTGGCTGCTGGGGCAGCACCCCTGCGCCTCAAAAAACCGATGCGCCTGCCGCCGTCGAAAAGGCGGTTCCGATGAACAGCACTGATGAACTCAGACGAAAAGCCGACCTTACCGAAGCTGCCAGTCTGGTTGGCTATGATGGCAAGGCCATAAAAGAAGATCTGCATAAGGTTATCGACGCCCAGCAGGAAGCTGCCAAAAGGCTTGAAGACCTTAACGACATCAGGTAACCTGCCGATTCATAAGCTTTTAATTGTCCGGTATCTCTGGTAGACTTAACCGCAGATACTGGCGGACCTGATTCAACGGGGCAGGTTCCAATCTGATGCGAAAGGGTAGATAATGTTCAGAAAGCAATATATGCCGGCCCTGATGCTGGTAATTATAGGTATTATCTTTTTTCAGTCCGTGCTTGAGGCCTCGACACCGAAATTTCACGTGGATGTTGGCCTGAATCATTTTTACAAAAACCGTTATCTTGAAGCATACCGAGAATTCAAGGCTGCTCTCGACATTGATCCGCGCTACCCCGAAGCTCATTACAATCTTGGCAGGGTTTACAAAGCTCAGGGTTTTATAAAGGAAGCTTTGATCGAGTTCCAGATTGCGGTTCAGTTAAAACCAGACTATCAGGCTGCCCGGCGCGAACTCGATGCTCTGAAGCAGAATCTTGAGGCCGATGTTGCCGCTCAGCTTAAACTCAAAGGAAAAGAGACGGTTCGACAGACTGAATTCAGCAGCATGAGTGGTGACGAAGCCGAAAAACGTGCCAGACAACTGCTGACTCAGGGGCGGTCTGAAGAGGCACTGAAATATTTCGATCTGGCTTTGCGCGACCGGCCTGATGATGCCAATCTAAATAAGCTTACCGGTTTTTTGTATTTTAAGCAGAATCTTTTTAATGACGCCTTGAACCGCTATCAGAGAGCTCAGAAAAGTTCGCCCGCCGATGCCGAGATTCCGTATGCGATCGGCTTGATTTACATGAAAACGCAGATGCCGCAAAAGGCAGAGAGCTATTTTAACCAGGCCATCAGAATTCAGGGCGACATGATGAAGGCGCAGTTTGCGCTTGGCGAAGCCTATGAAGCCCAGGACCGCATCGAAGACGCGGTTTTTCAGTTCAGAAAATGTCTCGAAATCAACCCCAACCTCAAAGAGGCAAAAAGCAAACTTTCTTATCTGGCCGGTCGCCAGAGCTATAATTATTTCAGCCGTGGCTCATATTTTTACCAGCGCGGCGAATACGAAAAAGCCGAGCCCCTGCTGTCGATGGCGAGAAATTACGGCAGTTTGACCAGCGATCAGATCCGGCAGGCTGATGAAATGATCAACACCAGCCGCTTCTGGATAAACAGAAAAGTTGCCCAGGAAAAGGTGGCCTCTGAACGGCGTCAGACTAGCAACGAAGCCAATATTTCCCGAAGTGTTGATGTGCATGAAGTCAGTATCAATGCTGTTCCTTACATCGGTCGGGCAGTGGAGTGGCAGGGAGTGGTAGAGTTCGTGTCGAGTCGCAAGGGCCGAAAATATATCTTTGTTAACAGTCAGCCCTCGATAAACGCCGACTCAAACATGGACTATTCATTTGAAGTTGAATTTCCCAAAGATCTGCCTTCAGACCCGAGAGTAGCCGGCAAAGCCTCGGTTGTCGTCAAAGGGCGCATCGTCAGAGTCGACAAACTGCGCAATGAGAACTCGGGTGCCTTCAGTTCGCGACGGCAGCCGGTTCTTGAGGCCAGTGAAATCAGATTTAACCGGGTTAACTACGATCAGCCACTGGTTCTGCAGTTCTTTTAAGAAAGAAGAATACAGGTGCAGGTTATTTTCTCAAGATGAAATGGGTTTCAAGGCTGCCGGAGGCCGTGCGCAAGCACCCTCTGGCTTCTTTTTTGAGGGCTGCAATAAAAGCTCTCGCTATAGTGCTGCTGCCATGGTTTCTTTTGAGTGGTATCAGCAAATTTTTTGCATCTGAAACATATCTTGAACGACTTGCGCAGGCAAATGAAGAAATGACGGCCATGCTGTCGATGATCTCTTCGCAGTCTGAGACCAGACAGAGATTTGATGCCGAATTTAAAAGCCTGGTGGCGCTTCCTTATCCTTCAGATGTGTTCAGCAGGCGCCTGCAGCAGATTGTTACGGCTTATTCACAGACTCTTGATATTTACCTCTTCGACGGCTCTGGTGACTGTGTTGCTTTGCCTTTTCTCCCGACCCCGCCGCGGGCGGTAGCCAGGAGGTTTCTCGATTGCGTCATAAACCCGAAACTTGAGGCAAAATACGCAAGGTTTGTCGAGCAGTTTTCTGGTTACCGGTCTGCCCACAAAAATCTGAATCAGAGCCCGGGTGAAATTATCAGAATCGGTTCTTCGCATGATCGACAATGGGGAGGCTGGTTCAGATTGTCTGGAAAAGACGGGACAGACATGGGGCACCTGATTGTTTTTGTCAAAAAAAGCGGCATCGAAGGGGATGAAATGCTTAACAATGCCGTTATGCAGGCCAGATACAAGTTCGGGCGCAACTACTATTTTGCCTGGCAGGATCCGGTCAATTCTGAAAATTTGCGGCCCGATGCATCGGGTTTTGCTTCGGATACTCCCAGAATACTGGCAGAATTGCCATGGGGCGAGCGAAACTTTACCATCGACGGTTATCATGGCATAAAGATGTTTACCGACAGCGGGCTGGTAATAGTCGCTCAGACAACTCAGCCGCTCGAAAAAAGTCAGCTGTTTGAGCGGGCGGCTTTTATTCTGAAAGTAATCCTGATTGTCATTTTTTTGATTCTTACACCTCTGATGATGGGAGTTACCCGGCTTTACCCAGGTCTGCGAATCAGAATTGCCTGTCTTTTTCTCCTCGGGGCCGGCATTCCGCTGACTTTGCTTATCTTTACGGGACTTGCCGACCGCAGCGATCAGGAAAAAGTTCTGGTCGACAACTGGCAAAAACGAGGTCTCGAAGAGCTCAACCTTATTGACGAGGGTATGATCGGCGATTACCGACAGATCGAGCATCGTTTTAAGAGCCACATTACCAGGACTTCCCGGTTGCCGGAGCCAGAATTCTCAAAGCAGCTTGCCGCAACCGGTCAACTTTTTGATCTGAAAAATATCTATCAGATTCTACTGGTAAGGCCTGATTCCGCGGTTTCTTACAACAGCGAAAACCCCGGAGGAAAAAAGAGCGGCGAGCGCGATTCGATGATGATCTACGGCCAGATGCTGCTCGAAATCATCAATGCGACCTATGATGAGGCGACACGCAAAACCAGCACCGACCTGTCTTCGGTCATCAACAATATGGGCGGCTGGATGGCAAGAGCTTTGATCCTCAGTTCGGGACGCGTTGGTGTCATGAATCTTCTTGGCAGCGTCATGCCCACCTATGCCGATTTCTTTGTCGACGCCGATAATTATGCCAGGGCTATGGTTTTTGCTTTTATGCCGCAGAGCGCCATGCAGAGAAATTATCTTTTCAAAATAAGCAAAAGAAGAGAGGCGAGCATGTCGCCCCTGCAGGCGCGTTTTGCTGCTTTACCGGTTTCGGCCTCGCCATTCTGGCCGGCTTTTCCGAAGCGGGGCACTGCCTACGAGCCCGAACTGAAAAAACTTGCCGAGCAGGTTCTCAAGAGTGGCGTTCCGGCTCACGTAGTCACCGAAGTCCGGTCGAAAAAATATCTGCTGACAGCGATGCGCGGCAGTAATCTCGACGGTTACATTCTTGTCATGGCGCAGCCATACGATGTCATTGCCCGAAAAATTGACGTACTGCAGCGCAATCTGCAGATTCTAGCGGTTCTGGTAGTTTTTCTGGCATTTTTTTCAGCTCGGGTTACCTCTTCGCTGCTTTTACAGCCAGTCAGTCGGCTGCGAGAGGCTTTGGCTTCAATGGCTGCCGGCAATTTCCGCCTGCAGTTTTCAGGTGCAACCGTATCAGAATTTGATGCAATGCTTGGCAGCCTGAACCGAACCATGAGCAATCTGCAGGAACTCCAGGTCGCGAGAAGCGTTCAGGAAACCCTGTGGCCGGAAGAAGCCATCAACGGCACTGACTGGCATTTGTTTGGCCGTTGTGACACTGCCACCGAGCTGGGTGGCGACCACTACGACTGGTTGAAATTGCCTGACGGACGCATTCTGCTTGTAATTGGTGATGCTACCGGGCATGGCATAGCTCCGGCGATGGTTCAGGCCTCGATCAAAGTCTGGCTGGCTCTGAATGCCGAAAAGGCTCAGAGCGCCGTAAGTCTGCTTGCCGAGATCAGCCGGCTTCATTTCAACTATGGTGCCAAAAGACTGTATATGACCTGCTGGCTTGGCTTTTTTGACCCGGCAACCGGTCACCTCGAATACGCTTCAGCCGGGCACCCATACCCGGTTATCGTCAGAAGCGACGGAAACACCGAAATTCTAAAACTTGCCGGCATGCCTCTCGGTATCAGGCAGAAAGCTACGGTTTCCGGTGACAGCCGGATTCTTGAAAAGGGCAGCAGCCTGATTCTTTACACAGACGGAATAATTGAAACAACCGATGCTAATAACCAGATGCTGGGCTTCGACGGATTTGCAGCTATCTGCGCCGGAATAGCCGGAATGTCGGCTGAAGCTGCCGTAGAAAAGATTTTAGCGCGCGCTGCCGAGTGGGGTCCTAAAAATGATGACCAGAGCGTCATAGTTCTGTGTCGGCAGCCAGAGGTGGGTGAAAAACAGTGAAAAATACCAACTCGCGCCATGTTTACCTGCTGCTTCTGGCTCTGGCCTTTGTTGTCAACGCTTCTGTCGTGTACGTTTTCTGGAACCGCGACCTGCAGAATGCACGTCAGGCCGCCGGTTTACAGGTGCGCAGGCAGCTGGACCGTTTTCACTCTTCCTTTTCTTTTGAAAAGGTTTTTGTCGGGATTTTTCACGATCTTTTTCAACGTTCCGGCAGTGAGCCGGCAAAATCTTTCGAAGAGCTTATCGCCGGCTGGAAGTCTGATTATCTTCTGCCGGCAGATTCATGCGAAGTGATATTTTACAAGGGGCATGAGCCCTTGAATTGCAGCGAAAGTGATCGCGAAGAATTCAGATTTTTATTTTCCAGAATTGCCTGCGATAAATTTCGCAAATACAGAACCGAAGGCCAGGAGAAGAATCGGCTGGTAAAAATGCTCAACGGTGGTGTCGGCTTCGAGAGGCTTGAGGCAAAGCCCGGGCAGTTGCGGCGCATTAATATCAGCACCCACCGAAGTTATGCCGTCTGGTTTACCCGCGGGGAGACCCCTGGAATCAAGGCTGATGGCATGCTTGTTCTTTTTCATAACGCTTTTGTTAATGAACCTATGCTCGCAGAGACCCTTTTTAAAAGACTGAACGCCGATAAAAATCGCTTCGGGTATCTCAACCAGAATGATGTCAAACGCTCGTTTTCGTTGCCAGGCATCAATTCCACGGCATTAGTGGCTGAAATCAAAAAAACGGCCGGCGCCAGCGGCCTGGTTCAGCTTGTCTGCAACGGCAAAGATCTTATGGTCAGGCTAAGCCCCGATGGTCACATATTTTACGCTGTCGATGCAGAGGTTGCTGTTCCTTTGCCATTCTGGTCTCTGGCACTGTTTTTTTTCTGGCTGCCGGTAATGTTGAATTCAATGCTGAAGGCCGAGCCCGAATTCAGATTGTCTCTCCATACACTGCTTGCTTTTGTGGTTATCGTCAGTATGGCTTTACCGACCATTGCAATTGGTTTTTACTGGGATGCTTTCATCGCATCACGTCGTCAGTCTCTGAAAATCGAGGCTTCAGATCGCCTGCAACAGCACCTGATTCAAATAGACTCCAGTTTTCAGCAGACTTTCAGACAAAACCGCAAAGTTTTCCGTGATCTGGTCCAGCTTCTCGATAAACGACCGGAAAATCTGCAGGCGTTTATCGACAGATCGGTCAAGCTCGAAATCGACGGCATGTTCGATGCCTGTATGCTTATCAATGCAGAGGGGCAGTTTGTCAGACCCTATGCGGCTTCGACCTACGCTGTCAGACGCATGGCTTTTTACCCGAAGGCTTATCGTAAGAAGGCTCTTGAACAGTTTTTCGCCTGGGGCTGGGTGCCGTTTGACCTCGAGGCTTCTTATGCTCTCGAAACACCCACCGAAGACCTTGATGTCAATGAGTTTGTCTCGCTGATGCCCTCTCAGGGCAAGTCAGCCTACACCGGTTTTGCAGGATTCACTGCAAAAGATCTGATTAAAATGCACAACAGCAAAATTGATGGCGACTCTGCTGCGGGCAAAGACGGGGTTTCGAGCATGGTTATGTCTTCGCTGATCGAAGGCAATGGCGAAAACCCGGTCGCCAGAATCTATCAGAGTCTCGGTGATTTTTTTGACTTCGGTTTTGGCGCCAATCAGTCTATCAATTTTGTCGATCTGATCAAGGACCGCAACGGTCGGGCAACCCATTGCCTCATTCTGTTTTCCGGGCAATATAACTTTTCCGGCCGGTTTTTTGACCAGCTTTTTACAAGTGCCGACAGATGGCCTGCCGGTGTGACTTATATGGCAGTCACCGACCGTCTATTCAACGTAAATTATCCCTGGCTCGATATGTGGAAACGGGCAGGCCGACTTCTCGCCCTGATGCAGCCGCCGCGCAAAACCCATGTTGAAGAAGTGATGATCAATGGCAAACCCCATCTGCTGGCGGCCTACGTTGCCAGGCGCTTTGACGGTTACGTTTTGACTGCGGCTCTGCCATTGTCTGAAATAGAAAAAAAGCTGGTGCTGTTGCGCGATAAAATGCTATTCGCCGGCCTTCTGGTTGCCGCAACATTTGCCTTCGTTATTATCCGTATTTACTACGGTATTATGGTGCCGGCCGGCGAAGTCATGAAGGGAGTCAGAGCCTTTGCCTGCCGCAATCATTCATACAGAATTTCGATAACGACAAATGACGAATGGGAGCAGCTGGGGGAGACTTTTAACAGCTCGCTCGAAAGCCTCAAGGAACTTGAGGTTGCTCATTTCGTGCAGACCTGCATTCTCCCGGCCGGCGAAATTACTGCCGCAGGTGCCGTGTTCGCCGGTAGAACAGTGCCTGCCGATGACGTGGGTGGCGATTATTATGACGCATTCATCAGTGAGAATGGCGAGATAACTTTTATTGCCGGCGATGTTTCCGGCCACTCGATCTCGGCTGCTCTGGTAGTTTCAATGGCCCGTGCCGGGTTTGCCGCTTTGTTCGACAGCGGCGTAAAAATGCCTGATGAGCTGTTTGTCAGGTTCAATCAGCTGATGCTTGAACACCTGCGGCGGGTAAAAATGATGACCTGTTTTGCCGGCCATATCGACCGCAACGGGATTCTCACCTGCAGCAATGCCGGACAGGCTTTCCCGCTTATGATAAGCGACGATGGCAGTGTGACATTCATCAAGTTGATTGGCTACCCTCTTGGAGTTGCGAAAAGAAAGACTTACAAGGCCGAAAAGATAAGTCTGCCGGCACGTTGCCGCCTGGTGATGTTCAGTGACGGAGTCGTCGAAGCAATGAATGATCGTGGTGAGCAGTTCGGTTATGATCGTCTTGAGGCGCTGGTAAAACAGCTGGGTCTGAACTGCAGCCGGGAAGAATTTTTTGCCGGAATCTATGGTGCGGTGAAAGAATTTTCCGGCACGGTGCCCTGGGGCGATGACGTCACCGTCGCTCTTCTCGATTACCAGAAACCCGCGTGAGCCGTTGTATGTCGGGTATTGCTTTTCTGGGCAGTTTTAACCTATAATCCGCATGTCATGAGAACAATACTCAAACTTCTTGTTTCACTTAAATCAGCTGTTGCTCTGATCACCTTTCTGACCCTGCTGTCGATGCTCGGCACCTTCGTGCCCCAGAACCTCGAGGCAGCGGTCTATCTGCAGCGTTACCCGACGGTCGGGCACTGGATTCTCGCGCTTGGCTTCGACGACATGTTTCGCAGTATTATTTATCAGGCCTGTCTGTGGCTGCTCTCGCTTTCTACGCTTGTCTGCATTCTCACGCGCTGGAAAAGCACTTCAAAGCGACTTTTTAAGAGGCTTGAAAATGTTGAAAAAGCTGAAATAATGGCTTTTGCTGCCGGTCGCAGCTTTTCTGGTGATCTTGCCGCCGACTGGCAAAATCAGTATCCCGGCTTTAAAACTGACGATGACGGAGTTTTGATCGGTCTGCGCGCTTCCGGACGCATGTCGCTTCTGGGCGGCATGTTTATTCATATCGGGCTGCTTGCCGTTCTTGCCGGTGGCCTGATCGGAGTTTTTCTCGGCGTCGAAACCTCTTTACATGGTCGTAAAGGTGAAAACGTCGTAATCCCGCCCCTGGAAGCGCTTCGGGCTGGCCGCAATGCTGACCGAATCAGCCGCGTGGCCCGCAACATCAGAACCTTTTCTCCGAATGATCCCCGGCTCGAACAGATGCGCCAGCAGGTCGAGGCTCTGCATAAAAAATATGCCGAAGGCATGGCCAGCCCGGCATTTTCTATCGCTTTTGATGAATTGTGGGTTGAGCATTACGAAAACGATGCGGGTCATCAGCAGGGTGTCAGGAGCTGGAACTCAAGAGTTCGTTTTATTGACTCTGAGAGCCAGTCTGATGCGATGGTTATCAGAGTGAATCAACCGGTCAGTCATAACGAGTTTACTTTCTATCAGGCCAGCTGGAACAAATATTATTCAAAGGTTCGCCTGAGCGTCACTCATCTGCCAGGCATCAGCGGCTGGCTTGATTATCAGCCCACAGCCAGCTTTCCGCAGACACTTGAACTGACTTTGAACCAGCCGGTTAAGCCGGCATGGGCATCTTTTACGTTCGTCATGCAGGACTTCATGCCTGATTTCCGGGTCATGGACGGCAGGTTCGTTTCTGTTTCGAGTGAGCTGAACAACCCGGCCGCGATGATCGTTGCATTTGATGAGTCTGAAAAGGTCGTCGGGCGTGCCTGGGCTTTCCCGGAAGATCGCGCGATGCTGGCCAGCCACGTTTCAAGCCTGCCATTTCTTTTTACTTTCAATTCTGCCGAAGCTGAGTTCGAAAGCACTCTGCAGATGGCTCACGACCCGGGTAAGCCGGTTGTCTGGCTTGGCTGCCTGCTTTTTACTCTCGGCATGATAATGAGCTTCTACGTAGCTTATCGCGAAGACTGGGTTGTCGTTTTCCCTGACGGCACTGTAAGAATAGCCATAGCCGGTAACCGGCCTGCTCACATGCTTGTCGGTGATCTCGACCGGATTCAGAACCAGCTGACCCACAAACAACAGGAAACCGCCACAAATGAATGAAACCAGTATTTTTACCCTGTCGATGTTTTGCTATCTTGCCGCATTTGCCTTAAACAGTGCCTCATTGAGTCTTGAGCGGCAGAAGCTGCATACTTACGGCCGCGCATTTAACTGGCTCGGCATAACCGCAGCAGTTATCGCTCTCGGAATGCGCTGGCACAGCGCCGGGCATCCGCCGCTTTCAAACATGTATGAATCACTGGTGACCCTGTCGACGCTCATCGTTCTGGTCGGCCAGATTTTTACGGCCTCTCAGCCGCTGCCGGTTCTTGAGGCGGGGGCAAGTGTCGGGGCCGTTCTGATGATTGGCGTTGCTTCTGTTTTTTCTTCTGATATCAGGCCTCTGATTCCCGCCCTGCAATCATACTGGCTGCATCTGCATGTCTCTTTGGCATTTGTTGGTGAGGCCTGTTTTGCCGTAGCCTTCATTCTAAGTTATCTGTTCTGCCTCCGCCGCATTCTTGGCGATGCCTCCGGCCGCACCGATTTTTCTGACAGTCGCGAAAAGCTTGCCTGTTATTCGGTTGTCGTGGGTCTGCCGGTTGTTTTTATCGGCGGCATGGCTCTTCTGGCCAGACACCTCAGCAGTCATCCCATGTATGTAGACCGCTGGCACAACATTGTTTTCTGGGTAATTATTCCGTCAATCCTTGCCGTCATTGCTGTCGCAGTGATGGCCTGGCTGTTTCGAGGTGCCCTGGGTCGCGGCGCCGAGCGCTGGCTGCCCGATAACATAATACTCGACAACCTGATCTATCGGGCAATTGCCCTTGGCTACCCGCTGTTCACCGTCGGCGGGCTGATTTTTGGCATGGTCTGGGCGAACAAGGCCTGGGGCCGCTACTGGGGCTGGGATCCAAAAGAAACCTGGGCCCTGATAACTTTTCTTGTTTATTCAATCTACCTGCATGTAAGGCTTGCCCGCGGCTGGAGCGGAACCTGGACCGCCTGCCTTTCAGTCGCAGGTTTCATCGTCACCATGTTCACCCTCTTCGGGGTCAATTTCCTCATCAGCAGCCTCCATTCCTACGCCGGCTCCTGATTCTTCCTGTTCTGCAGCCACATCTTGCTGCCCGTTGTCTGTCTGCCACCTGCTCCAGAAAAGGTGAGCAAGAAATTCCCATGCTTCCTCGACGCAGAAATCTTTGTTCCATTCGATTTCAGGGTGCAGATCGGGCTGGTAGAATTCACTGAAAAGTGAGAATTCCGGCAGGCTGGCGATGTGTTCCGGCAGATACTCAGCCGTATCCCAGATTTTTTCGACAGCCAGAGCGGCTGCCGCGAGAAAGTCGGTTTTGCGTGTCTGCACGGGTTGGGTAGCGTCGATCAGGTGCATGGGCAGGCGCGGGTGCAGCCATGCTTTTTTTCTGCCTGGAAAAGCGATCATATTGTTCTGTAACAGAACCTTTACGATTTGTTCTGGCAGAGCCGCGAACTCATCTGCGGAAAGCCCGCACCGAAGACTTTTCAGCAGAGCGATAAGCTTGTCGGCAGGCAGCCCGGTTGTGATACAGATGCGGTTGAAAACTTCCTGCGGTGACAGGTGCAGTTGCATTGGACCGAAGCAAAGCCATAACCCTGGTCTTTCCTGGGCATCCCAGAATTTGAAAATGGCGTGCTCAGGGGCAAAAAACAGACGACAGCCCGCAAGGCTTATTTCGTCATATTTGTTGGCAAGTTCATAGATCATCGCTGCAGCAAGATCTTCGTTCTGCAGCAGGGTTTCGATTATAGCGTGCCTTTCCTGACGGGTTGCCTTTTCCTTGACGTGCAGATAGGCGTTCAGCAGGGCATTATAGTTCTCGCTTCGTTCTGAAAAGGTGTACTCGGCGATTTTGCGCAACAGCGCGAGAAGCTGCGGGCGTCTGCCGAGACGGCTGGCCATTCCCTGAAATGCCTTGAGCGACACCGCCATGACCGGGTATTTGTGCTCAGACCAGAGAAATTCATAAATGCCGCGATGCGAGGGCTGGAGCATTTAGAAAGTTATTACCGCTTTCCATTCGCCATCTTTGAATCTTGCGACTGTGCCGCCGACGCTGCCGACCCAGATGGTGTCGCCTTTGACCTTGATTGAATGAATACTGGCCTGAGGCAGACCGTTGCTTTCGTTATAGGTTTTCCAGGCTTCGCCGTCGAAAAAGGCGAGCCCTGAGGGGGTGCCAACCCAGAGATTGCCGTAGCTGTCAATGGCCAGATCCCTGATGACATCATTGGGAAGCCCGTCTTTTTCTGTAAAGCGCTGCCATTCCTTGCCTTCGAGATCGCAGCTCGAAAGACCGGCATTGGTGCCAAGCCAGACCCGGCCACGTTTTTCATCAATGCTGATGCAGGTGATGTAATCAGATACCAGGCCGTCATCTATTGACGGGCTGGTGCGGGTGCTGCGGTTGGTGAAATTCTGAGTTCTGCTGCCGTCGTATACCTGCAGACCGTCACCGAAGGTGCCGGTCCAGACTGAGTCTTCGAGTACGGCGTAACTGGTTTTGTAGGTGTTAAGCAGCGAGTCTTTGCGAAAATATTTGAGCCAGTTCGAGTCGGCATGGGCTCTTGGCGGGAACAGAAAAATGCTGATCAGGCTCATCACCACAAAAATAAAGAACCAGCGCGAATTGGTTTGTTCCATAAATTGTCTGCCTCACAGAATTCTGATTTTATTACTTCTGCTATCGGAACAATATGCCGGTTTGTTTATACCTGAGACAGACAGATTGCATTCACTCGATCAGACCGAGCTTACGCAGTTCGTCGAGTAACTTTGCTTTCTGAATCGGCTTCGGGAGGAAAACATCGCAGAGATTGTAAAAGGCGGTCGTTGCATTTTTCATGTCACCAAGGGCCGTAACCATCATGATTTTCGCGCCATTTTTTGAGTAAATGCCATTCGCCATCTCCATGTCGCGAATCTGTTTCAAGGCTTCGTGGCCGTCCATTTCAGGCATCATTATGTCGAGGCAGATAAGATCGTAGTGTTCTTTAGCTTCGAGCGCAATTTTGACGGCGTCAACCGCTTCCTGGCCGTTTACAGCAATATGAAGCGGTCCAAAGCTTTTCAGAATCTCCTGAAGCAGCAATCGACTGGTAAAATCGTCTTCAACGATCAGAGTTTTCATTTTGACCTCCCTGCTTGATCTCTTTCCAAGGGCATCGTTCACTTCAATGCTGAATTCTTCAAATGCTTTCTTAAGCTCGGGAAGGTGCTCGCTTACCTTGCTCATATTTCCCTTCCTTGCTTCCAATTTCATTGCACCGGCAATATCACTCACCGATTTTCCACCTGTATTTGCGGCTGCCCCGGCAATTCGATGGGTCTGCCTTTCGACAATTTTTTGTTGCTGCCGATTGAGTGCGTCTTCGAGAATTTCAATCTGATCGGGCATATCGGCAATAAAACCTTTGACAAGCTTGGTTGCAAGCTCTTCGTCATTCATCAGCCGGTCAAGCAGATCGGTCTGGTCAAACACACCATTTGCCGGTAGCGATCTGTCCTGACTTACTCTTTTTCCGATATTGTCTGCGAGATGATCGCAATCTCTTTCGCCCTGTTTTTGTCGACCGAAGCTGGCGGTGAACCAGAATTCAGACCCCTTGCCTTCTTCACTGTACACGCCGATTTCGCCGCCCATCATCTCTACCAGCTGCTTTGAAATTGCCAGGCCAAGCCCGGAACCGCCGTGCTTTCTGGTTGTTGAAGCGTCGACCTGGCTGAATTTTTTGAATAGAAGACTGAATTTATCTGCAGGTATGCCAATACCGGTGTCAAATACCTGAAATTTAACCAGCAGGTTTTTTGCAGAATCAGCGATTATTGAGACAGCCAGAGTTACTGAACCGGTTTTTGTGAATTTGATCGCATTGCCAACGAGATTTGTAAGAATCTGTCGCAGTCTGGCGGGATCTCCGATGACCCGTGCCGGCATTTGTGCCGGCAGGTTGACTGAATATTCAAGCCCCTTGAGGCTGGCTTTTACCTTCATGATTTCGGTGAATTCATCAAGCAATCCGGCAAGGTCAAAGCCGATATTTTCAAGAACCAGCTTGCCGGCTTCGAGCTTCGAAAAATCAAGGATGTCGTCAACCAATGACAACAGTGATTCACCGCTGGTGTGAATGATCTCTGCGAAGTGCTTTTGCTCGTTGTTAAGGCTTGTTTCAAGCAGAAGATCGGTTATTCCGATAATCCCGTTCAGTGGCGTGCGAATCTCGTGGCTCATATTGGCAAGAAATTCGCTTTTGGCACGATTGGCCATTTTAGCCTGTATGGTCATTTCGTTGGCGGTGACCGTTGCCTCTTCAAGTCTGCGGTTTGTTTCCAGTAGAGCTTTTTCTGCCTGCTTGCGTGCGGTGATGTCGGTAATGATCGAATGAATGACATTTCTGCCCTTGAAGCGTATGCAGCTTGCCGAAACCAGGACGTTATGAAGAGAATCATCAGCCGTTTTGTGGACAAATTCGAATTGCAGGCAGCCTCGCAGCACTACTGTCTGCATTGCTCTTCTGACCACCGATTCAGGGTTCATGTTTATTTCGGTAATCCTCATTGTCAGGAGTTTTTCGGCCGGATAGCCATAAAACCTGACTGCTGCATTATTGGCACTGACAATTTGAGCGCTGTCAGGGTCGATCATCAGCATGACCGTCGAGTTGTTCTCGAACTGGTTGCGATACGACTCTTCACTTTCGCGTAATTTTTCTTCTGCGAGAAGTCTCTGCTCTTCGTTTTCGAGTTCGCGGTTAACTTTCTGCAGCGCCCCGGGTAAAAGATCGAGAAAATGCGTTCCCTTGACAATGTAGTCCAGAGCCCCCATTTTCATCATTTCAACCGCAATTTTTTCGTCGCCCTGCCCGGTTGAAACGATGAAATTTGGCAGTTTCTGACCGGTTGAGGTGAAGTCGCTGATAAAATCACGGGCATTCATGTCGGGCAGGCTGAAATCGAGAATGATCAATCTCGGGGCACCGTTACTTTTTAACCATGCAATGGCTTCTGCTCCCGAATATGCACAGACAGGCAAAAAGCCACACTCCTCGACTTTCTCGCTGATCAGATCAGCAAGGCCGGGGTCGTCCTCAACGATAAGAATTGTCTCTTTTTTTCTGTCACTCATAATTCAGACTCAAGGTTCCTGGAATTCCGTCGTCTGCAATACTACTGAAAAAACGCTGCCCGTACCAGGCTCACTCTCAACTTTTACTCTGCCTCGATGCTTTTCGGCAATCTTTTTTACCACCGAAAGACCGATGCCGTCGCCCGGCTCTGAAGTTGTACCATCGATACGATAAAAAAGATTCCAGATATGGTCAAGGTGCTTCTTTTCAATCCCGGTTCCGTTATCTTTTACCGAATAAATGGCCTTACGCAGCCCCGAAATCGCGCTTATCTCTATAACCAGACTTCTTGCGGGGTTGCGGTATTTGATCGCATTGCCGATGAGATTGGAGAACATCTGGTTTAAAAGGTTTTCGTCACCATAACAGACGGGCAGCTGGTCAATTTTTACACTTGCTCCGATTTCAGAAAGCTGAAAAGAATTGGTTTCGACAATCTTTTCCAGCAACAGGTTCATGTTGACAGGCTTAACGCTCATCGTTGCCCGGCCGGTTCTTGACAGCTGCAGCAGGGCGTTTAAAAGCGAGTCCATTTTGTTGACGCCGGCCAGTATAAAGTGCAGGGTTTTGGGTATTCCCTCGCTGATAAGCTTTTTAAGCTCTTCATTTCCAGTGCTGTTGAGATGTTCTTTGAGCAGTTCCAGAACTTTTGCCGACTGCTTGTTGAGACGCTGGCTGAAGCCCTGAATATTGACCAGGGGGGTTCTGAGGTCGTGTGATGTGATATAGAGATAATTTTCGAGTTCTTTGCTGCGGGCCGACATCAGTTCATGCATCTGACGATTTGCGGTTATATCGTTAGTGATTGTAGCAAAGAGGTTGTCGCCGAGAGGAATGGCGGTTATGGAAAAATAGCGGTCGAGCGGCGGGTAGAAAGTGGTCAGTTCCTTTGGTAGCCCGTGATGTACAACGCTTTCGTATTCTCTGATGTATGGCGCCGGTATAGCAGAATACAGGTCGGTGGCCAGGCGGTTTCTGATATCTTCAGCTCTTTTTCCGAGAAGGTTCAGAAAGGCGCTGTTGCCATCAATAACTCGATAATCAATAGCTTCACCTGCTTCATTGAAGATCATTTCGTGAATTGCCACTATTTCTTTGAAATAGCTGAAAATACCTGATAGATGGTGACTCTGCAGCAAATGACAGGTGCTGCCTGCCAGACGACCCCAGGTTGAGCGGTTCATTCTGCAGCAGATTCTGCCTCTCCCGTCACGTGCAGGTTCTGGTTTTGTTTTCTGGTGCGGCAAAAGTTATACCCTTACAATCTGGATGAACAGCCCCAGCCTTTTGAGAGATTCAGCAAAAATACGGTAATCTACCGGTTTTGTTATATACATGTTGCACCCAAGTTCGTAACACTTCGCTATTTCAGGCTGATCGTCAGTGGTTGAAACCATTATTACCGGGATCTTTTTGAGAGTGTTGTGACTCTTGATTCTTTTTAATACCTCTATTCCGTCCATTTTGGGCATTTTTATATCAAGAAGCAGCAGGTAGTTCAGCACCGCAGTTTCGTCTGAATCCTTTTCGTTGAGAAAATCCCAGACCTCCTGACCATTGCAGAACTGCCTGATCGGGTTGTGGATGCCCGATTCCTTCAGCTCGTCAACAATAAGCTCCGCATGCCCCGGGTCATCTTCTGCCACAAGAATAGTCATTTCTTTGCTGTCACACATATTTCTGCCTCATAGATCAGATTTTTGCGAAACCGAATCATAGAAAGGCAGTGAGGGGTATTTGTTCTAGCCAGATCCTGACCTCACCTGTATTAATTGTAACAAAAAACGGGATTTTCATTAACCGCCGGCGAGAATTCTTATGTCGCTTACTCGGCACAAAACAACGGGCGCTTATTCAAAAAGCCCGATATTGATCGCTACTGTACCGCTTGCACCCTGCAGTTTGGTTTCTGAGAGCACCGGGACCGGTTTGCGTTTTCCTGGTTTGTATTGATGAAAGGTGGCGGCTGAATTGAAATAATGATCCACGGTTGTTTTTTCGCCTTCTTTGAAGCCAACATACGGGAAAACTACTTTCTTGTAGCTTCTCCCAAGGCCATATAAGCGGTCAAACTTCATTTCGACCTCAATCTGCAAAATCCCGGGCACAACGCTTTCGACGATTTTTTCATACAGGGCGGTATATTCACGCCCAAGCCCATCGTTCCAGCTGGCAGCAAACTCGCTGTTGCGCTCTTCCTTCTCAACCAGGTCGATGTTGCCATGATATTTGCCGTTGATGTAAAGTTTGCCGTAGGCCGGCAGACGATCAGGCTTGTCACCTGTATAAAGAAGTCTCACCCGCAGTGAAGATCTTTCGGTCCTGGCATTGCGGGTCGTCGGGTCGTGAAGATCGGCGTTGCATTCCGGGCAGAGCAGCGTCAGGCCTGACAGGTCCCTGGCGCCGCAGGTCGGGCAGTCAGCCGCTGTTGCATCGTCTGAAATCAGCAGCATGACGGCGATCAGTAAAAATATATGGAAAAGTTTTTTCATCGTTTCAGATAGACTATCGACACCCGGGCAACAAAAATGAAAAATATACGGATATCGTCATAAAAAATCTTCTTTCTGCCGAAAAGGATTTTATGCCAGAAAGGGGAGCGATTTATGAAGGCTGTATGTTCGATGATTGCCGGATGGTATTCGGTAGCTCTTATTGGCTTTTTGGTCTATATCAGAAGAGGGTTTCTGCAGATGTCAGGCGAAAATTGCCTGCCTTCGATCGACCTGAACTGCTCCGATGAAAATAGCGACGCCGACACTTTTTCAGAATTAACTTGATTTAGTTACAGCAACCTGTCTAAAATAAATAAAAATTTATTTTGGACAGGTTTTTTACTTGCCGTTCGACACCAAGTTTGAATTTATTCTGCAGTTCGAAAAGATTCTCGGGGATATGAAAAGCAAAAATCCCGAGACTTATGGTCGCAATCTGCAGTTCCTGAGTGTCGAGACCATCGAAACGGTAAGACCGATACTGCAGAAGTTTTTTCCAAATGACAAAACCCTGATTGATACTCTGACCCGCAAAGACATCGACCTGATGCTGCTGCGGATTCTGCGCTCAGAAGTCGTCGGTCTGCAGGGTGAAGGCGAAAGACTGGTCAGAAAAGCCCGTAACATCATTTCTCAGTTCGGCTTTCTGCCGCCAGTAGCATTTTTCTATGCCTATAATGGGGCCGAACTCTTTGAAGCCATGCTTGACCGCACCTATAAAAATTTAAAGAAGCGTGGAAAACCGCAAAGTCTCTCTGAGATCTGGCGCAGGTTTTCGGCACCTCTTACTGCCAGTTTCGAATTGAAGAACGTGTTCACCAAGGATCTGCTGTTTAAAATCAGGCAGAGACTGAAAAATTACCTTGAAAAGGACCCAAGATTCTACCTTGATGCCAGAAGTCCGAAGAAGTTGTTTGTTGCGCTGGCAGAGTGGGGCGCTTCGGTCGATTTTGACGACGAGGAACCCTGAGCGGGAATCTTGCACTGTTGCTCGAATTAAAGCAGTGAAGCTCTGATTTACAAAATAAAAGCTGGAGAGAGAAACTTTGTCAGGTTCAGGTAGGGCCGCCGCCGGCGCCAATGCAGTGCGATACTATCTTCTCTGGCTGCTTGGCATTGCGGTTATGGCGGTACTCGGGAGAGATTACGATCTGGCTCTGCTGGCCGTTCTTTTGCTGCTCTGTCTGTTTTTTTTCAGTATCAGAAGACATCTGGAGCAGAGAAACTCTCTTCAGGATGTCTGCAACTTCTACGAACAGGCGCACTCTCTTGACGACCTGCAGCTTCTTCTTGGCGATCGACCTTACAGCCGTATTCTTCAGACAGTTCTCGATCTTGGAAAATTTGACTGGGCAGTACTTTTTCTCATGGATTTCGAAAAAGACTGTTTCGTTGCGGTCGAAGCTGCCGGAGTCAGTCTCGATCGCTTCAAAAATGTGAGTTTTGACGACATTGCCGCCGAACATACTTCAGACAGCATGAAGCTATCGATGAAACTGCTCGAGCATGCCTTTAAAACCCATGAATTCCGCGGCGCGCTCGCCGGATCTGCTCTCGAACGCAACAAGATCTTTTACGGTTGTCTGCTGGTCGGCAGACACAGCCCTGATGCCGAGCTCACTTCAGAAGACAGTTTCAGGCTCGACATTCTTTCTGATCAGGTTTCTGTCTGCCTGCACAATTACCGTCTGCACAAAGAACTGGCTTTTCATGCCGAAGAACTTGCAACAAGACAGGCACAGATTCAACGCGAACTCGATATGGCCCGCATTGTGCAGGACGGGGCAATGCCCAGACAGGTTCCTGATGTTGACGGAATTGAAGTCGCCTCATTTCTCAAACCGGCCCGATTTATAGGTGGTGATTTTCTCAGGTTCGTTGAGGATGCCTCCAGATCAAATATCGGCGTTCTTATCGGCGATGTCTGCGGCAAGGGGGTGCCCGCAGCACTGGTCATGGCAGTGGTAGTCTGCCTGTTCAACGATCGCTCGGCTCTTGCCGACAACCCCGCCGAGCTGATGAGCCGTGTTAATGTCTCTCTCAAAGAATTTCTCGGTGCCGGCTCACGTTTTAACTCGACGGCACTCTGGGGTGTTTTTGACCTCCAGGCAATGAAATTCAGCTATTGTAGTGCCGGTCACGATTTTCCGCTGCATTACCGGGCTGCTGACAGCTCAATCAATGAGTTGAAATCGACCGGCACCCTCCTCGGAATATTCAACGAAAGTATCTACGAAAGCTATTCAGAAAACATTGCCGACGGCGACAAGCTGATGTTTTATTCAGACGGGCTTGTTGATTTTTTTGAGGCCTGGGCTGGCTGCGAAGATGGCTATATCTATTTGCACAGTTTCTTTCTTGCCCGGGTTGATAAAAGTGCTGACGAAATTGTTAAGGAAATCGCTGCACTGGTCGAGAATTCACCTGCTGCGGTAAAGGATGACATCACCGTGGCGGTTTTCTCAATAGACCGGAAAAGAAAGGTTGAAAAGCAGCCATAAAAACGATCGGATCGTTTATCCTGTTTCTGCTGTTTGCAGCTCAATCACTTTCTGCGGCGCCATTGCCGGTTGACGGAACTTTTCGCCTGCGAGCGCTCAAAGATCAGCTCGATGGTCAGTTGCCGGCCAGACGAGCTGCGGCTCACGCCACTGCCGGCTCCCGTCATTCTACTGCAAACACCAGGCTTATCCCTGGCACTTCTGAAGAGAGCTTCCAGGTTTTCAACTTTGCCTCCGGGCTTTATGAGTATCGCCCCGGAAAACTTGTGGCAGCCGGCAAAGAATGCCTTCTTTTTGTCGAACGCGGTCAGGAGGCACAGTATGGTCAGGCCTCTGCCGATGTCTACGCCAGTATCGTCAAGTGTTTCGACGATAAGGTGTTTCCGTCTGTCTGCAGGTGGTTCGGAAAACCGGTAGTTCCGGCAGCCTTCAATCTGCCTGACGAAAGGATTTATATCTTTCTGGTCGATATTCACGACGGATTCGCAGAAGGCTACGTTGCCGGCTATTTCGACCACCGTGACCTTGAAGGCTGGTCAGGAAATCAGAAACCGGTATTTTTCATGGATACCAACCCAGGAGAACCTGGGGATCCCGAAGATAAAAGCAACGCTTTCTATCGCACTCTGGCACATGAATTTCAGCACATGGTTAATTTTTCGATTCAGCATGCGAATGGTAATCCTGAGCAGGAACGCTGGCTCGACGAGGGCTTTTCAATGTTTTCCGAATATGTTTTCTCTGGAGAAACCGGCCAGAAAAACCTTAGGGTTCCACCGACTCCGCATTTTGCCAGATTTCTTCAGAACCCTGCTGTCAACCTTCTCAGTAACGCGAAAGAAAGCTGGTTCCATGAAGACCGGCTTTTCAGGCAATATGGCGCGTCTTTCCTGTTTGTCGCTTATCTGGTCGAAAAATTCGGCGGCGAAACGGCCGGCATGCAGCAGCAGTTTACCCGCGAACTGGTGCGCACGGCAGCAAAGGGTGTAAAAGGACTGAACGAACTGCTTCGACACGCCAATACCAGCTTTACAGAGGTATTTGTTAACTTCAATCTGGCGTTGGCCGTCGATGAACCAGGCCTGGCAAATGGCCTCTGGGGTTTTGTCGACAAGGCGGCGGCATTCGGAGATGACGCAAATTTGTTGCCGATCAAGACCAATCGGCATTTTATCGCTGGCAGCGAAAATTCATTTGCCGGTGCTGAAAGTTCGGTTGCCGCCAACTGTCTGAATGTTGAAGAAATTAATGGTCGTGGTCAGACAACTCTGTCGCTTACCTGCCAGAGCCATCTGCTGCCCTGGGCGGCAATGATTCACAACGATGGTACGACTTCGATAAGACCTCTGGTAATCGATTCAGATGGGCACGGCAGCATCACTCTCGATTTCAGCAATCTCAGGCGTTTCTTTTTTCTGCCTCTGGTCATTGACCCACAGATAAACGGTGATGAGAACTTCAGCTATTCATTCAGAACCGCGTACAATCAATATCTTCTATATCCGGTTCCGCATCCAGCTTTTGCTGAACAATATCTGATCTTCTTCAGATCTTTCAACGGAGCAGTAAATGCTACGCCCGAGCTTAGGGTTCTTTTTAACAATCTGGTCGAACAACCTGTATTCCTGCCCGTTAATGATGAAAAATCACTGTTCGTCGCCCAGTATAAACTGCCTGGTGTCGGTCGCGGTCAGGCTGTCTGCAACCTCAACGACGAGGTGTTTTCCTTCAGTTTTTCGGCAGCCAGACTGAGGCCCTCGGTGCGTACCGAAATGCAGATTGCCGACGCTCTTCTTGTTAATGAC
This sequence comes from Candidatus Rifleibacteriota bacterium, assembly GCA_024710355.1. Taxonomy (GTDB): domain Bacteria; phylum Muiribacteriota; class Ozemobacteria; order Ozemobacterales; family Ozemobacteraceae; genus Rifleibacterium. The sequence goes on from JANJUX010000040.1 coordinate 286,676, forward strand.
GGCAATGTTGTTGATGAAGAACTGGTAATGTTCGCTGTTCCAGATTGTCGTTCGCTGGTCAGGCCTGCAAATGCCGTCGCCGGCCCGTTTGATGTTCTTGCCGCAGAAGAGACGAAAACCAGTCTGGTCGTAGAAATTCCCGATTATTACGGTAACAGATCGGGTTTGCGCAGTGAAGGCCCCGGCTCAAAAAAAGCCTGGGCGCCGTTGAAAAAACGTACTGATGGTCGAATGAGTGCTGATCTGGGTGGCCCGGGGAGGTTTTATCTGTTTTATGACGATCGTTGTCCGTCGATCAGTGGCTTGCGCCTCGAAAAATCGCCGCATGGCCAGAATGTTGTTTTGAGTTCTGAAGATGACCTTTCGGGGGTGAATCCAGATAGTCTGAAAATCACGATTGGTGGGCAGCAATTGCCTGGTGCCAGAATCAGCGAAGATGGCAGGGTCTCTTACCGGATTCCTGAAAATTTTTCGGGCAGCGGCGAACTGGTCGTTACTCTTGCTGACCGGGCGGGTAACGAGACACGTGCCTCGGTTAAAGCTCAAATCGTTGCAGCATCACGGATTACCGCTTCCGGGGTCTATCCAAACCCATGCCAGCGATTTGCCCGTTTCAGCTTCGTCCTTTCGGGCAAACCGGTGCTTGGCACAGCTGTTGTTAATCTTTACGACGTGTCAGGTAAAAAAATAAACGCCCTGCAGCTCGATGAATCTGCAGGACATCTGATCGCTGACTGGAACCTGAGCCATCGCAATGGCAGTCAGGTTGCAAACGGTGTTTATTTCTTCAGGGCAAGAATCGAGGCAGACGGCCGCATCCTGCGAAGTAACGGCAAGCTTGCGGTTCTAAGATAGCAATCACCGGTCGCCTCAGCGGCTGGCCGCCTTTATGGCTTTTTGATATCTGTCTTTGGCGGCCTGAAATTCTTTGAGCTTTGCCTTGGCGGCTTTCTGGTCGCCACCTGTAACCGCTTTGACATAAGCCTTGTAGGCGATTTCGTAATTGTCTTTTGCGACTCTCAGGCCGGCATCCATATTTTTATACGGAATCTTTTCGTCTTCCGGCGGCAGTCTGAGCTTACTTGCCTCTGATGAAGACTTTTGTGCCTGCAGATTGGCTTCTGCTGCTCTGTTGTCATAAGAGTAAGCCTGGAAGGAGGCTTTGGTTGCTTCCGGTTTCTGCTGGCCTTTTTTGTAGCCAAGCAGTTTTGCAATGCCGGTAAAGAGCTTTTCACCGACTATGCCGCCGACAATGCTTCCGAGCATTGTACCCACCACAGGTATCGGAATCATCGAGCCGAGCATCGCACCGATGGTTGAGCCGGCAGCCTGGCCGGCGATAGCGACCGGATCGAGCGCCTTCAGGGCAGCCTTGAAGCTCATGCCGGCCCCGAGGTTACCACCAAGAGAGCCTCCGACCAGAGAGGTCAGAGTTGGCAGAAGAGCACCGGCAATGGTTCCGACGATTGGTATCGGCACGAATGTCTGAATGAGGGGAACGAAGACCTGACCGGCAGCGGCACCGAGTGACGAACCAACGACGTTGCCAACGAACTGCATCGAAGCGACTGATTGTACCGCAGCTTTCATACTGACTTTTTCGCCATTCATGATCTGGCTGGCGAGATTTATGGCGATCGAGGTGCCGGCCGTCATAGCGAGACTTTTGACGCTGAACGACTGCTTGATTGAATCGGCAGCGTTCTTGATGCCGACGCCGAGTGCTTTCTGGCCTTTGATGAGATTTTCGCTCAGTCGTATCGACCGATACTGTGACTGGGTTTCGTCTGAGTATGCGCGCGAACCATCGATGGCACCGTCGACGCGGCCGTCAACAACGGCCTGTTTGTAGAGGGCTTCGCTCCATTCTTTATAGCTGTTCAATTTGGCGTCATATTCAGCCTTTAATTGAACTCTGGCATTCGGGTCGGTCGCATTCTGCCAGGCCTGCTGTGCATCATGCACATCTTTGTAGCGGGCGGTGGCGCTGCTGTCGACCGTAGCATACTTGGTATTGTCGAGAAACTGCTTGATCATCTGGCTGCGGTCTTCGGGGAATTTCTGGATGTAGGCGTCGACAAATTCGCGGTAGGTCTGGGGCTTTGAGTTTTCGAAAACCTGGCAGACCTTCGAGAACGGGGCCTGGATGCGGCCACCGTTGAGAACATCGTAAAACAGTGAGGCATTGACCCCTTCAGTTGAAAGCATATCGATGCCGGACTTGAGAACGCCGTCGTTGGGGCCGGTGGTTACGCCCTGATTTTCAAAGATATATTTGTTTTCAGCGATATTCTTGTGGGTCTTGATGCGCCATGAGGTTGCAGAATTGTGCTGATCACGCGTGGAAAGCGCTTCGAGAGCTTCCGCCCAACCTTCGGAGAGAGCAAACCCCTCGTCGGACACGGTATTTTTTGAATGGGCGCCGTAATAGTTCGTTTTGGGGTAGTTCGGGCGTTCATAGAGCTGATCCATGATCATATGCCCAACCTCGTGAGCCATTACCGAAGCTGCTGACGGGTCCTGCATGCCGCCGCTGAATACTTCGCTGTTGGGCGGTACAACGATGCGGTTTACGTGTGAGTTGTCGCGGTAGCTGATCTGACCATTAGCAGAAGCTTCGGCCATGGCAAAACCGCTGGCATCGTGGTGAATGCCGCCTGAATTGCCGACTTCGAGATAGACGGGCTTTTTGAGGTCGTTGACCAGCCACTGGGCAAAAGCCGGATCTTTGGTGCCGGCAGCCAGGTCTTTCTGGATTTCGTTGATTTTGAAGTTGCGGGCTTCAACCTGCATCCCAACGGTCTGACGCAGGCCAGGGTTGCTTTCGATATAGGTTTTTAGCTGCTGATAGCGCGGGTCGTTAGTTGAAAGAGATTTTAAAACCGGTACCGTATTGCCCATAAAGTCTTTGGTGGAAACGGTGGCGGCCGATTCGTCGGTGATCGGCGTTACAATCTTGAACTGTGCCATCGAGGCTTCTGTCGGCAGAGACTGCACTGCAATGACGCGGTCCTGATTGTCTTTAACGAAATATTTGCCGGTGGTCGGGTCGTAGTCAGGGTTGTAGACTTCCTGGACCTGGCCGGTAGAGTCTTTTACGACGTAGCGAATCCCCTCTTTAGTCGCTACGAATGATCCTGAGGCGGTGACAATACTGCTGCAGAAAACAGCAAGAATCAACAAAATAGTGAGCTTCACCGACCTGAATCTTTTCATCTGCGACCTCCAATACTATAGAACCGGGGATTATAGAGAGGATACTCCTTGAAATTATAACTATATTTACTCTCTCCCACAAGGTACGAAAAATCACTCAGAAAAGTCGTGAAAGCTGCCGATGATGTTGACGAATAATATTCTCTCAACCCGATATAAGCAGGGGCTGGTATGAAAAAGGCGAACAGAATTATTAAAAAGATCTTCTCGATACTGTTACCTGGGCTGGTATTGATGGCTCAGGCGGCTTACGCCGGCGACAGCATCATTCCGCCTGAAATGCGTGAAATCGCAGTTCAGCAGGGTCAGAATGCCAGAAAAGCAGGTCTTGAGGCAGATCTTGGCCCGTTTATGAACGCGCCCCTGATGCAGCGCGCCATTGAGATCAATGCCAGCCAGTTTGGTCTCAAGGGTTCGATTCGTGCTGTCGTCGGCGGTCGTAATTTTTCAGCCGCCGATGTTGACTTTGCCATGATCCCGTTTTCAACCTCAAACGGCTATGGCTTGAGTAATTTATATCATGACGGCGGTGAATGGCCAGGCACAGGCGGTGTTCCGAATACTGACGACGGTGCCGCAAGTTTTGGTTCAGACCAGGCCGGTGAAATCTACGACATCGATGGCAATGGCCATTATCCGAAAGCGGTGCTGCGTTACATTGGTACCCACTGCTATATATTTGTGCCGGTAATGTTTTTTCCGACCCTGCCACGCCCCCTTTCTTCATCTGAAGATGCCACGCCTCCGGCTCAGGCAGCCTGGGGAATGTACTGGCCCGACAGCGTTGCAATGCAGAACGGGCCATACTATTTCGCGCCCGATGCCAACGGCACTGTTCTCGAACCGCGCTATGTACTCGGTGCCGATAAAAACTACGCCCGTCTGAAACTGAAAGAAATGGCTGACCAGTTCGATGCGGTCATTTACCCGAAGATTCGTGAACACTTTGGTTCTGAAGCCGACATCGACGGTGACCCGAAGATTTACATTCTTCTCGACGACATTCGGGACGGCAGCGGTAGTTTTCGTGGTTACTTCTGGGCCGGAAACCAGTTTCCCAGAACTTCTCAGGCTCTCAGTAACGAAAAAGAACTGGTCAACATCGACCTTTTCCCGAGCTTCGTGCTCGCTCAGACCGATACCTATGGCACTCTGGCACATGAATTCACTCACATGGTCATTTTCAACGAAAATTACCGGGTAGAAAACGGCCAGCTGATCGGCATGCAGCGCTGGCTTGAAGAAGGGCTGACGCAGTATGCCCAGCATCTTTACGACGGTAAATTTACCTCGAACCTCGATGAATTCATCAAAAAGCCTGATACAATTTTGGCTGAAGACAGAATTATCGATGTCTGGCTGGGCTCAAGCCCCTATGCCAACTATGGCGCTTCTTTCCTCTGGATATACTATCTGGTTGAAAAATATGGCGGATCGAATCTGCCCGGCTTTCTCAAAGCCATCGTCCGACACCGCGACGGCGGCATGGGAAGCATCGACGCAGTATTGCAGACATACAGCGTTGACTCGAAAAAGGTCTTTGAAGACTGGGTTATTGCCAACTATCTCGATAAAACGAGAAAGCGCGACGGGCAGCTTCTCAATAGCGGCAAATGGGGCTACCTGGTCGACAATGATTTCAACGAAGCCAATAATATCGGCAAATATGAGAGACTGCCGGTTAAGTTTTCAGAAAAGGTTATTCTGACCGAGCAGGTTACCGCCCGCTCGTCGAATGTTAACCCCTGGGCTGCCGATTATGTCGAGATTTCAGGTAATACCGGCAATCTCAATTTGGCCTTCGATGGCGACAACAGCGGCCAGTTCCGCGCCGCTGTCATCAAAAGGGGCTCGCAGATTGACCCGGCCGTAGATTTTATCTATCTCGATGACCGCCAGGCTGGTAATACCATAATCCAGAACTATGGCTACAACAATGCCTACGAAAATCTGGTGCTGGTGCCAATGGTGGTGCAGAACAACAACTACACCAAACTCAGTTACGTGTATTCTGCAAGTTTTGACGACCTCAAAGTGGCTATTTTCCCGAACCCGACCTTCGAAAACCACCTGCACATCATTGTTAAGACCGATAAAAAATTTGCTACCGAGCCGAGACTGCAGATGACCTACGAGGGTGAACAGGGCTATCTGGTCATGACACCAATCAACGATTCGACCTACATGACCAATTACAGTCTCAAAAAGTCAGGGGAAGGGGTAATCGTTGCCAACGGTACCAATGCCGACGGAGTGATTCTCTCGAATCAACTGCAGTTCTCAGCCGTATATTACCCGCCAAACAGCCAGGGTCTGCTGTCTGCATCTTTCGCAACTCTTAACATTCCGGCCGGTTCGCTGCGCGCTGGCGGTACTGTAGTTATGGCTGCTCCCGAAAACCCGGTTTCCTATGCCGGCATTACCCGTATCAGCAGAAATATTGACGTGACCCTTCCGGTCGAAAAGACCGAAAAAGCCCTTGAGATATCGATTCCTCTCAATCCGCTCAGCGACAGTAATACCCGAGCTGGTCTCTACCGGGTTTCCGGCAGCAGCCATAAGTGGGTTGGGCCAGTTGAAGTGGCTGATGGCAGTGCCAGAGGCGCAATAGACTTTTCCGGCAGCGTTTTCGTAGCCATTGACGATACCGCTCCGACAGTCGTTTCTGAGGCCGAACACGCCGGCAACCGTCTGGTTGCAGTCGCCGTCGACGATCTTGGCAGTGGTATCGACAGTTCGAGTGTTAAAGTTGCATACGGTGGCCGCAGCCTGCCGGTTAAAAACGGCGAAGAAGGCCGCATTATCGTCGATATGTCATCTCTGCGTGACGGGTCTTACGACCTGTCGGTCGAGGTTGCCGACAATGCCGGCAATCAGACTATTGCAAGCGTCAGAGCTGCAATTACCGCTCCGAATGCCCTGGCCCAGGTAGTGACTTACCCCAATCCAGCCAACCGTTTCGTAAATCTGCGGGCAACCTTCACCGGGCCGGCAAATACCGGCGCAGCGGTTTCTGCGAAAATTTCAGATGTGAGTGGTCACAAAGTTGCCACACTCGAACTTGCTCATCGCGGTGCCGGAGTGTATGAAACCAGATGGGATCTGCTGAACGACAGGGGCAAAGCGGTTGCCAATGGTGTCTACTACGTTGAATTCAATGCCGGCGTTGCCGGTCAGTCTGCCAAAGAACGCCGCAAAATTGCGGTTCTGCGCTGATAACGGAGGCTCAAATGAAAAAAGCCAAATTCTTCCTGCTGTTTGTGGTGCTGATGACCTTTCCGATGATTCAAAACTGCGGTGGTGCCAGTAATGGCGGTGGCAGCAGCAGTCTGCTCATCGCCGACAAACTCATCAACGAAGGCTGGGACGCAATAAAACTCGGTAATTATTCAACTGCCAGAGCCAGCTTTCAGCAGGCTTTTTCAGAAAATCTGACCGAAGGTCAGCGCATTTCGGCCCACAGCGGTATGGGCTGGGCCCTGTCAAAAGAAGGCAAAATTCTTGAATCGATTCCCTATTTCGAGATTGCCGCCGAAAAAGACAACGAAGCGAAGGTCGGTCTGGCGGGAGCCCTTATCTACCGTCATCAGACTGCCGTCGATTACGTCAGAGCCGCAGAAATTCTCGGCAACATGCCGCCCGAAAAATTTGCCCAGCAACATTCGGGTCTGGCTCTGAGCTCTGCCAAGGTCCATGGCCTGGCGGCCCTTTCTTATGCTCTTGCCGGCGATATGGAACAGGCGAAAATTTATATGAATAAAGCCGCTGCACTTGATTCAATGATGGTCGGCACCACGGTTGACCGTCTCGATGAGGCTTTCTTTCTGCTTGGCTGGAAAGACTGATCTCGGTATTTTTCAAACGTGGGGCTGCTCCCGGGTTTTCAAGGCCTGCCGGTGCAGCCCTTTTATTATGCCTTTTTATTGTCTGACGGCGGTTGAATCTGATATAGTTATGCGCAAAAGCCATTGAAGCAAGAGTAAATTTATGAAGCAAATACGCCTCGACAGAATTCTGTTCTTTCTACTGACCGCTGTGCTGGTCTGCTGGCCAACTTTGCAGGCCGCTCCGACTCACAAAAGCACCGGGGTTGAAAAAAACGGACAGCAGAAAAAAGTAATAGAAGATCGCCTCGACGAAACATCAGATGAAGCCGCTGGCAAAGATGCCGGAAAAAAATCAGACGAAGCTGCCAGCGGCGAGGCCATTTCCCCAAAAAAGGGGCTTGAACTGACTCAGGAAGAACTTCTTGAACAGGATAAACTGCTGCGCCGCGAAGTGATGGGTTTTGTCAAAGAAAATGCCGACCGTCAGGCCGGCGAAGGCTGGCTTTATCTGGCGCACCATTATCGTGAACTCAAGGAGCCCGAGCGGTCGCTGATGTATATCAGAACTCTGCGGCGTGCCGAGCACATCAACCCCCGTCTCGTCTGGGAGGCGATTCTGCTGAATGCCGAAATTCTCAAGGACCGAAAAGAGTTCGCGGCGGCGCTGAAAGACCTTGACCAGCTGATCGCCATGGTGCCGGCGAGAATTTATCTGGTGCGTGCCAAAACAGCCCGGGCCGAACTTCTTGGGCGCAGCCTCACCAGCATAAAAGAACTGTGGGCGGCGTTTTATCGCTATTACCAGGGATTTCCTGAAAAGCCGGATGTTGAAGCAATTCAATATTTGATGGGCTTTGAACGGGGTTATGACCTTGAGATCGCCATGAAAGCCCTGACCGCCTGGGAAGAAATCGCAAAATTCCCTGAAGTCGAGGCCAGCAATCTGGCTCTGCTGCATATTGCCATGCTGCATGCCTTCGATCTCAATAACCCGGCCCGTGCGGTTCCTTACCTTCAGAAAATGACCGAAGGCGACTCTATGACGGCTGATGCGGCGTTTCTCATGGGTGTAATCAGGCATTTTTACCTGAAGAACGATGAATACAAGATGGCCATCGACGACTACAGCCGGTTCAGAAAAAAGACCGAGAGTCTCGAAGGGTATAGAATTGCGGGCATTCTGCAGGGGCAGCTGCTGACCGAAAAACTTGCCGATCATGATGCAGCGGTGAATACGCTGCAGACGCTTCTCGAAACTCCGCCACATCTGGTCGCATCCGAATCTTTTTCGCTGGTGCGCCGCCGCGAACTGCGTGACGAAGAGATCGACTGGGCGATGCTCGCCTGCCGCATGGCAGGCTATGTCTGTGAATTTCGCCTCAAAAACCTTGAACGGGCGCGCTATTTTTACAAAAAGATTGAAGAACTCAATAAAGAACGCAGTACTCCGGTTGAAGACCCGATCAATGTGGCTGCTCTGCAGAGAACGGCTCCCGAAGCGTCACCCGGTGACCTGCTGTTTGACATGGCTTTCGAGAAGTATCGCAGCCACAAAATGAACGAAGCTCTGCAGCTCTATGAGCAGTTCATCGCCAGCTATCCAGACAGTAATCTTTTTAGAGAAGCGCTTTTCAGGGTTGCGGTCATAACCGACGACGATCAGCGCAATTACGAGGAGGCGCTGAAGCTTTATCAGCGCTATCTCATCAGATTTGCACCGGTCAGATCAACCTGGAATCTTGATGTTCTCTACGACTGGGGGCGTATCGACGAGGTGCGCTATCGTATCGGCAACTTGCTTGCGCTGCATCTGAAAAAGCCGGTTGAAGCTCTCGAAATTTTCGAACAGCTCAGCTCGATCTACCCGGATAGTTACTGGGCGATGCAGGGTCTCAAAGACAGCATCAGAATTTATAACGATGATCTTTCGGACCCCGATAAGGCTAACAGCCTGATGGAAGAATTTATCAGACGTTACCCGGAATCAAAAGACTCGGCCGACTATCGTCTGAGACTTTACAAGATTCTTCTGGCCAAAAATGAACAGGTCAGAGCCCTGCAGATCCTGCGCGATTATCTTGACCATGCCCTGCCGTCAGAGAAAGATTATTTTTCGCTTAAACAGCAGTGGCGCGATTTGGCTTATAAAATCAGAGAAGAAAGCCTGCGCCGCACCCTCAAGGTTATTGGTCCTCTCGATCGGGTTACGATTTATCAGAACCTGATCGACGTGGTCTGTCTGGCCTCTTCTTCTGCGCCGCTTGAACTGCTTGTCGAAGAGATCAAGACCCTTAATTTGAGCGAAGAAGCCCGCTGGTCGCTGGTTTACGAAGCCGGAACCAGGTTTTATCAAAATTATCCCGGCAAAGCGCTTGGTATTTTTGAAGAGCTTGCTCAGAACGCCACCGGCACCCCGCAGCTGGCCTGCCTGATGACGCTTGGCAACATTGCCTGGCGCGTCGACAAAGACATCGAGGCCGCAGTTAAATGGTATGAGCGCGCCGAAAAATTGCTGCCACTGACCGATGCGCGCGCCGAAGTTCCTGCCTATCGCCTTGGCAGGCTTTATCTGGTGCAGGGTCATGGCCTTAAGGGGCTCGAAAAGCTGCGTCTGTTTACTGTCCGCTTTCCGCGCAGCCGTTATCTTGCCAAAGCCTATGTCGCGATGGGCGATGCCTGTGTTGCTCTTTTCAGCCCCGAAAAGGCAGAAAGATATTATCGCCGCGCCGCCCGTATCGCCCCAAAAATGGCTGAAGAAATCGGCAAAAAGTTGACAGAGCTCGATGGCCAGATGACTTCACAGCAATGGTTGCGAAAAAGAGCCGCTCAACTCAAAAGTCGCGGTGAAGAAGAACTGCCGGAAGATGAAGAGCCTGTCGATGCTGGCATGTCTGCCGCCGCCGGCGAAATCAAGAATGCCGACCAGTTGTCTGCAGAAGACCTCGAAAAGCTGTCGGTTGCCGCTCTTTACGGCCTGTTTCTGCGCGAAAATCAGAAGAAAACTCCAGACGGAGACCGTCTGGCAATGTTCCTTGTCGAAGCCCTCATGCGTGAGAGAGTCGATAGCGATTTGCGTCAGAGAGCACTGCGTCAGCTCGTTTCCACCAGATTTTTCCGTTTTCGCAGTGCCGAAAAATTTATAGAGGAAGCGAAAAAGCTGCTGCAGCGGCATAATTATGCTGACTGGCAGTCAGAGCTGCTTTTCAGACTTGCTCAGACCCAGGATCACTTCGCCAGAGACTATGTCGAAGCGAATAAATCCTATTTCGAATATCTGTCGTTCTTTCCGACTGGGCGGCGGGCTGAAGAGGTCAGGTGCCGAATTCCCGCTGTCTATGCCCTTGCCGAAGACGTCAAAAATGCTTACCGCTTTTTCGAAAAGTTGATCAATGATAGAAACCTGGCTGATGAACTGCGCGTCGATGCGTCGATGCAGATGGCAAAACTGCAGATAACCGATGGCAAAAAGAAAGAAGCAATCAGAACCCTTGAAGCTGCGCTGGCACTCAAATCGCCGAAGCACCCTGAAATCTGCCTGAGACTCGAAAAACTGACCGAAGACTTTACCTATGTCAGACGGGCTCTCGAAGCCGAAGGCGAAGAAGAATTCAGACTCAGGGCCCTCACCCGTCTGGTTAAAAAGGCCGAAGAAGACCGCGATTATCAGGCAGCTGCAGCCCTGCTGCGCGATTTCTCCGACTCTTTTAAACTGCCTGAGTCTCAGGTTTTTATCGAGAAAAAAGTCGAAGAACTCGGAAAACGCGGCGCTATCGAAGAAATTGAGGATCTTATCGACCAGTATCCCGAAGAGCCGGAAACTGCCGGCCGCATGTTCAAACTGGCACGCATGATCGAGGGTGCCGAAAACACCAGATACCGATCTGAAGATCTCTTTTATGAGATAACTCTGATCTACCCCGAGTCCGAATTTTTCCGCGAAAGTAAGATCAGAGCCGAAAATACCCGAGCCATAAAAGCGCTCTCAGAGCTTGGCGACATGCTGAAAAAAGGCGTTAAAGGCGCCGAAGGAGAAGAGGTTATCATCGAGCGCGCCCGTCTGCTCAAAGAAAACCTGCAGGACCTGAACGCCGCCGCCGAAAACTACGAAAGCTTCATCAGACTTTTCCCGGCTTCGCCCCGTCTCGACGAGGTCTATCTGCATCTTGGCGAAATAGCACTTGCTGAAAATGGCGACAGCGACAAGGCCTTCAAATACTGGGAACAGGGGCTTGCCGCCAGTCGCGACCCGTTCATGCGCGAAGAACTGACTGTCCGTATCAATCGCCTCAAGCTTTTCCGACAGCGGGTTCTGCTATCTGAAGATCAGATCGAACGCGAAAAAGGGATGAAAGAAGTTTTCAGGGTCTGGAAAGTCGAAAAAAACCGGGTTCAGGCCCTTGGCCTGCTCGAAAATGCCATTGCCCGCCTCGAAAATCGGCCCGATGTGGCGAAAATGCGCTACTATGCCGCGCGAATCTTCGAAGAAGCCGGCAACTATGCCAAGGCTGCAACCGAATATGAACGCGCTCTGCGCAGTCTTTATCACCCCGGTTGCCGCAAAGATATGGTTCTTTACCGCCTTGCCCGCATGCACGCCGCCCAGAAGAACGAAAAAGAGGCAGCCAGATGGTATCTGGCGCTGATTACCAGATATCCGCGCAGCATGCTGAGTCGCTCGGCTTATTACTGGCTGAGCAAATATGCCCTTGCCGCAAAGAACCTGGCTCAGGCCCACAATCATCTCGAAACGCTCCTCAGCTTCAGATCGCTCAATCCCCTGCATCGCGAAGCCGTTATCGCGAAGCAGCGTGAAATCGAGGCAAAATTGAACGTTGAAGAACTTGAGAAACTGAAGGCCTATTCCAGAACCGGTGGTTCTGATCTGCCGTATTTCATCGGCAAAGTGCTCGAAAACAGTCTGAGAGATTACGATCGCGCGATTGCGCAATATGAGGATTTTCTCAAAACCAACCCGCCAGTCAGGCGCAGCCGCGAGATTCTGCGCAAGATTGCTGACCTCTATGAAAAGAAGGGTGACTACGTCAAGACCGTCAGTTACCTCGATCTACTGCTGAATACCTATGAGCCGCATCTCAACAACTTCGATCTGATCGTGCGCATCGGGTCACTGGTTGAAGATAAACTCGATAACCCGGAGCTGACCGAACTGTTCTTCAGTTCGATCGCTGCCGAATATCGCAAAGTTCGTAAGGTCAGGGAATTTGCGGAAGCAAAACTGCGCCGCCTCGAAGAGAAAAAACGCGAAAAGGCCGTCAAGCCGCGTGGCCGAAAAGTTGTTAAGCGCGTCTACAGCGAAGATGACGAAGCGGTGCTCGAAGAGATGGAAGCTATCATCGAACGCCAGGTTCAGGATCTGCAGGACTTCAAACAGGCAGAACGGCAGCTTGAAGACCTCTGGAACGACAACCTCGAATCGCTTGCAACCCTCGATATCATGAAGACCCTTTTCGAGCTCAACAACAAAGAGCTGCGCGACCCCCAGAAGGCGGCCGATTACATGGAGCGCTGGCTGGAAGAGAACCCGTCCGATCCGCTTTACAAAGAATACACGCTCAAGCTTTACGACCATTTCATGGAAACCCTGCGGGATGGTCAGAGAGCCCTGCGCCTGCTTGAGGCCTATACCCGCGAACACCCGATTTCGATCGAAACCCTCGATATAGAGCTGAAGCTGGCGCTTGCCAACGAATTGCTGATCCGCAACTTCGATGAGGCCCGCCGTGGCTACCAGAGAATAATCGATACGCAGCAGAATGATCCGGTGGTGCACGAAGCTTACTACCGCCTCGGCTTCGTTCTGCGCGAGGGTTTTGCCAACTACGACGAAGCGATCAGAAACTGGCAGGCCGTCATCGACAAGTTCTACAACAACGAATTTGCCGACAAGGCCCAGTATGCCATCGCTTTCACTTATGAGACCTACCGTCGCGATTATACCAATGCCCGCCAGAATTACGAAAAGATACTGCAGCTGTACCCGAATTCAAGCCTGCAGACTCAGGTGCGCGAGGCCTTGCTGCGCATAGAAGGAAAATAGTTTGTGAAAGGTATCCTGCATGATTGATAAGACTGTAATGACCGGAATGCTGGAAACTTACGACAGTTTCCAGGTCGATGTCGCCGTTTCTGTGCTGCGCAATCTCGACGAGAGTAATTCGAAAGTCGAACGCAAGGTGGTCGATTTCATCAAGGGAAAAATGTTCCCGGTCTCAGCCGAGCGCATTTGCGACTATATCCGCAAAATGCCGCCCGACAGCATTCGCGACCAGGTTGTCGAGAATCTGAGAACTTTTCACAACACCCTGATGGAAATGATCAGTTTTGTCGGTAACGAAAGCACCCGGCAGACGGTCTATCTGCCGCTTTTACGTATTATGGAGCGCGAAAACCACCCTTATCGCCCCCTGGCGCTCGCGACCCTGTGCTGTTTCAATTTCCCGGAGGCCGTTAACAAACTGGCGCTGGGTTTTGAACACTTCACTTCTGAAATGCGCTGGATAACCCTGGTGTTGCTGAAAAAGCGCTGGGATGAAAAGTTTGTGCCGGTGTTTCTTAAAGCCCTCGAAGACAGCGATCCTGAAGTGGTCAGAGTTGCTATCCTGGCGCTCAAACGGGCAAATGTAGTGTCGGCTCTCGACCCTGTAAGGCGATTACTGCATAGCAACTCTGAAACAATTGTTTTAACCGCTGTAAATGCTCTGGTAGAGCTGGGGGCGACCGATGCCTTGCCCGAAATGCGCCGGCTTTTTGATGAATCGGACAGTCACAGAATCCGCGCTACCGTTGTGTCAGCACTCGGAGAACTGGGAGGCGACGAAACTGTTCCGTTCCTGCATGAATGCCTCAGTGCTCCAGATTCCCGCGTGCGCGCCAATGCCGTGATGGCGCTGAAGAAAAAGTTCGAAATTCTTGGGGTTCTGCCTTCTGAAACTGTAGATCGAATTGCGGCTCTGAAGAATGACTCAGACCACAGAGTTCAGGCCGACAGCATTCAGACTCTCTGGGTAATGGGCTTCACCGACAATGTCGGAGATATCGAAAAGATGCTGGTTTCACCTGGTGAGTTCAGCCGTTCGGCTGGCGCCTATCTTTGCGGCAAGCTCAAACTTTTTCAGCTCACCAGACATCTTGAGGCACTTACCTCCGATTCTTCCTGGATGGTCAGGAAAATGGCAGCCATCTCTCTGCTCGCTTTTGGCGACAGCGGTAAATCGGTTTTACGCAATCTGATGGATTTTGGCAATTCAGACCAGCAGATTGTTTCTGCCTTTGCCTTTGGCCTGGCTGATGATTCGCAGGCTATCGAAAAGCTCATCGCACAAAGCCGTTCCGGTACTGAAATGGCTGAAATGGCCACCAGTCTACTGCTTGGTCTGTCGCGCCCGCCCGCTTGAGACGTTTCTCTAAAGAGTCTTATCGAAACAAAAAAAACCGGGTTTTTACCCGGTTTTTTTGTTTTAGAGCGTTTCAGGTTTAATTATTCGTCTGCCGGAAAATTGAACTTTTTGACCGGCGGAAAAAACTTTGGTTTGGTATCACTCGGCAGCACCTTGCCACCAGCTTTTACCCAGGCAGAATACCACAGATCGACGATGTTGTTGACCGCACGTGAGTAGCATGCCACAATCACATTTTTGATTTCCGGGTATCTCTTGCCGCGGGTGTAGGCCTGTTCAAGGGCATCATAATGCTGATTGGACCACAGTGCTTCATAAATCATGCGGGCACTGATTCTTTTGATGCTCTGGCAGCCATCGAAGTTTACACCGTAACTAAGAACGTGCTTGTCGGCATCACGTTCAGTGGCTGAATGATAACTTTTTTCTTCAATTGTATCGTTGACGCTTGAGCCGGTGTGCAGTGGCTGAACCAGATCGGCGGCGTAATGGCCGATCCAGCCGAGTTTCTGAATGATCAGCGGCTTGTCTTCCTTGCGGCCGGCGGCAATCAGCTCAGAAACTTCATTTACCAGGGTTTCAATATGAAACGGGCCCTTGCCCATGGCGCCACCCTGAATGTGAAAAACATGGTTGCCAAAATCTTTGAGAACCCGGTCGGGTTCTAGACTGGCATCCATAAGGGGTTGCAAGGAGGGCTTGGTAGCATTGGGTTTGGCAGTTTCGCCAAGAAATTCACGAAAAGCCTGGGGCATGATGTGGTAAGCATCAGAAACAATTTTGGTGTGAACCTTGCTGCCCCATGCATATACATTTGCTGAACCAGCCAGAATTAAAGCAACAGCTATAATCAATACTCGTTTGGCGCTTTTCATTTTTCTGGTTTCCTTCTGTAGACTTATAAAGGAATTATAAGAAAAATCGGTACAGTCCGCCAGATAAAATGAAAAAAATCAGGAGGTTTTATTTTCAGGATTTTTTGCCGGCTCGGCTGCCGGTGGAGTCTGAGTCAGATCGATGGCAGGCGCTTCGACCGGGCGGCGGCGCTTTTTGAGCTTGCGGGCCGGTCGATGCCGCTCTGAATGTCTGGGTAGCTGCTGCGCCCCGAATTCATCTGTTGCCGGGTTGTTTCTGGCAAATTCGGCAAAGTCGACAACCAGTCTTTTTTCGATCTGGTTTGAAACATCAGAAAGTCTTTCCTGCATGACGTTGTAGCGGTCCATGACGAATTTGCGCTGATGCTTGTTTTCTTCTTTAAGGGTGGCAATTTCCTCGTGCAGGTCGAGCAGAACTATGAGAATCGGCAGAATGATCAGGGCTACCACCATGTAGGTGTCGGCTTTCTGACGCATCAGCATCGAAAGGATCATCGCCAGCCAGAGACCCCAGAGCCACCTGTTGATTCTCATTTGCTACTGCCTTTTCCCGAGATAATTCTGTCGATAACGCTACACGCATCATCTTTGCTCAGACCGCTCAGAAGAAAAGTTTTCTGCTTTCCCGTCTGCCCGCGGGTCTGAACGACCATTTTCCTGGGCAAACCGAACATTTTCGCCAGAGCTTCCACTAAAGCGGCATTGGCCTCTCCGTCAACCGGAGGGGCCTTCACTTTTATTCTACATCGTTCCTGCTGTATGTCAACGATTTCTGTTCGTGACGATCGCGGGATCGCGAGAACCATTATCAGTGCGCCGTCTGCGCTTTCTCTGATGCAGTCAGCCGCTTTCATCTCTTCAGGCAGCTTTGGCAACCGGTTCTGAGATGCGTCCGAAAACCGGCGAGTCCTCGTTGACCATCGAAAGATATGATTCGAGAACCGTGCGCAACTCAACTTTGAGCATGCGCTTCTGCTTTTTGAGTTCACGAATTTCTTTGGCAATCATCTCTGATTCACTGCGAGCTTCATCAAGAATACGCTCAGCCTGCAGCTCAGCTTCTTTGACGATCAGCTCAGCCTGTTTTTCTGCATTGTCCTTCATTTCGCCGGAGGTCTTCTGGGCTGAAATCAAGGTCTGTTTCAGGGTTTTTTCGAGCTCCAGGTAGTCTTCCATCTGACCGGTAAGGCGCTGGGCCTGGTCTTTGAGCGACTTGTTTTCAGCGTAGACAGCTTCGTATTCACGGCCGACCTTTTTGAGGAAGCCGTATACTTCGTTTTCATCGAGACCGCCGATGTTCTTTCGCGAGAATTCTCTCTGATAGATGTCTAATGGCGTGATTCGCATAAGTTGCCTCCTGTTTGGCCCTTAAATTTTTTCCATGAGCACGATACGGTTGGTATTCGTGCCCAGTTTGTTATTTTCTACTTTGAAGCAGTTCGCGAGCTTGGTGAACTGCTGGCTCTGCACGTAAACCTCTCTGACCTTGAACTGGTGCATATTGTACTGACGCTGACAGGTCAGGTTTACGAGAATTTCATCGAGATTGAGAATTACACCCTGGTAGCGCACTTCGCCGACTTCCATCGCCACCAGACCGCCCTTGGCGAGCACACGATGCAGTTCAGAAAGAGTTGCCGAAATAAAATCGGTCCATTTCTGCAGATCTGGCGTTTGCACGATCTTGTCTTCAACGCTCTCGCGCGGAATGTCGCAGAACCAGGTTTCAATCCAGGTGTCCTGAACGTAATCAACCTGATTCAGGAACGGCGGCGAGGTGACTACAAGATTGACGCTTTCGCTTTCCCAGCCTTTTAGATCGCGTGAATCGCCGGTGGTCAGTCTGTGGAAACGGGCCAGTCGCTGCAGATCCTTCAGTCCGCCGCTTTTCAGAGTCGTTTTTGCCTTTTTCAGTATGCGTGACTTGATTTCACGATAGTCTGGTTCAACACCGCGAGTCTGGTTAATTTTTGCCTGGTTGACTTTCGGAATCGAAATCTGCGGGAAAGAATAGGCCGAAAAGAAACCATTCGAATGCCCGTGCAGTCTTGAAAGCGCGGTCATTTCGATAAAACGGTCGATGTTGTCGCGATGCGTGCGCAGGTAATTTCTCAGGTTGATGATCTCGCGGTAAGTGTCGGCGTGATAGAACATCGACATATCGTCTTCGCGACTGAGATCGATCGGAGTGCTTAGATCGATTTTGTCGAGCCGGTCACTGATTTCTTCGATACTTACCGGATTGATTTTGGGGAAAGCGAGTCTTTCTGAAAGCGGGTTAACGTCATTGCTCAGACCCTTGCGGTTCATGAGCGCCGCCTGCAGAACGGTTGTACCGCGGCCACCGAACGGGTCGCCGATCGTGTCGCCGGGTTTTGTGTATTTATTAATAAAGAATTCGGGCAATTCAGGTTTGAATGAGGCCCTGTATGAGTTTGCATAGTGCAGAGAATGCATCTGGCGCTGCTTTGCGGTCCAGAATTCATTGCAATGCTTTGGCACCGGACCCTGCGGGGTCATCAGGTAATCGGCTTCGTTCGAAATGTTTTGCAGTAGGGCTAGGGCGCTCATGTTGCCTCCGGTTCGATTTTCTTTATTACAGGAAAACTATCGGCGCCCGGCGGCCAAACTTTAACCCGAAAAAAAATAAAAATCCCCGACTACTGTGCCGGGGATTATATTTAAAATGTTTGTCTCAGTTTATTTTAAAACTGGTAATTCCTTCGATTTTTGAGAACTCGGCGATCATTTTATCCATGTCCTGCTCAAGCAGAATTTTTGAGATACTTTCGATTTCAATGAGGTTGTTTTGCATATCTTTGGAAAAGCTTACCGATTTGATCGAGATCCCGAATCTGGTAAGCAGGTCTTTTATTTCCCTGATGAACCATGGCCTGTCATGCCCCTTTATATAGACAATTCTAGTGCTGCTTCCCTGCAAAAACCTCTTCTCAAAGATATCGAGCCCGACAAGAACAAATAGAACGAGACCAGTCGCGGCAATGCCGAGCGGCAGATCGCCTGCGCCGATTGCCAGACCAATTATGGCGGTTGTCCAGAGGCTTGCGGCGGTAGTCAGGCCCTTGACGCCAGAGCCGTAACGAAAAATGGCGCCAGCACCGAGAAAGCCGATCCCAGAGATTACCTGCGCGGCAATTCTTTCAGGGTCGCCATTGGTAGCCACCGTATGAAATTTGATGGCCAGATTTATCGACAGAACCATGGCAATCGTAGATCCGATCGCTAGAATAACGTGAGTCCGCAACCCTGCCGGTTGGCTGTGCATCTCGCGCTCAAAACCAACCAGCCCGCCAAGAAGAGCTGAACAGACCAGACGGAAAACAATTTCTGATTCACTGAGCATTTGAATTCTCCGGGCAAAATTGTAATTCGGTGAGCATACACCTTAATCTTAATTTTGAAAAGACCGGACAGTGTCTGGAGTCAGCGGCTTGCAACTAAATAGGTTGAAAAAATATGCAATCATTCAGATAATGGAGCTGAAATTTTTAATCGAGGAAACTATGGCAACCGAATTTTTTCAGGAACTGAAAGAAGCATTCAATAAAGATCAACCCTTTGTGTTGTGCACTGTGATCGAGACCACCGGCAGTAGCCCAGGCACCGTTGGGCAGAAGATGATCGTTTATCGCGACGGTTCGACCGTCGGAACCGTTGGCGGTGGCGTCAACGAGGAACGGGTACGCACTGCCGCCGTCGATTTATTCAAAAACGGCACTTCGCGCATTCTCACCTTCAATCTGGCAAATCCCCTTGAAGGCAGCGAACCGGTCTGTGGCGGTGAAGCGCGTGTCTTTATCGAGCTGCAGGCGCATGAGCCGCGTATGGTCATCTTTGGCGCCGGTCATATCGGCCGAACTCTGGCGCGTATGGCTTCACTGGCTCGCTTCCAGGTGACTCTGATCGACGAGAGACCGGAGTATGCCGACCCGAAAAAGTTTCCGGCCAGCGTCGAAGTGGTCTGTCTGCCTTATGTCGAAGCTGCTGAAAAAGCGATGATTGATAAGCGCTGCCACGTTGTTGTTGCCACCCCGGGTCATGTTAAAGACAGGGAAGTGCTCGAAAGGGTTTTGCGCTACGATGCGGCCTATGTGGGCCTGATCTGCTCGGCAAAAAAAATGGTCGAAATGAAGCATGCTTTCAAAAGTGCCGGTTACGATGTCAGGCGGGTTGACGATCTTTTCGCGCCGATCGGTATAAACCTCGGAAGCACGACGCCAGAAGAAATCGCCGTCGAAATTCTTGCTCAGATTGTGGCTTTTCGCAACGGCAAAATCATCAGATTTTCACGCGACAGCTGATCTTGCACTAAAGTTGAATCTATAGTTCGTCTGTCGTTCCCGCAAAATTTAAAGTTTGATTCTCTGAAAATAAATTTTAAAATCTTGTTGACACTTTGAAACGAATTTGATAAGATGAACTTCCTGCCACGGCAGGGCGGACGAAAAAGGTCCGAAGCTCATTGAGAATAAGATCGAAAGACTTTAATTATGACGCCAAGCGGGTCTTGTTGAAAAACGAGATC
>JANJUX010000045.1 GCA_024710355.1 Candidatus Rifleibacteriota bacterium
GCGGTAACGATGGGCTGACTCTGGTTATGGTTGCCATAAACTCGTTGACTATGCTGTTTCTTTATGGCCCGCTTGGCGGCTTTCTGCTCGGTGTCGGTAAATTACCGGTTCCGTGGCAGGCTCTTCTTCTCTCAATCGGAATTTATGTCGCCCTGCCACTGATTGCCGGTTATCTGTCACGACGCTGGATCATGGCAAACAAAGGCGAAGCCTGGTTTAAAGAAAAATTCCTGCATTTTCTCACGCCGGTAACCATTCTGGCGCTTTTGACCACTCTGGTTCTGCTCTTTTCCTTCAAAGGCGAAGTCATAATCGCCAACCCGCTGACAATACTCTGGATCGCAATTCCGCTGACCATTCAGACTATTTTTATTTTTATTCTGGGTTATCTGGCCGCAAGAATTCTCGGCCTGAAATACGAAGACGCCGCTCCGGCGGCGATGATCGGGGCATCGAATCATTTTGAGGTTGCCATTGCCACCGCAGTAATGCTCTTCGGGCTTTCTTCAGGGGCGGCTCTGGCAACGGTCGTTGGCGTTCTTATCGAAGTTCCGATCATGCTCGGTCTTGTCAGATTCTGTTTGCGCACCCGTCATTGGTTCAAGGCCTGACAAACCCGCTTTGGGCAAAAACAGAAACTCCCCGCCGGCTTTCTCCGGCGGGGAGTTTTGATTTGTGCTTTTTCAAGGCGCTTGCATCTAATAGTTCACAATTCTTTTTAAGACAAGCCGACTGATATAACGGGCCGGCAGGCTGGTTGAACTTCACTGGCGCAGCGTTAATATTCAGCAGTGGTCGCAGGCACCGCCTTTGGTGGGGCAGGTTGAGTCGCTTCTTTCCCACTGGATGGTGGTGTGGGCAATTTTGAAGTGCTCGTGCAGTTCTTTGCTGGCCTGGGTGATCAGCTCGTCGTCATTGCCGTGATCGGGTTTTACCAGATGCGCTGTCAGCGCCGTCTCGGTCGTGCTCATGCCCCAGATGTGCAGATCATGCACGGCGACAACGCCAGGCAGACCAGCGAGATAGGTGCTGACCTCCTGCGGATCGATGCCTTCGGGAACCGCGTGCAGAGCCAGGTCAAGTGACTCGCGCAGCAGACTCCAGGTGCCGATGAAGATGACGGCGGCGATGATCAGGCTGACGACCGGGTCGATCCATTGCCAGCCGGTCTGCATGATGGCGATACCGGCGATAACAACACCGGCCGAAACCGCCGCATCGGCGGCCATGTGTAAAAAGGCACCTCTGATGTTCAGATCGTCCTTGCGGCCCGACATGAACAGCAGGGCGGTGGCCGTATTGATGACAATACCGATGAGTGCCACCCAGATGATCGTGGCGCCGGCCACGGGCGCCGGCGCGCTGAATCTTCTGATGGCTTCCCAGGCGATGGCGCCGATAGCTACTAGAAGCAATACGGCGTTGAACATCGCGGCGAGAATTGATGAACTGCGCAGCCCGTAAGTGCGCCTTTCAGAAGGCCGTTTCTGCGAGAGCCAGGCGGCCCCCCACGCGAGAATCAGGCCGAGGACGTCGCTGAAGTTGTGGCCGGCGTCAGCAACCAGGGCAAGTGAACCGGCAAGATAACCGTAGACTGCTTCAGCAGTGGCAAAGCCGATGTTGAGGGTGACGCCGATCGCAAAAGCGCGGCTGTAATCAACCGGGCCATGGTGATGGTGTCCATGGCCGTGGCTGTGGCTGTGGTTGTGAGCGTGACTGTGGTCGTGACTTTGATTGTGATAATGCTCGTGCCCGTGCCCGCAATCGTGGTCATGATCATGGTTGTTGTCTGTAATCATTTTCGTTTCCTTCGCAGTTATTCTTGCAGCCAGATAATATCATGCCCCGGGCTTTTCTTCGACGGTTGCCGCCAGGTCTTTTTCGTCACTGCCGGCAAAGAAGCTTTCGGTTACCGCAAACAGTGCTGGCAGAACAAAGAGGGTCAGCAGTGTCGAGCTTACCAGGCCACCATTAACCACCAGCGCCAGCGGTTTTTGTATGTCGGCGCCCGAACCGTCAGAGAGAAGCATTGGCACATGGCCGATGAAAGATGTCAGGGTCGTCATCATGATGGCGCGATATCTCAGATTACATGCCTGCTTAACCGCTTCGTTCAAAGGTATGCCTTCATCAATGAGCTGGCGCAGGAAAGATATCAGCAGAACCCCGTCCTGAACTGCCACGCCCAGCAGCACGATAAAGGCGATGGCCGCAGAGACTGAGAACGTCATTTTCCAGAGCCAGAGCGCGATGATACCGCCGACCAGTGCAAACGGCAGAATAGCAATGACGAGCACCGCATCGCGAAGTTTACCGAGTGCAATAACCAGAAGAATCATGATCATCAGCAGCACGATCGGCACTACCAGACTCAAACGCTGCATTGCCCGCTGCTGGTTTTCGAACTGGCCGCCGAGCGACAGAAAGTAACCGGTTGGCAGTTTCTTTTCGAGTGGTTCGAGACGTTCCTGCAGGTCGGCGATGAAACTGCCGAGATCACGGTTTCTGACGTTGGTTTCGACAACCAGACTGCGAATGCCGTTCTCGCGCTTGATTTCGATCGGTATTTCAACCGGTTTCAGCCTGGCTATCTGACTGAGTGGTATCAGTTGCCCCTCAGGTGCTCTGATTTTAAGGTTCATGATGTCGCTTTCGTTTTTTCGCAGGCTTTCGGGGTAGCGTATCTGCAGAGCGAAGCGGCGCTGGCCTTCAATGATGGTCGTAACGGTGCGGCCACCGACCGCCGTTTCGATCAGATCGTTAATCTCTGATGAATTCAGCCCATAGCGTGATGCTGCCGCCCGGTCGATTTCGAGGTCTAGCTGGTTCATGCCCGAAAGCTGCGCCGATTTGGTGTCATCGGCGCCGGGTATGCCCGCAAGAACAGCTGCAACTTCGCGGGCTATTTCTGCAAGTTTGTCGAGATCGTCGCCAAAAACCTTAACCGCCACATCGCTTTTGATACCCGAAATCAACTCGTTAACGCGCAGTGCGATTGGCTGCGAGAAGGAGTGGCGCAGCCCGGGGACCTCGGCGAGAACGGTTTTGATGTTTTCGATGACTTCTTTTTTGCCGCGTCTTTGCGGAAAAGCCTCACGGGATTTGAGCATGATGACGAAGTCTGTCTGCTCAGGGCCCATCGGGTCTTCTGATATTTCGGCGCGGCCGGTTTTGGCAACCACCGTTTCAACCTCGGGAATCTTCATGATCAGCCGGTCGATTTCGTCGGCCACCTTGACCGAGCCGGCCAATGAAGCATTTGGCAGCCTGACGCTGTTGATCGCGATGGCACCCTCATCGAGTTCGGGCATGAAGTCGGTGCCAAGCCTTGTGGCCAGCAGTGCGGTAAAAATCAGCCCGGCGAAAGAAACTGCGATAGTTGCCCATTTAAACCTGAGAAGCAGATTCAGCAGCTTGCAGTAAAGGCGGTGAAACCAGCCCACAAATGGAAATTCATATTCTTTGCCGGCCGGAAGCAGGCTTTCGCTTACCGACGGTGTAATGATCAAAGCAACCAGCAGCGATACCAGCATCGAAATAAGCATGGTCTGCGCCAGCGGAATGAACATTTTACCTTCCATGCCCTGCAGGGTCAGCAGGGGCACAAGAATCAGGGCGACAATCAATATCGAAAACGAAACCGGTCTGACCACTTCCTGAATTGCCTGATTGATGACGGTGATACGTTTCTCGCCGGGTTTTGCGTTGGCCAGGTGGCGTCTGGCATTTTCGGCGACGATTATGCTTGCATCGACGACCATGCCGACCGAAAAGGCCAGGCCCCCGAGGCTCATCAGGTTCGAAGACATGCCGGTGAAGTCCATGATGATGAAACTGACGAGAAAGGTCAGCGGAATCGAGAACAAGACGACGATTGCCGTTCTCAGTTCTGCCAGAAACAGAAACAGCACGAAAATAACGCAGATGCCGCCTTCAGTGATGGCGTTGATGACAGTCGCAATACAGGCCTGAATCAGTGAGGTTCTGTCGTAGAAGGGGTTGAGCTTTACCCCTTCAGGCAGAGATTTCTGAATCTGCGGAATTTTTTGTTTAACCTGATCGACGACGGTTTTTGAATTGGCGCCCTGCAGCATGATGACCATGCCGGCGACCACTTCCCCTTTGTCGTCGCGGGTGACGCCACCCTGACGGGTCTGGGTGCCAAACGTGATTTCGGCAATATCTTTAAGCAGGATCGGTATGCCGTTGCTGGTTTTGACGACGACGTTGCCTATATCTTCAATGTTCTTAAGCAGACCGAGCGACCTGATAAAGGTCTGCTGCCAGTCTTTGACGATATATGAACCGCCGGCATTGGCATTGTTGGCCTCGATAACCTCGATGACGTCTCTGAGGGTGATATTGTATTTTTCTAGGGCAGTTGGCCGGACGAGAACGTGATACTGCTTGACGAAGCCCCCAAAGCTGTTGATCTCGGTGACTCCGGGAATAGAACGCAGCTGTGGCGCTACTACCCAGTCCTGCAGGGTGCGCAGTTCAGTCGGGTCAAGCTTGTCGCTGTCGAGAGTGTATTGAAAGACTTCGCCAAGACCGGTGCTGATCGGTGTCATTTCGGGTTCTGAACCTTCCGGCAGCGATTCTCTCGCTTCGGCGAGTCTTTCGAAAACCTGTTGTCTGGCAAAGTAGATATCGACGTCGTCTTCGAAAATGACGACTACCTGAGAAATTTCAGATTTGGAAACGGAGCGGACCTGCTTTACCTGCGGCAGACCACCCATGTGCTGCTCGATCGGAAAGGTCACCCGCTGTTCGACATCCATCGAGGTGAACCCGGGAACTTTTGTCAGAATCATCACCTGCACGTTGGTAACATCGGGAAACGCGTCGATTGGCAGACGATGCCACGAAACCAGGCCGGTGACAATGAGAACGAAAGTCAGAAGAAAGATGAAGAAACGCTGTGTCAGCAGAAAGTTAAACAGTCGGTTCATGTTTTTCTCCTCTTAATGAGCGCAGCCGGCGCCCATTTTGCCGCGAAGAATATCGGATTTGAGAAGAAATGAACCTTCGACAACCACTTCATCACCGGCTTTGATGCCAGAGCCGATGAAAATTGTATCACCCTGCTGACCGTCAATGGTGACATTGCGGCGAAACAGCATTGAATCATGATGTTTGATGAAAACGAACTGCTTGCCTTCGTCTTCGAGAACAGCGGCAGCCGGCAGTGCAGGTTTGGCCGCTCCTTCACCGATCTGCAGGCTGCCTTCGATAAACATACCGGGGCGTAGCAGTTCGTCAGGGTTTTTTACCGCCAGCTGAATTTCCAGCATGCGGGTTTCGGCTTTAAGACCCGCGTCAGCGCTCAATGCCTGCACGGGGAATTGAAAGCCCGGGTAGGCCTGAGTTGTGATATAGCCATTGACGGCGCCTTTTTTCAATGCTCTGACGATCGCAGGCAGGTCGGCTTCCTTGATCTGACCTACGGCGCGCAGTTGCGAAATATCGACAACATCGACGAGTGCCTGGCGTTCGCTGACCATACCGCCAATATTGGCGTGCAGCATCAGCACCCGGCCTCTGATCGGCGATACGACCTTGAGACGGCCTTTGAACAACTGGCTGTTGCCACCGGCAGCAACGGCTTTGATTTCGCTGTCGCTGAGTCCTGAAAGTTTCAGGCGTTCTTTGCTACATTTTATCTCGATTGCGAGCAGATCGCGGGCCGCTTTGGCTTCCTGCACTGCCTGTAGAGCACCGATTTTTTTCTCGTTTAGCATCTGCTCTCTTGCGAGTTTCTTTTCGGCAAGAGCGAGTTCGGCAATCAACTTCTGCAGATCGAGAGCCGTGTGCGAAAGTTCGGGGCTCTCGATTTCGACAAGTATCTGGCCCTGTTCGACGATTTCGCCTTTTCTGACCGGCATGGCAACGATTACGCCCGGGACCAGGCTGGAAACCGAGCGAAACAGCTGATTGTCGTTTTCGAGCTCGCCTCTGAAGGCAACTTCGTGCTTCTCGGCAGTGGTCGAGAGCGGGCTGGTTTTAAGCATTTTTTTCAGCTGCTCGGTCATTTTGACGGCGCCAAGCTCATAACGGCATTCGTCGCAGTTGATCATTTTGATCTTGTGCTCACATTCAGGCTTATAGAGCTCTTCGATGGGCATGGCAGAAAAATCAGCGTGGGCGCTGTGGTCATGGCCTGAATGATCGTGGCCCGCATGCGGGTCTACAGCAGCAGGCCGCTCATGCTCATCGTGATCGTCATGTGCGGCATGGTTGTGCCCGGCGTGTGGATCGACGGCCGGTTCAGCTTTCGGAGCGGCAGCGGCGCCGTGCCCGTGACTGCATGCTTCGCCGTGTTCGTGTGCCTGACTGAGGAGAGGGTCGGCCGGCGTGAAGATCATGACGACAGAAGCGATGAGAACGATTATCAGACTGAAATGTATTTTTTTCATGGCGGTGTTTCCTGCTTTAATGTTCATTTGCTTTCAGGGGCGGCGGAACGCCCATGAAAGCTGGTCAGGTTCTCGATGGCGGCGGCAGACTGGTATAGTTCTTCAAGTTTTTGCAGATAGCTCTGCTTCTGGCTGAGATATTCCTTCTGTGCCTGCAGAACGACGATCTGGTCAGTTTTGCCAAGCTGGTAGCCAGCCAGCGCAAGCTCGAACAGGTGCATTGCTCCGGGAACAATCTGGTCACGCAGTCTGGTGATCTGGCTTTGCAGACGCCTGAAACGCTGCAGTTCGCTCTGCAGGTTCAGGCTCAGTTCTCTGAGTAGATTGGCTTTTTCAAGTTCAATGCGTTCAGCGTCCTTTTTCAGAGCGGCCCTTTCGCCTCGGGTGGCGCGTGAACCCGGCAGTTCGGCTGAAATCCCGATCAGAAAGTCATTGGAACCGTTTTCGCGGGCATGTTTTGCTCCGGCGACCAGGCTCCAGCTCGGCTGACTTTCAGCGCGCAGCAGGTTCAGACGAGCCTGGGTTCTGGTTATTTCGTTTTCCCGCATTGCCAGGTCGGGGTGCGAGCTGGCGATTATGCTGCGCAGGGTTTCGAAATCCGGAAATTCAAGTTCGGTGGTGATCGAACCCACCACTTCGAAGTCTTCGATAGTTGCGAGGCCCATGGCAGTTGTCAGCTCAGCTTTTGCATCTTCGAGATCGCCCTGCAACGTCTGCTGCTCAAGTTGTGAATGCTGCAGGACCAGTTCGGCCTGAAACACTTCCTGTTCGGCGACTGAACCAGATTCGTGCATGATTTTTGCCGCATCGAGAAGTTTCTGGGCATTTTCGATGTTTTCACGGGCTTCATCAACCAGACTGGTCAAGACCAGCGCCCGGTGAAAGGCACGCGAAACCTGGCTCATGATCAGCCAGCGGGTAGCACCCTTTTCAAGATGGCTGAGGCCGACCTGTGCTTGTGCCAGAGCTTTTTTTGCCCTGACAACGCGGGCATTCTGAAGCGGCACAGAAAATTCAATTGTGGTTTCAAGATCATTAAAGCCTGATTTGCCGCCGAAGTTTTCGGTTGAAATGTCGAGGCTGTTCGGGCCTTTTGCCGATGCGTCGACCGTTTCAAGCTCACGGGCAACAATATTCAGGCCGTGCAGTTTCAATGAAGGGTGCTGCTCAGCAGTATCGAGCGCTTCAGACAGGGTCAGCGCCTGACAAGCCGAAGAAACAGCGTGTAGGATGAGAATAAGAATGAAACAGCGCAGAAAAACGCGCATAAATACCTCCGCTTTGCTTTTCAGTGAATAAAGTGGTTCTGAGTCAGCAGGCGGGGTCGATCGGAGGTTTGAAAAAGTCTTCGGAGACCAGAGGCAGAGCGAATGTGCTTCTGTCAGGCCTGAAAAACTCAATTCTGGCGATGTGAAGAAAATTTAAGCCGGCAGTGCTGATAAAGCTGGTGCCCTGGCTGCATGAGAGACTTGAGCAGGCGTGATGGTCAGAATGGCAGTCTTCGGTGTGGCAACCGCAGGCAAAGGCCTCAGCTTCGGCATGAGAGTGCAGGTTGTCTGCCCCGTGAAAAATTTCATGCCCGACGCCCTGCAACAGCGTTGCCACTGCTATAACCAGCAGCAGCGACGCAAAAACCCGGCACCAGCGACGAAAATACTGCAATACTTTCTCCTGAATACAACTCTACAGGAATTATAGCAGAAAAATTGAATGAATTGTCGGTTTTAATGAAAGTTCAGGCGGATCTGCAACCGCTATTTCTGCAAATCAGATTATCAGCGATAATATTGCTTTTCGAACCGCTCAGACAGAAATGCCAGATATCTTGATTTGATCTGCTTGTTCGCGAGAATCCGTTTTACTGGTGGCAAACTTAGAATCGCGCCCAGAACGGCGGCGAGGGCTCGATGATGCCATAACACGCGATTGTCAAAGATGAAGTTCTGCAGCTTGCCTCTTTCAATGGCCATCAAAACCCTTAGATGTGTACCATTGACGGGGGTAATCACTCTTTGGTCTCTGGCTTTCAGGTCGATGCAGTCACGCGCTCTGTTTTTAAAACAAAGTCCGCAGCCAAGACAGGTTTCAACATTGATCTGAGCGATTTTCCGTAGCGGCGCCTCAGGATCGCCAGCAGGCACCAGGCTTATGCTGTCAACCGGGCAGACCCTGACGCACTTGCCGCAACCGACGCACTTGTCTTTGATAATTTCAGGCAGAAAATTGGTTGTGTGAACCGGATGAAGAATGGCAAACCTTTTGGCTGCCAGCAGGGCTTCACAGCAACAGCCGCAGCAATTACAGATAAAATTTACCTTTTCCCTGACATTCTCGCCGAATTGAACCAGATTGTTGTCGTAGGCTTGTTGAAGAAGAGCAAAACACTCTTTTCTGCTTATTTTTCTCGCATTGCCATGCCGAATCAACGATTCGGCAGCCGTATTGAACGTCATGCATATATCCATTGGCGCAGAACAGGCCCGGTCCAGATGCAGCATTTTGTGCCGGCAATAGCACATGCCGACTGCCAGTGCCGAAGCAGTTTCAATTACTTCTGAGGCCTTTTCGTAATCGAGAACCATCAGGTTGCTCTTTTGTGAGACAGCCTGTTCGTTAACAAAGACCCGCCCCAGTTGTGTTTCGCCTTCGGTAAAAAGCTCTTTGATAAAGTCTTCTTCAACGTTCAGATACTGAAAAAACAGCTCGCTCAGAGCCTTCTGGTCAATATCTGACCGGACACGCATCAGAGAAAATTCAAAAAATCCGGCCATGGGCGGGGGAAGTGCGTAGAGGGTGTCTTTGCCATGTGCCATGTCGACCAGCAAGCCCTTGTCGGCAAGGCTTTCCAGAATATTTCTGGCTTTCACTTCCGACATTCCCCAGATTAATCCAGCTTTTTTGGCTGTGAATGGCTTTATCGGCAGGGCGGCTACCAGGCTGGCTTCTTTTTCCTTGAAAAGGATCTGCAGGATTTTGTAGAGCAGATCAGATTCATGCGCACCCTGCGGGTAGAGGTTCAATCTGTCTACCAATGCTGCAAAACCGGCTTTTACGGTGTGATGAGCCATTGGAACCCTTCTCCTCAAAAATTCCAGTATTTTATCTGTGATGCCGGCCTGCTAATCTCACTTAGATGACCAGCCATTCCTGGCCACCTGATTTCTTGTTTTTTGCCAGGCGTATGAACCAAGCCTCATCTTTAAGTTTAATCAGTTTTTCTTCTTTTTCAAACTTTATTGCTGTTTCTGTAACGGACGGTGTTTCAGTAAAATTTTATGCCGTAAATATGGGTGAGGGCATAATAAAAACCGGCGATGATAAAAATAATACCGGTGGCATTTCTTACATAAAACTCGATCTTATTCAGGCTGTTGAAGGCTTTGCCGAGCCATTTGCTGCCGAAGGCGATGAGAAAGGCAAAAATGACGACTGGAATTGCGGTGCCAATGCCATATAATGCCGGCAGAAAAAGAACTGAATTGTTGTTAACGGCAAGCGGAATCATGGCGCCAAAGAACAGACCGGCTGAAACCGGGCAGAAAGAAAGCGCAAACATGACCCCGAGCGGAAATGCATAAAGAGCGCCATGTTGCGAAGCTTTCTGTTGAATTCCTTCGCCAGCCATCTGAACGCTGATGCCGGAACCGATCAGGCCCAGCAGTATCATGCCCAGTAGAATAAGCAGTGGCCCGAGAATCTCATTGAGATACTTCTGCAGAAATCTGGAAAGCTCTCCGCTGGCAAGTGCCCCGGATGAGAGTATGGCACCCAGAGCCAGATAGGTGAGGGTGCGACCACTGGTGTAAAGAAGCCCTGAAAAAAGGATGGCCGTTTTGCTGTGAAACTGACGACCGATAAAAGAAATCGCCGCAACATTTGAAGCCAGGGGGCAGGGGCTGATGGCGGTTAAAATGCCAAGCCATGCGGCAGTAGTTATGCTGACCCAGGTCATTTGCCTTTTCCACCTGTTTTTTCAAGGGCGTTTCTGACTGCATCGGCAACATAGACATCGAATTCTGCCGGCTTTTCAAGCAGCGGCCAGACTTCGTCGAGCCGCTTGAATTCAATTATTTCATTGCCCTGCATTAAGGTAACAACTATACAGCTGGCGGCAACGTCGAATTTTTTCGCCAGTGCTTCGTTTTCCTGAAAATTAATATCTTCCCAGAGGATTTTTTTCTGGTTCCAGGCTTGAGAAAAATCACGTTCGACCAGTTCTCTTGCCCGACTTTCAATACTATTACAGGTCACGCAACGGAAAGTTGCATGCATGTAAAAAATCTTCACCAGCCGTTCGGGCGAAGCCATGCTGCCATTGCTGGCGGCAGGCATTTCGCCGTTGACGGTTCGCGAAACCACACTGTGTCTGCCCAGAGAAAAACCGATCGAAACCAGCACAAAGGCCAGAAGCAGATTGGTAATCAGTTTCTTGTGGCTTTCGCTGAGCTGCATGGAATTATTCTCCGGCTGCTTCTTTTGGGGCAGTTGATTCATCAGCAGGGGCAGATGTTTTTGCGGTTTCACTGGCAGATAAAACTTCTTCAGATGTGCCTTGTTCGGCTGAGATAAGACCCAGTTCTCTGAACTTTGCAATTATATCTTCTTCAGAAATAAAACCGGTGTTGCGATAGACTTCTTTGCCTTCAGCATTTAGAAATACCTGTGTCGGTATCGAGCTTATTTCGTAGCTCTTTGCAAAAGTCTGATTTTCCGGCACCCAGACATCGACAAAATCGGTCTTGAATTTATCGGCATGATTTCTGGCAAGACTTTCAAGAACCGGTTCCATGGCTTTGCAGGCTTTGCACTGTTTTGAGCCGAAGTCGATTATGCGAGGCAGCTGTTGTCCTATTGTCGCTGAGGCTGTCGTATTGATGACCGGTTCGACTGTGGCTGATGAAATGCCTGCACCTGTCGTCTGGCTTTTTTGCGTCGGTTCAACGGCTGTCTGTTGCGCAAAAAGAGCAGTGCTGCAGGCAGCGATGGCAATAAAAGCGAGGAAGGTGATTCTGTGTTTCATTTCAGATAACCTTTAAGCTCCTCAACTCCGGGAGCTTTGCCGGAAAACTTGACTTTGCCGTCAACCGCGAGAGCCGGGGTCATCATGACGCCAAAGCTCATGATTTCGTTGATATCAGTGATTTTGACGAGTTCATAGTTCAGGCCAAGCTCTTTTGCGGCCTTTTCAGTGTCTGCGGCAAGCTTCTGGCACTTCGGGCATCCGGTTCCGAGAATCTGAATTTTCATTATTACAAGACCTCCATTAACTGAAAAATGTTCCAAACAATACGCCGAACAGGGTTGAAAAGACTATAACCAGAGAAACAAAGGCAACGGTTTTTTTGGTGCCGAGAACGCTGCGGATAACCAGCATGTTCGGCAGGCTCAGCGCCGGGCCGGCCAGCAGCAGAGCTAAGGCCGGGCCTTTTCCCATGCCGCTGCCAATAAGGCCTTGAAGGATCGGCACTTCTGTGAGCGTCGCAAAATACATGAAAGCACCGACAAACGACGCAAGAAAGTTGGCCATGATCGAGTTGCCGCCAACTGCCGCACTGATCCATTCTGAGGGAATCAGCCCTTCGTAGCCGACGCGACCGAGCAGAACACCGGCAACGAGGACGCCGGCGAGCAGTAGCGGCAGAATCTGCTTTGCAAAGCTGTAAGATGAGCTGAACCACTCGCCAAGCTCACCTTCATCGGTGCTGGTGAATATGGTCAGACCGAGAGTGCCGATGGTGAAAGCGACAAGCGGTGTTTCTGGAACCACATAAGCGGCAGTGGCAACGGCAACGCCGGTAAATACGGCTTTCCAGGCTTTCAGACCGAACCAGCCCACCAGCATGATGCCGAGAGCAAAGCCTGATATTGAGGTCAAAACCCATTTTTGCTCATAAATATTGGCCCACAGGCCCGTATCTGTCTGCGGCCTGCCCCAGTTGGCGAAAACCAGAATAAAGACCATCGAAGCAAAATAAAGCGAATCCTGCCAGAGAGCCCTTTTGACTTCGTGTTCGGGCATCAGCATCTGAGCTGCGGCCTTGGCTTCCTCTTCTTTGCGGAACAGCAGGTGCATGGAATAACCGATGAAGACGCTGAGAAAAACAGCGCCAAAAGCACGGGCAATGCCCAGTTCCGGGCCGAGAATACGGGCAGTCAGAACGATGGCGAGCACGTTGATGGCAGGGCCTGAATAAAGAAAGGCGCAGGCCGGGCCAAGACCGGCGCCCATGCGGTAAATGCCGGCAAAAAGCGGCAGGATTGTGCATGAGCATACTGCCAGAATTGTGCCCGAAACGGCAGCGACGCCGTAGGCAAGCACCTTGTTGGCCTTGGCGCCAAGATATTTCATGACCGAGGCCTGGCTGACGAAAACGCCGATGGCTCCGGCGATGAAGAAGGCCGGGATCAGACAAAGCAATACGTGTTCCTGTGCATACCATTTTACCAGGTGAAAAGCTTCAAGAATCGCGTTGTCAAAGCGTGGCGTGCCAACCGGCAGATAGTAACAGATAAGAAAAACGACGGTTATCGTTAAAAGGCTTTTCCATTCCTGCTTCCAGTAGTTCATTCATTTGCCTCCGCTGCTTTTTTGGCTTCAAATAGATCAGGGTTTATCTGCATGGCTTTCATTCTGGCATCGGCAGCGACGGCCACTCCGATACAGTTGATAAAACTTGGCAGGCAACGCATACGCAGGCGATAGAAAACCTGCTGCCCGCGTTTATCGTCTTCGACGAGGCCGGCATTTTTTAAAACCAGAAGGTGCTTTGAAATTGTCGAAAAATCGGCTTTTACCGCGTCGACAAATTCGCAGACGCACTTTTCACCCTGTGCGAGTTCTTCTATGATGTAGAGCCGGGTCGGGTGAGCAAGAGCCTTTAATACTACGGTTTTGGCTTCGATCAGATGCCGCTGTTGCTGGTTCACAAACCACCTCAATATAGTCTGGTTATTTGGCAATATAGCCAAATATGTTTCCGATGTCAATATAGATATTTGGTCGTTTTGCCAGGTGTCTGTTTGGCTGGTGGGGGGCTGAAGAGTTCAAAAAAAGTTGTTTATTTGAGCTTAAAAACAGTAGCTATGGGTTTTCTAAGACGGCGGCCTGCTTGAATATTGTCTGATCAGTTCTGTAATATCTGCTGAACAGCATGCTTTCTCTGCCCTGAATTGAAAGACATTGCCCGCCGGTAA
The DNA here is from genome assembly GCA_024710355.1 of Candidatus Rifleibacteriota bacterium. Lineage (GTDB taxonomy): Bacteria > Muiribacteriota > Ozemobacteria > Ozemobacterales > Ozemobacteraceae > Rifleibacterium. The sequence goes on from JANJUX010000045.1 coordinate 13,611, forward strand.
ATTCACCGGTGTCTTGCTGGACTTTCTTGAGAGAAATCGGCTACAACCTTTAGAACTTCGATAATTATCTATTTAGCAATATTTTTGCAGAAGCAGATTCTGATTTTTTCTACAATCAGGACCTTTTTGAAAATTTCTGAAATTAAACCGTCTCCGGAGAATTCTCCGGGAACACATGTTTTTTTATAAGGCGGGCGCATCTGTTTGAAAGTTTCAGAAAGAGTTTCCAAGGCTTGCCTGCAGATGAAGATTATGATCGAAGTCATTTGAGCCGAGCGATACTTCTATGGCACCAAGAGGCGTTCCAAGAGAATATGCAAATTCACCGCCGCTGATATATTTGCTTGAAAATAGATCATTGCTGGATTCAGAAAGTTTTCCGGTATTCCACCGCCCCAGAATATAGTGGTCGTTTTTCAGGGTAAATCTTAATTCTGCACCTGTTTGCAAAATATTTTTTCCTGAAAGCTTCTGGTATCTTAAGCCCGCAAAATTGGTGCTTGTTCCATCAACTACTCTCTTGCCGCCAAGATAGAATAGTTCGTCGCCGGGAAGCGAGTTTCCCGTAATTGTGCCGGCAAAAAAAATAATGCCAGCCGTTGTTTTTGAAGAAAGAGGGGTATATGACAAAAGATTCACTGAAAACTTATTTGATTCTTCTATTTTGCGCTCGTTGCTGAAGTGACCAAGATTCATGAATTTACTCAGATTGACCTGCATAAGACTGCCGGAACTTGGGAAAAATGGGTCGTCCAGAGTATCTGAAGAAAAGAAGCTGAAAACAGACGAATATTCGTAGTCATGCTCATTTATTCCGGCAGGGGTATGCCGGTATTTAGCAAAACCGATCTTTTTCTGGGCACCAAAACCGATTTGTCCTGATTCAGAAACCTTTTTGTTCAGCGAAAAACTGCCGGAAAAAACGGAGCTGATATACTTCAGCTGATTGGTAAAATCATAATTTGTGGAAACCTGATTTTTCTGATAGCCCAGCTCAAGCTCTGCTCCCAGTCCAATATCTTTGAACTCGTGAACATATTCTCTGAAAAGAAACCTGGGGCGTTGTGAGATTACGCTCTCAATACTCGATCTGCCGCCGACCAGAAAGCGATCTTTCATCAGAAAACTGGTTTTTATAGCAGTTCCCCTGTCGACATCGTAGCGCAGACCAAAATTGCTTTCAAACTGTTCGGTCTCTTTTACAACGAAAGTGAGGATTTTGCCTTCAGGAATTGAAGAAATTTTATAGCTGATAAGGCTTGCCAAACCAGTTCCAAGAATTTTCTGCGAAAGATTCTGAATCTCGTCTAGGTTGAGACTGCGAAATTTCCTGCCTCCAATACGATCGAAAACAAAGTTCTGACGAGTCTGGCTTAATCCTGAAATTTTAATTTCTTTGAATAATATTCTACTATGGCGGTCAAGATCAGGAAGGAATGCTTTGATGTTCTGTATGTCTGCATGCTTTTTTCCGATTTTTTTAAGCTGCGACATGTTTCTTTTCCCTGCTTGTTCGCCAATAGCTATGATTGCCTGAATACTGTCGAATGAAAAAGTTGAATAACCTTTTACATCAGGCTCTATAAGGATGTCGCATAGTGTCTTTTGTTTTTCCAGATCCTGCTCGCCAAAGAATGAAATGCATTGCTCTAAAATTCTGGGAATCGAATTGATCTGTTCCTTGGTATAAAGTGAGGAGCCGACATTTACTGCAATTATTATGTCTGCTCCGGCTTCCTTTAAATCGGAAACAGGAAGGTTGCGTGCAATTCCTCCATCTCCAAGAAGTTTCCCATCCAGTTTAACAGGGGTAAAAGCAAAAGGATATGAAATGCTTGCTCTTAAGGCTTCTGGAAGAAACCCTTTACTCAGCTTCACGGGTTTGCCAGTTTCAAGATCGGTTGCGATACAGGAAAAAGGAATCCGCAGCTGAAAAAAATCCTCACATTCGTGTACCGGTGAAAACCACCGGCAGAGAAGATCTGTGATTCTCTGACCTTTGATCAATCCCGCTTCAGTCATTTTTCCCTGAATTCTAAAAGAATACTGTCCGTCATTTTTTTTCTCAAAGTGGTCTAGACGTCGGCGAAAAACATGGTCATTCATGATTTTCGCCCAGTCTTCTTCTGCAACAAGATTCTCAATCTGTTCCGGTGAATAGCCAGAAGCATATAAGGCTCCAATAATTGAGCCCATACTTGTTCCGCAGACAAGATCGATTTTGATGCCGGCTTTTTCAATTGCTTTTAAAACGCCGATATGGGCAAAACCTTTGACTCCGCCTCCGCTTAAAGCAAGGCCAATAACCGGCGTTTTTGCCCCAGCCATAGTTGGAGCGAATGTAAAAAAAATACTGATAAATGTGATGACCGGGAGAAGTCGTTTTTTCGAATGCATGTTGGGCACCATCACAGGTCTCTGTAATCTAATACAGGCCAAGTGCAGGGCAGCTTTTGGTGAAACCAGGCAACTAAAAGCAGGAAATATTGATGAAAATGGGGCCTCTCTCTTTTCTATCAGCGAGTTTCTTGCGACTTTTCTCCAAGTTTTAGAGCCTGCATAAGAAAATCGGTATTGAGAATCGAAGGGTTCTGGTCAGTAAGGTAGAGTTCATCAAATTTGTGCAGCAGCAGAAGTATTTCGACAAGCCGTTCGCGCTCGTCGTAATAGGCTTTGACAGCGGTCTGGGAAGAATTCGTGAGCAGTCGCTGCGCATCGATAAGCTCGACGATCGAAGATGCACCTTCCTGATAACGTGTAAAAACGATGCGCATATTTTCATAGCTTTGTTCGGCCATTTTCTCGGCAAAGCTGATACGGGAAAGAGCCTCGTTATAATCGGCAACGGCCTTTTCCAGGATTGCCTTTTTATTGTTTGAAATGTCGCGGACTCTCAATCTGACGATTTCTTCGGCCTTTTGTGCCGTGCGCACGGCATTTTCGATGTCGTTGCCATTGTAAACCGGTGTTGTCAGAATGAAAGTTGCAGCAAAGTCTTTGGTGCCTTCTATTGGGCCAACTTCACGACCATAGTTGCAGGAAGCATCGAGACTCAGTGTTGGTAGATGAGCGCTTCGCGCCGCCTGTACTGTTTTTTGCAGAATGGTCCGGTCGGTTCTGGCAATGTTGATATCGTTGTCTATCTTGAACAACTCGGGCAGAAGTATCTCACTGTTATAGCTGCCGGTCTGGAATTTGAGACTTCTCGCCAGTTCGAGTTCTATTGCTGCAGGATTTTGAACATCAAGAATATTTGCCAGATCATATCTGAGGTTTTCGAAACTGTTTTTGGTTTTTATCAGCTCGGTATTCGAGTTAAGCTGTTCAACCTCTATTCTCAGAACATCGTTATGCAATACCAGCCCGAGTTCTTCGTTGAGCCTGGCAACCTTCATCAGGGCGGCGATCAGTATCAGGTCGGTTTCGTGAATTTTAATAAGTTCCTGATCGCGAACCAGTTTGAAATAGATGCGGGTCAGTCTGCGCAGCACGTCAACTTTCTGGTTGTCTTTGTATGTTTTTTTGATGTCGGTTTTCAGTCGCGTGATTTCTTTTTGTATGGCAGGAATTCTGCCCAGCCCAGGGTAACTCTGGGTGAGCTTGAGCGAGTAAGTCATCATTTTATCGATGCTGGTCGGGCTTTTTTTCTGGTAATCGTCTTTGAAATCTTTGCTGGTTCTGTTGATAATAAAATTTACATCAGGAATCAGCGCATTATCAGATGTTTTCTGATCAATGAAGCTTCGCTCGATCTCAAGATCAGAAATCTGCAGACTGATATTTCGCTCAAGTGCCTTGTCGATCAGACTGGCAAGAGTATCTGCCTGTACTGTTGAAGCTGCAAAAATGACTGATAAGGTTACTATTAGAATTCGGGCTGTAAGTGATGATATTGTTTTCATGGTCTGAACTTCCGTTGATTAAGATATGCACGGCACCTCTCTTATCATGGGAAGATGCGTTCCATTTTGGCCAAGAGGTGAGAATTGTTATGCAAAAACTATTTGAGTTGTTTCAGCTACCGTATGTTCCTTTAGAATGCTCAGCTTTTTTTGCTGTAATGTAATCAATCGCTGTCTTAAGCGACAAAAACTCAGCAGTATCTTCGTTTGGAATTGATATTTCAAAATGCTCTTCGAATTCCATTAAAAGCTCTGCGATATCGAGGCTGTCGGCGCCGAGTTCTCTCAGGTCTGTTTCGATTGTGACCTGCTTTTCATCGACCCGCAAAGTGTTTGCCACAATTTTTTTCATTCTTTTAACATAGCTGTTCACTTGATAATTCCTCCTGGTGTGGTTGCTCTGAAAATATATTTCAAGTCCTGCCAATCAGATTTCGTTTGCGTTCATTCTGGCAAAATTGGTGATTTTTTCTTTTTCCAGTGCTGCAATTCTTTTTTCAAGCTTTCTTATATCTTCTTTTCTTGCAACATCGAATTTGGTGAGGACTTTGAAGATTGCAGGCTCTATTTTCAATTCCAGGTTTTTTTCACGCTCGATCAGCTCGATCAATTCGTTCAGCGAATGGATAATCTCGTTTCCTTCCTGCTCTGATAAACATCCCTGTTTAACAAGATCTTTGCTGATTTTTTCGATTTTCTCTCTGGTTATAGATTCTGGGTTGGTGTCATTGAGAATGCCCTTTTTCCATAATTCGATCATGTTTTTTCTCCTTATTGAAGCCATTTTGTTGCATACAAAGCTGTCTAAGAAGCACCCCTCGTTTTGCCGCGGGGTGAATTGATACTCTGGTAAAATTGCCTTGTGCGGGTTGCTATCAGGTCTGGTCGACTTTTTTGTCGCGCAGAAAGAAGCTGAAGACAATTGGTATGAGAAACATCGAGATGACTGCTGAAGAAAGAATGCCGCCCGCGGAAGAGATGCCTATGTCGGTGCGCAGTTCTGAGCCGATGCCGCTGCCAAAAGCCATTGGCAGCATGCCAAGAACCGCAGCCAGAGTGATCATGATTACGGGGCGCAGACTGCTGCCGCACGCCTGAACCAGAGCCTGCTTTTTCGACATTGTTCCGGTGGCTGCCAGATTGTTGTATTCTTCAAGCATCAGGATTGCGTTGTTAACAACGATGCCGATAAGCATGACGCCACCCATAAGAACAAAAATCGAAATGGAATAACCGGTAAGATATAAAGCCCAAAGCATGCCGATCAACATGGGGGGGATCGACAGCAGAATAATGGCAGGCATCGTGAATGATTCCATTACTGCCGCAAGAGTCAGCAAGACCAGCACTACGGCGATTCCGGCGGCTTCGGCAAGGTTCATCTGTGCATCATGCATCATTTCGGCCTGGCCCGTCGCTTTAAATTCATAGCCGACCGGCATTACTTTTCTGGAAAACTCGCTGACGTAATTCATGGCATTGCCCATTGGCAGACTTTTTGCCAGGTAAGACTCGAACTTGGCAATGCGCTGCTTGTCTTTTCGGATAATCTGAATTGGTGCGACAACCTTTTCGAGCTGACCAAAATTGGTTAAGGCGATCTGCTTGCCATCTTTGCCGGCAAAACTGAATTCTTTAACCTGCTCAGAACCATCATTTTCGGCAAATTTAACGACAATGTCATAGTTGCGATCACCTTTTTTGAAGGTTGCTGCCTTTAAGCCTTCAACATTGCCCCTCAGCGCCGTGCCCAGATTTACCGCAGCCATCTGGGATTCGCTTAGGACATCGCGCTTCGGAATGACTTTAATTTTCTTTTTGCCGCTGCGCACCGTAGTATCCATAGAAATAAAACCGGCAATGTCTTCGGCTTTAGCCTTTACGGTGGTAGCAATTTGATCGAGAACATTGAGGTTTTCGCCGCTGTATTCAACCTGCAATGGAGCCTCGCTGCCACCTGCCGGGCTCGGAATGCTGATTGTAACTATTGCATCGGTAAAAGTGCTGAAGCTTTTTTTGATTTTTGCGAGAAACTCATCGATAGAAATACTTCGTTTGTCCTTGTCGGCTATTCTGAGCTTTACTTCTGCAAGATAAACCCCTTCAGAAGAGCGCCCAAAGCCGCCATCTACCTTGCCAACAGCGCTGAGAACAGAGTTAACGTCGGGCAGGCTTCTGGCAATCTTTACCGCTTCAAGAGTGCGCAGTCGAGTTTGCTCCAGGCCATAGCTGGTCGGAAACTCAAGCTTGACGGTTACGTTGCCCATGTCTGCCGTAGGCATGAAACCGCCACCGATAAGCGGAGCAAGCGAAAGTGCATGCAGCATAAGCACAACAAATGCAACTATGAACAAGGCGCTGGCGACTTTATTATTCTGTGCCATCGTTATCATATCCATATACCGCTGTGTCACTCGATTGAACCAACCGTTGAAGCCTGTTTCCATTTTTCTCAGCAGTCCTGATTCGTTCGTATTCTTTTTCAGCAGAATCGAGCTGAGTAACGGGATGATGGTGAATGAAAGGAACAGCGATACCGCTGTCATGATCAGCATTGTGGTGGCAAGCGGTTCCAGAAACAGGCCAACCATACTGCCCATATTGGCGATGGGAAAAAGCACGACGATGTTGGTGCCACTGCTTGCCAGAACCGGTATTGTCGAGGCGCTGGTTCCCTCTATTGCTGCTTGTCTGGCGTCGCCGGTTTCGGCGAACCTTTTCATTATAGCCTCTAATACGACCAGCGAATTGGTTACCAGGATACCAACCGAAAGACCTATTGAAATAAGAGTCGACAGGTTGAGCGTATAATTCAGAGACTTCATGAAGAAAAAGCCGATAACGATGTTCAGAGGCATGGTAATGCCCGCAATCAGCAGGATCTTTAAGTTGTAAAGAAACAGAAAGAGAATAAGTGCGGTCAGGAGAATGCCTTGAAAAATGTTTTCCCAGGCACTGCTGGCGTTCGCCTGAATGAATCTGGCGTCGTCGGAAACCCAGTTCAGCTTCCAGCCGGCCGGCAAAATTGCGGAGATTCTGGCAATGGAATTCTGCAGATTCGTTACGGTAGTAACGGCGTTTGCATCGCTGCGCTTGATAATTTTAATTGCGATACATGGTTCGTTTTCAAAAAAAGCGATCTGTCTGAGTTCGGCCGCTGCCATTTTTACTTCAGCAATGTCTTTGAGAAAGATGATTTTCCCATCGTTTTTGTTGCTGATTTCAAGCTCTTTGAGGCCGTCTACGTGTGAAACATCGCCGCTGAACTCGACTCCGATTTCAGTTCCAAGTTCTTTTATTCGGCCTACCGGAATCGTTTTGACGGCTGAATTAACTGCATGGACAACATCGAGTGTTGACAATCCTCTGGCAGCAAGCTTTTCGCGGTCTATCAGAATTTGAACTTCGCGTTTTGCGCCGCCGATTAATTCTGCGTCGGCAACGCCATCTACGACTGTAAGTTTGTCTCTCAGGTGGTTGTCGGCGTAATCGTAAAGCTCTTCTATTGTGGTCGGGCCAGTAAGCGCCAGATTGGCTACTGGCTTGGAATTAATGTCGAACTTCAATACTTTCGGGTCTTCGGCGTCTTCAGGCATGTCGGCTCTTGCCAGATCGAGTTTTTCACGCACATCTGTGGCAGCAACATCGATATTGGTACCGAGATTGAATTCAAGAAGGGTCTGACAGGCGTTTTCCATGCAGGTTGAGCTTATGTGCTTAAGTCCTTCAAGGGTCATCATCCGGTCTTCGATTCTTTTGGCGATATCGGTTTCGATCTGCTCAGGGCTTGCGCCAGGAAAGACGGTGACTATTGTGATGTAAGGAATGTCGATTTTGGGCATTAGCTCGAGGCCCATCTTGAAAAAAGAATAGATACCCAGGAGCGTGAGTCCTATCAGCAGAGCTGACATGGCAACGGGGCGTTTGACTGATGCTGTGGCTAAAAACATTGTCTGCTCCTATTCGATAACCGTTACCGGTAGATTGTCCTTGAGCATGAATTGCCCCTCGGTGATGACTTTGCTGCCAATGAGCAGTTCTGGTTCTTTAATTTCGGTGAAACCCTCGAATTCTTCGCCCTTTTTTACAGTCAGTTTGCGGGCTGTACCGTTTTCACAGGCGAAAATGGCGCATTCGTCAGCGCTTTCGACCAGCGCTCTGGTCGGCACAGTTATAGCGGACTGCTCATTGACCAGAAGTCTCATCTGTAGCGATTGCCCGGGCTTGAGATTATGGGTGCCAGCTTCGACCAGACACTTGATTTCGAAGATGTGCATTTTTGTGTCGATGACGGGGCTCACATAGGTTACTTTCAGCTTTGGAGAAAGAACCTCGCCATACAGAGTCAATTCGACTTCGGTTTTATCCTGAACAATGCTTGAACTGTATTCAGCCGGAATAAAAGCGCTTATCTGCAATTTTTCGGTATTGTCGATTTTAAATGCCGGCTTGCCAGGTTGCCCCATTTCGCCGATTTCGATGTGTTTTTCGCTGATATAGCCGTCTATGGGGGCAATTACAATTGAGTCAGCCAGGTCTTTTTCTGCCATCTGCAGGTTGATGACTGCCTGCTTTGCCTCAGCCTGACCGAGTTCGAGAATTGCCTTTTTGTGCTCTACTTCAGCGACTGACGAAAGATAGTCGGCTTCGTGGTTGTCGAAGCTTTCCTGAGTGATTGCCTGCTTTTCGAGCAGGGCTTTGTAGCGTGCGTAGCTCTTGGATTTTTTGTCAAAATCGATCTGGGCTTTGCGCAGCAAGGCTTTGCGCTCCTTTTCAACCGCAAGAACAATTGCAATATTCTGACGCGCATTATCGACTTTCTGTTGCAGTTTGAGGTTGTCGATTTCGAACAGGCGGGTTTTGCCTTTTTCAACGCGACTGCCCTCGTCGACAAACAGTTTCTCGACCTCTCCAGAAATTTTGGGGGCAACAAAAGCACTTTGATAAGACTCAACCTTGCCATACACGTTTATGGTCTTGAGGAACTGCCTTCTGGTTACCTCTGATAATTTAACCGGCACCTTGTTTGGCGAAGATACCTGGGGTTGTTTATCTTCCCTGTTCTTATCAAGTCCCGCATTGGCAGTCTGTATCTGGGTAAAAGATATGAGCCCGAGAAGGCAGATAAAAGCCAGAAGGGCTATCCATAGTGATTTTCCTGATTGTGAGTGCATCTTTTGCCATCCTTGAATCAATTTGGTTTATTTCAGATAAACAGTCAGAACATTGAACAGATCGATGACTGCCGGCAGACCGACTTTCAGTTTGTCATTGCGCTCTGGCCCCGGGTAACTGTCTGCCAGGAAACAAAGCAACTATCATAACAGCATAAACCGTGCCATATATTTGCTGCCGTTGATTTGCACTGGTGATCAATGTTTTGCGCGGGCTTTGATAAAATCTGTTTTATTTAACAGATTTTACCTGCTAAATGTGATAGATTGTGTCTAATATGATAGTCGGCGTGAATTTCACATATGGAGTGAGATGTTTTGAAAAGTTGTAATACCGAAGAATTTTTTCGTGAAGTGGCCTTGAGAATTCATAGCAGTCTCGAAGTTGACGAGGCAATTAAAGCGACTTTTAATTATATGTGCGATTTTATTCCCATGGATATGATGGGCATGTATCTGGTTGAAGATGTTGACGACGGCGGAGTAAAGGTTTTTTCGGTATCCAGATATGGTCAGCGACTTCTCAACGAGCCGGACGACATCAGAGAGCCCATATTGTGGCTCAACAGCAAAGAAGTCAGCGAACTGGAAGTTTTTGAGAAGAGTCAGAAAAAGTCGATTACCATTGACAACTTCGGCAATTTTCCAGCGCCGATGCTCAAGATTTTTGCCAATATCGAACGCTACTCGATGCTGAAAATGGAAATTGACTCCGGCGGCTATCGAGGCTGCTCTCTGGTTATTGCCAAAGAGGGGAAAAATGTTTATCGGCAGCACCATGCCGATTTGTTGCTCTCAGTAATGAAGCCGTTTTCCATCGCCATGAGCAATGCAATCAGGTATCGCGAACTGCTGCAGCTCAAAGAGGGCCTGGTCGATGAAAATCAGGCCATGAAGACCGATCTTGAAAGGTCTGGTGGCGATCTTGTCGTTGGCGCGGATTTTGGCCTTAAAAGAGTGATGGAAATGGTCAAGACTGTTTCAAGAACTTCCAGCCCGGTATTGCTGCTTGGTGAAACCGGTACCGGCAAAGAAGTGATTGCAAAAAATATACATCAGACCAGTCCACGCCGCGATGGCCCGTTTGTCAGAGTGCAGTGCGGAGCCATGCCAGAATCTCTTCTTGACAGCGAACTTTTTGGCCATGAAAAAGGCGCTTTTACTGGTGCTGTTGCGGTTAAAAAGGGACGTTTCGAACGTGCCAACAATGGTACGATTTTTCTTGATGAAATTGGTGAGCTGAGCCTGGAAGCGCAGGTTAAGCTTCTCAGGGTACTTCAGGAGAAAGAGTATGAGAGGGTCGGTGGGCAACATACGCTTAAAATAGACGTGCGGGTTATCGCGGCGACTCACCGGAATCTTCTTGAAATGGTGCGCGCCGGCAGGTTTCGTGAAGATCTCTGGTTCAGGCTCAATATTTTTCCTATTGAATTACCACCGCTCAGACAAAGAAAAGAAGATATTCTGCCGCTGGCGCAATATTTTATGGTTCGCAAATCGCGCGAGCTGAACATGCCGGTCAATCAAAGTCTGGCTCCCGGAACTCTTGACCGCCTGCTGCAATATGACTGGCCAGGCAACGTCAGAGAACTGCAAAATGTTATCGAGCGCGGTCTGATCGTCTGTAATGGCAAGCCAGTAGAAATACCTGCCAGCTATTTTCCGGGCAAAACCGCAATTGCTTCATCTCCCGAAAGGCGCATGGATACCCTGGAAAACATCGTCAAAAACCATCTGTGCCGGGTGCTGGATGCGACCAGAGGCCGTATCGAAGGGCCCGGTGGTGCCGCCGAGATACTAGCTCTTAATCCAAGCACATTGCGTGGCAAACTTCGTAAATACAAGATTCCATTCGGCCACAAAATGTAATAATCGTTTACCTGCAACAACAATGGTTTTTCGAAGCAGGACTCGAATCTGCATACTGTCTGATCAGCTCAGCAATATCTGCCGAACAGCACGTTTTCTTCGGATTAAGCTGAAGGCATTGATTGCCGGTGCAGGCACCAGTGGTCTGCTGGATCTTCTGGAGAGAATTGGCGCCGGCCTTGATGGCCTCGATAATTGTCTCTTTATCAACATTTTTGCAGAAGCAGATAATGGTTTTTTCCACAATCAGGACCTTTTTGCCAATTTCTGAAATTAAACCGGCTCCGGAGAATCCTTCCGGAGCCGGTCTGAAGAGCTTATTCTGAATCGAGAACCGACACACCTGGCAGCGTCAGGCGTTCGAGAAATTCCAGGCTGGCGCCGCCGCCGGTCGACACGTGTGTCATCTTGTCGGAGACCCCGGCGATCTTAACCGCCGAAGCCGAATCGCCGCCGCCGATGATGACGATTTTGCCATTCTCGGCCATGCGCGCGAGTTCGTGTGCGAGTCTGATCGTGCCCTCAGAGCCTTCTTTGATCTCAAAGGCGCCGATCGGCCCATTCCAGAGAACGGTTTTCGCTTTTTCGAGCACGCTGATGGCATGTTCTATCGATTCTTTGCCGACATCGAAAGATTCCCAGCCTTCTTTTATGGTTTTGACGTTGCGCTCGAGATTGCCTACTTTCTGGTTGGCAAAATCAAAATGATCGGTAATGACGAAATCGCGCGGCAGAATGATTTTGTCGCCATATTTGTCCATGAGTTTTTTTGCTGTTTCCAGCATCGACTCTTCGACGAGAGATTTCTGCACGTCGAAACCGGTTGCTTTCATCAGCGTGTAACCGATGCCACCACCAACGATCAGCAGATCGATCTTCTGCAGCAGCGATTCGATAATGCCAAGCTTCGTCGAAATCTTTGAACCGCCGGTAATGCCGACAAATGGCCGTTCCGGGTTCGAGACCGCATTGCCGAGATAACGCAGTTCTTTTTCGACGAGAATGCCGGCAAGTTTCATCGCAACATGCTTGGTTACGCCGGTTATCGAAGCGTGGCTTCTGTGGCTGGTGCCGAAAGCATCATTGACATAGATTCCATCAGACAGACCAGCCAGGCCGCGTGAGAACACTGCATCGTTCTCTTTCTCGCCGATCGCGAAGCGCAGGTTTTCGATGATATTGATGCGGTTTTTGACAATATCTTCTTTTTTGATCAGCACGCCGGAAGAGGCGATGCTCTTTTCGTGAAAGACGAGGTCAACGAACTGCTGCCGCAGATATTCGGCGACCGGCTTGAGACTGTATTCGGCGTAGATTTCCTCGCGTGATTTGCCTTTCTTTTCCTGTTTGTCGGGTTCTCCGAGGTGTGAGCAGAGAATCGGCGTGGAACCCGATTCGAGCAGGTAGCGAACTGTCGGCATCGCAGCGTCGATACGCGTCGAGTCGGTGATTCTGCCTTTCGATAACGGTACATTGAAGTCGACGCGTACCAGAACATTTCGTCCCTTCAGTTGTTCAGCTGGCACGCTGGTGACGACGCGCTTTTTGAAGCCGGTTTCCTTTTCGAGAATCGCAATTTTCTCGCGAATGATCTTTTCGACCTTTTCGGCCGCTGCATCTGGTGAGTTAACGCTTCTGGCAGCATCGAGAATGTTGGTGGTTCTGATGAAGCTGTTCGACAGCGGCACAGTGCCGCGGTAGAGGTAGCCGCTGTTGGCGTCGAGAGTGACGAGTTCACCCTCTTTAACGACGATGTCAGCCTCGCCGCCCTTGAAGGTGACGGTTTTCTGCTCGAGGTTGATCACTGCATTGGCGCAGCCGACCATACATGGCTTGTTCAGCGTAATCGAAGTGATTGCCGCATGTGAGGTGCGTCCGGGGAAGATCGTGACGATACCATGCGAATTGTTGATGATGTAAAAATCAGAAGGCTTGGTATTCTGGGCGAAATAAATGATGTTCTCGCGGTTTGCCTTGATTTCTTCGAGCTTCTCTGGCGTCAATACCAGACTGCCCCAGGTAATGCCGTGATTGATCGGCACCCCCTCGCTGATCGGCGGTTTCCACTCTCTGAATTCTTCTTCGACGCGTGGCACCGAGATAAAGGCATTGGTGGCGCACATGCGCTCGATGCGTTTTCTGAACTCATCCAGACTGATGATGCTCTTTTTCATCATATCGGTATCGACGACGAGCTTGGCGTAGGTGCTGATACTGGCGCGGCGCGTCTGCAGCAGATACAGGCGGTCGTCTTCAACGGTGAATTCAATGTCGAGGTCGTGCTTCAGCTCATTTTCGAGCAGGTTCTTGTATCTGGTCAGTTCCTCTTTGAGGCGCGGTGGAATCGCGGCAATCGAGCGGGTGATGATGTTGCCCATGACCACATCTTCGCCCTGGGTCATTTCGCGGTATTCACCGAACATCTCATCGTTGCCGTTGATCGGGTTGCGGGTGAACAGCACGCCGCTCATACAGCTTTGATTCTTGTTGCCAAAAACCATCTGCTGAATGGTGACTGCAGTACCGTAGATTACCTCGATCGACAGCTCTTTGAGGTATTCTCTGACGCTTTGTGAGCGGCTCGACGCAAAAACCAGCTCGATACATCTGACCAGCTGTTCGAACGGGTCGGTGAGAAATGCGTCGCCAAGTTTGTCTCTGACAAGGCTTTCGGCATTGCTGATCGCGGTTTCGATGCTGCCGGCCGCTTCTTCTTTTTTGATGTCGATTTCGAGGGCAACCAGGGTGTTGCGCAAAAAGCGCAGATAGATACTGTTGCCGAAGGCTTCACCGAAGCTGCGGCGCTGTGCTTCAAGAATCCCGCGGGTAATGCCGACGTTGAGGATTGTACACATCGAACCGGGCAGGGAAATGGTCGTGCCCGACCTGACCGAGACGAGCAACGGGTTGGTGGGGCAGCCAAGTTTGCGCCCGGTTTTTTCCTCAAGCTGTTGCACGTATTTTTTAATGGCGGCTCTGAAGCCGTCGCGGTCGGCGTTATCGCTGAAAATCTCGCGGCAGATCGGCAATCCGAGAATGAACGCGGGCGGAATATTGACGCCGAGATTGTGCATGTCGATGATGCCGTTGCCTTTGCCGCCGAGAAAAGGCCGCACCGAATCAGGAGTCGATTGCCAGGTGGTCGCGATAAAAGCATCGTAATTGCCATTAACTGGCGGCATTTCGGCGACACGGTATTTGCCATACAGGCTGTTTTCGGCGTTTTTGGTGGCCAGCTCGCGATTCAGGAAAATAATGATCTTTTCGATGAACTCGTTAACCGCATGAAACTCGGTGGTTCTGATGAAATTGTTGAAAAAGCGGTCTTTGATCGGCGACAGGCTCGAGGTTGGCACCTTGTAGGCTTCGAGCACGTAGTTGAGCATCTGACCGAGGCGGTAATAGATGTTTTTCTGCATGAACTGCTGCAGTTCGATCGCGATATTCTGCATCAGACGCTTGGTGCGCAGAATGTCGACCGTTTCGCCTGCCGCCACTTCGCTGAGATCTTTCAGCAGCTTCTCGTTCTTTTCAGGAATAATGCCCTTCTGGTTGAGAAGACCGATTAATTCACGCACCAGACCGACGCATTCACGAATGTTTTCGTAGGTGACCGTTTCGTAATGATTGTTGGTAAGGTCATTGGTGAAAATGAATACCAGACGCCCGATGTCGAGGTCGAGATTGATGAAATCATAGAGTTCGATACGTTTCTCAAAATATGATTTTTTGATCAGCATCTTGAAACTGGCGAGGCGTTTGAGGCAGTCGACAAGGTTGTGGGTGTTCTGAATGTAGCTCGCGGTGCAGATCTCGATGAAAGTCTGCATCTCTTTTTTGAGAAAGCAGCGCTCGAAAAGGCTGAGGTTCTTTTCGAGGTTGCCCTTGACCACCGTAATATCGCCTTTTTCGTAATCCCAGAGGTAGGAAAGCTTGTCGTTCATCTCTTCTGCCAGTTCGATGAACTTCGGGTCTTCCTTCTTCGCGTCAAAACGCCCGACCAGAGCCATGTAACCGGCCTGTGTCATCGGTTCCGGGTTGCTGTTTTTAACCAGTTCGAGATAGGGCTTGAGATATTTGCTGAGAATACGTGGCGAAAGCTTGCGGTGCACTTCTTTGCGCAGATCGCCGGCGAATGACATCATCGGATCGCTGCCGTTGCGGCCCTCTTCGAAATATTCAGCGGCACTGCGGATGTCGCCGATCAGGTCGCCGCCGCCGCTTCTGATGGGCAGCTTTTTCAGCACCTCGCGGCAGTAATAAATGTATTCGTTGGTTGGGCTCTGCATCGTGTTGAGTGTACGCAGGGTTTCGGCAAAAAGTCGCTGGTAGATCGTCTCGATGTTTTCTTTGATATCCCGGTTGTCGGTGATTTTCTCTTCTTTGTCGAGCAGTCTGATATTTACCAGCACTGCGATCAGCATGTCTATTTTCTTCTCGATATCGGGTTCCTGGCGTGATTCTATGATTTTCCCGATGATTTTGTCCCAGGTGTTGAGCGGTACCATGCCATGTTCGGCCGCAGAAATGCCGGAAGCGTTTTCAACCATTCTTTCCCTCCCTGTCCTGTCTATAATTACTGAATAACATTTTTTGCAGAAAGTGTCTATTAACAACTGTTAACGCAAAATTTCCGGGCAGTTGTGTAAAAAAGCAGGATACTTTACAATGATTAAGGGGTAGACAAAAAAACAGCAAACAGGGGCTTTTTACAGCCACAAAACGTTGAACCATGCTTATAGGGGCCATCGGTTTTTTGCTGTCTGCTTCTACAAAATATAGTTGTAAACGGGGCGGGGATAATCATGAAAGACGTGATAAATGAAACCGTCGGGGCAAAGTGCCGTTTTGACTCTGAAGAGTATCTGAAAGCAGTTCTCGAGATTTCTCTCGATGGCTTCCTGGCGATTAGTCTCGAAGGGAAAATCATCGCCGTAAATGAGGCTTATTGCCGAATGACAGGCTATTCCCGCGAAGAAGTGCTGCAGAAATATGTCTGGGATATAGATGCAGACGAAGACCTTGCAACTGTCAAAGTCAATATGGCCAAAGTTCGTGAGGACGGTTATGCCAGATTTGAAAAGCGGCATCGGGCAAAGGACGGGCGCCTTCTCGACTTCGAAATTGCCGTTGCGGTAATGAATGCTTTTGGCGGCCAGATGATCTGCTTCTGCCGCGATATCAGTGAGCGTAAAAAATGCGAAGCCAGAATGCGCAAAAGCGAAGCCTCTTTTCAGATGTCACAGCGCCAGAGCCATACCGGCAGCTGGGAACTCAACCACCAGACGCAGCAGCTTTTCTGGTCTGATGAGGTTTACCGTATTTTCGAACTGGACCCGTCTGTATTCGGGGCGAGTTATGAATATTTTCTTTCAGTTATTCACCCTGAAGACCGGGAAAAAGTTAACGAAGTTTTTCTGAAATCGCTGCATGAGAAAAAGTTTTATCACGTCGAACATCGGCTGTTGATGCCAGATGGGCGCATTAAATACGTATTCGAATTTTGTGAGACCAGCTTTTCCGAAAGTGGCAGGCCTCTGGTTTCAAAAGGCACGGTTCAGGATGTCACTACCCTCAAGCAGACAATTATTGCGTTGCACGAGAGTGAGGCCAAACTGCGGGCAATCAGTGATAATCTGCCTGACGGCATGGTTTATCAGATCGACGCCGGCACTGACGGCAAAAGTCGCAAATTTACCTTCCTCAGCGCCGGGGTCGTTAAGCTGCACGGATTTTCAAGAGAGGCTGTCTTCAGAAACCCGGAATTGCTTTATTCTCAGATACACCCAGATGACAGGCAGATGTTGGCGGCCAGAGAGGCAGAATGTGTTGCCAAACTTTGTGATTTTAACTGTGAAGCAAGATTCGTTCTGCCTGATGGCAGGCAGCGCTGGGCTCTTTTTTCATCACAGTTGCGGCGGCGCGACGATGGCCATATCATCTGCTGTGGCGTCGAGATCGATATCACTGCCCAGAAAGAAGCCGAGCAGGAAAACCTGGCGCTTGAGAGCCGTCTGCACCATATTCAGAAGCTTGAGTCGCTGGCAACTCTGGCTGGCGGCATTGCACACGGCTTCAATAATCTTTTCGCCGGGGTTTATGGCAACATTGACCTGGCGCTTCACACTTCAACTGAACCGAAAGTCATTGCATTTCTCGAAAACTCGCTGCGTACGATTGACCGGGCCCGTGCGCTTACCGGGCAGCTGCTCACCTTTTCCAAAGGCGGTGCTCCCTGCCGCAAACCCGGTAACCTGGCCGCCTGTATTGCTGAATCGGTTCAGCGGGCGCTCGAAGGCTCTAAGGTCGTCTGCAGTTTCAGATTTGCCGATAATCTCATGAATTGCGTTTTTGACCGAAGTCAGATTGCTCAGGCGATTGAAAATATCGCTTTGAATGCCAGACAGGCCATGTCCAATGGCGGCAGTCTTGAAGTCGCCGGCGAAAATTGTTTGAGTTGCGGGCTGCCAGCCGTATGCCGGCCCGGGAACTATGTGAAGCTGACTTTTAAAGACACCGGGCCCGGTATGTCGAAAGACATTCTCGAAAAGATTTTTGACCCGTTCTTTTCGACCCGGCCTGGTGGCCCGGGGATGGGGCTGCCAACCTGTTTTTCGATTATAAGTCAACATGATGGCTGTATCGAGGCCGATTCAGAACCCGGTGTCGGCAGCGTTTTTACGATTTATCTGCCCGCGACAGCTGAAGTTCAACAGGCTGTGCCGCAATCGTCTGATGCTCAGGTGCGTGCTGGCGGTGGCACGATTCTGGTAATGGATGACGAGGAAATTCTGCGCGAAACAATCGGTGTGATGCTGCAGACGCTTGGCTATTCTGCCGTCTGCCATGAAAACGCCGAATCGGCCGTGCGCTATTTTATCGACGAAACCCGGGCGGGTCGGAAACTTGCCGCGGTGCTGCTCGACCTGACCATTCCCGGTGGCCCGGGCGGTCGTGAGGTGATCAGAGAAATTCGCAACATCTGCCAGGAAACCCCGGTGTTCGTCGTCAGCGGTTATGCCGATGACCCGGTTATGGCCAATCCGCAGCAGTTTGGTTTTAACGCCAGTCTGTGCAAACCTTTCAAAAGAGTCGATCTCGAAAAAACGCTGGCGGCGCACCTTGGTGCACCGCCAGTGGCTAAATCGGTTTAAGAGCTTTAATCGACGGTTATCGACTTGCTGACGTTTTTGGGGACATCGGGGTGTACACCATGATTGGCTATTTCCAGGCGATCCATGAACTGCATTTTATTCAGACTCATTCTGAAGGCCAGCATCTGCAGAACCACGGTTATGGCAAAGATCGAAATGATCTTCGACCCAGTTTTCGGAATGACTATATAGCCATATTTATACGGAAAAGCTGAAGATGGTGTTACCGAAACCGCTTCGCGCAGGTCGTTGTTGTCTTCGGCAATCAGATAGACGTTGGCGCCCCTGATTTTATGGGTGTTTATCTGCGAAATGGTCAGATTGATATCGCGTTCGCGCGGTGTCGTGATGAATATCAGCGGGTAATTGTCATAGAGACTGCTAAAAATATTGAAGTGTCTGAAAACTTCGTCGAAGATTTCCTTTTCTTCGTTGCTCAGATAGGTGGGCTTGAGGTCTTTGAAGGCATATTCGCTGATGGCCTTGAACATGCGCAGAACGCCACGGGGCTTGAGTGGTTCGCCTTTTTTGTGCTCAAGCACGAAATTCAGAACTTCTTCGAGGCGGGTCATCAGTTCACCGATAGAATCGAGGCCAAAAATTGAGTTCAGGCCGAGAATGGTATTCGGGCCATGCTTGAATTCAGAGCCTTCAAAGCCTTCGGTGTGGTTCAGCACGATTTCTCTGACCTTCAGAGCCCCTTCTTTGGCAATTCCGAGAATACGGGTGGCGAGAATGTGCATGCTTGGCTTGAGATAAAGCTGCTCGGCAACCATTTCGGTTTCCTGCTGCGTGGTTTTCAGCGTCATGTCGATCAGGCCAGGGATTTTCATCATTTCTTCAAGATGAAAGCTGGCTGGCATGCCGTCACCAGTATTCTTTTCGCCGGCTTTTTCGAGACTGGTTTTTACTTCAAGCGCGAGAGCGTAAAGCACCAGCAACTGGTTGAGAAAGCTCTTGGTTGCGGGTACCGCTATTTCAGGCCCGCAGAACAGCGGTACATAGAGATGCGATTTTTCGAGTGCCAGCGTCGAGTTGGTGTTGTTGAGAATGCAGATGCGTCTTGCCTGCGGGTATTTTTCTTCGAGAAAGCTGAAAACATCGATCAGGTCTTTGGTTTCGCCGCTCTGACTGATGCCGATGATAACATCGGTTTTGCCGAGCGAGCGGGTGCACTGGGCTCTGAATTCACCTGGCAACAGCGGGGTTACCGAGATACCGGCAATTTCATTGAAAAACAACGGTGCGGTTTTGGCGGCATGAAAAGAAGTGCCGCAGGCGAGAATATAGATTGAATCGCCGTTTTGACGCGCCTTGACGATGGTGTCGACAAATTCTTTCATTCTGCCTTCAAGCAGTCTGATGTTTTCGAATTCAAAAATGCCGTCTATGAGCTTGATCATTACCGGGTAGGCATGTCGACTGCCCGATTGTTCGAGAACCCGACGCACATCTTCGAGAAGTGAGGCAAAATCAGATTCAAGTTCCATGCTGATTTTGCCCGGCTCAATTTCGGTGGCCAGCGTGGCAAGCTCTTTCGCCGCGCGGGTTTCGAAAAGCTCTTCGACTGCGGCTTTGAATGCCTGCGGTTCAGTCAGCTGTGCCAGTGCCTGAATGCCTTCGCCAAGGCGGGTATAATGCTCGCCATGAGTTGGCAGCCTGTCTCGCAGTAATCTTATAAGCGGGCTGCCACCCCCGAACAGGCTGATCAGCTTGGCAGTATTGCGGCTCTGGCTGAAAATTTCCTGCTCCATGAAGTATTTGTAGGGGTGCTGCAGGCGCGTTTCTTCGACCTTGAGCAGACTGCGCTGGCTCTGCCACTGCAGTTCGCTGCCATCACGGGTGTCATACATGGCAAAGCTGTCACTGTCGAAAATGGCGAACTGCTTTTCTCTTATCGGCACGAGAACTTTGGTCAGCTGCAGAACCGATGCCAGATCTGAAGAGGCGATGACAAATTCATTGAGATCGCTGTTCTGGCCCCGGCCGATATACAGGCTGCTGCCAGCCTTGATAGCGACCGTGCGCCTGGCGACCGGGTCGACGATGACGGCGGCAAATGAGCCGGTGGTCTTTTTGCAGGCTCTGACTACCGCATTTTTCATCGCGGTATATCTGACCTGATGATCGGTTTCGTCTTTATAGCGAAGCTCTTCGGCAAAAAAATGCTCGACGGTGTGAACCAGCATTTCGCCGTCATTATTGCTGACAACTTTGTGGCCCTGTGAAGTCAGCCATTCTTTCAGCTGCATACAGTTGGTAATGTTGCCGTTATGCGCGCCATAAATATGGGTATGGCATTTAACGTCGTGTGGTTGAGCGTTCTCGCGGGTTACCACCCCAAAAGTCGCCCATCTGACCTGACCACAGAAGATCTGGCCGGCAAGTTTATCGACGCCCATTTCGTAAACGACCTTGCTTGGCGCCCCCACATCTTTTTTCAGGGTAATATTGCCCGCTTCATCCTGAATCACGGCCCCCGTCGAGTCGTAACCGCGGTATTCCAGCATTCTCAGCAGCTGACAGGCAGTCTGCCCCATTTTGTTCGAATCTTTCGCCAGAATCAGCCCAATTACACCACACATATTTTAAGTATCCTTTCCATTCTTCTGCCATTCTGTTGTCTATAAGCGGCAACGCCCTCTGTATATCACAGGCAACTCACAACTCTGAAGCAAAACTTTAAATTAACGCTCCGAAACGAGAGGGGGTTATTGAATGATGCCAAGTCGGGCAAGCAGAGCTTTGGCTGCGGACTTGGGGCCTTCTGACTGATAACCGTCGATGCCGAGCCTGGTTCTTAGCTGGCCGATCGTTGTGCCACCGGCAAGCATCGCCTGGAAAATTTTATGCGCGATCTTCTCGTGCATGTCGCGAAACTGTGAAGGCCCAAAAACATTGGCAAAATAAGAATGAACGATGCCGGTGCTTGTGGTTGTGCCCTTTGACATCGACGTTCCTTCTCTGAAAACATTCAGAGCCTGGCCGATATCTTTGAATTCTTCGAGCTCCGGGTGTGAACTGTCGACTTCTTCATAATTATTGGCGTAGAGAAACAGATCGACGTGATGACCTCGCAGAATCTCGGTCATTGTGGTCACTGGCAGAACTACCCGCGCGTTGGTGCGGTGTGGGCTCATTATAATACTGCGGTCAATGTTGCCGAAAGCGTAACCTGGCGACAAATCATCGAGTCTTACGAAAGCCCCGGTTTCTGTACCGTAAGCCATGACACCCTTGTCGGTAATCTTCAGACTGCCCATGTCGTCAAAGATTACCGTC
This sequence comes from Candidatus Rifleibacteriota bacterium, assembly GCA_024710355.1. GTDB lineage: Bacteria > Muiribacteriota > Ozemobacteria > Ozemobacterales > Ozemobacteraceae > Rifleibacterium. The sequence goes on from JANJUX010000045.1 coordinate 34,992, forward strand.
AGCTTTTTTATATTGCGGCTGCCAAGGGCGCGGAAAGCTTCAATCGTTTCAGATTTTCCGGCACCGGTGTCGCCGAGAACCAGAATATTGGCAGTTTTCCCGCCTGACAATTCGATTTTGAACATGGCGCCATGTACCGGCATGCGCCCGCGCTTCATCATGATGATGTTGTGAAGAGTCAGAACCATTTTTTTAAGATAACCGAAATAGCCGAATGATTCTGCCAGTGGCACAACACCGATCAACAGATCGTTTTTCCGGTCATCGAAAAATACCGTCTTTTCTGCAAAGCCCTTAAAGGCCCGGCCCGGCAAGCCAAAGAAATATATCGCGTCGGGTTTCTTCGCCTGCGCGCCTTCATCAGCCAGTTCGAAAAGATTGCACAGCGTGGTTCCAAGATTGATGAACTGAGCATGAAAATACACATCGATGCGCAATTCGCCCACCATTGCCGGAAAACAGATGAACTGTCGAGGGTTGAAACCTGAGTTTATGAGAGGGTTGCGGTCAACTTCGATGAACTCGCCGGTGCGTTTATTAACCGGCGGATCAATTATAAGAGGCGGGTTGAGCAGCACCTGCCTGATTACCGGTATTTCGTCGATACGGCCGTATTCTGCCGGCAGACCGGTTTTGCCGGTTCGGGCGATCATGCCTGCCTGAAAACCTGCGGCGAGCTGCCGGTAAACTCTGGGTCTGTCGCTGGTGATATTTTCGCAGATTTCACGATAGGCCTTGCGAACCAGGTGGTTCATGTGCGTGACCGTATCTTTAAAAGCCTTGTGGTCAGTGCTCGAGCTGTTGACTACGACCAGAAAACGCTCGTATCTGCGCCAGAAATCATAGAGATTTTCGACGAGCTGATGAACATCGTAGATAAGTTCCTGGTTGAACTGCATTTCAGGGGCAAGCTCGGCCATGACCGCTTTAACAGGCTGCTTTTCGAGCCGGCGCAGCATTCTGACGATAAAGGCTGAGTCAGCACACGGGAGCCCGCCAAAAGGCGCATGTCGCATGACAAATGCCCTGACCACCTTTTCAAAGGCGCTGTTGTTGAGAAGATCTTCGGTTGTTTGCGGCAGCCATGAAGCGTCGGTCCAGAGCAGGGCCATTTTCTGCAGTATCTGCAGTCTGTTCATCGTGTGGTTACCTCGGGTGTGAAATTTTCAGCCACGAATTCTAGCGTTTTTCGCAAAAAAGTACAACCGGTTCTGCAAGGTTTCTGACTGGTGAATGCCTGGTTGCTATTAGCTGGCTCTGAACCTATAATGTTCGATGTTATTCATCGCCAGCCTTATTGCCGGAGGGTAAAATGTATCGCGACAATCTTGAACAGTATGTGAACATGTGCCGGCTCAGTCGGGTGCCGACCGAGCCGCAGGGGCAGGACGAGCTCATCAGGGCGCTGCGCTACACCCTCTGGACCAAACGCTATGACGAACTGCAGGCTTTGTTCATGACCTGCGGTATGGGCGAAAGTGAAATAATCGAGCGCCGCCGCTTTTATCTCGAATTTGCGCCGCTGATCGGGCGGCTGGTGGTGCTTATTCCGTCGCTGCACCAGTATTTTATGCTTGATTACATCGCCGAAGACATGATCGACGGTGGTGATCCCGAGCTTGCCGCTGCCGGTCAGCGTCTGCAGACGGTTCTGCAGCATGCGAAGGCCGGAGCGAAAGATATTCGCGGCCGGGTTCTGATGCCGGCTTACAGTGAGCTGAAGCCCGAAGTGCTTGAACATTACCGGCGTTTTCCGGGTGAGTTTCTTGCCCACTGCCTCGAAGCGAACTGGGAATACGATTCAGACCGGTCATACGGTCTGGCTGCGGCTATTGAACTACTTTCGCTTGAAAAGCCTGAGTTGCCGCTGATCGGGCCGATGCTGATGCAGTCGCTTGGCGATTACTCTTCGCCAGAACATTTTTTTGCAGTTTTTGCCGCGACCACGGTCAGTCTGCTCAATAACGCCGGCTATTCAGAATGGGCACAGGCTTGTCAGCAGGTGTTCGCACCTCTGACCGCAGGTTTCGACCCGGCAAAGGCCAGTGCGGCGAAGGCCAGTGCCGATGCTGGCGATGGCGCCGGCCATTCTGAAGCTGATTTTGGACCGCTGTCGCTCGGCAATATTTCGGCGGTCTGGAAAAAGGAAGGGGTGGCGCAGGCGCTGGTCATGGCGCGGCAGAGGCTGCTGATGACTCCCGAAGACCCCTTTGTCTGTGGCATGCTCGGCGACATTTATCTGGCGCAGATGAATGTGCCGCTGGCCCTGGCCTGTCTAAGCCGCGCCTGGCATCGCGCTCCCGATTCGCCGGTGGTTCTGCACGTTCTTGGGCAGGCCTTTCAGGCCGGTTATTTCGCCGCACAGGTCGATTTGTGTCGTCAAAAACTGTCGCAGCTGCCTGAAGTTCAGGCCAATCCGCGGCCATATCAGTTCGGCGTCGAACTGTTTCTCAAGTGTGACGCCGAAGAAACGCAGGTGGCGGTAAATGGTAACCATCTCGGTGCCTGCCCGCTGCAGATCCGCAATGTCAGGCCCGGAACCCTGAATATTCAATGGCTCCTCAAAAACGGCCGTGAAAAGCGTTTTTCGGTAACCGTCGAAGAGGCCACCGTCGCCAAATTTCGCTACCACCCGGATTCAGACAGCGTCAGCGACGAAATCAGCCGCGACGGTGTCGTCACCGTCTTCACCTCAGAAGGCTCAAAAACCCTCAACGAGCTGATTCCCGAATTCCTCGTCACCGACCTCGCCAATCTCCCTGACCCCACTATCGAACAATGCCTCGGCAGCTGATAATTGCCAAAATGGTCTGGCGATGATTTTCAATAGACGTATTGTGTTGTTTTTTATCTGCATGGTATTTGTTCTTGCCGGTTTTTATTTCTTCTGGAGAACGATCTGGTTTCCGAAAGTTGTCGGGGTTTCCGGAATGCGCACAGTCGCTGATGTTATCGAACTTTATGGTGCCTCTGCCGATGCCGATCTGCAAGCGAAATTCGCTGTGGCGGGTGTGACTTACCCGCCCGCATCGCTGACATTTATCGCCCTCAAACAGGAAAGAACCCTTGAAGTCTGGGCACCGGGCAGCAATGCCCCGGTAATGGTCGCAGCCTATCCGATTCTTGCCGCCAGCGGCGGACCTGGCCCCAAACTGCGTGAAGGCGACAGGCAGGTGCCCGAAGGACTTTATCGTCTTGCCGGCCTTAACCCGAACAGTAGTTTTCATCTGTCGATGAAAATCAATTACCCGAACGAATTTGATTTGCGTCATGCTGCCGCAGAAGGCCGTACCAGCCCGGGCAGCGATATTTTCATTCATGGCCGTGAAGCCTCGATCGGCTGTCTGGCAATGGGCGACCCGGCAATCGAAAAGCTCTTTGTGCTGGTCGCCCGCACCGGTTTTGAAAATGTCGAAGTCATCATGGCGCCTTACGATTTCAGAACAACGCCGTCGCCATCGGCAAGTGGCCCGGTCTGGCTGCCGGAACTCTACAACGCCGTCGCCGAAAGAATGAAGAACTTTACAAATTGATCAACAGGTGAACAAAATGTGGCTCTGGATAGGTATCGTTGCCTCGATCTTCTGCCTCCTGGCAAGCGCCGGGTTGACCATAATCTCCTGGAGTGAGACCGGCCCCGGCCTGGTCGTTTTTGCTCTGTTGACGCTGTTCTGGGCGCAGATGTTTTTTACCCTGCTTCGTCAGGCCAGAAAAACTGCCACCGAACCAGCCAGGGAGCCGATCGGCAGTCCGACAGTTTTCGTTCCCCATTGGTTTCTCATGGGCGCCATATTGCTCACCGCTCTGCTGGTCTGTCTGGCAATCATTGCGCCATTGCTTGCAAAATGACCGTCAGAAGCAGCTTTTAATTTTTGATCTGGTCGGCGGGAACAAGAGCTCTCAGCCTATCGAGCAGCCGCAGTTCCTTGAGAAGCTCCGGGTCGCCGATCGATTTTGCTTCGAGGCTGAAATGCCGTCTGAACGCACTCAGAGCGTCATTCGCCGCGGCTGAGACCTGCAGTTTGCGGCCAGGGCGTTCCCAGTATGACCAGCCTGAGTCATCAGTCTCTGCGGTGCTGGGAACTCTGATGCCGTGCCGGCCGGTTGACGTCTCTTTCAGCAGGTCAACGTATCTGGCCAGCAGTATGCCCTTTCTTATGCCATTGTCTTCGTAAAAGTCGCCGGGTTGAGCTTTCAGAATGATTTTTTCCTGCGCGTCGTGAATGGTCCCCTTGCGATCTTCATAGCTGAGCGTCAGAGTCAGCCAGGTATCGACCATTGGCCGGTCGAGCTGCAGCAGAATGATGCCGCCACGCGTTCCGTCTGTATTGGTGGGCGCGGGAAACAGTGTGCTCACATGCATGATGCGCCCGGTGGCCAGATCGGCTTCTGGCGAGCCAATAACCTTGCGAATCCGGCATTCGGGCGCCTGCACCTGCAGCGCCAGGTCGAAAACCATCGGATTGACCATGCAGTCGAACTCGTCGGCAAGACGCTTTCTGAATTCGGCCGGCGAATGCACCGAAAAATAGTTGGCACCCCTCACCTGCGAAATCGACTCCACCATTTGTGAGTTAAAATCAATACCCATGCCGATGAAGGTCAGGTAAACCCGGTTTTGCGCCATTTCACGCGTCATGTCGAGCAGCCCGGATTCGCTCGTATCGTCTGTATTCGGCATCGCGTCGGTCATGAATATGATGCGGTTTTCGTATTCGTCAGGATTACACAGGGAAAAGGGCGCGAGCATGCTTCTGCCGAGTTCCAGCCCTTCTTCCATACTCGTGGCACCGGTGGGTTCAAGCGCAAGAATATGCCTCTTGAGGGCTTCCATGTCGGTGCTTCGCACTGAGCTGACAGGTTTGGCCAGGTGGCTGCGATGGTTGAAGAGGGCGATACCGATGCGGTCATCGGGCTGCAGCTGCTCGAGCATGGCGACAATCGATCGACATGCCGATTCAAGTTTCGTCATTTTTGCCGATTCAGCGTTCATGTCTGGCCGCCGGCGGTAGCTTTCGTAATAATACTGGTTGAAGGGACTGCTCATTGAGCCCGAAATATCGAGAACGACAACCAGGTTCAGCTTTTTGCGGGCCGCTGCGGCGCGGTCAAATTGCGAACTCAGGCCAACCGCAAGAAAGTGTTCGGTTTCACCGGTCAGCGGGTTGCGACTGCTGGCTGCCGACCATGTCGGCGCAAACAGCTTCGGCGAACTGTCTGAAGACACTGCAGCATTTTTCCCCGTGTCGAAGCGGTAATCGTAGAAAAGCCCTTCATAAGTGATATCAGAGGGGCGGGGCAGATAGCCGGCCAGAATGTTGGCCCGAAAATTGTTGATGTCTTTGGCGCCACCGACCGAAAAGCCGAAGTCGCGCGCCGTCTGGTCGGTTATGCAACTGACCATAGGCCCTGAAATAGAGAACAGAAAGAAAAAGGTGCCGATAATGGTTATTGAAGTGATCGCGGTGAGTTCACAGGCCAGAAACAGCTTCGAAATTTCGAGCAGAATCATGAGAGCGACAATGTACAGCGGGATTTCCTGCAGGTATTCTTTCAGCATTGCCAGTGGCTGCTGGGCGGTCGGTTTTTCGAACTTGTATTGCCAGTCGTCGACCGGAACCTCGAAAAGCAGGCTGCCGACTGCCGGAATTACCTCGATCAGCAGTAGAGTCGCGAGATTGAGCATAAGAAGAACGAATAACAGCCGGTGAATGGTTGGAATTTTGTTCAACATGGTTTTTCTCCTGAATAAGATCATCCGGGAAGGCTTTTTCAGGTGCAAAAGGACATGCCAGAGAGGTTTCCGGCATAAACAGAGAGAAAATAGGGTATCAATGCGCGGGAAAGCCGGTCGGTGTGCCGTCAGACCCGGGCGCGAAGTGTGTAGACGAATTCACCGCAACTCGAAAACACCTTCGTGGTTCAGAACCTGTATGCAATATAGGCGGATTTCTGCGAATGCCAAGGGGCAAGTTTTTTCTGCGCTGTTATCGGGTTTTTTGAGTGCTGGACAGAGTTGCAGCGATGTAGCATAATGCTTTGACAACAAATAAATATTCAGGAGAGGGAAATGGCCCGTTCAGGCTTACTGGTATGCCCGACACTGCTGATGTGTCTTATGCTGGCTATGACAATGCCGTTGGCAGCTTCTAAAGAGGCTTCGCAGTTTTTTGTTCCGGGTGGCAGAATGCCTTTTCTGAAAGCATTTGAGAGAGCTGGCCGTGAAAATGCCCGAGTTACAAGTTCTGGGGCCGCTCAAGTCTTTGAAATTGCCTCGATGACCGGTAAAATCAATGCCGTGGCTCAAATAGAGCATAAGGCCGACGAAAACTCTGCCTCTGAAACAGGTCTGCAGCTGCATAAAGCAATTCTTGCGAGAGATTCTGCTCTGCTTGCATCGCTTCTTGCCGGTGGCGCTGACCCGAATCATAAGAATAAAGACGGAGACACCCCTCTGATTGTTGCGGCTGAAAAAGAATTTCTGAGAGCGGTTCCGATTCTTTTAGAGCAAGGTGCCGATTTTCGAGCTACAGACAGCTCACAGCGCACTTTACTGCAGAAACTCGCTAAACTGAATGCTTTTGCTCTGGTGACTGATCTGATAGAACGCGGCGCCGATGTAAATGCTGTTGCCTCTGGTTCTACGACTCCCCTGATGGCTTCTGTATGTAATCGTGGCTTTGAGAGTGCTCTTGTTCTGATAAATAGCGGTGCCAAAATCAGCGCGACTGACTATCGTAAATGGACACCGCTGCATTATGCCTGCTACTTCCGCAATTTCCCCGCAATTTATCTTCTCGTTACGGCAAAAGCCGATGTAAACGCTGTCGATGCGAACGGGAATACGCCGCTGCTGACACTCGGGCACGACCGACACGGTTTTACGTCAGACTTTATCTGTTCAGCAGACTATCTTCTTCAGCTCGGAGCCGATATAAATGCCGTTAACAACGATGGAAAATCATTGGTTGATTTTGCAGAAGCTTTTTATGACCCGGCAATTCTGCGTTTTATCATCGAGCGCGGCGGTCGTCTGAAGATCCCGGAATCAGTTCTGGCAGATAACCCCGACAATGCCACAAGTTCTCTGCTTTTGCAGGCGGTCACCGATGGCCGACGGGCTCTGGCTGTCTGTCTGCTTGAATCTCTGCCGCCAGGTACAAAGCCGGCCGTTAATTCAGAAGGGAAAACCGCTCTGCATGTCGCCGTCGAGAGCAACATGGAAGACCTCGTCAATGCTCTGCTTGAAAATGGCTTTGATCCGAATCATGCCGATAATGCCAGTTCTACTCCACTGCACCAGGCAGTCAGTTACGGGATGGAACAGTATGTTCCGCTTCTGCTCGGTGCCGGAGCGAGAACCGACCTTAAAAACAGCCGTGGTGCCACAGCCATAAGGATTGCAGAAGAGCGCGGCAAATTGAGCCTTTACCGTTTTCTGTCAGAATGGAAGCCACTACAGGTTAACACGGCTTCTGCAGCTTTGCAGGTTACCGGTTCCTCGCTTAATCTGGCCGAAGCAATGCGTGACCGTCTATGGCTGACCGTCAGGCATATGCTGGCTGAGAAGCGCGGAATCAACGACCGCGATGCTTCCGGGTCTTCGCCTCTGCATTACTGCTACGATGTCAGCAGGTGGCGCCTGGCCCGAAAGCTGCTCGATGCTGGCGCCGATCCGGCAGTGGCAGATGAAAACGGAAAAACTCCGCTGCACCTGGCCGCTGGCGAGGGTAACTGCTACCTCGCGCGAATGCTGCTGGAACACGGGACTCCGGTAGATCCTGCCGATAAAAAGGGAAGAACCCCGCTAAGCTACGCGATCGAAGGCAATCATCTGCCGGTTATCGACTTTCTGCTGAGCAGGGGAGCGGATATCAACCACGCAGATGTCGAGCGTAAAACCCCCGTTTTTTACATTAAAAGAGACGAAAGCGCTGCTCTTGTGCTTGAATGGCTCGCGTTGCGAGGTGCTGATGTTAATGTCGCCGATAAGTATGATTACACTGTTTGTCACCATCTGGCATGGAATAGCCGTTCTCCCGCTTTTTTCAAGAGTATGCAGCGTGCCGGGGTCGATATATTCAAGAAAGATAGATCAGGTCGGTCTCCTTTCAGCAATATAGTTGCCAACGGGTCAGAAGAGAACCTTGATTATTTTTTGCAGCAGCCTGCTTATCGCGAGGTAATTTTTTCGGGTGAATCTTTGATATTGCACGACTGGGTCGCGTATGGCAGGGTCGAAATGCTGGAAAAATGCTTGAAGTATGGCGCATCGCCCGACCTGAAAAACCCGAAGGGTGAGGCGTTGCTGTTCGCCTCGCTTGAGCCCCGCAATGCCAGTGCAACTGCAATGTTAATCGCAGCCGGGGCCAGCGTGAAAGGAGTAGCCTGCGCCCGCGGCACTCTGCTTGAAGTTGCGCTGAAAAAAGCTCTTCATGAGCAGATTCGTATGCTGCTGGCTGCCGGGGCAGATCCGAACCAGGAGACCGTTTCCGGTATTCCGTTGCTGTGGCTGGCGGCTGGCAACTGGCAGGTCTGTGAACTGCTTGTTGAACATGGCGCCCGACCAGAAGTTGCCAGTCTGCAGGCTGAGGCTGCCAGGTCCTATCGTCGCCTGTTTCTTGAGACCCCCGAAGGTGTGGCAATATTGAAAAAACTGGCAGAGCGCGGAACCGATCTTAAGCCCCTGCTGCTGGTAGGCGATACGCCTGAAGAGCAGCAGGAGCATGTTTTCTCAATGGCCGAATCAAACCGGCTGCCAGCTTTTGAACTGGCTCTGGATACTGGCTTTCCGATAAATACAACTGACAGTGATGGAAACACGTTGCTGCATATCGCCGCTCTTAACGGCCGAAAAGAAATCGCTCTTCTGCTGCTGCAGCGTGGTGCCAGTCTTGAGGCGCGCAATCAGAGCGGAGCTACCCCGCTTCTGATGTCGTTTGAAAGACATCCGGGCGCGGCGCTGGCACTGCTTGAAGCAGGTGCCGACCCTCAGGTTCGCCTTGCCGGCATCGATGCTTCGGCTCTGCATCTTGCATCGATGCAGGATGAAGATACCGAAGTTTTGAAATTTCTGGTCCATCACGGCGTTTCAATTGAATCGCGCGATGTCGTTGGCGCAACACCGCTGTTATGGGCAGCTCACAATGGCGCAGCTTCGGCTGCGGCATACCTTCTCAGCTGCGGTGCCAACCCGAATTCTGCTACGGCGATTGCGAGCTTTTCGCTGACAGACCCTGAATTTGTCAGATTGAAGGAAAGCCTTTATGCCCGCCGTTCCGGCATTTTCAAACAGGTGATGAACGGTCTTACCCCGCTTGCTGCCGCTGTGATCGCAAAGAGTCACGAAGTGGTGCGGCTGCTGCTCGATGCTGGGGCCGATCCGAATCTGTGTGATGCCCTCGGTAATACGTCTCTGCATATAGCTGCGCTCAACGATATGCCTGCAATCGCAGAACTGTTGCTGCAGGCCGGCGCTTCCCCATTCCAGCGCAATGCTGAGGGTTTTAATGCCATTGAACTGGCCGATAACGGTGGCCAGCTTGAAACAGCCTTCAGAATCTGGCAGACAATTCCTGCTTCGATAACGGCAGACCCGACGGTGCCGGCAGCTACCACTCCAACGAGTCTGCATGAAGCAGCAGCGGCCGCGCTTAGAACCGACCTGCGCTGGCTGATCAGGCAGAATCCGCAAAAAATTGATTCCCGTGCCGGCAGGGGTTGCCCGCCGGTGTGTGTGGCATTGTCTGAAGGCCAGATTGTGAGTGCCAGAATTTTGCTGCAGATGGGTGCTTCGGCTACCGTTGTCTGTAAAGACGGCACCTCGCCGTTGATTCTTGCTGTTCGCAAAAGCGTTGACGAAATGGTGCTTTCACTGGCATCTGCCGGTGCAAGTGTCAATCATGCCGACAGTCTCGGCAATACGGCTCTGCATTTTGCTGCCGCCCAAAGCGATCCCGATATGGTTCAGCTGCTGCTGGAGCTTAAGGCCGAAACGGCAGCGCAGAATCATCTGGGGCGCACCCCGCTGATGGAAGCGGTTTTTGCCCACGAAGATGCCAGATTCAGAAAATTTATCGAAGATAAACACGAGGAAATCAACCAGAAGATCAGAAGGTTTAATGAAAAGAAGAAAAAAAGGGCAAAAGAGGTAAAGGGTTTCATAGTGAAACAGATGCTGCGCCCTGAACTTGAGTATGTTCCGCCGCGCCAGGCTGTCGTCAAACTTCTTGCGCGCCCGGAGCCCGCACTTATGCTGGTTGACAAACACGGGCAGACTGCCATGCATCTGGCAGCGAGAACCTGCGATCAGCCGATCATCAAGGTTCTCTGTGAGGCCGGGTGTGATCTTGAAGCTCGCGATCGCCTCGGGAGAACGCCGTTATTTCAGGCTGTCGTTGCCGATAATACAAAGGGGCTGCAGGCGCTAATTTCAATGGGTGCTTCGGCGAATGCCGTTGATTACGGCGGTGAAACTCTGCTGTCACTGACTGACTCGCTGAACCGTTCTGACCTGCGCCAGAAACTTCTCAATGCCGGCGTTGCATCGTCACAGATCGTGCCGCAATGGCCCGACACTGCCGCTGGAAGCAGGCTGGCGCGGGCGGTTGCCGAAAATCGTTTTGAGGCCGTAAAGTATCTTGCTGCCCGCGCTGAAGAAAGCGTAAACGCCATCGATCAGGCTGGTGAAACGGCTCTTTTTACTGCCGTTCGCAACGCCAGCCCTGAAATGATCGAATTGTTACTGCAGCTTGGCGCTGAGCCAGGGGTGGCAAATCCGTCAGGCATGACTCCGCTCGATATTGCCAGGCAGATGAAATGTCCTAATGACCTCAGACTTCCGCGCGGTGTACCCGGTCTTTTTCCGGATACCGCCAGCTCTGATATGCAGACGCGCAGCAAAATTATAAATCTGCTGGAAAAAGCTCTGGCAGGAGACCAGGAGAAAAAAGAATGAAAAACACTGATGCCGCTTTTAAGTATCTTGCTTTGTCGTTATTTGTCCTGTTTTTTTCGACCGGCCTGAATGGCTCTCAGATGCCTGAAGGGCCGCAGGTTCCGCTGATGCGGGAAATGGAACAGCCTCGCAACTGTGATTTCCCTCACATGCAAAGCCCTGAGGTGCAGTTTATGGCGGCCGATGAATTTCCGGCCGATGTCGACTGCGAGGTTGACCTTGAGAAAAATCGCATCGGCATTCGCAATCAGCAGGCGATCAAGGCTTACAACGGGCCATTTAACGGTCAGGGCATTGTGCGGCTGACTCTTGACCCGAAAACGACAGAAGTCTGCAGGGCAAGAATTGAAGTGCTTTTTGGTGAGACAGTCAAAGACTGGAACCTGAATATCGCCGATTCGGTTTCTAATAACGGTTATTCGGGTGACAGCGGTCATCAGAGCCATGACGGCGAAGCGCAGATTCTCAACGGCAATTTTGCCCTCTATGGCGACGACCACATGCCGGCCGATGAAAAGAACGGCAAAGTTCTGGCATCGGCCGAAGGTCTCGGCAGCCCGGGTGCCACTGTGATTTTTGAGATCAGCAATAACCGGCTTGTCTGGCAGAACGACAGAGGTCTCGACGGCGAGGTCAAATCGCCTTATGTCTTCTGCCTTGCCGGCCAGCCCGATACCGAAGGCCCGGTTAACCACGATATTTTCATCGGCATAAACCAGGTGATCAACGGCGACCGCACCGGCAGCGGTGTGAAAAGGGTCAGAATCAGACTTTTGCATGAATAATCAGCTGTGGCCGTTCTTTGCTTAACCTCGACCGCGGGCTGTTTATTCTTCGATCTTTTCGCCGCTGGCGATGCTTTCGAGGGTGTCGCAGTCGAGAATCTCGATGCGGTTGCCGCTGACTTTAATGGCTCCGAGATCCTGAATTTTCTTGAAGGTGCGGCTGAGAGTGGCCGGAATCGTGCCCAGCCTTGAGGCGAGCGCGCCCTTTGTCTGTTCGAGCTCGACAACCCGGCTGCTGCCGTCATCACAGTTGCGCATCAGATATTTGGCAAGCCTGGCCGAAACATCTTTCAGTGACAGGTCGTCGATGAGCTCGACAAACTGGCGCAGCCGCCGCGAAAGAATGCCGAGCATGTTGAGAAAAATCTCTGGCTGCTGGCGACCGAGGGCGATGAAGCGGTCGCGGCTGAAATAAATGAGTTCGCAGTCAGTCGTGGCGGTCGCACAGGCCGGATACGCCGTTCCCTGAAATACCGGCACTTCGCCGACAATCTCGCCTTCACCGAACTGATGAATCACCTGTTCACGCCCGTCGCCGCCGATACGGTAGATTTTTAAGCTGCCTGAATTGATCAGATAGAAGCCGGTGGCTTCCTGATGCTGCATGAACAGAGTCTGGCCGGTTGGCAGACGCCGCTCGACGGCAATCGACGCGAGCGCTTCAAGAAATTCAGGCTGCATTTCACGCAGCAGGTCACTTTTGCTGAAACTGTCTGCCAGGGCCTTTTGCATTATGCCTCACAAAAAAATAAAAAAAGTTTTGCGTTTTGACTTAAGTCAAAGCTTAAAGGGGTCATTTCGAACATAATAATAATGTAAGAAATCAAGAAAACCAAGGAGCAAAATACCATGGCGATCCGCAAAATCATCTCTATCAACGAAGAACTCTGCAATGGCTGCGGCAACTGCATTACCGGTTGCGCCGAAGGCGCTCTGCAGCTGATTAACGGCAAAGCGAAACTCGTTAAGGAAACCTACTGCGATGGTTTTGGCGACTGCATCGGTACCTGCCCGACCGGCGCTCTCAAGATCATCGAACGCGAGAGCGACGAATTCGATTTCGACCGCACCATCGAGCATGTCGAAAAGATTCGTGGTGAAGACGGCGTTAAATTTATGCGTGAATCGCACAAGATTCACGAACAGAAAATGGCCGCCGCCAACGCTGCACCGGCTCATCAACACGCTGGTGGTGGCTGCCCGGGCACCAGAATGCGCATGATGAAGGCGCAGCAGACTGCACAGGCAACTCCGGTTGCCGAAGGCGCCATGCCGGTTGTCATGAAATCAGAGATCAGCCAGTGGCCGCTGCAGCTGCACCTGCTGCCGACCCGCGCCCCGTTCTTCGATAACCGCGAACTGGTTGTGCTCAGCACCTGCTCGCCGGTAACCAGCCCCGATATCCAGTGGCGCTATATCAGAGGTCGCTCGGTCGCCATCGCCTGCCCGAAGCTCGACCGCACTGAAGGTTATGTCGAAAAGCTTGCCGAAATCTTTGTGTCGAACAATATTCCCCGTGTAATAATAATGAGAATGGAAGTTCCCTGCTGCGGTGGTCTGACCGCACTGGTTAAAGCGGCGCTCGAGCGCTCGAAGCCCCAGGGGTTGGTGGTGGATGAAGTGACAATGAGCCTTGAAGGCGAAATTGTCAAAACTAACCGAATTTATTGAAAACTTTACTGACAAACCAAAGGAGACTTTGCTAAAATGACGCAAGCGTGGAAACCAGAAACCGTAATCAACCTGGCTGAATTCGTTACTTTCGCTGACGGTTCGATCGTCAGTAAAACATTACTCGACAAACCGGCCGGCAGTCTGACATTGTTCGCCATTGCCAGTGGACAGGGTATTTCAGAGCATAAATCACCGTATGACGCCACGGTTCAGGTTATCGAAGGCGAGGGGAGTTTTCAGGTCGGAAACAATGTATACAAAGTAAAAGCAGGAGAGGGGCTCATCATGCCGGCTAATATTCCGCATGCCGTGCTGCCCGGCGAAGGCTTCAAAATGCTTCTGATCATGATCAGATCAAAGAATGAGTAAAACTTCAATGGGACAGGTAAGCACCGAGCTATAAACTGCGAGGCGAGAAGACGGGATTGCTTTTTCGGAAGCTTGTGAGCGAAGCGAATCGCTGGAGAAAAAGCAACCCGGCTGATAGGCCGAAGCTCACGAATAGAATTATTACGAGTCGTGTTTAAGGTCGCAATGACCATTAACAATAGTTTTAAACGCAAATTTCAAAAATTTAGGAGAGAAAAAAATGGGTATGTTCTGTTATCAGTGTCAGGAAACTGCTGCATGCAAAGGTTGCTCGATCAGAGGCGTCTGCGGTAAACAGCCGGAAACCGCCAACCTCCAGGACCTTCTGCTGTTCGTTCTCAAAGGCATCGGTGAACTCGGTGAACTGGCCGCCGCCAAAGGCATGATGACCAATCAGATTGGCGATTTCATCTGCAATTCTCTGTTCATGACCATTACCAATGCCAATTTCGACGATAACCGCTTCTACGCTCAGATCGATGCCGCTGTCAAACTCCGAGATGACCTCAAAGCCAAGCTGGCAGCCGCTGGCGTCAACGTTGCTTCCCTCTCAGAAGCCGCCACCTGGAAACCGGCTGCCAAAGCTGATTACCTCGCTAAAGCTGAAAAAGTCGGCGTTCTCGCCACCGAAAATGAAGATGTGCGCTCGCTGCGCGAACTGCTGATCTACGGTCTCAAAGGCATCGCCGCCTATGCCGAACATGCTGCCGTTCTCAATCATCATGACGAAAGCATCAATAAGTTCCTGGTCAAGGCTCTCGCTTCGACCACCAAAAGCCTGAGCGTTGACGCCATGATCGCTCTGGTCATGGAATGCGGCCAGACTGCCGTTACCACCATGGCTCTGCTCGACAAGGCCAACACCTCGACCTACGGCAACCCCGAAATCACCAAAGTCAAAATCGGCGTCGGCAAGCGCCCCGGCATTCTCGTTTCTGGCCATGACCTGCGCGATTTCCATGATCTGCTCGAACAGACCAAAGATGCCGGTATCGACATCTACACTCACAGCGAAATGCTGCCCGCCAACTATTACCCGACCTTCAAGAAATACAGCCATTTCCATGGCAACTATGGCAACGCCTGGTGGAAACAGGATACCGAATTCGCCAGCTTCAATGGCCCGATCCTCATGACCACCAACTGCATCGTGCCGGTTAAAGATTCTTACAAAGACAGAATCTATACCACCGGTAATGCCGGTTACCCCGGTGTTAAACACATTGCTGACCGCGTTGGCGAAGGCAAAAAAGACTTTTCGGCCATCATCGCTCAGGCCAAAACCTGCCAGCCCCCGACCGAAATCGAAACCGGTGAAATCGTTGGCGGCTTCGCTCACAATCAGGTTCTTGCCCTGGCTGACAAGGTAATTGCAGCTGTTAAGAGCGGCGCAATCAAGAGATTCGTGGTAATGGCCGGCTGCGACGGTCGCCAGAAAGGCCGCGAATATTTTACCGATGTGGCAAAGAATCTGCCCGAAGGTACCGTAATTCTGACCGCCGGCTGCGCCAAATACCGCTATAACAAACTGCAGCTCGGCGATATCGGTGGCATCCCCCGCGTTCTCGATGCCGGTCAGTGCAACGACAGCTACTCTCTCGCCGTCATCGCGCTCAAGCTGAAAGAAGTCTTCGGCCTCAAAGACATCAACGAACTGCCCCTGTCATTCGATATCGGCTGGTATGAACAGAAAGCCGTCGCGGTTCTTCTCGCCCTGCTGTTCCTGGGTGTCAAGAAAATCCGCCTTGGGCCGACGCTCCCCGCTTTCCTCTCGCCGACCGTTGCCAAAGTTCTCGTCGAAAAATTCAACATCATGCCGACCGGCGATGTCAAAGCCGACGTCGCTGCCATGATGCAGGGCAACTGATCTGACGTTTGTCTGCTCTTCTGCCCGCCTTCAGGCTGTTCGCAGCCCGAAGGCGGGCTTTTTACTGATACTGCACAAATAAAGCTGGCTTTTGGAGTCGGGTAAGGCACGGGGAGAAGTCGGGATTGCTTTTTCGTAAGCTTGTGAGCGAAGCGAATCGCTGGAGAAAAAGCAACCCGACTGATAGACCGGGCCGCCGAACCGGTCAACCAGATTTTAATTTTACAGGAATCGATAATTGCAACTACGGGCGGATTGACTGCAGAGAAATTTCGCAATACCCTTTGGGTGGTTCTTAAACTTTTTCAGGAGATGTACAATGAAATTAAAGATGCTGGTTCTGGTGGTTATGATGGTTATGGGTTGCTCGGCTCTGTTCGCCGGCATGATGCCGGCCGCCGAAGAAATGAAAGCTTTTGACGCCATTGTCGACAAGGCAATGACCGCTTACAATGACGGCGACTCAAAGGCCTTTTATGCTGATTTTGCTGTAATGATGGCTGCTATCTGCACCCCAGAGGCTTTCAAAGCCCTGTATGTCGACAGCTATATGAAAATCTTCGGCAAATATGTCTCAAGAACTGTTATTGAAGCAGAAACTGTTGTTGTACCGGATGTTCCGAACGGTCTTCTGGTTTATGAAGCCAAATTCGAAAAGAACGAAAAAGTTAAGCTCTCCGTGAATCTTTTCAAAGAAAATGGCGCCTGGAAACTTCAGCAGGTAACCATTCAGGCCATGCCCTGATCGCTTTTATTCCTGCCAATAGCCGCCTTTGAAAAAGGGCGGTTTTTTATTTGCGCTAAAAAAAAGAATCCGGGATTATTCCCGGACTGAAAAATAAGGAGGCAAACAAATCCATAACCCTTTTCGACCGCAAATGAAGTTTCTTTAACGAAAAAATGCGCGACAAACACGTACAAACTCAGACATTCACAACCGATGAAAAGCACGAAAAATCGCAGGCGCCTGCCGGCATACAAAAAATAATTAAAAAAATTTTTCGTCGGCAGCAATAAAATATCTGGTGCGAAATTTTTCCCTGCGATTTTTCGGTAAAATAATTGCATGCTGAAAATTTCCTCTGTGTGCTGTGTAAAAGCTCATTGAAAATTACTATGGCTAGGCGCAGAGAGAAGCCGGGATTGCTTTTTCGTAAGCTTGTGAGCGAAGCGAATCGCTGGAGAAAAAGTAACCCGGCTGATAGGCTGCGCCGCCGAATCGGTGAAAAGTATTCAATATGCTCTTGATATAGTTTGTTGCCATTACATAAATCTGCACAAACTGGGTTGTGAATCGGTATATAATTAATTCGAAAAAACGTTGCGGGAGAACCCGATGGAAAAACTTTTTCTATTTGAAGATGATCTGATCACCGATCTGAGCGAAGACCAGTCGCCTGGGCACCTCGATCAGATCGAGCTGTTCTACGAAGATACCGACAGCCTTTTCGACTCGATCTCAGATGTCATTGCCGACAGTCACCTGGCAGTGACCTTTGCCTCGGTGCGTGCAGAGCAGTTTCCCGCGCCCGCCGACCAGGCGAAAGGCTGGCTGTTGCACTGGCCCGATCATCAGAAGGGCCTGACCTGCGTCGTTCGAAGTGACGGCAATGGGCAGCAGAATTCGCTGGTGGCGGTTTTTCCCTTTTTTAACGACGGAATTCAGTATCATTGCCGCGTTAACGGCGTGCGACGTTTTGCCAGCCGGTTTGAAGCGCAGATCGAAGCTCTGGTTGGCGATGATGAGTTGCTGTCGCTGACTTTTTATGATTGTCATTATCTCTCTGATCGCAATGTTTACCGCAAAAATGCCGCGTATCGCTTTGTACTGCGTTCATTTGCCTATCATTTTAATTTGCAGTCGCCCGCTGACAGCGAGTTTTTTTCTGCCGTTTTCAATCGTGAAGATCTCGGGGCTGATCATTACGAGCTGCAGGGCCCTGTTCGCAAGGTCGAAGAGATTGCCGGGCCATTCCTTGGGCAGAAAGCCTGGAATGTTCATGTCGTCGTTGCCAACTCTGAAGATGGCGAAGAAATGCTGCTGCCGGTAATTGTCACGGCCCGCCTGCTTGGCAACGGGGTTCTCCCGAAGCCCGGTGATTCAGTTCAGGCGCTGGTCTGGTTGCAGGGGCATCTCTGGGGCGCAGAAGAAGATTCCTGAGGTCTTTCTGATGCTTTTATCGATTATTATTCCGGCATTCAATGAAGCAGAAAACATCGCGGCCTGTATCGCCAGCGTGACTGCCGCTCTGGCCGACCTGCGCCATAATGCCGAAATTATCGTTGTCGATAACGACTCAACTGACAATACACCCGAAATCGCGGCCGCTCTGGGTTGTCGCGTGGTGCATGAGCCTTTCCGGCAGATTGCCAGGGCTCGTAACACCGGGGCAAAGGCAGCTCAGGGCAGGTATTTGATTTTTCTCGATGCTGACACAGTTTTATCAGCCCCTTTGCTGAAAGAGGCTCTCAGATTGCTGCAGACCGGCAGGGTTGCCGGCGGCGGTGCCAGAGTCGAGTTTGCGGCTGAGACAGGTTTTTTTGCCAGGGTTCTTTTGCGCTTCTGGCAGGCGGTTTCGCGGGGCGCCCGTTATGCCGCCGGCTGCTTCATTTTTTGCACTGCCGAAGCTTTCAGAAGGGTGGGGGGCTTTGACGAAAAGGTTTATGCCTCTGAAGAGATCGGTTTTTCAAGACGCATGCGCGCCGCTGCCGTCAGAAACGGCCAGAAATTCGTAATCATCGATCAGCCCGGCGTCAAAACCTCGACCCGCAAAAACCAGCAGATCGGCAGAATGGTTCTGACCATGTTGATTATCGCTCTTTTTCCGCCCGCAGTAAGATTCAGATCTCTCTGTTTTTTCTGGTACCGCTGCCGGTCGTAGATTATACTGTCGTCTGTCACAATCTGCGTTCTCTCAGAGCTGATTACCGGTGGCGGCCCCGAATATTGACCAGTTTCAGATTATCCTTATAATGAAAAAATAGCCTTAAGCTTTTGGGGGTAATCATGAAGCGGAAATTACTGGCCATCTTTGTGCTTTTTATAGCGTTTTGTCTGCCGCAGCTTTCTGCGCAGAATGCTGCCGAGTCAGCGGCCCTCAAGACCGTTTCTGCCGAAATTGCCGCCGCCCTCGAAGGCCGGTCAGCTTTTGTCAACTCGCTTGGCCATGTCTCAACCTTCAGAAGCGAACTTAACAGGGTTCTGCGCCAGAATGGTGAGCCTGGCATGCCAAAGCCCCTCATGTTCAACGGCAAACCCGCCAAAATTCTGGTGCCGCTCAATCTCAGCGATAAAAAGGTCGGTGGTTTCTTTCAGGTTTCGCCTGACGGTAAACGCATTATTTCCTACCTCGTCTGGGACAAAAACCTCAAACCGCTTTTCGTTGTTGACCGCGATAAATGGGAAAAGGCCGCCGATGCCGCAGCCCTGCCAGAGCTTGCCGAGCTGATTCCGATCAGTGACGGGCACAGTGCCGGCGTTCCGGTTGACCCGGCCGACCTGACCGATATGTTCATAATTGACTATATCAATATTTTGCCGAGCAAAACCCAGGAAGAACGCAAGGCCCATACCGACGCCGTCGGTCTTAAGGCTCATCTCGGTCGCCGCACCGGTTCTTCAAAGTGTCTGTCTTACGCAGCCAGTCTGGCCAGCGACTGGTGGCACATCGCCCAGGGCAATAAAATCGGCAGTTACGACTCGTTTGTCAACGGCGCCCGCGAATTCGGCACCAACCCCCGCATGATCGAGAGTCTGTATTTCAGTTTCCCCAAATGCCCTTATAGTTTTGTTAAAGAAACCGGCCTCGACCGGGTTACCGGCGAGAAGATCCCGTATTCCCCCAAGCACTACGCCTGGATCATGTCGTCAGTTAATTTACCCGAAAAAATCAACGATCCGTTGAAAAGTGATATCAGCTACAGTCTGCCGAAAAGATATTTTGGCATGGATCTGCCCTTCATGAACTCCTTCGACCGCAGCCGCGGCAATATCGAGCAGATTAAAGAAGACCTGCAGCGCTACGGCATCATGTATGCTCAGCATACCTCAAGACTTTTCAGTGACAAGGTTTCCCTGATTCTGCAGGGCGTTCATGCCGTTAACATCGTTGGCACAGCAAAACTCAAGGGCGAGCCCGTGGTGCTGTATTATGAAACTTTTGGTAAAAATCATCGCGACTATCTCGAAGACAGCTTTTATGGCCCGGCCCTGCGCGCCTTTCCGGTCAAATTCTTCTACCAGGGAATCGTGTTCCCGCATCGCATTATTGCCGATGTGACTCTGAGCCGTGGTCAGGCCGAGATTGCCTTTAAAACCGCTGCCGGCAAGGCCATTGCCCCTGAAAAGGTCGCTGTGAAAGTCAACGGCAAAACCGTTAAAACCAAAGCATCACCAAAGCTCAATCTTGCGATTCCTGAAGAATGTGTTCTTACGGTCGAATACTCGCGCCGTTATTTTCATACACCCGAAGAACCTGAAGGCTATGTGCGCAATTACCTGATCAGCAATGGCCAGATGCTCGAAATCAGCCAGTATGAAGCCATTCTGAAGACCCTGGCCGAACGCAATGGCGGTCTGTCCAAAAAGATCCTCGGCAAAGACGACAGCTATACCGACCATTTGATCAAGCTTGCCGAACAGACCTGCAGCAATCTTAAGGCCCAGGCTGCCAGCCTTGCCCGCAACCAGGGTCTCATGAAGATGATCGCTGCCGAACTTCAGAAAAGTAAAGTCCTCGCCAGATCTGATTTTGGTAAGGCAATTGCTGAAATTACCAGATTCAACGAACTGGAACGCTGACGCAACGATCGAACCCGGAATATTGCTGGCCGTCGGGGTACACCTTGACGGTTCTCTGATTGATTCTTAAAATTATTGATCATCTCTAAATCTGATGTCTGAGGATGTACTTATGAAAAATCGAACCGGCAGATCAGTTCAGCTTATAATCGCTCTGGTATTCCTGTTTTCAAGTTTCGTTGCCGCTCCAGTAACTGCGGCTTCCTATGCGGTTAATTACAATGTGAACGGTGTTCTTGCCATTCAGGAAAATGTACCCTGCCTTTATACTTCTGATGGCCGGGCTTTTAAACTGATCATGAGTCTCGATAAGGCCCGCAAGCTTGACGGAAAAACCGTTAAGGTGCAGGGCAAAGTCGCAAAATCTGACGAACTCGAAACGATGAAGGTTAAGAAAATAACCGAAATTTCGCCAAAGGAATTCGAAGTTCCTGAGGTCGAACACGAGGCCTATCAGCGCCCGGCCAAAATGGTTTCAGAAGCCAAAGGCGTTTTTAAAGTCGCCAACGTCAGATGGAACATTCACCAGGATCCATCGACAAAAGACCTCAAGGCAATTCACACCTGGGAAACCGTAACTATCAACCCCGAAAAGCTTTTGCGCACTTATATGATCGTTAAGCCTTTCGCTCCCAAGTTCCTGGCTGCCCATACCCTTTTGGCTTTCACCTTCGCTCCGGGCGGCGCCGTTGCCGGTAACGGTGAAGAGACCGAAACAATCGTTCTTACTATCGAAGCCTACAAAAAAATCGGCCAGACCTACGGGCTGCTGAAAACCATGAAGAAAGAATTCGACATCGTCTGGATTCTCGCCACCCTGCGCAACTATGCCGGCCTCAATGTTAATTTCAATGCCGACTCAGATACCGCGCTCGATGTCTATCCGATTAACTTCACCAATGATCAGGCAAAAGCGCTGCTGAAAGAAACCATCCGCCAGGCCTGTGTCAGCCGCCAGGGTGAGTATTACCACACCATCAGAAACAACTGCACCAACAACGTGGTAATTCTTCTCAACAGCGCTCTGCCGAAAGAACGCCAGGTAAAACTCTGGGCGATTCCGAGCTTCATTTACAACCCGAAAGCCACCATGCCGCTGTCAGTAATTAAAACCCTCAAGAAAAAAGAAATTCTCAGCGACAAAGCCGCCACCATCAACCGCGAAACCTTCGACAAATACGTAAACGGCGCCACCGCCAAATCCGCCGAAAAATAAATCCTCTGATAACGACCAGATAAACCGGGGGGGCCCCCCCCCCCGGGCCCCCCGCGGGTTGAATGGGAAAAAAAATTTTTATGTGTGGGTAAACGTGTTATATAAAATATTATTCCAAACCAGTGTAATATTTAAAAAAAGGATGCGAGGTCGGGGGTTGCTGTTTAAG
>JANJUX010000055.1 GCA_024710355.1 Candidatus Rifleibacteriota bacterium
CCAAAACTGAGCTTAAATCCCGCTGCATAAAGCAGCAAAAGCACTTCGCGCATTTAACTGTTGAAAAAACTATTTTCGAACAGTCGAGTGCTTACGCAAAAATCTGGTCATGTGGAAGTGCCACCACGTGAACACTTACGAGGATTTTAAGATTTCTGGAATTAAAAACTGAGACATTTGGATTGATTCTCCTCTATAAATTCCTATGTGAACACAATCCTCAATGATATTGTAAGCCCAAGTTTTACAATCACAATTCATTTGGCAATATAATTGTTCTAGCTCTTCAACAAAATCATGCGTTGGAGTTTGGGGTGAAACAATTTCCATGTTTTCACCACTAACAGGATCAATTCCTTTGTCATTTTTTAAAAGATCTTTTAAGCGAAGCATTCTTTCTTTTTGCCGAATTACCCTTAAAGTCTGTTTGATAGTGTTTTCATCAAAATTTTCTGGAAGATTATTCGGAAAAATCTCTTTTCCATCTTTTTCCATTTTGTTCAAAAAATCATAGATTTTTTTATTAACTTTTCCCTCTTTCAGTTCAAAAATATTCAATTTCCCATTTTGAAATGCAATAAGATCACCTATTTGAACATAATTTGTAATGTCTGATATTAGTGCAAAGTCCTCTGGCGACCGATTTATCTCGTCAGCAACTGTCTTAGCATGTGCAATATTCGAAAAAACTAACTTTTTCTTACTTGTTTCTCCAAGATAAAAACGCCTTGCAATATGCAATTTTCCCTTGAAGAGCTGCCAAGCGATGCCATCAGCAATATGTGAAAAAGTTGAAATTCGAAGATCAATTTTATTTAATAATGAAATTTTTTCTTTGGCTTTTTCTTGGTTCCTCTCAACTCTATGAATTTTAATTTCTCTTTTTAACTCTTCTATTTCTGATTGATATTCCATTATTTCTTGAATAATGATATCTTGCGCTTTTTTGAAACCATCATGACAAGCGACAATAAAGGCTTGCATTTGTTCTTTCGATAACTCATCTGGTTGTTTTCCTCCGGAAAAATCAATTCCGGAAGTTTCTATGCCATTTTTGAAGGCCAGATCTGCAACTTTTTCAAGCTGTTTTATGTGTTTTTCAAAAGACTTCACATTAGACTCACTTTTATTGAATTATTTTCCTTTTTTCAGCGATAACGTATGCGTAACCGGAAATGCGAGACGGGCGCGGGGCTTGCGTAAGCAAGACCCGTGAACGGCCGCATTTTCCGAGTTGACGCAATTGTTACGCAGCTCATTTATAAATTGTTTTCTTCATTTGATTTCATTGATGGACAGAGGAAATCAGTGCCAAATAAATCATCATCAGCTGATGAACCAAGATCTTTTTGTTCAGATTCTATTTCTTCAATTATCTCCCACATTTCATTCTGATGGAGCCAGATTGGATCGGCATTGTTTTTAATAAATTCATCAACCGGAATTCCGTCTATCATTGGAGGTCTTTCTACGCGAACCTGGCGACCATTCATAAAAACATACATATATTTTTGTCTGCGACGTTCTTTTTCGATTTTTTGTTTTGGAGTTAATTTTCGTTTTGGCTTCGCCATGAAAATACCTCGTTAAGCTTCGTTTGGTTTATTCTTTTTTGTCTTTGAGTCTGCGTAACCAAGATTATGCAGAATCTGCATATTGCTTTGGCTTTGTGTGGTTGGTGTGTTGGGCTATAAGTGGCTTGGTGACAGGAATCTGATGCTATGGATAAGCAGTTCTTGGGCATAGATGTTCTTATTTCAGAAAAACTGGCTTTGGTTTTGATTCCCAAGACTTGGTTACCGCAGGCGGGCGGTTGTGGGTTTATGTTGTTACGCGAAATATGTTTAAAAGTATGATTGTTCACCGTATCTTCTCGTATCTGTTCTCATGGGCTTAGCCCAGCGGGCGTGTTTAATATGAAATGATTTTAACAAATGCTTTCCGGTTTTTCCAAGGGGTTTTGGTGAATTTTTTTGGGGGAAAAATAAAAAAATAGCGGGAAAGGCTTGGATTCCCGCCTTCGCGGGAATGACGACAATTCGGACTTCGACCTTCTTGGCCCTTCGACAGGCTCAGGAACCGAAAATTCGGCCCTTCGACGGGCTCAGGGGACGAATGCTAACTTACCTTGGAAAGTAACTGGCGGAGGGTGGTGACGAAGGATTCCAGGTCGGCGGGGGTGTGGGATTTCTGGCCGTAGAGTTCGGCTTCTAAAAGGCGGGCGGCGTGGCGGCCCTGGGCGGGGCGCAGGTTGAAACTTATGCACAGGCGTTCGAAATATTCGGCGGCGGTTTCGGGGTCGTTGCGGGGGTGGCCGCGTTCTTCCATCAGCTGTGAAAAGCTCGCGAAAAGTTCTATCAGATCGAGGCCGGCGAGATTTGCGGCTGAAAGCTTCAGACCTGGTTCCAGAAGCAGTTTTTCCTGCTCGTCGGGGACCGGTTCCTCTTCTTTCTGCTCTTTACGCCGCGTCAGCATTTTAATCAGCCAGCGCATCAGTTTTTCAAAATGGTGCCGCACGACATAAGGCACCAGAATGCACAAAAGCCCGGCGAATATCGATTTCAGCATTTTTGTGAAGGCTGATTTCTGCGCGGCCTGCTTTTTCTGCTCTTCCTGCTGTTGTTTTTCCTGCTGCTTCTTCTTGTGCTGCTCGAGCCGGTTCTTATCCGGAACAACCGTTCCGGGCGGCTGCGCTTCGGTAAGTTCGTTTTTATGAACACCACCGGGGTTGCGTTCTGCCGTGCCTTCTTCGCGGGCCTGACGGACTGCCTGCTGGCGGTTGGTTTCCAGCTGCTGCTGCAGCTGTTCCTTCGTCGGAACCTTCTTTGTCGGTTGCTGATCTTTTGCGCCCTGCGGCGTGCGGGCGGTGGCGATATCGATGAGTTTCCAGCCCTGCGTCGTCAGAACCTCGGCCCAGGCGTGCGCCATCGCACCGGTCACCAGATAACGGCCTTCGCTGTAAAAATCGCTGAAATAGCCGCCGGCCATGCGTGCCGGAATCCCCTTGAGACGACAGAGCAATACCACCGAACCGGCGAAATGCTGGCAATGACCCTGCATGCCGGTGGTGAGAAATTCCTGCACCGGGTGCAGCTCGGTGGTGCGCTTGAAATCGGCTTTGTAAACGCCGTTGGCTTCCAGAAAATCTCTGATCGCGAAGACTGTTTCGACCGGCGAAACGGCGGCGGTGGCGATGCCATCGGCGATTTTCCGGATTTCGAGAGTGTCAAGCATGCCGTAGGCCAGCAGCGCGCTCGTCGGCGAAACCCTGTCGATTTCGTCAGTCGCAGCCAGCGGGGCCGGAGTCGCGAACCTGACCTCGAACTCGTCGCCGACCGCGATTGTCTGTTCGAGCCTGATGCTGCCGTCGAGCATCGCACAGTAGGGCAGGGGCCCGCCAATTTCCATCGGCAGCGGCGGATAAGGCAGACGGGCCTCGAAATTCTTATAAAATGTTATCCGGCAGACTTCCGGGGTGTGCGGTATTTCGGTCGGGATCGGTTCAAAGGCAAAGTCTGGCCACGAACGGCCTGGCCATCGCGAATTTTCGGTTTTCATGCCGTTTAGTGAGAAGCATTCGGCCGTATCGACACGCAGGTAGAGACCCTGATTGGATTTGCGGCCTGGCACCTCGACTGCCATCAGTGTGGCGGCCAGCACCTCTTCTACAGTTTCGAGCGGTTTCTGCACGACCGGCGCAAAGTCGAAGCCGCCGGCACCGTGCACGACGGCGGCCTTCTTCGGGCGGGCGGCCGCGCCGGCCGTTTCCCCGCTGTCGGGCAGCCAGTAGTCTGAGAAAATATACAGCGAAAGAGCGTAGACGACGACAGCACAGGCCAGCGCCACACCAAGCAGGGCGTGCCCGATGGTGCGGTTTTCGGCGGCGGCAATGCGGAAGTCGGTTTTCATGCGGCACCCGCCATTCTGGTCGTTTCTTCTTTTCTGATCGGCAGCAGGGCGAAATCGAGGTCGAGCTCGTTGAGCCGTTTGAGCAGATCTTCGCGGCTCATCAGGATTTCCTGGCCTTCAGAAAAACGTGCCTGGCCCGAGTCGTCGATGGCCCGGAACATGACCCTGGCGCCGCGCGCCTGCATGGTCAGCAGCGTGTGCACCACCGGCTCGATCGGCACCTGAATCGTCTGACTCAGAAAAATCACGATACTGCCCGGGCCGGCCTTGCTCAGCGACAGATCGAGAAGCGACTGCAGCGTCTCTGATTCAGCCGGCTGTACACTGGCGAGCAGTTCGGTCATGAAACCGTAAACCGGAACCGCACCGCCCAGACGCAGGCACTGGGGGCAGTTGTCGATGCCGATGACGAAAGCCGTCGGCAGGCCGCTCTGCTGGCTGGCGCCGAGCACGGCGGCGGCGATGCGGAAAAGCCGCTTCATCGAGTTGCCGAAGCCCTGGCCGCGCAGCTGCTGCCGGTCGGTGTGAATGACGACCAGCACGTCGGGGCGGCTGTCGCGTTCGAACTGCTTGATGACCGGCCGGCCGGTCTGGGCGGTTTTAAGCCAGCTGATCGCCCTGATATCGTCGCCGGCCGCGTATTCCTTGATGCCGAAGAAGTCCATGCCGTGGCCGGTCTGGCTCGACCGGCTGTCGCCCATCGGCGTCAGCGCGTTGTCTTTTACCAGGTCGAGGTCTTCGGGGGCCGGCGGGTTGAGCCAGACCTTGAGAGGGGTTTTGAGCGGCAGCGTCAGACGGGTTTCGAAAAAGCCGAAGGGGTCCTGCACGGTAATTTCGAGCGGGCCGATGATAAAGTCACCGTAGCCGCGGTTGAGCGGGTTGGTGTATTGCAATACCGCCCGGCCGGTGCGGCTGAAATCACGGTTGCTGAGAAACATCTGCGGGCTTGACATGATATCGACCGCCGGAAAATTATCGACAGCCCAGGCCATGGCAAAGGGCAGGGGGGCTTTGTAGCAGAGCTCGAGCTCGACGCTGATCGTTTCGTTTTCGAGGCAGGCGGTGGGCAGGGTTCTTTGCAGCAGCACAAAGCCGCGTTCGGTCGTTTTCAGATAAAGCCACGAAAAGGCGGTTACGAAAACCGGAATGAAAATCAGCAGCAGGCCGCGCGGCTCAAACTGCAGGTTGCCGAATGTGAGAAACAGCCCGGCGACGAACATGGCGAAAAAGGCCGTGCGGGTGCGACTGGCGTGGATTTCGCAGAAGTCGCCGCCGGCGTCGATGTCGGCGTTTTCCTGTTCCTGCGGCTGCGGCGGCAGTTTCATCGGTTCTCGGCGTTCTGCCTGGTTTTGCTGACCGGCACGGCGACGGTGTTGAGAACCTCTTCGACAATTTTCGCGGCCGGAATGCGCTTGACGATCGCCTGCGGCTGCAGCACCAGCCGGTGCGCGAAAACCGGCGCGGCGAGCTTTTTGACATCGTCAGGAATGACGAAATTGCGGCCATTGATGACGGCCCAGGCGCGCACCGCGTTCATCAGGGCGATCGAGGCGCGCGGGCTCGGCCCGAGAACCAGATCGTGGTGATAGCGCAAAGCCTCGGCCAGCGCCAGAATATAATCGAGCACCTCGGGGCCCACGAGAACCTTTTCCCTGACATGGAACTGCAGCAGCCTGAACTGTCTGCGGTTCACGACCGGCCTGATCGAGTTGATCGGGTTGCCGCCCATGTGCGCATTGAGCATGTCGCGTTCCTGGCTGCGTTCGGGGTAGCCCATGCTGAGTTTGAGCAGGAAACGGTCGAGCTGGGCTTCGGGCAGCGGGTAGGTGCCGTGCTGTTCGACCGGGTTCTGGGTGGCGAGCACGAAGAATACCGGCGGAATCGGGAAGGCGGCGCCGTCGACCGAGACCTGGCGCTCTTCCATGACTTCGAGCAGGCTCGACTGGGTGCGCGGCGTCGCGCGGTTGATTTCGTCGGCGAGGAAAATATTGGTGAAGATCGGGCCGCGCTTGAAGGAAAAGGTCGAGCTGGCGGGGTTGTAGATCATCGTGCCGCTGACATCCATCGGCAGCAGGTCGGGCGTGAACTGCACACGCTTGAAAGTGCAGTCGATCGAGGCGGCCAGCGCGCGCGCCAGCATCGTCTTGCCGGTGCCGGGAACGTCTTCGAGCAGGGCATGCGAATTGGCGATCGCGGCGGTCAGAATCTGCCTGATCACCTCGGTTTTGCCGACGATGATTTTTTCGATGTTGGCGATAATCGCCGCAACCAGCGGCGCGGGCTCAAAACCGACGAGGTCGGCGGCGGTCAGGTCGGCTTCGTCGAGGTCGTCGGCGGGGCTGCTGCAGCGTTTGGCGAGCAGCTGCATCTGTTCGCTGTACCAGTCGTCCTGGATGTTGAGGGTTTCTTTCAGCGCGAAGAGGTGCCGGCGCTCGTCTTCTGTGAGAACGCCGTCCTGCATGGCCAGTTCACAGGCACTGGAAAAAAGCGCGCGGGCGTCGAACTGCCGGGGGCTGGCGGTCGTGTCTTTCTGGGTTGCCGCTTCGCGCAGCATTTCTTCGACTTCGCTCTTTTTGAGGCCGAGGCGCTCGCTCAGAGCGAGAATTTTCTGCTTTTCGTCGTCGTCGATACGGCGGTCACGCAATGCTTCGAGAAGCATCAGTTTCATTGTGCCGGCGGCGTTGAGTTCGTGCTGCGACATGTTTCCTCCGCGGTCGTTTTGAAAGTCGGTTTTGAATCGGTATTATACTAATTGAATCAGCGGCCCGGCTGCAGTTTTTTTCCGTCAATTCCTCTGAATTTGACCGGAATTGATTCTTCAACGGGGCTGAGCGGGGCGTTCTTGATCCGGAAAACCCTGAAATGCAGGTGCGGCGATGTGGAATACCCGACGTCACCCGAAAGGGCAATCTGCCGGCCGGCCTTAACCCGGTCGCCCATACTGACGACGGCTGAATTCTGGCTGATGTGGCTGTATTCGGCCATGGTTCCGTCATCGTGGAAAATAATTATCTGGTTGGTGCGTTCTTTCCAGGCCGGGTCGGAAGAAAAGCCGGTAAACGAATGCTGGACATGGGCGACAACGCCGTCGCGCGCCGCCAGAACCGGGGTGCCGTTCGGCATATCCCAGTCGATCGAAAAGGCGAAGTCGCCGAAGTGGCTGAAACTGCCGTTGTAACCCTGAACGACAGGGAACTGCCGCCCGTCAGGAAAAGGCAGGCGATAGATTGTACGGTCATCGTGGCGGGCTTCGATGCTGCCGATTTTCCAGTTCCAGTTGTTTTCCCAGCGGTAGCTTCGGCTGTGATCTTTTCTGGCTGCGGAATAGGCCGAAGCCGTTGTGTTGCCGGCGACGACGATCGACAGCGGCATGGTTCTGTCGGTTTTCATGTTTTCGAGTTTCGGCGTGAAAACGACGGAAATCGGAACAGGCATGTCGTTCCAGACTGAAAAGGTCGCTTTGCCGGCCTTCTGGTCATGCTGCTGTATCACGCACATGACTTTGCTGCCCAGTGAATTCTGCCCGTAATAATATTCGGCGCCGGGAATCTGCGGCGGCGTACCGGCAAACGACCCTGCCGGAAGCAGAAAGAGAGCTGCAAGCAGAAAAAGAGCGGCAGGCAGCAGGTGGTTTTTGAAGATTCTGCTTAGGTTCATCTTGGGCGAAAACCTCAGGGCTCGGTCTGGTTACCGGCATCGGCAGACCCGGAAGCCGTCGCAGCATTGTTTCCCTTTTTGAAGGTGATTGACTTGATCTGGGTGTAGTCGAGCATTGATTCTACGGGCTTGCCCTGCTTGTCGTCGAAAACCATGCAGTCGAAGGTCGGCGAAGTCTTGTGAGTGGTGAGTTTGCCGAATTTGAGGGTGTAGGTTTTGCCTTCCCAGGTTGTGGCGGTGTAGGCGTGGGTGCCGAGGTCAAAGGTTATCTTCTCGATGTCCTTGAATTCGATATAGTGCTTCTGGCTGCCTTCTGAGCCCTCGATGTAGCCTTCAGAGGTGATGGCGGTGACTTTGAGCTCGCGGTCGGCATTTTCGCCGGTCTGCTTCTTGTCGAGAATGATCGTGGCTTCGATCAGCGGGCCGTCACCGTAAAATGCGTAACCAGCTGTATTCAGCAGGGTGACAAAAATCGCGAGAACGCAGAAAAAGAATCGTGAAAGGCGCATTGGTGAATCCTCCAAAAAAAAGAATTTGGGTGTGTAAAAATCTGTATCTGCGAAACGATTATACTCCCGCAGTTTTCGCAACTCAATCGGTAAAGCTCCGCCCGGCAAAATCAGCAATTATCGGTGAGGTGTAAAATATTTATCAATAGACAATTGTGTTTAACTGGTTGTCTTTTTAAAGTAGCAGCTTCGGCCTATCAGCCGGGTTGCTTTTTCTCCAGCGATTCGCTTCACTCACAAGCTTCCGAAAAAGCAATCCCGTCTTCTCGCCTCGCAATTTTATTATAGAAATCTATAGTTTTTGATCGAGAATTGTTGCGGCAAATTGGAGTTGGCTTGACCTGAAAAGCCGGTTCGGCTATAATTGGGTTATTCCAACAGGAGAAAAGGGCTTGAGAAAGTAAGTTACGAACACTTTTAACCGTTTATTTTTTGCACGGTGCGTGTCGTCGCTGCTTTCGAAATTTTCCGATTTTGTTTCGTGTGCCTTTTTCGTGTTGACGCCCGCACCCTCCCGCATTGTTCCGGAGGTTCTGCATGTTACAGTTTCACAATGTTTCGTTTACTTACCCTTCTGCACCCAGTTCACTGTTTACCAATCTCAGTCTGACTTTTGGAAAAGGCTGGTCAGGTCTGGTCGGCCCGAACGGCTCCGGCAAGACGACCCTGATCAGTCTTGCGACCGGCGAGCTGCAGCCTGATACCGGTCATGTCAGGCACACCGGTTTGCTGGTCTGCTGCCCGCAGCGCAGCGAAAAGCCGGGCGACAACGAGCGCGGTCTGTTCGACCCCTTCAGCTGGGACAGCGAAAAAGAGCGTCTCTGCCGCCTGCTCGAAATTCAGCCCGACTGGCTTGACCGCTGGCAGACCCTGAGCCAGGGCGAGCAGAAGCGCTTTCAGGTCGCTGCGGTTCTGGCGCAGAAACCCGATATTCTGCTCGTCGATGAACCGACCAATCACCTCGACATGGTGTCGGCGGAAATGATCTTTGCGGCTTTCAGAAGCTTCGAGGGCATCGGTGTTCTGATCAGTCACGACCGCCGTCTGCTCGATGATCTCTGCCAGCGCATCGTCTTTATCGACCCGCCCGACGTGCTGCAGTTTTCAGGAAGCTATTCGCAGGCGCTTGAACAGAAGAACGGCGACGAACAGCATACGGTTCAGCATCGCGAAAACCTTAAAAAATCGGCTGCCCGACTTGAAAAAGAACTGCATCGCCGCCTCGATGAGGCCGACCGCTCGGCTTCACGTGTCTCGAAAAAGCATGTGGGGCGCCACGATGCCGATATGCGCGCCAAAATCAATCTGGCAAAACTTACGAGCAAAGACGCCACAGCCGGCAATCTCGCTGCCTCGATGGGCAAGCGCGTCGCCCGTCTGCACGAAGAAATCGCCAGCACCCGGGTTAAAAAGCGCTACGATCTCGACTTTCGCCTTGCCGGCGAGCGCAGCCCGCGTGACTGCGTCGCGAGGCTGCAGCGGCAGGCATTGCCGATGGGCCCGCAGCGATTTCTCGAAGTGCCGGAAATGACGATTCTGCCCGGTGACCGCATCGGCATCGTTGGCCCGAACGGCTCGGGCAAGAGCACGTTTCTGCGGCTGCTCGTCGCCAGTATCGATTTTCCGCCGGACCGGGTTCTCTATATTCCGCAGGAAATCTCGAGCGAGCGCTCGGGCGAAATTGTCAGGGAAATGCTGGCACTGCCATCGGAACAGCTCGGCCAGGTGATG
The DNA here is from genome assembly GCA_024710355.1 of Candidatus Rifleibacteriota bacterium. Taxonomy (GTDB): domain Bacteria; phylum Muiribacteriota; class Ozemobacteria; order Ozemobacterales; family Ozemobacteraceae; genus Rifleibacterium. The sequence goes on from JANJUX010000055.1 coordinate 9,807, forward strand.
TCGTTCGTCAGCTGCCTCGGCTCGATTCCGGCGCGGCTGCGTGAAACCGAGGTTCCCAGCCCCGGTGAGGTGCGCAAGATCTGTCTCGCGCTCGGGCTGCTGAAAAAGCCGTGGGTGATCATCATGGACGAACCGACGAATCATCTCGATCTGCCGGCCATCGAACTGCTCGAAGGCGCGCTCGCGCAGATCGAATCGGCGCTGCTTCTCGTCAGCCACGACGCGGTTTTCCTGTCACATCTGGTCGACCGCCGCCTCTGCTTTTCCGGTGGTTCGATGTCTTTCGACTCGTGACCCGTGCCGCCGGAAAGCAAGGGTTTTATTTTTTACGGGCCTGGGGTATGTATTTTATGAAAATCACAGGGCAGGTATAAAAATGAAAAAGACAGATATTCCGATTGTTGTTCCTGCAGGCCTCGAAGCCCGGAAAACCGAATTTTCTGAATACCTCGAGTCAGCAAGACTGCGGCTGGAAAAATTCGCCGGCCGGTATGGCTGGCAATACCTGACCGACAAAACCTTTGTCGATTCATGGGAAATCTACGATGACAAAAGGGATTTCGACCGGCGCATCTGTGAACTGGCAGGAGTGGCGACTGACACAAAACTGCCTGCGACCTATTCGGCAGCGCTCGAGCGGCGGGTTCTCATAACCGTCACCCCCGGGCTTTACCTCGCGAATTATCCGCAGGGCGACGAACCTGAGGCGTTTGTGAAGCTTCTGTGTCATGAAATGGCGCATCGCCTTCATATCAGAATTCTCGACGGCAACGAAGAGGCGATGGGGCCGGTATGGTTTTATGAGGGCTTTGCCCTGTTCGCTGCCGGGCAGTTTGCTGATTCATATCACCCGCTTGCAGAAAATGAGCTGCTCGGCATTTTTGCCGAGAGTGAAAGGGGCGATTACCGGCGTTATGCACACGCCTTTCGCCAGCTTGCCGCTCGGGTTGAATCGTTTCAGGATTTTCTCACCTGGCCGGCGCAGGAAGATTTCATTGAGCGGCTGAAAAGACTCCTTGAAAATGGTTGAAGCCATGAACAAAGCTGAATGTAAAATTGAAACCGCGAGGCTGATTCTCAGAAACTGGCTTGAAACCGACTTGGAGCCATTTGCCAGACTTAATTCTGACCCGGTGGTGATGGAATTCTTTCCGAAAGCTCTGTCGGAACAAGAAAGCAACGCAATGGCAGCTCGTCTCAAAGATCGCATCGATCGCGAAGGCTGGGGCTTATGGGCGGTTGAAAGAAAGTATACCGGTGAGTTCATCGGCTTTACCGGGTTGAGCGTTCCGGTGGCCGACCTGCCATTTATGCCCTGTGTCGAAATCGGCTGGCGGCTGGCAAAGGAACACTGGGGAAATGGCTTCGCGACCGAGGCTGCCCGTGCGGTGCTGCGATTTGCTTTCGATGAACTGAAGCTTGACGAGGTTGTTTCGTTCACCGCCGTAACCAACCTGCGTTCTCAGGCTGTAATGCGACGAATCGGCATGAGCAATACGGGTGCAGATTTCGATCACCCGAATGTGCCGCCGGGCAGCAGTCTGAGGCGGCATGTGCTGTTCAAGGCATTGAAAAAAGATTTCTGAGGCTGTTTACCTGGAAAAACCTGCAATGAAGGCCAGCTGAATATTTTATCCGGCAGGCTGCAACCTGTGATCAACCGGCATAAATCCGGTGTTTGTTGATAACTGCAGGCAAAAGTAGAATCGTTGTCGACGAACCGGTTCAACTTTGTTCATGCATGCATAATTCGCAAAAAATAACTGTCGCAGAGCCGGTGTTCAATTTTCTGGCCGGGAATAATTGAAATTTGTTGCTGGATTATTTTATGATATTGTATGCTACTAAATGATATTTATCAGTCGATGCGAGTGGTTCTGATTATGACTTGATCGGAAAGTAGAGTATGGTGATTTCAGACGCAATCAGCGGTTTTAGCTTGCTATGGCAATGAAACTGAACTCGTTTTGCCGAATTCCGGTTCGGAAAATTTCTGAAGATGAAGTATAATTGAATCATAAAGGAACAGGTTATGCTGACGAACAAAATTGCTGCCATTCTTCTGTTTATCGTTGTCATCGGCTCATTATCTTTTAATGCGCCTGTAAATGCGGCTGAGCAGAAGAGCATTCTCGTTTCGGCGGCGGTCAGCCTGAAAAACGTTCTTGAGCAGTGCCAGAAGTGCTTTGAAGCAAAGAACCCCGATGTAAAGATCAAATTCAATTTCGGCGGTTCGGGCATGCTTCTGAACCAGATCAAAAGCGGCGCTCCGATCGACCTGTTCATCTCTGCCGACATTCGTGATTTCGAAAAAATCGACGCTCCCGCGGCAAAAATCATTGCCGAAGGCTATCCGAAGCCGTTTGTCGGTAATGAGCTGGTGTTCATTGTTCCGAAAAACAGCGAAGCGGGCCCGCTGGCTTTCGAAGATCTCAGAATGGATGCCCTGAAAAAGATCGCGATCGGCAACCCGAAAACGGTGCCGGCCGGCCGCTATGCCGACGAGGCTATCAGAGCGTCAGGCCGGTATGAAGCGTTGCGCGAAAAACTCGTTCTCTGCGAGAATGTGCGTCAGGTGCTCGATTACGTGGTTCGCGGCGAGGTCGACGGCGGCTTTGTCTATCGCACCGACGCGATGCTGGTGCCCGAGGACGAGATCAGACTGGCGTTTGCCGTTTCCCCTGATCAGCATGCGCCGATTGTATATGGGCTTGGCAGGCTGACGGCGGCGAATAACCCCGAGCTGGTCGAGCGCTTCGTTACTTTCATGGCCGGGCCGGAGTGCCGGGAAATTTTAACCGCTGCAGGTTTTCTGCTGCCGAAACAATAGGAGCCAGACATTGGAATGGTGGGTGCCGCTTGAAATCTCTCTGAAGGTTTCGCTCTGCAGCTCGATAATCGTTTTTTTTATCGGCACGGCGATTGCCTACGTTCTGGCGATGAAAAATTTCCCCGGAAAGAGGGCGTTCGAGATCGCCGTCATGCTGCCGCTGGTGCTGCCGCCGACGGTTACCGGCTACTATCTGATTCTGATCTTCGGAAAAAACGGCCTGATCGGGCGTTTCCTTTACGACCTGTTCGGCGTCACGCTGATTTTTTCATGGCAGGGCGCGGTGGTCGCTTCGGCGGTTGTGGCTCTGCCGCTGATGGTTCAGGCCGCGAAGTCGGCGATCGAGTCGGTCGACAAGCATTTTATTCAGGTTTCGTACACTCTTGGCCATTCTGAGCTTGATACGGCGGTTAAAGTGATTTTTCCGCTTGCGAAGAACGGCATTCTGGCCGGCTTCATTCTCGCCTTTTCTCGCGCACTCGGCGAATTCGGCGCGACGCTGATGCTGGCCGGCAATATTCCCGGTGAGACGAACACGATGCCGATCGAGATTTATTCGCTGGCCTCGTTTGGTGAATGGGGAAAAGCACAGATCTTCGTCGTCGTTCTGACGCTGGTTTCAGCGCTGGCCGTGTTTGCATCGAGATTCTTTTCAGGATACCGAACCAGATGAGCCTGCAGATCAAAATACAGAAACAGCTCGCCGACTTCTCTCTCGACGTCGAATGGGAAGTGAAAAAGGAAATCGGCGTGATTTTTGGCTATTCCGGGGCCGGCAAGAGCCTGTCACTGCAGCTGATCGCCGGTCTTCTGGCGCCTGATGCCGGCCGAATTCAGGCTGACGGCAATCTGTTCTTCGATTCGGCGACCGGTCTGCATCAGCCGCCGCAGAAGCGGCGGCTGGGCTATGTTTTCCAGGACAGTTCGCTTTTCCCGCATATGAGCGTGGCCGACAATATCAGATTCGGTCTGCGCGACAAGGATGCGGCTGCCGGCGAAAAGCATCTGCTCGAAATGGCGCGCCAGTTCGAGATCGATGATCTGCTGCAGAAGTTTCCGCATCAGATTTCGGGCGGCCAGAAACAGCGCGTTGCATTTTCGAGGGCGCTTATCGGGGAACCGCTCGCATTGCTGCTCGATGAGCCGTTTTCGGCTCTCGATAACCCGATCCGGGCGAAAATGCGCAAGTTTCTGATTCAGGTGCAGCGGCAGTTCAATATTCCGATTGTCATGGTGACGCACGATCTTTTCGAAGCCTGTTCGCTGGCTGACAGGATCATGATTTATTCAGCTGGCCGGGTCATTCAATCAGGTGCGCCGCAGGAAGTCTTTCAGAACCCGGCTAATGACCAGGTCAGAAACCTGCTCGACGTCGAAGAATTCTGCCGCTTCGATTTTTTCAAGCCCGATCGAGGGTCGCCAGAAAGTCGATGACTTTCTGAGTGATGAAATCTGGTGTTGAAGCGCCCGCAGATACAATGATGTTCTGACAGCCGGCAAAATCGCCGAGGTTGAGCTCGGCTTCGGTTTCGACATGAAAGGTGCGCGGGCAGAGGCCGGCGGCGATTTCGGCGAGGCGCCGGGTGTTGGCGCTCGATTTGCCGCCGACGATGACGACCGCATCGGCTTCAGCTGCGAGTTTTCTGATTTCCTGCTGGCGGTCTGAAGTGGCCTGGCAGATCGAATCGCAGATCACCGCTTCATCGGCGCTCGCCTTGAGAATTGCGGCGATGCGGTTGAATTCGTCCTCATTGAAGGTGGTCTGGCCGATAACCATGACTTTGGGGCGGCGCGACACCCGGCGGGCCTGTTCTTCGCCGGCGATGACTTCCTGGGTGGTGGCGAAGCTCTGCAGGCTGAGAATCTCGGGGTGGTCGGGGTCGCCGATAATGTAGATATAATAGCCCTTTTCGCTGTATTTTTTTATCTGGCGCTGGCTGGTGACGACGTGCGGGCAGGTGGCATCGACAATTGCGAGGCCGCGTTCGGAAATTTCCCTGATCTGGCCGGCCGGCATGCCGTGGGCGCGGATGATGATCGTGCCATCGGTGACCGTGTGCCAGTCTTTAACGGTGCCGACGCCATTTTCGCGCAGGTATTCGACGGCCTGCGGGTTGTGGATAAGCGGGCCGCTGGTGAAGACGCGGCCGGGAGCTTTGGCGGCGGTCTGCAGCGCCATCTGCATGGCGCGTTTGACTCCCATGCAGAAGCCCGAGGTGCGGGCGAGAATGATTCTGGGCATTTACTGTTCTCCGTAGGCGGCCGGGGTTGCGTCGGGGGTGCCGTCGAAAACGTGGGCCAGCGTGGCATTGAGTTCCTGTTTCATGCTGATCGAGCGGTGGTTTTGCACTCTGGTGAAACCCGTGAGCGTGCCGTTTCTGTCGAAATGGGCTTCGGCGGCGAACAGCGCTTTGGCCGGCTCCAGGAACATGCCGTAACGCATATCGTTGAGCACGACTTTGTGGCCGCCGTCGGGCAGGGCAATACTCTGCGGCTGCAGCATATGCATCGAAAACCATTTGAACAGGCGCCCGTGCTCGTGGTCGAGGGCGCGGGTCACGAATTCGTCGCGGTCGGGCTCGACAGTGATGACTGGCGTCAGCGGTGCTTTCGAGGCTTTTTTCATGTAGGTGATCATGAAGCGGTTGTTGGCATCACGGCCCACGACACGGTAGACAACGGTGTTGAGCAGGGTCGGCATTGCCCTGATTTCGACCGCTTCGAAGCCCTGCGCACGAAATAGCTCGCGGCCGCGGTTGATGAGAATCTGCGAGGTGTTCCAGCCCAGACCGGCGTAAACGGTGGTGGCCGCCAGCGTGATAATGGCGATCGACCGCACCCTGGTCGGCGTCAGCCAGCCGGTGAGGCCGATAAAAGTCGCCAGCAGCAGCGGCAGCGAATAGACCGGGTCGAGAATCGGCAGTGCGTCAATGGCGTAGCGTGCGTCGCTGATTGGCCACGCCAGGCTGGTGCCATAGGCGGTGAACCAGTCGATGATCGGGTGGGTGATCAGGCTCAGCAGCGCCAGGCCGATCCAGTCGCGCTTTGGTGCGTCTGAGCGCGCGAGGGCGCGGCATGCCAGCCCGATCGGCACCGCCAGCAGCAGCAGCGCCAGGAAGCCGTGAGTCGGCCCGCGATGGTATTTAAGCGATGCCCAGGGGCCCCAGTAACCGGCGATAATGTCGAAATCCGGCAGCAGCCCGATTATAAAACCGTACACCGCAGCGCGGCGCCCGAGCTTTTTGCCGTATGATGCCAGCCCGACCGTTGAACCGAGCAGACCCTGTGTGACTATGTCCATGATTGATTTCCTGTTCACCCATTATAGCACTGTCGGGCCAATGAAGCGATGATCAATTCATCAACCCGGCTCGATTTTAAAGGCTAAGACCGCTTTTATATGACACTCTTCAGGTGTCATATAAGAATAAAATAACCCTAAACCACTACTGACGCAAGACACAATTTCACCGGCAGAGCAAACGCTTTTTAATGATCCTAAAATGCTGCTTCGGCAGGTCAGGCGATTGCATAAGCGATGCTTGTCGAGCACCCCATAGTTCCCTGCAAACGATGCCGCTAAGACCGGACGTTTTGCCTGGAGGGCAAAACGCGGGCGATTGCCGCAGGATGCGGCTTAGAGCCCGAGTTCCGGTCGCGCGAGCAGAGTGAGCAGCTGGAACTATGAGGGGGCGAAGATCGCAGAGCGTTGCAACGACTGACATGCCGTAATACACCTACTTGAACATAACAAGGCTTGCGTTTGCTCTGACTTGAAATGGGATTTTGTTGAATTGGTGCAACTCTGGTATAATCGAGGAAGGTGATTATTTCATCACCTCTACTACGCCACCCGGCGAGGATCTAACAGGCATCTACAGGAGGCCAAAAATGGGAGACAAGGGCGGAAAGAAAGATAAAGACAAGGTTAAGAAACAGGCTGACAAGAAGCACGACGACAAAGACAAAGCAGCCAAAGAAAAACAGCCGAAGCAAAAACCAAAACCTTAAGTCCTGCTGAGACACTGGCGCAGAATTCGATAACAGCAATTTGCTGACGATTTCTGCGCCAGTTTGCTATTTTAGACCAGTCATTCCGAATCCATCTCGCGAAAATGGTTCAGTGTTTGTCGGGTTTGTCGAACTGGTTGGCTTTGAGGTAGGCTGCGTGCAGGCGGCGAATGCCTTCTTCGATGCTGATCTTCGGCTGGTAGCCGAAGTCGCGGCGGGCAGCGTCGATGTTGAACCAGTGGGCGGTCGACAGTTCGCCGGCGACCCAGCGGGTGATCGGCGGCTCGCCTTCGAGTTTGAACCATTTGAATACTTTTTCGCAGATCAGGCCGATAAACCAGGCAATTTTCGGCGAAATCGTCGCGGTGACCGGTGCCAGGCCGGCGGCACCAATGATCAGATTGGTTATCTGTGAAATCGGCATCGGCTCGCCGTTAGTGATGAAATAGGCCTTGCCGGCAGGGACACTGCCCGGGGCCAGCTTTTCAGCGGCGAGAATATGCGCTTCGGCGGCATTGTCGATGTAAACCGTATCGACGAGGTTTTTGCCGTCGCCGACGAATTTGAGGCGGCCGGCTCTGGCGCGCGAAACCAGTCGCGGCCCGAGATGATTGTCGCCCGGGCCCCAGATCAGGTGCGGGCGCAGCGCGACCACCGCCAGTTCCGGTGAATTCGCTTTCAGCGCGGCCTGTTCGGCCATGCTTTTGGTTTTTGGGTAGTAGGCATCGTAATGATCAGGGTAGGGAAGGCTCTCGTCGGCACCGCTGACATCACCATGCGAAAAGACGACGCTCGGTGAACTGGTGTAGATGAGCCTGCCGACTTTGTGCTGCTGGCAGGCTCTGATGACGTTCAGGGTACCCTGATAATTGATGCGTTCGTATTCTGAATAGGGTTCGGCAATTCCGGCCTTGGCGGCGGTATGAAAAACCAGGTCGCAGCCGGCGACCGCTTTGCTGACCAGCTCAGCGTCTGAAATCTCGCCCTGAAAAACCGTGCAGCCGGCCTTTGCCAGCTCGGGGTAACTGCCACGGCACAGCACCCGAACCTTGACTTCGCGTTCGAGAAGCATTCTGACGATGGCACCGCCGAGAAAGCCACTGCCACCGGTTACGAGAGCGGTTTTTCCTGATAACGGGCTGCTGGTCATGATGTTCAGATCCTGCCTTTCAATTTTTCACCGGCCCATTCGGCCAGGGTTTCGCGGTTGATTTTTGCGTTATGCCGCACGTCGACCGGGAACCCGGAATGAATGATAAAATGTTTGATGGCGCGAGTGTGGTCGTGGCGGGCGCCGATTTCCTGCAGTTCTTTGACGAGGGCTTCGGTATTGATTTCGTGCACGCCTTTTTCAAGTTCGACACAGATTACCGGCGTCTGGCGGCCCTTGTCGCCGACGCCGACGAGAGCGGTTCTGAAAACTTTCGGGTGCTGATTGAAAACCCGCTCGCACGGAATCGTGAAATAGACGCGGTCGGCGGCTTCGACCCGGTGGGTTTTGCGGCCGCAGAACCAGACGCGGCCCTGGGCGTCGATGCGACCGACATCGCCCATGCGGTGCCAGATTTCGTTACCTTCGCGGATCTTTGCCAGCCGCGTGTTTTCGGGGCGGCAGAAATACTCGCGGGTGACGATCGGGCCTTTGACGGTAATTTCGCCGATTTCGCCGGGTTTGAGAACCAGATCGTCAGACCATTCGGGAATCGCCTCGTCGGTGATTCTGATAATTCTTGTCTGCACCTGCTTTATCGGGAACCCTACACAGGTGCCGCCGCCGGCATCGGTTTCGCCCGCGGTTTCGCCGAGAATCATGCGGCTGCCGATCGAGCTCACCGGCAGTGCTTCGGTGGCGCCATAGGGTGTGTGAATCTGCGCATCGTCATTGAGCATGCGGTGAAAGCGCTGCAGAATATCATTGCGCGCCGGGGCACCGCATGAAATCACCTGACGCAGTGACGGCAGCTTGATATTGTTTTCGACGCCATAGCGGCTGAGCGTGTCGACCAGCGCCGGTGAGCCGAACATGAAGGTGGCGCCGTTGTCGGTAATGGCTTCGATCAGCTTGCGCGGGTCGGCTTTGGCCGGTTTGCTCGCGTCCATGTCGGGTATGACGGCGGTCATGCCGAGGCAGACGTCGAACAACCCGAAGAGCGGGAAAGTCGCGAGATCGACGTCTTCGGTGGTGAAGCCGTAGATTTCCTGCAGGAATTTAACCTGGTGCGTCAGAATTCCGTGCGTGTAGACCGCGCCCTTCGAGATGCCGGTGCTGCCGGAAGTGAACATCAATGCCGCCATTTCATCGGCGGGCAGCATTTCGATCGGGTATTCAGAGCCGTCTTCGTGCCGCAGATCATGGAATTTGTGGCCGCCCCAGAAGACTTTCGGCCCGAGAGTGACGCAGGTTTTGATCGTATCTGGCGACCAGCGCATGATGACGCGCAGGGCGTGCGCGAGTGAAACGCCGATGAAAGCTTCGGGCTGGGCTTCGCCGATGCAGGTTTTCAGGCTTTTGAGGCCGATGCCGGGGTCGATCATTATCATTACCGCGCCGACCTTGCAGAGCGCGAAGAAGGCGGTGAAAAATTCGATGCCGGGCTTGATCATCACGACGGTTTTGGTGCCGCGTTTGATGCCGATGCGGTTGAGGCCGCGGGCAAAGCGGTTGGTTTCTTCTTCGAGCTGCCTGAAGGTCATGCCGGTATAGGCAACGCGGCCAAAGCGGTCGCGGCCGGCCGGAACGACGACGGCACGTTTGTGCGGGGTTTCGGCGGCTTTCTGACGTATGAAAGCGGCCATGTTGACGCCATGGTTGTTGTTACCGGTCATTTGTTGCTCCTGTCAGGGGTTGGCGGCGAAAAGGGCGCGAACCAGCCTGAAAATCTGGTCGCCGGCATCTTCGAGAACATAGTGTCCGGCGTGGAAGCTGTGAAATTCAGCTTTGGGCAGCCGTCGCTGCCATTCGGCAAAAAAGTGTCGGCCAAAAACGAAGTCTTTGCGGCCGAAGCAAACGATCGCCGGCTTGTTAATCAGGGCGCTCAGCCCGTTTTCGATACGGACCAGCTCATTGTATGATGGGTCGGCTTCAACGAGCGGGATATCCTGGACAAAGCGGGTGGTGGCGACGCGATTGGCCGGGTTATCGTAGGGCGCCCGGAAACCATGCCGGACCTTGCGGCTCATTCCCTTGATCGAGCAGGTGTGGCTGGCGATGAATGAGAAAGCGTTGAAAGTGCGGTTCAGGCAGGCGCCGAATTCGGTGTGTCTGAACAGCCAGATCGGCCAGGGAAACGGGCACTCGGCCGGCAGTCTGAAGGCGCCGGTGTTGAGAATGACCAGTCTTTTGATTTTTTCGGGGTGGCGGGTCGCATAGCCCATGCCGATGGCTCCGCCCCAGTCGTGCACGGCGAGGTTGATCGGTTCGCTTAAATTCAGGCTTTCGATGAGGGCTTCGAGGTTGTCGACGTGTTCTTTGAGCGTGTAGCCGAAAGCGTCGAGGCCGGGTTTATCGGAAAGGCCGCAGCCAATGTGGTCGGGCGCGATGCAGCGGTATTCGCCGCTGAAGTTTTTGATCATGTCGCGATAAAGAAACGACCACGATGGGTTGCCGTGCACCATGACAAAAGGTTCGCCTTTGCCTTCGTCGACGTAATGCTGCCGGTGGCCGGAAGCATGTTTGAAATAATTATTGGCAAAAGGGTAGAGATCTTTGAATTCTTCGGTATTGAAAGCCATGCTTACCATTCCCATCCCAGCATCATGCTGTTGAGGCCGCTGCCAATACCGATAAAGCCGACTTTCTGCTTCTTTTCGAGAATGCCGCGTTCTTCGGCGATGGCGGCGGTTACCGGCAGAGACACGGTGCCCATGTTGCCGAGAAACGGAAAGGTGGAAAAGTCTTTTTCGGGCGGCAGGCCCAGATTATTCAAAATGGCATCGCGGTTGGCCGCGGCCACCTGATGCGAAATAATGCGGTCGAGTTCTTCGCGCGCCCAGCCCAGCTCTTTGAAAAAGACATCGCCGACGCGTCTGATCAGGTCGCCGCCATGTCTGAGCATGCCGATGGCGTTGGTTTCCATCATCTGCGGAGCACGGGCCGGAATTCGCTGATCGGCGCCCCAGCGGCACATACGGTGATGCTCGGGGGCTCCGAGAGCGGCGCCACCCTTCAGCTGCGGGCCTTTGTGACCGAACGAACCGTCGGTGAGCACGATACCGACAGCGCCGGAACCGCCGGTCATGGTTGCCAGAGCCTGTTTGAAGAATTCCATGGTGCCCTCTTCAAGCATGCGCTGAATCATGATTTCGGTGATTTCGCGGGCGGTTTCGCAGGCAACGACGATACCGGCTCTGATCTGGCCGAGCTCGATGCGGTTGGCGACGTCGATGATACCGGTCATGGCACCGAGACAGGCGTTGGAAACGTCATGAATGACGGTGCTGGCTTTGACTTTGAGCTCGGCGGCGACGTGGCAGGCGGTCGCGGGCTCGTAGTTATCGCGGCAGACGCCGCCATAGACGACGGCGCCGATGTCTTCAGGCGCAACGTCGGTTTCGGCGAGCGCTTTTTTGGCCGCCTTGGCCGCTTCGACAGCGTTGACATGGCCCGGGCCCCACCAGCGGCGTTCGCGAATTCCGGTCAGGGCTTCGAGCTGACCCGGGTGCAGGTAAAGTTTGCGGTACAGCGGCGCCAGCTGTTCTTCGATCCAGGTCGAAGTAACGATGTGCTGAGGCAGCTCGTAGCCGATGGCTTCTAAAAATACCCGGGTAAATTTCATAGTTAACCGCTTTGTCGTGGAAGGATAGCAGACTCAGCCGTCAATTACAACTCTGAGGGCAAAATCTTTCATGCTGTAGATGATGCGGCCGTCGACCTTCAGGAAGCCTTCGGCGACGATCAGGTGGTCGGCATCGTCGATTCTGGTGATGCAGGCGTCGACGGTGACCAGTTTGTCTTTCGGAATGACCTGGCCGCGATACGACCAGATGTGCTTCTGCCCGACCGCCATCGGCTGGAAATGGCAGGGGCGGCCCGCCAGCTGGTTGCCCCAGCGGTGCATGGCAGCGACCTTGAGCAGCTGCATGAAAGATTCGAGGCCGAGCGAGCCCGGAATGACCGGGTCCTGATAGAAGTGTGCTTTGAAGAACCATTCGCCGGGGTTAACGGCTTTGGTACCCCTGACGAAACCGAGACCGGCGGGGCCGCCATCCGGAACGAACAGCGTGATGCGGTCGAGCATCAGGTAGCAGCTGCCCGGCAGGGTGAGGCCGTTCAGCGTAACCGGGGTCGCGTCATCGGGCGCTACCGGTGCGGTGCGTTCGAGCGCGAAATCGACGTGGCGGGCAGATTCGGCGGCAGAAGGTTCGTAGGTCTGTATACCGCGCAGGCCGACCTGGTCGGCGAGGGCTTCTTTCGAGAAGAAGCCGAACGTGGTCTGGCCTTCGTAAATCTTGCGGTCGCCCTGGGTGACGAGCAGGTCGAACGACTGAATCAGCATGCCGGCTGAATTGGCGGCTTTGGTCGATTTGACCGTGGCGGTCAGGGTGCCGGAATTGATATTGACGTCTTCGTAGAGAACCGCAGAACCGTCGAGGTTGCGGTAGTGCAGGTCTTTGCTGCTGGTGGCCGCCGAGCCCATGTAACACGAATACCAGCCGCAGACCTGCAGCGGGAATTCGAGCATGACCGAGAACGGAATACTGGTCTGGCGGTTGGCTTTGAAGAACCAGTGGTCGGGCCTGATGTCGAACTGGCCCTGAACGGTGCCGCCGGTTTTGATTTTCATGAATTCGGCGTTGACCATGGTGATGCGGTCGACGAACAGAAACGGCGGGTTCGGCAGGCGGGCCAGGAAACGTTCGCTGTCGAAAACCTTGAACTGCTCGCCAAAGCACAGAGACGGCTTGCCGATCGCATATTCAAGAATCTGCTGACCGGTATAAATTGCCGGCAGCATTTCCGGGTGCTGCGCTACGGCCGGGGCCGCTTCGGTATAAGCGGGAATCTGAGCCGGCGCGCCGGTTGCCTGGCGGCGGTTCTGCCACAGGGCTTCGATGCTTTCACGGCTGGCGCCGCTGAGTCTGATGCTCATGTTGAGCACCTGCACGATGCGGTTGCCGTCGGCAAACATCAGGGCATCGGCAATGACGTAAGGTTCAGGGCCGTAGCCCATTTCCTTGATCGAAATGTCGTAAAGGGCCTTTTTGACACCGGGAATTACCTGGCCGCGGCAGCGCAGCTGGCTCTGAACATCGATTACCGGTTCAAAAGCGCAGGTCGCTGACGGGGCGATCCAGCCCATGCGCAGCAGGAAAACGCGCAGAGACTGCATGCATGATTCATACATCAGGGTACCGGGCATGACCTGATCGTCGCAGAAATGCTGGGTCAGGAACCAGGCATTCTTCGGAATATCGATTTCGGCCTTGATCTGGCCGAGGCCGAAACGGCCGCCGGTCGGGTTGATTTCGGTGATGCGGTCGATCATCGCCATCTGGCCGGTCGGAATGGTCTGCGGCACGATGCCGAGGTCGGCAAACTGCGGGCCAAAAGCGGTAGCCAGGTCGCCACGACGCAGAGCGTCGAGAGCGGTATCGTCGAAAGATTCGATCTGCATGGCCGGCAGCAGTTCGCGGCCGGGCAGGTTGGGGCGTGGGTCGAGGCAGGTGTCTTCTGGAGTGAGAACGATACCCTTGCCGTCGGCGAGCTGCTGATCGGTAAAAAAGCCGGCGCAGCCGTTGCGCATGGTGATCAGGTGCTTGCCATCGATGCTGCCGTCGAATTCGAAGAAGAACAGGTAGGTGTTGGCCTGGCGAATGAAGCGGTCAACCTTGATATCGTAGTTGATGGTGTCACCCGGCCGTGGCAGCGGGCCATGGAAAGTGACGACCGCGTCGAGCAGGCGGTATTTGGCGATACCTTTGGTTTTAAAGTCGATGCCGAGCCAGCCTGACAGGAACAGGTCGGCCTGACCGGCTTCAACGGCCAGCCCGGTCGGCATGCAGTAATTATCGAGATACCAGCCGTCGGGGTAGACATCATGCTGGGTAACCGTGCGGCCTTTGCCGAGTGAGCCCTTTTCGCCTTCGACGAGCACGATGCGGTCTACGAAGTTGAGAGGGATATCAGGCAGGCGTACGCGGGTCGGGAAGGCATCGATCGGTGCGAAGTATTCGCCGAGACAGTTGCCGATTTTGCCGATCGCGAAGTCCATCGAGCCTTTCCAGTCAAGGAAAACCGGCCCGTTGTAGGGTTTCGGCATGCGCCGCGCAAAAGCCGGCACCGCCGGAGCGGTCATTCGTGCGCTTACCGGGGCAGCATAGAGGGCCTGCTCGATCGCCTGCATTTCACCGGCCGGAACAGCCTGCAGCAGCTGTATCTGCTGTGCCAGAAGGTTGGCCTGAGCCTGAATCATAGAATTGCTGAAGCTCAGAAAAGCTGCGTGAGCGCCGGCAGTAGCCTGCTGGGCGGTTTTCCATTCGTTGATGACCTGAGAGGCTGCTGACGGTTGCTGGTTGTTGGTATTCATGTAATTGGTTTCCGTATCTGGGAAATATTCTGTGCTTGTAGAAAAATCTGTCATCTCCGGTTCCTGAGCCTGTTGAATGGCTGTCATTAACGCATTTATTTCAGGAACCGGTGCGGCGGCCGGCGCTGCCGGGGCTGCCGGCGGGGTGCTCAGAGCGGCGACGGCGGCTTTGAGGTTGAGCGGCTGTTTAAAAGTGTTCTGTTCGATTTCATGCACGAGTGGCACGGTAATTTCGGGCGCTGGCATTTTCAGGCCGGGCTCGAAAAAGGGTGGGGGCGGGGCTGAAAGTGAAGACAGAGCCGGGGCGGTCGAGGTCTGCGGCAGCAGGGCCGCGAGAGACTGTATCTGGTAGCCGGTTTTGACGACCACCGGTGCAGCATTGCTTTTGCGGCGGATTTCGATGCTTTCGCGTTCGCGGTAAAGCGGCGCAAGATCGACGCGCACGCCTTCGGCAGCGACGTTGGCCAGGAAACGCAGCATGGTGCTGTTCTGACTCTGGCCGAACAGCAGGGCCGAGCGGGCGAAATGCGGGCGGTTGCCGAGAATGTTGCCGATCATGCGCGACATCGAGGCGCGTGGCCCGATTTCGAGAAAGACTCTGGCGCCTTCGCTATAGGCAGTTTCAACACATTTCGGGAAATTTATACGCCCGACACACTGTGACCTGATCGAATCGGCTGAGGCTTCGGGTTCAGGGGTGAAGACGGTGCCGAGACCGCTGCTGATGAAAGTCATGCCGGTGGGCGGGTGGCAGTCGTAAAGGTGCAGGGCGCGGTATTCTTCGGCGACCGGCAGGGCGGCTTCGCAATGCACCGACGAAACGCCTTCGAGCACGAAGAAGGTTTTGCCGATTTTTCTGATCAGGTCTTCGACGGCCGGGCGGTTACCGCCAATGACGCATTCTTCGGGCGTGTTTTCGATGAGAATGTAAGCCTGGTCGCCTTTTCTGATCAGCTTTTCCACTTCGAAAGCCGGGCAGCTGACGACGCCGAGCAGCCAGTCGATTTCGGCATTTTCGTCGAGGCCCCAGTGTTTTCTCGGCGAATTGTAGCGGCCGATAAGTTCACTGGTGAACAGGTTCGAGCGGCGCATGCGGCGCACCATTTCGTCACGTTCGCGCCAGGTGCGGGTTGCAAAGTTGCCGGCGGTTTCGCCGAGACTGTAACCCATGATTACCTGTGGCTCGATACCGAAGCCTCTGACGACATCGCTGACCATGGCACAACACGAAACATGGCTGAAAACCAGCGAGTTGTGGTCGGCGATCAGGTCGCGCATTGCTTCGGTTTCCCAGCCGTCGGGGTAGCTGAGGCGCCAGGGCAGAATCTGTCGTGGTGAAAACTGGGCCGCGAGCAGTTCGAACTGCGAATCGAGGCGGCGCAGATGTTCGGGCCAGGTCATGCCCAGTTCAGCCCCCATACCCAGGAAATGATTCCCTGAACCGGGGAAAACAAAAGCGACTTTGCCATTCAGAGCATTGGGCCGCGGGTTGAAGAAAACCCGGTCGTTGGTTTCGGGACCGGCGGTGATCGGCCGATCTTCGTTGTTGTAAAGATGTTTTACCGCGTATTCGACGCGGCGGCGCAGCTCGGGCAGTGAGTCGGCGACGACGCCGGCAAATAGTCTGGCTTCGGGCCGCGGCGGGTAGGTGTTCCAGTAGTCGCGGGCCAGTTCATGCACTGAGGCTGCTTCAAGATTGCGCAGGGCCGAAAGGCGTTCGCGCAGGTCGCAGGCGTTTTCGCCGCCGACGATAAAAATCGCTTCGGCCGGGGCGCCAGCCGGAAAAACTCTGGCCCGGCAGTCTGCTGCCTGTGCTTTTTCGCTCAGCTGCTGTTCGTCTTCGAATTCGCTGAGAACCGCATGATAGTAAGACCCATCGATGCTTATAGAGTTCACGGCGGCAATACGCGGGCCGTTGATGCGGTTGCGCAGCCAATATTGCGGTGTGTCAGGGGTAAAAAAGAAATCTTCGCGTTTTTTCAGCGCGGCGATCGGCTTTTTGAGAAGTTTATACCCTGGCAGAATCTGCTGGTGCAGACACAGTGCTGCTTTTGCCAGCGAAAAGAGCCCGGCGGCGGCACCCGTATGGCCGATGACCATCTTGGTACTGCTGAGCGCACAAAGCTGATCGTTGCGCTGGAAACGGGTGCTTTCATCGGTCGAGCGCGCTGGCATGAAACGGCTCATGGCTGCTGCTTCAATGGTGTCTTCGGCGGGTGAGCCGCTGCCGTTGGTTTCGATGAGGCCCAGGCTTTCGGGGCGCAGACCAGATTCGTTCCAGGCCTGCTGCATGGCCCGCAGACAAGCTTCGGTGCCGGAGCCGCTGTCATTCATTGCGGCGGCATTGGCTTTACCGAGACCGTTGATGACGGCAATAACCCGGTCACCATCGGCGATTGCGTCTTCTTTGCGTTTAAGAACGAGAGCGACAGCGCCTTCACCCGGGAAAGACCCTTCGCTTGCTTCATCGAAGGGCACAGAAATGCCATTGCGGGCGAACGGGCGCAGGGTGTCGGCGGCGAGCAGGTGTCTGAGGTCACCGGCCATATCGACGGCGCCAACTACGGCCGTGTCTATTTCGTGGCGCTGCAGAGCTCTCAGTGCGGCTTCAAGGGCTGACAGCCCTGAGTTTTCACCGCTCGAAAAGGTATGTGAAGGACCGCCCGCATTGTATTCGCGGGCGATGCGGCTGGCGACGATGCCGCCGAGTGCACCGACGGTGCGGGGGTTGTTGAGCGGCGGGGTAATCGCGTCGCTAAGCTTGTCAGCCGGAAATTCGCCGAGGCCATTGGCCTGCAGATCGGTTTTCATGCCCCAGCGCGAAGCGAAGTTGGTACTTTCGAAATCGAGAGCGATGCCCATGAAAACGCCCCAGCGCAGGTTGTTGCTGCGGTTGCCGGTCAGGCGGGCAAGGGCTCCGTCGACCGTCTGCAGCATCAGCAGCTGCTGCGGCAGAATTTCAGGGATTTCTCGCGGTGAAATTTTGAATTGACCGGGAGTGATGCTGATTTCGTCGACATAAGAACCTTCAACCAGCCATTTTTCGTCGAGGCTGCAGGGGTGCCGACCTTCGGGCAGTCTGCCACGCTCAGGCCGGCAGTTAAAAACCGCTTCCTGAAATTCGGTCACATTTTTGAGGCGCCCGGCTCTGGTATCGACGGCAACTATGGCGATTTCGCATGGTTCCTGCGCAGGTTTTACAGCCGGTTCAGAGACCGGTTTCTGCTGGTGACCGGCAGTGCTGCGGGCGGCAAAGGCTTCGGCGGCTGCGGCATCGGCCACGAATTCTTCAATCAATACGTGCCCGTCGATGCCGCCAAAACCGAAAGCGCTCAGGGCGCAGCGTCTTGGCAGGCCGGGTTCGCGGGGTTCCCAGGGGGTGGGCTGCTTGAGAATGTCGAATGGGCTTTTTTCGAGCTCGATTGCCGGGTCAGGGCTGTTAAAATTGGCTTCGGGCGGCAGTGTCTGGTTTTTCATCGCCAGCAGCAGTTTCATCAGGCCGGCGGCGCCGGCGCCGGTGAGCAGGTGCCCGACGTTTGATTTTACTGAGCCGATGATGCATTTGCGGTCGGGCAGTGGCAGACCTTTCCAGAGCTGTCTGAGGCTGTCGAGTTCAACGGCGTCACCCTTGGGGGTACCGGTGCCGTGGCATTCGACGAGCTGAATGTCCTGTGGTTGCCAGCCGGCCTGGCGGTAGGCGGCGTGCATGGCGCGCAGCTGTCCTTCAGAATCCGGGGCCAGCAGGCTGCCACCGACGTCGTTTGCGAGACCGATGCCGCGAATGACGCCGTAGATTTTGTCGTTGCCCTGCAGCGCGTCTTCGAGGCGCTTGAGCACGAAGATGCCGGCACCCTCACCAACGACGAGGCCGTCGGCGTTCTTGTCGAACGGGCGGCAGATGCCGCTGGGCGACAGAGCATGCAGCTGGGTGAAGCCCATCTGGGTAAATTGCGATGAGGGGCGGCAGACACCACCGGTGAGCACCGCATCGGCTCTGCCGGCGGTCAGCTCTTCGCAGGCGAGTTTGATCGCATAAAGTGACGAGGCGCAGGCGGCATCGAGCGTATAGTTCCCGCCGCCGAGGCCAAGAGCCGTTGCCAGCAGCCCGGCCGGCAGTTCTGCCGAGAAGCGGTTCAGCGGGTTGCCGATGAACAGGTTATCAAGCTGCAGTGGCGCGTTTTTCAGCCGGTTTTTGAGAATCTGCAGGTTCAGCTCGCGGGTGATCTGCGAGGTGGTGTCGGTCGGCAGAACGATATTGGCGAGAATCACCTGCACCCGGTTCAGATCGAGCCCGGCAGTGTCGGCGTCGAAAAAGGCGTCGCGCCCGGCCTGCAGTGTCAGCAGGAACAGCGGGTCGAGGGTGTCGAGCAGCTCTGCCGGCAGGTTCAGGCCGTTGTAATTGCGCGGCATTTTTTTGATCGAGCAGTTGCGTGGCGAACGCACCCGGTCAGCAACCGCCGGTTTCGGATCGTGGTAATTGGCCGCAGGCTCGGGCCAGCGGTTGTCTGGAACAGTGTCGGCAGCGCTTCTGGCCGCAGCGATCATCTGCCAGAAGTCGTCGAGACTGTCAGCGCCGGGGAAAATCCCCCCAATTCCGGTTATTGCAATGGCAAGAGGGGTCTGGCTGCGGTCGCTGGCGGTCATCATTCGGCTCCGATTACTTTTCTGAGTTTAAAAGCGTTGCTTAAGTTTTCGTTGAGAGTGCATTCATAGCCATCGAGGCGGGCGATCAGGCGGCCCTGGGCATCAACGAAGTCGATGTCGGCGGCGGCCTGCATGCTGCCAAGGCGGCGGGTGCGTGCGACGATCACCACGTCACGGCCATCGAAGCTGCTGACATACTGGCGGTAGCGGCGCGCGAAACCGGGCAGTGAAGGTGCGCCACAGGCCTGGGTGGTCCAGAGAATCAGCAGCTGGTAAGCCGCATCGATGGCGAGCGGGTCTGAGCACCAGTTGTTGAACATGGGTCTGGCAAACCAGGCAGCCGGCGGCTGCGAGCTTCTGCTGACGGCGATAATGCCATATTCAGACCAGCCTTCGACCGCGGTCAGCGATTTGAAGAATTCGCCATGAAAGAGGTGGCTGGCGTAGGCTTCATTGATCGAATCAGGGTAAACCATGCGTGCATCGGTCTTTTCGGGTAGCGGTGCCTTGGCAGGCAGTGCCTCGGCGAGCAGAACGTCGGCACGGGCGTTGATCATTTCGCGGCCATTGACGGTGGTTCTGATTTCGCAGCTGACCCGGTAGCCTTCAGTAGAGCGTTCCGGCTTACTGGCATACAGACCGAGTGTCACCTGCTGGCTTTTGAGAACGACGCCTTTGAGAATGCGCATTTCGTCATAACCGGCGAACTGCAGGCCAGGGTTGCGCATTACCGCGGCCTGCGACATCAGTTCGCCGGCCACTGCCATCGGCAGCACCGGGTCGCCGTTCAGCACATGGTCTTTGAGCCAGGCATTCTCTTTGAGGTTGAGCTCAAAGTCGAATGCCTTAACGAACTTTTTTCCGGGTTCCGGTGCCCCCTGTTCTTCAAGAGTGCCCATGATGCCGATTTCTACGGCATTTTCGCCCGGATTCGACAGCTCGATGACCGGCTGTCGCGCTCCTTCGAGCAAGGGAATCAGGCCGATACCCTCGGCAATGAAGACATTGCGCAGGGCCGGCGTTACCATACCGCCATCCCAGGGGCCCCAGTTGAATGCCATGACCCGGCATTCAGGGCGCAGTATGCGCAGTTTCTGGGCTGCCTTGTTGAGAACTTCGTTGGCCATGGCATAATCGACCTGACCAAGTCGGCCACCGCGCCCTGAGAAAGACGAGAACAGCACGACAGCTTTAAGGTTGTCTTTGATAACGGCTTTAAGCACATGGCGCAGACCGGCGACCTTGGTGTCGATGACGTCATCTAGCATTTCGCGGGTCTTGTCTTCGATGCGGCGGTCACGCAGAACGCCGGCACCGTGAATCAGGCCGGTGATCTGTCCGGCTTCGGCACGTGCCTGTTCGATGACCCGCTCGGTGTCTTCGCCGTTGCGGATATCGACAGAGTAGTAGAATGCCTTACCGCCGGTCTGGTTGATTCTGGCAAGATTCTGCAGAACTTCGCGGTTGGCCATGGCAGATTTGAATTCGGCTTCGAGGTCTTTGGGCGTCATTTTGCGCCCGCTGTTCTTGAGCAGTGCTTCTTTGATGGCCGGTTCGGCGGTCAGGCCGTTGAGCCAGGCCGGTTCAGCCTTCGGGGCCGGTGAACGGCCGAGCAGAACCATGGTGGTTTTGTATTTTTCGGCGAAAGCGATCGCGGTTTCGGCGGTGACGCCGCGGGCGCCACCGGTAACCAGCACCACATCACCCTTCTGGAAATTAGCCGGCGCCTCGGCATCTTCGCTGAGCGCTGCTTCGACTTCTTCGATCGTATAGCGGGTCGAGCGGGTCAGGCCGGTTTCAATCGGGCCTTTGCAGACCAGTTCTGCGGTCAGCTTGGCGGCGGCATCGTCGCTGTTTTTGAAACGATAGTCAAGATCGATGGCTCGCGGAGTAACTTCGGGCCATTCGTATCTGATGGTTTTGATCAGACCGGCAAGGCCGCCCTGAACCGGGTCAACCGTTCTGGTAATTGATTCAAGGCCGAAGTTGCCGTCGAGTCGCGCAACTGTAGCGACGAGGCCGGCATTTTTCCTGATAACCGGGCCGGTTTTCTGAACGGCCATGAACACGTCTTTGAGCCATTCTTCTGAAGGGCTTTCCCAGAGGTTCATTGCGGCACGCTCAGGCACCGGGGCGAGCACGATCAGGCCTTTGATGTTGTCATCGCAGCTGCCCGAGGTCAGTTCGGTGAGGCTGTGCTTTTCTGCGGCTATGCCCTGCACGGCGAAGTTGCTGATCAGAGCATCGGCCAGTTCGGGGTCGTCGTTGGTGACGATAACGCGGTCGCCGTCGTTGAGAACGATGGGTCCCGAGGCTTCGGCGGGCAGTTCAGCGATTCTGAGCACTGTGCGTCTGATCGGGCAGTTGGCGGCAACGCGGGCCGGGGCAGAAGCGGTCTGCGCCGGGGCGGCCACGGGGGCGGGGGCACTCTGAGCCGGTGCCGCGACTGGTGCGGGCTGGCTGGCTCTGGCTGCCGGCGCCGGGGTGGTCGGGTTCAGATACCCGAGAATCTGGGCAATCGTTCTGAACTTGCCAAGGTCGCCGGGCTGAACTACCGGTGCTTCGGGCACCCTTTCCTGGAAGGCCGAAAGAATCTCGACGCGCTTGATCGAGTCGATGCCGAGATCGGCTTCCATATCCATGTCGGGGTTGAGCATATCGGTCGGGTAACCGGTCTTGTCGGCGATTACTTCAAGAAGCACCGCGTCGAACCTGTTCCCCGAAGCGGCCGCAGGTGCTGCCACTTGAGTCTGAACCGCTGCCGGCACTGAAACATCAGCCGACAGCGCTACCGACTTTGGGCGCGAACCGCCGATGAATTCAATGATCTGCGTCAGGGTGCGCAGCTTGCCGAGCTGGTCGGGCTGAATGACCGGCGCGTCGGGCAGGCGTTCCTGAACTGCCGACATGATTTCGACGCGTTTGATCGAGTCGATGCCGAGGTCGGCTTCCATATCCATGTCGAGATTCAGCATGTCGGCGGGGTAGCCGGTTTTTTCGCTGACGATTTCAATCAGAATCGGCTGAACATTACTGGAAGGGCCCCCCGCTGCCGGGCTGCTCTGCACAGCCCCTGCTGTCGGCATTGCCGCTGCTGGCTGGGCCGCGCTGCTTCCGGCTCCGAGGTGCTGCAGAATCTGCGTCAGGGTGCGCAGCTTGCCGAGCTGGTCGGGCTGCACCACCGGCGCTTCCGGCAGGCGTTCCTGCATCGCCGACATGATTTCGACACGCTTGATCGAGTCGATACCGAGATCGGCTTCCATGTCCATGTCGAGATTCAGCATTTCAATCGGGTAACCGGTCTTTTCGCTGACTACTTCAAGCAGAACCGGCTGAATTTTTGCAGAGGCGTTACTGGCTGCCGCGGCCGGGGCCGGGCTGGCGACCTGCTGCGGGGCAGCGGCTGCCGGGGCTGGCGCTGCTGCGCTGCCGGCGCTGAGGTGTTCGAGAATCTGCGTCAGGGTGCGCAGCTTGCCGAGCTGGTCGGGCTGTACCACCGGTGCTTCCGGCAGGCGTTCCTGCATCGATGACATGATTTCGACACGCTTGATCGAGTCGATGCCGAGATCGGCTTCCATGTCCATGTCGGGGTTCAGCATTTCGAGCGGGTAGCCAGTCTTTTCACTGACGACGTCGAGCAGAATGCTTCTGACTTTGCCGGCATCCGGGCCGGTTTTGACCGGAGCCGCAGCTGCGACCGGGGCTGGTGCAGGCGCCTGCGGCCGGGGTGCGGGCTGGGGTGCCGGTGCCGGTTTGGCGGCTTCAGGAGCCATGACCGGCCTGGCCGGTGCCTGTGGGGCAACTGGCGCGACCGGAGCTACCGGGGCGGCCTGAATTCTGGCTGCGACGGGCGGCGCGACGGGCTGCGGCGGTGCGGGCGGCATCATCGGCTGCTGCCATGCCTGTGGCTGCTGCATGGCCGGCTGGGCCTGGCTGACCATCTGCTGGCTGCCACTGATCAGCGCCATGATGGTTTTCTGTGCCTGTTCCTGACCTTCGAGAAAGCGGCGGTGCAGGTCGGCAGTCTGCTGTTGCAGCTGCTGCAGGGCTGAAAGGGTTTCGCGTGAAAGTTTGAGAGCTTCTAAATTTACAGGTTGACTGGTCATAAGATTGTTTGCCTGAGGGGCTGCCGGCGTTACCGGAACCACGTTCCGGCTGGCAGCAGAGTTGGAATTTGTCGAAACAACCGGGTTAACCGGGGTGGGCTGTGTCATGGTAACCGGCTGGCGCTGGGCCGCTGGCATGCTCGCAGTCGGGGCAACCGGAGCCGGTGCCGCCGGGCGGGCAGCTGGCTGCACTGCGACCGGTGCGGCTGGTGCCTGTGGGGCCTGAACGCCTGCAGTTGCGGCGGTAACTCTTACCGGGGCCGGTTTGGCGATTTCCGCCATCGCCTGCAGCTGAGCTTTGGATTTATAGTTGGCGCCGGAAACCGGGAAGGTCAGCTTCGGCTTGCCATCTTTCGGCTGGGCGGCCAGCCATTCGGCACCGTTCTGCCAGCGATTCAGGTCGAGCTGATAGCCCATGGCCGCCAGCTGTGCCAGAACGCGGCCGAGGTCGTGCAGACCCGAACGTTTGCCGGCCGAAGAATCGAGAGCGATGATCGTGCAGTCGCGGCCTTCGAGAATCGCCTTGATCAGACCGGTCATCTTGCCGCCCGGGCCGGCTTCGATGAAGGTTCTGATGCCGTCGGCATACATCTTTTCGATGATTTCGACAAAACGCACCTGGTTCGCCAGCTGGAAACCAAGAAGCTTTTTCGCCGCATCGGCCTTACTCGGGTAGACTTCGGCGGTGGTGTTGGCGTAAACCGGGCATTTCAGCTTGCTGAATTTTTCATCGGCAAGGAAAGCATGGAAAGGCTCGGCCGCATCGGCGACGAACGAACTATGGAAAGCGCCGGCAACATTGAGAACGGTTGCCCGCAGTTTGCGGTCTTTGAAAATGTTCTTCGACTTTTCAATTTCGGCGGTCGGGCCAGACAGAACAACCTGTGCCGGTGAGTTGTGATTGGCGACCACAAGCTGCAGGCCGGTTTCGGCGATGACCGCTTCAACGGCGCTGCGTTCGGCAGCTACGGCGATCATGCCGCCGCGGTCGCCTTTTCCCTGAGCCATCAGCTGGCCGCGTTTGCGCGAAATTCGTGCGAGGGCGGCGCTGTCGAAAGCACCGGCGGCGCACAGGCTTACCAGTTCGCCGTATGAATGGCCGGCGAAGCAGTTGGCTTCGACGCCGAAGGCTTCAAGGGCTTTGAACTGGCCGAGAGCGATGGCTCCGATGGCCGGCTGGGCGATATCGGTGGCGCGCAGGCGTTCGTCGTTCAGTTTGTCTTTTTCGGCGTCATAGGTCGGCCGCGGGAAAACGTAGTCGATCAGATTATTGCCCGCCGCGTCGATGGCGCCGATTTCTCTGGTCGATTCTTCGAGAACGGTGAATGCTTCGGGGCTGGCGCAGACAAGCTCGCGGCTCATGCCGGGATACTGGGCGCCCTGGCCGGGGAAGATCACGCCGATCGGTTTAACATCATGGTTCTGGCTGAAGCAGGCACCATTCGGCAGCACAAAGCGGCCAGTTTCGGCACCCTTGTCGAGCTGGGCCGTGATTTCGCCGAGCAGCTTGTTCAGGTCGGTGCCGGCATCGACGACAAAGGTCAGGCGGCAGGCGTCTTTATGATTGAAATCGCGGCGGCTTTCGGCAGCGCCCATACGGATCTGGCGGGCATTCTTCGCCTGTGCCAGTTTTCCGAGCGCGGTTTTGAGATCGGCGGTATTTTTACCCGAGAAAGTGAACAGTTCGGTGCCGCGGGCCCAGTCCCAGCAGTGCTTTTCCTGGGTATATTCAGAAATTACCACATGGAAATTGCTGCCGCCGAAGCCGAGGGCGCTGACTGCGGCATAGCGCGGCCGACCGTCGTCGGTGACCCATGGCCTCATCTGATCGGGCAGATAGAGCGGAACATTCTCTGAAGTCAGGGTAGCTGCCGGCTTTGAAATCTTGATTGTCGGCGGAATAACCTTGTGATAAATGGCCAGAGCGGCCTTGATCAGACCGGCAGAGCCGGCTGCGGCTTTGGTGTGGCCGATCTGCGACTTAACCGAGCCAAGAGCGCACCATGGGCGGCCGTTATCGGCCTGGCCATAGATTTCTTTCAGCGCATTGACTTCGACTTCGTCGCCGGCGCCGGTGCCGGTGCCGTGGGCTTCGATCAGGCTGATATCGCGTGGCGAAATGCCGGCCTGTTCATAGGCGCGGCGCAGAGCCTTGACCTGGCCTTCGGCGCTTGGCGCGTAAATGGCCTTGCCTTTACCGTCGCTCGAAGTGCCGACCGAGTTCAAGGTTGCGTAAATGCGGTCGCCGTCGCGTTCTGCGTCTGAGAGGCGCTTGAGTACCACCATGCCGATGCCTTCACCAAGAATGGTGCCGTCGTTGTCGACGCTGAATGGCCGTGAATGACCGGTTGCCGACAGGGCAGGGGTTTTGCAGAAGCACATATACATGAAAATATCGTTGAAAGTATCGACGCCGCCGGTGATGACCATGTCGGTCTTGCCGGTCCAGAGTTCCATGGCGGCGAGGTTGACGGCGCTCAGGGCACTGCCGCAGGCAGCGTCGACAACACAGTTGGTGCCGCCAAGGTTCAGGCGGTTGGCGATACGGCCGGCGGCCACGTTGCCCAGCAGACCGGGGAATGAGTTTTCCTGCCAGCCGACATAGGCTTTGCCGATGTTTTTGATGACTTCTTCGGTGATTTCAGGCGCGATGCCGGCATGCTGCATGGCGCGGCGCCAGATCGGGTGCCCGAGGCGGGCGCCAAGCGGCACAACCAGTTCGAGAGTGCCGGTCAGACCGAGAACGACGCTGACATTGTCGCGATTGAATTCGCGGCCGGCAGTGTAGCCGGCATCTACCAGCGCTCCCTGGGCGACAACCAGGCTCAGCAGCTGGGATGTGTCGATGGCGTCGAGATCCGATGGCGCTATTCCCCATTCACCGGGGTTGAAATCAACCGGATCGAGAAAGCCGCCGGTTTTGGCGTAGACGTGATCGGGTCGCTTCTTGTCTGTATCGAAGAAGTCTTTGGGGTCCCAGTGGGTGTCAGCCGGTACTTCGCGGATGGCATCAACTTTCTCTTTGATGTTGGCCCAGTAGTCCTCTACTGATTGAGCCTTCGGAAACATGCAGCTCATGCCAACGATCGCAAGTGGTTCGAAAGATTGTTTTGTGCGCTTCATACCGGCCTTCCTGTGCTGTAAAATCGAACTACAGCCTGTCGCCACTACCTCTGCCTTTACCGCCCTGAATCGGTCAGGCTCGGCAATTTGAGGCGCTTTGCGCAGGTCTGTCACGTGTACATAAATTTGCCAGAATGTTAACACGCCGGCGGCAATTTTTGAAGCTTTATTTATCTACTTTGGCAGGCGCACCAGACCAGCCTTTTTTTATGCCGGTCGCCAGAATGCCGAAGATTTCTGTGAGCGAAAGCGAAAAGAAAAAAATCTGCGGGCTCAATAATTTTCGATTTGCGGCGAATCGGGCAGTAGAAAACGGTTTTCGTTAAGATGGCTGTCGGGGCAGGCAAAAATGATGGTCAGAGGCGCTTCGCCGCTTCTGACCAGCTGGTGGGCAAAACCTTCCGGAATGACGAAACTGTCACCGGCCTTAACCTGCAGAGGCTGCTGCCAGGCGACTGAAGTCTCTGATTCGAGCTCTTCAATCGCTTCTTTCAATACTTCCGAAGAGACATGCAGGGCTGCCAGCCCGGCGATGGGCAAGGCGACGGGGCAGGCTGCCAGATGAGTCGCGCTGTTGATCACCTTGCAGGCGGTGCTTATCGCTTCCGACTCCGAAAGTCCGGCGTGATCAACCGAGATTTTACCATGCTCACCGTTGCAAACCCTGTTCTCTACCGCGCCAAAATATAGAATGCCCGAGCCTTCGACCACTTCATAAACTTCTTCGCCATGCCGGTGATAATGGCAGTTGACTTTGCTTGCTATTTCCGCCACATGATAGCGCCATTCCGGGCTACCGTGAAGTTTCGCATGTTTTATGCCGGCAGCTTTGTCGAACTGGCTTTTACTGAGCGCCTGACGCCATTCAGATTCACTGATATCGAGCAGATTGCCAATCAGTTTGCTGAAGGCCGAATTGAACCTGTTCTTGATAATGATAGTCATTTTTCTTCAATCTTCCGTTTCCCTGATTATATATTTATTGAGCATCTGTGCAAGTGCTGAGATGGAAAAGGCTTGCGGATACTGGCAGTGAACCATACTTCTGCGGGTTGGTCATGACTGGATCCTCTATCCGACCATTACCGCAGAATCTCAATGATCGCTGCTGACATGGTTTCCTCGACAAAAATCTTGAGAACGAATGTTTCTATTTATTGACGATTTTAGCAGATATCATTTTGAAAAACTACTTTCGGTGAAAATGCCTTCTATCGCCATGGGAAAAAGGCATGCGCAAACTTTTTCCAGCCACGCAACAGGTTTGCCGATTTTCGCAAATAAAAAAGCTGCCCCGACGTCGCCAGGGCAGCCTCGCTTTATTCAGCAGCTTACTTCGGAACCACGAAATACCTGTTCGGGTGCCTGAAAACATTGGTGCCGCAATGCAGCTGACCCTGAAGATTATGATAGGGCAGGGAATCGATGAAATTCGCGCGCAGCCCGATCATGTCTGCAGCCCTGGCAATGTATCTACGCATGGCATCGACTTTTGGATCAGGGACAATCAGCTGGTTGTTCAGGATCAGCTGATTGACGCTGCCCGGCAGATAGGCGATGTGCTTGCCTGAATAAATCTTTCTGAACAGAGCCGGAAACGAAAGAACCGAATGGGGTTTACCCGATTCTTTCCGCACTTCTGAAATTTTGTCGCAGGCGCGCTTAACGTTGGTGTCGATCAGATTGCCGAGAGTCAGGTTGAGCTTGATGAATTCTTCAACCTCGTCGCCGGAAATATCGTGTCCGGAAGCGAGAATCGCCCCTGATTTCGATTTAACAAGAGCTTCACTGGTTTCTTCCGGCAGATTGATGTATTCAAGAACCGCTTCAGAGAACGGCTTTCTTGCTCCGGCTCTGTTTTTTCTACCCTGTTTGAGAGCTTTGGCCTTTTCTGCTTCTGCTTTTACCAGATATTTTTTGATCTTGAGCAGAGCATCGCGGTATTCCTTGTGCTCAATGGTTTTCAGTTCTTCGTCGGTCGCATCTTTAACAAGCCGCAGAGCCAGTCTGGGGTTGGCTTTAATCAGAGTATAGCCTCGGGTTGCCTTCGGATTCGGGCAGACTGAGATATATTCATCGACATGGCCGACGTGCAGCCATTCTGTCTCGAGAACCGCCATGCGGTTCTGATAGCCATGCTTTTCTAGATAAGTTCTGAGCTCCGGCGTCGATGTATCGCCGATCAACAGAACGTTGTCGGGCGTAACTTCGATATTGCCGCCGTAATCGCCGCCGGAATACGCTTCAGACGGGTTTTTCAGCAGGTAGCTGTTCCAGAATTTTGCGAGAATCTCGGGCAGTTCGGCGTTGTCGCGGCCCCGGTTCGAATCGAAAACCACCGTCTGCGGCTTCGGTTCGCCCTTGATTTTTACCACGCCAACTTCGCCCCAGTCCTGCATCCACATGTCGCGGGTGGTGTACCCCTTGTTGAATTCAACGTAGCGGGCTACCCGTTCAGCGCCAACCTGGGTTCTGAGATGCTCATAATCCTTTTCGTTCATTTCCCAACCGGGAATTATGTGAACCTTGAATTCTTCGCCCTTCTTGACCTGGCCCTTTTCGTGCATGCCGGCAACGATATTGACCAGCGAAATGACGAAGTTTTCGTTCTTCTGTCCTGGTGTATAAACGACGAGAACCTTGACCGGGATATTATTCGGGCTCAAAAACCTGATGCTTTCAATCTCTTCTGGAGATGCGACCTGTCTGACACGCGCTTCGACATCACAGAAAAGACCGCCTGCCGCCATGAAAAAAGCCAGAGCCGCACCAGCGGCGTATTTAACTCCGAATTTCCCGGTTGGCATAAAACTTCTCCTGCAAAATAATGATGCAGACATTATACCAGACAAGATCTTCTTCTGGAACAGCCGCCGTAAAAGCTTCACCCCGGGCTGATTATAGCGCCGTTAAAGGGAAAACTGCTGCAGACTGAGCTGCAGTGCGGGTGCCTGCAGAGCGATCGCTGCCTGGTAATCGGGCGCCGGGCAGAAATCGCCAAAAACCCAGTTCTGGCTTTGTGAGGGGTCGCCGAGACGTTCACGCAGGGCGCGCGGTTCATCAGGTTTGAACGAGATCAGAGTGTGCCCGAGGCCGGCGATGCCTTCGCCGGTCGCTTTCAATAGGGCTTCCTTGCGGGTCCAGCCACGGAAAAAAGCATGCTGCTGGCTCGGAACGCTGAACCTCGACCATTCTTCCCGTTCAGATTCAGAAAAAAAGCGGTGCATGACTGCGGCGAAATCGACATGCCGCGGCAGGTATTCGACGTCGACACCGACCGGGTGCCGGGCCAGAGCGATCAGGGCCAGGGTGCGGCTGTGCGAGATATTGAAAAAAAGCCCCGGGTTGTCGGGCAGAAATGGTTTGCCATGCTCGTGCGTGGCGATAATTACCCGGGCGGGTTCGGTATCGAGCAGCTGGCCGAGCAGAAAGCGCAAGACGCCGCGCGCCGCCAGAAACATTTCGCGGGGCGCCGCGACACTGTAGCGTTCAAGTCTGGCCAGATCTTCACTGCTCAGAAAAGCTTTCAGTTCCTGAAGCTTTCCGGCAAGCTGTGTTGTATCGACAACCTGCACCATGACCTGGTTGGGTGCCAGTTCTGTGCCGGGCATGCTTTTCAGATCAGCTTGCCGATCTGTTCAAGGGTGCGCGGGCCGACGGCGCTGAGAGCGTCGGCGAAGCGCAGGCCCTGGTTGCGCAGCTGCGTAAATCTGAGTTCGACAGCTGAGCCATAGAGCAGGTTCATGGCCACATCGACAACCTTGCGGTTCTCTGGCTTTTCGAAAAAACTGCCCTTGGCCCATTCATTGAAAGCGCCCATGGCCGGGCCACACCAGATCTGATAGTCGACCTTGCGGTTCTCTTCGCCGGCAACTGCCCAGCGCGGTGACAGGCCGAGATACCATCTGAAAATCAGCGCCATTTTGTGGTGCGGGTCGGCAGCCGCTTTTTCGAGCTGTGAGGGGTCGCGCTGCTTGAAAAATTCAGCAGTGCCGGCCCAGATGTTGTCGAGACTGTCCTGAAAAACCGTCTTTTCAAGCATCTGACGATCGGCCGGCGGCAGAGCTTCGATGCTTTCGTAACGGCGGTAGAATTCGTAAAGCTTCTGGGCGCGCATCGCGAACATGGTGCCGCGTTTCAGTACCTGAACGGTAACGCCCATTTCAAACATGTCGCCGGCCGGCGCCATGGCGATATCGGCCTGGCCGGCGTTAGCCAGCATCAGGCGGGCGGCATCGGAAGTGCCTGATTCGACACAGGCCTGATGTACCGAGCCGACTACCAGATAAGAAGCGCCCATTGCAAAAGCGGCGGCGGCAGAAGCCGGAGTGCCGGTGCCACCACCAAAGCCTACGCGCAGCGGCATGTCATATTTGTATTCTGCCTGCATACGGTTTTTGAGAGCAATCATGGTCGGGTGCAGTGAAACGGCCGGGCGATTGTCGGTGTGTCCGCCAGAATCTGCTTCAGAAGTGAGATCCTGGGCAACCGGAATCCGCGCAGCCAGGCGGGCTTGCTGTTCGGTGATTGCACCAGATTCAAGCAGCTTCTGCAGCATTTTTTCGGGTGGCGGTGCAAAAAATTTCGAGGCGACTTCGACGCGGCTGACTTTCGCAATTACCCGGTTCGGGGTGATGATGCGGCCGTTGGCGTCTTCATGAATTCCGTGCAGGCGGTAGCGCACCAGTGGCAGCGACATGGCGAGAAACGCCGAGGCTTCGACGAGTCTGACTTCATGGCGCAGATACAGGTCGACGATTGCGTCTTCGAGACCCTTTTCGTTCGGGCTGTGAATCAGGTTGAAACCGAACGGAACCGGTTCTTTCAGGCTTTTCATCTGCAGAATCGCCTTTTCAACCTTGGCGGGTGAATCACCGGCAGCACCGATGAAGCCGAGCATGCCGGCGCGGCCAAGCTGAATGGCGATTTCGGGTGAGCTGATGCCATGCGCCATCGAACCGCCAACATAGGCATATTTCAGGCCGTGGTCATGACAGAATGATGCATCACCAAGATTTTCGAGCAGCGATGGCGATGAGAAGCCCATCAGCGGCAGTGCGCCGGTTGGTCTGGAATTCAGGTCAAAAGAGATGTCGCCCTGGTCGGTGAGGCTGATTCTACCGTCGTGCAATACGGCAAAAACCGGCCGGGTCAGGTTGCCGAGCAGCTCGGCCATGCCGGCCTGGTCAGACTTGAGAGAGGCGGGGGCGCCTTTCCACCAGCCTGAGTGCATCTGCTGCGAAAAAGAAGGCCAAACCAACGCGCTGTTATCTGAAAGGGTCATCAGGAGTGTTTCCTCCGCTGTATCTGTAGTGTCGAAGCTTTATTGCCGGCAATTCTAACTAATTCCGGGCAAAATTGCAATGCACAAAAATTCAGCCTGAATCAGAGCGCTTTGTGTGGTAAAATGCCGGCATAATACATCAGGCACGGAGATAACCATGGCGAACCTTGCAGCTTTTAACCGTTTGAAAGTGACCCGCAGCGTGGCTGCCGGCATTTATGTCGATGCCGGCGAGTTTGGCGAGCTGATGCTGCCCGGTTGGGACGTAACCACTCCGCTCGAAGCCGGCAACGAAGTCGATGTTTTCCTGTTTCCTGATGCCGAGGGAAAAGTGGTCGCGAGTATGCGCCGCCCCCTGGCTCTGCCGGGCGAAGCCGCGCTGCTGAAAGTTGCCGCCGTGACCGCCTCCGGCGCCCTGCTTGAGTGGGGCATGCCAAAAAGCCTTTTTGTGCCGGTGAAAGAGCAGGCCGAAAAGATGGTCAAGGGCTTCTCTTATGTCGTTTATGTGCATTTTGACAAGCGCACCCGTACCCTGAACGGTTCTTCGAATCTCGAAAAATTTATGACCACCACCCCGGGCGGCCTCGAACTGAACCAGGAAGTCACGCTTCTCGTCTTTGACGAAAGCGACCTTGGCTATCGCGTTGTCGTCAACAACTGCGGCCTGGGCTTTGTTTATCGCAACGACCTGTTTCGATCGCTGAAAATCGGCGAAAAAACGACCGGCTACGTTAAAAATATCCGCGAAGACGGCCGCGTCGACTTTTATCTGCAGAAGCCCGGTTATGGCCGCATTCTCGATCTGGGCGAGCAGATTATCGAGAAGCTTCGTGCTGCCGGCGGGTTTCTGGCGATAACTGATAAAAGCCCGGCCGAAGAGATTTACGAGTTGTTTGCCACCAGTAAAAAGAATTATAAAAAGGCGGTCGGCGGCCTTTACAAAAAGGGCCTGCTGGTGATCGAAGACGAAGGTATTCGCCTGACCCCCGCCGGTCGCAAATAAGTTGTTGTGATTGAATCGTTTCAAAAAAAGATCGATACCCTCGATATCAGTATTTTTTCGGGGGTTCCGTCGCAGACAACCGATGCCGACCGCAGATCACTGCTGGCGGTGCAGCGTGCCGTTGCCGCAGCTCACAGCAGTTATGCCTATCTCGAAATAGGCTCGCACTTGGGTGGCACTATTCAGCCGTATCTGGCCGATCCGCGCTGTGGCCGCATTTTTTCGCTCGACCCGCGCCCGGCCGCGCAGCCTGACGACCGCCGCCCCGGTCATATAGCCCGCTACGAGAACAACTCTTCGCAGCGTATGCTCGACATGTTGTCTGGTGCCGGGCTGGGCGACATTGGGCGCATCAGCTGCATCGAGCTCGATTCCTCACAGGTGGCGCCCGAAATGATTGCCCCGGCGCCGGCAATCGCTTTTATCGACGGCGAACACACCGCCCGGGCTGTGGTTGCCGATTTTAACTTCTGCCGGCAGGTGCTGCGCCCCGATGGCGTCGTCGTTTTTCACGATTTTTCTATTCTGTATCGCCCTCTTTTTGCCATGTTGCGATCATGGCGTCGGCAAAAACTGCCGTGGGCCATTGTCAGGCTCCCAGACAATCTGCTCGCCGTCTTCTTCGACCCGGCAGTTCCGGCCGCCGACCCCTGGCTTGCAGTCATGCAGCGCCGCACCAGCCGCAGCCTGCTGCTGTTCCGCCTGATCACCCTGGCAAAATCATTGAAAAGAAAATTCCTGGCAGCCCTTGTTAAATGAACGTTTGAACGTTCTCTCCGAGTTTGCCGGCGGCGTGGGGTTCCTTGCCGGTAGTGGTGTTGAGGGTTATAATTCAGGGATAATCTTAAGTTTTGGAGGCGTTTTGATGAGAAAATTTCTGGTGTTCGTGTTTTTGATGAGCTTTGCTTCGCTCGCTTTTGCCGGTATTCATGACAAGGTGACCATTGATTTTAGAGACACCGACCTGCGGGAAATCTGCAAAATTCTGGCAAAACAGGCAGATATGGGCATTGCCATCGAAAAATCAGTGCGCGGCAATATCAGTATCACAGTAAAAAACGCCCCGGTAAGAGAAGCGCTCGACCTCGTCGCTGAGGCTTCCGGCTTTGCCTGGGTTCAGAAGGGCAATAACATCCTGATTTCTGAGGCGCGCCGTCTTTCCGGTCGCACCGTCAAAATCATCTCTCTCAAACACATCAATGTTAACGAAGCCGCTAAAATTCTTGCCAGCTCGATTGTTGGCGACCTCAAGATTGCCACCTGCCAACACACCAACGGTCTGGTTCTCAATGGCAGCAATGCCGCTCTCGAAGATTCAATGCAGATAATTGGTCACATCGACCGCCCGGCACCTCTGGTTAAGGGCTCTCTCAAGCTGATGTCCGGCGCGCAGCTGCTCGAAAAATTTGATTTCCAGGCCGGCAGCGAAGAATCGGTCAAAATTTCCCAGAAGTGCAAAGAGAAAGTCGCAGCCGAAGGCAAAAAGGCGAAAGCCCTGGTCGAAGCCATCAACTGCGAAATCGTCTTCGCAGGTATTTCATCTGCCGGCCTCGATGCCACCGTTCATCTCGGCGTCAGCCAGAACGACAAGGCACACGGCAAAGAAGCCGCCCGCAAGTTTTCCGGCCGTTTCCAGGCCGAAAAGGGCAAATCTGTGACCGTTTTCGCCACTTCCGACAAAGAACCCCTCAAAGTCATCTTCACCTGGGAAAACTGACCACCGATGACCACCGATTGGCCACGGATGAACACGGATAAACACGGATAAACACCGATTAAACAAAGTCTGTGCCCAGAAAATCGGCTTTAATCTGCAGTTGACAATTTTGGTTTTAAAAACCGTGCCGACAACCATCTCTAAAGGTTGCCGGCACATTTTTTTTACTGCTCTCACCAGGCAAAATAATTCAACATAGGTGGCCTTAACCTTAAAGAATTCAGGCAGATAAAAGACCTTAAACTCGAAAACTGGTCAAGCTGACGTCCGCGCCCGATTTGTGTTTTGCCGCGAACGGGGGTAGAATTTTGTCGTAGCAAAGCGGGCCGGTTCGGGCGAAAAATATTGTGCCTGACCCGAAAAAATACGGAGGATAAACACGCATGGATAACGCCACCAGGGTGATTTCATACATCTACTCATTATGGGACAGCTATTTCGGCCAGATCAGCTTTACCGGCTTTGGCTCGGGCATCGATCAGGCACTTATCGCCACTCTGGTTTTTCTGGTGCTGACGCTTGTGCTTATCAAGCTTTTCCGCAAGGCTAACGACAAAATCAAAAACCTGCGCGACCGCGCCGAGTTCACCCTGAAAATCGGCGAACTGACGCTGATCTCTGCCGCCGGCCTTTCTGAATTCCTGCTGCTGCTGTTTCGCTTTGTCAGGGCAGTGTTTCTGGTATTTTTGTTCTTCTCATACCTGACACTGATTACCGGTTTCTTCAAGGCGACCCGCGGACTCGCCACCGCCAGCCTGCGCTGGCTGTTCAGCTCAATCGCCCATCTCGGAAGCCTTATATGGTCTTGTATCCCCGGTTTTGTCGCCATAATTTTCATCGCCTTCATTACCACGCAGGTTTTAAAGCTTTTGCACCTGATAATGGGCGCGGTTGAACGCGGCAGCGTCAGCCTGCCCGGCTTTCACCGCGACTGGGCCAGCCCGACCGACAAGTTGATCAGCTTTCTACTTGTCGCTCTGGCAGTGATTCTCGGTGCGCCGTTCCTGCCGGGGTTTGACACGCCGGCCTTTCAGGGCGTCTCGGTTTTTATCGGGCTGCTGCTGTCGCTTGGTTCGACTGCCGCCGTCGCCAATGTCGTCGCCGGTGTCACCCTGATCTACATGCGCGCCTGCCGCCCCGGCGACCGCGTTAAAATTGGCGATATCGAAGGCATGGTGCTCGAAACCGGTCTGCTAGTGACCCGCATCAGAACCATGGAAAACCGCGTCATCACCATGCCGAACGGTTTGATGCTGAGTCAACCGGTCATCAATCTGACCTCACTCGCACAGGCCGAAGGTGTGGGAATGAGTGTCGACCTGACTCTCGGCTACGACCTTGACTGGCGCCTTGTTCACAGGTTGCTGCTCGCCGCCGCCGCAAAAACAGAAGGAGTCACCGGTCAGCCGGCCCCAGTCGTTCTACAACAGGAACTCGGTGATTTTTCGGTTGCTTACCGGCTGCAGGCTTTTACCCGCGATCCGGTCAACCTGCCGCGCATTCACTCGCACCTGCGCGCCAATGTTCTCGATACCTTCGCCGAAGCCGGTGTCGAAATTCTTTCACCCGCCTACGAAGCCAACCGTGACGGCGCCGGCCCCGTAATTCCTAAAAAACAGCCCGAAAAACAGGCTACGTAAAATCAGTCGAAACTGGCAGGAGCCTCTTTAACGACGAGCAGCGCGGCCGGCTCTGGCGGAAAAACCTCGTCGAGCTTTATTTCGAGACCCTCTACGATCGTTACGTTGATTTTATCAGTGTCGCCATAGATTTCGGGTTTGCCGAAAGCCTTGTTGGCCCCCAGAAGGTAAACGGTGACAATGCGGTTCGCCGGGTCGAAGGTCCAGAATTCTCTGACCCCGTGCCGCTCATATAGTGAACGTTTTTGAATGCAGTCGCGCGCTGCGGTCGAGGGCGAAAGTATTTCGATAATCAGGTCGGGAGCGCCACGACAGCCGCGGTCGTCAAGCTTCTTTTCGTCACAGACAACGAGAAGATCTGGCTGAATCACCGTAGCGATTTCGTCATCGGCTTCGTTGCCGCGTGGCAGGCGAACGTCGAAGGGGGCAGAATAAACGACACATGGTTTGCCACGAAGAAAAAGCTCAAATTCGACCAGAAGCTTTTTGCTGATATCGGCATGCTGTCGCGAAGGGCCGGTCATGTTATAAGGCACGCCGTCGATTATTTCCCGGCGTTGATCGTCTCGCCAGCCGCAATAGTCTGCGTAGGTGCAATACTCGAGTTTTGGCAGACCGGCCATTTCGCTCTCCTGCTTACAAACTTGTTAAACCTGTATCTCAAATATATCACAATTTCAATTTTCTGGTCATTCAGACCTGCTGCCTGCCAAAGCAGCGATTAAATTGCGAAGCCGGCAGGAAAATTCCATGCGCCGGGCCGGTGCCGGTTGTTATGTCTGGTCATTTCAGGTTTGACAAATGGTTTTAAAGATATTAGTATCTGCAGCGGCGATGGAGTTCGCCTTTAACCGCCTTAAAAAGCTGATGACTCCTGCGTGATGCTTTTGCGCAGGAGTTTTTTATTCACCGGAATTCGCCAGAAACCGGCAACGGGAACGAAATTTATGACAATTAATCTGATTGCGGTGGTCATTCTGCTGGGAGGGTGGGGGTGCGCGCGCCTGTTTGCGCGGCTTGGCCTGCCGAATGTGCTTGGCATGGTCTTTTTTGGCATCATCTGCAGCCTGACGATCAAGGCGCAGGTGCCGCAGCTGCTGTGGGATGCGGCGCCGTTTCTCAAATCGCTGGCGCTGATCGTCATTCTGCTGCGGGCCGGGCTCGGAATCAGGCGCGAAAATCTGCAGGCGGCCGGGCGGGTTTCGCTGCTGCTGGCGTTTGTTCCCTGTCTTTTCGAAGGAGCGGCGTTGACAGTTCTGTTTGCCTGGCTCTGGAATTTTTCGTGGCCGGTGGCCGGACTTACTGCCTTCATGCTGTCGTCGGTTTCTCTTGCAGTAACGGTGCCGGCGATGCTTGAACTGCGTCATAACCCGGCAGCAATGAAAAACTGCGCCCCGACGGCGATTCTCGCCGGCTGCTCAGTCGACAATGTCGTTGCAATAACACTGTTTTCTGCTTTTCTGGGCATGGCGACCAGCAAAAATGCAGCGATCGGCGAAGCATTGCTGAAAGTGCCGCTGTCGATCGCCGCCGGAATTGTCTGTGGTGCGCTTGTCGGTCTGCTGCTGGTCAGGTGGCTCGACAAAAAATACGAAAGAATCCGGGCCACTGAAAAAACGCTGATTCTCATCTGCGTTGCCTTTCTGCTGGCCGAATTCGGCAATCTGCTGCAGATTGCCGCCCTGCTCGGCGTCATGACCGTCGGTTTTGTCTTTCTGCAGAAATCCGAAAGAATCGCCCGTGAAATTGCCGCCAAGCTCTCTAAAATCTGGGTTTTCGCCGAAATCATCCTCTTCGTGCTCATCGGCCTGTCACTTGAAGTTTCTGCCGTGTCGCAGGCCGGTCTGCAGGGCCTGGCAATCATCGGCACCGGTCTGCTTTTCAGGTCGCTGGGGGTGCTTCTGGCGACCGCCGGCAGCAGCATGAGTCGGGCCGATCGCCGGTTGAGCGTCATGGCCTATCTGCCGAAAGCGACAACCCAGGCGGCCCTCGGTGGTGTGGCTCTACAGCATGGGTTGCCTGAAGGGCAGCTGATTCTGGCAATCGCGGTAATGGCGATCGTAGTAACTTCGCCAATTGGCCTGCTCGGCATAAAACACGCCAACCGCGCTTTTACAGACCAAACCGGCTGACAGGCTGTGCCGCCGAATGGTCAGATTTATCAGTTACTTGAGCAGGCGGGTGCGGATCAGGGCGTAGAGTTTGTCCTGGCCCATGCGGTTGAAGGGTGATTCGTGGCAGAACGCCAGGCGGTTGAACCGGTCGATGCCGATAATCGTCGGAATATCATAATCGAGACGCAGGCTGCGCCCTATCAGCGAATGCACGTCGATCACCACCGGCACCGCAGTTTTGAAATCCCTGAATTTATCTTCGATACGCTGCCGGTGATCGGCAAACTCGGTGCCGCTCGGGTTGTAGACCCAGATTGTGTCGGCGGCAAACAGATAGCGCAGGCTGATGTGCTCGGCCCATTTGCGCAGGTCATGCCGCAGTGCCCAGCTGCCGGTAAGAATCAGCATCGCTTTTCTGATATAAGGCCGGTTTGTCCAGGTTTTGCCGTCGAGATCGACAAATTCGAATGGCGTAAAAACATCGCCAATCGCCACCTTGCGCACATAGAGCGGCGGAAACGGCTTCTCTTCAGTCTCGAGCGCCGACGCACCGTTGACCGCGGCAATTCCCAGCAATAGCAGTAATAAAAGCTTTTTCATTCACCCCAGCTTATCAGACCGCCCCAGGCCACGCAAGCTCAAAACAAATCTCAGGGCAAACTGTTTAAACAGCTGTATGGGCAATTTCGCCTGTGGTAGAATTACATGAAAAAGAATGAGAGGTCCTCCAATGAACCATTTAACTGATGATTGCCACTGGGCACTGCCCGATCTTGACGCCGCCATCGAGTGGGCCGGGCACCGCCAGCGTTCGGGCATCAGCGTCGCCATTGACCCGCTCGGCGAATATGCCAGAAATGAAGAGCAGGCGACCGCCAGCGCCGCCAGTTATCTTAACGCCCTCGCACGCATCAGGGAAAAGGGAATCGCGGCTTCACTGGCTATCAAGCTCTCTGCCCTT
Source organism: Candidatus Rifleibacteriota bacterium (assembly GCA_024710355.1). Taxonomy (GTDB): domain Bacteria; phylum Muiribacteriota; class Ozemobacteria; order Ozemobacterales; family Ozemobacteraceae; genus Rifleibacterium. Next base: position 48,766 of record JANJUX010000055.1, read on the forward strand.
GGCCTTTCTTTCGCTCAGAAAACCGCCGAATTTCATTTGAATCAACTGCTTGCAGCGGCAGCGCAAGCCGATCTGGTCGTCGAAATCGACATCGAGGGTACCCCATCGGTGCCGCAGGTCTGTGAAATGGCGCAAAATGCCGCCTGCCGTGGCTTTAAAACCGTTCTGGCGCTGCAGGCTTATCTCGACCGGACACCACGGGATCTCGCCGACAGTCTTGCTGCCGGTTTAAAAGTGCGCCTGGTCAAGGGCGCCTATAAAGGCGATACCGACGATTTTGCGCGCATTCAGCAGATGTTTCTCGCCCTGTTCGAAAAACTGCTTGCCGCGGGCCGGCCATTCGATGTCGGCACCCACGATCCGCTGCTGCTGAAAGCGATGACTGCGAGACTCGGCACCCATAACCGCGAACAGGTGTGCTTTGGCTTTCTCAAAGGTCTCGCTGATGCAACCAAAGATCAGATGGCCAGTTCCGGCTATCTGGTCTCAGAATACGTGCCGTTCGGCGACAACCGCGCGGCCTACGTCACCCGCCGTCTCGCCTATCTCAAACGCCTCGCGGCTCTGGGTCTGGCACCATCCCCCTGAATTCGGTCGCCGTTTTTATACGGGTCGTTTTCTGATGCTGGGGTTGTGGGTGCCTGGCTTGAAGGGAGTGGCGAGGTCTGAGACGCGGTTTTTGCCGTTGATGAGTTTTTCGATCTGCTCGATGGTCAGGCCGGTTACTTCAGCAATGGCTTCAGGGTTGATTCCTCTGTTAAACATTTTCATCGCGGTCTGAGCAAGCGTAGTGTTTTTGCCCTCCTCGCGTCCTTCTTCGCGGCCCTCTTCGCGACCTTCGATCTTGCCGAGTCCGTAGGAAGACTCTACCATGCTTGCCTGATAGTGCAATCATTTGAGTGGCGACGGTAATCGAGACGTTCGGCCTCGCTAAGCTTCATTATGTCGAGGCGCTTTTTGGCCTGCTGCAGCCCTCTGGCTCTGAAACCGGGTTTGATTTCCTCGTTTTTAAGGAAATATATCCATTCATCGAGTGTATTGCGAGCCACATTGTCGAAGTTGTTAACCTTTATCAGGTAGTATTCCGGGAATATTTCGCGCGGCGATGTCTGCTTATACAGCAGCTGCTGTTCGCGGCTTAGCGTAAGCTCATCGTGGCGGTTCATGCCGGTGAAAACGGTCTGGCCACGGTAGATGTAGTCTTCGCCATGCCCGAGATCAAAATAAAGAATGTTAATCGAAATAACCTTCACGGCCTCTGAATACGCCGAGCCTTCGGCCAGATGCTCAGTTACGGCCATGGATGCCGAAAACAGAATGCGCTGAAAATAGTCGTATTCGTGTTCATACTGGATCTCTATGATGATGATCTCATTTTTGCCGTTGGCAACCTTCAGGTCGAGGCGATTGGTTTTCTGCCGGGCAAAGTCTCTGTTACTTTCGCTTTCGAGTATCGAGAGAATTCTGATGTCATCTTTCAGAAGCTCTGACAGAAACCCTTCGAGAATATCGAAGTTGGCCTTGCTGCGCAAGAGCCTTTTAATTGCCCAGTCAAAGCTGACAAGCTGACGCTGCTGTTTCACCGTTCTTCCCTTCGACAAATTTAGGACGCGATCACCCCGATGCATTCAGTATAATGCAACTGACTCAGTCGGGGCAATACTATTGCACCGACCAGTGCTGGCTAGCAAGTTCATGGCCGGGTTGATTAAAACCACCTATAGAATGAGTTTTTGGCAACAAATCAAGAATGGCCGCCTGAAAAAGTCATTTCTATTTGGCCATTTCATTGAAAGCTGAATATAAAAATGATAGAATCTGCCCGTTGATAAACAAGCGGACTTTTACCTTTGTGAGGGGCTATGGCAAGCATAAGCAATGAAGATATTATTGCCTTTCTTAAGTCTGACAGTTCAGGTAATGTAATTAAAACTCTCCAGGGCCTGCTGAAAAACATTGATCAGGCACAAGCCCCGGTCATAACTGCCTGCGTAGAAAAGTTAGTTAAATCAGAAGATGTTGGAATAAGGTTCTGGGCAAAAAAAGTTCTTAATGAAACCGGAAAATATCACCCCAAAAACTCGCAATTTTCACAGTCCGAAGCTATTGCCGGCGAAAAAAACAAAGAATTGCCTGTTGAAATGCTTGTCGAAAAATTGAAATCTGTGCCATCAACACATGTTTCGATCGAAGTAATTAGAAAAATATGTGAAAGTAAAAAACCAGAGGCATTGGTTGCTTTAAAAGATTATTTAAAAAGCTGCCAGGATATATATCAGGTTTCTTATCTGACCAAATTTATTGGCATTTTCTATCCATCTGAAAGCACTTTGCATTTTCTGCTACCGTATCTGAAACATTCTGATGAGCGAGTTGTGGCTAATACAATTGAGGGCATTGATGCAATGGGTTTGCCAAGCGGGATTGCAATCATTTCTCAACTTCTGGATAATCCTTCTGCCAGAATTAGAGCCAATGCTGCAAAAGCAATTGCCGGGCAGAAATTTGACAAAGCTTTTCCAGTAATCGAAAAAATGTTGCGCACAAAAGATAAAATTAATTTTGTATTTTCAGCCTGCTACGCCATTCAGATAATAAATGACCAGAGATTTTTTTCCCTACTTGGTGAACTGTTGAATGACGAAATCACTTTTGAAATCTCGTTGGCAACCATTCTTCGATGCTCAGATAAGGGTGCTGTGATTTCATTTTTACAAAATATTTCTCTTGAAGATGCTTGCAAACAGGCTCTGGTAAAAAGAAAATTACTTGAATTAACTAATTCAACAGCAGATGCGGGCAGAGGTAGTAGCCAAACCAGACCCGGCCAATCTGCTCATCAAAATTGTTCCGAACCTGAAGAATTCAGTTTTGAGTTACTCATCTCAGAAGAAGTTCAGGCTTCCTGCGTTCGAGCCATCGCGATTATAAAACGCATCCTTGAGAGGAGTTCTGGGTCTGATTTTACGAAATTAGCAGGCTACATGCAAAGTTGCAAGGATACAGTGCAAATTTCCTTTCTTGCCAGGCATCTTCCAAAAACTTTCCCTAATGAAACTCTCTTACCAAACATGGGGCAGCTCCTCAGGCATGAAAATGAAGGGGTTGTCGTTAGCACAATCGAAGGGCTTGCCTTTATAAAAACACCCTCGTCTGTTGCGCTTGTTGCACAAATGGCAGGGCACTCCTCCAATAGCGTCAGGTCTACTGCAGGCAGGGTTCTGAGCGAATTTGCCCCGGAATTAACCACAGCAGTTCTGAAAAAGCTTTTAAAAGCTAAAGATAAGCCGAATTTTGTCATTGCCGCCTGTCAATCTGCCAAACTTTTAAAAGACCCGGAATATCTTCAGCCATTAGTCAATTTTGTTGGCGATCCTTTGTTTGAAAAACCAGCCTTAGATGCCATCATCGGAATTGGTGGCGATGAGTCAATCAAAACACTGGAGTCTCTTCTTGACATTGATGTACCAGAATTTCGTGCCAAAATTCTGCAATCGATCAAACAGATTAAATCCCAGGGGCAGTCTGAGAAAATTGAAAAAGTTATTTCTGATACTCTGGAAACCGGGAAAAAGGCTCTGGGAGGAATATTTAATTTGTTCTCGAAAGAGGAGAAGCCCTCAAAAAGCCAAGAGGAGACACAAGAGGCAACAAAGGAAAGCTTTTTCAGGCAAAAGGATCAGGTGAGTGAAAATCAGAATGCCTTTGAGGGCAACAGCAAGGCAACTCATGACGAAGACAAACAATCATCCACCCAGAGAACCCGTGAAACCGAACTGAACCGTGCTGACGATAAAGCAGAGTCTCGTGAAGCCGAACCAAGCTGCGCTGACGATAAGGCTGAAGACCGAGAAAAAAACAATTTCAAAAAAAGTAAAGAATGCCCATTCTGCGGTGAGCAAATCAACCTGAATGCCATAAAATGCCGATACTGTAATGAATTTATGGAAGGCTCCAGGAATGCCGACAGGATTGCCGGACTCGCAGAGGCTGCCCTTGGCAATATTAATCCATACAGGATTATCGGGCTCATAAGTTCCATCCTCATGGGAATTGGTATATTTTTGCCCTTTGAGCGATTTCCAATATTTGGTGGTCCATCTATCTTTCAACGAAACCCAGAAGTTGGCTCGATATATCTATTCTTTGCAATACTTTGCATTGTTGGATACGCTATCCGGAGTTATTTGCTGGTAATACTGGTATCTGGCTTCACCGGTTTGGCATTTTATGCCATGCTGGAAGGTGTTAATAACTCAAAAAAAACTTTATTCAAAGCTGTATTCACACATCTCAAACAGCTGGGAATTCATGATGAATCAGCTTCAGCTGCTCCTCCTGAAATAGTTCATTTTGGCGAAGGAGCCTATTTAATAGGCATTGGTATCAGTATGGCTTTTATTTTTACCATTTTTGCTTCTGTTCGAGAGAATTCTTTGGGAATACGTACTTTTCACCAGAAAATTGTGATGTTAACCTTTTTGGGTGGGAGTTTCGGTTGGGTTATTGATTTTAATTCTGGAGAATCGCTGTTTTATCTTTTAGTTTTTGGGTTAACAGGCTTTGTAACAGCGGTTTTTATCGAAAAACTGGAAGGATTGTTTCGCAAATAATTAGCTATCGGCCAGTTCGGGTTACCTGCAGGATGTGTTTGACGCGAGAGGCAAATTTCGAGGACTTCTGAAACTTTGCATTTGCCAATCTTCTGCTAACAATTTCTGCCACCTGAAGGGCCACCTGAAGGTTTAAAACCAGTAGCATTGTCGCCTGGAGCGGTTAAGTCTCAATCAGTAGACTGTAGCTCTTTTCAGTTCCAATATCAGTCCGCTCATGAAACCGGTTGAAATGCCGCTGATCAGACCTGAGAAAGTGACCCGTTGGCCATTTTCAAGACTCTTGCCAATCGATTCGGATACTTCGAAAAAGACGTGGTATTTGCTTGCAGACGGGGAATCAATGTCCACATGGCATTTATAAGGAGAAAACCAGCCGCCGGAGACACTGTTTACCCAGCCTGAACCGCTTACGGTAATTTTGTTGAGAAAAGTTGTCAGACGTTCGGAAGGATAGGATGTTTCCTGCAAAATTTCGGCGATTTCATCATAGGTATACTGGTTTTTACGCTGAAGTTTTTTGATGATTTCCTCTTCACGTTTTTTATTTTCTTCAGATTGCTTCTGCATTTCAAGTTTCATTTGTTTCTGTTCTTCGGCAATTTCTTCGAGGGTCTTGAAACCGGGAACCCGTGAGTTTGCAAGGCCGGAAACGATTTCGACATCGCTCAGGCCAACATCCCAGGTAGCGAGAAATGTTCCGGCACTGGTTATTTTGCCATTAAACTCGATGTTAGCCCCTTCCGCAAGACGTGAAGCAGTTTCTTCATTGACCGGAAAATTAATTTCCGCAGCCGAAAGGCCGGCACCGGGGGCATCGATATCTACTCCAACCATATAATTCTGCTTAATAAGATCGCCATTAACAGTCTGCACCCAGCCTTTCCAGCTGACATTTTTGCCGTTCATCGCTGCGGCAAATTCATCAATGCAGGTTCCGTCGCCCTCATTGAGGCGCATCCGACATTCTTCACGAATTTCGAGCAGAGTATAATTGTCTCCGCTTTTTACACGGTCAAGAAGAGAAGAAGAAAAGAGTCCACCTGACCATGATTTGGATCTGGTATTCGCTTTCGTGCCCGAACCCGAACCCGTGCCCCTGGCATTACCGGCTGCGGGCATATGCGCGTTTAAAATGGTCGCAATCCATAAAAGGAAAACAAAACTGGCAAACGAAGACCCCCAGAGGCAGCCGAAAGCTTCTTTTGGCGACCTGAATCCTAATTTTTCCGGCCAGAGGCAGCCGGCGATTCCGGCAAAAAAGAGAGCCGGTGTGCCGAGAAGAAGAAGCAATGCCCCCAGCGCGGGCAGCAGCCTGAAAAGCGTGAATGGCAGAAAATTAAAAAGAATGGCTGAAGCCAGAAAAAGCAGACAGATTGCCAGATAAATGATCAGATATTCCGGAAGATAATATCTGACGGCTGAATGGATTTTTTTCCAGTCGATACCCTTCAGAAAATCTATAACCTGTTCCTTGGAAGGCATGCTGTTGGGTTCAGGCTTAGTGTACTGAGGTCTGTAAAATCCAGGCTTCAAATTTTCCGTCTTAACCGGTTTTCTAACAGGCTCCGGAGCCGGTTTGGGTGGCGGTTCCGGAGTGGGTTTTTCCGCTTCGGGATTTTTGATCCTGTTGATGACAGCTTTAACTTTGTTTTGAGCTGCCGGGTTGAGATCGTCAATTACCGCTTCGAGATAAGTAAGTGATTCGGCTCCGCCTATTGCAGCGACAGCCTTCAGCGAGCCGTCGAACAACAAAGGGTCTGAGAGGCTTTCTGCCAGATAAGGCAGATAATCCGGGGATGGTATGTGGCAGATCGCAGAGCAGGCAGCCAGGAAGAAATGCGGCAACTCGCGCTTTTCGAGCATTTTGATCAGCATTTTCCCTGATACGTCGGGGCGTGCTGAAGCGATAGCCCTCGCAGCATTTGCTTTTACTCTGTGATTCGTGTGTTCGAGCAGCTGAGCGAATATTACCACACATTTGGGGGTATCGATTGCCTCGAGCCCTTCAATAGTATTGGCGACGATTCTTTCGTCATTATTTTTAAGGTATGGCACCAGGACCGGAATAAGGTCTTCGCGGGGAAAATAAACGCCAAGATTCTTGGTGATGAATGAGATGACAATCGGATCGCCGGCAGTTGCGAGATAGTTCAGCAGCAGAACCAGATCGTTTTCGACCCGTTTAATCATGATTTTCTGAAGAATCTCGATCGCGACAAAGTGAGATTGCGCCGTCTGCAGCTTTTTGAAAAGCATTTCAGAACTGAGTGAATCATTGTCGAATGTCTCTGGATTCGAGGGCACAGAAGTCGATGAGGGTGCTTCAGACCGCTTTGAGATGGCAGTGTAGACTTTTCTGGCCCAGAAACGAACGGCAGTGTCATCTGAACTGGTCAGTTCTCTGAGGGCCGTGGCGGTTGATTCATCGGGCTGGAACGAATTGTCCTTAAAAAGTTCCTGTAGCAGTTTTGCTTTTTTTTCGTTGTCAGCTTTGTTCAGCAATTCAGTTATCTGCATGGCGATTCTCTCACATGGTGTTTACAAGTCTATCTGGAAACTCAAAAGGCCCGATTTGCAAGCACATTCTAGCAGATCGGGCGTCAAATGGTCAATTGCCGTTCTCGTTCCTATACAACCTCTAAAAAAATATGGTTCATGGCCGCCTTGCCTGAAAATCAAGCAGCCCAGTTTTCGAGCTTTAGGCGCGGAATCCGGCTGAATTCTCTTTCATTGTTTGAGACAAGAGTAAGGTCTCTGGCGAGGGCCTGCGCGGCGAGCTGCAGGTCGTAGGCTCCTATTGGCGTCCCTTTTTCCTCAAGAAATGCCCTGATTTTTCCATATTCAGTCGCATCCAGGGAAGTGAAATCAATGATGGAGAATGGGGCGAGAAATTCGACAAGGGCTTCACGCGTAGTGTTTTTTCTGCTGCTTTTCTGTAGACCATATTCGAGCTCTGCGACAGTTACAGAAGAAATGGCAATTTCGTCAACCGATCTTTGTCGCACCTTTTCAACTACGCTTTTTGAGCGCATGTTGATGGCGTAGATGCAAATATTTGTATCGAGCAGGTAGATGAGTTTGATCTCGCGACTTTTTTTGCCTTTCATAATTCTCTGTCTGTTGGTGCGGGCTGATTTCTGCTGGTCATAAAATCATCTGGAAATTTTTCAAGAGAATTTTCGAAAAGATCGAAAGCAGAGCCAGCCGGGTATAAAACCACAAGGTCACCAATTTTCTTGACGAGGACTTCAGATTCTTTAAACCTGCATTCTTTCGGCAATCTAACTGCCTGGCTCTGACCATTCATGAAAATTTTCGCCACTCTGGTCATACGGCCCTCCATATATTTTTAGTATATATCAAAATATATATCATGAGCTGCCTACTGTAAAGCAGCATCTGGTAGTTTTCGTTGGTTTGAGTTTTGCATTTTTTTATTTTTCGCATTCGAGGAAAATTTTCTGCGTGACTATGGTTGTTTCGGGAGAATTTCCTTGAAACTGCTGCTTTTTGCCCCTTGAGGCTGGAACGCTTTTTGCTTTTGTTATGTTTCGGTGAAAAAAAATAGAAAATTTCCGGAATATAACTGCTGAAGACGTTGAAAATGTTACGGCAAGCAAGGAGGGGCAAAATGAAAAGGTTTAACGCGGGGACCCTGGCTCTGCTCTGTGTTTTCCTGCTGGTGCTCGTGGCTCAGTCGTTCGGTGCCACCAGTGACGATCTGCAGGCGATCAAAAAACATATTGCCACCTGTGAGGCTGGCGTAAAGCTCAACCAGTATTTTGTTCGCGTTAACCAGAGCTATCTGCAGCGCCAGATCAGCAACACTCAGACTCTGGCCGGCAATTACCAGCGCCAGCTCGACAATCTGCCGCGCAATCTGGTCAACAATGTGAACGCGGTCAACCGCAAACTGGCTGCGACCAACAATTCATGCCTTAAAGAACTGCAGGCGAATTCTGCTGAGATTGCCAGAGTCGGCCGCGAGTTTGACGCCCTGATCGAGTATCAGGCCATGCAGAAACAGATCGAACCCGCCCGCGCCGCTGTCTTTAACCGTGAAATAGCCAGACTTGAAAGTCTCAAAAAAAACCGTCTGGCATCATATCGCAGCCGCGAGACATATATTCTGTCGCGCATGCAGCTGGCTAAAAAAGATGCCGACCGGCAGATTTACCAGCTGAAACAGAGTCACATGGCGAATCGCAGCTCACTGCTCAAGCGCATTCAATCGGTATGGTCACAGCTGAATTCGACAATAAACAGGATCAACCAGCTTGTCGGCCGACTTTATGAGCAGATTGGCCGTCTGACTGAGACAATTGCCGAACTCGAAAAGAAACTGGCCGACAGTGCAGGTTCGAATAACGGCTCTGGCAATGATTATGGCACCGGTCAGACCGGCCAGCTGCTCACCGGGGAACTTGTCTGTCTCGAAACACAAAAACAGAACCGACCGGTTTACAGCGGTGAACAGCTCACCTTTTCACTCGAAAATCTGCGCCGGGTATCCGTTACGCAAGCCGGCACCGTTTATTATGTCGTCGCCCCGGCCACAGTCGCCAGCTGGAGCTGGAAAGCTGAGGGTGGCAGTTTTGACGCCAGACGTGCGCTCGAGTCTGCCCTGCCGGTGCAGCGAAAAATCTGGAACACCGCCGACCGGGCCGGCTGGTACAGCATTGAATGCGGCGTCGACGTTTACGGCAACGGTAAGCTGACCGCAACTTTTACTCATCGTCTTTACATAAGCCAGAAGATGGTTGTGCAGCCGCCTGCCTCCTTCTCGATCAACATCGTCGGGCAGAGCCCGATTCCGTGCAGCCTGAACGCCAGGCGCCAGGTTGAGTTTACGCAGACTTTTACCGCTGACACAGCCCTTACCAGCACTCTGACCTGGCTGGCGACGCCGGGCAAGCTCGAAGTGAACGGCAAAACCGCAAGGTGGAGCCTGACCTGCGCTCTTGACGCCATGCCTGACGTGGTGACAGTAACCTGTCTTTCGAGCTTCAATGGCCAGAGTTACCGCTGTGAGAAAAAGTTTGAACTGTCGAAAAAGGCTGCCGAAGATGAAAAAGACCCGGCAACTGCCGCGAAGAACGCTGACCCGGCAACGCTTCTCGGTTATTTTGAAAAGCTTGGTATTAAAATTGATAATAATTTCGGGCCGAATGGCATGCCAGAACTCTGGAGCCGCGAACAGCTCTATTACGCCTGGAAAACTGTCACTTCGCTGCCTGAACATTTTGCCGCTTCGCTCAAAACCCTGAAGCGTGTGACCGGCTTTCCCGGCAACCCGCTGGTGCTTGGTTACGTCTATGGGGGTATTCCGACCGTCTACATGTGCAACTTATCGACCGGCGGCAGTCGCTTTGAAACAACCCTGGTTCATGAAATGGCCCATGTCTGGTATTTTGACAAAGCCAATCTGGACATAAAAAATGCCTGGCAAAACACCTTCTGGAAAGACGGCAAACTGGCAACTGCGGTTAAAGAGCCGCCGGTTTCGATCTACGGGCACACCAACGTTCACGAAGATTTCGCTGAAGCCTGCAAATACTACTGGTCCGATGGCCCGAAAATGGCCGAAACCAGCCCGCTGCGTTATAAATTTCTGCATGAACAGGTTTTTAAAATGCAGTACACCGCCGCCAACCCTTATTCAAAAGAAAAAATCTACCAGCCCTGAAAAAGTAACCTGACCGATAGACCGCGACATCGAATCAGGTATAGAATTGCCGGTATGCTATTCCCGCGTCTGATTCTTCGAGACATAAGCGTGGGGAGTTGTAAAAGCCCGTGAACAGATGTGACGAACGAACAAAAGGGGAAAATTATGAAATACTTGATGATGGCTGTATTATTTCTCGGAATCCTTTCGACCGGGGTGCATGCAATGATAGAAACCCTCAACCTCGATGAGCTGGTTGGCCGCTCGGAAATGATCTTGACCGGAAAAGTCACGGCAATCAAGCCGGTGCCGAGAACGCCCGAGACTGCCGCAATTTATGCCGATCTGCCCGAACAGCTCTCTTTTCTCGATAACGAAATTGAAGTGATCGAAAGCTGCAAAGGCAGTCTGAAGGCCGGCGAAAAGCTCAGCGTCAGAACTCTCAGCGGCTTCGAAGATTCGAGTATTTTTGTTGCCGACCGCAGTTACCTGCTTTTTCTCGCCGTCAGAGACGGGCAATATGAGGTCGTAAACACGCCGCAGGGCTGCTGGCCGGTCGAAGAGGACGGCAAATTCGGCGGCATGGGCTTCGAAACGACCATGGAACAGGTCAAAGCCGCAATCAAATAGTTTTTGCAATATTTTCAGCAGCTGTCGCGATTTTCAAGTCGTGCCTGTTTGGCAATTGTGAGACATAAGAACCATGAATGAAATAATTACCAGTGATTTTCCGGATCGCGCGGCTGCAGATAAGGATAAAAAGGTCCAAAGAACCTGTTTTTCGCACCTCTGGAGCTTTTTCTGCTCGTCCACCTTTCTGATTACCGGTATCGGCTTTGCGATAGCTCTGGCGCTTCTCGGTGCAACCCGCAGCTATGGGCTGGCTTCCGGGTTTGCCTTTATTTATGCCTTTTTCTGGCAGCGGCGCGCTACCCGCCAGGGCTGTTTCATGCCGGTCTTCATTTTCATGGCATTCTTCACCTGGCAGTTGCTGGTGGTTGGGGCGTTGGTCTATAACACCGGTCTTTACCGGCAGATCGACTTTGTACAGCTGCGCAACGACCTGAAGCGTGAGGCTCCCGAACTCTATGAGTTTGGTGAAAAAATTGTCAAAAACCTCGGCATCGACGTACAGGGCATGATGACCAATGTGGTTGACGCAGCCCGGAATGCCGTGGCAGAGTTCACCCGCGACCCCGAAGAAAAACGCCTGATCGAGCTTGAGCATGCTTTTCAGGAAAATCCCGGCAGTGTTTCTGCTGTCATGGCGCTTGCCGAAGCCTACGCCGCCCGATCGGATCTTGCGTCAGTAAAGCTGGCGACAGCCCTTTACGAGGCTCTCGTCGAGGTCGAAGCGAACGATACCTGTCTGGCGGCCCTCGCAGATTGTTACGCCCGGCTGCTGCGGCCAGATATGGCCTTTACAACTGCGGCCCGCCGCGCCTGGCTCCCGCAGGCGCCGCTTGACCGGGTCGCCCGTCAGCTCGCTCTGCTGGCAATAACCGCCAATGATCTGCCGCGCGGTATATTTGAACTGGAAAAGCTGCTGCTGGCGCCGACGGCCGAAGAGCCGGAAATCAAGCTGCTGCTGGCTGGCCTGAATCATGATTTGGGCAATGACGAAAGAGCCATGCTGCTGCTGAATGAAATAATCGCTGAAGTGCCGGCCGGGTTTGCAACCGCTCAGCAGGCGACAAAGCTGCAGCAGATATGGCAGGCGAAATAACATGAAAAAAACTTCGAAAAAAATTATCGCAGCTTCACTGTTTCCTCTGTTTATGGCTTTTTCGCCGCTGCTGGCAGAAATTATCAGCAATGATGAGCTGATTGCAAGCGCCATGGCTGTGGCAGAGGGCAGGGCCACTCCGCGCCAGCAGGCGATTGCCTTTTCCTGCAATGACCGGATCAACAATCTGGCCCTGACCGGCAAAATCAGTAACAGTGTCTATCAGACCAACCAGCAGGCTTTTGTCGAAAAAAATGACGAGCTGATCCGCCAGGCCGCAGATAAAAGCGGCATGACAATTGCCTCGCCCAAAAAGCAGAGTAAAGACTACAAGCCCGGAACCGACACCGACCGGCAACTGCTCGGGGCGGGCCGCGAACTGACGGTTCAGAATGTCAAAGATGCCCGCAATAATTATAATCAGGCGGTGGCTGGCTATCTCAAAGAGGCCGGGCTCAAGGCCGACGGCGGCACCAACTGGGCGGCCAGGCTGACGACCGATATTATGCCATCGCCGCATCAGATGAAGCCTGATGCCTTTCGCGAAGCGACCAGTTACATCAATTCAAAGGGCGGTCTGGCCTATAGCGACCCTGAAGCCGCCAGGCTGCAGCTCGATATCGATGACGAAAAAAAGCTCTCTCTGAGCGCTGCCGAGACTAAAGCCTATCATAATGAGATGCAGCACAAAATCAAGGAAATGAGCAATGAAGTCAGGCGCCTGCAGCAGGAAAAGGCCGGCGTTACCGACCCGGACAGGCTCGATAATCTCGATGCCGAGATCAGAAAGCACACCGCTTTCATGAGCAAATATATTGCTCGTGATAACAAGGTCGCTGACCTTCTGATAAAAGAAACTGAGGCCTTGAGAGAGCGCCAGAAAAATGCCCGTGATAAACAGGCTGATTCAAGGTTGAACGAAGGCAAATATGAGAGCAATTCTTCGCGTCTGGTTGAAGATTCGCAGCAGCGCAATGCCTCAAAGCAGGCGATCAGAGGCGAAGCTGCCGTCGATGCCATGAATGAACAGCTGGCGGTCAAGGCGACCCGCCGGGTTAACGACGCCATTGCCGGTCTGGCAAATGCCGGCGATAAAAGCACTCAGGCCGGCGAAATAATCGCCGCAAATCTGAAGAAGCTCCCGGCTGCCAGACAGTCACAGGCCATTGCCGACCTCGAGGTAAAATACGGCTCTGAAATGGCAAAAAGCGTGGCCGGTGCGCTGAAAAAACAGCAGCCGACAAAATCAACCGCAGGTGATCTTCCCGGCTCCGGTCGAAAGCAGAGCATCTGCGCCGGCCTCGGGCTGGTCAATACCGCCCTGAACGTGCGCAATCAGTATGCTGAAGGCAAAAGCACCACCGAAATTCTCTGGAACATGTCTTTTGCCGGCGACCTCGAAACAGTCAGCCGCGAAACCTCAGACTATACCAGCCGCGAAATCGAGCGGCTCCGGCAGAAATACCGTGCCGCCGGGGAAGACCCCGAATCGACAGCCACAAAGCTGAAAATTCTGGCCGAGGCTTCGCTGAAGGGCACGCTTCACGGTTCGCTGACCGGCAGCTACGAACTGTTTAAATCTGCTTCAAAGGGAGTTGCCGGCGCGGCGCTTACTGCCGGCGAATCGGCAATTTTTCTCGTCGGCGAAGCCCTCGATACCGGCAACGTTCTCGATCAGGCACTGGCCGAAATGAAGGCTCAGAACATGGAGCAGTCAGTGCAAAACGCCAGGGCGGCGCGGTTTGGTCGCCAGGCCGTAGCAGAATTGAAACGTCTGGCGGGCGAAGCCGACTATCTTAAATCGGTTCTCGAGCAGAATGCCCGCTCGGCGCGTCTGTTCTGCCGTGATGCCGATGCCCGGCTCGATGAACTGGCATCTCTGCTGCGTCAGAGCCGCGAGGCGGGCGAAATCGCCAAAGCTGCCAATCTGCCAGAACTCGAAAAAAATCTCATAAAAAAAATCGCAGCCACAGACAGGGAAATCACAGCCCTGAACCGGCAGGCAGAGAATGCTCTGGCTGTTCTGAAGGGCGGTGAGCCTGCCGTCGCCGAGAAGACCGCAAAAACACTGCGCGCTGCCGCTGATCAGCACCGGTCTCAGCTTGAATCCATCGGGGCTGAACTCGATAAAATGCTCGGAATTATTTCGGGGCCCGACGATAAGATGCTGCGTGAGGCAGCCGGAGCCATCAGTGCAAACCTTATCGAGCAGAGCGGCAAGGCGACAGCGAATGCCGAAATCATGCGCAAAAACGAAGCTCAGTATAAAAAGGTTCTGGCCGCATTCGACAGCCTGAAAAGTCGGGTCGAAGAAGCTGAGAGCTTTTTTGCCGATAAACGGCAGGCGAACGAAGGCGACTGGATGGTGATCAGGTCTGATATCAGTCGAATCACCCGGCCCGACGGCCGCATGCCCGAAGCCTTTTTTGCTGAAGTCGGTACCCTTGAGCGCCTGCCGGAAAAGATAAAAAGCGATCTTGCCCGCCTCAAAATGCCGGCCGGCAGTGCTGAAACCGTTGCAGAAAGCCAACCCGAAAACGAAGCGCGGGTGGTGCAGCTGGCTGCATCGCTTCAAAATGCTACAGATACGCTGAGCCGGGTATATGCGACGATCGAAAAAATCGCCGCCGCCGCCTCGCCGCCGCCAAAGCAGGCTTCTGATGTCAGAATACAGGCTCCTCAGAACGCCTTTGCCGGCGAGCCGGTGCAGTTCAGGGCTGAGCTGCCGGTGACGGTTTCTGTTGGCCTCAGCGTCGGTTCGAGCGTCAGACCGGCTGTCAGATTCGACCCATACGACGGGCATGACCCCGACTCGGCGCACGGCATGCTGGCTCTGAGTGAATACAAACGCGCTTATGAATCCGGCCGGGCCGAAGAGTATATTGCCGAAAAAACTGGTCAGAAGTCCTCGGGCTCGACTGCGCCGGTGATCGAGTGGTTTTTCGATGACAACAGCGGTGCGGGCAATAACAGAGGCAACCCCATCAGCCATGTTTACGCAAACCCGGGCAGATATAATGTTCTGGTAAGGGTTTACGCTGCAGATAACACTTCAACGCCGCTCGCCGTCGGAAAAACCGTAATCACCATTACCGCCAGAGACCCGCAGGTCAAAACCCAGCCGCCACAGCCGGCCGGCGACAAGCTGTTGCCCTGCGGCCATCGCCCCGGCGAGTGCCCGAGCCCGAAATCACTCAAGTGCTCACTGCATTCAGGAGAAATCAGTATTCGTTAACGCGGTGACAGTCAGACAAAATTCTGCAATGGCCTAGCTGCCGGGTAAGGCTTTGCTTTTTGCGGTTTTTTCAAGTTTCTGGCGGTTTTCGGCTTTTCTCAGAGCCATGTTGAGCTCGGTCTTTGTGTAACCGAACTTTTTCATCAGAGTGTCGAGGTACTGCTGCTCTTCGGGCGAAACTTCGCCATCGGCCATGGCCATGCTGACCGCGGCTTCGAAGAGTTCCATGGCTTCTTTGCGGGTTTCGGGTTCCGGTATATAAAGCTCGCCCTGGCGCATCGACTCAACTATGCCATTGAGCATGTATTCAGGCATTGCGAAGCGGGCAGCGAAATTTTTAAGCAGGTTCATCTCGGCCGGGTCGATCTTGCCGTCGGCAAGCAGCATCTTTGCCGCCATCGATACCATGTCGCGGCCCGATCTGACGTTCTTTTGCTCAGCCTGTTCTCTCTTGACCTCTATGACTACCTTTTCCATCAACTGCTTTTTGCGGGCAATGATGTCGATGTATTCCTGGCTCTTTTCGTTGATGGTCTTTTCAAGAATCCACTCGGTGCCGTCATTGAGAATGGTATTGCAGTAATTACAGCTGATCGCGAAGTTCGAGGTCAGCGGGCCGCCGCACTTGCGGCAGTGAGCACTGCTGAGAGTATTGTTAATGTTGGTCTTCATGCCTTTCTGGCGCACGAGAACCAGAACATCGCGTCGCGGCCGGCTGAAACGGTGCAGCGCCGGTTCGCGGCCTTCGGGCGTAATTTCGACCGGTATGCCGCTCCAGACCAGCAGTACGTAAAGGCGTTCGACCTTGTCGCTGAAGGTGATCGCCTTGAGGGTTGCCGAAGCGAATGAGACGTTTTCCATGTATGAGTAGTTTTTTACGCCTTTGAGGCCAAAGCTGAAGAATTCGCAGGCCTTTTCGGTGGCGAAGCGCAGCAGTGGTTCCATGATGCGCTTGCGCTCGACCAGTCTGAGCATCCAGAAAATGACCGCCGAACGGTCTTCGACCTGCTGAATCGTGAAGCCAGGGTCTGAGGCGGCGAGATCGTTCCAGCCCGGTACCAGGCGCGGGTTGGCGTATTCCCACTCGCAGGCCTGTGTGATCTGCGAGAGCACCCAGTCGTAATGCCCCGAGCGAATGAACGATGAACAGACGGGGCAGACGGTGGCCTGGCCGATTTCGATCGGGTTGCCGCAGTTCGGGCAGCTGCCTTCGAGCAGACCGGGTTTCTGCAGAGTTTTGGCCGAGGGGCGGCGAATGAACGACCAGAATTCACTGATCGCCTGGTTCTGGTTTTCGGCGTTGAGAGTCTCGCCGGTGACAATGTCAATCGCGGTCTCGACCGCTTCGGCAGTTACCAGAACGTGCACCTCGTCGAAGCTGCCGTCAGAGGTGACACGGGCCATCTGGACCGTCTGAATCTTAACTTCGGGGCAGCTGAACTTGACGCCGGCTTCTTTCTGCTCTTCGATACGGCAGCGAAACTGCTCGTAAAGGGCGTCAGAAACCATCGCCTGAATCGTTTCGATCTTGTGGTCGTAACAGGCCTGATGAATTTTTTCGAAGGCGACGCAGAACTTGTCGATGAAAGCTTCCGGGCTGAATTTCGGGTCGCGCTGTTTGATAGCCGCAATTGCCCGCTTCATCTCGCTTTTTTCCTGAATTTCGAGCATTGAAGAAAGAAGGCCGCGCGGCCGATTGGTCGGCTGCAGAGGCTCTTCTTCGGCATCCGTGATTCCGAGGCTGGCTTCTTTTACCTTTGACCAGCTGTCGGCCAGAGCCTCGATTTCGGGGCCGATAATCGACCAGAGGTCCTTTTTCAGCAGGTTGGTGGCTGGCGCGGTTTTTTTCTGCTGCGTGCTGCTCAGGCGCGAAAGAATTCTGACTTCGCGGCCGGCGTAGCGACTCTGCAGGGCATTGTTGGCTCTGATGGCAAACAGATGGCACATCGGCAGCATCAGAATGAAAGTGGCCGGTTTCTGCAGAAAATACCAGCTGCCGGCGATCAGCATAAGGCCGATAATTGTCAGAACACCGTTTCCGATACGATTCTGGTGCCAGAAAAAGACCGGCGTTACAAAGGCCGGTAATATTACCAGCGACTCGAACGGCGCGATGAAAAAGTAAAAAAAGCAGAAGAATAACGAAGCGCCGTAAGCCAGATAGACTACCGGTTCGAGCCGTTCTATCGCCCTGACGATTATGAAGCCGATGATGAGAAAAAAACAAAGAAATGAAACGTCGGGCGAAAAATAATGTGCATACGACTGCGGCGGCCCTTTCAGTTCAAACACAGAAACCATGGTTGGCACGACGAACTCGTCGGTGATCGGCTCGAAATAATAGGCCATGATTGCCGCCATAGTAAGTGTTATGACAAAAAACACATAAAATGATTCTTTTTCTATTTTCATGGCGCTGTTCCTGTCGTGTCGTTGTTAGTTCACTGTGAGCCCTTTGTGGCAATAAACGGGCGAATCAGTTTGCGAATCTGGTCTATCTGAACCGGCTTGAAAATGCAGTCATCCATTCCGGCTTTGAGGCACAGATCTTTATCCTGCTCAACCGCATTGGCTGTCAGCGCCACAATTACCAGGCGATGCCCGTTTCTGGCTTCGATTTTTCTGATTTCCGAAGCAGCCTGGTAGCCATCCATCTCCGGCATGAAGCAGTCGAGGATAATCAGGTCGTAGTTTTTGTCGCCTGCCATTTTAACAGCTTCGCCGCCATTGGTGGCAGTATCGGGTTCAAAGCCAAGCTGCCTGAAAAGCAGACAGATAACCTTCAGATTGATGGGCACATCGTCAGCCACGAGAATTGCCAGATCTGGTTTTTCACCGGCAGATCTGTTGTTTTTTCTCGCTGTTTCAAGTGCCGCCGCGGTTTCTTTTTCAGAATTCCGGGCAGCGGCTTCGGATTGCTCCGCAATCGCAAGCGGCAGAGTGAACCAGAAACAGGAGCCTTTGTCCGGATGACTTTCGACGCCGCATTCGCCACCGATGATTTCTGTAAGACTTTTGGCGATCGACAGGCCGAGGCCGGTCCCTTCCGCTTTTCTGGCCGAACTCATTGCAAGCTGGGAAAATTTTCTGAACAGCTGTGGTTGTTTTTCTGCAGGAATCCCGATGCCGGTGTCCTTAACGCTCAGTTTCAGCAGGGCTTTCGCTTCAGTCTTTTCAAGGCATTCCACCTCGACCGTGACGCCGCCCTCACGTGTGAATTTAATGGCGTTACTCATGAGATTCAGAAGAATCTGGCGAATCCGGATGGGATCAGAGACGAAAAATCTCGGAATCTCTCCGGGATAATTGCTTTTCAGAAAGATTCCCTTGCTTTCAGCACCCAGCAGGAGCAGCTTGCGGCAATCATCGAGCAGTGTCTCAAGCGAAAAACATTCGGATTTGAGAGACATCTGGCCCGCTTCAATTTTAGAAAAATCAAGAATATCATTGATCAGATCGAGAAG
This sequence comes from Candidatus Rifleibacteriota bacterium, assembly GCA_024710355.1. Taxonomy (GTDB): domain Bacteria; phylum Muiribacteriota; class Ozemobacteria; order Ozemobacterales; family Ozemobacteraceae; genus Rifleibacterium. The sequence continues at coordinate 67,475 of JANJUX010000055.1, forward strand.
AATGGTCGCCGACGAATGAATAATCCGCAGGTATTCACGCTTTTCTTCTTCGGTCTCGGTTTCGAGCAGCAGACTCACCATGCCGAGCACACCGTTCATCGGCGTTCTGATCTCGTGGCTCATCGACGCCAGAAAATCACTTTTGGCGACATTGGCCGCTTCGGCCGACTCTTTGGCCTGCAAAATCTCTTTTTCTGCCCTGATGCGTTCGCACATGCGCCAGGATGACTGCAGCAGCAGGGTCAGCTGCAGTATATCAGTCTGGTTGTATTCGGTTTTTTTGTCTGCAACGCCGACAACGCAGACGATCTGGTCATTGTCAAAAATCGGCAATGTCAAAAAGCGGCTGATATGCACATGCCCCTTGGGATACCCCTTTTTCAAAGGGTTTTGCGCCGCAAAGTCATTGACAATGATTGGTTGCCGCTGTCTGACCGCTTCGCCCCAGATTCCGGTTTTATCGAGTTCATAGCAGGTCTGGGGGTTAATGATCGAGCATTCTTTCATGACGTCTTTTGACCAGGAATTAAGTATGAATTCCCGCTTCTGTTCGTTATAAAAGTAAATGTAGCCAATGCGGCTGCCGGTCAGCTTTACCGCCTCGTCAAGCGTAAAGTCCATGAGATTCTGAATGTTGCGGTCAGCAAACTGGGAAACCCTCAACAGGCTGCTCAGACGTTCGTGATTCACTTTAAGGTCCATTTCGATGTTTTTGCGCTCGGTAACATCGAAGCAGTAGCCAATATAACCGGCAAAATTGCCTGCAAGGTCGATGAACGGGCAGCCGATATCAAGGTTCCAACGATATTCACCGTCATGGCGCCGCAGTCGGTATTCCATCTCAAAGAACTCGCGTTTTTTGAAGGCGGTCAGCCAGATTTCGACGCAGCGGTCAAAATCTTCCGGGTGTACGCCGCTGGCCCAGCCGTTTCCCATTTCCTGATCCATTGTGCGGCCGGTGAATTTCAGCCAGGTTTCGTTGAACCAGTCACACATGGCAGAGGTGTCTGAACGCCAGATAAGCGCCGGTGCCTTCGCCAGAATGTCGAGGTAATGCGGCCGGTTTTTATCCAGCAGATTCTGGGCCCTGGCCTGTTCTTCCATTTCTGCCGTCAGCTCGCAGGTTCGGCATTTTTCTTTGTGTTTCAGTTCTTCATTGCCTGCCTGAAGCTTTTCGGTGGTGATCCGCAGGTTTTCTCGGGTCGATTGCAGCTCAAGCTCAAGATTCTTTATATGCTGGCGCAGATGCGCGATCGAGTTCAGGTCTGCTGTCATAATATTGAGACCAACCTTTCAAAAGCTTTCGGTGACGCGTTATCTCTGCTTTTATATGTTGAATTATAACACGTCCCAAAGTTTTTGTTTGCCGGCATGTTTTGTTAAAATTTGTTACACTTGGCATGCCCACACATGCAGGAAAAACAAATGAACAATCTCGTATGGTTCCGGCGCGATCTGCGCATTTCTGACAACCGTGCTCTCACCGCCGCCTGCAACAGCGGTTGCGGTGTAAATGCCGTTTATGTGCTTACGCCGCAGCAATGGCAACAGCACGACGAGTCGGCTGCCAAGCTCGCTTTCTGGCACGCCTGCCTGCAGAAACTCGAAGCCGATCTGGCAACTCTGGGAATCGGCCTGCGACTGCTGGTTGCCCCGTCTTTTTCTGAAGTGCCCCGGGCTCTGCTGCAGCTGGCGAAGAGCATCGGAGCAACCGGTCTTTATTTTAACAACGAGTACGAGTGCAACGAAAATGCCCGTGACGACGCGGTGTGTGCCACCTTTGCCACTGCCGGCATAAAAACCCGGCGCTGCGACGACCGGGTTCTGCTGCCGCCCGGCAGTGTTTTGACCGGTAATTCGAGTTATTACACGGTTTTTACCCCGTTCCTGAAAGCCTGGTTGAAAAAAGCTGCTGAAACAGACCTTGCACCTTTGCCGGCGCCAAAACCGCCCGGTGCGGCGCTGGTTATCGAGAAGCCTGCCAGCGCTGCCTGGCATTGTAACTCCGACTGGCGCAGCGATCTGTGGCCGGCCGGCGAAGCGGCAGCGCAGCAGATACTGCAGAAGTTTGCCGCCGGCAGGGTGGGGGAATACCACCAGAAGCGCGACTTCCCTGGGGTTAACGGCACCAGCCTGCTGTCGCCTTATCTGGCGGCCGGCATTCTGTCGCCCCGGCAGTGTCTGGCGGCTTTGACCGGTGGTCAGAAAAACTGGCCGGCCGAAGGCTCCGGCGCCTGGGTCTGGTTGTCAGAACTGGTCTGGCGCGATTTTTATGCGCATGTTCTCGTCGGGTTTCCGCGCGTCAGTCGCGGGCAGCCGTTCAAACTGCAGACAAAAGCCCTGCACTGGAATTACGACCCCGAAAAACTCGAAAAATGGCAGAATGGCCAGACAGGGTTTCCGATCGTCGATGCCGCGATGCGCCAGCTGCGGCAGACCGGCTGGATGCACAATCGCCTGCGCATGATCGCCGCCATGTTTCTCAGCAAATACCTGTTCGTCGACTGGCGGCTCGGCGAGAAGTTTTTTATGCAGAATCTGCTCGACGGCGACCTGGCCGCCAACAACGGCGGCTGGCAGTGGTCAGCTTCGACCGGCACCGACGCGGTGCCCTATTTTCGCATCTTCAACCCGTTCAGTCAGAGCGCCCGTTTCGACCCTGACGGTTCATTTATTCGCAAATTCTGTCCCGAACTCGCCGAAGTGCCAACCCCGGCGCTGCACGACCCGAAAAAGCTTGCTGCAGCAGTCAGCTCGCTGAAGATCGATTATCCGCCTCTGCTCGTCGACCCGCAAAAAGCCCGGCAGCAGGTCATGACAGCCTTTAAAGCCATCGGGCAGGCACAATAAAACAGCTGCCGCCTCAGATACGACAGCTGTATAAAGGCAGGAACCCGGGGGGAATAAGGTGAAATCAGGCCGGCATGCTCTGATCCGTCGCGGAGAAAGATTGTCCGGTCGATCAGATTTCTTCTTCGGTCAGCACTTCGATGCCGTTCTTCAGAAGCAGGTCGGCAGTGAAACCGTTGCCAGCGATCAATCTGCCCGAAAAGCTGCCGTCATAAACCTTGCCCTTGCCGCACGATGGCGACCTGGATTTGAGAATCGCGCTTTTGCAGCCGTATTCTTTCGCCAGGGCAAGTGTGATTTCGGCGCCGCGGTTAAACTGGGCCGTTACATCGGTTCCGGTTTTGCTGAAGACTTTTTCACCTTTAATTTCAGAAGGTACGCGCGGCGTCGTCAGCCCGCCCAGCTGTTCAGGGCAGACAAGAATTGTCTTTTCGTTCTTGACCAGCTCTTTTATTTTTTCATAGCTTTTGCTCAGCCCGTCAAAACGGCACGGCACGCCGGCCAGGCAGGCGCTGACGATAATTATGCCGCCTTCCGGTGCTTTATGCCTGTCATTCATTTTGCTTTGCCTTCTCGATCAGCAGTTCCGGAAACCCCGTTGCCTGGTCGAATTTTCTGGAAAACGACCACTCAGGCAGGATTGCCAGAAGTATTTCGGCAGTGGTATCGATGATGCAGCCGTAGCTGACATGCGCTCCGGTCACTTTTCCTGACTCATCTGCGACTGAAATATGCAGGTGTGCCCCGTCAGGCGAAACAGATCCCATCAGAGTTAGTATTTCAAAATTGCCCGGAAACATTTCGGGCTGTTCCTGGTCTGCAAGTCGCAGGCAGACGGGCTTGAGGCTGCCGATGCCGGCAATGACGAAAGCTGCCTTGCCGCCGCTCAGGCTCAGAGCCTGCTCTACCGCTTTCCACAGATCGTCGCCAGGTAAAAGTCTTATTGGCAGTGTTTGCATTTTTTTTTGTGGGCAATGCCTGCGAAAAGTCGCAGGCATTGCCGGAGGTGCTTATTTTATCAGGGCGGCAAGGCCGCTGAGGTTCATCTGCGCGATGTAGGCGTCGCAGACTTCGGGTTCGCCGGTGACGGTGACGTAGAAGTGGTGAATTTTGGTGGCTGCGGCCGGTTTGCGTTCGACGTAGACGGCCATGGTTTCTTCGTAGGGTTTGTTAACATAGGGGCCGAAGAAAAGAACGGTTTCGGCTTTGACATCATCGTGTTTGTCGCGACGAATGGCGAGGCTGGCGCCGGCGGGCGTCGGAATCACTTTATACGGGTGAAAGTCAGAACCGTTGGCATTGATGGCAACTTCGACCGTCAGTGATTTGGCTTCGAGGTCGCCGAGGGTTTTCTGCATTTTGTTCATACTGCTGTTGCCCTGCACCGTAGCCTGCATTTTCGCCTGTAGTTCCATGATTTTCGCCTGATCACCGGCTTCGGCGGCTTTCTGCATTTCTTCGCTGAGTTTGGCAAGCTGATCGCTCATGTTTTCGAGGCCGTCGGCATCGTTGGCCATCATGGCGCCGGCTTCCATGCTCTGCTGCATGCTCATTTCGCCCTTGTAGCTGCATGTTACATACATCTGGATCGGATATTTTTCTGAACCAACGCCGACTGTATTCGGAATGCTGATCTCTTCGGCTTTTTTTGCAATGCCATTCTGCGCATCGGGAAGCAGCCCGACGACTTTATTGTAAGCGGTTTGATAAAATGCCTTTTCATCGGCATTGATCGGGCGTTCGGCGCCGCCGTCAGCAAAAAGAACCCCGGCCATCAGACAGAAAGCGGAAATAAGCATAACAAGTCGTTTCATTGGATTGTGTCCTCACAGTTGTGTATTTTCAAACCGCCGCTAATATACCGCTAACAAAGGTTACATCCAAGTCATTTTCTTGTAATACAAAATAAAACCGGGCTGCCCCGCATTGCTGTGAGGCAGCCCGGTTAATCCAATCTGGATTACTCGCCGGCGGTGATGGCTTTGAACAGCTCTTCAAGGCTGAGGTTCGAAACGCTGTGGCTCTTGACCCGGTAGCTGGCGAGAATTTTAGCGAGTTCATCGTCAGAGAAGTCTTTGAGCACCAGTTCGAGTTCGGTGCCGTTGGTGCGCGCCGAAAGAATCGAAGGGTGAGCCGGAACCGCCTCAGCTGCCGCTTCAAGTCTGACGACGACTTTTCTGATGCGGCTTGAAAGCTCGTCGCGACTGCAGTCGACGACCAGGCGGCCGCCCGAAAGAATGAGAACATGGTCGCAGACGCCGGCGATGTCATGCAGTTCATGTGACGAAAGTACGACGGTTACGCCCTTTTCGACAAGTGATTCGATCAGGCTGTTGAGAATTTCATCACGGGCGACCACGTCGATGCCGCCGAACGGTTCGTCGAGCAGCAGCACTTCGGGGTCGGCTGCGAGGGCGAACGCCAGCTGCAGTTTGCGGCGCATGCCTTTGCTGAAGGTCGAAATTTTCTGTTCCGCATCGATTTTGAACTGGGTCAGGCAGGTCGTGTAGATATCGTGGTTCCAGCGCGGGTAGAGTGAACTGAAGGTGCTTTCGAGCATGCGGGCGTTCATCCAGGTGTAGAGGTGGCAGTCTTCGCTGACGAGCACGCAGCTCTGCCGCAGTCTGGCCGCATCGACTTCCGGGTCGATGCCGAGTGTCGCCGAACTGCCAGTGGTCGGCTGCTGCTGGCCGTTGAGAATGCTGAGAAGCGTCGACTTGCCGGCACCGTTGCGGCCGAGCAGGGCCACGACGCGCCCTTTCCCGATATTGGTGTTGAGGCCTGAAAACACGGTTCTGGCACCGAATGATTTGCTGAGATTGCTGATGGTGATGGTTTCCATATTATTTTACCTCCTGCTGTTCGAGCACCGAATCGAAGATGTTGCGGATCTGAGCCCGGTCAAGCCCCATGCTGCGGGCGATGGCGATGATTTCGCCGATGTGTTTCGCCATTTCCTGGCGCGCCTGTTTGAGCAGGTCATCTGACGATTTTGGCGAGACGTAGGCGCCCTGGCCGCGCTTGAAGTAGATGACCCCCTCGTTGGCCAGGTCCTGATAGGCGCGGGCGATGGTGTTCGGGTTGACCTTGAGTTCGACTGCCAGCTCTCTGATCGAGGGAAGCCGGCTGTCGGGGCCGAAGACGCCTGCGAGAATTTCGCGGCGCATGCCGTCGGTTATCTGCTGGTAGATCGGGATCGGAGAACTTTCGTTGATGGTAATCATAAGTCGGCCCCCCATTTCTTGAACACCGCTTCGATGCTCTGGTAGTCCATTTTGCGGGTAACACTGACGGTCGCAGTGTCGAGTTCGTAGATGCCGCCTTCGCCGGCCGAGGTTTCGCCTTCGATCATGAAACGGTTGCCACTGAGAGCATGGGGGCCGTTGAAAAGAGTGAAGCCGTGCACCTGCGAGTTATTTAGTGACTGGGCGTTCAGCTCTGTGAATTCTTTGACGGTGCCGTCTTTGAGGTTGGCGGCGAACAGCTGCCGGCGCACCGGGGTTGCGGTGACGTCGCCGTAGTAGATGAACGCATGCTCACCGGTGCGTGAAATTCTCATCTTGACGCTGCCAGGGTAGGGGAAGCGCAGAATTTCGCGCGTGCTCATCGTTTCCGGGTCGACTTCGACGATGCTTTCGGTGCCGGGCGAATACCAGTCGAGTTCGTCTTTGCCGGCAATTTTGGCGACAATGCGATTGGCGGCGCTGATGCCGACGATTTTCGAGTTCGAGGCGATGCAGTTGAGAGGTTTGATCCGGCCATCAAAGTAGAGAACCTGCAGATCGTTCATCGGGCGGTCGAGCTCTTTGTTCCAGCGACCGTTGTCGACGACCATGAATTCGGGGCCGGCGCAAAGTATGTCTGATGCCGGTGAGTTGGGCAGCACGGTTTTTTTGCCGTCAGGAACCGATACCAGAAGCGTTTTGCCCTTTTCGTGATCTGAGGCCCCGGCGATATAGACTTTTACCGGTTTGCTGCGGTCTTCGTCGGGCACCAGCACATATTCTGAGAAGCCGAAATCTTCGCCGGCGGTAAAGACCACCTTTTCGCCCACGCTTTTTTCGAAGAGGGTGAACTGGGTGATGCTGTTGTTGCCTGATTTGATTTCTTCGGCATAGATAAAGCGGCGGTCGTCGATGAGTTTGAGGTCTCTGGTGTATTCGTCGATGCCGTCAGTGAGGATTTTGAGAATATTGCCTTCGCTGTCGATTACGGCATATCTCGGGCCGCGCAGCAGGCCGAATCTTATTTCCGGAATCTGGGCCAGCACCAGACCGCTGTTGTGGCTATCCTTGAAAACGTTGCTGTGGCGGCTGCCCACGCTTTTTACCAGCCCCAAAGCTGTATCATGCAGAAGAACGCGGCCGCTGTGGCTTGCTTCCTTAAACAGGTAGTCTCCGTCGCCAAAGACGCGCCCTTCGTAGAAGTAGTCCCTGACTATTCTTGGCTGAATTACATCCCAGAAAGGTGTTTTGCTGTAGACGCGCCAGACAATGGTCTTGCCGTCATTCATCGGCAGCCATTCCGCGCTCTCTTTGACGTCGATGCGCCAGAAATGATCGGCGGCAGAGTTGAGCGCTGACCAGCCGACCAGCGAGAGCATGATTCCCGCCAGCAGCATGGCAATGCCTTTCACGCCACGCCAGGGCGAGCTCATGGTGCGGTCACCAAGAAATGTCAGCAGTGACAGGCCGAGCATGATCGCGGTTGCCAGGCCGGTCGCCATTACAAAATTCAGGTTGAGCAGTGTTGCTTCGGCCCTGAAAACAGCGTAGAGAACCGGTGCGATGATCAGGGTCGAAATGGTTGAGAAGCCCGAAGGCAGCATGGTAGTGAAGAAGCCGTAGGCGACGATCGTTACCGGCACACCGATAACCAGACCCGGGTTGCCTGAGATGAGTCGCCAGAGTTCGCCGGCGTCGACACCGGCGGCAATGGCCATTACCAGATAGATCGCGTAGAGTGACGTGGTGTAAATGGCGGTGAAGATGAGTTTCGCCGCCCACAGGCGCAGGCGGCTGACCGGCAGTGCGGTGAGAAAGCGCCAGGTGCCGTTGTTAACTTCTGAGCTGATCTGGTGGTTGGCTGCCAGGTAGATGAACAGCGGGCCCTGCAGAATGAAGAGAATTACCAGAGCCACGCCCGAGTCGAGCTGGCCGAAGAACGCGGCGGCGAGCAGCGACAGTGCCGCTACCGCGAGAATGATGACGAAGTACATTCTCTGTTCCAGGTAGTCTTTCAAGAGTATCGCTTTCATATTCTGCTCCTTTATGCTATACAGAGGCATGTAGACCGTTTCAGGGCTCACAGGGGGACACTACGACCGTGCACTGTCTCGCGTCTCGCTGTTTTGGTGTATTGCTCTACTAATACACTAAACTATTTCCGCAATAACGTCAAGCCCCCGCGTAAAAAAGTTTTTTGTCGTGTTGACTGCAGTGTTGATGCCAGTTATGTGGCTGGCTGCTTAATATTGATTCCTGCATAATAAAGCCGAATGTTAGACCGGGCCACCGAACCGGGTAAACCGATTTTGATTTTACAGTCATCAATAAAAGCTTGTGTCTGGTAATGGGTCAGAGTTTACAGGTGTTTTTACGATATAATTGGCGTGATTCAGGCGCGTGCCGTCGGAAGGAAAGCTGGAATGCCGGAAAAATGGGATGTGGTGGTGGTTGGAGCCGGGGCTTCGGGGCTTATGTGCGCCGCCGTTGCCGGTGCCCGCGGGCGGCGGGTGCTGGTCGTCGACCATGCCGCGAAACCCTGCCAGAAGCTTCTGATTACCGGTGGCGGCCGCTGCAATTTTACCAACCGCACGGTTGATTTCAACAACTTTGTTTCCGGGGTTCCGAGGTTTTGCAAGTCGGCTTTGAGCCGTTTCAAACCCTCTGATTTTATCAAAATGCTCGACGAACAGGGTATTGCCTGGTGCGAACGCGAGCACGGGCAGCTGTTCTTAAAAGGCAGCGCCCGGGAAATTGCCGACCTGCTTCTCGACAAATGCCGCCTGGCAGGCGTTACCATCCGCTCTGCCTGCCGGGTCAATCAGGTCACTTTGGCGGCTGCAGCTTCTACGAGGGAGCAGGCGACTGCCGGTTTTGAGCTCGCCACCAGCGCCGGTGTGCTTGCGTGCGATTCGCTGGTTGTTGCTTCCGGTGGGCTGTCTGTGCCCGAGACCGGCGCGAGCGCCTTTGGCTTCGATCTGGCGGCGCAGTTCGGCATAAATGTCGTGGCTCCGGTTCCGGGGCTCGTGCCTCTGACTCTCGCGCCCGAAGATCGCGAAAAATTCGGCCCGCTTTCAGGTATTGCGGTTGCAGTGCAGGTCAGCTTCGAGAAACACGCGTTCAGAGAAAACCTGCTTTTTACCCACCGCGGCCTGAGTGGCCCTGTCGTTCTGCAGATCTCAAATTACTGGCGGCCCGGTGCAAAGCTAGAAATAAATTTCTGCCCCGACACAGATCTTTCGGCGCGTTTTATCGACACACGCCAGAACCGGCCCCTGGTCAGGGTTAAAACCGTTTTGTCCGACCTTTTACCAAAAAGGCTGGCTGAGGCGCTGCTGCCGCCAACCCTCGCCGAATTGCAGTGTGGTCAGCTGAGCAACCGGGTGCTTGAGCAGTTGCTGCAGATGGTTCAGCGCTACCCGCTCGTGCCCGCCGGCACCGAAGGCTATCGAGTCGCCGAAGTAACGCGGGGCGGCATTGACTGCCACGAGGTCTCTTCAAAAACTTTTGAATGCAGCAAAATCAAAGGCCTGTATTTCATCGGTGAAGTTCTCGACGTCACCGGCTGGCTCGGCGGCTACAACCTGCAGTGGGCCTGGTCATCAGGCCATTGCGCCGGTCAGTTCGTCTGATCACGCAAAATCTGTGGTGTTTTTGCAGGTCTACCTGGCGGTATAAAGGGCGGCGACCGGAATCAGTGTCACGCCGTCGACTTCTTCGTAGTTTTCGCCCAGATAGAAGACAAAGCCGCGTGCCGGCTGTTCAGAGCTGCGAACGAAATCTCTGACGGCACTGAGATCTTTTGCAGAAGGCGCCTTTGCCGCTTTAATCTCTACCGCGTGAACCACGCCGTCAGCGGCAAAAACCAGATCGATCTCTTTTCCTGATGGGGTTTTGTAATAAAAAAACTGCTCGGCTTTGATAAAACCCAGCTTTCTTCTTTTTTCCAGTTCTGCAATAACGAAATTCTCGAGCATCTGCCCCTCAGACACTTTTGTAGCAAAGGCCTGCATGATACCGTTGTCAGCAAAATAAGTTTTGGCGGCCTTGATGTATCTTTTTGCCGGGCCGAATTGCCAGCCGTAAAGCCTGAAGGTCAGCTCAGACATCTGCAGAGTGTTGAGATACTTCTTTGCTGAAGGCATGCTCAGAGATGCTTCCCGGGCAAAATTGCTCACTTCAAGGTGCGAACCTATGCTGCGGCAGAGGTTTTGAAAAATCGCATAAAGGCCTTCCCGGTTTTCAAGGTTGGCCATCTGAAGAATATCCCGGGTGAAGTAGGTGTTGCGGTAATTTCTGAGAATTTCGCTTTTCGCGGCAGAGTCAGCAGCAGTGACGACCTCGGGAAACATGCCGTTGGTCATTGCCGATTCAAGCTGCCTGGCTGCCTCTTTCAGAGTTTTCAGGTCTGCCCTGTCGTTAAAAACATTGTGTTGCGGTGGGCCGTTTTCTTCGCCCCAGCAGGCAGTCGGAAGCGAATAGAGATTGATTCTTCCGGCCAGGGTATCTGCGGCACTGTCGAGAAGGCCGATTGAACTTGAACCTGTCATAATTGCAGTTGCGTTAAGATTATCAACCGCAAATTTAACCGCCACTGTCAGTTTCGGAACCCGCTGTATCTCGTCAATTATAAAATTGTTGCCGAGACTTGCAATCAGGCCTTTGGGGTCGCGTTCGGCCCAGTCGAGATAGTCAAAGTCGTCGAGAGTGGCGTATTTAAACCCCGGAAACCGGCTTTTCAAAAAAGTTGTTTTGCCACACCGCCTTGGCCCGATTATCAGAGCACTATGGCCTTCTTTAAGCTCAAGCCAGCGTTTAAACATCATTGCTCCCATTACAAGGATACTTCTAATATAGGCTGACTATTTTTAAAGTCAACTTCTAAAATAATCAGACTATTTTTAAAGTCGACTTTTAAAATAGTCAGGCAAAAGTTTAAGTCAAAACTAAGTCAAAACTAACGCAAAACCCATGGCATGAAAGGCATTGCTGATAAACAAAAGATCCCGGACTTTCGTGAATCTATTCCGGCGTAGTTCGGGGTTGCGACTCGATGTTGTCGAAACGTGCCGGAACCGGGATGGTTCTGACGATTTCTTCGACGGTGGTGATGCCCTGGGCGACCTTTTCGATGGCGTAGTCATACATGCTTCTGAAGCCCGGCGGCAATGGCAGAAGCGCTGCGCTGCCGGTTTCGCCGAGGGTGATGATTTTGCGAAGCTTTGCATCGATGCGCAGCAGTTCGAAAACGCCGGTCAGGCCGCGGTAGCCTGAGCCGCTGCAGAGCTCGCAGCCTTTTCCGTGCCTGAACGGAATGTCTTTCGGCAGGCCGGGCAGCAGATCGAGGGTTTCGGCGTCGGGCTGATATGATTCGATGCAGCCGATGCAGACGCGACGCACCAGGCGCTGTGAAAGAACCCCGATCAGGCCGGCGGCAAGAATATTGCGTTCGACGCCGAGCGACAATATGCGCGCAACGGCTGAAGCCGCATCGCGTGAATGCAGGGTGGTGAGAACGAGATGCCCCATCTGGGCGGCCCGAACTGCCATGATTGCAGTTTCTTCGTCGCGCACTTCGCCGATCATGACGATATCAGGATTCTGGCGCATGAAGGCTCTGGTGTAGTCGGCAAACGACATTACCGGCGTGATCTGTTTCTGATTGACCCGCGAAATTTCGTATTCGACCGGGTCTTCGACCGTAAGAATCTTTTTGCTGTCGTCTTTGATGTGCTCGATAACGGCGTAGAGCGTCGTCGTCTTGCCGCTCGAAGTCGGGCCCGAAACGAGAATCAGGCCACCTGGCTCATGCAGCATCGCATGGAAAAGATTGAATTTTTCGTTCGACATGCCCAGCGATTCGAGCTTGATCGTCAGACAGGTTTCGTCGAGCAGTCGCAGAACGCAGTCTTCGCCATACATGCCCGGCAGCACCGAGACTCTGAAATCGACCCGGCGAGAACGATCATCAGGGGAAGTGTAGCGTGCGACTATGTGCCCGTCCTGCGGCAGGCGACGGTCGGCGATGTTCAGTTCAGACAGAACCTTGATGTGCTGAATGACCGCCTGAATGTTTTCCGGGCTCAACGGCGACGGTACTTTATGGAGAACTCCGTCAATTCTGTATCTGAGACTGACGCTGTTGCTGTAGACTTCGAGATGGATGTCTGAAGCGCGCTTCTGAACTGCGGCGGCGAGAAGGTCGCTACAGATGTCGGCCGGTTTCTGGTCGCGTTCAAAACTTATTTTCTGGTCATGGTGCAGGGCGATGCGTTCGCGCACCGGGCCGGCATTGATGGTGGTCTGGGCAATTTCGCTTTCTTTGAAAGCAAATTCAAGAGCCTGATCGAGCTCGTATGAATTCAGCTGCACATGCTTGAATTTAAGGCCGGTAAGATTCTCGACTTCTTTGATCACCTGACCGTCGGCCGGGTCGAGCATGCCAAGAATCGCGTGGTGCTCGGCGCTTGCCGGTTTCTTGCCGATCAGAACCACCTGGTGCCGGCGGCAGAAGTCTTCGGGCAGCGTGCGGATAAAATCGCGATGCAGGGTGTAATCGGCCTGGTCAGTAAAATCACGACGGCTGGTCGGCATAGGTTTCCCCCCATTTATCTGTTTACTAAAGCCTAACCCGACTCGACAAATTTCGCAAACTGTAAAAAAACTTTGCAGCAAATTCCGAGAGATTAAAAAATGTGAATTTTTAAATTGCGAGGCGAGAAGACGGGATTGCTTTTTCGGAAGCTTGTGAGCGAAGCGAATCGCTGAAGAAAAAGCAACCCGGCTGATAGGCCGAAGCTGCACCGATGCACAATCAACTCCTTTTATCAAAAAAGATGTAATTAATTGTAGTTTTCTGAAAACTTTGCCTTCAACCGGGGGTGAAATGCTGTTATACTCGCAAGGGAGCCCACAACAGGAGAGATGGCTTGACGAGAGATATTATCGCCCTTGCCGGGCGCGAACTGAAGCAGCATAAACGCCGCACCTTCGCAGTGATCAGCGGCTATGCACTCACTGTCGCTTTTTTGATCATTCTGGCGGCAGTTCTGCTTTATTCACGCGTCGTTCAGAATATCACGATCGGCGAGGCCGGCACCTATTTCGTCACCTGGCTGCCCGCCTGCGGTGACATCAGCTCGCTCAGCGAAGAAGAACTGGCAAAGCTGGCGCGCGGCATTATTCCCGAGGTCTGCAAAGAAAAATGCGAGAACTGCACCGGTTGCAACAAAAAGCCGGTCGACATCCTCAACGAGGGTTTCGTCATCAATACCAACGGCACCCGGCTGCTGACGCTCGATCTGGTCGAGAAGATACGTGCTCTGCCGCTGATTAAAGACGCTTCGGCCTGCCTGATGTTCCGGTTCCGCGACCCGCAGACGAACACGATTTTCGCGGTCGGCGGCATCGACGTGCAGAGCCCGGCGGTTTCGACCAACTGCTGCGCCGCTTCCGATCTGATCGATGGAAACTTTCTGACCGGCAGCTCGACCGGCAGAGTGCTCGTCGATATCGGCTTTGCCGGTAACCACGGCCTTAAATGCGGTTCAAATCTCGTTATTGCCAGCGAAACCTTCGTGGTGAGCGGCATTATCAATTCTGGTGCCCGGCCGGTCAAGCCCGATGTCATCATGCTGTTTGCCGATGCCGAGAGGGTTATCAACCGCCGTATTCAAAACCCGCTCGAAAACGAGGCTAACCTGATTCTTATCGAAAGCCGCGATGCCACCGTGCATGGCCGGGCGCTCGAAGACGTTAAAGCCCTGATGAAGGGCGACAGCCTGCTGACCACCGGCTGCTATTTTCCGGCGGCGAAAGCAATCGGGCTGAATACCAGACTGATCTGGGCCTTTATGACTCTGGTCGCTGTTGCCGCCATGCTGTTTTCGGCAAGAATTCAGTGGGCCTCGGTAATCGAACGGCGGCGCAGCTTCGCTATTCTCAAGGCAATTGGCTGGAACAACCGGGTAATCATTCTGCAGCAGCTCGCCGAAACGCTGGCGCAGTCTGTCGCCGGCAGCCTGGCCGGTCTGGTCGCCGGGCTGGCGGTTCTGCTGCTGGTGCCCGTAAACAACCTGCTCGGCATCGATGCCACGATGACCGGGGTGCTCAACCCCGGCCTGTTCGCCGTTGTCGTTGCTTTTGCTGTCACTGCCGGGGTTCTGGCCGGCCTGCTGCCGGTGCTGATGGTGATCAGACAGCGGCCGGCCGACGCTTTGCGCCGTGTTTAGTTCTTTGTCGCAGGCGGGTTGAATTTTGTTTGTGCATGATTAAATGATGCTGGAGAGTTCGAAGATGTCGCTGTTACAGGTCGAAAATGTCGCTAAAAGCTTTTTTCAGCGCGGTAATGAGCTGAAAATTTTCTCCGATGTTTCGTTTACGGTCGAACCGGGCGAACTGCTGCTGATTTCCGGTCGCAGTGGCACCGGCAAATCGACGCTGCTGAATCTTCTCGGCGGCCTCGAAAGGGTAAGCGCCGGCCGCATCGTTTTTAACGACCGGGTAATTACCGATCTGAGCATGTCAGAACTGGCTGAGCTGCGTGCCAACGGCATCGGCATGATTTTTCAGAATTTCAATCTGATCCCGGGCTGGTCGGCCCTCGAAAATGTCGAGGCCGTTCTTATGCATCGCGGTATCAGTCAGTCTGAAAGACTGCAGCGGGCAACTGCGATTCTCACCGAGCTCGGGCTGGGCGACCGCCTGCACAACCTGCCGGCCGAATTGAGCGTCGGGCAGCAGCAGCGCGTTGCCATCGCCCGCACTCTCGTGAATGACCCGGCAATGATCCTTGCCGATGAACCCACCGGCGATGTCGACCCCGAAACCGCCGACGAAATTCTGCATCTGCTGCTGCCGCGCATCAAGAGCGGCAGAACCGCAATGATCGTCGCTTCGCATGGTCTGTTCAACCCGGCACTGGCCACCAGAACCGCCAGTCTTAAAGACGGAAAGCTGCATCTCTGATATGTCTGATCTTTTAACCTGCGCTCTGCGTGAGCTGAAAAAACGAAAACTGCGGACCCTCGCCGGTCTGTCGGGTTTTTTTCTCGGCTGTATGCTCATTACCGCCATGGTTCTGATGCTGCAGTATGACCTGCAGGCAAAAAACGCGCTGGTAAACTATATGGGCAACAAATTTCTTGCCTATGCCCCGATGAACCTTATCGGCGCCGGCGATGACCAGACGGCCAGGCCGCTTGACCCGGTCAATGAGGGTTTTTTCACCGAGCCCACGGTGGTTACCCGGCTGCTGCCGGCAAATCTGGCGGCCAGCATCGCTAAGATTCCTGAAGTCGGGGTGGTGACGCCGTTTCTGCTCTACCGTTTCAAAAACAGCCAGGACGGCCATGTTTTCAGTATCGGCGGTATCAGACCGGCCGATGTGCGGGCCCTGCAGGCAACGCTGATTTCGCGCCACGACATCATCAGCGGCGTTTTCTTTCAGCAGAACGACCGCAACGTCGTCATCGTCGACAAATCATACGCCGACATGTGGAACCTGAAAGTCGGTTCGGTTGTAAATATCGGCGACACGCTTTTTCCGGTTATCGGTATCGCCGGTTCGCATGCCCGCACCGCCCGGGCCGATGTCTACATGAACTGGCCCGATGCCGAAGCCGCTATCAGCCGCCGCCTCAACCGGCCATTGAACAACGAAGCCAATCTCTTTCTCATTGAAGCCGCCGGTGCCGAAACCGTCGCCGCCGCCATGCGGAAGGTTCAGACGCTGATCGAACAGGGAATCACCAACTCGGTCGTCTGCTCGATTCCGGTCGTCAAATTCATGGGAATGAGCCAGAACGCGGTCAGCGCAGTGATGCTGATAGTTGCGGTACTGGCGGTGCTTTTCGCGGCGAATGCCCAATGGTCGGCCGCTTCAGAACGCACTCACGAGGTTGCCATTCTCAAGGCGATCGGCTGGCGCGACCGCAGCATTTTTGCCCAGTTTGTCATCGAATCACTGCTGATTTCTCTGGTCGGTGGCATATCGGGTGCGGGTGCCGGTTATGCAATGTTCAGAACCATCGCGCAGACTCTGGGAGCGCGTATCGACGCCGCCTATCAGGTTGTCGATGTGCCGACCACGCTTGCCCTGCTGATCTTCGCCACCGCACTGGCAGGCATCATCGCCGGCCTGGTTCCGGCAGCCAGGGCGGCGGCGACCCGCCCGGCCGAGGTGCTGCGCGACCTTTAACCTTTGTGGCCACCCGTCTGCTGATACTGGTGTATTTTGAAGGCAACTTTCTGGCCGGTGGCAAAAATCTTGGTGTTTTCGGCACCCCTGATGATATTTTTGGCTTTGTTGCGGTCTTTGACGACAAAGCCAGACAGGTCATGCGCCCCGAAGGCAAAGAGAACCGGCGCCAGCGGCGTTGACGGGCCAACAATGGTGGTGGCCTGGGCGTTTCGGCTCAGCTCGAGAAGCCGCGGCATGGTTTTGTCAATCAGCGTGGAACTGCTGATATAGACGAAATCACTCTCCGGCAGAAGAAATTCGGCGGCGCTCAACGGGTAGTCATCCTGCTGCGGGTCATGCACCGCGATGATGCTCAGGTCGCAGATCGGCGCCATCAGCTGGGTGATATGCGGAAAATGCCCGACCACCGTCACTTTTTTGCCGCGTATCGTGTTCTGCGACATGATGAAAGGGTCGAAGATGCGGTCCTCGATGTGCAGCGACTCACTGATCGTTACTCCGAAGCCGCGGGCCACGTCGATATTATTGTAATAGGCGTTGATTGCGGCCAGACCGGTAGCGGCTTCGAAAAAATTCCAGGATTTGATGCAGGCGGCCACTTCGCGCAGGCTTGCACCTTCAAGGTTCTTTGTCTGCAGGGGTTTTCTCAGGTCGTATGGTCGCGGTTCAGCGATGCCGAGGCCATTATTGCTCAGAACACAGGCAAAGCTGGTGCCACGAAAAATCTCTTCCGCTTTCCAGTCATGCGGAATGCCTTCGATCATCCGGTCATACAGTTCCCACATTTTTTTATCTCCTGCTTCGCCCGGTTAGCCAAGCGCATTACGGCTGATGATTTCACCGTTGCGCAGTTTTTTGCGTATCTGGAAAAGCCTGGCATCGAGCCGCTCGATTTCTGACAGACAGGCTTTTTCCTCTTCTGAGGTGGTGATTACCCTTGAAATCCGGCCGTTTTTTATGATCAGCCGGCGGTTGGCTCCCAGTGCCAGCAAGGGGTCGTGCGTCGAAATGAAGACGATCTTGTCGCGGCTGGCGAGCAGTTCGATGGCCTGGCGGCGATCGATGCCGGCGTTCTCGATCTCGTCGATGAGCACGATCGGCGAGGTGCTCATAAAAGCCGTGTCGGCAATCATCAGAGCTCGTGACTGACCGCCGCTCAGCTGGGTCAGGCGGGTGTCGAGGCCGAAGGCTTCGCCGGCAAGGCTATTGGCACAAACGAAGCAGCGTTCGACCGTATCGTCGATATTGATCGAATGTCTGCTGCCGGCATGCATTTTGAGAAAGTCATTGACGGTCAGATCGATGACGAAATTCATGTTCTGGGAAAGTTGCGCCACCAGACGGCCCTGTAGTTCGATGCGTCGCTCGTCGTCAAGATTCTGCTCATCGATCAAAACTTTTCGGCCAGTTGGAGTATCGCAGTTTGCCAGGCATTCGATATCGGCAAGCAGCCGGCTTTTGCCTGAGCCGGTCGGGCCGACTATGCTGATGGTTTCGCCCCGATTGATGGTGATCTGGCAGTTTTCGGGGTCGCCGGCCTTGCCGTGCCCGCCGATGATGGTGATGCTTGTAATTTCTGGGCCGGTGGCATCAGAGCGGCCGGCGAAAACATTGAGAAAATCGCAGAATTCGCGCTGAATTGCGTGGCGGTCGAGGCCGAATTCTGAAAGGGTTTCCGGATCGGCTTTTTCGAGCGCCTGGTGCAGAGGCAGGCCGCGCTCGATATCTTCGATTCTGAGATTTTTGAAAAAATTCTGGCAGACCGGGTGTTTTTCCATGATTTCGCCGACCGGTACGGTTAAAACCATATACAGAATATCTGTGTCGTTCATGGTTTTTTGAATTCCATTCTCTTCATGGTGCCCATCTGGTATTCATTGCCGATGCGGATCTCACCGGTACAATAGGAACAGACGGCAGCCGGGGTGGTGAAGCGCAGTTTCAGATCGCGCAGGGTCTGAATACTTCGGGCCTTTGCGGCGTGGCTGGCGAGAATCGTCGCTCCCTGGCCATTTATGCCGTTAACGAAGATAACCTGAACCGCAGTGTTGACCTGCCTGATATTGAAGGCAAAAACCTCTCTCTCTGCCTGCGAAACGATATCGCCTTTGGTGACCACGACGATGTCGGCCATTTTCAGCATCGGGCCGATTTTTCTCGGGGTATTGATGCCGGCAAGGTTGTCGATCACACAGATCGCCATAATGCCATGAATATACGGCGAGCAGCGGTTGCACAGGCCGGCGCTTTCGGTGATCAGATATTTGAAGCCGGCGTTCTGGCCCCATTCAACCGCCGCTTCGATATTGCTGACAAAAAAGTGGTCGGGGCAGAGTTTACCCGAAAAGCCGGTTTCTACTCTGATGCCTCGCTCTTCATAGCGCAGATGATCGAACGAAGTGAGGCAGTCGAATTTGACGACCCCGACGTCGCTGGCGGCAATCTGCATCGCCTCGATGAGTTTCAGGATCACAGAGGTTTTTCCGGAAGAGGGTGGGCCGGCTACGGTTATCAGCTGCATGCTTGCTTTCCTGGTGAACCTGTCAATGTGTTGGTGCGCGTATCTTTACTGAAACAACTTAGCAATTCCGACCAATAAAAGTCAACGCTTAATAGTGTAATGCTTTGCTTTTGTGATATTTTGTTATATATTTAAAACTACTCTGCACAACTGGTGGTGAGAAATATAATAGCCGATTTTTTGAGTATTCTGCAGGCTGGTGGGCCGATTATGTACCCGCTGACTCTCGTCGGTGTGTTCATTTTCGCTCTTGGCGTCTATCAGACAGTCTGGCTGACGATCTGGACCCTGTGGTCAGACCGTTATTCGTGTGCCGGCGCTCCACGCTGGGCGCGCAAGGCTATCGACATGGCGAAAAGCCGCAAAGGCCTTGCCGGGCTTTCGCTGCTTGAGTCGATCGAACTGTGTTTCTCGCGCATGGAAGACTGTCTGACACGGCGTGTACCCGCGATGCGCTTTCTTGCCCAGATCAGCACGCTGATGGGCTTTCTCGGAACCGTAACCGGGATGGTTAAAGTATTTAACACGGTCGCCAGGCTTGGCATGGTAACGCCTTCAGACCTCGCCGGCGGCATTCATGAAGCTCTGTTTACCACCGTTTATGGTCTGATGCTGGCGCTGATCGCCTGGGGTTTCACCTATGCGGTCGAGGCGCTTGCCCGCCGGCATCTGCGTCAGCTTGAAATTCTGGTATTTCACGAGCTTGAAATTGGTGCCGATGCCACAGAAGCTGCACCGGTAACGGCTGGTCCCGACGAAGTGGCGGCGGGTAAAAACTGATGGCTCTGCGCAGAAACAACGCAAAAGAGGGTTTTGCTCTCGATCTGACCTCGTGTTCAGATATTATTTTTACTCTGCTGCTGTTTTATATTCTGACGCAGAATTTTCTGCCGCAGACACCTCTTGAACTGCCGGCTATTTCTTCGCAAATCCAGGGCAGCACCAGTGCCCAGCGGATCGAAGTTGCGCAGAATGGTCAGCTCAGCCTGAACGGCGCGACCATGGCTGCCGATGCGCTTGTGCTGCAGATCGGCGAAAAGGTTCACAATGCCAGCGATACACAGATAATCATCTATGCCAGCCGCCTTTCGCCGGCTGGCGTCTCTATAGAGCTGCTCGACAGACTGCGACAGGCCGGCATCACCCGTGTTGCCTTCGCCGGCCGCCCGGAAAGTGAAAAATGATCGTTTTCGGCGCAGATGAACAAAGAGTCGAAAGACTCACGACATTTGTGAGCCTGGTTCTGGCATTGATTCTGCAGCTGTCGGCCGGCCTGCTGCTTGTCGGAATGTGCCGTGAAGAAGTTTTGACGCGCCAGCCGCCGGTGCCCCTGATAACGGTTACTCTCGCACCTGAGCCTGCACCGGCAGGTCCGGCAAAGACCGCAGTGTCAGCCCCTGTCGAAGAAACTGAGAAAGTCAGCCAGGTGCCGGAAATTTCTCAGCCGGCGCCCCACGAACCCGAAGTGGCGCAGCCTCCGGAAACTGTGCCGATAGAGCCACCAGCTTTGCAGAAGACTGAGGAATTGAAAAAGCCGGAACCGCCAAAGAAGCCAAGAATAAGCAAAAAAGCCGAACTTAAGCCGGTAAAACCGGTAAAAAAAACGGTCGAAAAATCAGCCGCAGAACCTTTAGAAAAACCGGCAGCACAGCCTGAAACGGCAAAGCCAGACCAGCAGCCAGAGTCTGCTGTACCGGCTTTAAATGCTGCTGCCCAGGCCAACAGAAATGCCGGCAGTCGGACTGAAAAGCCGGTTGAGGCGCTCTCAGGCAAAGAGCAGAAGGCCATAGCCCGCTACCTGGCGCAGGTTCGCCGATCTCTCGATCGCAGCAGAGTGTACCCGCCGGAAGCGAGAAAAAAGCGTATCGAAGGCGTGGTTCCGGTTAAATTCAGAATTTCTGCAGACGGTCAGGTCGTTGGCGCCGAAGTTACAGGCAATGCGCCCGATGTTCTGGCTGAAGCGGTAATCAAGATGCTCGCGGGCCGTCGTTTTCCGCCGCCGCCGACCGGCTGGCAGCCCTCGGCTGCCATCGAACTCAATATCAATTTCAATCTCCGCTGACCGCTGTTGCCAGGACGGCATTATGCCGCGTGAGCCAGGAGGGCGAAAGCGGCGGCAACGACTGACATGCAGTAGCAAGCTGCTGGAAAGAAAAAAGTCCAGTTTGCCCTGTTTCTGGCTGAAAAAAGTGGCCGGTTTTGCGAAGCATGAGGTAAAATTGCAGAATGAATACTACGCAGAATGCCTCGACAAGACAGCCGGTGCAGCCGGTGTTTCGCCTGGCGGTGCGCTGTCTTTGCGTGCGCGCTGGCAGAGTGCTGCTGGTTCGCCATGTTTCGGCGAATTCAGGCAGAGAATTCTGGACATTCCCCGGCGGCCTGGTCGAGAAGGGTGAGTCACTGCATACCGCTGCCTGCCGTGAACTGACAGAAGAAACCGGCCTCAACGGAACACCCGCAGGCATTTTGGCACTTTACGAATTTTCTCAGAACAATCTGATCGAAGTAGTGATCGCCTTTCCAGATCTGCATGGCGAAGCCGTTCTTGGCCATGATCCGGAATTATCCCCCGATGAACCAAAGAGGCTTCAGGGGCTGCAGTGGTTTGCTGTCAGCGAGATTCCGGAAATGCCGCAGAAAAACCTGATTGAATGTTATCTTTCTGACCCTGCAGCAGCGCCGGTTATTAACCTGCCTTTTCAGATTCGCTGTGATTGATCGGCCATTCCATAGAGCATGAAGAAAAGGGGCCCGGAAAATCCCCGGGCCCCGAACACAGATTACCGTAAACGGATCAGCGAAATTTGAGTTCCATACCAAGAGTCACGAGGCGGCCGGGTTCATAGTTGATCGGGCCGCTCTGGTTGAGGTTAATACTGCCATTCTTGGCGAAGGCGGCTTTACCGGTCGCCTGGCTCAGCTGAACATCATCCTGATCGGTCAGGTTTTCGACATTCAGATAAATTGCCAGATCCTTGGTGGCCTGCTGCCTGATGCTGAGATCAAACATGGTCGAGGCATCGACTTTCGGGTAGGTGTTGCCAATCGCTTCGGTTTCACCCTGATGCGACATGGTCAGCATGGCGCTGAGCTTGTTATAGCTGTAGGTGGTGCCGGCGACCGCACGAAATTCTGGCTTGCTGACCAGTCTGAGATTGTCGGTTTTGTTCTCGGCCTTGTTGAAGTCGGTGTAGCCGGCCCAGATATCGAATTTGTCATTGATTTTACCGTTAACTGAGAGCTCGATTCCAGAGATTTCAGCTTTTTTGATATTCTGAAACTTGTTGTTTGCATCTGCTTCGATGTAATTTTCGATGTCTGAATCGAACCAGGCGAGCGATGCCTGCCACTTTTCGTTGAATTTGTGATTCAGTCTGAGTTCGAGGTTGTCGATATCTTCGGCTTTGAGGTCAGGGTTGCCTCGGCCATTGCTGCGATAGAGTTCCTGCATGTTGGGGTTTCTGATAAGGCGGCTGAGGCTCAGGCCGGCGCTGGTATTGTCGGTGATTGCATAATTTGAGCCCAGTGCCCACGAAAATTCCGCATCGCCTTCATAGTCGGTATCAGAACGACCGGTAATGTTCAGGTCGAGCTTGTCGTTGGCCTTGATCGCATCACTGACGAACCAGCCGGTAGTGTCGACTTTTTTTCTGTTACCGGTGTCGAAGCCGTGGCCGATATCTTCGATTTCCTGTTTGATAGCGCCGACTGTTACAAAATTGCGGTCGTTGGCCTCGACGTTGTAAAGAAGTTCTATGGTGTCCATTTTAACGAGAACATCGCCGTTGGCGTTCAGATTGCCGGCCTGAAGTTCTTTATCGCCAGGGTAGGCCCAGGTTGATGAAAAATCTTTGTATTTGGCGTAGCGCAGTGTCAGGTTGCCGTTGTCGCCAAAGTCTTTTTCGACCGTATAGTCATACAAAGACATGTTCCATGGTTCGAATCTTTCGTAGAACGACGGGCACGAAATAGAACCCTGATTTTCAAGAATCGTTGCCTTGATGGTCCAGTCGTTTTCAAGTTCCAGTTTGCCGCGATAAAGAAAGGCGCGGCTGTCGTTGCGGTTGTTGACAGTGCCGAGATTCACCGCCGATTTGGGGTTGGTTTTATTGGCAGCGTCGTTGAAGTTGCTGAAATCTTTAAAGCGTCTGTCGCCATTGTATTCGTCCATGAACAGGGCGAACAGATGCTCGCTTTTCTCTGAAACATGGCCGTAGATATATTCCTGGTGCCTTTTGCCGTCGCCGCCGACCTCCTGAGTGATGGTGAAGTTTTCGAGGTCGCTGGCGGTAGGCAACACGAAGTTGACAGCCCCGGCAACGCTGTTGGCGCCATAAACCAGCCCGGCTCCACCGGGAACGACGGTAATTTTCTGCAGCCGATTCATCGGAAACCCGGAAAGCGGCGAAGTGCCGTTCCAGCCGGTGTTGATCGGGCAGCCGTCGAGGGTTATCGCCATATATTTGCCGCCAAAGCCGCGATATGAAGGGGTGATTGTCGCGCCACGCAAACCGCCGTCAAAAACGACTGAAGAATTGGGTGACTGCAGCATTTTTATCGGGTTGCGCTGCAGTTTCAGTTCAATGGCCGATGACGCGATTTCATCCTGCGGTCTGGCAATAGATGCCTGGTAAGTAGCACGCTCGGCATCGATATTCAGATCAGACAGTTTGTAAGTCCGCTCTTCTGAATATCCGGCGACTGCGCCGGCCATAATGAAGATCGCCATAAGAGCACGTAATGACGGTGAAAATCTCTTTCTCATGTAAAACCTCATTTTTGGGAATTCATGTTTTAAGAGATTTTATGCAATTATGTGATACTTGGCAAGATGAAAAATATTTTTACACGAATGTAGTAGTTTAAAGTAGTGATATGTGTGTTGATAACTGCAAAGCAAAAGCAGCCCGACTGATAGACCGGACTGACGAACCTGTTCAACTTTGTTTGTGAGGTGATTAATGACTGTCGAAGCCGCTGCCGGCATGGGCAAACGGGCGCCCGTAAAGCATTCTGCAGAAATTTTCGTGTTCTGTCTTGAGATCGATATCGGCAAAGCGCTCAGGGTAGAATTTTTTGGCCAGCCAGAGAATGCCGACCGGTGAGTAGGTAGAAAGAAACCAGTTGGTTACCCAGGCCTGGCGGTCGTCAGCCGGGGTTTTATAAACGCGGCCCTCTTTGACTGCCCTGAGAGAACCCCACCAGGAAGCTTTATAAAAAATATCATTTTTGGCATCATCGATTATCAGGTCGGGATCAAAAGCAAAAAGCAGTTCGGCGCACCCGGCCGAATCTGCCGGGTCATCGCCTGAATCCATAAGCCGGCCACCGGCCAGACGGATCAGGTTGAGCCCGTAGGTTGTGCGGCTGCCGCGCAGCACCATCTGATTGCCGCTGGTGTTGATCATGGCAACTTTCGGCCGCTTCTCAACCGGAATATCTGCTGTTCTTGAGCTGACCAGATCCAGTTTCTCTCTGAAAAATGCTGTATATTTTTCGGCCCGTTCTTTGCTGCCGGTTACCTCGGCCAGCTTTGCAACTGATTCCAGCCACTCGTCGACTGTTCCGAAGCCTGCGTGCAGCGTCACCGTCTTTATGCCATGCTGTTCGAGTGATCGGGTCAGATTGCCTGAGTATGAAAAATCCAGCGAGGCGACCGCAAGATCGGGCCGGGCACGCAGAATGGTTTCGATGTTGGGCATACCGACCTGGCCGGTATCTGCAACATCGCTGAAAGACGGGGAAAAAGTGCTGTAAAATGCTTCGAGTTTGCTGTCGGCGATTCCTGCCGGCCTTCTCGGCAGGCAGACGACTTTGTCGGTGAGGTCGAGAATGAAAAAGAGCCCGATCGCCTGCGGGTAGAGCAGCGCGATTCTGCCGGGGTGAGATGCGACAGCCGTTTCAGTGTTGCTGGTTGTTGCGTCCGCAGCTGCTGTCGTGGCGGCGAAAACCCAGTCTGCAGCAAAGAATGAGATGATCAATGTCAGAACTATTATGATGGTTCTGATTCGACGCGGCATGACAACAACCTCCAGATTTTTAAAGACCTGCTCAGCTAAAAATTATGTACATAAAATAGCACAAAGTATATCGAATGTGTTAAGGTGGTAAAAAGTTTAACGGAGAACGGCTTCTGTATGCGTCGACTCGGGATCTTTTTCATCTGCTGCACAGTTTTGATCATTGCCGTCGCTTTATCTCTCAATCTGGGCAATTTTCGTATTCCTGTGGCTCAGGTTTTCAGGATCATTTCGGCAAAACTTTTTAATACGGCGATGCCCGAAATCGAAAAATACCAGGATGTCGTGCTGCTTTCGCTCAGATTGCCGCGCATAATCATGGTTCTGCTGATCGGGTCGTCGCTTGGTATTTCTGGAGCGGTTTCGCAGGGGATTTTCCGCAACCCGCTCGTCAGCCCGTTCATTCTCGGCATTTCATCCGGGGCCTCTTTTGGTGCCGGCGTGGCAATGATATTCTTTTCGGGCCTGCCATTCATGGTTGACCTGGGCGCTGCAATTGGCGGCTTCGGGGCCGTGCTGGCGGCATTTTTGATCGCCCGCAGTCCCGGTGGTTTCACGCCGCGCCTCTCGCTTGTTCTCAGCGGCGTCATTGTCTCGTCTTTTTTCACCTCGATGGTTGGCATTATTAAATACCTCGCCGACAGCGACTCGCAGCTGCCGGCGCTGACTTTCTGGATGATGGGCAGCTTCGCCTCGATCGACTGGGCCAGTCTCGACCCGGTCATCTACATAATTCCGCTGTGCATGCTGCCGATGGTGATTTTTTCGTGGTATCTCAACATTCTTTCGCTGGGCGATCGCGAAGCCATGCTGCTCGGCATGAATGTCGAAAGATGGAAAATGTTTTTCATCGCTCTGGTGGTTATCGCGATTGGCTCCGGCGTCGCCCGTTGTGGCGTCATCGGCTGGGTCGGGCTCGTCATTCCGCATATCGCCAGGGCGATCAGTGGCCCGAATCACAGAGATGTCGTGCCGTTGTCGGCGTTTCTCGGGGCGATCTTTCTGCTGATTGCCGATAATCTGGCGCGTTCAGCGACTTCGGGCGAAATTCCGGTCGGCATCGTCACCGCCATTATCGGCACGCCCTTCTTCGTCTACTTTCTGCGCAAACGCGAGGTGGCCCTATGGAACTGAATCGCCCGGCGATCAGCCTCGAAGACCTGCATTTTTCATACATTTCTGACCAGCCGGTACTGAAGGGCATAAATCTGAGCGTCAAAGTCGGGGAAAAAGTCGCCGTGCTCGGGCGCAATGGCGCGGGCAAGACCACTCTTTTCAGCATTCTGTCAGGCATAAACCATGGCTATCAGGGAAAAGTGACCCTTGCCGGGCGCGAACTCAAACAGATGAGCCGGGCCGGGATTTCGCAGCAGGTGGCGCTGGTGCCGCAGAAGCACGAGCCGCTTTTTCCCTATCTGACCAGAGATTTTATTCTGATGGGGCGCTTCTGCAGCATGGGCCTGTTCGGCTCACCGGGCAGCGAAGACCTGAAAATTGTCGAGGAAGCAGCCGCCGAGACCGGTGCGGCGCCTTTTCTCGATCGGCCATACTCAACCCTGTCGGGCGGCGAAATGCAGCTGGTGCTGATTGCCAGAGCCCTGGCGCAGCAGTCTGAGATTCTCGTGCTTGATGAGCCGAACACGCATCTCGATTACCGCAATCGCTTTCTCGTGCTAGATCTGGTGCGCAAACTCGCTGAGGCCCGGCAGATGACGCTGATCATGTCGCTGCATGACCCGAACGACGTCATTCAATTTGCCGAACGGGTTGTCGTGATGCACGAAGGGCGCATCGTGGCCGATGGCCGGCCGGTTGAGGTTATCGATGAGGCGCTGCTGGCTGAATATTTCGGAATCAGGGCGGTGGCAATGAAAAATGCTGCCGGCAATCTGATCTTTAAGGCAGTCGAGGCCCTTTGAGGGCTGATTTAAATTTCTTGAGGAAATATCATGACGGGTTTTTCTGTAAACATCGACTGGGAAGCAATCTATAATCAGCCATGGGTGAGCAGTTCAGGCGGCGCCGGCGTCAAGGCGACTGCCGAATACTGGAGCAGCAGAGCCGAAGGGTTCGCCAGAAAGGCGCATCACCCGAAAAACCGCCAGAACTCGGAGCAACTGCTCGATCGTTTCGTCTGGTCGAAAAGTGAAACGGTTCTCGACATCGGGGCCGGCCCGGGAAGCTACGCTGTTCCTCTCGCGAAGAGGGTCGGCAGCGTTACGGCTCTCGACGTGTCGGCCGGTATGCTCGACCAGTTGCAGCAGTGGGCCAGAGTCGAGGGTGTCAGCAATATCACCACGATTACCGATTCATGGCTCGGGGTGCCTGAAGAGCAGGTCAGCGGCTTCGATACGCTGATATGTTTCAATGCGCTTGGCTGCGCTGCGCTGCTCGAAGACGGAACCTGCCACATGGGCCGGGCACTCGCAAAAATGGCCGGGGCGGCCAGACGGGGTTTTACTCTCGTTCCGCTCGCCGACCTGCCGGTCGACAGGCCCATGCTGCAGGCGCTTGAGATGCCATTTACCGCCAGCCGGCGTGAAAGGGTTGCCCTGCTGTTTCATATCATGGTCAAAGCGGGACTGCTTCCCGATGTCGAAATTCTCGCGCGCCCGTTTTTCTGGGCTTTCGAAAGTCTCGAAGAGGGCGTTGAACTGCTCGCCGCGCGCATCGGCATTCAGGATGATGGCCACCGCCGTTCCCTGCTCTTAAAATATCTTGAGACCCAGGTAGAAAAGGTCGACAGCACCCTGATTCTGCAATACCCGGTGCACCAGGCCCTGTTCAAGTGGCAAAAGGAAGAATAGCTCGGCTCTGATCGCTGTTCATATTGTCAGCTTTCACATACTTTTAATATGCGGCCTATGATCGGGGTAGGTGAGCGGGCAATACGGCTGTAGACAAATCACAGCCGGTGCATTAGAATCTGTGGATATGCCGAAACAGATCAGTTCAGCTGCAAAAAACACTCCACAACTTGCCGACCTCGCTCTCAGTCTGGTGCGCATTCCCTCAGAAAGCGGCCACGAAGCCGAAGTCGCCCGCTTCATCGAAGCACTGGCGGTGAGCCACGGCTTTGTCTGTGAGCACATTGTGGTTGAAGAAAACCGCTGGAACCTTCTCATCACAACGGGCAGATACCCCCAGACGCTGCTCACCACGCACATCGATACCGTGCCGGGCGGGCCCGCGCCGCGCATCGAAAACGGTATTCTGTGGGGCCGCGGCTCCTGTGATGCCAAGGGAATCGCCGCCGCCATGTTCTGTGCCCTGTGCGATCTGCGAAGTGCCGGCCGGCTCGATGTCGGGCTGCTTCTTGTCGTGGGCGAAGAAACCCGCAGCGACGGCGCCAAAGCTGCCGCAAAAAAGCTGGCCCCGGTAAAACGTTTTATCAACGGTGAACCCACCGAACTTCAGTTCGTTTCGGGGCAGAAGGGCGTGCTCAAATTTTCTCTCAGAACCACTGGAAAATGCGCCCATTCCGGCTACCCGGAGCTTGGCCACTCTGCCATTCATACACTTCTCGATGTTCTGCAGAAACTGCTCGCCGAGGCGTGGCCCTGCGACGCGCGCCTGGGCAAAACACTCGTCAATGTCGGTGTCATTGAAGGCGGCATTGCAGCCAACGTGACGGCACCGAGCGCCGGTGCGCAGATCATAATGCGGCTTGCCGCAAGTGCCGAACAGACCGAAGAGCGGGTGCGCAGCCTGTTGCCACCCAATGTTACTATTGATATCGAGTCCATATCACACCCGCAGTTTCTGAACGTGCCCCCAGGCGAAAAAAGCATTGTGGTGGGCTACGGTTCAGATGTTCCGCATCTGCGCCCGCTGGGCGAGCCACTGATGTATGGCCCGGGCAGCATCCATGTGGCGCATACCGATCACGAGCACGTTTCCCTGGCAGACCTGGAAACGGCGCGACAAAAATACATTCAACTCTGCCTCGAAGAAAGCGCAATATCATGAAAAATTCTCTGCAGTCTAAAATCGAAACCGCCGTACAGGTCGGTTCAACCCTTTCCGATGCCGAAAAAAGATCCGTATTTCTCGAACTCCGCAGTGCCCTCGAAAGCGGCGAAGTTCGCTCGGCCGAGTGCGTAAACGGCATCTGGCAGGCAAACGCCTTTGTGAAACAGGGAATTCTGCTAGGTTTCCGTATCGGGGTTATGCAGCAGTTCGCTGATATTTCCGGTCTCGGGAGCTTTCTCGACAAAGACACCGTGCCGCCCCGCCAGTTTGCAACTGATGAAGGCGTGCGCGTCGTGCCGGGCGGCAGCAGTGTGCGCCGAGGCTCGTTTGTCGCCAGGGGTGTAACCATCATGCCGCCGGCATTCATCAACATTGGCGCCTACGTCGATGCCGATACCATGGTTGATTCACACGCCCTGGTCGGCAGTTGTGCGCAGATCGGCAAGCGCGTTCACCTTTCGGCGGCCGCCCAGATCGGCGGCGTTCTCGAGCCCGTTGGCGCGCTTCCTGTCATTATCGAGGATGATGTCATGGTGGGCGGCAACTGCGGCGTCTACGAGGGTGTAATCGTGCGTGCTGGCGTTGTTCTTGCATCAGGCACGATTCTCAACGCATCCACCGCCGTTTACGATCTGGTGAACGAAAAGGTTTACCGCGCCAGCGAAAACGCGCCGCTCGAAATTCCCGCCGGCGCTGTGGTGATACCCGGCGTGCGTATGGCCAAGGGCAAATTTGCCCAGGAAAACGGCCTCGGCATTATGAGCCCGATGATCGTTAAATACCGCGACGCCAAAACCAACGCCCGCACCGCTCTCGAAGTAGCGCTTCGCCATGCTGCCGACTGATGCCTTTTCGATGCGCATTGGCACGATGCGCCAGTCGCTCATTCGCAAAGTTTTCGACTGCAAGAAAAGCACTTCCATCAATCTTGGCCTCGGGCAGCCCTCAGAAAATGTACCAGCCGAAATTATCGATGAAGGCATGCGGCGCCTGAAGCAGGGTGACATGGGCTACACGGCGAATGCCGGCATGCTGTCGCTGCGCGATATAATCGCCCGTTCGCACAACCTGCCTTTTGCCGGTTCCGCCGAAAATGTTGTCGTCACCTGCGGTGCCCAGGAAGCGATTCTGGCAGCCATGGCCGCCTGTCTCGATGCGGGCGACGAAGTGATTGTCGGCGATCCGGCGTTTCCCGGCTACGCCATGGCGGCTGAATTTCTCGGTGCACGCGTCGTTACGGCGCCGCGTTTTGAAGCTGAAGGTTTTCGCCTGAATACCGCGGCGCTTGCCGAAAAAATCACCTCGCGCACACGCCTGGTGGTTCTGAATTCCCCCGGCAATCCAACCGGCAAGTGCGATGCCGAAGCCGAGCTTAAGACCCTTGCCGAACTCGCCGACCGGCACAATTTTTACATTTTATCCGACGAAATTTACTCTGACATTCTCTATATCCCGAGCGCGATGCCTTCGGCCACGCAGTTTTCGAGCCGCGCCATTCTGGTGAGCGGCCTTTCGAAAAACGTCGCCATGACCGGTTTCCGCCTGGGTTACCTGATTGCTCCCAATAAGCTGGCCGGGTCGCTTACGCGTTCGCATGCCGTTCTCACCACCTGTGCGCCCACGCTTTCACAATACATGGCCGCGTATGTTTTTGAGAACCCGCGGCTGCGAAAAGTGCATCTGCCGCTTTACACCGAGCGCCGTGCGAATGCCATAAACGCTCTGAACGCCAATTTGCCGCACCTGCCTCACACAACGCCCGATGGTGCCTTCTACATTCTGCTCAACTGCGCCGGGTTCACCAGCGACTCACTCGATCTTGCCCTGAAGATTCTCGAGCAGACCGACGTTCTCACGACGCCCGGCCTGGCTTTCGGCGAAAGCACGCGCCAGTGGCTGCGCCTCTCTTTTGCCGGCACGCCCGCAAATTTTACCACCGGCATCGAGCGCCTGGCCCCGTTCTTTAAAAATCAGACCGCCGCCTGACCGCAGCTGCAGCATCGTTTGCTGCAGGTTCGATGGCGTGCTGTATTGCCAGGAAAACGGTTATGAACGAGCAACAGGGTCGTAGACAAATCGCGGTCGGGGCATTAGAATCTTTGAATATGCCGAAACAGATACGTTCAGCTGCAAAAACCGACAACATCATGCGACAGGGGCCTGACCTGCAGAAATACCTGCAGGAAGTAAAAGACCGGCTTGCCTCTCTGGCCGTCTCGAAGCCCGGCAATCATTACAATTCGCCGACGCCGACTCTCGGGCTGTCGGTGCCGCAGTCGCGTGCCGCTCTCAAGGCCGGTTACAGCTTTATGCGTTATGCACCGAACCGGGTTCTTGAGATTTTCGACCACATCTGGAAAAACGGCACCTATTTCGAAGAGATGAGCCAGCCCGTTTACCATTACGAGAAGAAATCCCTGTCGGT
Source organism: Candidatus Rifleibacteriota bacterium (assembly GCA_024710355.1). Taxonomy (GTDB): domain Bacteria; phylum Muiribacteriota; class Ozemobacteria; order Ozemobacterales; family Ozemobacteraceae; genus Rifleibacterium. Next base: position 98,688 of record JANJUX010000055.1, read on the forward strand.
CGATGAATTCAACACCATCTCGGGCTGGATCGAAAAATGCGATAATTGGGCGCACAGCGACGGGCTTTCGTCGATCTACGCCCGGGCGCTCGAAGAAATGCCCGAACTGGTTCTGCCGGTGCTGCAGGCCTGGAACCGTTCCGACAACCCCTGGAAACGCCGGCAATCGGTGGTGAGCCTGCTTTATTACGCCAGACTCCGCAAAAAAATACTGCCGTATGAGCTGTTGATCAGCATGGTCACCAGTCTGCTCGACGATGACGCTTATTACGTGCAGAAGGGCGTCGGCTGGACCATCAGAGAAATTTACAATTGCTACCCTGAGGCAACCCTGAGTTTTATCAGGGCCCGGCTCAACCAGATTTCAGCCGCCGCCTGGCAGGCGACGAGCGAAAAGCTTCCCGCCGACCTGCGAAAAAAGCTGGTTGCCCAAAGGCGCAGCTGACCGGCGCTATTTCAGCTTCGTGCCGTCATATTCCTGGGTCTACCTGACAGCTATTTTTTCACATACCACCTGGAAAGCACCTGTTCGACAGCGAAGCCGAGGCGCTGATAAAGCCCGCAGGCCTTCTCATTGGCGTCGATGACCGACAGCTTGACCGTTGCAGAGCCAAGCTGGCGCAGCATCTCGATCAGTCTGACGACAGCCGCGCCGCCATTTCCTTTGCCGCGGGAAGCGGGCAGCAGGCTCACAGATTCGATCCAGCCGTCAGAGCCATCGAGTTTGAGCTCGTAGCAACCGATCGTGTGATTGCCGGTTCTGATCAGCCCGCAGCGCAAAGCTCTGTTGTCGAGCATCTGCCTGGCGTCGTCGGCCTGAATGGTTGCGGCATTGGGGGTTCCGGCGAAGCCGGCGTTGGTTGTCGAAACGTATTCATTGGTGTTGTCGGCGCTCATAGGCGTCAGCTCGATGTGGGCGCTGCTTTTTGCGGCGTGCGGCGTGCCGGTGAACTTCATCTGCAGCAGAGAATAGGCATGACAGAAGCCGAATGCCCCGGGAAAATCAGCAGGAACCTTCGTTTTGCCCCCGATCCCGAGTTTAACCACGCAGTCAGGAAACACGGCGATGTCGGCAATAATCTGTTTGAGAATGTCATTCAGCGCCGACTCCGCACCTGGGGCCGCCGCCATGGCGGTGATAAAAATTTCGCCGCGGCTGGCTTCGGCAACCACGGCACCGCCAGTTGCCAGCACGCGATCGTTGTCGACGGCAGCCAGCATAAACCGGCCGTCGTCAAAACAGCGCCCGGCCACGAAGTTTCTGATGTCCTCGCGGCTCTGCTTGCCGGTAATCTGGGCGCCATAAAGCAGTTCGATCACTCCGGCCGCCATTGCGCCGCTCAAGTCACAGAGTCTTTGAATAATCATGATAAAACCCTTTTCTGATTCTTCTGTTCAACCCGCCGAGCAAAAAGCAGACCACACATTACTTTACTATTATCATACCGGATATATAATTGGGGGCATGTGAAGTCAACCGGAATGAAACAAGAGGAGGCGCCTATATGAATGTTGTCGCTATAAACGGTAGCCCGAGAAAAAACTGGAACACTGCAATTTTACTCAATAAAGCGCTTGAAGGAGCAGCTGCCAAAAATGCTTCTACTGAGCTGATCCATCTGTATGATCTCAATTTTAAAGGCTGTGTAAGCTGTTTTGCCTGTAAGCAGAGGGGTGGCAAAAGTTATATCGAAAGGCTGCTGTTCCAGTATCTCGTATATGACGAAAACTATTCATCGCTTAATAAGAAGAAAAAGAAGACAGGCTTGATCTACGCAATGAATGTCCCGGAAACCATGATCAAAGAAGTCGGATATGATCTTGTTCTCTCGCATGTTGAAAAGGCTTTCGAGAGAGTTATGGGCCCAACCGAATCTCTTTTCGTCACAGACACATATCAATTCAGCGATTATTCCAAATATGTTGCAACGGCCTTCAATGCGGCTGCAAAGCTCAAAAGGCGCGAAGAAGTGTTTCCCATAGACTGTGAAAAAGCCTTTGCAATGGGAGCCAGACTGGCTGACAATTCTCTGTAGAGCACGGGCAGAGCATTGCCGCGCCGAAGACAAAACCGGTGGACTATGTTGCGGCAGATGTTTCCGGGCGCTTTCTGGCGCGGCTACCGAAATATATTCATGCGCGGCTGGTAAAGAGGGCAGAGCGCAAAGGCGTTAGCGTCAACGCTCTGGTTCCGTCTTTTATCGCTTCCGGCCTTGGGCAGAACTGAATCATAGAGCTGCGGCCAGGTATAACTTTCTTGTTTGACAAAATCAGTATGCTTTTGTACAGAAAATATTTTGTTTCAAACAATGTTTATTGCCGCTTTTCCCAAAGCCTGCTAAGATATCCGGAAAATTCACCATAGCTTGTCCGACAAGGGCAAGGGCGAGGAACCATGTGAACAATCACCACGACAATTCCGGACCTGCCTCTCTCGACGAATTGATCGAGAAAATTACCTTTCGGGCCGCCAATGAAGATGGATCATTCCGAGCCTTTCTCAGTGCCTTTATAGCTGAGATTGAGGTTCCATGTGATGCATTCGTTATCGGCGAGCCTGTTTCGGTGATCGCGTTCGGCTACGACGGCAATGTCCGTCGCGGGTTAACGGCCGCCTGCCGCCGTGAAGATGGCTCTGAGCATTCTGTCGCTGCCTGCGATGTCGTCATGGCCGCGCGCGAACAAGGTGTTCACATTCTGGAAGCCTATCGTCATTGGTTAGGGTTGCCTCCAATTGTCACTGTTCAATCGACCAGAGGGCGCCCTCCGCGTCGCCACAAGGCCAAGTCGGAGGATCTTGATCTGGCTTCATCCATCAATCTGGTGGTTCTCTCGCGGAAAACTATTGCATCGCGTTGCCGGGTCCTCGGCAGCAATCGGGCAATTACCCTGCGATCCTCCGGTCATGATCTGGCCGTTCCAGGTGAGATCATCGTTGTTCGACCGAAAAAACAATGGAACTATGCCGGTCATCCGTATCTCTCCGGAGACATCGAATCGGTGAAATTTGATGCGAATGCCCTTGGTCTCGTTCCTTTGAGTCTCAAAGAATTTGGGGAATGGAATCCCTCCGATCACTACTGGGTTGAGAAAGACGAACTGATTGAAAAATGGGCCGAACCGATCATTTCTCATGGACCGCGACTCTCCTATGAAATGGAACAGGTTCTTCCCGTTCAGAGCCCTGCAAATTACGACAGCGACCCGATCATCGAGGCCCTGGAACTCAGGGATGCAGGCGAGCGCAGCAAGGGGACCGACCTCCTGATGGACTTGTGCCAGAGTGATCTTCGCTGTCTCGATGCCCATGCCCACCTCGGCAACTTTGTCGCCGACTTCAATCCAAAGGAAGCGCTCCGTCATTATGCGGTCGGGGTTGGTATTGGTGAGCTGTCGCTAGGTCATGATTTCTCAGGGTTGTTGCCGTGGGGTCTGATCGATAACCGCCCATTTCTGCGGTGTTTGCACGGTCTGGGGCTATGCGCCTGGCGTCTCGACAGGTTTGAAGAAGCCCAGAAAATTTTTACCCGACTGCTTTGGCTCAACCCGACAGACAACCAGGGGAACCGTTTCAACCTCGATGCCGTTGAAAAAGGCCAGAAGTGGGAACCCGACCCAGTCCCACCAGCCTCTGATTAGTGGAAACCCCTGGGAAAACAGTAGCCTGGATTTGAAACATGGTAAAAAAACACCTGGTACAAAACCTGAAAAATTGCCAAAGTCAAAAGACATTTTTGACAGCGTCACGCCCGGTGATGCCATGACCATTTTAAAAAACCTTGCCCGGGAAGACCCTGGCTTCGGAAGAAAATAAGCCACAGGGAACAAAGCTGATAAGTCTCTTTTGCCGGGCGAATCTTGTCACAGCTGGTCAGATTCTGAATCCTGCAACGATTTATGTTGCAAAGCCGGATCAGTCGGTTTTGCTTGATCGTAAATTCGGATTATTCATGCAAAAAATTCGGAAAATATGTTAATAAAACTCGGAAAATTGCTTTACATACTTTCGAATCAGGCCGCCTGTGTTTGCCGCTCTAAGCGCTCTGCCAACCAAAGCTTGATGATTGACTGCCTGGTAACATTCAGTCGCTTGGCCTCTCTATCCAGCGCCTCGATCATCCATTTGGGGAAATCCACATTCACCCGCTTTTGATCACGAGTTGATCTTTTGGCCTTGGTTAGATCGAGGTTCGCCAGAATGCTGTCGCCATCATCGAACTTTTCATCAAAATTTTTCGCTTTCATATAAATCAACCTCATCTTTTCTTGATCTCCGAACCGAAATAATCCTGATGTTACTCTGTCGATAGGTTATTACGGCTGACCAATGTTTCAGATTAATTTGTCCTATTATTAAAAACCTCGGCTCATCTGAAGTTTTTGCCGGAATCTCCAAAAGATCCGGGTCATTCCATAGATTTTGCGCCCGAACAAAATCTATTCCGTGTTTCTCCAGATTTGCCTGGCTTTTTAAATGGTCAAATTCAAAACATATCATATATAATAATTATACCTTTTTTATACCATGAGTCAACGTTCAGGAAAATCTTGCCGCTGCATCGGTGGTTGGCAAAATCCGGTATTCCGGCTGAAGCTCACCACTTATCTTTGCTCTGGGTTTTGTCAGACTCGCAGCACTCTTGCCCAGTTCGGAAATACCTCGCAGGCTATCTGCCGCTTCCCGACTGCGATTGTTTGCTCATTCAGCAGGTCGTATGCTTCAGCCCCCATGTCAAATGGCACTTCAACGCGAAACGGCATTGCTTTGTCGCTGGCATTAACCATTACCACGATTCTTTCATCGTCGGTCTGCCGTAAAAAGCTGATCTGTTCGTGGTTAATGCCGAGCTGCCGGTAGTCGCCGCGGCACAAAGCCGGAGAACCCCTGCGCAAAAAAGCCAGGCGGGCGATTGCGGCAGCGAGATCCCGGTGGCTGCTTTTTTCCTGTTGTTCGCGCCAGTTGAAGCCAGGCCGCAGCGGCCAGTCATCGGTTTTGTTTTTCCTGCCGCCCATGCCGAATTCGCTGCCGTAATAGACAGACGGAACCCCCGGCATGGTAAACAGCAGGCAATAAACCGGGTAGAGATGCTCAGGCCGGGCAAGCGCATCGATAATTCTGGTCACATCATGGTTATCGACAAAGTTATACAGTTGCAGGCCCTTGTAAATGCCATTTTCAGCAAATTGCCGGCTCAATGACCACGCAATTTCGAAGTAATTCTTATCGCAGTGGCTTGAATACAAACCCTTGTAGCACTCGTAATTCGTCACCGAATCAAGAATTCCGTCGGCAACCCATCTGCGGTAATCACCGTGCACCACCTCACCCATCAGCCAGAAATCGGGTCGCAGCTGCCTGCAGACCCCCGCCAGGCGCTTCATAAAATCAAAGGAAAGGCAGTCGGCAACGTCGAGCCGCAGACCGTCGATGGCAAATTCCTGCAGCCACATTCTGACCGCAGCGAAAATATGTTCCAGCACGGCATTGTTGGCTGAATTCAGCTTAACCAGGTCATAGTTGCCGTTCCAGCAGTTATAGGAAAAGCGGTCGCCATACGGGCTGCTGCGCGAAAAGTCGATGCCGTCGAACCAGTCTGCATAAGCCGAAGCCGGCCCGTTCATCTGTAAATCCCTGAATGCCCAGAAATTGCGGCCAACGTGATTGAAAACCCCGTCGAGAATAACGCGAATTCCGTGTTCGTGCAGGGTTTTAACTGCTGTTTTGAGGGTTGCATTTTCGCCAAGGCGGCGATCAACGTGAAAAAAACTGCTGGTATCGTAACCATGCGCATCTGATTCAAAAACCGGCCCAAGATAGACGGCATTGATGCCAAGTCTGAGGAAATGTTCGACCATGTCGCCCAGAGCCGCCAGCCGCTCGATCGGCGGCGAAAAGCAGTCATTGCTTCTCGGGGCATCGAACGCGCCCAATGGATAAATGTGGTAAAAAACGGCTTCGCTGATCCAGTTATTCATATAATCTCCTGTTATCTTATATACCGATCGGTATAGTGACGGGTAAAGCTCATGAAAATGCGGAACATTCATGCAGCGGGGGTTAAAAGATTATCTGGGCTGTCAGATAATCATCGGGTCGGTTTCAGGAATAGATGCCGTGGCTGAACTGTTTGACAAGGCTGTGGCAGGCGTTGTCGTCGAGCTCGGCATAGCCATTGAGGAAAAAGGCAATGAAGGTATTGATCGTGCCAAGAAAGGTGGCGGCATAGATGCGCTGCCGGTTCTTCATGTTGCCGTGATCGTTGGCGGCCAGCATAAAAACCATTTCAAGCAGCTGCTGCTGTTTTTCCCACCATTCTTTGGCGGCGATGAATCCATCGCTGGAAGGCGGTGAAAACCAGAACGCCAGGTGCAACCGGTAAAACTCGGGATTTCGCACCGCAAACCGGAAGTAGGCCTTGACAATAGAAGTCAGGGTCGCCGGCAGATCGCCGGAATAAACGGTTGCGGGTGAAAGTTCAAGCAGCAGTCTGCGGAA
>JANJUX010000057.1 GCA_024710355.1 Candidatus Rifleibacteriota bacterium
GAACCTGCGGCTGGATCACCTCCTTTCTATGGAGATCATGTTATCTGGCATAGGTCCGATGCAAATCGGCAGCGCAGTAACGGATTTTCGTCGAGCTTGGAAGAATTTTTAAAGCCTTTCGATCTTTATTCATAAATTTAACAGGGCTGAGTTCCAAAAGAACTCAGCCCTGTTTTGCTTTAGCCAAATGATAAGGCTTTCAGATTTATCCAATGAAGGGGTAATGCTCTGCTTTTCTTTTGAATCTCAAAACTGCCCGATGCAAAAACCCACGAAACCCTTCAACAGAGTTTCGTGGGTTTTTATGCAACAGGGGTTTTTGTGTGGTGGTTAAACCAGGCCGGCCTTTTTCAGTTCTTCGCGGAGAACGGCGTATTCGACCTTCGAGCGATGGCGCAGATCCATCGGAATGTCGGGGTGGAAAATAACCTGATCGACAGGGATTTCGTTTTTGGTCATGACCCGGCGAATTTCGGCTTCGCGTTCGGCGCAGAGTTTTTTATCGTTGATTTCGGCGTTGTTTTTCGGGGCAATGACGCAGACGGTTTTTTCGCCAAGCTTGCTGTCGGGAACGCCGAGATAGGCTGCAAGACGGGTATAGGGCTGCCGTTTCAGCACGACTTCGGCCTGCACGGGGAAAAGGTATTTGCCGTCGCGTTCTATGACGTTGTGAATGCGGCCAACGATCCAGACATTGCCTTTTTTGTCGAGGCGGCCAAGGTCACCGGTTCGGTGCCAGACGATATCTTTGTGGTCGCGGATTTTCGAAGTCTTGAAGGCTTCGGGATTGTTGTAATAGGCGCGGCAGACATGCTCGCCGGCAACCAGCAATTCGCCGACGCTGCCCTGTGAAACTTCAAGGTCGGCCCACTGCTTGTCAGACGCAACTTCGATCGGGCCGCGCACGATTTTGATGAATTTGTACTGCAGGCCCTCGGCGAAATGACCGACGTTGACGCCGGCATCGACGAGTTCGGGGTCGTCTTCGGTGACGCTGCGCTGAGCGAGCATTTCCTGGCCGGTGATATGTGTCATCGGTTCAGCTTCGGTTGAGCCATACATAACGACAAGCTCAGCATTAGGCGCGATTTTTTTGAATTCTTCGACGACATCGCGCGACACGGCGGCACCACCGGCAGCGACTCGGCGCAGACCCGGCAGGGTTTTTCCCTTTTCGAGGCAGTATTTATTCAAGCCATTGAGCAGCGAGGGGTTCAGCGTCAGAGTGGTGATATTCTCGCCGGTAATCTGCGTGTAAAGCACATAAGCGTCATTGTCGGCCGGTTCAGCGACGTTGATGGCCGGCAGAATCGTGGTAACACCCGCAGCCAGATTGTTCAGAGAGAAAATCGGAAAGACCGGCAGGTCGAGGTCGCTTTTTTCGTATGGCAGACAGCCGTCGATGGCGTAGTGCTGTGCCGCGAGAAAGCGATGCGAACGGTCGGCGCCTTTTGGGGTGCCGGAAGAGCCGGTGGTAAAGGTGATGAGCGCGGTGTGTTCCTGTTCAACCGGAACCGGTTCGGCTGCTTCAGGGGTTTCGAGAAGTTCTTCGAAGCGGGCGGTCCATTTTTTCGTGCAGGGGCCCATGTTGATTTTGACCGGAATGGCTTCGAGGGCGGGCTGGCCATTACCCATGGCGAAGCCGCGTTCGCCTGAAAGCCAGACTTTGGGTTTGCAGAGGTCGGCAACGTAGCCAAGCTGGTCGGCGCGGGCGAATGAGTCGAGGAAAATACATCTGACTCCGAGCATCTGAAACGCGAACATACCGGCGTAGAGCCACGGAATCATCGGGACATACACAAGAGCGCAGTCGCCCTTCTGAACGCCAAGTTTTTTATAGCCGGCAGCGACATGAACAACCATGTCATAGATGTTTTTGTAGGTGAAAGTGTCGTGTGTCAGGGTTCTGGCAAACGGGTTGTAGTCGAACCAGATTTTGTTCTTGGTGTTGACCCATTTCATGCAGACTCTGTCGGGATGCTTCTCAAGGTGATCCTGCAGGAAGCAGAAACAGTTGTTGCGCAAGCTTTCTTTACCGATGTCATAACCAATTTTTGGAAGTGTCATTTTCGACTCCTTGGCGACAGATGAACAATCTGCTCACCCATCGGTTAGATGATCCGCATATAAGTTAACTTGAACTTGTGTTCAATGTCTGGCTTTTTTTCAGCAAAAGCAGGATATCATTCTTTTTTGTTTCAGTGCAAAGAAAGTTTTATTCCATTTATTGCTCAGCGATCTTTGAAAACACTCCGCAGGCAATTGTCAGAGTTCTATCTCGTCTTTTGCCGGCGGGTAGAGGATTACGGCTTTTTTCTGCTCGACGACCTGGCCGGAGTTTTTGTTGTCGCTCCATTGCAGTTTTATCTTTTTGCCCAGTTGCAGCGCGGTCAGGTAGATCGTGACTTTTTTAGGCGTCGGTTTTGTGACATTGAACCAGACTTCCTCGCCCTCTTCTTCGTCATAGTAATGATCATAAATCGGTAAGGACGGATCGAGCTTTTCAAGGGCTTTGATCATGTCGGCAACGGTAAATTCTTTTCTGGGAGCCATGACTGGGTTCCTTTCAGATATGCAGAGTCTTTAAATGACAGTTGATTGGCTGCGGCAATTACCAATTCGCTTCATTTAAACAGTTTTGTTCAGGTATTATAGATTTTATCACACCCGGGTTTGCATGGTGCTAAAATTCAGGGCAGTCATTACTTTATTGCATGGACGCGAAAATGGTAAAATTGCCTGCGCGACTTTGAAAAGCAATAAGGAAATATTGAAATGACGAACATGAAAGTTTTGCGGGCAGCGATCGCCGTTTCCCTTTATTTACTGGCAGCTGTTACTGGTCTGGAAGCTCAGACCATGGCTTTTTTGCGAGATGATTCGGCCATGGTGTGCGGCCTGGATGGGAAAAAGCCACGCAGGGTCTGTGAAAGCTACGATTTCGATATCAGCCCCGATGGCAGATTCCTGGCATACGTTGTCGATGACCGGCTGGCTTGTATCAACATCGCCGAAAAAAAGGTGCACCGATTCAATTCTATTCCGAATAATAGACTGCATACGCTTCGCTGGTCGCCTGACAGCAAAAGAATCGCTTTCAATTTTTTATGGGAGTCGGGGCAGTCATTCTGGCAGATTGCTGTTGTCAACGCAGACGATACCGGCTTCAGGATTCTGACCGACAAGGTTTTGCACAGCGATCTCTTCAGTCCGACCTGGGATCCATCAGGTAAAACAATTTTCTGCCACAATCTCACGAATGTTTATGCCATAGATGCAGATGAAGTTGCCAGTGTGCTTGCCACTGCGACTTTCAGTGATCAGGTCGCTTCTTATGTCATGAGTTCGGCCGATGCCGTCGAGCTTTCTGCAGACAGCGGGTTTGTGCTGTTTTCGGGGGCGGTTGACGAGGTCATACTGGGCCTGAACGACGCCGTTTCAGCGGTATTCGTGCATGAAATCGCAGCCGGCAGAACCACCCGCCTGACGCCGAAAGGAATCTGCGCCATAAACCCACGCTGGATTTCTGCTGATGAAATCGCTTTCGAGGGGTTTGGGGCAAAAGATATTAAAATCGTTAAACATAAAGGATTCGATGACGAATCGGTCATCAAGCGAAGAATTTACCGCATAAAGGCTGATGGCACCGGCATGAAGCCGCTGATAGAAAATGCCGGCCGGCCGTCAGTTGCAGCTGTTGTGCCGGTTATGTCTTCATCGGCTGCAGCGGGTGGTGAAGCTGACCTGATCATGCAGGTCAAAAAGATTGAAGCCGGTTTAAAGGCGAGGGTGGGGTTGACAGTCCACGACACGGCGACGGGGAAAAGTTTTAACTATAGGTCTGAAGAGCGGTTTCCGATGTGCAGTACTTTCAAAACCCTTGCCTGCGCAGCATTGCTTTATCGCGTCGACAAGGGCAAGGATAGCCTTGATCGGCTTGTAAGGATTAATCGGCAGGATATCGCCAGCCATTCGCCGGTCACTGAGCGGCATGTCGGTGGCAGAATGTCGCTTTTCGATCTCTGCGCGGCGACGATGAAAGTGAGTGACAATACAGCTGCCAATCTCATTCTCGATGCGATTGGCGGCCCGGCATCGCTGACGGCGTTCATTCGCAGGAGTGGCGATTTAACAACCCGCCTGGACCGTCGGGAAACAGATCTCAATGAGGGCACGCCAGGGGATGCCCGTGATACTACAACCCCGTCGGCAATGGCCAGAACCGTTGAAAGACTGGTGCTCGGAGAAATATTGTCGCCAAAATCCCGCCAGCAGCTTAAAAACTGGATGATTGCCAATGAGGTCGCTGGCAAACTTATCAGGGCCGGAGTTCCGGCTGACTGGATTGTGGCAGACCGTAGCGGCGCCGGTGGTAACGGTTTGCGCGCCATCGTCGCAATTATGTGGCCACCAAAGGCCGGCCCGGTTGTCGCGGCCATTTATCTGACCGAAACTGCGGCATCGTTTGATGAACGTAACGCTGCGATTGCCGAAATCGGCAGGTTAATTGCCGGGCTGGTTGCAGTCAGATAGCAGAAAAGGAATATGCAGGTGGAAACAATCAGTTTTGTGCGACTCGAAAAGGTTTCCGAAGAAATTGCCAAAACGTTTACGCGATGGGAAAGCGATCTGGAGCTGATTCCGCTTTCGCGCCCGAATCGAAGTCAGGAAGACCTCAAGAAGGTTGAAGTTGTGACGGTTGAAGCGCTAGAGCATCGTCTCGAGCGCAATACTATCTTTCTGATCTATTCCGGCAGTAAACTGGTTGGAGAAATTAACTATCAGATCGACCCGCCGCAACTTTTCAAGAAAGTTAGAGGAACCGCATGGGTCGGCATAACGATTGGAGAAAAAGAAGCCAGAGGCAAGGGAATTGGCTCTCAGGCCATGCAATTTCTTGAAAAAGAGATTCTGGCTGCCGGCTTAAAGCGCATTGAGCTGGGCGTTTTCGAGTTCAATAAGCCGGCAATCGCTCTTTACCGAAAAATGGGGTATGTCGAGATCGGAAGAATTGCGGACTTTACCTTCTGGAATGGGCGAATGTGGCAGGATATCCGCATGGAAAAGTTCCCGGGAGTTTGATTTAATGAAACATTTTGAAACCCTGCTGCTGATAGCCCGCAGAAAAGCGGTCATTGATTCTGACAGCAAATGGTCAGAAGGCGCCAGAACCTATCTTGGCGAAATGAACAATGAAATTGCCGAGGTCTGTGCGGAACTCGCGTCGGGGCGACAGTGCTATCTGGAAGATGAGCTTGGCGATGTTCTCTGGGATTATCTTAACGCCCTGACCGCACTTGAAAAAAGTCACAGAATCAGCGTCGAAAAAGTTTTACAGCGCGCCTGCAGAAAATACGAAGAGCGAATTTCCGGCATCGAGAATGGCGCTTTCTGGAAGGATATCAAGGCCCGACAGAAAATGGCACTCGAACTGGAGCAGGAGCACTTTGACAACAGGAGTCAGAGCGAATGAAAATCAGGTGGAGCTTAAAATTGGTGCAGGTTGATTGAAACATGCGAATTCGTGATTATTTAACAGCAGACTTGCCATATTTATACGAAATATGCTTAAAAACTGGTGACAGTGGCAGAGATGCCACGCCGCTGTTTTCTGATCCCTTCATGATTGGCCAGTTTTATGCAGCCCCATACGCTATTTTTGATCCCAGGTGCGTATTGATAATAGAGGGTGCACTCGGGAGCACTGTTCGTCCACTTGGTTACATGCTCGGCACTGTCGACACGAGAGCTTTCAATACATGGTTTGATCGCGAATGGCGGCCGGGCGCCGCTCAGATGTACCCGGTTCGGGCGGCGGGCGGTCAGGAGCAATCCACGAACAGCAATGACCAGGTTGCACCGGTTCCGTTTGAGGATCGTATCAGAGCTCTTTTTCATACTCCTTTTACCGACCAGCCATGGTTCGACGAATTTCCCGGCCATATTCATATCGATCTCATGCCGGAAGTCCAGGGTGGTGGATGGGGTCGGCGACTGATGGAGGCATATGAGGAACGTCTTAAAAGCCTTGGCTGTAAGGGATACCATCTGGGAGTCGGCAGGCGGAACGAGCGTGCAGTTGCTTTTTACCGGCGTCTTGGCATGGCAGAACTCCATGCAGCTTCCTGGGGGTTTGTTTTAGGAAAGATTTTATGATGATTGAGACAGGTTGATTATGGTTCGTAGCTGATGCGATAAATTGCATGGGAAAAATCATCAGAAATCAGCAGTGAGCCGTCGTCAAGCTGTTCAATATCAACCGGCCGGCCGGAAACGTGATCATCTTTCTCAAATCCTTCTGCAAACGCCTTATAACTTGTGGGGCGGCCATTTTCAAGTGTTACCAGACTGATGCGGTAACCTGATTTTTTTTTGCGGTTCCAGGAACCATGCTCGGCGATAAAAATCTGGCCAAGGTATTTTTCCGGAAACATTCGACCTGTGTAAAAGCGCATGCCAAGAGCTGCAACATGGGCGCCCAGTTCCTGAATGCATGATACAAAACTTGCCGGATCGCGACCTTCGGCAAATACAGGGTCCGGGATCTGTCTGCCATGAAAGTATGGGAAACCAAAATGCAGGCCAGGAACCGGTGCACAGTTGAGCTCGTCAGGGGGCAGCTCATCACCCATCCAGTCGCGGCCGTTTTCGGTGAACCATAATTGTCCTGTTTCCGGGTGCCAGTCAAAGCCAACCGTGTTTCTGATCCCTGCAGCAAAAATTTCCAGTTGAGTTCCGTCCGGATTCATTCGCATTATTGAAGAATAACGCGCATCTGAATTCTCACAAACGTTGCATGGCGCGCCGACTGGCACATAAAGTTTTCCATCCGGTCCAAAGCGAATGAATTTCCAGCCATGCGCGGCATCAGAGGGAAAAGAATCGTTTACTACCACCGGCAAAGCAGGCGACGCCAGAGAGTTCTCGATGTCATCATAGCGAAGCACCCTGTTCACTTCAGCCACATACAGGGAATTGTCTCTAAATGCAACTCCGCATGGCATATACAGGTTTTCGGCAATTGTATAAACTTTGTCGGCGGTTTTATCACCATTTTCGTCGACAATCGCATAAACTTTGCCGGCCTGGCGGGTCCCGACAAACAGGGTCCCATTTTTCCCCCGCGTCATCGATCTGGCGTCAATTATACCTGTCGCAAAAAGTTTCATTTTGAAACCGGTGGGAAGTCTGATTCCGGCCAGAACTGCCAGAGAATCGCCATGTCCTGTGGCCGGGTTAACGCTGCCGAGTCGGCTAAAAGTGTAGCCCCCCACGGCGAGAATCGCGACAATCAGAAATATTCTCAAAAACCATTTTTGATGTGAAGAAAGCATATATACCTCTCTTTAAGCCGGCTGATTCAGCTGCTTGTGTAATCTGTCTTTTGCCCGGAATTCTGGCAGAGATTTGTGTTAATACACAATGAATTGTAATAGAATTATCTGAGAAATTTAAACAACTGGAAATGGAAAAAAATGAAAACATTTGTAAAGCAAACAATTCTGTTCCTGATTTCAGCTCTTTTTATTACCTGGGCCGTTATTCCATGCCATGCGACCAGCTCGAGGAGTGTTGAAGTCAAGTGCCCGGTCTGTGCCAACCAGTTTTCTGCCTCAAAGCTGATGTCGACAAACAACTTTGGCGGGTATGATTCAGACCTCTGTCAGAATGCCAGAGGTTCTTCGCCTCTTATGAGCATGATCTGGGGTTGTCCGGCGTGTAACTTCTGCGGTTACAGCGATGAGTTTGAAGAAAAGCTTTCTGAAGCCAGAAAAAATGAATTAAAAAGCTGGTTGGCAAAAGATATTAAAGTCGAAAAAAAAGGCATTGAAAACCGGTATGACGCGATTCCGGCACAGACCCGCTATGAAGTCGCCGCCCGGCTTGCTGAAATGAGCAAAAAATCCGCGCTCGAGATCGGCAGACTCTGGCTGAACGCAGCCTGGACCTGTCGACACCTCGGACTGATCGATACTGCTTCCGAAGCCACGCCATTGTCAGAAGTTTCGCCTGAAAATTGTAAAACTATCTTTCAAATTCTCGAAGACAATTCGCGCAAAATCAGGCCTTCAGACAACAGGGCCGGCGATATGGTTAAAATCCTTGCTGCAACAGCGGCCAGGATCGATGAGCTGCAGATTCCTGAAGCAGAGAAGGTTGCTACCTGTCTGATGATTGCAAAGCTTTTTCGCTCCACCGGTGAAAATCAGCAGGCCGAAAATTTTATCGTCAGGGCGCTTGCGGCTGATAAATCAGGCCAGGTATCGCGTGAAGCCGAAGCGATAAGATTCTCGATGAAAGAAGAGGCCAGATTTCAGGCCAAAGCTGCGGAATGGCTCGAAAAAGCCCTGTCACAGCCTGATCTGCCGGAGCAGGAAAAAATTCAGCTGACTCTGACGCTTGCCGAAACCTGCCGGCGTATCGGCAGCAACGACCGGGCCGAAAAGTTTTTCCTGCAGCTGTTTGAAAGCACAAAGCTGCCTGAATTTTTCGTTGAGATTGCCCGTAATGGTTTCGCAGCCATGGGCCGTGCACAGGTCTTTCCCGAAGAAAAGGCGAAAATATTTGCTGCGCAGCGGGTTCTGGAAGCACTTGCTCTGCTTAAGGATCCCAATGAGGGCCGCTATGTCACCGGTTTCCTGCGTGAATGCGCTGACCGTGCGACCGTTTTCCCTGAACTGGTCAAACTGATCGAAGGCAGCGACGAAACCGCGGCCGAAAATGCCGTTCGCTGCATGTCGGATACTTCTCCTGAATCCTTGAAAATCCAGCTAGAACTTTTTGAAAAGGGGCGTTTCGTCGACACCGTTCTTGAAAACCTGCGTGAATTTGGCAGTCAGTTACCGGCAGCGCCGTTCGTCACAGCCTTTTCAACAGCCCCGGCATCGGAAAAGGCCAGCAAGCTTCTCGAGCTCCTCGTCGCCGTTGGCGGAAAAGCTGCCACAGACGCGATACTTGCCCGGGCAGAGAAAGAATTTTCCCCGGATGGCATTCGGGCTTTCTCGCAAATTGAATCTGAAGACTACGACAGAAAAGATTTTTACCGGAACCTGATCAACAGCCTGATTACATGCGACGACCTGCGGGTTATCGAGGTTCTGCAACGTGTCATCGATAACGTTCATGTCGATGGCATCAACAGTTTTGGCTATTCGCTGCTGGTTGAAGCCGGCACTGCCATTGAGTTCGTGATCAATCACTATCTTGGGTTTTCGGTTGTGATAACGAGAGACCGCGGGCCGCAATTCGAGCAGCCGGATGATACTCTGCTCGAAAAGCCCTTCGCAATTGCCAGGAATAATCTCAGGGAGTGGCTGGCGGCGAATGGTAATAAAACGCGCGAGCAGATGGTCGCTGAAGGCTTCGTGGCCGCCGGTTATAACATTACGCCCGCTTCTGACACCGCATGTCTGAAAGAATTGATTGCCGGGTTGTCGGACCGCCTGTATCCGATTCGTTATCACAGTTACAACGCTCTTGTAAGGCTGACCGGCGTAAGCTACAAACCGTTCATCGGTCGTGACCCGAAGGCCTACCCGAAGGACTATCGCGAGATAATCTGGTATTACACCGACTGGCTCGAAAAAAATCTGCCGAATCTGACTTTTAACGAAGATAAGGGCTGCTTCGAAAACAGCGAAAAGAAGTAGGTTGCCAATGAATATCATCATAAGGCCAGAACGTGAGTCCGATTACCGCTGCGTCGAAGAACTGACCCGCAAAGCCTTCTGGAATCTGCATGTTCCGGGTTGCGACGAACATTATCTGGCGCATGTCATGCGTTCGCATCCGGATTTCTGTTCCGATCTCGATTTTGTTGCTGAATATGAGGGCAGAGTTATCGGCAACATTATGTACACAAAAGCACATCTGGTTAATGAAAAAGGTGAAAGACGCGAAATCCTTACCTTTGGCCCGGTGAGCGTGCTGCCCGAATATCAGCGCAAAGGTGTGGGAAGCCAGTTGATTCAGCATACGGTCAAACTGGCAAAAGCAAAGGGGTTTCCGGCAATAGTGATCTTCGGCAACCCTTCCAACTACGTTAAACACGGCTTCAGAGGCTGCAAAGATTTCAGGGTTGCGGTTGCCGAAGACAGATATCCGACCTGCATGCTGGTTCTACCGCTGCAGAACCAGCCATGGCCAGATGGAGACTGGATTTATCAGGGCAGCGAAGTTTACAACCTTGATAAAAATGCCGCAGAAGAGTTCGACAGGAATTTTCCGCCATTCGTTAAAAAGCATATGCCTTCGCAGGATGAATTTGCGATTCTCTGCCGCTCGGTAGTTCTGTAACACAGCGGGCTTTATGGCCGATGATGGCCGTGAATGCGTGGGCGTGGGCTGGAGTCGCCCTGCCGGTGTTTTCGATGCGGCTGCTTTCGTGGATCGTCTCGGGCATGGTCAGGTCTGCGAACCCGGGTGCGGGTTATCCTGGCGGAGGTGTCCTTGTGGGCGCGCCGCCGGGCACGCAGATAGCGTCTGCGATCATAGTCGTGCCGGGGATTGGTGATTTCACTGAAGATGACGACCCTGGTCGGGTTCTGCTGCAAAGCTGAGAAGGCCAGTGGCTTCGAAGGCGGCGCATGAAAAATTGTCGGGTCAGGCCGCCAGTTGGTTCGCCGCTCAAGATCGTAAAGGGTCACCCAGCCAATCAGCGGGCTTGAAGAATTGCTTTCGCCCATGTGCATGATTCTGGCGAAGTTACTGACGACTTCGATTACCCAGATCGGTTCTCCACGGGGCAATCGGCGGTTGCCGACGACCAGATACCCGGCCGTAACCCGGTTGTTCTGAGTGCTTTCGCGCATGCGGCGCTCGATCGCTTCGACCCGCCTGAAAGAACTCTGAGTTCCATTGCCGGTCACCAGTTCATCGATGGCGAGGTTGATCTGCGCGACCGCAAAGGCGGCCCGCTGTTTTTCGGCGATCGCTCTGGCGCGGTCGCGGCCTTCGGTTTCGCGGCGCCAGGCTTCAAGGTAATTATTGAGCAGATCAAATTTTCTGGCGTGCAGATCGTGCATTTTGCGCTGATACTGATTCAAATGCGGTCTTGCCGAAGTCACCCTGGCCACCTGAATGTCGTTGAGGCGCCAGTAATCGCGAACTTCACCCATGACTGCGCTCAGGTTGTTCCTTCTGAGAAGTTCTTCGAACTGGCCGACATAAAGATAATCGGCCGGGGAAACGCCTGCCGTAAGCCGGTTGGCATCGCGTGGCCGAAGTGCCGTTTCCATGGCTGCAGTCGTCGTTGGGGCGCCAGTGGCTGACGAGGTGCCACACCAGGGGCAGAATCTGGCCTGGTCAGGCATCGACCTGCCGCACTCAGTACAGTAAAGACCGTATAATGGCGTGATTGCCACGAAAAGCAGCAGAACTAAAACCATTGATATTTTTTTCATGGTTTTTCTCCACTGTCTGATTTGTCTGTCCTTACCCTGAATATGTTTAAAAAATGAAAAATTTAAAGCTCCGACAAAGATTCTGAAGGGGGGGTATCGTTGGTTGATCTGCAATTATTGCGGAAATTCGGGCATGTTTTAACGTAAAAGATTTTTGTGTACATTTTTATTGACATGTTTGAGCTGATTTGATAAAATGAACTTCCTGCCTCGGCGGGGTGGCTGAAAAGTCACAAGATCCTTGAAAATAATATCCGATGAACACATCCAATTAAAGGTCTTTTTAAATGGATTTGCGGATTGCGTCGGGTGCGAATGGTGTGTCCCAATACGGTTAATTTCGTGTAGGGGCGCAACGGGTTGCGCCCGCATGGTGATCTGTAACACAGT
>JANJUX010000010.1 GCA_024710355.1 Candidatus Rifleibacteriota bacterium
GGATAGAGCGGTTCTACTGAGCGATAACTTGAGGACAGAATTCGGCTGGAGCACCCGACAGCCCCAATCCTGGTGCTGCCGAGTATCGCCGACCTCCTGTCGGCAAAAAAGTAACCCGGCTGATAGGCCGCGCCGGACGAATCGGTATAAAAATTCAATGCGCTCTTATGTAATAAACCGTTAACCGAAATAAAGGAAAAAACAGGATGATCAAGCGAGCCAATCTGATTCTTTATGTAAGTGACCAGCAGCGCAGCCGCGACTTTTATTCACAGGTTCTGCAGCTTGCCCCAACTCTCGACGTACCCGGAATGACTGAGTTTGCCCTTTCTGACACCCTTGTTCTCGGACTGATGCCTGAAAAAGGCATTGTCAGGCTGCTTGGCAACGCGATTAAAGACCCGGCTCTGGCTGGTGGCATACCACGGGCCGAGCTCTATCTTTCGGTCGATCAACCGCAGCAATGTCATCAGCGGGCTTTACAGGCCGGTGCTACCGAGTTAAAAGCCTATGCGTTGATGAACTGGGGCGATATGGCAGCGTACTCTCTCGACCCGGATGGCCACGTTCTGGTTTTTGCCAGCACAGCGAACGCTTCTTAGGGCTGCACAGGCGTAAAAGCAACGACGACACCATTTCCGAAAAGCCAGCGGTCAGCAACTCGCGACCTCACCCAATAACGTCGCAAATGTGGTATAATAGCGCTGTTGTGACAATTTAATCGAAGGCAGGTTTGTCATTGGGCAAACCTGTTTTCTTTTGCGCAAAACCGGGTAAGGAAATATGAAATCTGACTACTTCAGTATTGTCGGGCCAGTATTAAACTCAGGTAAGGAATGTGAGAAGATTCTCAGGCGACTGCCGGAATGGTTCGGTGATGAACAGACCATGATCGACTACGGCATCGAGATAGACGGTTTGCCGACCTTCATGATCAACATACACCACCAGGTCTGCGGCTTTATCAGCCTGAAAATGCACTACAAGGAATCGGCAGAGCTTTACGTGCTCGGTATTCTGCCGGAATACCATCATCAGGGCCTCGGTCGGGCAGCGGTCGAATCCGTAACCGAATATTGCCGCAATCAGGGTATAGAATACCTGCAGATCAAGACTCTGGGGCCGGCGACCAACTGGCCATCGTATGAAAGCACCCGTCGGTTCTATCTTTCGCTTGGCTTCAGGCCACTCGAAGAGTTTCCGACGCTGTGGGGGCCCAACTGCCCATGTCTGCAGATGATCAAAAAAATCTTGTAATCGGGCGCCGGCTGTTCTATGCTGATGCTATAAGCATTTATCAAGGGAGCGAACTTAATGGCAGCCATCAGAGGAAAGATTCAAAAGGGTCTTGGCGAGTCAAAAAACACCGTCAGAGAACAGATGCCGTTTTTCCGCAGATGTTTTCCTGAAGTTGCTGACTGTCGCGAAGGCACGATCAACATTCTGCTCGACAAACCCCTGGTAATCCTTTCGCCCGACTTCACCACCGAGCCACTGCCCTGGCACCCGGCTTTCAAGATTGTCAAAGGCGGCGAAGTTTTCAAGTTTCTGCGCATCAAACTCACGGTTGATGGCTGCGAACCGGTCAATGCCTGGATTTACAAAGCCCAGTTCTCGCCTTACCACGATAATCCCTATTACATCGAAGTTATCGCCCCGCAGATTGGCTTCTCAGGCACACCCGCCTGCACTGTTGAGGTAATGAGCAACTGCAGCGATGGCTTTGTCGTCGTCGGCGCTTCAGAGCGCTGCAAAAACCCGGCCGCCTGAGCATGGAACTGACCCGCCTGAGCGAGCGGACACTCTGTGTCTGCGGCCCGGCCAATGTCGGCATCATTGCTCTCGGCAGCAGCAAGGTTGCCCTCATCGATTCAGGCATTGACGAAAAGTATGCGGCACGACTTTATGAGCTGCTCTCAGACTACCGTTTCAAGGTCGAATACATTTTAAACACCCATGCCCACGCAGATCATATCGGGGGCAACAATTTTTTCCGCGAAAAATGCGGCTGCCGTGTTCTCGCCTCGACGCTTGAAGCCCCGACAATCAGGCAACCATTGATTCAATCGGCGGTTCTTTTTGCCGGCGCCCCGATCAACGACCTGATGAACCGCTTTATCATGGCCAACCCGAGCGAGGTCGAAGTTTTCAACGGCAGCGAACTCAAGCTTGAAGAAGTCGAAATAAAAATTCTCGACCTGCCAGGTCATTCGGTTAACCAGAAAGGGTTCATGATCGATGGCACAGCCTTCGTCGCCGACACGCTTTTTCCTGACAATTTCTTTCGCAAGCAGCGCCTACCATTCACCTACGACCCGCACGCACATCTGCAGACCCTTGAAAAACTGCGAAATTTGAGCGCAAAAATCTATGTTGGCGGGCATTTTTCGCCGACCGCAAATATTGCAGGCATGATTGCCAGCAACCAGAAACACGTTGAAGAGGCCATGGAATTCATGCGGGAACTTCTCAAAACGCCACTGTCACAGGAAAGGGTCGTTAAGGCATTTCTCGACCACTTCGGTCTCAAAAAAATCAGCTGGGAATATTATCTTTACCGGGCCACCGTGAATGGCTACCTTTCATCGCTCTATCGACGCGGCGAGGTCAAATTCAGGGTGCTCGACAATCTGGCGGTATGGTATGCGGTTTAAGACTGTTTCTGTGTTATCGGGCATTCTGATTCTTACCGGCGCCG
Organism: Candidatus Rifleibacteriota bacterium; assembly: GCA_024710355.1. Lineage (GTDB taxonomy): Bacteria > Muiribacteriota > Ozemobacteria > Ozemobacterales > Ozemobacteraceae > Rifleibacterium. The sequence goes on from JANJUX010000010.1 coordinate 2,699, forward strand.
CCATTGACGCCCAGACGGTTTCGCGCTGGCTGCGCCTGCCCTACAACAGCGCTCCTCCGGCAATTCTACGACATTCTCTCGGTGCGCCGCAGTCGCCGGGCTTCAATTTTCAGTTCAGCTACGAAAAAACTCCGGTCAGGCCACTTGAGCGCCTGATTAACCGGGGAATACCAGAAGCGGCGCCAGCCCGAAAAGATGCCGAAGATATACCGGGCATGGGCCAGAATGCTCTTAAACTTGAAGAACTCAACCGCGAAGCCGATGAAGTTCTGGCAAACCCGCCCGCTTCGACCTCATTCACACATCTTTTTCTGCAGCAGCAGAAAGAGCCCACAAATGCCAGTCAGGGCAAGGATATCGCGAGCATCAGTTCTGAGCTGCCGGAAGAAAATACAGCAAGCGGTACAGCGCCGGCATCAGGCGCCACAGGCCTGCCCGACGCGGCAGCAGAAGTAAAGACAGCATCAGGCACCGCCGCCGGAAAATAGCGTCTCAGGCGCTGGCATTACGCTTTTTAAAACAGGCCGGGCAATACACTGGCGTGTCTTTGCACGGAACAAAAGTTAATTTTGTATCGCAGCCACAATCACTGCAGACTGCCATGCGTCGTTCGCCCGGGGTTTCCCAGATCTGATCGAGCCTGGTATTGATACAGGTCTCACAGAACATCGGCTTGCTGTTGTAACCCTTTTCGGCCATAAAACGGCGTTTTTCGCCGATCATATTCTTTTCAAGGCCACAGCTGCGGCAAATAAAAGTTGTTGCTTCCGGTAGCATGAAAAGCACTCCATATACGCTCGATATTTCTTTGATTATACACGATATAAAGCCTTTCAGATAGTGTATTCGATACAATTCGTCCGATAAGTGCGGCAAAATTCAGCAGAATTAAAGAAAAAATGAAGCTGATTGAGTCGGGTTTTATTTTCTGCTAACATGTACAGAAATGTCACAGGCAAAAACATATAAAGTTATTATCCCGTACAGTGAGTCGGCGACCCCGCGCAAGAAATTCAAGATAGAATACACCGTCGAGGCTTCTGACCGCATTACTGCGCTGAAAAAAGCAGAGCGCGAATTCGAGTCTTATGCAGACTACAACAGCGCCTCCTGGGTGCGTACAATAGAGCGCGAGAGTATCCGCATCTGGAAACTGATGCCGGACATGCCTCAAACACCGCAGCATATTGACGAACTGGCGGCACAGCTGGTATCTGGCGACGAGGATATTGTCTATAACAGCCTGAAGGCCCTTGGCGAAATCGAAGATGCCTCGGCCAGCTCCGGGATCATCGCCCTGTTCAACCACTCAAACCCCGAACTCGTAGCCCTGGCAATCGAGACTCTCGGTCGCATCGGCGACCCGAGCAATCTTTATGCAATACGCAATCTCTATCAGTCCGATACCAATCCGAGGGTAAAAGCCTGCATCGTTACGGCAGTCAGCCGGCTTGCCCTGCCCGATGACGACATTGTCGGTTTCCTGACCCGTGCTCTGCATGAGGATGACGCACGCGTACGCGCCAACGCCATAGAAGCAATCGAAAAGCTCGATCTGCCTGATGTGGCCAGATTGCTGCTTCCGATGCTGAAAGACGAAGACAACCGGGTCAGAGCCAATGTCATCAAGGCACTCTGGAACAAGGACGATCAAAGCAAACTGCTCGATGTTCTCAAAGAAATGGCCAGCGACAGCAACCCCTGGATGAAAGCTTCTGCCGTTTTCGTGCTCGACAATGTCAACATTCCAGGCCGTATCGAACTTCTGACAGTAATGGCCATGGAAGAACACCCGAAAATCAGGCAGAACGCAAGAGAGGCTCTGTTCAAGATTGACAGCCTCGACTGCCTGCCGAACTGGCTCGAAATAATCAGCAACGATAAAGAGTTTGCCATGGTGGCCGAAAAAGTTCTGCGTCAGGGCGATGCGGCACTCAACCGGCTGCTGGGTTTCAATGGCCACAGTGAATCGAGCCGAAGATATGCATCCATGCTGCTTGACATGCTTGAACAGCACGTTTTAAAAACTTCCGGCTGGATCAACTGGCTGAAAACCAAACAGAAGAGACTTTTCAGGCAGAGCTGAAGCGAATGATTGCGCCGACTCAGCAGTAGACGCAGCTGCCACACTTAATTGATTCGGGGTTGCCAATGTGTTAACATGGCGAACTATTGAAAATATCACCTAAAATTGACTACAGGCACAGGAATATATGAAAGAACAACCTACAAAAATGAAAACTGTGGCACTATATGCCCTGCTGTTGATCCTGCTGCTGACGGCATTCACCAATGTCACCAGCACCCGCAAGGTAGATCGTCTCAACTATTCTGAATTTCTTGGCATTCTGCAGGGCGAAGACCCGGGCCGCAAGATTCTGCGCATCAAAATCAACGAACGCGAAATTACCGGCCGGATTCAGAAACAGGTAACTCTTGGCTCCAGCAGCGAAGCACCGACCTCACATTTTCTGACCGTCACTCCCGACGACCCGGGTCTGATGGAAATCATCAGAAAAAGCGGTGTTATCGTCGAAGCCGAACCGCCGGCACAGATGTCATGGTGGCTGAACCTGCTGATCAACTGGTTTCCATTCATTCTGCTGATCGGCGCCTGGCTGTATATCCTGCAGAAAATGCAGGGCGGTGGTGCCAAGGCCCTAAGCTTCGGCAAAAGTCGCGCCCGCATGGTCGACCCAACCGAAAAACGCGTTCTTTTTAAAGATGTGGCTGGCGTTTCAGAAGCCAAAGAAGACCTTCTCGAAGTTGTCGAATTTCTGCGCGACCCGCGCAAATTCACCGACCTCGGCGCAAAAATTCCGCGCGGCGTTCTGCTCTTCGGGCCTCCAGGCACCGGCAAAACCCTGCTCGCAAGAGCCGTAGCCGGCGAAGCGAACGTGCCTTTTTTCAACATCAGCGGCTCTGAATTTGTCGAAATGTTTGTCGGCGTAGGCGCCTCACGCGTCCGAGACCTTTTCGAACAGGCCCGCAAAAACGCGCCATGCATCATCTTCATGGACGAAATCGACGCGGTTGGCCGCCAGCGCGGCGCCGGCCTTGGCGGTGGCCATGACGAACGCGAACAGACTCTTAATCAGCTGCTTGTAGAAATGGACGGCTTCGACAATACCAAAGGTATCATCCTTGTAGCCGCAACCAACCGCCCCGATGTTCTTGACCCGGCACTGCTGCGCCCCGGCCGCTTCGACCGCCGCATCGTCGTCGACCAGCCCGATATCAGGGGCCGCGAAGAAATCCTGCAGATCCACGTCAGAGACAAACCGATCGCCGACGACGTCAACCTTTCGGTACTCGCTCGCCGAACCCCGGGCTTTGTTGGTGCCGACCTGGCCAACCTGACAAACGAAGCCGCGATTCTCGCCGCACGACATGGCCGAAAAATTGTAATCATGGCTGACTTTGAATCATCGATCGACAAGGTCATCGCCGGTTCTGAGCGCAAAAGCCGCATCATTTCAGAAAAAGAAAAGGAAAACACCGCTTACCACGAAATGGGCCACGCTCTTGTCGCAGCCTTTCTGCCCGGAGCTGACCCGGTTCACAAGATAACCATAATACCGCGCGGCATGGCTCTGGGCCTGACCATGCAGCTGCCGGTCGAAGATCGCCTGACCGTTTCCCGCACACATCTGCAGAACCAGATCTGCATTCTGCTGGGTGGTCGTGTCGCCGAAATGATCGTTTTCAACGAACTCACTTCCGGCGCCAAAAACGATATCGAACGCGCCACCAAAATCGCCCGAAAAATGGTCTGCGAACTGGGCATGAGCGATGAGATCGGCCCGCTGCACCTCGGCGACGATAACCAGACGGTTTTCCTGGGCCGCGATTTCAACACCCGCAATGACCTTTCTGACGAAACCGCCCGCAAGGTCGACGCCGAAATCAGAAAGTTGATAGAAACAGCCCTGAAAAAGGCCAACGAAATACTTGCCGGCAATCGGCCCCTTCTCGACAAATGCTCAAAGACCCTGCTTGAGCGCGAAACTATCAGCGCCGAAGAATTCAAAGAGCTTATCGAAGGCCGAGAACTGCCGCCACTGCCTGCCGTAAAACCGCTTCTCAACGTCATCGAAGCCATCGAAAAGGCTGGCGAAGCAGACAAAAGAGACAATTCAAAAACCGTCAGCAGCAAGAACCCGGAAGGGGAAAACTACATCAAGGACGTCTGACCTTTGAACAAACGTAAATTTCTCTTCGTTCTTGGCACCCGGCCGGAAGTCATCAAAGTGGCTCCGGTCGTTTTTGCTGCCCGCGAAACCGGGCTGATCGAGACAGAAATACTGCATACCGGCCAGCATCTCGAACTTGCTGCCGAAATGTTCAGGCATTTCCGCCTGCGGCCAGATTTTGATCTTGCGGTCATGCAGCCAGATCAGACACTCTTTCAGCTGACATCGAGAATCACCGAAGGCATCGGCGAGATCGTCAGCCGCAACGATTACGACATGATTTTCGTGCAGGGCGATACCAGCTCGGCATTTATCGGCGCTCTCTGCGGCTTCTACCGCAAGATTCCGGTCGGGCACATCGAAGCTGGCCTGCGCACCCTCGACCGCTACAGCCCATTCCCCGAAGAAATGAACCGCCGCCTGGTGAGCCCGCTCGCCAGCCTGCACTTTGCGCCAACCCAGAGGGCCGGCAATATGCTGGCGGGGGAGGGGATATCCGGCAATCTTATCGAGGTCACCGGCAACACGGTTATCGATGCCCTTTTCTGGAGCCTGCAGCAGGACTACCCGGTTCGCGATGACATCAAAGAATTTCTCGACCTGCCGGGTCGAATGCTTCTGGTAACCACGCACCGCCGCGAAAACTTCGGCGAACCGCACCGTCAGGTGTTTTCTGCGCTTCTCGAACTGGTCGAGAGATTCAGCGACACCCGCATTCTTTTTCCGATTCACCCAAACCCGAATGTGCGTCGCGAAGCGGCAGCCATGCTGAATAACCACCCGCGCATACATCTGACCTCGCCGCTTGATTATCAGAGCTTCATAAGGGCGATGCAGAAGAGTTACCTGATACTTTCAGACTCAGGCGGGGTGCAGGAAGAGGCGCCCAGCCTGAACAAACCGGTTCTGGTGCTGCGTGAATCAACCGAGCGCCCCGAGGGTCTCGACACAGGAGCCCTGAAACTCGTCGGAACCGACAAAGCCCGCATAATCGAAGCCGCCAGCGATCTTTTAACCAGCAAGGCAAACTATGAAGCGATGGCCAATGCGCAAAACCCCTATGGCGACGGCCAATCAGGCCAGAAGATAGTTGCCGCCGCCCTGGCCTACCTTTCCAGCCAGAGTAAAAACCACAGGTAACAAGAATCGCCCCGCACCGCTGACAATGGCTTAAGCCTTCAGACATAAAAACCCCAGAACACCGCTCCAGTCTTGCCGGAGCGGTGTTCTTTTGTCGCCGATAAAGCGCGCCGCTATTATTTCGCAGCACGTCATTATCGTTTCACGGCACATTATTGTCGCTTTGCGGCACACTACCATCGCTTCACAGCAATCCTTTGTTATCATTTTTTAAGTAATAAAAAATTTCTTTCCCTTCGAATCCGCCCCTCCAATTTCCAAAAAACACAATTTTATTGATAATATTAACATTTTTAAACAATAAACATGTCTTAGTCCGCTTATTGATGATAATATAATCAATTTAAATACAAAACCGCGATATTGTTATCGGTTTTCGAGTTAAAAACAACAAAATACGCTATTAAAATGATAATTACCTACCATAACTACCTGCTCCGCGTTGCCGGGTTCGGGCAGACAAAAAAAATCCACAGCTGCTGAGTAGCTGTGAAACCCTTCATTCAGCCGCTTTCGGTGGTTAGAGCCAGAATTATCAGCTCAGGCGTGCTTGAGCCTTCAGTATGTCAGAAATTTACTGCAACGGCGGCCTTTCAGATGACACGACATGCCAGAAGCGGCACGACCCCTGACCAGGAAATTTACCAGCAGGCACCAATAGCATTCTGCGAGACCTTTAAATCATCAATGCGTGTCCCTGCGCCAACAAAGAAGCTGGAGGCGTAAAAAAAAAGAGCCGCCCGGTGGGGCAGCCCTTTCTGGCGATTATAAATTGATAATCAGGCCGGCATCAACAGTCGCAATGCTTTTTGTTCTGGTTCGGCAAGCCGGCCAATGGCGACATTCAGCCTTGGGCCCGCCTTCTTATCAACAAATTGTCTGATAAAATCAATCATTCTTTCGCGCTGAGTGGCGTTACCAGTGGAATGTGCTTTTATCAGATATTCAATATCTTCTGGTTCAGCCAGTTCCATCAGGTAGTGGCCAACTTCTCCGAGTAATTCGGATTTCGCCAGACAGTAAGCAGTCGTCTGGCTTTTAAGGCCGTCTTCATGCGGCATAAGCAGCGCTGCAAGCCCCTGAGCATTTACCGCTATCTGCATGCTGTCGGGCTGGGTTGCTATATTTTTGAGGGCTCCGAGATTTTTTTGGGCAAACAAAGCGTATAAAGCATTCAGGCGAATTTCACGCGACTCACCGGGGCGACTTGCAAGCTCTTCAAGCACGTTGCCGGTCTGCTCAACGGAGAAGCCGCCAAGTGAAGTTGCCGCCATCAGGCGCACCTCGCCAGCACTGTCATTCAGCATTCTGGAAAGAACTTCCGGGCTGAGAGCCTCTGACGCTTTCTGCATCGAAGCAACAGCCGTCTGACGCACCCATTTGTCACTGTGACTGACACCCTCGTTTATCATTGCGATAAAGGGCAGGTTGAAGTCCGACAGATCGACCACTTTGAGCATCACCTGGGCAAAATCGGCGTCAAGATGCTGCAGAACCGAAAAAGTCTCGTTTAAAAGCTTTTCGTCATGGTTTCGCCACTCAAGGCGCAGCTGACGAACCGCGGTCTCAGAGGATGGATTAATCAATAATCTCATAACCGGTTCGCCGCCCAGACGCTTAAGAGCTAACAAGGCGGTTTCTACGAACTGATAGTTTTGAAAATTATCAAGGCCGCTGATCGATTTTACCATTATTTTGATAATAGATGGAATGCTGCGACTCTCAGACGCCTTGACGAGAACTTCGATCGCCTTGCTCAGTCGACCAAGGTCGGCATCTGATTCAAGAATCGCCATAGCCTGATCGCCAAGGTCACCAACCGCAAAATCCTGCTCTTCAACCTTTTCAGATATATCGGCCATTGCGGCAAGCAGCCTGGCATGGCAACTCTGATCTGCTCTTTCCAGAGCTTTTTTAAGCCGACGAAAAAGCTTAACGCCATTCTCCGGATGAAAGTAGAAAAAATCTTCAATTTTTTCCACTATTTTCTGCTGCAGCTTAACCGGCAACTCCGGCAGCATATCCAGCAGCACCGCCACCGAATAACCGCCAGCATCGATAATATCGCACACCGCATCGTTCAATTTTCTGCCTGGCACCTTCTGCAGGTCGAGAATTCTTTCTCTCAGGCCCGCAATGTCCATGGAGTTTATCTTTACTTTGTCTTTTTTACTTTTCTTCATTGTTTCCTGCCTGCAGACATTGCAACAGTCTTTTCAATCTTGAGCGGTCAGCATCGGTCAATGCCGCGATCCTGACCAGTTTTCCCGTTTCAGTTTTCAAACGTTCCTTCTGTGAAAAATTAAGACTTCTGCCGACAATCATGGCCGGCAGCACAGCATAAACCGAATCACATTCAACCGCCCGCTGCCAGTAATTCCAGAATTTGGCGTTTTTGTTACGTATCAGCGAATTTATGGCCGCCATTGCCAGAGCCTCGGCATTGCGCCCTTCAAGTTTCAGAACCAGATCAAACTCACGCTGGGCAGAGGTAAAGTCACCGGCAAAGAAAAAAGCTTTGCCAAACAACAGATGATCTTCAATAAACCTCGGGTGATAATCGCCGATCTTCTGCAGATATTTCATGATGCCGCGACTGTCACCAGCAGCAATTGAGAGCTCCACCTTTGAAATAATTTCGACCAGGCTTTCCATGCCGTCAGAGAAACTTCCCCAGACTTCAAGAGCACGTTCCGGGCAACCCTGAATTATACACAGCCTGGCAAACCACACCGCCAGTTCTTCATCGACGGCATTTTTTTCAAAAAGCTGCCGGAAAGTTTTCTCGGCGACCGCAAGCTCATCAAGCCTCAGGGCGGTATAGGCATAGAGAAAAAGCGCATGCATTTCGCCGGGATGCTCTTTAAGAATCATTTCAAGCCGGCCGGCGGCACGTGAAAATTCTTTTTCAAAAAGATCGAGCTCTACGAGTGCCAGATCAAGTTCAGCCACATGTCCGAGGTCGCGCACCGAATCTTTGAGAACAGCCCTGGCAGCCTCCAGGTCGCCTTTCATGGCAAGAGATTTTGCCAGACTGACCCGGTGCGAGGTCTCCCGAGGCCGGCTGAGCAGAAGCTCTGAATAGATTTCTGCCGCACGACTGAACTGCCTGCCCTGAAAGAGGAGATTCGCCAGCTCATCAGCAATAAGAAGATCAGAAGGCTCACGAACCCGCAGAGCCTCAAGCTCACGGGTCGCGACATCGAGTCGGATGCGGCCATCGTAAAGCCCATCGAGAACGTCATACACTTCAGTCTCAAACGGGCTCTGTTTGAGCGCCATCTGCGAAGCGGCCGCTTTCTTTTTCAGAATTGGCAGGCGCCGTGACATCTCGTTATACTTTTCGCGAAGCATGTGGGGGTCGCGAATGGTTTCCATGCCACGGTTAATTGCATCAACAGCTTCCTGAATACGGCCGTCGGCAAGATAAAGATCGGCCAGATTCACCAGCAGCTGCTGATTGGCTGGCTCGACCATAATAGCCCGCTTCAGGGCGGTCATCGCCTTATCTCGACTGCCGAGACGCAGCTGACAATCATAAATACCCAGAAGCGGCTCAATAGAGTCACAGGCTACCGTAGAAGCCCGGCGATAGACATCGAGAGCCTCATCAAAACGCTCAAGCATCTTCAAATCGCCAGCCAGCTCAAGTAAAGCACGCACATCTGAAGCAATCAGATCTATAAGAGTCAGCATCAGATCAACCGATTCGCGGTATCTTCCCATCAAACGCAAACACTTTGATATCATTTTTTTGATATCATTATCGGATGATGCAAATTCATAGGCGCGTTGAAAGCTTTTCAATGCCGACTCGTAGTCTTCACGATAAAAGTAGGCTTTGCCCAGGTTGTAAAGCACCAGAGTATTTTTGGCATCGCGAGCCAGAGCCTGATTCAGAGTTTTGATCGCCCTTTCCGCAAGCCCTTTCTGAAGACAGGCAGCACCGAGATTCACAAGAATGTCGATATTTTCAGGATCGAGCCGCAAGGCCTTTTCATACTCTTCGATAGCATGATCAAAGAGGCCGCGCTGCTGCAGGTCAACACCTTTCTGAAACAATTCCACAGCTGCGTCCATCAGAATTCCTCCTGGCGCCCCTGGCGCTTGGTCGTTGCGTTGCTCTGCTGTTCTTTAAAGCGCTCAAGATTATCAATCATGGCTGAATAGTTTTCTACTTCCTGTGGGGCACATTCCTTGAATTTCGAATAGGCTTCAAAATAGCGGAAAAAGATTCTGGAATTCGTACTGCCCATCTTGTTTTTTGCAATAAACGCCTCAGTGATGGGAATCATGAAACTGTCTTCTTTTCCCCATTCCCACTCGAGAAACGGTGTATCAAAATTGTTCAAATAGTCACAATAAAGAAAGAAAACTGCGTAGGGATCATAGAGCAGTCCCATGATCTCTTCAAGGTCTTCTTTAACCGGACGGCGACTGCTTATGGCTTTGGGCAAACCGGCGGTAGCAATCACCGTTACGCCTTCGACAGCCGCCAGACTCTTCAACTCGGAAGCCAGAATATTGGACTTTTCGTTAAAACTCATCTGCTGTTGATGACGCAGCAGAATTTTAAACAGAGGATCGATAATGACCGCGACCTCACCGCCCTTTTCGAGGCGCACCCGTTTAACCTGCTTTTTGATGTCGTCGATGAACTGACGACCGTTCGATTCATCAACAAGAATCAGACGGCTGCTCATTTCAGAAACTGTCTGCAAACCACGGGCGCGCTTTTCCTCAAAATCCGGGCGGGCGCTGTATGGATTTTTCACGTAGTCAATAGGCAGCTCAACAGCCTGCGACACAATCTTGGCGGTAGCATCGAGTCGATTGAGGTCGAGACTGAAATACAAAACCGTCAACTCCGGGTTAAGACTAACCAGATCCCAGGCGAGCTGAGTCGCAAACGTCGACTTACCCATACCCACCCCGCTGGTAATCAGATAAAACTCTTTCTGAAAACCATTGAGCTTTTCCATGAGGATCGGAAAATTCGTCTGCAGACCGAGATAGCTGCGCTTACGAGCCCTCTGATCATTGACCAGCTCCTGCATTTCGACAATGTGAGAATCGAGACTTCTGATGTAGCCGGCGCTGCCCTGCAGAAACAGGCCGCGCAGGGACTGAATGCAGTTGCCAAGCACTTCGAAAGCATCTTTTTCACCGTGAATGATACGCTCGGAATATTGAATCATGGTTTTATGAGCTTCAGCCCTGATATTTCGATCGCGAATGCGCTCAATAACCGGTTCAATGTCATCGAGCATAGTTATGCCCGGCTGTGAAAAAGGCGCGATAAAAAGCTCGCGCACCCGATCTTCCCCTCCGGCAACGTCGAGTCTGGTCTTCTTGCCCTGGCGCTGGTTCGTCAGCCTTGCGATCAAGTTCGGCAGATTAAGAGTTTCCTGGTCTTCGATTATCTCGAGCATGGTTGCGAGAAGAACCCGGTTTGGTTCAGTCCCCTGGAAATCACTTACGGTAAAATGGTTTTCGAGCAACTGTCGGCCAATAACAACAGGTTCAAATGCCAGATTAGCCAGAAGCCGCTCTTCATCGAGCGAAATCTCGCGCAGATATCCAACCAGACCAGCTCTAACGTCAATTGATTTTGCGGGGTTCTTTTTCGGCACTTGTACCTCCAGTTGCAGAGGCTTATTCTAATGCACCACCCGCTCCCTGTCAAATGAACAAGGTTATTGACTTACGGCGCACGATTTGCTACTTATTTTATATCATTACTTAAAATCTGGAAGTTTCAAAATGATCACCCGAGAAGCCGATTACGCAATAAGAACGGTAGTTTACCTGGCACAACGTTTTGGGCAAGGCCCGGTCGCCACGACTGAAATCAGTGAGAAAGCTGAAATTCCATATCGTTTTCTGCGTAAAATTTCTCATCAGCTGGTCGAGTCGAAAATTGTCGGCGCAACCCGCGGCAAGCAGGGCGGCATCTACCTTATCCAGGATCCGGAAAAACTGTCGCTTCTCGACGTTCTCAAAATTTTTGACGCAAGATCGTGCCACCTCAACGTCTGCTCAGACTCGGATGATGCCTGCAGCCGGTCGACGACCTGCAAAGTCTGCCAGCGACTCAGAGAACTGCAGGAAAAATTGCATGCCGAATTTGCCGGCATAAAATTTTCGGACCTTTAAGAGGGTATCAGACGATTTTTTCCTGATCGGCCGGGTTAACCAGAATGGTATGCTGACCGGTAAATGAAACCCGCCCCGGCATCCCCCCCGGAATCCTTTTAACATTACCCACTTCAGTCGCGTCAACCGCAACCTTGCTGCTGTTCCGCGCAAAACTGAACCAGGCCGCAAGAACTGCGCCACGCCAGAGGTCGGTTTCGGTCACACTGCCTTCAGCCTTTTTCAGAATGACATGAGCACCAGGAACATCGTTGGCATGAAACCACCAGTCGCCGCGACGGGCGACCTGAAAAGTCAATACGTCGTTCTGACGGGCATTTCGACCGACATAATAACGGCAGCCCGCGATTTCGAAATCGGGCTTAACCAACGCCGCACGGCCTTTGCGACCGGCCGCCGGCTCTTTTGTCTGGCCTGAGTTTCGGCGGGCACGGGACTTTTTGTCTTCGCACGGTAGGTCAGCTTCGCTGACGGCATTTTCGGCCAGCCATATCTGTTCATGCAGCCAGGCCATTTCGGCCTGAATGGCCTGAATACGTTTTTCCACCTCGACCAGGCCACGCCGGGCCTTTTTATAAAGATTAAAATACCGGGTGGCGTTGGCAGCCGGGGTTCGCGTCGGATCCAGCTCGATCAGAACGGATTTTCCGGTCTGCCAGTCTTCGAGCTCAACACTCTTCGAGCCGGGTCGAATGCGATAAATATTTGCCACCAGCAGGTTGCCGAGGTTCTGCAGATGATCGGCACCGGAAAATTTCTCATGCAACTGCCGCTGTTCTTCGAGCAGTTCCTGTTTTTGACGCAGATCGCGTTGAAAACGGGCAACAACCTGCTTAATAGTCTCTTTAAGGCGACCGGGCGCAGTCTGAGACTGCTCAAGCCAGTTCAAAGCATCGTTAACTGATGCAAAGTTAAGATCCGGCTGTTCTGCCAGATGCCCCAGCCGAAAACAGGAAACAGCACGGCAGCGGCCATTTTTAAGATAAACCGACAACTGCTGATCTGAGACGGCTTCCTGTAGAAGACTGCGAAATGTTGCAGCCCGTTCAGACGGCGAGGCGCTTTTTCCCGATCTAAAAGCAAGCTCGGCTTCGAGCTGTGGGGAAAAAACTCCGAGGCGGTTTTTCCAGGACTCAGGAGGGCCGGCGAAAATGCCACAAAGTTCCTCGTCGCTGACGCTCCCCGGATCAACGGTTGGAGTAGCGTCAGGAAGGTTATAGGTCGCGCCGATCATGTTGTTGGAAGTGCGTGAAAGGCGATCGAGGATTTTCATATCTGAATCACAGACAAAAATATCGGCGATTCTGCCGGTAAATTCTGCCAGAATGAAAAAGTCGCTGCGATTGCCAAAAAAGCTGTCGATAACCGTTATCTGCAGTTTCACCACCCGATCGAAGCGGCCTTCAGCCTCGTTTCCGGCCAGCGTGATTTTCGTCAGCCGGCCATTGATGAGCAATCGATTTATGGTGCGCACAAGTGAAGAGGCGCGGTCTATTTCGCAGCTGGTCTCGGCCAGCCACAGACTCTGGGCCGGCGCATCAAGACAAAACACAAGTTCCGACGGGCCCTCGCGGCGTTTCAGACGCAAGGAAAAACTTCGGCCGGGAAGGTCGATACCTCTGATGATCACCGGGCGGTCTTCAAGGGCCTTCGTCAGCCCCGCAACATGCTTACGCAGGGTTAGATAATCCATTCAACACCTTTTTTCAGGGTAAGGCTGCCGGGGTGATGATTCTACCGTTGAATGAAAGCACAGTTTTCGGGCTCTTCATATCTGCCGGGCGCCAGGCGAGGCCGGTATTACTCTCTTCATCCATGAAACCATAGACCCAGACATCACCGACCAGCAGCAGAGGCCCGAAAAAATCAGGGTCACCCAGCTCGACTACTCCCTTTTCGCCGCCCGAAAGAGCGATTTTCATCGGCTCCCGGTCGGTACCGCCTCTGATTGCGGTAAAAACAAGGGTCCGGCCGGACTCTGTCGTGACAACAACAGGCATTATCGCCTTGAAACCCATCGGGCTGCCATCGGCATTGAAGTAACTTTCGCCGCCGGCAACTCTGGTCTGTTCCTGTTTTTTGAGGTCGAACAGATAAATAGTCGACTTGGTCAGGCGACCCATTTCGGGGTCAGAATATTCGGCAATCAGGTAAGCGATGAGGTTTTCTGAAACCCACACCGGGCGGTCAACGACCACCACCGCGTCAGAATTTTCGCTGGTTTTGAGTTTAGTGCTGTCGATGATGGCTTCCTGTTTTCGGGTCTGCGGATCGAGCAAAACAATGCGGGTGGCCGCAAAGGGTTCCTGCGGGTCGGGGGCATACCGTACCGCGATTCTGCTCCCGTCGGGAGAGAAGGCCGGGTTGGCATAGGCACCCATGCCATTACTGATATCGGCGACTTCAGAAGCATTGCCTGCAATCGGCATCATAAAAATCGAGTCGGCGCCAGCACGGTTCGAGATAAAAACCAGCCTTTGACCGTCGGGCGAGACCGCCGGCATGGTTTCGTCGGCGGGGGTGCTGGTAAGCTGCTGTATTTGAGAGGTTTTGAGGTCAGTCCGGTAAAGATCGAACTGCCCGTCCCGGTTTCCGGCAAAAATTACTTCAGCGGCGCCGACAGTAACGAAAGGTGCTACGCTCAACAATGCGGCCAGCAGATAACTTCGTTTTTTCATTTTTCCTCCTGGGCGGCTGAGATAAAGAACCGACCCCGCTCATCTTACCACAGACCGCCGGCAACCCACAAACTGCAATCTCCGGTCACATTGTGTTGCCTTGTGACAATGCCTGTGCTATTATCAGGCCATGACGCTTTATTACCTGATACCAGTCTGCCTGACCCTGCTTTTTGCCTTTTCGTGGGGTCTTGTACATACTCTGCTGGCTATTTTTGACCGGCTGAACTTCTTCTGGGACTGGTGGGACAGACAAAGAAAAGCCTTTCCGATTCTGCTTGGCGTCGAGATTGCTTATTTTGCGGCAATTCTCTACTACATCGTCTACTGGGAACTCTCCGGTAACGTCTGACAGCATTTTTCGACCAGAACGCAGAAACACCCGAAAATCTAGTCCTCTGTCACACAAGAATTACATGGTTCTTCGTCATTCCCGCGTAAGCGGGAGTGACGGGTTTTAAAAATACTCAATCTGCACACTCAATTGTGACGAAGGACTAAAAATTGCCAGGTCGACCGTCACATTTTAGCTATAAGCACTTTCGTCATTCCAGCATGCCCACTCGCGCAATCGGTAACTGGTGACGAGATGCCAGCTTCGTTAAGCCCGGATATCAGCAGCTCAACTGTTGTCTGTTTCAAGCCGATGTAGTAATCATGTCAGAACTTTTTCCGATTATCACGACAATTTTGGCGACGCTGGTTTTCTGGCTCGTTGGCTATCTGCTGACAAAAACTCAGCCGCTTGAGCTCGGCCGGGGTCATTACGCCGGAGCTTTCCCTCTGATCGGGGCGCTCTGCGGCGCAGCTTTTTCACACAACGCCGTACATGCAGTGCTGCCGGTAGCAACGGGCACCGTTTTTCTGGCAATCATAGGTTTTTTGCGTGACCGTTTTCGCGTAAAATATGCCACCCTGCTGCCAATCGTGATTTTGATCGTCTCTGCCACCATATTTGCGAACTTACCCGGAACAGGCTCGGGACTGCGCATAGTTTCCGGCGTGTTGTGGGCAGGTCTCATAATTGTCTGCCTGAAGATTTCGGCGCTGGTTTATGAAATGCCGTTCATTCTGCTTGCTACGACCTCCCTGTCACAGTTTGTTGTATTTTCCACCGGTGAACACTCAACCCACCTGGTTGCCGTCAATACAGCGATAATGATCACAGCAATTTTGATGCTGCTTTACTCGTCGACCGGCCGAAGGGTTCTGCAGGGCAGTAGCGGGCTGTTCGCCGCCGGGTTTCTGCTTGCAGCCGTTTCTCTGGTAGAAGGCCCACAGCAACTGCTGTTTTTCGGGCTGTTTATTCCATCGATGGTCATATTTTTCCCGTTCGCTTTGATCTGCACAATGATAATCGTGTCGTATTTCGGTAACCGCCTGCACCGGCCCAACCCAGGAACCGACCGACAATGGACCTGGACCCTGCGACGCGAAAAAACCGTGGTTTTTTCGGGCCTCATATTTCTTTGCCTGAATTTTTTCGGTCTGCTGGTAACCGTTGATGCACCGGCATTTGGTTATTTTGCCCTGTTTCTGTTGCTCGTAAGCGCGCTCGCCGGGTTCACGGGTACTTTTGCCAGACGCACAGAAACGAACGCGCCAGCACCCTTCAAAATCGAAATGCTGGGTATTTCTATCGACGCCGTAACTCCGGCCCAGGTTCTCGATAGAATCGCCGATTACCTTAAAACTGAAAATGCCGGCCTCATGCACATAATTACCGCCGACTCGCTGGCGCTGGTAAGAGCTTCAGAAGAAGAACGTTTCAAAACAGTCATGCAGCGCGCCGAAATGGTGGTTCCCGATGGCGCCGGTATCGTCTGGGCCTCTGATTTTCTCGGAAAACCGCTGCGTGGCCGCGTACCAGGCGTAGCCCTGGTCAGTCAGATCTGCGATCGGGCCGCCGAAACCGGCTGGAAAATTTACTGCATCGGCGGGCGCCCGGGAATCGCTGAGCAGGCAGTACAAACTTTGAATACGCACGGAAAAATAAACTTCTGCGGTGTCAGGCACGGTTTTTTTGCGGCTGATTCAGCTAAAGAAGAGACGATAATGAAAGAAATCGCCGCCGCCGGACCTGACATTATCTTTGTCGCACTCGGAGTTCCTCGGCAGGAATGGTTTATCAGCAGGCTGCGCGGTTATCTCGACCACGGCATTGCCATCGGTATCGGCGGCAGTTTTGACGTCATATCACAGACGCTGCCACGCGCACCCGTCTGGATGCAGCAGTGCGGCATCGAGTGGCTTTTCCGCCTGTGGCTGGAGCCATTTCGCTTCATGCGGATGCTGAAAATACCGGTTTTCGTTCTGCAGATTCTCCGCCACAAATGGAATCAGCCCGAAAATTAAAAACCCGGCAGAAAAATCTGCCGGGCTTCTTTACAAAGTCGCTTTGAATTACTTTTTGGGTTCGGCGGCTTTTTCGGCGATTTTGGCCATTCTGGTCATGAAATCGGCGGCGGGCATCGAAACGACGATGCGGGCCAGATTTTCTTTGTTATCCTGAACCTGAGCGTCTTTGAGAATCTCGGCCATTTCGGGAACCGAAGCGACCCAGCCCTTGAAAGCATCGAGCAGGTTCTGCATGGCGGCGGTGAACTTGGGCAGTTCTTTGTTGTCGCCGACGAGAGCGGTGAAAACCATGGTGAATTCTTTGTCATAATCGAGGCTGAAGAAAGCGGTCTTCATGTTTTCAAGGCCGGTGACCGGAACATTGACGCGGTTCTGCCAGTTGGGAGCAGTTACAATGGCGCCCCATACCTGAGAAGTGGCATCAACCTTTTCCATCATGCCGGTGAATTCTTTATTTTTGCCAATGTCGCTGCCTTTGCCGGCATTGAGGGTGGCAACTTCTTTGAGGACTTCTTCTGAGCCGAAAGCAACAGTGTTCTGGTTAACGAACATCATGTTGGCGTTTTCGTTGGCGGTATTTTTAACAGCCTGCATGCCTTCAATGGTAGCGATGGCGAATTTACCTGCCAGTTCGCTGTCTTTCTGAACCATTTCAGAGATTTTAGCGGTGTCGAAACTGCCGTTTACGATAACACCAGAGCGTTCTTTGCCGTCAACGAAGATGGTGACGTTCTTGATGTCGCGGGCTGGTTCGATGCCGGCGCGCTTATAGAAATCGGCATAATTGTCGTTCTGGTTATTGAGCTGGGTTTCGACCAGAGCCTTGATTTCGGGCTGATTGGCCAGGGCGGCAAAATCAAAATTCACCACCAGATAGGCATCGCCCGGCACCAGCGGCAGCATTGCGCCGGCAAACCCGGCAACTGAACAAAGGGCAAAAAGAGCCATCACGGCAATAAGTCTAAGTTTCATTCGATCGGTTTCCTCCTCAGAAGTCGGTACAATTAGTAGTTACTTCTGCAAGCATAAGTCCCGCCAGGAATAATGTCAATATGCAACCGAACGGTGCCCGGCACAACCTTGCGTAACGGTAGCCATGCGGCCTACCCGGGCATTTTTCTGGTCATGCCGCAAACCTCTTTGCGTTTTTATCTGCGTATATCCGTGTTCATCCGTGGCCATTTTCTCTCTTCTGCTTTATCTGTGGCCGCTTCTTTCTCCTCTTCGTTCAACCCGTGGCCGGAATTAAAAAACCCGCCGGGCTTGCGCCCGGCGGGTTAATTGCTTTTCCTCAGCTGATCTGTGGATCAGCATCGGTGGCTACAATTAGAACTTGCTGAAAATTTCAGCCCAGAGCATGTTGTAGTCGTAGTCGTTAGCAGGAGAATTGCCGCGACCAGCAGAAACAGCCGGAGCACCGGCCAGAGCCTTGGTTTCATCACCAGTCATATCGAAAGCGGTGAAACCAACTCTGATTCTGGTGTTTTCAGCCAACTGATAGCGATATTCGAAGGTCAGGACAGTGGCTTTGGCTTCAGCAGTGCCAAAGTTGTTCCATCTGTCATAGCGGCTGTTAGCACCGGTAGCCTGTGCAGCAACGGCAGCATTGTAAGCGGCGGCAGAACCGTGACCAGCCTGATATTTAACCAGGTCATTGGTAACAGTGTTGTCCATTTCGTTCAGCAGGTCGCCGGCGAGTCTGAAATAGTGCTTGCTGTCTCTCGGGCGGTATTCAGCCTGGAGTTTCAGGTTGCTCATGTTCATCAGACCATTGCGGAAATAGTTGTTGCCGCGGCTGATATCTTCATACGGAGTTTCGATACCGTCCTGATATCTCTGGTCGTTGTCGAGAGCGATAGCGCCGACTGATTCGTCGTCAGCCATGGTGAAAGCCAGTTTGGCGGCCCATTCTTTTTTGCTGTCCCATTTAACAGCTACATGGCCCATCCAACCCTGCATTTCGGGGCTGATGAAATCGCTGGCAACACCAGCAACATTATTGGCAACATTTACTTCGTAATTGCTGTAAACAAAACCAAGGTCATAGTCCCAGTGACCGTTGTTACCGATCGGGCCTTTTGAACCGAATTCTACGTCCCAGCGACTGTCGTCTTTCTGAGAAGAATTTGCAATCGGGTTTGAAAGGTTGAGAGCCGGGAAAACAATGAAAGGAGCAAAGCGGCGATTGGCCAGGTTGGCTTCATCCTGCATGTAGATGCCCATATACAGGTCGTGATCGCGGTATTTGGTGCCGAGGTTGAGGTTCCAGACATTGCGGAAATCAACAGCATTGTCATCTTTGTAGCTGCCCTGGTGGCGGTCATAGATGGTCTGGAATACTACGTCTACATCGCCTGAGCGTTTGTAGTAGCGGATAGCATCAACATAGTCGTTCAGGAGAAGAGCATGGCCGTGGGTGTAGAAGTTGCGGCCGAAGGTGAAGTCGCCACCGAAGCGGAACATGTCTTTGATCTGCAGGTAAGCAAGATCAACAACGTTGTCAGTACCGTTGATGCCGGTGACATTATTGCCGAAAGCACTGTTCCGGCCTGACTGACCACCGTTTACGTTGTCAAGGTTCTTGGCGAACATCGACCAGCGAGCTACGGCAGTGATGTTTTCGTCGATGTTGGCTTTGAACTGGAAGCGAATCTGGCTTTCAGTCAGAGCATTGTCGGCGTTACCACGACCAGCGACGCCCCAGTCATTTTTGTGGCTGAGATTGGTGTGTCTAACCAGCATATCGCCAGAAAGTTTAACTTTTTCCATGCCGCCCTTGGCCATGTAATCCTTGATGCCTTCTACGTCTTTTTTGAGCATAGATACATCTTCTTTTACAACCTGCATGTCGTCTTCGAGAGCGGTAACTTTAACACCCAGGAGGGCCAGTTCGTCTGCGAATTCAACAGTCAGTTTTTCGAGGGTCTGCAGGTCAGCTTTGGTTACCAGGTTGGTACCGATGCCTGATTCG
>JANJUX010000007.1 GCA_024710355.1 Candidatus Rifleibacteriota bacterium
TTCGCGGCTCTTTGTCTGAAACAAAGTTCTGCAGCTGGATCGGGTAACTGGTCTGGTCCCCGAAAAAAGCAGAGGGAACCAGACCATGCCGGTAAATGAAATGAACGAGGTTGCTGCGACCCGAAGCCCCAAAGCCAAGGATGACCGTGTAGAGATGAACGAGCAGGCACAGCCCGATAACCAGATAACTGATTATCGGAACTGTTTTAACTGCTTCATTATTCTGGTCATGCAGTGGAAAGAACATGATCTGCCAGCATTCAGCCCTTCAGACCCGAATGTCTCAACAGAGCTTCGGTTGAGGCATCACGGCCACGGAACATCCGGTAAACTTCGATCGGGTGCTTGCTGCCGCCAAGCGAAAGCACGGTATCGCGATACTTCCGCCCCAGTTTTTTGACCGCGTCTTCGTTGTCGAGACCGGCTTCTTCGAAAGCGGCAAATGCGTCGGCGCTGAGGACCTCTGCCCATTTGTAGCTGTAGTAGCCGGCAGAATATCCGCCTGAAAAGATGTGGGTAAAGCTGCAGAGAAAGCGTTCATGCTCGTATGGCGGCATGACGGCCGTTTCGGCGGCAATGCGCCGGGCGGCGACAAACGGCGATTCAGAACCATTCACATCAAAGTAATGGTGCAGAAACATGTCGGTTTTGCCGAATTCAAGCTGGCGCAGCATTGCTGAGCCGGAGCGGAAATTTTTCGCCGCGGTGATTTTTTTGAAAAGATCTTCGGGCAGGGTTTCGCCGGTTTCATAATGTTTGGCCATGCCCAGCAGGGTCGGGCGGTTGTAGCACCAGTTTTCCATGAACTGGCTCGCCAGCTCGACCGCATCCCACTCAACGCCGTTGATACCGGCGGCTTCGGCCTCGTCAATCACTGTTAACATGCCCTGAGAACCGTGCCCGAATTCGTGAAACAGAGTGGTGACCTCGCCAAAACTCATCAGTGAGGGTCTGCCATCGATCGGCGGTGTGCCATTGCAGACAAGATAGATGACTGGCAGGCGCACCTTGCCGCTGATGATGCGGCGGCCAAAGCACTCGTTCATCCAGGCGCCCCCGCGTTTTTCGGCCGGGCGTGAATACGGGTCGAGATAGAAATGGGCAATGGTCTGCTCTTTTTCGTTGTTGATGTCGAAAAATTCAATGTCTTCGTGCCATTTCGGAACATCCTGCATTGCCGATTTGACGATTTTGATGCCGAAAAGCCTTTCGCTGAGGCTGAAAAGACCATCGAGAACGCGGGGCAGGGGAAAATACGGTCGCAGCTGCTCGTCGGTATAATCATAGAGCTTCTCGCGCAGTCTTTCAGACCAGAAGGCGGCATCCCAGTGCGCGAGCGGTTCTTTTTGACCAGAATCGGCCGCCATTTTTTTCAGTTCGGCAAGTTCCTTTTCGGCAAACGGTCGCGCCGGTTTCTCCAGCTCCTGAAACATTTTTTCAACCGCAGCCACGCCCGGAGCCATCTTGGTATCGAGGCTCAGTTCGGCAAAGGTTTTAAAGCCCAGAATCTGCGCTTCTTCGCGGCGCAGCTTGAGAAGCTCGCTGATAATTTCTGAATTGTCGAATTTGCCATTTGACGCCCGGGTCATCATCGCGTGATAAACCTGCTGGCGATGTTCACGGTTGCGACTGTGCTGCAGGAACGGCCCTGAACTCGGGTAGTCGAGGGTAATGCGCCATGGGCCGTTTTCGGGATCAGCTTTCTGCCCTGGCTGGCCTTTTTCTTTGGCGTATGACTGTGCGGCAAGCTGTTTGAGATTGCTCGGCCAGCCTTCTGTGTCGGCTTTGCTGGTAATGATCAGCTCATAAGCTTTGGTAGCGTCGAGAACATTGTTCGAAAAGTCTGTGCCAAGCTTTGACTTGCGGTTGATGATTTCATTGAAGCGCTCTTTGGCTGCACCTTCAAGACCTACGCCGGCATGTTCGGCAGACTTGATTTTCTTTTCGATAATGCGTTTGCGTGCGTCGTTGAGCTTTTCATATTCGGCGCTGGCTCTGAGCTTTTTGAGACCTTCGTAAACCGGCTTGCTCTGAGACATTCTCAGACTGAAGCCGATAACCTTCGGCAGAACTTCCTGATGTGCTTTGCGCAGCGCATCTGAATTCTTTACGCTTACCAGGTGATTGATCACTCCCCAGGTATATTCGAACGGCAGATCAAGATCTTCGAGAGGCTGGCAGAGCCCCTCCCAGGTCGGAACGATATTCGCTTCAATCTGCTGCAGTCTGTTTTCGACTTCGACCAGGGTCGCTTCCATGGCCGGAACAACATGTTCGGGTGTGATCAGATCAAATCTCGGCAGGCCTTCGCGTGCCATCAGTGGATTATTTTGCAGACTCATGAAAATTCCTTTCCGTGCATAAATATTAACCACGACATTCTAGAATGATTCACCCGCCATTGCCAATAAATTATTAATGATTGATTGAATTTGCTGCGGGAGATTTTGAGTAAATTACCTGTCACTTTCGACCGATAAGGGGATTATGAAAAACACACCGGCATTCTGCTGCCCGCAGACCAGACTGATATTGCTGCTGATCGTCGTCATTACCGCGCTGGCGGCTTCAGGCTGCACCGAAAAAACCGGTGCCATCGAAGATCCGGTTGCCCCCTGGTATCCCTCATACGTGACGCCAACGGTGTCGAACCTGAAAGCCAATGCGACCAGAATCTCACGCTGCAGTGGCGGCATTCTCAAACTGACATGTGACTGGACAAGCCCGGGCGTCGTTTCGACGATCACCGCTTACGTCGGTTTTGTCAGAACCATTCAGAACCCCAAAACCGAGCCGATCGGCATCATTGCTTCGGGCGTCGCGACTCTCAGCCGTGATATCAGGTTTTCGCTCCTCGGACAGATTGCCACCACCACAGCTACCACGACTGCCTGCGTCGCATCAGATACCGAAGCCTTTTATCGCAGGTTTAACGAGCCAATTAAAGTGGTAACAAAAATCGGCACAAATGAAACAGCCGGGCAGTGGGGGGCAGAAATTCCCTTTGCCCACGATGATATCGCCAGCGCCCCCCTCGGAATTCACCAGATGATTTTCTATATGGAAATCAACCACCACAAAACCAACACCCAGGCCTTCGAACTAACCTTCGTTCCCTGACCGGAAAACGCCGCGAAATAAAGCGCCCCGGGCCGTTGTCTGGCCCGGGGCGCTCTGTTTTTTACCGTCAGAACTTTTTCATCGAAATCAGAGATTCATCGGCGAGAACTTCGTCGCGCAGCGGGCAGTCATGCAGATGATCGCAGCTCTTGCAGTATTTGTTCTTGCGTGGCGCGAACTCTTTTTCATGAATCATCTCGTAAGCGGTTTTGTCGATGGTTTCGACAACTTTCGGAATATCGTCGCGGGTGCGTCTGGTCTCGAGTTTCACATCGTGGTCGAGCATCAGCAGCGACAATTTGCTGATTTTCAGGCCGAGCGTGTCTTCACAGGCCCAGTAGTAAATACTCAGCTGCTTGTCATGATCGATGGCATCCTGGGTGCGCATCGTCGGCTCAGTCTTGTAATCGAGAATTTCGTAAGTGCCGTCTTCAAGCTTGTCGATGCGGTCGATGAAACCGGTCATTACTGCGTATTTGCCGCACGGAATCTCGAAATAATCTTCGATCGAGTAGGCGGGTTTGAATTCGCAGTCTTTGATGAAATGGTTGTAATACATCTTTATCTGCCTGATGCCGTCCTGGCGATACTGTTCTTCGGTGGCGTCAGAGTCGAAGCCCTCGCGATGTGTCATGCGCACTTCTTCGAAGATTTCGAGAACCCGTTCGAGTGAAGGTTTCGGAATCGGGTTGACCGGGTCGTAAACGCGCTCGAAGGTCTCGTGAATCGTGGTGCCGAAGCTGAAGAACGGCTGCGGCTTCGGTGGCACTTTGTCAATGTAGAGCTTGCGATAAGAGCGCGGGCAGTTGAGATAGAGGCTCATCTTCGAGTAGCTGAGCCTGATGCGCTGTCTGAACTGTTCCTGCGTTTCGCCGGCCATTTCGTGCGGCTTGACCTTCCATTCGGGGCAGGGGCCATAAAACTCGCACCAGGCGCAGAGCGAACCTTTTTTCGGCTCAAATTCATTTTTATTGATCGAGGTTACCAGATCGGCCATTTTCAGCTTGTGCGCCTGAATGTCGGCTTCGGTCGGCGTCAGACTGTAGCGTTTGTTGTTCGACATATAGTGATACGAGACTTTGGCGATGCGCCCCGGCCATTTCTGATTGGCGGCGAGAAACATGTTCATCAGACTGGCGTCTTCATTGATGACGCGCTCATCCGGCACTTTCTTGCCGGTTTTGTAATCGATGATTTCGAGCTTGCCGTCAGGTAGCTGGTCGATGCGGTCGATCTGCACCACGGTGTCGACGCCGTTCCAGCTCCATTTGGCGCCGGTCTCGAACATTACCGGGTTTTCGCTGCCGTCGAGACCCTTGAAATACTCCTCAAGCATCACGTTGGCACGCACCTTGAAGCGCTCTTCCTCTTCCTGGTCGGCGTAACCGTCAGGAATCCAGTATTTGTTGAGAATACCCCTGAACGGATTGGCCTTGACCCGCCCGCGCTCGTAATTCTCGTGAAAATCGCGCAGAGCGAAATGAATCGACCGGTCAAAGCTGAGATTTGGCGTCGGCCGGGCTTCTTTCGGTACCCGGTCGATATACTTCATGCGGTATTTCAACGCACATGACTGGAAACAGCTGATCTTGCTCGGCGACAGCAACATGCTTTTCGCGTCATCGCAGATTTCGAGATAATCGCAGTAGCTGCACAGCGGGTTGCGCTGGCCCTCAAAGGTCGCTTCGAGATTTTCCCTGATGAATTCGGTGAACGACAGCTTGAGTTTTTCGACATCCTGCGAGGTCGGAGTGAACGGAATCACGTCACCGGTGAGCAGGTATACATAAGAAAGTTTTTCGACGCGGCCGGGGTAAAGGCGGTCGGCGATGAACCAGTTATAAACGCCGCTCAGATCGAGTCTGGCTTCATGCGGCGTCATCGCCCTTTTCGCGGTTTTATAAATGATCACATGGAAATTGCCGTTCGGCAGCAGGTCGATTCGGTCGAAGCGGGTGGTCAGAACCAGCTCTTCATAGCCAATGCGGGCCTGCTCACCGATAGAATGCACTTTCGGAAAAGCGTTTCTGATCAGCTCGTTAAGATTGTTGAAGGCGGTATAGGCTTTGCCCAGAACCTCGTCGCGACCTTCTGGGCTGAGTTCTACGTCTTTTCCGAGCTTTTGCGCTGCCTTTTCGAGAAGCGCGCCCGCTTCGATGAACCTGCCGCCGCTGATGTATTCCTGCAGCATTGACTGCAGCAGCTGGTAAAGAACCAGAGCCGGCTTTTCCTTGTCAGGAACAGGGGCCTTGGTAATATAGCGGAACTGGTAGCGGCGCGGACATTCGCGCAGCGTCTGAATTTTCGACATCGAAACGATCAGGCGTTTTTCGCCACAGACCGATGAGGCGACACAGGTCGCACACGCCGGGCCGCCAAGCGGTTCGAAGTTCTTGCGCCTGATCTGCTCGCCTATGCTCTGCAGCAACTGTCTGCCCTTGCGCAGCATCGCGTCGCCAATGCTGATGCGAACTTCTTCACCATGCCTGAGAAAGACGCAGGCGAAGCTTTTTACTTTACCGGGCCAGCGGTTGTCAGCAGCCGCGCAGATCGCCGAAATCACCGGGTCAGTCAGCAGGTCGGCCTGGGTCATCAGCCTTTTGCCGGTTTTGTAATCGATCAGCACCAGATTACCTTCATGATCGCTGTCAATGCGGTCAATGGTAGTCTGAAAGCAGAATGAATCGGTGTTGAATTCGATGAACTCATTGACCAGCTTGGTTCGCGATTTCGGAAACAGCCGGTTGAGATAATTCGCCAGATATTCGCGCCCCGAGTTCTTGATCTCGGTTTGCATCTCTTCGGGCAGGTCAGCCGGAATCATCTTATAGAAGGTCGTGAACAGAGTGCTTTCTGGCCCCTGTTCAGTTGTCGGCCGGTAATCACGGTGAAAATGGGCGAGAGCGTCATGCAAAGGTCGGTCTAGCGCCAGATCGATAGAAGGCTCGTCATTCTGGCCGCTTTTGAGGTGCTTGACATAAATGGCCGCATATTTATGCGGGCAATCCAGAAAAGACCTGATCTTGGAGGCATTGAGAGCCGGAATCTGACCCACCGGGCAGGTATCCTGAAACTCACAGTAGCCGCAGGCAGACGATCTTACCGGCTCAAACTTGCCCTGATAAATGGCTTCGCCGATGTCGAGATAGCGCTTGCGGGCGACGGCCATTTCGTTGTTGTTGCGCAGCACGCTTAGACTGCTGCCGTCCTTGAGATAAATATAGGTTATTCTTTTGACCTTGCCGGGCCATATCGAATCAGTCGCAAGAAACAGCATCTGCGTGGCCAGTGCTTTTTCGAGTTCCTCGACGCCGCCATAGGGCTGTTTGCCCGATTTATAGTCGATCAGTTCGATCGAACCGTCGGGGTTGCGGTCAACGCGGTCTATTTTGCCGGTATATTCGCCACCGGCGATATCGACCTTGAAAAAATAATCGACTTCGATATGGCGTGAAGGGCCTTTGCAGTATTTGTCAAAATATGCCCGCAGGCCATTTTCGGCCTGCAGCCGGAATTCTGCTTCCTGGGCGGGTGACTCGTAGCCGCGCGGGTCCCAGTTTTCGGTGAGCAGGGCCAGCAGTCTGTCGAGTTTGAACGGCTCATCGGCTTTCTTGCTGCGATAGAAGGCTGCCATGGTTTTATGCAGGGTCTGGTCGAATGAAAGGTGCGGGCTGGCCCCTGCGGGGCGCTGCAGACGCCTGATATGCGTAAAATAGAATTTCTTCGGACAGGTCTGATAGAGATCGAGCTTGCTGCCGCTCAAAGAAGTTTTTATCTTGGCTGGCCCGTTATCAGGCGTTTTTGTGGCCGGAGTGGCGGGCTTGCCTGCTGCCCCCTGGCCGGTTGGCCCTTGCACCGGGGGCTTACCCGGCGTGACCGGCTTTTCTTTCTGCTCAAGACTTTTCTTGTGAACCTGGGTTTTGCGAAACAGTCTCGAAAAAAGGTCGGGCTTGTCAGCCATGCTCAGACTCCTTCAGATTGCATTTTTCTATTATAGACGAAATTCTTCTGATAGCAAACAGCAACAAGACCCGCCGGTGCGAAAAAGAAATATTATTGGCATTCTGCAGAAAATGAGTTAATGTTAAGGCAGAACGATCAGGAGGTTTGCCAATGGGCGCGTTGCTGGTGCTTGCGGGCACCCTTATGCTGATGATGAGCTCTATCTGGATCGTCGGCGAAGCCTTGAAAAAAGATGTTGTTCTCGGAGCGCTTGCTCTGGTGGCTTTTCCGTTTTACAGTGTTTATTACACATTCTTTGTCGATTACCGCAGTCACCACGTGCCTTTTTTTACGGGTCTTGGCGGCGCCGTTCTCTTGATAATCGGCTACTTTACAGGAATCTAACCATGCATAAAAACCTTCTTGAAATCATTGTATCAGACGAGCGACCCGGCGAGATTATCGTTAAACTCAAAGGTGAAGTCGACCAGCTGACGGTAAAAAACCTCAAAAAGATTCTCGAAGAGCACAAGGCAGAAGATGCCTGCGAACTGATTTTTGACCTCGACGAAGTCGAATTCATGGCCAGTGCCGGCCTGGCAATTTTTGCCTACTATAAAGAGCTTTTCAACAAAAAGAAGGCTGATCAGCGACTGCGGGTCATCAACTGCAGCCCCGGCGTTTATAGAATTTTTCACCTCACCATGCTCGACGAAATGCTCGAAGTGCAGCAAAAACCCGAAGAATTCTGACTGGTAAAGTTTGGGGCTTTACCTGCTGCATCGGCGTTTATCCGTGTTAATCCGTGGCTGAAATAAAACCGGCCGCTGGCGATAAGCCAGCGGCCGGTTCTTTTACAATCGACTCAGAATTTTACGCCGAAAACCTTGAAGATAAAGGCATATTCGAACGCTATTTCCTTGATGTAGTCATAGCGGCCTGATGCGCCGGCATGACCGGCATCGAGATTGGTTTTGAGCAGCAGTAGATTCTTGTCTTTCTTGGTGTCACGCAGTTTGGCAACAAATTTGGCCGGTTCCCAGAATGAGACGCGCGGGTCGTTCAGACCGCCGGTTACCAGCATTTCTGGGTAATTCTGAGCGCTTACGTTGTCATAGGGCGAGTAAGAAAGCATATATTCGAAATACTCTTTTTCCTCGGGGTTGCCCCATTCTTCGTATTCTTCACGAACCAGCGGCAGGCTCGGGTCGAGCATCGTATTCATGACATCGACGAAAGGCACGTCGGCAATTACAGCCTTGAACAGGTCTGGCCGCATGTTTACCACTGCGCCCATCAGCAGACCACCAGCGCTGCCGCCGTTGATGACCAGTTTCTGCTTTGTGGTATAGCCGGTGTTTACCAGGTGCTCGGCACAGGCGATAAAGTCTGTGAAAGTGTTTTTCTTTTTCAGCAGCTTGCCATCGTTATACCAGGGGCGGCCCATTTCCTGCCCACCACGGATATGCGCTATGGCGTAGGTGAAGCCTCTGTCAAGAAGCGACAGGCGGATTGATGAAAAATACGGGTCATAAGATGAGCCGTAAGAACCATAGGCGGTCAGATAAAGATTGGCCGGTTCCTTGTCGTGCATGTCGCGGCGATAAACCAGTGAAATCGGCACCATGACGCCGTCGGCTGCTTTCGCAAAGATGCGTTCCGCATGGTAATTTTCTTTTTTGAAAGTGCCGAGAACCTCGGTTTCCTTTTTCAGCTCAGCTTTTCCGGCGCTCATGTCAAAATCGAAGACCGATTCGGGCGTGGTCAGCGAATAATAGCGGTAGCGCACCAGGCTGGTGTCAAATTCCGGGTTGGCATCGAGGCTGACGCTGTAGACCTCTTCTTCAAAAGGAATAAACTTGAATTCGCCGGTTTTGCAGTCGTAGTAACGAATTCTCTGCAGACCATCTTCGCGTTCAGAAATCACCAGATGCCCCGAAAATTCGTCGAGGTCGTCGATCAGCACGTTATCGCGCGGTGCAACGAATTCTTCCCAGCTGCCCGATGCGATATTGTCGAACTTCGTGCGCATGATCCTGAAATTGACAGCATTCTCGTTGGTGAGAATATAAAAATAGTCGCCATGGCAGACCAGGCCATATTCAATGCCCTTTTCACGTGGTCTGAAAATCTTGAATTCACCCTCGGGGGTGCGGGCATCGAGAAATCTTACCTCCGAAGTCGTCGAGCTGCTAGATGAAATCAGAAGGAATCTGCGGTCGCGGCTTTTGCCGATTCCGGTCCAGAATTGCCCGTCTTTTTCTTCGTAAACATCTTTATCTTCTTTAATGGGAGTGCCGAGAACATGTCGCTTGATCAGGCAGGCTCTGCCGGTGTCATCCATCAGGGTGTAAAAAACGGTTTTATTGTCAGCTGCCCATTGAACGCCGTAGGTGGTTGAAGCTATGCGGTCGGCATAGGTTTCGCCTGTGGCCAGATTGATGAAGCCAAGCTCGAACTTTTCAGCGCCCGAAGTATCGGTTGAATAGGCGAGAATATTGTGGTCTGGGCTCACCTTCAGCGTGCCGACCGCAAAATATGGTTTGTCTGCTGCATATTTATTCTCGTCAAAGATGATTTCTTCGGGGGCGCCTTCTTCTACGCCGCGCCGACAGTGAATTTTATACTGCTTGCCCTCTTCGGTGCGGCTGTAATACATGTAGGTGTCGATGCGCTGCGGCACCGAAAGGTCGGTTTCCTTGATGCGGCTTTTCATTTCCTCGAAAAGCTGGTTCTGCAGCTCTTCGGTATCTTTCATCATTTCTTCGGTATAAAGGTTTTCGGCCTTCAGATACTTCATGACTTCCGGGCTTTCGCGATTGCGCAGCCAGGCATAGGGGTCTACGAGCTTGTGTCCGTGTTTTTCGGTGATTTTTGGCTCTTTTTTGGCCACCGGTGGGGTAGGGGGGGTGTCGGTTCCGGCACTGACAACGGTCACCGCAGACATCGCGGTCAGAATCGCAAGCAGCAGATAAAGCTTCATCATTGGCCTCACTGATTTAGATCTACAGGCAGCGACGGCACCGACCGGCAGCACCGGGTACTGGGTGTAATTCCCTTCGACCCGGCAAAGTTTTGTCGGTTTTCCGTGGCTATTGCCTGATCAGGTATTCTATAATAAATTAGTGCAGTATGCTAAAATTGTTTATTGCTTTGTGTGAAAGGAATCGTTCATGAAAAAACTTTCGCTTATTCGCAGCATTATCGTGCTACTGGTGCTGATTACGCTTTTCCCCGTTCAGTCTGATGCCTTGATGATCAAGAACCCCGACGAAATAAAAGTGCAGGGCCTCGTCAGCTTCGGCGAAGACGGCGCTGCCTGGCTTAACTGGCAGGGCCACGAAATGCTGGTAACCGCCGGTTTTATGATCGGAACCGATCTGCGCGTGGTTGCAGTGCGCCACGACAGCGTTGTGCTTTATCGCCCGCAGGCAAAGCAATACCACGCTCTTGTTCCCGAAACCAGTCTGCCGAACAAGGACAGAACCGACGTAATCTGGACTCTGCCGATGCCGATCTCAAAGATGACCCGCATGGTGGCCATGGCACACCGTAAAGACTATGTCTGCCACAGTTCGACCGGTTCGCAGAACGCGGTCAGGCAGCATGTGCGAACTCTCGAAGCGATGATGGAACACGTGGTAACCCCGCATCACCGCTTTTACCCGCGCCGCGGTCTGATTTTCGTCGCTCCTGTGCATGTGCAGGGCACCGGCTGGAAAATCTTCATGGAGCGCATTCACAAATATCGCAGCAAAACTCTGGCAGAGTGGTTTCCGGCCCTGAACGGAACCGGCAGCGTCATCAGTGAAGGCAAGCCGATCGATCAGGTTCTACAGAAACTCGCCTTTGACACCGGCGTCAGAATAATCTGGCAAAAGCCGGTTCTTATGCCGCTCTATTGCTCTCTTCGTGACCGCCCCTGGCACGAAATTCTTGAAGCGATAGTGATTTTCAACGGTCTCGAAATTGTGCCGACCAAAGAAGGTCTGGAGATCAGATAAATGACGTCAGCCATCAGAAAAATGTGGCGGCCACTTCTGGCTTTTGCCCTTCTGCTTGCCTGCGCCGGCAGTCTGCCCGCGCAGGTAAAAGAACTGCCGGTCTATAACGAGTGGCAGGGTCGCAACAGCACCTATAATGCCGAAAGGCCGTTTTTTCTGATTCGCGATATTCACGATCTGCTTCGCTTCTGGGAAAAATCGGGTTCAGACGAACCGGCGCCAATGATCGACTTTGCGAAGTATATGCTGCTGGTCTGGTGCCCGGGTGCCTCACTGTTTGATCATGTGCCGGTGCGCATCGAGCGGTTGCTCTATAAAGAAGGCAACTACTTCGTTCTCATGGACTTTCAGCGCAAAGACACCGGTGGTTACTGGCGCCGCCCCTTTATGGCAACCATGCTGCCGCTGGTGACCGAAGGCGATTTCTTTATCATGCGCAAAGTCGTGCGCGGCGCGCACGACATCGACTGGAAACCGGTCTACACAATCTGGGACATGAGCGGCGAGCGAAAAAGGCCCTTCGAAATTGCCAGTCTTGACAAGGCCCCGGCAAAAGCCGAATTCATCGCGCATGCACCAGAGCCAGCAGGTAAGAAAACAGAGACCATGGTTGCCGCTGTTCCGCAAAAAACTGAACCAGAAAATCCGTTTGCAGAAACTCCGGCCACCTCAGTCGCCGCAACTGCTGCCTCTTCTGGCAATTCTTCTGTGAGCACAACTCCAGCAACGGTGCCTGCTGCCGCACCTGCCGCGCAACCGGCGAAACCGGCTCAGACAGGCACGAACGCCATTTTCCCTGAAGATGATAATCCGTTCGCAACGCCGGCAGCTGCTGCAACGACCGGCTCAAAACCTGTTACTACTGCACCCTCGACTCCAAAGATCGATGAAGACCCGTTATTCGGAACTGAATTCGACATAACCTTCTGAAAATAGAGGCAAATAAATGATTCATGCTTATATCGGTGATGGAAAAGGCAAAACCACTGCGGCGATTGGTCTGATGATCAGAGCTTACGGTTCTGGCCGCAGAGTGGGGGTTATTTTTTTCGACAAGGGCAGCGAAACCTACCGGCATAACGAACTGGTGGTGCTCGATCGCCTGGGCATTGAATACCATATCACCGGCAATGAGCGCATGAAACCAGACGGCAGCTTTCGCTTCGGCGTTATCGACAGCGATATTACCGAGGCCGATCGTGGCATTCAGCTGGCCCTCGACATGGTCAGGTCGGGCAAATACGACCTTCTCGTCCTCGATGAAGCTCTCAGCACCATGACCTACGGTATGCTGAAAAAACAGAGTCTTCTGCAGCTGATCGAAAATACGCCAGAAGAGCTGGAGCTGGTGCTGACCGGTCGCTGCGACGACGAAGAACTGCTCGAAAAAGCCGATCTGGTGACCAGCATGGTCAAACAGAAGCACTATTTCGACAAGGGCATAAAAGCCCGCCCCGGTATCGAATATTGATACCGGGCCGTAAATTTACAGACGCCTGTAGAAAAACCCGGGTATAATGCCCGGGCCTTTGGTTTAAATCAGATTATAACTGCGGTTTCGATGTTTTGGCGCAGTTTTACGATCGAGCCGCGTTCGAAATGACCCTGGATGCTGGCGCAGGGGTAAACCTTGCAGTTGGGTTCCATGATCGTGCCCGGGTTAGTTACCGAATTGCAGCCGAGCTGGCAGTTGTCGCCAAGGATAGCACCGAATTTTCTGATGCCGGTGTCGACAATGTGCTCACCAATCCTGGTTTTTACATTGCTGCCGTCATTTTTCAGGTTCGACAGCTTGGTGCCGGCGCCAAGATTGACGTGGGTGCCGAGAATGGAATCGCCGACATAATTGAAGTGCGGCGCCTTGGCGCCCGGCATGAATACAGATCTTACCACTTCGCTTGAATGGCCGACGACCGCACCGTTGCCAATAATGACATGTCCCCTGACGAAGGCGCCGTGTCTGATTTCGACATTCTCACCGATAATTGCGGGGCCGCAGACCATGGCGCCGGCCTCAACGATGCTGCCTTTGCCGATATAAATATCATTGCCCCGGACAAATGCGCCTTCTTCAACGGTTCCGTGAATGCCGGGCTGCACTTTGCCAGCCACAAAACCCTTCTGTATGCGCTTGAGAACATCCCAGATGTTTTCGATGCGGTCAAAGCCTTCGAGCTCGATATTGAAAAGCTCGGGGCAGGGGAATTCATTCAGACGGGCAAAAAATTCATTGATGCTGAGCATGTTCGACTCCTGGTTAAACTTCGTTCTGATACTACCACAAACCCTTCAACCACATAAACCCGCAACTGATCAGGGTCTGATTTTCCGGGCGGCTTTGCAGACGGGGGCGAGCAGACACCTGCCGCACAGGGTCTGATCTTTGCCGTGGGTGCATTCACCGGCAATTCCGAGGTGGCAGAGCGCAAAATCATACTTGATCGGGTCATCGGGCGAAAATTTACGAAGATTCTGCGAAATTTCCTCGGCGGTTTTCCAGTCATCGGCGTTGCGACTGGTCAGACCCAGATTGCGGGCAATCCGGCTGATGTGCCGGTCGAGCGGAATAAGCAGTCGGGCCGGGTCTACCTCCGACCAGACACCCATGTCGACGCCATCCTCGCGTCTCACCATCCAGCGCAGAAACATGTGCCAGCGCTTGGCGCAGCCACCGGCCGCCGGATCTGGCAGCAGATGCCTTACGCCGCGCGGCAGCGGTTGCTGTCTGGTCGAAATCTCTTCGATCAGCGCCCGATGCAATGCCGTCAGACCCTTCTGAATGCTGTTTTCTGGCGCGTAACCCTGCATAAAAACGGCTTTCAGGCTGCCATGTTTTTTTATGACACGGCCAACGCCACCAGCAAACATGCCGATTTCTGGTCCGGTGCTCAGACGGTAGCCGGGCCAGGCAAAAGCATCGGCCTTTGAACCGGTTATCAGTTTCAAGAACTGCCGGTCGCATTTCTGCATCGTTTCTTCAATTTTCTTTATGAACTGTGCGGCTGAGCCATAAGCAAGCATTGCTGAAAAAACCGCCACTGCTTCAATCTCTGCCAGAGGGCGTTTTTGCTCGAAAAACCAGCGCGGAAACTGTATCGGGTCAGCTGTTGTGCGCTTAACCGGTGGAAAATCAGTTAATACTTTTTCCAGCAGTGCTTTCATATCAGGTTTGCTCATTTTTCAGGCCTTGTTGGTAAATTTTGCATCGGCATTATAACAAAAACTCCCGCCGGAGCGGGAGTTTTATAGCTCTTTGTCACATTTGCGCTTATATTCGCGTCATTCCAGCGTTTATGCCTCAGAGGATACAGGCTGGAATCGCATTAATACTGGAACGAGCTGCCACCGATAAATTCGCGCAGAATCGAGGTCGGCGGCACTTCTTTCGGGTCGAGCGGTGCGAAGAACGACAGGGTTCGCAGTATCTGTCTTGCCTGTGAATAGCAGGGGCTTTCAGGCGGAATGTCGAGGAAAAGGGGCTCGGCGATAGGTCGCAGAACTGCCCATTCATAAGGAACTGCCGAATTGAAAATAGTGTTGGCGAATTCCTGGAACGGGAAAATGTTGCGTTCTTCGCCGCGGCGCACAGAACCCCATCGGCTGATAGTGTCTTCGGCTGAATAGCCGCGGTATTTGCTGTCACGCACCGTTCGTCTGATCAGGCGGGTATCGGTGGTGGCGATGCGGTTGTAATCATCGATAACCAGCTGGGTGAGGGCGCTGATGTAGATTTTGTATTTGCAGTCAGCCGGTACAGATCTGGTGAGTTCGTCGTTGAGGCCGTGAATGCCTTCGATGATGATAATCTGGTCTTCATTGATGCGCATCGGGTCGGTTTTGTCCTTGCGATGGCCGGTGTGAAAGTCGAATTCTGGTATCTGAGCGACTTTGCCGTCGAGCAGTTCTTTAAGATGCTGGTTGAAAAGTTCGAGGTCGAGGGCGTAAATCGATTCGAAATCGTAGTCGCCATGTTCATCACGTGGTGTGTGCTGGCGATCGAGAAAATAATTGTCGAGGGAGAGGGCTACCGGTCTGAGACCGTTAACCTTCAGATGTGTGCAGAGGCGCTTGCTGAAGGTGGTTTTACCAGAGCTCGACGGGCCGGCGATCAATACGATGCGAATCGAGCTGTGGCTCGAAATTTCGTCGGCAATTGCCTGAATTTTTTTTGAATGCAGGGCTTCGGCGGTTTTGATGAAGTCAGAAATGCCGCCGTCTTTGATCTTTTCGTTGAGACGGCCGACATTGTTTACTTCAAGAATTTTGCCCCAGTTTTTGGTTTCGCGGTAGGCCTGGAAAATCTTCGGCTGCCGGCGAATCTGGGCCGGAGTCGTCGGATCTTCATGCTCAGGGAAAAGCAGAACGAAGCCCTGGGCATACTGCTTGAGGTCGAAAGTCTTCAGATAGCCGGCAGAAGGTACCATAGCGCCGAAGTCGAGGTCGATGTATTTCCAGCATGAAACGATGCCGACCTTGTCAGTATTGAGGTTTTTCAGAAGTCTTGCTTTTTCGGGATAGCCTTCGCGGTTGAACAGCGCAATAGCTTCGGTTCTGGTCATGGTTTTCTTGCCAAACGGCTCATTCTTATCGATGATCTCGAGCATTTTGGTTTTGATATAGGTAAGGATCTGCTCTGAAACCGGAACATCGGTGAACAGATCATAATAATAGCCATTGCCGATTGAATGATCGATCGCCAGGCGGGCGTTACGGTAGAGCTCCATGATGGCACGGGCAAGAACGAAAGTCATACTGCGGCGGTAGCAGTCGCGGCCGTGTGGGGATTTATAGTTGAGAAATTCGATGTTGCAGTCCATTTCGGGGGCAAAGTCGAGGCTGAGAATATCGTTGTTGACTCTGGCGCAGATAAACGGCAGCCCTTCTGCGTTGGGCAGCTGCTTTGCCAGTTCGATGATCTGTTTGCCTTTTTCAAGCTTATGTTTGCTGCCATCGGGAAGAGTAATCGTCAGCAGCTCGGCATTTTCATCGTTTTCAATCATTTTTTCCGGGGAATCTTTCATCGTGAACCTCATGAAGTGTTTTGGGATTTAAAAAACAGACCCCGCAGTCCTGCGGGGTCTGTTTTGCACAATACGCCCGCTGTCAGGTCGTAAAAAACCTGCCAACGTTAGATGCTTTTTTTAAAGTAGTAGGGGTAGAGAAGGTCAATCTCATTTTGATCCGTATTCAAAATTTCGCAAGAAATCATTCTATCATTGTGCAAAATACGTGTCAATAACCTGACTAAATTCAGCAGAATACTGCGGGTTATTTACAACCCGCTCGAAAAACCTTAGAATTAAAGCAGAAAAGGGTACATAAATTTGTTGGGTTTACATGGGGCAGGTGCATGAACGTGCCTTCAAGAGTGTTGTTTGCCGAAATTACAGGTCCAGCCTGCTGGCTCTGTGGTTTTGTTAATAGATCGATCAGGACGATCGCTGTGCTGGCGATCGTTTTTTTTGTCAGCGTTGTTCCGGCTCTGGCAATCAACGCCCCCACCATCACTCATGTCGCCGGCATTGCGGTTGTCCCCGAAACAATCATGTATTCAAACCAGGCCGCCTTTCAGGTAAAAGGCAACGCCGAGGCCGGTACTACCGTAACTCTCTACCGCGGCACCACGCTCTTGACAACCACCACCACCCCCGGCACCGGATTCTGGGTAATCGACCTGACCGGTCAGCCACAGGGCAGTTTCAACTTTACCGCAACCGCCTATGACACCATGTTCACCAGTGAGCCCAGCGTCGCCGTGCCGGTCATTGTCGACTGGACACCACCAAGCCTGAATACCCGTTATGGTAACTCAGGCTGCCGATCTGACGATAAATATCAGTGTACTATCGGTCTTGTTTATGCGACGGTTTCCGATACCGGTTCCAAACCGGATTTTGCAACTGTCGATTACAAGGTTGATTACGCTCCGATGCCCACAACAGGTGACCCTGACAGCGTAACGGTGTCGACCTGGTATCCTGTCGCCGGAACCATATCTCACGACGGTACCGGTCAGATCAACTTTTATCCTGATACCACCGGTTGGAACAACATTCGTCAGCCGTTCAGGCAGATAAGGCTCTGGGCGACGATTGCCGATAAGGCCGGTAACGTTGCCGCCCAGACAAAAACTTTTTACCTGCACACCACCAGACCTGACCCGCCCACTATTCTGAAAATCTGGGACCCCGGCCACAACGTCTTTACCGGTTCTGGTGAAACTGCCGCTAACGTGCCCGATGGCAGCGGTTTTGTAAACTACTACCCCGGGATGACTGTCGTTAATAACCCGATCAAGATCAAGGGTAAACTGAACGCCTGGAACGAAGAGAACAAAGGCTGGTATGCCTGTCATATCGGCGAAGAAGTTTACACCCGCAGAGCACTTAATATTATCAATCAAGCAAACGGTGAGTTTTTGCTTGAATATCCCGGTCTGGTTTTTCCACAGGGGCCTATCACGCTCGATGTTCGTGGCCGCGACAGCGCTGACTGTCTTGGTAGAAACCCGACAAATCTGTCTATCGTTACTCAGTTTGGTACTCCCTACCCGCGTGTCTCATGCTCTCCCGGCGGTGAACCGGCGATAATTGGTTCGCGTTTATGGCCAAGTTTTACGGGGAAAGTAAAAAAAATGCCGGCGAACCAGACTGTTCAGATCGGGTGGGGCGACTATAACTACACCTACTGGAAGCCGCAGCTAAGTCAGGAAATTTTGCCGCAGGGGCAGGCAAAGCTGAATAACGTTGGTGCTTATGACGCCGGGGATGTCTTTTTTGACGCCGATGACGACGGGCTATACACTGTTGGCGAAGAATTTTTTGATATGCCTGCAGCAACAAGCGACGGCGAATCTTTTACTCTCGTAAATTTTCGTAATCTGGAATATAACCGAAATTCGACCTCCTATCTGGGTATTCTGGTTCGCAATAACTACGGCAAATCGGCTGCCGAACGTGTCATGCGCGCCCACAACAATGAGTCTTATCCACCCCTGCTTAAATCTCTGACTCTTTCGCCTGCGCATACAAGCAACTTTAGAAACACTGCATTGAAACCAACTTTGATGACTCTGAAAGCGCAGACATGGGGTGGTGACTACAACGGGGCATGGTCCTGGAGCGGTCATTACGTTCTAGACTACCCCAATTCTTACGTGACTATGACCAATGGCCAGGGAACCAACGTTCCTCTTCCGGTTCCCACCTGGGCAGACTTGACCAAGCTCGCCTTTCAAGGGATAGTCGACCTTTCTTCTGTATCTTTGCCTGAAGGAACCTACACCATTAATGCCAGGCTTCAGGATAAACTCACTCTGGTAACAGAAGACAGCAGCAACTGGTTCAAGATTGATAACACAGCGCCGACGGCAACAGAACAGGTGCCGGCAGATAACGAAGATTCGAACAGTTATACCAGCTTCAGTGCCAAAATCGTTGACCCGACCCTCGCCGACGGTAGCGCCGGTTCAGGTTCCAATATCGATGTGGCAAAGCCACAGTTATGGCCTTATAAACAGCTTACTGGCGCAAAGGTTGTCACCAATAACGTTCAGGAATGGAATTTTGACCTGCTCGGGGGCGACCTCAAACCTTACGATTCCAAGGCCGGGTTAATGTCTGTGGGAAGTTCCGTTGAAATCTGGTTGCAGGATGGCAGCAGCTGGAATCCGGTTCCGGCATCGGGCACTATAGTTACCGTTTTTGGGGATGGCCGAATAAGGGTTCGAAGAACGGCTGGCAACTACACCAAAAATTTAGCCTATGCAATTATGCTGCCAGTGCCGTTTTTTACCTCTAATAACGGTATCGACAAGGTTGGTGCGGTTCCGATCAGTATGATTACAGCCGACGGAACCTACCTTACCAAAGTAGTTACCCGTGACAGATCTGACAATACTGGTGCCTTTTTCGCTACTACCAGTAATCTTGAGATTGCTTTCGGTCCGATTTCTTTTTCTTTGAATCAGCCATTTCTCTTTGCCGGCCTTGTGCCAAGCGATGTTGCAACCTTTACAACCTCTTCGGTTACCACTCGAAAAGGCAATTATGTTAAAGATGGTCAGCCATTATCGCTAGTGCAGACACCAAATATTTTAACAATGCTGGTTCCCCCTGATGCAAACGGCATTCCCGGTGACGGCCATCAGGTAAGATTCGGCCAGAATGGAGCTTCGGCCGGAGTTGGTCAGGCATGTTTCGGCGTTAATGTGCTTACCAAAACCGCAGGCTCACTGTCTGTGTTCGGTGTAATCGGCCTGGCATCAGGCTCAAGCCCGGTTGTCCCCATATACCTTATCGATACTTTTACCGCTGCACCGGTTGTTAACAATATTGAGATTACCGCTGCCAATCCGACGCCGATGGCCCAGATTGCTACAGGTTTTCTTGGTCGTGCGCCAAGAAATGTTCCTGACGGTTCACTCGCGACCTGTACTACCAATTTTGGGGTTCTGTTAACCGACGATGCGCCTGCTCTTGCCGGCAATCAGGCCGCTGCGCTCAATGGTTCCGCTACGGTCAGACTGTCTTCTGATGTTAAAGGTACCGCGACCGTTGCTGTATCGATGGGTGGCAGAACCACCAATGCGGCTGTGACGTTTGTTGACAAATATCCACCGCCAGCACCGCTCGGTCTGACTTTGACCCCACAGTATTCAAACACCGGCGCATCGGTTTTAACCTGGAGTCCTAGTATCGACAAGGGTGGTGCCGGCACCTCGTTATATACCATCGAAAGATCTGTTTACACGGGTTCATGGTCTGCATACACCGTGATCGGAACTTCGGCCACCAATTCTTACCTTATTTCTGGCCTGACCGATGGGCAATACCGTTTTCGCGTCAAGGCTCACGACGCCGATGGCAACATTGGCGCATATTCAATTGCCTCGCCGAATTTTTATGTCGATACGGTCGCGCCACCGGCAGTGCCCT
Organism: Candidatus Rifleibacteriota bacterium; assembly: GCA_024710355.1. Taxonomy (GTDB): domain Bacteria; phylum Muiribacteriota; class Ozemobacteria; order Ozemobacterales; family Ozemobacteraceae; genus Rifleibacterium. Next base: position 20,003 of record JANJUX010000007.1, read on the forward strand.
GCTCAGATATTGGCGCCGGTAACAACGACCCGGATGAGCTTTTTTCCTATGACCCGAACATCTATTTTTATTACACCGCCACCGACGACCGCAGCGGCGTGGGAGAAATACAGGTGCAGGTATCTATATCTCCAGACATAACCGGTCTGGTGGAAGAGCCATGGGTGGCTGCAGGGGCCTATTACCTGTTTCAGGATGGTCAGGGCTTCAGAGACTATTACGCACGCGTCAGAGTTAAAGACCGTGCCGGTAACGTCGGTAACTGGGGTGCCTGGTCAAACGGCATCTCGGTAATTATGTCAGGGGCGACCTCACCGCCAAATGCCCCGACCATAACTAAAATTTCCGGAAAAAATGCCGTGCCAGGTGTGCCTTTGCCGCTGAATATAACGACTGGTATCGCAATCGAGGGCTTGTCTGAGTCTTCAAACCTCATAATGGTCTATATTGACGGCGTTTATAAGGGCTCCGTAATATCTAACGGTGCCGGCTCGTTCATTTCGAGCAGCAGCATGTCGGCCGGCAGCCACAAAGTTAAGGTTAAAGCCCACAACGGCTTTGCCGAGAGCGCCTTTTCGAATGAAATCACGGTTGTCATCGACACGACGCTGCCGACCATTACCCGCAAAACCTACGACGTTCACGCTTATGAAAGACAGCAGATATACGTCGGCACAACGACTGCCAGCGATCATCGTATCGCGACAATTGACTTTCTGCTTGGCGACGCTGGCGGCTCCGGGGTGGACATCAACTCTGCCATGGCTTCTTTGACCGATATCGACAACTCCGGTAATGTTCTTGCCACCATAACCACGACCCTCGAAATAATTTCGGCCGACCGGGTGCGTATTGTGCCGCCCTCAGCCTGGGATGTCTGCCTCACAGAAAAGCATCGTTACCGTCTCAAATACCAGGTAAGTGATCTTGCCGGCAATACCAGAACCGGAACCTTTGACTTTGTCGTCGATAACACTAAACCCGGTCTGGCAGCAGGTGTCCCCAGCCCAACCGTGCCTGAAGACTGCAACGTTAAAGAACTTTATGTTTATAATCTCGAGCAGTATCCGACCGGTTATCCGCCAGAAAGCGCTCTGGTTCCCTTCAAATGGAACGTTGCCTCGAACGGTTACATGATTGACCCAACTTTTAATGATCTGACACTCATTGATAAGAGCACAAATCCCCCGAGCCTGCTTTTTAATACGATCGGATTTTTTGGTTGCCTGCACACGGCAGATCCTTCGGGGCCTGCTGCCGAAGCCGGCCGTGATGCCAAGTCATCTGGGTTTCATCTGGCATGGGGCTACAGCTCAGATATTTTCAGTGCTCTCGGCCGCACCAATGCTTTTCTTTTAAGATTCAGAACCCTGGTAAACGGAACAACCTATTACACCCTTGTCGACCAGGACCACGCCATCTGTCGAAATAATTACAGAGTTTACCTGACGGTCAATTCGGCAAACCCGGCTCCCAGTCCGCCTATTTCTGCTACTTTTAAAAATGCTGCCAATCCGGCTGCTGCGCCTTACCCAACCTGGAGTAGAGATTCACTCTTTCCGGGCGGCGGCAGCACGGCCCATAACCGTGTCACTATCGTGACAGACAACCCGAACCCTTTGCTGGTAACTGTGTCTATTCCAACCGAAAACTTCCCGCAGACGGTAGAAATTTTCAATGGCTCGACAATTTATGCGTCTGCGGTGGTTTCGGCAAACAATGCCACAGCCACTCTTACTATCGATCACCCTTCAAGCTCAGGTATTCTGCAGTTTCAGATCCGCTCCTTTGCCAATGGTTACTACTCAACCCCTCTGCCAAGCTTTGTTAATTATGTTTATTATCGCTGGGTCAAAAACGATTTTACTGCGCCGAGATCATTCGATGTCTACCCGACCGAGACTTTTTACAACGCGCTGACAGATGCCGATGCCAGACCTTTCCCTTTGCAGTTCTCTGCCAAAGCAGAAGATACGGCCGATGGCACTGTTGATTCATATATTGAAATCAACAATTCGGTGATTTCGATGGTTAACTCGGTCGGAACGGCCATGCCTGGTGCGCTGACCCGCGACTACGACGTTACCAACGACCTTTATGGCTATCGTTATCTTTTGAGTTCGGTACCGACTACCGAAGGTACCTATTTTTACAAAATGTACCTGCCTGATGCCTCGCGTCACAACTTCAATGCCGTTACCGAGATGTATCCATTCAAGCTTGACAAGACGCCGCCAACCGCTTCTCAGGTCAACCCTTCTGATGGCTCGACAACCAACTCGCTGCCAAGCTTCAATGCCAAGGTTGCTGACCCGAACCTTGCCGACGGAACACCTGGCAGCGGCCCTAACATGGATCCTTCACGGCCTCAGGTTTTTCCTTTTAAAAGCCTGGGCTCTGCGGCAGCAGCGGCGGCTACCAGCCTCACGGCAACGGTTTATGGTATCGATACCAAAGCCACTGACCACGTCGATAAGGTTATCCCCCTCAACACAGCTGTAAAATTCGCCAAAGCGCTTGCGGGCGGAAAATACGAATTTCCGTCAGTTTCAGGCACAGTCACTGCTAACGGCTCGCCGGCCGATAAAATCACTGCAACGGTAACTTCAGGCTCTCTTACGGTTGGCGCGACTTATGCCATAGTTTATGAAATTCCGAATTTCCCGAGCAATGACGGAATCGACCGCATTGCCGCCGTGCCGATTCAGCCGGCAATCAAGGGCGGCTCATATCTGGTCTTTCTTAAACTCATGGATAATTCCCTTAACAAAGGCTCGTATTCGTCATCAAGCAGTATTTATGAGGCTGCTTACGGGCCATTTACCCTTACGCCATCGAGAACCTCACTTTATGCCGGTTTATACCCAGCCCATACGGCCAATTATGTTTCTTCACCGATTCTGACCACCGAAGGCAACCCGATCATGTCAGGCACTGAAGTAACAGTGCTTACCAACCGCGGTTCTTTTACTCCTGCCGATTCGAACGGTATTCCGGGAGATGGTCATCAGGTTAAGGCCAACGCATCTGGGGCACTGGTTTTCGGCCTGCAGGCAACGGGGCTTAATCTGGGCCTTGCCAATGTCAGAGGGGTTCTTGGTCTGGCCAGCGGCACCGATACTTCGGTCAACTTTATCCAGATCCCGGCATTCTCAGTCAGTTGTTCGGCAGAAGAACTGATAATTGCGCCCGCAACGCCGAACCCTTCGACAACCTTTACTACGAGCCCGATTGGCAATGCCGGTGATCTGGTTCCGAATGGCACGTCGGTTAATGTTTTCAACGATCTTGGCATTCTTTCGCCGGCCGACGGTTATCCGCTTGTTGCCGGTTATCAGGCCAAAACCACTTCAGGAATTGGCACGTTCGCCATTTCTTCGGTTAATGCCGGTTTAGCCAGCGTTACTCTTGAGGTGGGTGGCAGATACGTTTACAAGACTATCAATTTTGTCGACCGTTATCCGCCGAATGCGCCCGGCACACCTTCTCTTGACAATGTTCTGAATAATAACGGCGTTTTCAACCTTATCTGGGTTGCACCCACCGACCCGGCCAACTCAGGCATTGCGGCTTACGGTATTGAAAGAAGCCTGAATGCCGGGCCTTATGTCCACCTTGCCACGTCAACAACCTCCGGTTACATTACCTCCGGTTTGCCTCAGGGCAAATACACGTTCAGAGTCAGAGCGGTTGATGGCGCCGGTAACGTTGGTGACTACAGCGGTGCCACTGTAGTGGCCGAAGTAGATACCACGCCTCCTCTCGGGTCAATTATTATAAACGCGGGTGCTGCGCGAACGAAAAATCCGGTCGCCAGTCTTACCCTCTCTGCTTCAGACCTTAAAGGCGTTGCTGATATGAGCTTCAGCAATGATGGCATTACCTGGAGTGGTTGGGTACCGTATGCCACTTCAATAAGCTGGACACTTACCCCGGGCGATGAGTTCAAGATTGTTTACGCCCGTTTCCGCGACACGGTTGGCAATATCGGTGTCTACTCTGACGATATTCTTTTCGATACCACCGGCCCCGTCGGAACAGTTGCCGTTGCACCTTCGCCTTACAGCAACCTGACAACTCTTGACGTTACCTTTACCGTTTCTGACGCCAGCCAGGTGCCAACCATGCAGTTGTCTTACGACGGTGGTGCTTACGCGTCGGTCGCCTACGCCAACTATATTGGCTGGGCGGTTGCCACAACTTTTGCCACGCACACGGTCAGGGTCAAATTTCTTGACGAACTGGGCAATATTTCTGCAATTTATTCAGCGGCAACTTGTGTTGACACACAGGTCCCTTCGACTGTAACAGTGACCGACGACGGCGATTACTCGCCATATCTCGACAAGCTGCATGCAAGCTGGACAGCGAGTATCGACCCGCAATCCGGCCTGAGCCACTACCTGGTAAAAGTTGGTAAAACCGCCGGCGCGCAAGACGTTGTTGCCGAAACCAATGTCGGTAACGTTCTCGGAATAACCTTCGGGCCGATGCCGCTCGATATTACCGGCGCCACCATGTATTATTTTACGGTTACAGCAGTTGACCGTGCCGGCAACAAATCGGCAGTCGCCTATTCAAATGGTATCAAGGGGGGCGATCCGACGCCGCCGGCTGCGGTTCTTGTTTCTGATGCGGGTGCTTTTACTGCCAGCAATAACACGCTGGTCGCCACCTGGACAGCAAGCTCTGACCCTGATTCAGGCATTGCCCGTTACGAAGTTTCGGTCGGCACGACATCTGGTGGCACCAACATTCTGAACTGGACAAACGTTGGCCTGGCACAGACCTACACAGCGACAGGCCTGCCCCTGGTTCACAACACCAAATACTTTATCAATGTGCGCATTTATAACGGCGGCGGCACTTACACCATATCGTCGAGCGACGGCATAACAGTCGATACGGTTGCTCCAGTTCTGCCGGTTCCGGCGATGATAACCGAACCCGCCTACACCTCCGGAACAGTGAATATCGTCTCGTGCAATACAGTTTCAGACCCAGTTTCTGGCGGTGTGACCTACTATTTTGAATGCTCCACTTCGTCGGCCTTCAGCACGATCTTTGCCAATTCCGGCTGGATAACCTCTACAACTCACACTTTTGCCGGTCTGGCCCATGAGCAGACTTATTACTTCAGGGTTCGTGCCCGCGATGCGGTTTTAAACACAAGTGCTTTTTCGTCTGCTGTCAGCTCAATCCAGGACTCTGATGCGCCTACTGCAACGGGCTATACTGATAACGTGGCACTTAACAATGATCCAGACCATGTGTGGTCGCGCGACGCCGTTGTGTCATTCGCCGCCATCGGTCTGTCTGACAATGGCGATTCTGGCGTCAAAAATGTTCTGATCGAGATTTCCAATATCAGCAATTTTTCGAGCATTCTTCACACCGGCTGGACCGGCAACACTACCGGGGCATACACCTATACGGTTCCGTCGGCAGTTGACGGAAATGTTATCTATGCCCGCGCCAAATACGAAGACATTGCCGGCAACCTTTCGGCCGCATGGCAGACTACTGACGGTATAACGCTTGATCTGGCCGATCCTTCTGCAGGCGCCACAACCGATCTGGTTGCCGGCAATAATGACCCCGACCATAATGTATCATCAAATTCCTGGATCTACTTCGGTTTCAGTCATAACGACGCGGTCTCCGGCGTTGCTGATGTGCACATTCAGGTCGCTTCAGATATTGGTTTTACTCAGATTGCAACCAGCACACTGCTGGGCAGTGCTGTCACTTCGTATCTTTACAAATTGGGTGAAGATGGCAAGACCTACTATGCCCGCATCAGAGTTCGCGACAGATCTGGCCGATACAGTGATGGCACCCTGGCTTTCAGTCCGGCAGCCAATTTCGGAGCCCGCTCTGACGGGATCAGGGTCGATCTGACACCACCTTCGCCGCTCGACGCATCTTTTTACATCAATAAAAAAGCTGGCGTTTATCTCGGCGAATCGACGACGGCAACATCGGTCGTTTATCTGACCTTTACGGTTTCTGACCCGAGCGGCATTGCAAAAGTCGAAATCAGTAACAGTGGCACTGCTTCGTCAACTATCAACAACCCGTCACTTGATCCGGCGTCATATTCCTGGACACTCCACCCAACTCCTGGATTTAAAACCATTTATGTAATTTTTACTGATGGTCTGGGGCACGCATCGCCGCCGTCACAGCAGACAATCGAATTCAGACCTTCTTACAAGGTTTTCATCGGAACCCGCGATGATAGAAGTTATCCAACCGATACATACGAAGAATATTACGGTCAGAATAAATACGGTGCACCAAGAAAAGATGCTAACGCACCAAACCAGGGCTCATCATTGCGCCTGGTTAAACCCTGATCAATATTGCCCTACCACTGAAACCACCAGCTGTAGCTGGAAATATCTGAGCCCGCCGGCGCGGTCAATTCTGTTTTAAAGGCACGTTCCTGTAATGCGCTCACAGCCTGGGCCGGGACTATCTGATATTTATCGGTCCAGGCAGATGCAACCGGAAGAATTCCACCGGGGGTGCCGGCTGGGGGAACCCATTTTTCGAGCATCAGGCCATCGATGAACGTGGTATCGCCCGAAGTGGTGCCAGCCTGCAGCAGTTCGATTCTTACCGTAGCAGGAACCGCGCCGAGAGGGAAGCTGTTAAAATATCTTTTCCATTCAGTTCCGGTGGCATTGATTTCAAGGGCAGGGGTGGCTGCCGCATTTATTCTGATTCTAAGAATTGCTTTGGCCGTTGCGCTCGTCGACCTCGCCCAGAAACTGACTACATAAGTCGCGGCCGTGGTAATGCTGATTTCCTGCTCAGCTCCGTCGGCGTTAAGTTTCCAGCCGTTGGGGACCCCGTCATTGGCGGTGTAGTTGCCACGCCAGGTGCCGATTAAACCATAATCTGTGTTGTCATCAACCTCAAAACTCGGGTTTTTTATGAGATTATCGATAATTCGCCACTTCATGGTGCCGGTAGCGACTCTGGCTCTGACATAGCTTTGGTCAGCAAGAAAATCTGCAAGAGCCTCGGGGCCTTCTCCCATTTTTATGTCGAGTGTTGTGTCACCTGGATTTTTATAACGATAAAGGTCAATTGCGCGGCGCAGGGCATCGAGATTGAGTTTTAGATCTTCTTCGCTGAAGCGTTTCAGTCTGGTATCCTGCTCTAAAACTGTAACCGTGCCAGAAAGGCCAAGGACAGTAAAAAACAGCAGCAGCCCGAGAAGAACGTAACCACGACGCAGTTTCATCGAAGAATCCTTTTAACAGGCTGAAAAAGTTATTTTTATCAGCAAAACGTGCGATTTGAGAGACAAAAATCATTCTCTGTATTATTATAACAGACTCGACAAAGTGAGAATCTGAGATCAATTTTTTTTGTGTGCAGAAAATGCTAAGTGAACAAATTGGTTTTGCCGATTATCTCTTTGGTTTAGAAAAAATCTGTTTGCAGAGTAACAGGCAAAACTTAATGGTGAAAACCGAAACAAAGTGGCAAAATAGTGGCAGATCCGGCTTTACCTTGCTGGAACTGCTCGTCGTAGTCGGCATCCTGGCCGCCCTGGTGGCTCTGGCACTGCCATTTTATCAAGATTATGTAAACCAGTCTAAGATGACTGCAGCTGAAGCTGACCTGCAAACTTTCAAAAAAGCTCTTGCTATGTATGATCAGATGGAAGCAAAAATGTTTGGTTCTAACTTGGTGACAGACGTAGATTTGAAGCCTCTTATCGGGCGATATCTGCAGGATTATAGAACAAGCGCCGGGCAAATGGGGAATCCTGTTGACCCTTGGGGTAATAACTATAATCTGGATCCGGCAGTTGGTTCTATCTGGTCCAGCGGGCCTGACGGAGTCAGTGCTAGTGCGAATTCCAGAGCTGCGCTTGGTGACGATTTGTTAACTACATGGAAGCCAGATTTCTTTCTGGCAACTGCCAAAAAAATTAACAACAGAACTATTGAACTTACTTTTTCTAGGAAAGTTTCTGCTCTTGTTGCAGGAAATGTTACTGCGCCAGCAGGAGCGGCGACGATCTACAAGGTTTCTGATACAGTGTTTCGCGTTGGCTATAACGCAGACCTGCCAGGGCCAGGGACATGGGTAACAGTTGCTACAACTATTTCTGCTCAAGATGGTAGGCTTTTGTCAGCTGCTAAATTGGCAGGACCGAAACCAGATGCCGTACCGGTTGATACCGCGCAATATTAATTTTTCAACAATTAGATCGCAAAAGGGTTTTACCTTAGTAGAGGTTGTGGTTGTTACGGCACTGATTCTGCTGGTTTCGCTGGTTGGTATCCAGACGGCAGACGTGGTTTCACAAAGAGAAAAAGAAGAGAGGTTGCGCTTTGCATTGCTTGAAATGCGGGCAGCAATGGACCTATTTCACCAGGACCAGCTGAGATTTCCAGATTCCTTCAATGAGCTGTTAACCACTCAACGTCTGGTTAATGGCGCAAATTACGGTTATTACCTGCGCCGGCTGCCATTGAACCCGATTTTTGCAACAGTCAGGTGGGAAGTTTCGAGCAAAACATCGAGAACCGGTGCCGCCGACGTCTGGGTTGAAATAACGAATCCGACAACCACGATTGGTGCTCCGATTGTCGACGTGCGCAGCCCTGACCCTGCTTATACCTCCCTGCGTGGCGATCAATACTCAAAGTGGTGAGCCTCAGGATACAGGATTCATAGGTTTCAGCGATCGGGCAGTTTGAAAGCCGCTATTACCGGTTCCGCTGAATCTTTGAGTTTGATACCGCGGGCGGCCGCTTCGGCAAGCAGTTTCTTTGCAATCAGGCCCTTTTCATTCTGCAGAATTTTAAGTGCTGCCTCTGATTCTAAGCTTTTCAATGAAAAAAGCAGATTCTGCAGTCGACTCAGGCCATCTGTATGCCCAGCTTTCCATTTTATCAGTGCCGCAATAGCCTGATCATCAGCATCACCTGAATTTTCGGCTTTTTCGAGCAACGGGCTGATGTTGCCCCTGAAAAATTCAATCTGACTGGCGATGATTTTCAGCGCCGCCTGGCGAATATGAGCTTCTTTGCGATTAGCGGCGCCGAGAATCCAGGGCAAAAAGGCTTCCCAGTTTGGCTGATTTGCGGCAGCCTGAATCACTCTTTCTGTAAGAAGCGGCTGAGCCGTGACCGGCCGCGCGACGCCATCGGCGAAAGCCACGATTCTTTCACCATCTTCTGCCCGAAGCTGTCTGAGAATAGATGCGGCCTGTGCCGCATCCGGCGTGGTCAGATAAGCTTCGATCAAGGCTCTTATACCAAGTGGGTCTCTTAAAATTGCCAGCGATCTGATGGCGCAGCCGCTGACACGATGGTCGACGTCGGTCAGCGCATTGATCAGAAACACGGCCCGCCGGCTCAGCGGCAGCTCACCGGTGATAAAAACGGTGGCGGCTCTGGTTGCGGCATCCGGCGAATTTAGGCGCTGCAGAACCAGTTTTTCGAGTTCAGTTTCGGGTGCCAGTGTGGCCAGCCCCTTTAAGGCCTCGTTCTGGACGCGCAGGGCGTTATCATTGAGAAATGGTTCGAGAAGGCCAGGCAGCTTGTCTTTTCCCAATGAGGCCGCTGCCCTGACCGCATTGGCCCGCAGGCGAATATCGGGGTGCTGCATGAACGGAATCACCAGCTCGAGCCCGGCCCCGAGCCTGGCTGCAGCCGTGACGGCAGAGGCCAGCACAAAAACGTCTTTCTCGTCGACAAACAGTAGCCTGAGAGCGTCGAGAGCCGGTTTCCCCATTGCCGGAACCATTGCCTGAACTGCAAGCCGCCGGATTAAGGCGTTTTTTGACTTTAAAAGAGCGGCAACCTGGGCACCGCAGGCGACCGGGTGGTATTTTTCTGCAAGATGCAGAGCTGCTTCGATAACCTTTGCGTCGTGGCGCTGCAGCGCCTGAACAAGTGGCTCCGGGTGTCGTGAGAAGTCTTTTTCCCATTCCTGCAGCGCATGCAGAACCAGCGCCGGCTTGCCGCTTCCGATGAGTTGCGATATGTCGTTGAAGTCCATGCTTACCTTCGTGATATCAGTTTGGCCATGCCAAAGATCGGCAGATACAACGAAACCACAATGCCGCCGATGATGACGCCGAGAAAAACGATCAGCATCGGTTCAATCAGCGATGCCAGAGTCTCAACCTTGTTGTTGAACTCTTCTTCATAAAAATCTGAAACGTGGTCGAGCATTTCGGGCAGGTTGCCGCTGCGTTCGCCCACTGCAACCATACGGTTGAGCAGTTCTGGAAGCCATGGGAGCTGGCTGTCGAAGCTTTGCGCAATGTCTTTACCCTGTCTGATCATTTCTGCCGCAGTGGTGATCGATTCGCGGATCGGCTCGCGGTCAACCGACTGTCTGATCAGTTCCATGGCGCTGGTGACCGTAATGCCGCTGTGGATAAGCATCGAAAAACTCTTGGCAAAACCGGCAATTTCATAGGTATGAAACATCTGCCCAAACAGCGGTAGACTCAAAACCGTGCGGTCATACAGGCGCTTCCCGGTGGCTGTTCGTTTTAACAGCACCAGAATAATCACAAAAAGAACAGTTCCGCCGGCAAAAGCCGGGAAATAGTTGATCAGAGCATCACTACAGGCCAGAGTGAATTTTGTTATTGCCGGCAGGTCGCCGCCGAATTTTGCATAGATCTCCTTGAAGCGCGGAACAATTTTAATCAGAATGGCGCCGACAACAATGAACGACAGGACCATTACCAGCATCGGGTAAGTCAGGGCTTTGATAATCATGCCGCGCAATTGAATGCGCTTTTTCAGCAGACCGGTGAGGCGTTCGAGAACCTGTGGCATTTTGCCGGATTCTTCGCCGACTTCGAGAAGCTGCAGATATGTGCGGTCAAAGATTTTCGGGTATTTTTCGAACGAGCTTTTAAGACTGTTGCCGTCGCTGATACTGGCAACGATATTTTTGAGGGCATCTTTCATGGTTTGGCTGTCAGCCCTGTTGACCAGCATTTCGAGAGTTTCGATGATCGGAATCCCTGCCCGGGTCAAAGTGCCGAAGAGGCGGGTGAAATGGTAGAGTTCATCGTCTTTCACGCCGCCACCGAATGAAATAGGGGTCTTTTCGACTTCGAGCTCTGCGTTTATCGGATTTAGGCCGCGAATGGCAACTGCGTCCATGGCGTCTCGCGGCGATTCAGCTGAAATGCTAAATATTTCGATGCTGCCGTCGGGTTTCTGGGCTTTGACTTTAAATTTTTTCATATTTATGCCTCATGGTTGGGCTGTTACAGACGCTGTTTCTGCGGTTGTCAGAAATTCGAGGGCAGTTTGTTTTGTGGCTCCACCTCTGAGAATTCTTATGGCCTCTTCAAGCTTCTGATCGCGTTGTTGGGTAATGCGGGGAAGATCATGTAACTGCCCGGTTGTATCCTTAACGATTATATTACCATTTTCGCCGGATGAAACCGATATCGTCCCTTCCTGAGGAAGTTGATTTTCACTGACAATATAAACTCTATCATCTTCTCTGACCAGAAATTTGCGACGCTCACCGCTTTGAAATTCGCCGATGATGGCAATGGTTTTTGCCGGCGGCGCAACCGGCCCGGCTTCGGTTTGAATCACAGTGGTATCACTGGCTGTATCAGACCAGCGAAAACGTTCAGACATGTCGGAAGGCAGCTGAAACCCTCTGTCTGGGGGGAGAAATGGTTCTGCAACCGCAGCCACTCTTTGGGCAAAGTTTTCTGCCTGCTGGTTGAGCAGAAGAATCTGCTCGTTAATGCCCCCGGTTTCAGTCGGAAGAGGAATGCTGGCCGTAAGCGGATTTGCCGGAGCCTGGACATTCTGAACCGGCTGGGGCGGGGGCGTTGCCGGGCCCGCTCCAACGGTAACTACTGGCGCGGCAACGGGCGGATTTACGGCCCGGGTGGTTGAGTTCTTTCCACCGCTTCTGACCAGCAGATTGGCAATGATCAGAAACGCAAAAATCGCGACCCCGATCAGTGCCCGCTTATTGTCATTCTGCTGCTCAGCCATTTTTAATAAACCTCACGCGGCACTGCAGATTTATCTGCGCTTCGTGGTCGGAGTTATCGAGAGTTACAAATTCAAGCGATTCGATTCTGATTGCAGCCGGGTGCGTCTCGAGTATATAAAGAAGTTTGCGGATCTGCTGATAATGCCCGGAGAGAGAGAGTTCAAAGGCCTGGTCGACATAGCCTTCGAGGTTTTCGCGGGGTTTGTAGCCAAGATTGACCAGCTTGACGCCTGCAGAAGCGACCATTCTGGGCAGATTGTCGACAAATTCAGGCAGCGCGGTTTCGGGGAATCTGGTAAAGCTGCTGGCGGAAATGCGGTTCTGTCTTGCAGTCAGATCCTTTTCGATTGCTTCGGCCCTGGCTTTAAAAGCTTCTATAAATGCATTCATTCTCAATTTCAGGTCATTGCGGTCAGACAGTTGTGACTTTCTCAAGGTGAGATGCCTGGTTTCGGAAATGAAGGCGGGGAGCTTAACAGTCAGCAGCAGCGCAAGAAAGACTATTCCTGCCCAGGAGGCAAGGAACAGAATCAGGGCTTTATTTTTTCTGTCAGACTGCATCATTGAATTTGAACTCTATTTCGATACTGAAGGCGGTTTTATTCTGAAACTTGATTTCGCCTTTCGGAACAAAGTTGAGGTTTTCCAGGGCGTGGTTTTCAGAAAGCTTCAGGTAAAAAGCGTTGGCATGATCTGGGTCGGTAACGGCGATTCTGAAGCGAAAAAATCTGTCTTCTGCAGCAAATACCGCTTTTCCGGTAAAGGGATTCTCGACGGCGGTGATTATGGCTCCAGCGGGAAGTGATGCTTCAATTGTGTTGAAGAGCCGCGTCCAGACAGAGAAAACGCCGCCGATTGCAAGATTGTGCTTTTGAATCGCGGCTTCAAGCTCATTTATTCTTGCTTCTGGCGGCAACATGCCGCTTGCCAGTTCGAGAAACTGTTTTGAGTCGCTTTCTATAGCGATTGCCGCCGCTGTATATTCGCTTTCAAGGCGCTTCGAATAAACCGACATCCAGGCAAGAACAGAGAACGCGAGCACAGAAGCCGCCAGTGCAGCGATGGCCGAAGAAACCGGCAGGGCGATTCGACGTTCTTCGCGCTCAAGAAACTCAAAGGCAGTTGTCATGCGGCCATTATCCTGTCATAGCGTTCGAGCAGCCATGGAGAAAGCATCAGGTTCCCCAGCAGGGCGGCAATGGTCGAAGGGCTTTCTTTCTCCGGCAGGGTAAGCGTAGAGACCATCATGTCGACTTCTGACTGAAAAAAAGTGGTTGGAATGCCGAGGTTGGCATTTATCAACCGGTCGATGTTGCGGATCTTTGTTCCTTCGCCGCTCAGAATGATCTTTAAAAAACCACTTTCTTCTGGGTGATCGTTTGAGAACAGAAGTAAAAATCCATAAATTTTCTGCAGCAGATCGATCAGAACCGCTTCAATGTTCTGGTAGGTTTCGATCTCGCCCTGAGCCTCGCAGTTTGGGTCTTCAAGCAAAACGATTTCATCGGTCAATTTGCTCGCTGCCTGCTCATTGCTGCAGCTGCAGGCATTTTTGATCGCAGACAGCAGATCGTTGACGCCGCGGTCGATTGTGTGAATGGTGAGAAGACCTTCGCGGTTAAAAATGCCGGCTGTCGTGGTTCTTTCACCAAGATGGACAAACGCCGATGGGTGTCTGGCTTCGGCAGTTGCTGTTTTTAAAGCTTTGACCAGGCCGGTGAAGGCTGGCTGAACCGAAAGGGGAACGATGCCCGACCGTTCGGCTATCTGAAAAAGATTCTGCATTCTGGTTTTGCTGATGACACAATACTGCACCGGAATGCGGTTTTCGCGCTTTTCCCCCAGCTCGTATCTGACATGGAAATCTTTAAAGGCGAGGGTGGTAGTTTTGTGGATTTCTCTTTCGAGAAATGGTTGCAAGCCTGATCTGGCGGCGACCGCAGGAACCTGGAACGACCCGAAGGTAAAAAAATGGTCCGGCAGAATTATTGCGGCATGTTTTTCAAACGGAAAACGGTAGCCGGAAATCGCCCGCAGTTCTTTTACCGTCGCGGCAACATCGGGTAACGCATCCGGCTGGGCTGATTCATAGATGATCTCCGCTGATTTCAGCCGCTTTATGTCGAACCGGTTATCTTTCCAGCACCCCTCACACCATCTCATTTTTTTTCCGGAGAATTCGAGAAGGTATACTGGGCTTCTGGCGATCAACCATTCATTAAGCTGTTCAATTAAAGACAAGGGCCACACACTCTTTCAAGTTCACTGAAATCGGTCAGGCCGCGACTGACTTTTATCAGCGCAGAATCAAACAGGGTTCGCAGACGCTTTTCCCTGATAAATTTCATGCTTTCGATAAGGCCGTTCTGGGCTACCAGATCGCGAATTTCGTCGGTAATCTGCAGAAATTCAAAAATACCGGTTCGCCCGGTATAACCCATTTTCAGACAATTTGGACAGCCCTGAGCGCTGAAGACCTGTTCTACTGCCATTTTTCCAAACAGCGCCTTTTCCTTTTCATCAGGAGCCCGGCCTTTTTTACATTCGGGGCAGAGCTTGCGCATCAGGCGCTGCGAAAATACCAGGTTCAGACAGCTCATCAGCAGGTGGAAATCGACCCCGATGTTCTGCAATCGGCCGAGAGTTTCTGCCGAAGAGTTGGCATGTACCGTCGACAGAACCAGATGCCCGGTCATACTCGCCTGCATCGATATCTGTGCGGTCTCGGCATCGCGGATTTCGCCCACCATGATGATGTCTGGGTCGAGTCTGAGGATGGTTCTCAAACCACGGGCAAAGGTGAGCGAGCGCTCGGGTTCGTTACGGTTGATGCGTACCTGAATCTGTTGTACACCCTGAATTCTTCGTTCAACCGGGTCTTCAATCGTGATGAATTTTAAACGCGGGTCGGCAAGTGATTCGAGAACCCCGTAGAGAGTCGTCGATTTACCACTGCCTGTCGGGCCGGCGACGAGAATCATGCCATGTGGTGAGCGGGTGACATTTCTGATGATTTCGAGTTCATCGAACAGCATGCCGATGGTTTCGAGGCTGAGCTTTACCGATTCGGCGCCTGAAAGCAGACGAAGAACGATATTTGGGCCAAAAATGCCGGGCATGCACGCGATGCGGAATTCAACCTCGCGATCTTCACAGGTAACCTTGAAACTGCCATCCTGGGGCATGATTTTTTCGGTAATATCGAGGTGCGACATGATCATCAGTCGCGAAAAGAATCCGGCTGCCGTAGAAGTGTCAAGTTCGAGCCTGTCGACAAGCACCCCGTCAATTCTGAAGCGTATTCTTGCACCATGTTGCGTCGACTCGGCATGAACGTCGCTGGCGCCCTGGTTTACCGCGAGCAGAAGCGTCTTATTGACGAGTTCTGAGACCGAAGGGGTGTCGAGACTGATGCTGATATCATTTATTTTTTCGGCTTCACGGGGCCGGTTCTCTGATGATTTGAGGGTTGAGGCAAGTGAGTGAATGCCAGAGAAAAGGTCATCCTGCGGGCTGTCGGTTTCCGGGGCTGATGCAATCAGAAGAGCGACCCGAGATGAGGTGGTGACCTGAAAAGAGGCTTCGTAGCCAAGGGTCGTAAATAGAGGGGTGATGTTGCGAATGCGTGCGGGCTGAAAGGTTGCCAGCAGCAGACTTTTGTCGACAAGCGAAATCACCAGAAGCTTCTCGCGGGCACAGACAGACGCCAGACGCTCGGGCAGGTCGGCGAACGGAACCGTCTCATCGGTTTCGCAGAATGGCAGGTTGTAGGCCTCTGCCAGAAGCCTGAAAAGAGTTTCTTCGGGCAGTCCGCTCTCTTTTATCAATACTGTTTCAAACGGCTGCTTTGAGTCGGTTGCCAGCTTCTTCAAGGCAGCGAGCGTTGTCTTGTCGAAAACCGATTTTTCTTCGAAAAACTGTTCAATCGGTCGCTGAAAAGCCGACCCCGAAATTAATCTTGCCATGGTTATCCCTGAGAATAGATGTTTATCATTTCATTATATCAATTAATCGGCAGGAGCAGGCTGATTTTAATGCTTCAGTATTAACTTAAGAATGCCGAAAATTGATGTGTGAAACTCTATAAACTCGACAATCGTATGCGTGGCAGTTATTCAGCAGTGCGCTTTGCTTCAGCACTTGCTGCGATCTTTGTCGTTTACTTTGCCCTTGGTCTGGGCAGTTCATTCAGTCAGAGTGATGGCAGTCGCTTTTTACGGCTTGATTTTGTGCCCGGTTCTCTTGAAGGGGGCGCTTCTGAACAACACGGGCGCTATATTCTTTCATTCGATGGCTCTATCAAGGCAAAAATCTGCAGAGAATCCTCGATTCCATTGTTTTATACGGATATTCTCGGCGCCCGGGTCGAAAGCAACCCCTTTTTGATGAACTTTGAACGCGGGCCCGTTAAAATGGCCCGTCTGACACAGATATCAGAAAATCCGCCGGTTTTGCGGGCAACCTTTTTTCTTAAAAGGTCATTGCTGCCAACGGTGAAATACATAAAAAATTCCATGGAAATCACATTCTCTCAGGTAGAAGAAAAAAAACTGCCCGAGAAGCGAGATTCTTATTCTCTTATTGATCCGGCAGAGAAGAAAAGGCCGGCGGTGAAAAAGCAGGTCGATAATGACGGCACCGCATTGCCGCTTCCCCAGGAAGATCCGGCCGATGAGCCGACACGGATCAAGGTCAGCAATTCTGATGCTGCGACTCTGATGCGTGAGCTTGCCCGTCAGACTGGCAAATCGATTCATTTTCGCGATCCGGTGCAGACAAGGGTTGAGCTTGATATTTCCGCCGCTGACCCGTTTGCGGCTTTAAATCAGATTGCCGGTCGCACCGGCTATGCAGTCACGGTCGAAGATGGCGATATCTGGGTCTCGCGTCTTGAAAATCCTTTGCTGAAGATCTCAGAAAAAGATCAGGTAGAAGGTGCCGATCTCTCTAATCTTGCTCTTGGCGACGTTTTGCGTGCCCTCGGCCAGATTGCCGAGGTAAATATTGCACTCGACAAATCGCTTGAAAGCGTTAAGGAACGCAAGGTTAACATTTATTTTCAGAAGATCAGCGTGCGAAGGGCTTTTGAGACTTTAATCAAAGTTCACGATCTTTTTCTCGCTGTCGTCGACGAAAAAACACTTCTGGTAATGACTCTTGAGAATTCAAGACAGATTGAAGGCAAGGTTGTGAGAATTCTGCCACTGCAGGTGCCTTTTGAAAAGTTGAATTCAATCATCTCAGAATCTGTAAGCAGTGATATTACCGCCAGAGTTAAAACCCAGGAAGATCTTGGAAACCTGATTTTGACCGGTGACAGAGAGGCGGTTGATATTTATGAAACAGCCGCCAGAAGTCTTGAAGGCAAGATGATGAGCGCCGGTGATTCTTTCTCGCGCGAATATTTCAACCCTCTGAATACCAAGCCAGAAGACCTTATTGCTCTGATAAAAGAGAATCTTGGTGAAAAAGAGGGCGTAAAAATCACTTTTGACAAACGAACCGACATGGTTCTTGTTTCTGGCCCCTCAACCTCTGTTAACCGAGTTGTCGAGATGGCCAGAAGGCTTGATCTTGACCCGACCCGCCAGGCATTGATTCATATCAGGCTGATCGAAATCAAACGCAAGGATATGGAATCGATGGGCATCAAGCTGCCAGACCAGCTGGCTCAGACAAGTGATATCGCTAACTTCAGTGCTTCCAGCATTGTTATTCCGGCGAACTTTACGGCATTTCAGGATAATAATCGTATAAAAACGCTGGCAAACCCGACATTGAGGTGTATGGACAAAGAAGAGGCCAGCATTGATATAGTTGAAAAAATCCCGATCAAGAATGCTACCACCAACTTTATTTCAACTGGCAACGCGAGCCCCTCAGTTTCTATAAGCGATAACTGGAGCGAGGCAGAGGTTGGTATCAAGCTGAACGTTCAGCCTTTTATCCATCAGGATAACGAAATTACGATGAAGGTTGACATCGATCTGACCGAACTTCTCGATATCATTGAGACCAGACCCTGGACTGCTCAGAGAAAGATTAAAACCATGGTCAGGGTGAAAGATAAAGAAACGGTAGTTATCGGTGGTCTGATTCGTAATAAAAAAACGACTACCAAACGACCTCTGCCGTTTCTCAGCAAAATACCAATTTTGCGCAAGCTTGTCAGAAAAATTGAACATAATGCAGACACGGAAGAAAAGAGCGAAATGGTAATTCTTATCACTCCTAATGTGGTCGATTCGGCCGGCAGAAATGTTGAATTACCGCATTCTAAACCGGGTATTAAAAAAGCCGACCGAGGTAACTGAGATAAAGAAAAGTATGTTAAAGGCCAGGCGAAATCTGATTTTTCTTGCAGTGTTTGCCGTTGCCGTTATCTGGGGCTTCATCGGCGAATCGTCTGCTTTAGAGTCATCTGACCAGGCAACAAACGAATTTCTTGTTAAAGAAATGGCAAGAGTCATTAAAGTTCTCGAGCCGGTTAGGAAGCCAGAAACAAGCATACATTCATCTGATGATAGTCGGGGAACACCCGCATTTGCCAGGTCCGTTGTCGAGCGCGACCTGATCAAAAGTCTGCCAAACGGCCAATGGCAGTGGAACAAGCAGATAACCCGGGCCGAGGGGCTGTTTTACTTTGCCAGGCTGCTTGAAAAACTCAGTGACGAACTGGTTCTTTACCCGGTTCTGATAAGTGTCGAGCCTGACTTTGATGATATTCCGGCTGCTCACTGGCTTTTTGAATCGCTGAAGCTCCTGGCCGGCACCGGTTCACTCAACGGTTTTGGCACCAGGAGGCTTAATCCCGACGCCCCCATGAGTTTCACTGAAGTTAAAAGGGTTGGCAGTTCGATAGTTGAATATCTTGGTTCAAATTGTCTGCTGGTGGTTTTTGACGGTAAATCCGGGAGCATAAGGGCAAAAGGAACCACCAGACAGCTTGAAGTAAGCGGCTGGAATTATTCATTCAACCGGAAAAACTGGTATGCGGTCGATCCGAAAGGAAATTTCATTCCGGATTTCCGCACGGCCAATGTTCAAAATATCTATTTTATGAACGAAAATTATGTTCAAACGGGGTCTTATGAGCTGCGAGAGGGTGTTGCATCGGCAGGTATGATAAAGATTCAGAAAAAATACCGTGCCGCAGAACCTTCACCGCAGAACCGGACAGCAGCATCTGCCGACGCAAAAGAGAACCTTGTAAAGGGTAGAGAGGCGCTGCGTAACAGGCTGAAGGAACTTGGGATGCCTGAGCGCAAGATCGAACCAGTTCGGTATGACCGCAAAGATACTGCTGAAACTTTGCCTGAGATGAATCTGACAGACGCTTCTGGTCGGTCCGGCACGGCAATTGACAAAGCGTCATTTTCTGAACAGCCTGTCGGGTTGGATGCAGACAGAACAGCCCCTGAAAATACTTCTGAGATTCGCGAAGAACCCGCGGCCGATCAACGAAAAAATATTGCAAATGAGGCTTACGAAGGGGCGATTATCGATGCAGTAACCGGAAATCCGGTCAAGGGTGCTTCGGTTTTGATCGCCACAAAACAGCTGACGACTGATGAAAATGGCAGGTTCTCCTTTACTTCGGTTGCAGATGAAGTTCTTGACGTAACCGTGTATTCCGAGGGTTACGAAGCCCTGTCGTTGCGGCATAGAACCGGTTATCGGAGTGGCCCTCTTAAATTGAGCCTTAGACCAGTATTGACAAATGTTTCGGGTAAAATACTTCATTCTGAATCTGCTGCCAGTCTGGGCAAAGTTCTGGTTAAAATAGGCACAAGAGCCACCAGAACAGATGCAGAAGGTAACTTTATCTTTAAGGGCGTAAAGCCTGGGTATCATCAGCTCTCATGCTTTGCCAGAGGCTTCATGGAAGCACACGAAATCATTCATGTGGGCAATGGCCCGGTCAACGATCTGGCTGTGAAGCTGCGCCCGGTATTCGACGAATACGCCTCAGGCATGTAACGAATATTTCATTTCTTCAACCGCACAAAAGCGGTAACCCAGGCTGTTGCCGATAAAAATCGTCTTTCCGATTCTTTTGGCCGGTACCACGCCTCGGATGCAGAACCGGGAGAATAACCAGAGAACTGTCACAATTGTCGCAATTGATGCAGTGACCGGAAGGCCCATGCCGGTGGTTATTGTTTACATCCCGGCCTGGAGTTCTTTGATCAGTGAGCTCAAAACCCCAAAAGCCTCGATACGGCTGGGAAAAAACGTTTCACGCGCGTAAATCAATGGTGCGGTATTTTTTATAAAAAGCTTTTCGCGCATGTGTTCTGCAAAATTACGTATGTCAAGATTGGTCATCGCTCCTTTACGGCCGGCACAGAGACGTTCGATATATGAGGTTTCGAGCGAAAGTGTTCGCATGAGGTCGCCCGTGATCCGTTTCCAGACTTCCCAGGTCATTTTTTCTTCGGGTCTGATCCTGTTGCCTGAATCAGCGCAACGCACACCCAGAGATTTGAGAGGTGAAATTGCCGCATAAACGGGGTGATTCAGCGGGACATCAGAGAAAAATTCCGAGGTCGGAACGGTTAATGTTCCGGACAATGGCTTTTCGAAAAATGGGTTCGGAAAAATTGTCAGATCGGGCTGACTGAACGATTCCTGAAAAAAAGCTTCGAGCCTGGTTGCCTGCTCGCAGCTGATCGTGGCTTTGTCATCTGAGGTTTGGGTAAAGAGCTGGAAAAATACATTGTCCAGCTCATAGTGTGGAACTTCAAGCTTTCTGGCCAGAAACGCCCTGAAGTCGGACCATCTGGCGGTGTTTTCGTCTGCCGGCAGGGGATTGGAAATGTACAGGGCCCCTGAGAGGCCGAACAGCAATACAAAAAGTAAAAAAATTGTGAGCTTGCGATAAGCACAGAGAAACCTGCGCAGAGAAAGCTTTTTGTGCCGTGTTACAATTGGTCTGGCAGCCTGATGGATGGTATCGGAAGAATCTGCTGCGTCAACGGTTTCGCTTTCGAGGTGAGAAAAACGCGTAGAGCGACCGCAGCCTCCGCAGAATTTCGCAACAACAGGGTTGCTGCGTTTGCAGAAGCTGCATTTTTTTACCTGTTTAACGGTATTGATCTGAGTCCGATCCTTATGCAGCAGATTGCTTGGCATAATAGATCTATCGGCAGGTTGTCGGCTTCATGCCAGAGTTTACTTCGATGGCTGCGGTTTAAAATCCTGTGCCACCATAAAGATTTCGCGGCTTCGCGACAGTGAGGCTTTGGGGTTAAAAGACTTGGCAAAGCCAAAAAGCTTGCGGGTTCTTTGGAGGAGTTGCTGGTATTCGACTCCTTCAAAAACCTTGGCGACAAAATTGCCGCCTGGTCGCAGAAGTTTTTCGGCAATATCCAGAGCCAGATGAACAAGAAGTGCCGAATTTTCAGTGTCGGCATAATGCACACCGGTGGTGTCGGGAGCCATATCGCTTAAAATCAGGTCAAGGCCGTTAGGGGCCAGTTCGATGATTTTTGCCTGGTTCTCCGGGGCGCGTATATCACCCTTTATTATGGTCACGCCATCTATTGGGGCTATTTCGAGAAGATCGATGGCAATGATTTTTGCCTTGCCATTGACTTTTCGCAGAGCATACTGGCTCCAGCTACCGGGGGCGGCGCCAAGATCGAGAATTTTCATACCTGGTTTTATCAGTCGATATTTCTGGTCGATTTCTTCGAGCTTGTAAGCGGCCCGCGAACGATAGTCGTCGGCCCGCGATTTCTGCAGATAGTGGTCGTTAAGGCGGTTTTTGAACCAGGCTTTGGTCATCAGTTAAGATATTCTTCTGTCAGTTTTATATTGTTGATTCTTTTTTCTGGTCGCTCATTGATGGTTTTCGTTTCTTCAATGTAGCGGATAAGAGCATCCCGAACCAGCAGTTCCATTTTTGTCCGGCCTTTAAAATCACGCAGAAGCGTATAACCATCGCCACCTGAGGCAATGAAGTCATTCAGAGCAACTTTGTATACCTTTTCGGCCTGCAGCTCTTCACCATTGTCGGTTTCGATTTTAACAATGCGCTTCATTGGAACCTGGGAGGGATCATAGGTAATTTTCATACCGGAAGGCAGAAGAAAGCCATAATCAGGCCCAACCACAAGCTTGAGCCCATCAGCCTTCATGTTGTAGTTGTCCATTGCAAAAGCCTTGTCTTCAGCATCGATGACTTTGGCTTCATTCGAAAGCGACCGTTCAATGAGGTCGCGAAGCTGAAAACCAGTCATTTCGACCAGTTCGATAAAGTTGTCGAAGGGCTGAACCATGAATACGTCTTCGATAGTTATTTTGCCCTTCTGAAATGGCTGTCTGACGCCACCAAAATTGATGAAGGCAAAATCGGCGCCAGAGTATTTGCGCATGGCATCAGCTATTATCGAGCCTTCTGGCGAATCTCCACCGCTGACACCACGATACAGGCCAACTTTTGTCTCGCCAATAACTTTCTGCATCTCGATTTTGAGGTCTTTGAGATAGCTGTCTTCGATTTCTTTTATCTTCGCGTTCTCTCCGAACTTATCAAGATAAAGGGGCGTAGAAGTCAAATGAATAGTTGGTCTGGCCGGGTCTTCAATGTTGATTCTGACAACCGAGGCATGCTCACATGAGCTGCCGCTGTGGACGATAGCTGTATTGAAGGGTTCAGCCCAGGTTATTTCTTTTTTGAGGGCGTGTGTGTGCCCGCCGAGGATGAGATCGATGCCTTCGACCTGAGCCGCAAGCTTTACATCCGCGTCAAATCCGAGATGCGAGAGCAGAATGATAAAATCGGCTCCGCCCTTGCGCAGTTTCTTGATCAGTGGCGGCAGAATCGGAGTTGGATCGGCAAAAACAACGTCTTTGACATTCTTTTCAAAGGAAATGGTCGCGGTTTCTGGCGTATCAACACCGATAACCCCGATTTTGCGGTTTTTATGGCTGAAAACGGTGTATGGCTGAGCGAAGCGCAGCAGTCTGCCATTGGCTTTTTCGAAAACATTGCAGCAGATAACCGGAAAATCACGCTTTTCCATCTGTTCAACGAGGTTCGGGTATGAATAGTCGAATTCGTGATTGCCGATGGTAACCGCTGCAACCCGCAGACGATTCAGCATGTCGATCATTACCGCACCTTTGGTTCTGTCGACAATCGGGGTGCCCTGAAAAAAGTCACCAGAGTCTAAATACATTATTCTGGCGTCAGCATTTTCCGGGTTGGATTTATAGCTGTCGATCAGGTTCTGCAAAACTGCATAGCCGCCCATCAATGGGCGCGGGTCAGTTTTTGCAACCGGGTCAGGGTGTGCATTTATCGCTCCGTGAACATCGCTGGTATGAAACAGTATAAATTCGGCCGCAGAAGCCGAAAACACCAGAGAAAAAAAGAAAAATACCAGCAGGCAATAAAATTTAAAGCCTCTGGCGTTCAGATGCTGTCTAACCATTCCAAGCTCCTTGTGTGGGAAAACGCCGTTTCCTTGTTTTATTTCGTTTTGATTTCGTGTTCTTCGATTACCAGTTCAATCTGTCTCTTGTTGAGCGAAATGAACCCGGCATGGATTACGTGACTGGTGCGCAGGTCTGTGATTATTGCATCTGTGATTGGCAGAAAATCGCGTGACTGGCTTTCGGTGTTGAGAATGTCAGAAAGTCTGCTGTTTTCTATAAGATGCAGGTTGCCCTGAATTTTATGCTGAGGAGTGAAAATTACCACTTTCAGCTGATCTTTTCGTGCCTTCATTTTTTTCCTCCAGGAATAGCAATTTCGGCAAAGCGGCCTTCGGCCTCGGCAAGAACCGAACCGTCAGGCAGAATAACCGAACTGCGTGCGAAATAAAGATTTTTTCTCTGACCAACCAGAGTTGCGGCGAATTTTAATGGAACACCCACCGGGGTCGGCCTGAGATAGCGGATGTGCATGTCGGCTGTTACCGCAAGAATGTCTTTTTCGGCGCCCATAACGGCGTATGCCATTGCCTCGTCAAGAAGGGTGCTGAGAATTCCGCCATGGACGATGCCGGCGTAACCCTGATAGGCCGGGCCCGGTACCCAGGTGAAAGTACAGGTGTGCCCTTCGACCGACTTCTGAACCGGGATGTGCAGACCGCTTTTGTTTCTCGGGCCACAGACAAAGCAGTGGGCATTGTCGATCAGATTAAGGCCTGAAAGGTTGCGTCTTTCGATAAGCTTGCGGCTGTTTGAAACTGCCTCAAAAACCTCGGGTCGGTTAAGTGCAACCGGGGTAGAAAGGGTGCCGCGTTCATAGAGCATGATGTTTTTTTCTTCGAGCCTGGCCTTGAGCGTTTCGAAACTCGGGACGTCGAAGTTTCTGTGCGTCGGATCGCCTGTCAGAACAGCAACCGAGCCAAGATCGTTGAGGCCGGCTTCAACAAGTTCAGGGAAGCGATAGCAAAGATGCGGTGGCAATGAAATGTGGTGAACCGGAAAGGCTTCTCGCAGGGCAGAAATTGTCTTTTTTATGGCGGCAAAGCTCATTGGAGGACGATCTGGCATAGAACAGCCGGATGACGGCTGAAAAGGAGTCAGTCTTACATCCTGCAGGAGAGGGTCAGCAGTGCAGAATCTGCCAGTTTCGGCGATGAATTTGAGGCGCTCTTCTTCGCTTTCGCCGATGCCGGTAACAAAGCCAAGAGAGTAGGGGATGCCGGCAGCGTGCAGCCCTTCGATACAGGCTTTACCGGTACTTGGGTTGCGATTGCGGGATTTTTCGAGCGACTGCCCCGGGTTTGAAAGGGTTGAGCAGACAAGATTCAGCCTGACCGAGCAGCCGGCATTGATGAATCTTTCCATGGTGAACGCATCGAGATAGCCAACCTCAAGCACGGGTAGAAGATTGTTGGCGATGGCTTCGCGGCAGACGGCGTTCAGATAATCCGCGAAAGATGCGAAACCGTTCTGGTGCAGTGCGATCTGTATGTGCGGAAAATCCTGCGGGGCTTCGCCAGCGATAAAAATAACTTCGGTTGCCCCGCGTCTGGCGATATCGGCGACCTTTTCCTTCACTTCGTCAATAGCCAGAAGGGGCGATTCTTCGCTGAAAAAAGAACAGTAGCCGCAGCTCTGGTGACAGGTGCGGGTCAGTTCGATGTATGCACTTAAAACGTATGATATTGAAACGCTGTTATTCATGCCACAAAGTTACCACAATCCTTAAAAAAATAAAATGGCAAGATTTTGGGAACCTGCCATAAAGTTGCTGGTCAAAGTAGGTAGAAAACAGGAGGTAAACATTACCGTGCCCAGAATTCGGTGCCTGCTTTTGCTGCTGCTGTTGAGCCTTTCGACAGCGCTGCATGCCCAGTCGTTTTCCGTCAGTGCTGAGGTCGACCGTAACCAGATCGGGTTCGGTGAATCCCTCAGCCTGGTAATTACCGTTTCACAAAGTTTGAATGCCGGGGTTAATCACCGGATAAGCATTCCGGCTGTATCCAGTATCCCGGGTTTTGATATTGCCGGTACCCGCAGTGGTCAGAGCACGTCTTTCGTTAATGGTGTCGGCCAGACGCAAAGTCAGATTTTATATGAGCTGGTGCCTCAAAATGCCGGCAAAATAACGATTCCGGCATTTTCATTCAAAGACCCCGAGGGCAATATGCACAGCACGAAGCCCATCGAGGTCGAAGTTCTGCCGGCAGCCGAAGAACCTGAAAAGCCCGAAAAGCCGGCAGAACCGTCGCCGGCCAGAGAATCGCGCGGCGATGCCACGAATTCTCTCTTCAGCGCTCTGCTTTTTCTGGGTTTTCTACTCGCGGGTCTCGTGGCCCTGCCTTTTATTATGTCGGCTTTTTTCAGCCGCAATGCGGTTTCTTCTGCTGAAAGGCCGAATGAGACAACCGCGGCGGGTTTTAACACGGGGCCCGGCATGGGCCAGGCCGCCAGAGATTCAGGTGGACGAAGCCAGACTGAAGATGCGGTAGTGCTGGAACGGACCGGCGATTCGGTCAAGCCCGCGGCTGCGAAAATAAATTTTGCCGATGCGGTGGCAAAGCTGAAGCGTGAGTTTCATGATGCCGACAGCGCATTTTACCGGCGCTACTTTGAGCTGTTCAGAGGGGCGGCACTCTGCCGTTCTTCAATTCTGACAGAGAACATGACGGCAGATGAACTGTTCCGCAAGATAAATGAAACTGTGGTCAGCGATGGCGTTAAGGCTGCTTCGCACCGTCTTGCAGCTGATCTTGAGCTGGTAATGTATGCCAACCGCCCGCCGGCGCGGGCATTTTCGGTCATCGACGCCGATGCCAACGAAATAATCAGAGCCATAACCGAATGATGGGAGTTTTGTATGAGTCAGACAGCTGATTTAACAAGAAGAATTGAAGAAGCCGGGCAGTTGGTCGAAAAAATACGCACTCAGACCAGAAAAGTTCTGGTTGGCCAGAATGACCTGCTTGAAAGTCTTATTCTGGCACTGGTTTCAGATGGACATATTCTGCTCGAAGGGGTGCCCGGGCTGGCAAAGACTCTGGCGATAAAGGCCCTTGCCAGAACCGTAAAAACCGGTTTTTCGCGGGTACAGTTCACCCCCGATCTTTTGCCGGCGGATTTGATCGGCACAAGAGTTTTTGACCAGCGCAATGCAGAATTTCAAACCCATAAAGGCCCGATTTTCTCTAATTTTGTTCTTGCCGACGAAATCAATCGGGCCCCTGCCAAGGTGCAGAGCGCCCTGCTTGAATCCATGGAAGAACGCCAGATCACCATCGAGCGTGAGACTTTCAAGCTGCAGGAGCCTTTTCTTGTGCTGGCGACCCAGAACCCGATCGAAACCGAAGGGACATACTCGCTGTCTGAGGCGCAGGTCGACCGTTTTCTGTTCAAGGTCATCGTTAAATACCCGTCTTTCGAAGAAGAGCGCCTGATCGTCAAGCGCATGGGTCTCGCCGAAAAAAGCCACCAGATCGACATTGTCGAGCCGGTGATCGATGCCGACGGCATAATTGCGTTGCGCCAGCTCGCCAGAGAAGTCTATGTCGACGATAAAATCGTCGAGTATATTCTCAGACTTGTCGATGCAACCAGATTTCCTGAAAAATACAATCTGCAGCTGAAAAGCTATATCAGGTTCGGAGCATCGCCGCGCGCCTCCATATATCTGACGCGCGCCGCCCGCAGTCGGGCGATGGTCGAGGGGCGCACCTACGTCAAGCCAGATGATGTCAAGGCGGTTATGACCGAGATTCTGCGGCATCGGGTCATTCCGACATATGAGGCTGAGGCTGACGAAATAGACTCGGACGAACTTGTCAGAAGAATCAGGGAAGGAGTAGCGGTGCCCTGAGGGCCTGCAGAAGTTTCGCATGCTGCCAAAGGAGCTGCTTAAAGAGGTTCGCCGCATCGAGATCAAAACCGGGCATCTCGTCGATTCTCTCTATTCTGGCGGTTACCGTTCTGTCTTCAAGGGCAGAGGTATAGAATTTGCGGGAATCAGAGAATATTATCGGGGTGATGAATATCGGTCGATAGACTGGAAAGTCTCGGCGCGCACCGGAAAATTCCATGTCCGCGAACATATCGAAGAACGAGAATTGCAGCTGGTGGTGGCTTTAGACCTGTCGGCTTCGATGGCTTTCGGCTCAGGCAGCCGTGAAAAACGCGAGAGTGCCGTCGAGTTTGCCGCTGCCATGAGTCT
Source organism: Candidatus Rifleibacteriota bacterium (assembly GCA_024710355.1). Taxonomy (GTDB): domain Bacteria; phylum Muiribacteriota; class Ozemobacteria; order Ozemobacterales; family Ozemobacteraceae; genus Rifleibacterium. Next base: position 47,673 of record JANJUX010000007.1, read on the forward strand.
GGCTGCCGAGCGCAACAACGACCGCGCCGGTGTCTGCCTTTTCACCGACCGGGTAGAAAAATTCATTCAGCCCGCCAAAGGCCGCACCCACGTTTTGCGCCTGATTCGCGAGCTTCTTTATTTTATGCCGCAGCATCGGAAAACTGACCTTCGGGCCCCGCTCGATTTTCTCAATTCGTCATTGAGCCGGCGTTCGATAGTTTTTCTGGTGACTGATGGTTTGACAATTCAGCCACTCGAGCGGGAACTGCGTATCGCGGCGGCAAAGCATGACCTGATAATGGTTCTGGTCAGAGACCCCCGGGAAAATCTACTGCCTGATGTTGGTCTGATAGAGATTGAAGACCCCGAAACCGGTGCCGAAATGATGTTCGATACGTCAGATCGGGCGGCGGTGGCAAAGCTTGCGCGTCGTCAGAGCCAGCTCGACGAAGAATTCATGAAAACCTGCCGAAAACTCGGCCTCGATGTTATCAGGCTTACGGCAGGAGAATCGGTAGTTAAACCAGTTTGCCGGCTTTTTTCCGAACGCGAAAAAAAGATGGCAATGCAGAGATAAGGCGAGGTAAACATGAACAGTCTCAGAGGTATTACAAGAAAAATAGATGCGATGCTGCTGATGATCATTGCCGGTCTGGTACTTGGTCTGGCAATTTCTTACAACTACTATCAAAGCCGCAAAATGACGGTGGCCGAAAATGAAGATCTTGCCGCAAATCTTCTCGCATACGGTCTTCCGGCCGAGGCTGCCCGGGTATTGGAAGAGAATGTCAGGCGTCAGCCTCTTTCAGACCGCAGTATGAGGCTGCGCAAGGCTCTTGTCGATATTTACATGAGCGAATTGAATGATTTTGACAAGGCTCTTACCGAACTGGTTTTTCTCAAAATCCATACCCCCGCTTCAGACATTGCCAGCGCCTCAGAAGAAAAAATCAGATATTGCCTCAACCGTCTTGGCCGGGTTTATGATGCCGAGCGCAGCCGAATGCTTGCATCCGGCGAAAACCCGGTTGAAAATAATGTTGCCTCGCATACGGTCGTCAGGCTTGGCAATCGCCACGCGGTAGGCGTTGACGACCTCAAGATGCGGCTGCGCACGATGAATATCTCTGAGGCACAGCTGAATAAAGAAGCTCTCGATGGCGTCATCAGCGCCATGACTCAGGAGCTGCTTCTCAACCGGGCCGCTGAGCGCGAAAATCTGAAAAAAGACCCGGAATTTGTTGCCCGGGTAAGAAAGTTTGAGAACAGTCTGGCAATCAGCACCTATCTGAATAATCGCCTGTTTAAAGATAAAAAACTTGATGAACAGCAGCGTCAGCAGGCCCTGGCCGACGAAATCAACCGGCTGGCCAAGGCAGAGGCCATGACGATCAATCGTGATGTTATTAATTCAGCTTTCCCAGGACTGGCTTCGGCTCCATCAAGCCTGACCGATACCAGTTCTGGAAATTGAGTGATTCAATAAAACCTTTCTGGTCATAAATAAAATGCAGATGCGTAAACCGACTCTTCCGTTATTCAGCCTCAATGCCACCGCTCCGGCAGTGGTGGCTTCGGCTGCGCTTCTGCCACCGGGCGAAGAGATTTTCGACATCAGACCGGCAGTTCAGATCGCATGGCCATGGTGGGAAACCGTCTTTGAAGCATTTCTGGCTGTGCTCGTTTTCTGGTTGCTCTGGGTTTTTTATCAGTGGCTGCTGGCGCCGGTGCAGAGGGTTCAGAGAAAACTCGTTCAGTCGCCGCAAAAGCAGGCTTTGAGAGCGATAGAGCGCCTCAGACTGTCGCCTGTCTGGGAACATCGGCAGATGAAAGAAATCTGCGAGACTCTGGCCGTAATTCTTAAAACCTACTCCCATGAAGCCTTCAATCTTGGCATGGGCGCCCCTTCAACCACTGATGAACTGCTCGCTGCCCTCGATCATTCAGCTGTTGCCGGTGAAGTTTATGGTCAGATCCGCGAACTGCTGCTTGCCTGTGATCTGATAAAATTTACCGGCAAAGAAAGTTCGGATGTCGACCCTGAGGTGCTGTTGTCGGCCCTGACAAATCTCGTCAGACAGGGGGAATGGCTCAAATGAGATGGCACAGCCCAGAGTTCATTCTCCTGCTGCTCCTGATTCCTCTTGTCGGCTGGTACAGGCTGTATCTCAGCAGAACTCTCAAAAAAGGCGGCATCAGATTTGCCCAGGGCTTTACGCTGGCCTCGGGCATGCGAAGCTGGAAAGTCAAACTGGCTTTTATTCCGGATCTGCTGCGTTCCGCTGTTCTGCTGCTGCTGGTTTTTGCACTGATGCAGCCCCAGTATGGTCAGGAGCACGAGAATGTCACCCGTCAGGGCATCGATATCATGATCGCTCTCGACGTTTCCGGCAGTATGGCCGCCGAAGATTTCAAGCCGAACCGTATCAAGGCGGCGCAGAAGATAACCGAGAATTTTATTGGTGGTATCAGTGATCATCGCATCGGTCTGGTGGTTTTTGCCGGCCTGGCTCTGACGCAGTGCCCGTTAACCATAGATTATGGCGTGGTAACCGAGCTTCTGCGGCGAACCTCTCTACAGATGCTCAAATATGATGGCACTGCCATTGGCGACGCCATTGTCAATGCTGTTTACAAGTTTTCGTCTGAAAGCCGCGAAAAGCGCGACAAGGTGGTTATCCTCCTCAGTGATGGCGAGAACAACTCGGGTATCGATCCGCACGAAGCGGCCAAAATTGCCGCAGAGAAGGGAGTCAGGGTCTATACCATCGGGGTTGGCAGCCTTGAAGGCGCGCCGATTCCGGTAATTCAAAACGGCTATAAGCAATATGCCAGAAACCCTGACGGCACATTGTATATTCCAAAGATCGATGAACAGCTGATGAAAGACATCGCTTTCATTACCAGAGGGCAGTATTTCAGGGCTACCGATAACAAGGCTCTCGAAGAGATTTATAAAACTATTGCCACGCTTGAAAAAGGCAAGATCGATGTTAACCGGACGCTGCAATACTCCGAACGCTATTTCTGGTTTCTAGTTCCGGCTTTTGTGCTGCTGCTCGTCGAGATGTATCTTCGCAGTCGTGTCTTTCAGAGGTTATTCTGATGCTGATGTTTCGTGCTGTTGAATATCTGCCGCTTGTCTGCCTGGCTGTGTGCTGGGTTGCTCTGCTATGGCGACATGCAGCGGCTGAAATGCTTAAGAGGAGGGCCCAGTTTGCAACAGACGAAATGTATCGGCGCATTACCGGACACAAGCCTACTCGCCGTCCGGTTTTTAAGTGGCTTGCCGTCATTTCCGGACTGATCATGATAGCAACCGGTCTGCTGCGGCCGCAGGGCGGTTATCATGAGGAGGCGATAATGGGTGAAGGTCTCGATCTGGTCGTTGCACTCGATATTTCGAAGTCAATGTATTCAGACGATATTGAGGGCAATAGTCGCCTCGATGTGGCCAAGGCAATTCTCGGGCGTATGGTGAACGGACTTCGTGACGACCGGCTCGGTCTGGTGGTTTTTGCCGGTGAAACCATGGTGCAAAGCCCGCTTTCTTACGACAAAAATGCGTTTCTCACTTTTCTTGAAAGAGTTAATCCCAATCTTTTGTCCAGGCAGGGAACCAATCTCGCCGGCGCCATTCAGACATCTCTCGACCGTTTCGACATGACCGCCTCGCAGTCAAAGGCGATTCTGCTGATTTCTGACGGCGAAGATGAAAATCGCGAACGACTTGAAAGCGCCATTGCTGAAGCTGCCAGAAAAAATATTCAGGTGTTTACGGTCGGCATTGGCAGCGAAAGAGGCGGCTATATTCCAGAAGGTCGAACCTGGTTTGGCGAGGTTGTTTATAAAAAGCATCAGGGCAAAACCGTAATAACACGGTTGAACGAAGGCAATCTCAAAGAAATTGCCGCCAGAACCGGCGCATCATATTTTCGTGCCTTCGATATATCAAGCGCCCGCGAAGTCATTGCCGGGCTGGACGGTATCAAACGTGTTGCGGTAACAGGAGGAACCAGGTTGACCAGAAGCGAACTCTATTTCTTTCCGGTTTTGCTGGCTTTTCTGGTTCTGCTGATCGAATGGATGATCTCTGAGCGAATCCCATATGAGCGCGAAAAAGATCATTGGTTGAAGCGAATATGAAAATAAAAACCGCTGTCTGTATGCTGTTGATCTTTACCTGGCTGATTCGTGGTCAGCAGGGCATAGCACACCCGTCTTTCAATGTCGGGCACGCTTTGTCGGCTCTTGAGAACGGCGATCTCGAAACTGCCGAAGCCGAACTGCAGAAAGCCCGATTTTCCATGCCTGACAGCCCAGAAATACAGTATAATCTTGGTGTCGTGAGCTACCGCAAACGCGATTATGCACTGGCTGCAAGGCACTTTGCCATGGCCGCGGCCGGCCAGGCTCAATCAGAGACCAGGTTCAGCAGTCTTTATAACATGGGAAATGCCACATTTCGCATGGGCGATTACGCTGCGGCTGTTGCAGCTTATGAAAGCTGCCTTGAACTTAAAAAAGACGAACAGGCTGAATATAACCTCAAAGTCGCCAGAGAAAAACTTCAGAAGCAGCTCGAAAAGCAGCAGGCTTCAGAACAGCAGCAACAGCAGCAACCACAAACTGATCAGGGCGAAAAGCAGTCTCAGCAGCCGGGCGGTGAAAAATCGCAGAATGAGAATAAGCAGGGCCAGGCTGGAGATAATAAGCAGGAGCAGAATGATCAGTCTGGCCAGAACGATTCTTCCGAAAAGAAAGAAGGCGAACAATCTGACAGCCAGCAGGCCGGGTCTGACAAAAAAGATGATGCCAGCCAGAATGAGGCTAAGAGCGGGCAGCAGCCAGATGCGGGTGATTCTGAGCAGGAAAAACCAAAAGACAACGCTTCGGCTTCGGGCACCCAGCAGCTGACGCAACAACAGGCCGGCGGTGAAAACGAGCCCAGAGAAGATGTGCAGATGCAGCCAGAGGAGGCTGGCGCCAAAGACATGCCTGAAGCTTCACAGCGCGCCCGGGCTTTAAAAAACACCAAAGTCAATCCTTACATGATTGAAAAGATTCTCAAAGAAATGGAACGGCGAGAGAAAGAGGCACAATTGTATTATCGCAATGAACCGCGTCGCTCTGATGAAATTGACCCGTTTGAAATGGATGCGCAGCAATTGCGTGAATGGATGGAAAAGCGACGGCGCCCACAGGCTCCGAAACCATCAGACGGCCCAGACTGGTAAGCTTATTTTAAAAAAAAGCAGCCAATCGGCTTTTTCGTGCTAAAATGAACCCGGTGCGGCATCGACAAGATTTCCGCTCCGCTTTTGCTCTGTCAGGGGCTTCAGTTAAACGACGGGAAAATCTCCGATATTGATATGAATGGGTTCGTTTTTCGCGTGACCGATGTTCGGGTTCGTTAATGAAAGACAAGTTTGCAAAGTTTAAAGAACTGATTCGCGCCGATGTTGTGCTTGTCAGCATGGCGCTGGCAATATTTCTGGCGCTTTTTGACGCATGGTGTCTGCTTTATTCAGGTGGCCTCTCTTTTTCATGGCATGCCCTGATTGCGACAGCGGCCCTTCTTGGTATCAGCCTCAAGGTTGATGATCGTTTTTTTCTCTGGGCACTGGGCTTGTCTGTGCCGAATCTGGTGGTTATTTTTATCTTTGCCGTTTCTGGTGGAATCGCCGGCCAGTTTTTTTATGGCATTTTTTCACAGCTGCTGGCAATTGCAATTGTTTCGGTTTTTCATCAGCGTTTTGCTTCGGCTTATATTGCCGAAGCTGAATTTGGCAAGTTGAAGCGTGAATACCGTGATGCTAAAGATACCGTCCTGGCGCGAATTCTTAATTTCAGCCTTATCGGATGCATGAAAGAAAGGCGTCGGGTAATTTCGCAGGCTTATCATGCCTTGCAGCAGGTTTTCAGGGTTGATAAGGCTGTGGTCTTTCTCGCGGATTACAAAAACAATCTTCTGGTGCCCTATGTCGGGCCTGGTTTGCTGGCTGACAAAAACGTCGGAAATCTTATGGTTACCCCGGAATTCTGGGAAAAAAACGCTTACGACCCGGAAAAGGGCGTGTTGAACGTCATCAGCGGTCGCTCAACTCTGCCATCTCTAAGACAGCTGATACCCGGTGCAAGTCTCGATGCCGTTGCCGTCATGCCCCTGAGCGCCGCCGGAAAAGTAATTGGTCTGATAGCTGTCGTTAAGCAGAAACCAGAGAATCGCCATTACCTTGAACCAGAGCTGTTCATAACCTTTGCCTATGTTCTTGCCTCGGCGCTTGAGAATTGCCAGCTTCACGAAATGCGCATCAGCATGCTTGACACAGCAACGAAGAAGTCACAGCAGATCGAGGCAAGCTTCAGTAAATACGTTTCTAAAGCGGTTGTCAGTGAACTGGTGAATAACGAAAACCTCGCGGTGCTCGGCGGCAAAAAACGACAGATAACGGTGATGATGGCAGATCTGCGCGGCTTTACCCGTCTTACCGGTGTTCTGAATATTGAATATCTGGTGCAGATGCTGAATACATGGTTTGAAGAAGCTTCGAATCTGATTTTAAAAAGTCAGGGTACAATCGATAAGTATATGGGTGACTGTATTATGGTTATCTTTGGTGCGCCGCTTGCCAAGCCGGATGATCAGCTTCGCTGTGTCTATACGGCTTTTCGACTGCACGAAAAATTTGAGCAGTTTGCGCGTGGTCTCAAACTTCCGCATGGGCATTCGCTTGGGCTTGGTATTTCGATCTGTTCGGGCGAGGCGGTGGTCGGCAATTTTGGCTCATCGAGCCGCATGGAATACACTGCCATTGGTGAAACGGTAAATCTGTCAGCCCGGCTCGAAAAAATTGCCGAAGCCGGCGAGATCGTTGTTGATGGTAATACTTTCAGCCAGTTGCCGGTAGACAGTTTCGAATACACTGTAGCTGAAAATGTGGCGGTAAAGGGTATTGCAAACCAGACTGTCTACAGATTGCATGCGATTATTAAAGCTTCGCCGGCTGATTTTGAGTCCGTCTGAGGCAATATGACGCGATTTTTAAAAACTTTTGCTTATTTTTCCCGGTAGTTACTTATAAATAGAGGATTTTTTGTGTACAATTGTCAGAAGGGTGTCACTGATTAATGTTTGATGATTTAAAGAAAAACCTTGAAGGAATTGACCTCAGCGATTTTCGTTTGATGATCGCCGGGGTTCTGCTGCTGCTTTTACCGCTGTTTTATCTTGTTTTTTTTGCTGGCCGCATTGACGAAACTCAGACCACGACTCGAATTGCCATTACTGAAATGGGCAAACAGTCGGCGTTTAACCTTACCTCGATAAGTAAAACTCCGGGAGCTGCCGGCAGCAGAGGCGCCATACCGGCGATTACTCCCAAGGTCGAGCAGGTCGAATCCGAACTCGATCGCGCCTGGCAGAAGATTCAGGCGACTCCGAGAGTGATTACGCTGCCTCCTGATATCCCGGTCGAAACGCGGCAGATGGTCGAGGCCGAAGACGACCCTGATATATGCGAGGCCAATTCCCTGCTCGACCGATGCGAGTTTGCCACTGCCGAAAAGCATTATCGCGAAGCAATCAGTGATGCCGGGTCGAATCACTTTAAAGAACTTTTTGCCTGGGGCGGCCTGATGGAAATCTACCAGCTGCAGGGCGACCGCAACAAGTTTCGTGAGGCATTCGCGAACTATGCGAAAACAGCACAAAAGCTGCAGCACGTTTACGGGCCGCTGGCAGACAATGTGGCGCGCGCTTACCAGATGTTCGAACAGATTGAAAAAATCGATTCGGGCAAGCTGCGTGAGTATCTGACCCGTGCCAATCTTGAGGCGGGCACAAAAACTTCTTACGAAGAATTTATCAACAGCATCAAAGCGACAAAAGAGTGGTTCCCGGGCAATCTTCCTGATCCGCCCGCAACTATTCCAGAAATGATGCAACCTGGAAACGGTGGTTAACGTATGTATATCAGCGGGCGAAAAAATTGCGAGGTGGCTTATGCGAAACCAGCATTTTAAAAAGACTGTCAGACGACAGGGTAATGTTATGGCTGTGGTAATTGGTATCCTGGCGGTGCTGTTCACCGCAGCCGTTTACTTCGGGTCTTCGACCATAGATCGCACTCGTCAGTCAAAAAGGGCTCTCGGTGGTGATCAGACCGCCTCGCTGGCCGAAGCTGCCGTCAATCGCGCTATCCATATAATGAGCAAGGCGATGAATGATCCGAAATCATTCGATAAGGCCGCCAATATCAAAAATCTTGCCATAATGCTGCGCTACCCGCTCCCGGTAAAGACGCCGGAGGCGAATGAGGCAAATGCTGAACTCGGCAAAGACGACCTTCTCGATATATCGGTCATGGAAAAAGAGGGTGTGCCCTCAAAAGTCGAACTGAAACTGGCAGATCTCAGAATCAAGCCACAGGGTGAAGACTGGCTCGACGAAATGATTGCTTACGCCTGTGCCGACCGTGCCAAAAGCTATGATGTGACGGTAACCGTCGAAATTGAAAAAGCCTGCCGGATCAATGCCAAACCGCTGCCTTCGGGTAAATATGAAGTGCCGGGCATCGACTGTGAATTTTCGGTGCGCAAAGATGTGCTGGGCTTTCTCGAAAATAAGGGAATGCTGAACTTTATTCTCGAATTTCCTGACTGGCTGTCGCTGTTCAATTTTTCAATTCCGATAAGCGTCTGGGTGCCGATAGTCGACCTTGAAATCAGGCTGGCGACGATTGACCCGGCACCGATAATTGACCTTGCTATTCAGCCCCTTACCAAAGGTAGTCAGCTTGCTGATGCCATGAACTGCCCTGATGGCATCGGAGTAAAAGATTATTTTGTTCTCGACAAGATCTTACGGGCACTGTTTCATCGCATGCTCGACAAACCAAATCTTTATCCGATCAAGATCATGTTTGACAAGGATTTTTTTACGGCAACCTCGGATCTCTGGCCATCTGCAGTCAAGGTGCCCGAAGACTACAGCCGTCATGTCGAAAAATACGGCAACATCAAAATTTCTTCGGTGGCGCGCATAGAATTCAATGATGGCACCTCGTCAGAGCGCCGTATTGAAGCCACCAAAGATTTCAAAGTATCCGATTTCATGCCGATGGCGCCGCTGTACAGCTTTTTTATGGCCAACGCCACTAATGACCGGGTGAATTTCAATGACAATGGCGGCCAGTTCTATGTTAACAACAGCGCCGGCCGCATCATGAGCAAAGATGAGCGCGAAAAACGCAAAGAGACTGCCGGTCAGATCCGTGTTAATTTCAAACCCGACGACTGGAGTGATACTAACCCAGGCACGCCGCTGGTAATCAATACCTCTCTTATGGGTCACCATCAGGGCCCAAAACTTTCGGGCAACGGTGTTGCCAATACCGCGATGAATCTGGCGGTTGGTGCCGATGGTCTGCTCATGCTCGGACGAACCAAGAATGCCATTATTTCGAAGGCTTCGTATAATATCGATGGCACGATCAATTCTAAAAACGTCAACACCCGCAAGGGAAGCCCGCTGCCGAAAGAACTGAAGTTCTCGCGCGGCCCGGTGCGCCACGGTTTTCAGCTGTCGTCGGACATTTCAGCCCAGCATGCCAAAATGCTCCACCAGGACCCCAAATACATCGAGAACCGCAAACAGTATCAGACAAGCGCCCTCAAGCAGCGCAACGACTCATACAAATGGTGGACCAAAGATGAACATAAAATGGCCCACGAAGATTATCTCAAGAAAAAGGCTGAAAGTATCAGTTTTCTGCCTGACCCCGAAAAAATAAGTTCGAACATTTTTTCGTTTGGTATCAGTATGGCAATCCGCGCTGTCGGGCAGTCGCTCAACGCGCCAATCGGTAATGGTGCGGTTGTTCTCGGATCGAATCCGCCTGCTGACGCCTTTGCCAGAATGAAATTGCCATGGATGGGCACGAGCAACAGTTATTACTGCCTGCCGTCCCTGGGTTGGGGGCAGAACAAAACCCATCTTTTTGGTCTGAATGCCTGGTATCCGACTCTGTCGCGTGATATCGAGGGCATGGTTGCCAAACGCTACCGCCAGTGGCATGTCACTATCGTTGGTCTGTTCGCCAAAGACCGCCTGCCATTGCTGCCGTTTCCGCCACCCTGGTGCTTTTTGCCACCGGTTCCTGTGCCTTTCTGGTTTGCTGACCAGATAATCAACAAGTATGACTACAATATGTGGTTCATGAAGGCCTATGACTCGGATGACGACACAGCTGACGCCGGAATGTCGATGTATGACCCTGAATACACGGTAAACATGCCGGCCAACTTTTACGCCACCGAGCAGTATGCCAAGAAATCGAATTATTTCTATGCCGATGCCGAAAGCTTTGTAAAAGATCTTCCCAATCGCATGGTTACACTTGACGGCAAAAAGGCTTTGCAGCTTAACGGCATTACCTTCATTGCCGGTTCGCTCGGCACCGACAGCAAACCTTTCACCGCCCCCGAGGGCGATACTTTCTACGTTACCGGCAAGGGCATGCTCGTCGTTTCCGGCAACGTCAGCCTTGGTTGCAGCATAAAATACCTCGAAGAGCCCGAAAAACCGACGGTTTTCAGCCTGATCGTGCGCAATGGCGGCCTGATTGTAACCAACAGTGGTGATTTTGTCATCGAAGGCTCGGTTTTTACCAACCGGGGTCTGTATGTGGGATCTAACACTACCCTGAATATCCAGGGCAACTGGGTTACCAACGAATTCGCCAAACATCGTATGCGTGGCGAGGTCATGGTCGATTACGTCGCCTCAAAACTTCGCCCTTCGCTGGGCTCTCTGCATCCGCAAACCGGCAAATACGATCCGAGACGTTATAATCTGGCGCTTTCATCACGTTGGAGCGCCTGGAAAGTCGACTGAGGAAATGCCATGCGTGGTCTGACAATGGTTGAAGTTCTGGTGGCGATTGCCATAATCGTGATTGCCTTTATTCCGCTGGTGAATCTGATCAGCTCCAATGCTGTGACGACGGTGAAAGTTGGCAACTATGCCAGGGCATCAGGTGTTCTTACCAAGTTCATGGAAGAACTGAAGCATATTCCGATCAAAAAATTTCAGGAAGACGCGCCTGACATAATGAGTGGCAACCCGATCGATGTGCCGGTGGCGTTTTATCCTGATACTGTCGCCAGTCTTGAAGAACTGAAAAAAGAAAAGGAATTCTGGCTGAAAGCATCGATGAAAGCTGCAAAAAATGAAGCGGGGCAGCTGGTCGAGATAGCAATTTCCGCAGAGGTTCTCTGGCATGAGCGCGGTGATAAGACCGCTGCCAATGAGCCGGTGCGCAATCTTAGAGACTTTGCTCTGATCTTCAATAACGAAACAAGGTTCTGACAGGCCATGGAGGTTGCGATGCTGAATAAAAGGAAGACCGGCTTTACACTGGTTGAGCTGATGGTCGCTGCGGCGCTCGCGTCTCTGGTTCTTGGCAGCGCGTTCGGTATCTGGAGCTATACCCGTCGCAATCTGGCCAGAACCAGCACCCGACAGATTCTGCAGCAGGATGCCACCCGCATTCTTACGCAGCTGAAGGCTGATCTCAAAGCCGCCAAGGCCGAAACTTTCAAGGCCGGCGAGAACCCCATGAGCCTTGAATTTATCCGCTATGTCGTTGATAAAAACGATAACACCAAGCTTTCGGCCGAGCAGACCGAGCCCGTGAAATATGCTTTTGTGAAGCCGATTCTTCGGCGTTCTGCCGGTGACAAAGGTGCAAAATCCCTTTCCAACAGCGTTGAAAATATCAGAATTTCCAGAAAAAGCCTTTCGGCCGAACAAAAAGAAAAAGACGCTTATCTTGAGTCGAGAGTCGATATCACTCTCGAAATGAAGAGCATGGTGCCCGGTTCGAAGATCGAAGAGAGTTACACCACTGTCTCTTCTGTAGTAATCCGTGATGAATTTTATGCTCTGGTTAACAAAGACCGCCAGGAAATCTTTGAAGTGGCCAAAGAAGTGGCGACCGAGATCAGCAAACCTGGAGACAGCCAGTTTTTCAATGATCAGCTCGATGCCAATGCTCTTAAAAGTCTGACAGACGAGCAACTGACAGACCTTGATAACACCCAGACCAGAAATCTGGAAGATGCGAAAACAGCTGTCAGTGAGATAAACGGCCGAATCGAAGATGTTGAAACCGGTAAGAAATGGTGGCAGGGCTTCTTTTTTGGCCTTGGTGCCAACGAAGATGGTGCTGCGGTCGAGGCTTTGCGCGATAAACTCATTGCCATCAAATGCGACAACGATAATATTCCGGCAAAGGGTTCGGGGAACCGGGCTTCTGAAAAGGTCGTCGAAATAGGCAAAGAGCTTGACAAGACAGTTGCAAGGCTTGAAACGACATTTATTGCCGATTCCTACAAGAATACCACCTTTTTCGATATCAACAGTACAGATCCCGAACAGAAGAGAAAGGCCGAAAGTCAGAAACGCGCCTACGATATGAAAGTCATGGACAGGCAGATTGACATGGCCATTGCAAAGATGTCTGAAGAAGAGCGGGCTGCTGCCGAACAGGCCAACGAACTGCCAAAAAAGATGATCGATCAGTATGTCAGAAGCGAAGCTGACATTCGCCGAGAGATAACATCCTCTGGCATTGCTCAGACAAGTGAAGAAATTGACACTATGGTTGCCAAAGAAGTGGCGGAGATGAATTTTTTGCGCTCACAATATAATAGCTGCGATCTGGCATGGATGGAAGACAGTAGTAAAAAGAATCAGGTTCAGGCTTATGATGCTGCCAAGCAGCTCAAAAACCTTGCTGACAGCAAGAAAGACATGCTGATTCTCCAGGAAATGGCTATAGATAACAAGGCCGAAATCGCCAGGGCCAGAGAACTTAAAAAGGAAGCTCTTGAGAGTGAGTCCTGAGAAGACCTGAACTGTAACAGGGTTTCCCTGTTACAGTTCATTAGAATGCAAGGCCGTCAGACAATCTGATATTAAAAGGATTTCTGGCGGCTTTTTGTATATTTTCTGCCCGCCTGTTTGTCGTTTTGCGCTTTTTTTGTGGATTATAAATCTGTTTTTTTCTCCTTTAAAACCACGAAAATTTCTGCCTTTTTTATAAAATTATGTACCCCGACTCCCTGAAATATTCTTTAAAAAAATTGACCGCTGCGCAAAAAGGGGTTTAGTTTGTGAAAAAATTAGATAAATTGCGCACCGCTGAATTTAAAACCGGCAATTGTGTACAATCGGCAAAATTCGAAATTCTTCACGGCGAAACCCGAATATGTAGAAATGAAAAGCGGTTGTATAATCGCCCCCATGAAATCGTGGCTTATTTAAAGCCTGGTCAAACGGTTTCAAGTTCTAAGGTCTAATGGTTTCTAATATTTCAGGAGGAATTTAAAATGCGCAAACTTTTTGGTCTTCTCGTAGCTGTAACTTTCCTGTTCGCCGCTGGTGTTTCTTTCTCTCAGGACGCCGCTGCTCCCGCCCCGGCAACCACTGAAACTGCCGCTCCGGCTGCTGAACCCGCAGCTCCCGCTGCTGACGCCGCTGCTCCGACTCCCGCAGTTGCCGAATTCACCGGCGTTGTAGAAGTTACCCCCGCTGATGCAGCCAACAACGAAACTGCAGCTACCATCATTCTTGACCTGGGCGAAAAGGCTCTCAAACTGGTCGCCGGCGATGCAGCCAAACTGGCCGAAATCGAAAAAGCCAACGGCAAAAAAGTAACCGTTAAGGGCACTCTGGTTCCCGCCACCGAAGGCAGCCTGATGGATACCCTCCAGGTTACCGAATGGGCAGAAGTAGCCGCTGACGCCGCTGCTCCGACCACTGAAGCTCCGGCCGCTACCGAAGCTCCCGCCGCCACTGAAGCTCCTGCAGCTACTGAAGGCAACTAATTTGCTGGTTTAAAGCGAAAAAAGGCGCCCTGGTCTAACCAGGGCGTTTTTTTTTGGTCTTTTTCGCGTTTTCATTGTTTTGCCATAAATTTTCTAAACTCAGATATATTGCCGATTTTAATAAAAAAAGTTGTAGAAAATACTTGTCAATAATGGCAGATTGTGTTACTATAATTATACGCAATTATGAACGATATTGACCGGGATACCACAGTGATTCTCCGGGATAGAGTGAGTAAGTGTGAAATTTCTTAGGAGAACCATTTGTGATGAAGATTTACGTCGGAAACCTGCCCTACAGCGTCCGTGATGCCGAACTCGAAGAACTTTTTGCCCCCTACGGCGAAGTTACCAGCGCCAATGTTATCATTGAACGCGAAACCAATCGCTCAAAAGGCTTCGGCTTTGTTGAAATGCCCTCAAAGACTGATGCTGAAAAGGCAATTGCCGAACTGAACAATAAAGAAATCAACGGTCGCGGCCTCAAAGTTAATGAAGCCAAGCCCCGCGAAGATCGCCCGGCTCGCAGACCTTCACGCTACTAATTCTTAATTAGTAACCGAAGCGCCGCCGTAATCCACAAGATTACGGCGGTTTTTCATTTTAGCTTTCCCTGATGATATGTTATACTCTGACATGACAATCTGGGCCGGCCTCAGATAAAGATTATGCGACAAGGCTAAAGCCGAAAAGTTAAACCAGGCCAGGGGAGAGCAGATCATGCTTGAATTTTTACTTGCCGTATTAGTAATTTACCTGGTGGCAGACCGATTCAATGCTTTAAAAAAACACCTGCTAGAGAGAATTGCCGACCTTGAAAATCAGGTAAAGTTTTTAAATGACAAGGTCAATGCCCTCAAAAGAAACATTGACCGCCAGAATCGCTCAGAAGCCGCCGCTGCCCGAACTAAAGACGTGGCAACTGCCGAAAAAGCTTTGCCCGAGAATGTTGCAGAGCCAGGCATCAGCCCGGAACCCACCAGAAAAACTCTGGCAGAAGTCGACAGTGAAAAGCTCAGACCCACTGAGCCTGCCACCGGAAAACCTTCATTTCAGTCTTCGCAGCCAATTTCTGCCTTTTCTGACAAAAAACCGGCCGCCGATTTTTCGGGTCTCAGTTTTGACCAGCCTGGCAAAGAAGTCTCCGGACAAAACACCGAGGGCTATGAATGGCTGAAAAAATCCCGTGAAGATACAACTGAGCGTCATTCTGGTGCTGTTCACACTGATAGCTCTGCTGCTTCAAACGAAAAAACCGAAGACAGGACTTCGGAAACAGCCGAAAAAACTATAGCCCCCGATATCTCTGACAGAAAAGCCGAGCTTAATTCAGATCCTGGTGCAAAAACTTCCGGCACGGGTAAAGCCGCCCATGGCGGTCCAGGTGGCCCTGGCGGTCCGAAAAAGCCTGAAAATCCCCCTGATGATTGGGGAGAAGGCTGGCGACGCTTTAAGTCCAGCGTCGACTGGGAGCAGTTCACCGGTGCCATGCTTTTTGCCTGGCTGGGGGGGCTTGCTTTGTTTATCGGTGCCGGCTTCTTTGTTAAATACAGCATCGATAAAAATCTGATTTCGCCGGTTATGCGACTGGTGATCGGAGCTCTTGTAGGCCTGGGCATGATTGGCGGTTCATTCAGATTTGAGCGCGGTCGCTACGATACGATGCGTCAAACCTTTGCCGCCGGCGGTGTCGGTGTTCTCTATTCGGTTTTCTTTGCTGCAACTCTTTATTATGAATATCTGCCGAAGCCCGCTGGTTTCGCTGCACTATCGATCGTTTCTGCCGCTGCTTTCGTTCTGGCGCTTTTTCACCGCGGTGTTGCCATCTCGGTGCTAGGCGGCGTCGGTGCCTATCTGACACCTCTGCTGGTTACCACCGGGCAGGGTGGGCTGCTCTCGCTGTTCACTTACCTGTCAGTTGTAAATATCGGTCTTTTTCAGGTTGTCAGGCGCCTTGAATCGAATGCTCTGCTGCTGTTCGCTTCTATTGGCACAATGTTTTCGCTTGGTTGCGGTACATTTCTCGCTGATCCGCTGCCCGAGGGCATGCCAATTTTTATCGCATGGTCGGCAAACCTCGCGCTGTTTGCATTTTTTCTCGACCGAATCAAAGGCGATCCGGTCGTCAGCACTTCTATCAGGTGTACCGGCATTGCAATTTTTTCGGTCAGTGCCGCAATCGCTTTGCTTGTCACTCTTGGCTACACATCGAGCGCCCCGATGGCTATGATGGCGGCTGCGATGACCATCGCGACCGCTCTGGCGTTCAGGCAGTCGGCCTGGCATGAAATGGTCATACCCTATGCCGCCATAACTTTTCTGGTGTCGGCATTCTGGGCTCTGACAAGATTTAATGCCGGCAGCTCACACTGGGCTTTTCTAGCTTTTTTCGTGTATGGGATTGCCGGCGGTATCGGGCCAGTACTGCTGATTTACCGCAATGGTATCAGCCAGAGATTTCTTACCTGGTTCAGAGTCTTTCCGGTCGCCCTTGCCGCGTTGTTGCTGCTGACCCTGGTGGTAACACCACAGATGTCATTCATGTTCTGGCCGCTCACCATTGCTTTGCAGCTGATTGGCATCTTTGTCAGCATGATTTTTGGAGCGATTCCGCAACTCTTTGCGATGACAGTGATCCTTGTCATTGCCGCAATAATCTGGCTTACCGCCGGTTCGCCGGTTGCATTGCCACTGGCATTCTACGGTTTTCTGCTGGTGGCCGGCGCTCTTGTCGTGCTGGCGACCTTCTACTGCCTGGCAAAAGTTGCAGAATGGGGGGCGACGCTCAAGCTCAGCCCTGAAATCACCGACAAGGCCCGCCTCAACCCGGCAATGACCGAGTGGATGTCTTCGGCACCAATCATCGGCATATTCGTGCTGCTCGGCCTCGCGTTTTCGATGCCGGGGCAAATCAATGCCAGCCCGGGCATGCTGACTCTGGTGTGTTTCATGGCAATTGCCATCGCCCTCAGTCGTCGCCTCAAATTCGAATATATGGGCGCTATTACTCTGTTGACCGCCGGTTTTGCCCAGGCTTTCTGGGCACTGCGACCCGATCTCGCGTCTGCCGGCCAGCCATTTGTCTCGATGCTCTGGTCAGGCGGACTGTATATAGCTTCATTGATCCTGCCATTCGTCCTCTTCAAAGACTTTGCCGTTTCGCGGCGCATCTGGATGAGCTGGTCGATCTTCGAGCTCGCTCAGGCGCTATTCTTTGTTTATGCCGCAGATAAGATGTGGCAGCGCGAAATATCAGGCTGGATACCGGTTGTTCTTGCATGTCTCAAGTTTCCTGCGGTCTCGGCGCTGGTTTCACAGCTGGCCGGCCGTGCCGAGCGCAACAGCATTCTCGCCTGCCATGGCGGTGTTTTACTGTTCTACATTTCTTTGACCCCGTTTCTGCTTCTGGAAACAGGCTGGCTTGGCCTGGTGCTGGTTCTCGAATCGGTGGGCCTGCTCTGGCTCAACCATCGCGTCGAACACAACGGGTTGCGACGTGTCGCTGCCGTTATGGCCCCGGTCGGTCTCTACCTGCTCCTTTCGTGGCTGCCGCAGATGAAAGGGCCCGAAAGTATAATCATTCTGAATCCGGCGGTTATTTCGGTTCTGGTTGCGGTAATCGCCATGTTTGGTGCGGTGCGCCTCGCCCCACACCCTGATGACCGACTCTGGAAATGGAACATCACCAATTACTTCACCTGGATTGCCGTTCTTACCGGCTTTTACTTCGTTAATCTGGTGGTGGCCGACATCTTTACCGGCTCACATGTGGCAACGGGTTCGACAATCCGCTTTATTCCGATGGCCGGTGATATCCTTCATCGCATCGTTTACACAACTTTGTGGGCTCTGTTTGGCGCCATACTCTGGAAACGCCAGGATCTGCACATTGCCGTGCGCATTTTTGGCCTGATTCTGCTTGGTCTGGGCGTTTTCTGGCTGATAATGTTCCCGTTCAACTATGGTTACGCCGTCGCAGCCATGGCGCCTCTGTTCAACATCGGGATGCTGGCTTATCTGCCGATAATGCTGATTCTGCTGTATCTCTTCATGACTGAGCCATGGGGTGCAACCTCGGTCAGCATCAAGAACTTTTTCCTGGCCATGCTGCTGATCACCGGTTTTCTCGCTCTCAAAGTCATCAAAGCGACCATTTTCCAGGCGGGGCAACCCCTTGATCTGTTTCAGGCCAAAACTGCCTCGATGGCGGTGGCTTCGGCGGCCGGCTGGATTGTCTATGGCCTGGCGATGCTTGTCTGGCCAAAACGCCTTGACCGCCCCTTCAGAATCGCCGGCCTGATTCTGATGTCGCTGGGTCTGTTACGCACCGTACTTTTCCCGTTCAGATTCGCCGTAGACTTTGGTGCCATGACGCCGTTGATGAACCGACCGACCCTGCTGTTTGCTTTTGCCATCGGCGTTCTGATCTGGTTGACCCGCCGCCGTCAGGATGCTTCCTGGCCGTTGCAGTCGGTCGATTCACAACCACTTTTTGCAACGATGCTGGCTTTGATGGTTTTTTATGTTCTCAATGTCGAAATTGCCAGTGTTTTTGGTCATAGAGAGCGGGCTTTCAGCCTGCTGACCCGTGGCAGCCTGGCACATCAGCTTGGCTACAGCCTTGGCTGGCTGGTCTATGCAATCGGCCTGCTGGCTTCGGGTATCAGATGGAACCAGGTGCGCGCCCGTCAGGCGGCTCTTATTCTGATTCTGGTCACTTCTGCGAAAATATTTCTTAAAGATCTCTGGGATCTCGGGCAGCTCTACCGGGTCGCTTCGTTTATCGGCCTGGCCGCTGTTCTGATGCTGGTTTCATATCTGTATCAGCGCTTTCTTGCCAAATCGGGGGTTAATGCCAATGAAAAGTAATAAATGCATTATTTTGCTTGTTGTTTTAATGATGACTATTGCTGCTGTCGCCTCAGCCCAGGGCTGGTTGACCAGGGCAGCGGTTCAGGTCGCCAACCCGGGTTACAAGAAGGCGGTTCTACCACCAGAATTGCACAGGGCCCCGGAGGATGTCGGCACTTTGAGCAATCTTGATCTCGCGCTTGTCGGCCCTGATGGCAAGTTTCGCGCCTATGACATGTTTATGCGCACTGCCGGCAGAGCTGAGACAATGGATGTTGCAGCAGAAAAGGTCACTTTGCTTGACGACCGCCGTATACTCTGGGAAGGCGCCCTGAACCCAGATCTTCTTTACAGTTCGATCAGAGTTGCTCTTAACGGTGGAAATTTTACCGGCAAAGCTGACTTTGAAGCCTTAGCCGGTGAAACCTGGCAGGTGCTCGCGACCGGAACCGCTCTCATGCCTCAGAATGGTGAGACAGCCGCCGAGATCAGGTTTCCTGAAGCAAAATTTGCCAGGGTCAGATGCTACTTTACCGGCTTTGATGAATACTTCAAGCAGACTCCAGTTTTTGTGCAGTCAGTCATTATGACCGGCCGAAAGTCGGGGAGTGATTTTGAATACAGAGTTCTAACCCCTGAGTTTGAACAGAGCGAAATCGAGCAGGGTGTTGAAACTCGCGTATTTCTGCCCGGTTCAGGCCTGCGCATCGAGTCGGTTGAAGTGCAGACTTCGGCGCAGTTCAAGGGTGACTGGCAGATTGGCCGCGAAGAAATCAAACTTGGCCGTCGTGAGTTCGTTCAGATTGCCGGGGGCAGCAACCAGGCAATCGCCGGGGAAGAGAAAACCCTTGTGATCAGTTACCCGCATGTATGGGGCAATCGGGCCCTGCTGCTGCGTATGAAGTCAGATTCGTATTTTGGCAGAATCGAGCTGATCAGGGTTAAGGTCATGCTGCCGAGCATTCAGTTCGTTGCCGATCAGCCCGGCCAGTATGCTCTCGAAACCGGTCACAAGAGAGAAAATCGCGTTCTTGGTGAGCCGGTCGAAGACAAATCAGCTGCCAGTGAAATTATTGTTTTCGAAAAGTCTGAAGAAAATATAAGTCTGCAGGCAGAAAGCATACTTAAAACCTTCACCCCGAAAGGCGCCCCGTTCAATGCCGACGGCTACCGGTGGCAGGCGGGCTTTAAAGTCCCGGCTGCCGGCTTTTTTCAGCTGGTGACCAATGAAAAAATCAGTCTCGACCAGACCCCGGCAGCACTGAGAATCGTCAAAGACGGGTTTCAGATTCCGTATTTTCTGGGTGGCCGCGAACTGCGCGAACTCGAGATCAAGGCCGATGAAGAATATGAACAGACCGGCAATCGAACGATTTTCATCATCAGATTACCAGAGAAGCTGAAGAAGCCAACGGCACTCAAATTCAAGGCCCGCGGCATTTTTACCAGAAAACTTAAATTCGAAAAACATGAATTTGGTCAGATCAGCTGGCAGTATTGGCGTGAAGCCAACTGGGTCAATAAAACCGACTCTGAAAGTGAATTTCAGCTCAGTCTTGCCGACTTCCCTGAAGATCAGAAGGAAATCAGACTGATCGTCGAGCACGGCAGCAATCAGAAGCTCGAAATTGCTGCGTTTAAAGGCCTTTACCCAGCTTTCGATCTGTTCTTCGTCGCCGGCGAAGCCGGTGACTATCGCCTCTTGGGTGGCAAAGCCGCCGCTGTCGCTCCGGTTTATGATCTGGCCATGATTGAAAGAAAGCTCAGCGAACTGGCCCCTGAAAAAATAAGACTCGAAAGCATCGAGTTCATTGCTTCCGGAACATCCTCCGCTTCTGCTGAGCCCGTGATCGAGCAGGGGGCGCCTTTCAGTGACGGCGGTTACAGCTGGGTGGCAACCTTTTCTGCTCCTGCCACCGGGTTTTATCAGCTGGCACTCAATCTTAAAGCCGCTCTTGACAGTAACCCCGATGGTATCAGGCTGGTGCGCAACGGGCAGCAGGTGCCTTATTTCCCGGGTCAGACCTCGGCTGCTGCCATAGATCTGAAATTTACTTCTGAATACAGCCGCGAAAACAACACGACGGTCATCAATATTGAATTGCCGGCAGCTTCGAAGCAATGGAACAACATCGAGTTTACCGCGGGCGGCGTTTTCAGCCGCACCCTGACCCTTGAAATCAGAAAACCCGGCAAGCTCGGCTGGAAAACCTTCGCGACCAGCACCTGGAAAAACAGCACCGATAGCGCCGGAACGCACCGGATTACTCTAAACGGCCTTCCCGAGGGCGAAACAGAGTTGCGCCTGTCTATACCGCATGGTGATAACAGCCCGATGCAGATCACTTCGGTTAAAGGTCTCTACAGCAGCCGAACTCTGCTGTTTCTTGCCAACGAGCCAGGTGAATACCATGTTTATGGCGGCAATCCCTCGGCGAAAGCGCCGCGCTACGATCTGGCCATGATCAGCGATTCGCTGCTCACCCGCGAGCCTCACAAGATTCAGCTTGGTGAACCGGCCTCGCACAGCGGCGCCAGTCAAGTTAAAAAGCAGGTCGAAGAAGCTTTCAGTGACCGCGGCTGGGGCATTTACGCAATTCTCGGCCTGGTGACCGCGATTCTGCTGGTGCTTATCGTTCGACTTTTCCCTGAAGAAAAGAAAGCCGAAGCCGCTACTGATACAAAACCAGAAGACAAAGAATAGCCGCAGATAAAAGCGACCGTTTAAAGAGACTGTTTCAGGCGCAATAAAAGAAGCCCCCGGCATTGCCGGGGGCTTCTTTTATTGCAACTCAGAAAATATCTGGCAGGTGGCCGTTATCTTTGCGGCGCTGTGGCTGGCGCTGCTCATTACGGGTTTCGTTGCGCTGCTGATTCCCACGGTTAGTTGTATTTTCGCGCTGACCGGCGGGCCTTTCAGAAGTGCGGCGGGGCTGGTGACCGGTTGTGGCGGTTCTCTGCCCGGCAGTCTGGTATCTGGTCGGTTCACCGGCAGTTGTGGTTCTTCTGGTTTCGTGCTGCCGGGTTGTTGGTTTTTCGGTAACTCTTGAGTGGTTGCCGGTGGCGTTTCTGGTGGTTGTCGGGGTGCCGTTGCGGCGGGCCTGTTTTTCGGCGGCCCGGTTACGGCAGGCGGCTTTGAAAGCGCGGATTTCGGCGATGCGCTGTGCCAGCGGCACTTCAAGTGATTCGGCCGGTTTTGAATTATAATCGAAGTTTTCGAGCTTCACCTG
This sequence comes from Candidatus Rifleibacteriota bacterium, assembly GCA_024710355.1. Lineage (GTDB taxonomy): Bacteria > Muiribacteriota > Ozemobacteria > Ozemobacterales > Ozemobacteraceae > Rifleibacterium. The sequence continues at coordinate 69,629 of JANJUX010000007.1, forward strand.
TTCGATGCGGGTTTTGATGGTGCGTTCGATCTGGCAGAAGTCGTGCAGTTCATCGGCTGAAATCAGGGTGTAAGAGTAGCCGGTCATGTTGGCGCGGGCGGTGCGGCCGGCGCGGTGTACGTAATCTTCGACGACGTGCGGAACATCAAAGTTGATGACGTGTGAAACGGCTTCGACGTCGATGCCGCGCGAGGCGATATCGGTGGCGACGAGAACTCTGACTTTGCCGTTACGGAAGTCTTCGAGGGCTTTGGTGCGCTGCAGCTGGCTGCGGTTGCCGTTGATAAAGTCGGTTGGCACATTCTGGCGGTCGAGGAACTGGGCCAGTCTTTTGGCACGGTGTTTGGTGCGGGTGAAGATAATGGCGCTGCGGATCTGGTGCTGGTCGATGATGTTGATCAGCAGTTCCTGTTTGAGGTTGTCGTTGACTCTGAAAGCCTTGTGTTCGATACCGGTGGCAGTGATCTGCGGGCGTTCGATATCGACCGAAACCGGGTTGTTGAGCATATCTTTAGAAAGGGTAACAATCGGCGCCGGCAGAGTGGCAGAGAAGAAAAGGGTCTGGCGGCTGGTCGGAGCCGGCAGGGCTTTGAGAACGCGGCGGATATCGGGCAGGAAGCCCATGTCGAGCATACGGTCAGCTTCGTCGAGAACGAGATATTCGAGATGGGGGAGCTTGCCGTAGGTCTGGTTGAAATGGTCGAGAAGACGGCCGGGGCAGGCAACCATGATGTCTACCTGGCTTCTGAAGGCTCTTTCCTGAGGCAGCATGCTGACACCACCAAATACCGGGGCGCAGCTGAGGTCAGTGCACTGGGCCAGATCGTTGAAGTGCTGGCAGATCTGGGCGGCGAGTTCGCGGGTCGGGGTGAGAATCAGTGCGCGGGTGCGGGCGGTGATGCGGCCGGTGGCTTTTTTTTCGGCTTCGCGGCTGTTGATGATGCGGTGCATGATCGGCAGCAGAAAGGCTGCGGTCTTGCCGCTGCCGGTCTGTGAACTGGCAAGCAGGTCGCACCCGGCGATACCGGCCGGAATGGTTTTCTGCTGAATCGGAGTCGGGGTGGTGAAACCGTTGCGGGCGATACCTTTCTGCAGGTCGGGGTGCAGGGTGGCGAAAACCGAACCGGTTGTCGGCTCAGTCTGAGCCTGTGTCACGATTGTGTCGGGCGCAGTTTCATTGATGCTGTGATGATCAGTTCTGCCAGTGTTTTCGATATTATGGTTGATGTTTTTTGTGTGGGTATGGTGGTTTGTCATGGTTTTGTGTTCGTTAGTGGTTCTGGTGTGATTGCGATGGTTGGTGTGTGTGCCGTTTTCGGTGTTGTGTTCAGCGATTTTGTTATTATGCTGCGGTCTGGCTTCAGTGTGCTTGTTAATGATAATTGTTCTCTCTTTGGTATTGGTTTTGTTGTGGTTCTGATCGATGTTCTGATTAAGATTCATCTCAGAATCATGATTGTGACTTTTTTCACGGGTAGCGGTGGTGCGACTAAAATGAGTAGGCATGAAATATCCATTTCTTTTTCGGTGGAGACAGGCTCAAAACCGATTATGCCGGCTGAGCGAAGGGGTCTGGTTAATCCGCCGGAAAAAAACCGCCCCGTAAGCAATGGTTAATCGCAAAATTACGATTTCCAAGGTTGCATAGATTGTAACAGATAAATTCGGAAATGGCAACTCTGCAAAATCTTCAGATTTACAGATCTTTGAAAAGTTGCCTTGAGAATAGGGCATCCAAAGCTTTATATTGAACAAATCTTTGCGTCATCGATGAAAAAAAAGATACATTTCGCTGCCGTTTCTATTTGTTTTTCTACAATTCCATTCTTGCAAAGCTTTCTTTTTGAGAAAAAAATCGGCAGGCTTGGTGAGAATATAAATGGGTAAGCCAATAAACATGAGGATGTAGTCGCGTATCGTTTTGTTTGTTTTTCTGAATTTGTTTTCCAGGCAACATGCTGGAAACCTCAGGAACCAAAGAGCTATCATCTTTTTTCGAAGATTTCTTATTTTGTTGGCAGCCAGTTCGTTAACGGCATTTGAAGGGTCTGTAAACGTTTTTACAAATTCAAGCCCGGTTTGGGTAACCCAGTTAAACGCACCAAAGTATTGGCCGCTGTAAAATTCTTCAGTCAGTGAAAAGCCGTATTTTGAACAAATATTGACCATTTGATCTGTCGTCAGACGACGAACATGGCCTTCGTCTTCGAAAAAAAAGCGATTTTCCTGATCTGGATTTATGCCGCCTTTGCGTAATAAACATATCTGATGCTCAAGGCTGCCTGGGTTTCCGCATGGAAGAATATGAAGCATTGCTGCATTCTTTTTCAAGCGGTCAACAATCTCAGCAAAAACTTCCTGGAGATTGAAAACATGTTCAAGAACGTGATGAGTAAAAACCAGGTCGAATTTTTTGTTCACAAACTCCTTGTCGTCTGCAGAGAAAAAATTGCACTCCGGATAGCGTTTTCTTGCATTTGTTACAGCAACTTCACTAATGTCTGACCCCGAAATTTTCCAGCCAGTCGGCAATGCTTGCCTTATTACATCAGTAAAAACTCCGTTTCCGCAACCAAAGTCGAGTGCATCGCCGCATTCTGGAAGTGGCAGGTTACGTATCACTTCGAAAACTCTTTGTTTTTTTTCCGCGGGCCATTCGTCCATGTAACCATGGGTGTATCTATCCTGGTAGAATTCAATGGCAACATTTTTGCTGTAAAGCGTTTGAGTTTTTGGTGACATTTTCTCTTATCCTGGATTTATAAAAGATAGATTCTGTTGAGCCCGGGCCTGAATATAGGAGCTTATCATAATCCGGGAGAGATGGTTAGCACAATTTGATGCTTTCAGGGATCAACGTTCCGGATGATTTTGTAGTAAGCAGTTTATTTGGAAAATACAATCTGATAGAATCAAATCTTGCCCGCTTACCTGTGAAATTTGCCTGAAAAGCTTCTTTTCATATTCAAGCCGGTTCGAAAAGAACTTGCTGAAAAATTCAAACTGGGGTGCAGGATTATAATATGCCTGTCGTCAGCGTGTTAATGTCAGTTTATAACGGCCAGAAATTTCTGGACGAGGCCATTCGGAGCGTATTGAATCAGAGTTTTGCTGATTTCGAATTTCTGATCGTTGATGATGGTTCGACCGACTCCAGCGTCAGTATTGTAGAAAAATACTCAGATCCGAGAATCAAAATTTTAAAAAACGAAAAGAATCTTGGTTTGATTGTTTCCCTAAATAAGCTTATCAATGCCTCAACCGGGAAATATCTCGCGCGACTTGACTGCGATGATGTGGCTCATCCTGAACGTTTCAAGCTTCAGGTTGAGGCTATGGAATGTGATAAAACTCTTGTTTTGCTTGGCACCAACTGCCGGTTTATCAACGAAGATTCACGGGTTATTTATGGCGGTAGAACCTATTTTTCAGGAGAATTTGATTATCCTGACACGTTTGTCAGGTGGTTGTTGTTTTTTCCTGAAAACCCATTTGTCCATTCAAGCGTAATGATTCGCCGCGAAACGCTTTTGCATAGCGGGCTTTTATATTCTCCGGATGCCAGGCATGTCGAAGACTTTGACCTCTGGACAAAGCTTTGCTTTTTCGGAAAGATGAAAATTCTCAAGCAGCCTCTGGTTGATTTTCGCCTGGTTTCAAGCTCGATTACTTCAAAAAACAACGCCTGGCAAATTGAGAGGAGTAAGGCAATTGCGCTGAGCTTTCGAAGGAGATTTTTGGGTCAGGCATCTGATAATAGCCTTAAAGAAGCTTCTGAGGTTGGCATTCTTGAATTGAGACAACTATATAAAGTCGTTGCGAGCATTGGAACAGACGAAGAAGCGTTTGATGATCTCATGCGCCGGGATTTTTGCGGGAGGCTTGTAAAAAAGATGATTGCAGGCATTCTGAGAAATCCGTCTCTTTTGCGCGAAGTACTATTCGTTGTCAAGAACACAGAGGGAATTGGTTTCGCGGGCTTACTGCAGGCTTTGCTGGCAAAAATGCAACAGAAAATGAATTATCTGTTAAGTGAAAAACGCCAATACAGCTAGGCGGCTAAAAAAGAAGTTCGCAATATAGTTGCTCAATCGCTTTAATTTCAGCACTTTCAGAGAAAGTGCTTTCAACTTTTTTTCGTGCCTGTGTAGCAATGGCAATTCTTTTTTCACGGTTTTTAACCAGGTATTTTAAATTTTCAGCGAAATCTTCCGGAAGGTTGGAATCAATGAGCAGCCCGGTTTTTTCGTTTTCTATTGCTTCCGGGATGCCGCCAACAGCTGAAGCAACTACTGGACAACCTGCAGCCATGGCCTCAAGAATGGTCCATGGTAAGCCTTCCCCGGAAGACGTAAACGCAAGCATTTCGAGCTTGTCAAGAATCGAGGAGACGTCGTTTTGCCAGCCGACGAATTCGGTTATATCTCTGACGCCACATGATTCAGCCAGCGCTTCGAGTTTCGCGCGCTCAGGGCCATCACCGGCAATAATGAAGCGGTAATTGGGGTGATGCCTTGCAATCAGCGGAATGGCGCGAACGAAGATATCTATCTGCTTCTCGCTGGTCAACCTGCTGACCAGCCCGATCGTTTTTGAGTCTCGCTCCGGTTTAAACGGAAACCTGGCAAGATTAAGCCCCGAATGTATAACACTGACTTTTCTGGCATCAATTCCGAAGTCGTGGCAGTTCTGGTCGCCTGTAGCGGCTGATATGGCAATAAATCGGCTGATAAATCTCTGGGCGAGCAACATCATTGTCTGGTAAAGTTTTATTTTCAAATGGTTATGAAGAACTTGTGACGCCAGCTTGCCTTCCCACGAGGAAATCTGAATGGGGCAGCCTGTCAGGGGCTGAGTTATCGCACACAAAATGTCAGCCTGAACAAATATTGAGTGAATCAGGTGCGGTTTGAATTTTCGTAGCGTTTTGACAAAACTCAGCCACCCACTGCTCAAAAGGCGTTTCAATGGGAAAATGTTTTTCAGAGGAACAAACCTGATATCCGGAATTTCATTGAATTTCACCTCAGCCAGCCGCTCCTGCTCGGCATTTGTGAAATTACAAAACAGCGTTGGCTCAAATTTGCTGCGGTCCAGATTGCGACACCAGCTCAACAGGTGATTAATTGTTCCACCATTTGTAGAAAGTGGCGAACAGACTATTGCAATTCGCTTTTTCGAAAAATTCATGTCTTTAAGCCAATATCAAGAAGACAGGCTCAGCCTTTCTGTTCTAACTGAAAATATCTGCTGCAAGATTTCTGATTCTTTTTTAATGTTTTAGTAAATTTAGCGCAGGATCAGCCGCAGTAAAAGAAATTTAATTTATTTTTGTCAGTATAGATTAAAATCTTTAACCATGGCGATTAATATGGCAGTATTATACTGCAATCAAGCTGCTTTCAGGAAAGCAAAGTGTTTAAAATAATTGTTTCTCTGGCCGGAATACAATTTCTTCAGGCTGCTGTTCAGGTCTTCAAGATGAAATTTGTGGCTCTGATGCTTGGCCCGGATGGGCTGGGCGTCATCAGCCTGATTAATCAGTTCGTGCAGCTGGTAATTCAAGTCAGCACTCTGGCGCTTCCCTGGGTGGCTACCCGGTTCATGGCAGTAGCTCATTCGCACGGCCCCGAAAGCTTTGAGCGAAAGGTCAGGGTCTTTTTCAGGGGAATTCTCTATCTAAGCCTCACGGGTATGGCAATTGCTGCCATCATGATTTGGAAATTCGACTATCTTCTCGCCACAGGATTTCAAACCTACAGATTTCTTGCCCTGATTTCGGTAAGCATGGTTGTTCCGGTCGCCCTTAAGGGCTTTTTGCTGAGTGTATTCAGCACCGCCGGAAAATATAGATTCTCAGCAATCACCATGTTCTGGAACGCTGCCATAGGAGCCGGAGCCATGTTGGCAGGAGCGTATTTTAGTGGGCTTCATGGCTTTTTTATTGCTCAGGCGGTTGTTGAGTATCTTACTGTAGCGTTTTGTTTGGCCAGATTGGCCAGCGAACTGGGCGTAAAAAAGCTTACCGGCAAAGTTGATATTTTTAAAGAGCTTAAAGCGCTTGAAGGCTCGTTGGAATTGATTATTTATGGTTCTTTGCTTTATTTTTTAGCCCCCTCAGCACTGATGGCCGTTCGCTATTCCCTTCTGAAGGCTGGAGGAGAACAACTGGTCGGGGTTTATCAGGCAGTGCACGGCCTGGCTATCTATATTACCTTTGCTCTCGGGCAGGCCACCAGTTTATATCTTGACCCGATCCTTAAACGTGATATTCCTCTTGAAGAAAAGTTGGCCATATCGAATCAGTATCTCAGAAAGATCAGTCTGATTATCGGGGCTTTGATGGCCTGGGTAGTTGTTTTCCCCGAATTTTTCCTGCAGCTTCTTTATTCGAAGGCTTTTTTGAGCGGCGCTGGTTTTCTTTTTGCATTTATGCTTATCGAGGCTATTAACCTGATTTCTGGTGTCTATATCGGAGTGCTGGTCGGTCAGAGTTGGTATCGTACGCATTTTGTGCTTGGGCTCATCGTGCATGTCTCCATAGGCCTGCTAAGCTTGTTTATTGCTCCAATGTGGGGAATCTGGGGAATAGCGCTGGCATTCGCCGTCGGAGCAGTTGCAACCATTGCAATAATTTATGCCCGACTTTTCTGGCATTGCGGCAATTTTATCAGCAGAAAAGAAATACTTGTTCCTTCTTTTATGGTGTTTTTTCTCGGGGCCGCCGGTTTTTATATTTCAGGATTTAATCAGTTTGCAAGCCGATTTTCAGATAGTCTTCCGGTAAGATTTTTTCTTATTCTGATCTTTTTAATTACGAATTGGCTAATGCTCTCAACTGACGAAAAGAGAATTTTCTTTGGTTTTTGCCGCTCAGTCTTCAAGAGAAGGCAGGAAGTTAAGCAGGCTTGATTCAGTTGGAAATTAAATGCCAATGGTCAGGGAAAAGGTCTGCAGTATTGATCTTTGCGTCTCTGAACCAGTTTTGGGGGGCTAAAACCAGCCCGCCTCGCTGCGATAGCCACGCTGCCCACCATGCAAAGCTGCTGTTGGGAATTATAAAGTGTTTGCACAACGTCATCAGGTGCAGATACCATGAAAACTTTGGACCTTTATGACTGTGATCAACAATTTTAAAGCCGGTTTTGCCAGAAAAATTATCTTTACACCATTCTACGTCATCAGAAAAAACAAAAAATTTCGCCTGCGGTTCCTTCTCTATTACAAGAGAAATGCACCTTTCAAAATATTTCAAATCACAAAAACCGTGTGTTTCACTTGCCGCTTGCAGGTGCACAAAATCTGCGCGTCTGACATTTATGCAAACGGAGTGTGAATTTTTAATATCATCTGCCAGCAAGGCCGCTTCTTCTGAGAGGTCTGGCTGAAGCTTGAACTGTTCACGAATCTGGCTTTCTATTTCCGAAAAATACTTTGGGCTTTGGAAATACCCTGAAAGATAAGAGTTTGCTGGTAGGGCAAATACAAGCGGGTTGAACTCGAAGAAGGGTTCGTTATAGGCAAAGAATGGGAGATTTAATAAAAACCTTGAAATAAAAAACCTTAGAGGGTCGCTATTCTTGAAACCTCTTGAAATCAGCGAAATGAACCTGGGATGGGAAATCAGGGGTGTCTTTTTTTGTATTTCTTTTGGAAGAGTTTTAAGCTTTTGTATGTCCTGAGGCAGATTGAAAATGTCGAGATCGAAGTCACGAAAGACAAAGTCTGGCCTCGGGGTTCTATCCAGCAAGAAAGACAGGTCAAGTGCAACAGAGGTTTTTCGGCGGCAGGCAATCGCCATGGCAGCAGCATACTGAAACATCTGGTTGCCCATGCCGCCCATAAGTTTTACGGCAATCATGAAATAAGATTTTTTACGTGGTCTGAAGCTACCATTTCCCTGATTATGTCTTGAATTGAATAGGTGTATGACCATTCGGGGTAATGCTTCATAAACTTGGAAACATCACTGACATACCATATGTGATCTCCAGTTCTGGCCTGATCTGAAATTGAAAAATCAAGCTTTTTACCGGTCAGGTTTTCAATTAATGAAATGGCCTCAAGCATTGAAATATTTGAATGGCGGGATCCACCCATGTTATAAACTTCGCCCCTGGTAGGTTTCTGGAAAAAATGCCAGAAGGCATTGATCAGGTCTTTACTGTGTATATTGTCGCGAACCTGTTTGCCCTTGTAACCGAAAACGGTGTATTTTTTGCCTAGAACCGTTGCGATAATCAAATATGACAGAAAACCGTGCAGCTCGGTCCCGCTATGAGAAGGTCCGGTTAAGCAGCCGCCACGAAACACTACGGTTGGCATGCCAAAGTATTTTCCATACTCCTGAACCATAACGTCAGCCGCGAGCTTGCTTACGCCAAAAATGCTGTGGGTTGAGTTATCGATACTCATCGACTCATCTATCCCATTTGCGGCATAGCGATGGGATTTTTCAACCTCCCAGCGGGTATCGAGTTCAACCAGCGGGAGCAGATTTGGTGTGTCTCCGTAGACTTTATTAGTGCTCGTGAAAATAAAGGGAACCTGCGCACAATGCTTTCGAGTCAGTTCGAGCATATTAAGCGTGCCGGCAGCATTGATTGAAAAGTCTGTAAAGGGTTCTTTGGCTGCCCAATCATGTGATGGTTGTGCGGCGGTATGGATAATCCCGGCAATGTCAGACCCATGATCTGAGAAAATTTTGTCAAGCTCTTGCTGGTTGCGTATGTCTATTGAATAGTGCCGGTAATTTTTAAGACTCTGAAGAAGCTTTTGGGAGTTCCACTTTGTACTTGCTTCTTTTCCAAAGAAATAAGCTCGCATGTCATTATCAATTCCAGCTATCGCAAAGCCTTTATCATGAAAAAAGGTTGCGGCCTCGCTGCCAATAAGGCCAGCTGAACCTGTGACAATAATCGTTTTCAAAGTCGTCGCTCCTTTTTGCTAGTCAAAACATTTTTTTCAGGGTGAATTGTAATCCTGTCGGACTTTAACTTCAAACAGTTCAGTAAACTTTTTGTAAAATCACTGATTTTTTTTGGCAAAAATCTGGAAACCGTAACAGAGCAATTCTTGAGAACCGCGATCATGACGGCTCAGGTAAGAAAGCAGGATCAGCATGACACCAGTTATTGGCTTGATCAGCCAACGACTGAGAGGAACAGAGTAGTTATTGGCAATAAACTGGACTCTTCTGACCTCCTGAGCGACAAATTCAAAAAAATTACCGTTGGCGGTACAGTCAAGCAATTCAAAGCCCAGACGCCCAAGATGATGCTCATAGAAGTAACGATTGAAGCCGCTGGCAAAATGATAAGGGGAAAAGTGGGTCAGACTGTTAAATGGAGCAGTCAGGAGAAGGTAGCCGCCCGGCTTGATAACGCGCCCGAGCTCTTCCAGAGCTCTTACCGGGTCGGGAATATGCTCAAATACTTCAGTACACATTACTGAGTCGAATTCGCCATCTTTTACCGGAATACTGGTTATGTCGCAGACATAATCGAGGTCTGACTGGTCCCAGCTGCCCATCTGCAGGGCCGATCCGTCGCCTTTGCCATCATATTTGCCAAAATCCTGGCTGAAATAGCGCAGATGTTGACAGAATTTGCGAAACTGCTTTTCACCGGCACCCGCATCTAGAATAGAGAAGCCTGCGGGGATTTTTTTCAACGTCGCCTCGATCCAATTTTTTCGGAAATCTTCATTTGTGGTACCGATTTTCACGTCATTTTCCTTTTTGCCACCAGAAGAGGCCACAGCCGTATTCCTGCGCGTCAATCATGCCGGGGTTCGGGTTCGCGACGATACCATTGCTGAAATCATCAGGAATCAGAGCGCATTCTTTGAGTTCGAGCCCGGCAAACATGTTTTCGATCTGAGCGAAAGAATAAATGCGATGCCCGTTGAACATCAGGCGAGAACGCCCGACTGGCACGACAAACAGCAGCGATCCGCCAGGGGCCAGAACTCGTTTTAACTCTGCAACCGCTTTGAGATCGCCTTCAGGGTCGAGCGGGTCGCCGTAGCGGCCAAGGCCGATATGCTCGACAACATGCATGCACGAAATTGATTCGATGCTGTTGTCGGCAAACGGCAGCCTAAGCAGATCGGCTGCTCCTGATACAAGGTTCGACAATTTGATCGGTGACGGTCGGTAGTCGTAAAAATCGACCGGAATAAAGGCCGAGAGTATCGATGCAAAATATACATGCGAAGAAATATCAACATGCTTCGCCGGGTTCAAAGCTTTAACACAGCGGCATGCCCAGCTGATATGATAGAGATAGTGCGGGTCAAAACCTGTCTGGCTTGTGGCGTCGCCCAGGCACGGGTACAGTTCTACCATTTCGAAAGGAAATCTGCTGGAATCCCCTTCCTGGTTCAACCTGGCGAAAGCTTTAAGCGATTTGAAGAACCATGGCATTTTCAAGATATTGACGACGATTTGCCTGGCAGGAGGAAAAAACGGGCTGCGGCGAATGAACGCCATTATTTTTCTCAGCATGGCTTTCGGCCTTCCCAAAGCTTTTTATCGACAAAAATTGAATTGATATAGGTGTCAGCATACAGTATATAGCCTTTTTCAAGCATGAAATCGACGATTTCAGTCAGCTTCCTTTCCTGACCGGGGAGGCTGTAAGTGAGGGTTTCGATGCAGAACACCGCTGGCCGACAGGCGGCGAAATTGAAGGAACTCAGAATTTTCATTTCCCAGCCTTCGATATCGAGTGAAACGAAGTCCGGGCCTGAGCCTGGAAAATGCCTGGCAATAATTTCATCGACCGTTATCAGGGGCATTTCAATTTCTTTAACAATTTGATGCAGGCCATCCTTAGTGTATTTTTCGGCTTCTGTGGCTGAAAAGGTGTTAAGGGTCGGATTGCTCATGACGTAAAATCTGGCGGTTGATGATTGTGTGTCACTGATACCCGCGTTCAGGGTAATATCGAGAGGTCTGTAAGCTTTTATTCTTCTGGCAAGTTCGGGGTCAGGCTCAACGCAGACGCCAGTTGATCCGAGCTGATAGAAGTGGAAGGTATTGCTGAAATAGGTTGGATGGTGTGCGCCCAGATCAAGGTATGTGGGGGTCGGCTTTTGCAGACTCGTGAACAGGCTGCGCACTATCATGTCTTCTCCTGATTGCGAGAAACTGGGGTTGTAATGATAATTGAACAGTTTTCTGATGCCGCGGTGATAAAGCTTGCGTAGCTGAGCCAGTAGCCGATCGAAGGCTTTCATTTATTTCTCCTGTGACAGAATTTATACAATCAGGCAGAGAATTAGTCAAATTGCAGATTCAGCAAAATTTTTCTTTACAGGACCCGATAGGCGCATAGCGCGAATTTTGGCATTGTCAGAAAAAACTGATCCGGCAATAAAGCCATTGTTGCCATTTTACAGGGTAATTGCTATTATTGGCGGTAAAATATGGCGCAGGGGAATTTATGAAAGTAATGATCACCGGCGGAGCCGGCTTTCTCGGGATAAATCTGGTTCGCAGTCTGCTGGCGAAGGGCGCGGCTGTCGTATCACTCGACATCGCTGAATTCGATTACCCGGAGCGCAGCCAGATAACCATTGTAAAAGGCGATATCAGGCGCGCCGATGACGTCGCCGGGGCACTCGCCGGCTGTGATGCGGTGGTGCATTGTGCTGCCGCCCTGCCGTTATATACCCCTGAAGACATTTATTCTACCGATATCGAAGGCACCCGCACTGTTATGCAACAGGCCGAAAAGGCCGGTATCAAACGGGTGGTGCATATTTCGTCGACAGCTGTTTATGGTGTGCCCGATCATCACCCCCTTTTCGAAGACGATCAGCTGATCGGGGTCGGGCCCTATGGCGAAGCCAAGATCGAAGCCGAAAAGGTCTGCTTCTCATATCGCGAACGGGGAATGTGCGTGCCGGTCATCAGGCCGAAGTCGTTTGTCGGCCCTGAGCGGCTCGGTGTATTTGCCATGCTCTATGAATGGGCGAGCGAGGGACACGGGTTTCCGATTCTCGGCAAAGGGCGCAATCTCTATCAGTATCTAGATGTCGAAGATCTCTGTGACGTTATCTATACCTGCCTGACCGGCGCCGAAAACCTGGTTAACGATACTTTCAATGTCGGCGCAAAAGAATTCGGCACCTTCCGCGATGATTTTCAGGCGGTGCTCGATCACGCCGGTTTCGGCAGGCGTATTGTGACCTTTCCGGCCGGGCCGGCCATCACAATTCTCAGAATTCTCGAAAAATTGAAGCTGTCGCCGCTTTACAAATGGGTTTATGAAACGGCCTGCCAGGAATCTTTCGTTTCGATCGAAAAGGCCGAGAAAAAGCTCGGGTTTGCGCCGAAATTTTCCAACAAACAGGCGCTGATACGCAATTACGAATGGTATATGGCGAATAAAAAGAACTTTGCCAATGCCTCAGGCATTTCACACAGGGTGCCGTGGAGCCAGGGCATTCTCAAGCTGGTAAAATATCTGTTTTGAGGTGAATATGAAAATACTTGTGACCGGTGGTGCGGGTTTGATTGGTTCTGCTCTCATCTGGGGCCTGAATCAGCGTGGTATCGATGATATTTTTGTGGTCGACCGGCTTGGTAATGGCGAGAAATGGAAAAATCTCAGAAACCTGAAATTTGCTGATTATTGCGAAAAGAGCGACTTTCTTGAAAAGCTTGAATGTGGCCTTTTTGATGATCACAGCTTTGATGCGGTGCTGCACCTTGGCGCCTGCTCCAGCACGACCGAAACCGATGCCACCTATCTGATCAAAAATAATTTTGAATTCAGCAAGGCGCTGGCAAAATGGGCCGACAGCCGGCGCACGCGCTTTATCTATGCCAGCAGCGCCGCTACCTATGGTGATGGTGAGCATGGCTTTGCCGACAACAATGCCGATATCGAAAAACTGCAGCCACTCAATATGTATGGCTATTCAAAACAGCTTTTCGACCTCTGGCTGAAGCGCCATGGCATGCTGGACCGCGTCGTTGGCCTCAAATACTTCAATGTTTTCGGCCCGAATGAGTACCACAAAGGCTCGATGCGCAGTTTCATTCTCAAATCTTTCGAGCAGATCCGCGCCACCGGACAGGTGCATCTGTTCAAATCGCATCGCCCAGATTACAAAGACGGCGAACAGCTGCGTGACTTTGTTTATGTCAAAGATGCCGTTGACATGACCTTGCATTTTCTCGACAACAACGCCGGTGGTCTTTTCAATATCGCCACCGGGGTTACAAGAAGCTGGAACGATCTGGTCAGAGCAACTTTTGCCGCAATGAACATTCCGCCCAAGATCAGCTACGTCGACATGCCAGAATCGATTCGCAACCAGTATCAGTATTTTACCCGGGGCGACATAACCAGGCTGCGGCTGACCGGCTATGAAAAGCCAACCCGCACCCTTGAAGAATCAATCGAAGATTATGTGAAGAATTATCTTAATTCGGGCGCCTGTCTGTCGGTCTGATAATAACGCTAAAATTAAAAACGGGCCGACAGTGTGATGCTTGTCGGCCCGTTTTATTATGGCGGTTATCTGAACATCAGGGTGGGGGCGCTGCCGAATTTGAGGGTAGTCTGCAGTTTGCCAAGCAGAGCAGGCAGGTCACTGTTCATGCTGCTGAGCTCGCTCCAGACTTCTGCGAATGATTTTCTGGCGACACGTTTTACGAGTGCGGCAGTTTCGATTTTCGCCAGTTTGCAGGCTTCTTCCATGGCTTCTTCGCGATAACCGATGGCATCGACCAGCCCGTTATCTTTGGCCTTCTGGGCTGTGTAAATACCGCCGTCGGCAAGCTTGATCACCGCTTCGCGATCGAGCTTGCGGCTCGCGGCGACGATGTCGATAAAACGGTCGTAAACGCCGTTGATGATATGCATAAGCATGGTTTTTTCTTCTTCAGAGAGCTCTTTGAACGGTGAAAGAACGTCTTTCATCGGTGTCTTGTCTGACTTAAGCGTAACCGCTTTAAGACCGACCTTTTCGGCGAGCTGTTGAACATTGAGAGCCTGCATGAGCACTCCGATGCTGCCAATCAGAGAAGTCGGGTGCGCCAGAATGCGGTCGGCGGCACAGGCCACATAATAAGCACCGGAAGCGCCCATGGTGCCGATCAGGGCAATGACCGGCTTGCCGGTCTGTTCGCGCAGTTTGTTGATCTGGTGATAAATAACGTCGCTGGCCGTGACTTCGCCGCCTGGTGAATTGATTTCGAGCAGAATGGCTTTGATGGCTTTACGTTTCCGTGCCACTTCAAGATCTTTTTTTAATTTTTCTATCATGTCTTTGCCGGCTTTGAAGGGATTTGTCTCGTCTTCGTCGGTTTCTTGAATTACGCCGCGAACCCGAACCAGAAGAATTTCGTCAGCGGCATCCTCATCGCCTTCTACGAACTGCACTCTTATCTTTTTCTTCGTTTCCTGACTGCCCCCGAGAAGGCTGCCAAGAAGGCTCTGAGCCGAAGCTGCAAGTGCAACGGCGAAAACGAGAAAAATAGTGAGACAAAAGGTTTTTTTCATTCTGAAACTCCTGTTTTATTTGGCATTTTGAATTATCAACCAGCGGTTAAGGCCGTCTCGGTCGGGGCAGCCCTCTGCTGCTGCTTTGCAGATCGCACAGCGCAGGCAACGCTGCCATGGCAGCAGGTCGCTGGCCAGCCGGCCGCCCAGCCAGAGAGGCTCACGGTTCAGGGTCCGGCCGAGAGCGACAAAGTCGGCGGTTCCCTTTTTCAGGCGGTTGAGTGCGACCTGCGGGGTGCTGACCTTACCCGAAAGAACTGTGAGATATCTGGTTTCGTTGCGGAAAATATGTGTGTCGTCTGAGAAAGGGGCATCTGGCGCGGTTTTGTCGAGCGCCGGGTGTAACAGCAGCGGGTTGCCGAATTTCAGCCCTTCGGTAACCCTGAACAGCTCAACTCCTTCACTTTTGATCGACTGGGCGGTTTTTATTGCGTTACTGAGTCCGTAGCCACCTGGCAACAGATCGCGCAGCGGCATGCAGACAAAAAGCAGCAGGTCTGGTACTGCCTGTTTTACAGCTCGGACCAGTTGCTGTAAAAAACGGTCGCCACCGCCAGTTTCGCAGGCGTAATCGTCACGCCGGGTATTGGTAATCGGCGAAAGAAACTGATGGGGCAGAGAGCTGCCGGCTGCCTGAATCTCGATTCCTGAGAAGCCGGCGTTCCAGGCCAGCTTTGCCGCTGCGGCATACTCGCTGAGAACCTGGGCGATTTTTTCCTTTTTCATTTCGACGATGTTGGCCGAAATTCGTTTTATGCGCGGCAGCCCGGCACCATAAACCGTCTGATTCAGGCCGGGTATTGCATTGATGCCGCCATGATACAGCTGTGCAACCGGAAGTGCCCCACGGTTTCTGATTTTCTCGACCAGGCGTGAGAGCCCGCTGATGGCTTCGGGGCGAAACAGGCTGAGTTGTTTCTGCCATGACTGACCCTCGGCAGAGATGGCGGCCGCTTCGACAATGACCATGCCGACATCGGTGTCGGCAAGATTGTGGTAGTAGTCGAGCATCGATGCGGTGACGCGCCCATCCGGCTCAGCCAGATGACTGGGCGGTGGGGCCGCAATGACGCGATTTTTAAGTTCGCAGTTGCGCAGGGTGACCGGTGAAAACAGGCTTGAAATCATAGTTCTGATAATACTGCCTCTTACCCTCTGCGGTCAAGGCAGGAAAAAAAAGTGATAAAAACAAAGGCATGTGATAGATTTGTGACATTATGAACAATATTCCAGAATTTCCCAATCAGACAGAAATTACCTCAGAACACGTTGAAATCATAAAAAAGGCTCTGGTTGACCAGGACATCAGGTCGGCAGATTACTCAGCTTATTATCTTACTGGCTGGTTTTATCACCGACCGGCGCGTATCAGCAGAATCGGCGATCGCCTGGTTTTTGACGTCGAGGGCAAACAGGGCGGTCACATCTTTCTTGGCCCCCTTGGCACAGGGCCGATCAAACCAGCAGTTGAAAAGCTGCTTTATCACGCCGAAAAAGACTTCGGAGAAGAGCGGGTGCTGCGCTTTCTGCCGCATCGCCTGGCCGAAGCCATAAGCGCCGAAGTTACTCCGGTTCGCTCAGAAGAACACCGCGATTATTTCGACTATCTTTATCTGCGCGAAGAACTCGCGGATCTCACCGGCGGCAAGTTTGCCAAGCGGCGTAACCAGCTCAACAAATTTCAGCGCGAAAATAATGCTGAAGTCGTCATTTTGAAAGAAGAAGACAACGATCGGATTCTCAAATGCCTCGACCGCTGGTATGAAAATTACGGCGATGAAGACCCGTTCCTCGAAATGGAAAGAGAATCGGTGCGTCGTATGCTGCCAAACCTCTGGAAACTTGGCGGGGTTGGCGTCAGAGTGCAGGTCCAAGAGCACATGTGCGGAATCAGCTGGGCGGTGCCGATCACTGACGAAACCTGGCTGGTGCCGGTCGAAAAGGCACCGCGCGAAGTCAAGGGCATGTACCAGTATGTCAACTGGGCCCTGGCCAACAGCCTGCCTGCGCACGTAAAGATTCTTAACCGTGAGGCAGACATGGGTATCGAAGGCCTGCGCATTGCCAAAGAGCGCTACAACCCGATGGGCTTCGAAAAGAAAATCACCTTCTGGTTCTGATTTTCAACCAGCCGGTCATTTTTTCAGCCTGAGTAAAATATCGAGAAAATATTCACAAGCACTGTCTGTGACTTGTACCTGAAATTGCCGCCGTCTAAGCCCGCTCGTCTGGAGCATTTTCACAGTGTTGCCCGGGGCGCGATTAAGCTGTTTGCACGTTTCTGCCGATAATTATAGTAAGGTTCAGCAGAAAAGAGATACCTATGACTATCAGAAGGCAGACAGATCTTGTTTGGCACTGGTTGCGTGCGGTTCTTTTCTATTTTGTGGCGGCCGTGGTTCTTGGTGGTTGCGCCGCTGAGTCGCCCAATCCCCTGGCGGTCGAGAGATTGAACGGTACGCCGCCAAAACAGGAAGGCTATTCAATTCAGCTCGATTGCAGCGGCATTCTCAATGGTGCGTTTTTTCCGGGCGGCAACGAGGTTACCCGGCCATACATGCATCCGATAAATTTCACCGGCAAATGGAGCATGAAACACATGGAGCGTAGCCAGTGGTATATGGCGACTACCGCTGAAAAGGGCGCAAGAATCGACGTGGTGGCAACCATGACCCGCGTTGTCTTCGATTTCTGGGACTACGAATTTTATGACAACCCTGGCAAAGTTTCATTCCAGATCGACGGAAAACCTCTCGGAACCTTTGATCTTGCCAGGCCGGGCCCTGATGGGCTTAAATTTCTCAATTATCAGATTGCCACGCAAAAAAATACGGTGGCAACGGTTACGATGATTCTCGAATCCGGACGGGTAACCATGACCGGCTTCCTGATAAACACCTTTGACCCGAAGTTTCCGTATTGAGCTGTCGAGCGTCGTTTATCAGGCTATTCAACCGCCGCCGACCATCAGCATAAGTTCGAGCCGGTCGCCATTGCTGAGTTGTTCGCTGTGCGGGCAGCGCTTGCCGTTACGCAGCACCTGAATGTAATTGATGTGCCCCTTGTCGAAATGCAGGGTTTCGAGAAATCCTTTGACGGTGAGCGCTTCTTTCAGATTGAATTCATGTTCTTTGTTGTAGGGGCCGCTGTTGATTGCACCAACAAATTCAACGCTGATTTTCATAATGGCTCCTTTGCGGGGTTTCAGGCCCGGCAGCCCGGGCAGCCCGGCGTTCTTTCCATCGGAATCCGGTGACATCTGAGGTCCCAGGCGTCAAAGCAGATTACATCACGTTCGATATGATTTTCGACAAGGTATCTCAGGGCCATAGACACGGCTACTGACGAAATAATCGTCACAATCGGGCCGATAATACCCGAATTATGAACCGAGGGAAAATCATCGACCATCGTATCTTCGGGTATCAGACAGCGCAGGCAGGCTGTATCGAACGGGTTGATCAGCATGCACTGCCCCGAAGAGGCGGTAACGCCTGAATATATCCATGCCTGGCCCGAACTGAGCGTCTGGCTGTTTAAAAGAAATCTGGTCGCGAAATTATCGGTAGCGTCGAGAATCAGATCGCAGCCAGACAAAATATCGACGAAGTTTGCATCAGTCAGGCGTTCGTTAAATGCCTCGATTTTTATTTCGGAATTGATGCCGGCCAGCTTCTCGGCGGCTCGCTGGGCTTTGCCAGCCCCAATGTCAGATTCATCGAACAATGTCTGTCGCTGCAGGTTGGTGAGCTCGACTCTGTCGTCATCTATCAGCACCAGTGAGCCAATGCCGGCACGGGCGCAGAGGTTTGCCATGCCAGTGCCAAGGGCACCGACGCCGACAATGCCGACCTGAGCTTTCAACAGCTTCTTCTGCCCACTCTGGCCGAGTGGCTTAAAAAGAATCTGCTTTTCGTAGCGGGCAAAAGGGTGCATCAGACAACTTTAATGGTCTCATCGCCGACGGTGACGGTCATGCCTTTGCGCACCTTGCGGCGTTTACGCGATTCGACCTCGCCATCGACCTTGACCATGCCGTTTTCGACCAGCAGCTTTGCCTGCCCGCCGGTTTCGCTGAGGCCCATGAACTTGATCAGTTTGATCAGCTCGATAAAATCTTCGGTTAATTCAAAAGTAAGAACAGATTTGTTGTTATTCATCTTCGATTATCTTTTCGTCAGGCTTTGCGCCAATTTTGTTGAGAATTTTCTGCAGGATCTGAGCCTTGTAGAGTTTCCATTTCATGTCGCGAAAATCTTTGTCGTTGCCTCCTGAGAGAAAGCCGAGCGGAATCTCGAAACCGCCGGCAGTCTTCTTGCCGCCGCCGAAGTAACGGCCATTCGAAGCTTTGCCAAAGACTTCTTTTAAAAATTCGTCAGGATCGATGGTAATTCTGGAGGTGCGCATCGAGCCAATGATCGCTTCTTCCAGGTCCCCCTGAGCAATTACACCAAATACGATGGCGGTGTGAATGTTTTCTTCAGTGAGCAGAAAGTCTGCGGCCTGCGGTATGGCATCGCGGTCTTCGCAGCGAACATACCCGATCCCGGCGATCGAAAAGCTCTCTTTGATGGTGCGCGAGGCCAGGGCTTCCTGGATGATCTGCATTGTCTGCCGCGACCGGGACTGACTGGTAATCTGTGCCAGCAGGTCACTGTCGACAAATCGGCTGAGAAACGAAGCGGCCCTGAAATCTTCGGGATTGGCCCGGATAAAGCCGCAGGTGTCAGTTCGCAGACCATGCATCAGTGCGGTAGCAGCCATGATGTGTTCTTTTTTCGAACGTTCGAGCGTGACCAGTTCTTCGTGAAAATAGTCTGCGAATATGGTGGCAGTTGCCCCGACCTTGCGGATATCAGAAAAGCCCGGTTTGAGGCGATTTTGCAGTTCATGATGGTCGACGACGATCAGTTCCGGAACTTTGGCGGCCTGCAGGGCGTCGACGATTGGCCCGGCCGTGGTACCCTGGTTGTCGACGAATACTGCGCCCTGGTATTGTGACAGATCCAGGCCGCTTTCCCAGCGCCGCATTTCTATACCCAGCAGCTTGACGAGGGCGATATTCTCGGGGTGACTTATCTGGCCTGCGTAAAGGATGTCTACGTGTATGTCGTGAGCCTCTGAAATAACCCTGTGGGCAAGACCCGTTGAGATGGCGTCAGGGTCAGGGTAATTCTGAATGACGACGACGTGCTTCTGGCCGCGGCAGCTTTCGAGAAGCGCCTTGAGCTCGTCGCGCTTTTTCCGCCCGAGGGTGTTGTCGTCGAAGCGAATGGTCGAAACCACGCTCACCGGGGCATCTGTCTGGACATCCTTCATAAAAAACTGGCTCCTTAAGGAGTGGGTATACTTGTTTTATAACACAAAGCCGCACTTTTTACAGCCGGGCAATTCAAGGTTGTTCGTAGGGTTCGATATGAACGAGCACGTCGACGATGTCTGGCCCCTCGTCGAGCAGACGGCGCTTGCAGATGCCTGAAATCGTATGCCCTTCGCGCACCGTGAGGTTTTCGTCAACCTGAATATGCAGGTCTACATGCAGCCCGGAACCGTGAAAGCGTGAGCGCACCGCATGCACCGACTCGACGCCATCTACCTTCAATACAATGGTTTCGATGGTTTTCAGAACCCCGGCATCGGCCCCCACGTCGGTAAGTTCGGCAAGTGAGGGGCTGCAGATTTTCCAGGCGGCCTGAATGATAAAGGCAGAGACGGCGAGGGTGGCTACCGGGTCCATGAAGGCCAGTTTCGGGTTATACATCGCCAGGCTGATGGCAATGGCAACCGGAATCGACGACAGACAGTCGCTGCGGTGGTGCCAGGCATTGGCCATGACTGCAGAAGATCTAACCTTTTTGCCGACTTCGGCTGTCCAGCGGTAGAGCCACTCCTTGGAAAAAATCGAGATAATGGCGATGATGAGGGTAATGCCGGCCGGTACCACATATTGCCCGTGATGAAACTTTTCGATCGCTCCCCAGCCGAGAAAGAGGCCGGCAAGGCCAAGAACCGCGCCGATGAAAATTGAAATAATCGCCTCGATGCGACGGTGCCCGTAGGGGTGGCATGAATCCGGTGGCTGGTTCCAGTATTTTACGCCGACAATGACGGCGATGTCGGTTGAGGCGTCAGAAAGGCTGTGAACGCCATCGGCAATTACCGAGCTGCTGTTGCCAATAAACCCGATGATAATTTTACCGAGAGTCAGAAATAGGTTGACAGCCAGACCGATGATTGTCACTCGCCTGATTTCGCTTTCGGTAGAGAGCTGCGGAGAATTTGCGGGCATGGAAGCGGAATCGTTCATAAAAAACCTCCAGAAAGATTTTATGAAGATCTGACCAGAGGTCTTTGCAAACTGATCTTCGGAAAGATTAGCGGCAAAAAAAAATCAGGGCCGGTACCAGGCGGCGTCAAGGGCGGCGATCAGGTTGACTATCCAGCCGAGAAAGATTATCCAGAGCAGCAGGTGGCCAACAAAGTAAAAAAAGGCGGCAAACGGGCGCCCCTGAATGAGCTGCCCCAGTCCGGGAATGAAAAAGCTGGCGAGCGCTGCAATTACATTGCCTGATGAACCCTGGCCGGTCATGGTTTACTCCTGATAAAAAATGTATCACCGATTCTAAGTTAATTGCAGTGTTTTATCAACCCCCGACAATTATTGATTGCTGTAAAATTAAAAGCGTTTTGGCCAGTTCGGTGTCAGTTACAATCCACAGGGTTTGCAGGTCGTTGTAACAGCTGAATAGAACCTCAAGCGCGTAATTGAGGCGGCCCCCCCCCGCCTCTGGATTTAAGGTCAGCCGCTCGCGTCGCGAAAAAATTCACAAACATTGAGGCGGTTGTGTCGGGTAAAGTCTGTCTGAGATTGTATTTACGATGTGGTTAAAATTTGTGAAAAAAAGCTGCGGCGGAAGAGAGGTATTCCCGATAGTAGATTTGAGAAAATTTGAGAAAATCCGTTTTTCCCATGGAGGTATTTGTTGGAAGCGTTAGCCAGATTGATTGATACGATTAATGGCTTTTTGTGGGGTTACTTTCTGATGTTTCTGATCGTCGGTACCGGCATATTTCTGACGATTCGCATGCGTTTCGTTCAGATCCGCTTTTTCGGACATGCCTGGTCGCTGATTTCGGGCCGCTGGGCTAAGCACGACGATAAAGGCGAGATAACTCATTTTCAGGCGCTTTCAACGGCTCTGGCGGCAACAGTGGGCACCGGTAACATTGCCGGCGTTGCCACGGCAATCGCCAGCGGTGGCCCCGGCGCAGTGTTCTGGATGTGGGTGAGTGCCTTCATCGGTATGTGCACCAAATTTACCTGCTGCACTCTGGCAATGAACTTTCGCACTATCGATGCCGACGGCGAAGTTGCCGGCGGCCCGATGTATTACCTGCGCGACGGTATGAAAATGAAGTGGCTTGGGGTTCTTTTTGCCATATTCACTTTTGTGGCATCGTTTGGTATCGGTAACATGGTTCAGGCTAACTCGGTTGCTGCGCCGCTGCATAATTATCTTTCCGAAGCAGGTCTGGTGCCGGCCGCAGTTCGCGATGGCAGCGCCGATCCTGTAAAATTCGGTATCGGTGTGGTAATCGCAATTCTTGCCGGTATGGTAATTCTGGGTGGTATTCGCCGAATCGGCAGTTTTGCAGATAAAGTCGTACCATTCATGGCGCTCGGCTATGTTCTGTCATCGCTCTATATCTTGTTCATTCAACGTGAAAATATCATTCCGGCCTTCAAGATGATTTTCTCATCGGCCTTTGGCCTGCAGGAGGCCGCCGGCGGCATGCTCGGCTATGGAGTTGCCCAGGCAATGCGCTGGGGCATTGCCCGTGGTTTGTTTTCCAACGAAGCCGGTCTTGGTTCGGCACCGATCGCGCATGCTGCGGCCAGAACTTCGATTCCGATAAGAGAAGGCTTCGTTGCTCTGCTCGAGCCCTTTATCGATACTCTGGTTATCTGCACCATGACGGCGCTTGTTATCATCACCAGCGGCTATCTCAATCCCGGCGAAGTCAGTATTTTTGCTGGGCTCAAAGGAGCTGAACTGGCAGCTGCAGCCTATCGTCATAATGTCGCATGGGGTCACCACGTCGTCAGCCTTGGTCTGGTGTTCTTCACCTTTACGACCATAGTTGGCTGGAGTTATTATGGCGACCGGTCAGTGCGCTTTCTTTTCGATTCCGACCCGGTTAAAGCCAAAAAGGCTGTTTTTGCCTACCGACTGGTTTATGTTCTGCTGATTCCGATCGGGGCTGCCGTACCACTCGAACTCGTCTGGAATATGTCTGACCTGGCGAATGGGCTGATGGCGCTGCCGAATCTGTTTGCTCTGATAGGCCTCTCGGGTGTAGCCAGCAACATGCTGCGCGACTATGAGACAAAATATCCGCAGATGCTTGCCGACCGCGACCGCGGTTGAGCCATAGGAAAAGAAACCGTAAACAAAAGCCCCCGTTGAATGCAACGGGGGCTTTTCTGTTAGATGTTTTTTGGGTGGCCGGGTTGTTAAATCAGTCTGCAGGGCCGGGCCAGAGAAAATTAGCGGTTGTGACCGGCGGCCTGGGCTGCCGGCCAGCGGCCGACGTAAAGAACTTCTTCGCAAAGCTCGATGCCGAATTCTTTCTTAACCTTGTCTTTAAGCATGGCGGCGAGGTTTTTAACATCGCTGGCAGTAGCATTACCGGTATTGATGATAAAATTGGCGTGTTTTTCGAAAACCGACGCGCCACCACATGACATTTTTTTAGCCCCGGCCTGCTCAAGAACTGCCCCTGCAGCACGGCGGCGATCTTCACCCGGCAGTGGCGGCAGGTTCTTGAAAAAAGACCCGGCACAGCCGATTTCGTAAGGCGGGTGCTTGCTGTGTCGCTGAGCGACGATGTCATCCATCTTCGCTTTGATTTCGTCGGCATTGCCGGTTTCAAGCTGAAATCTGGCACTGAGAATGATGTGCGGATCGGTTTTTAACCGACTGGTGCGGTAGTCGAAACCGAAAAAAGAGTTGTCGACTGTCTGAATGCTGCCATCGGGGCAAAGAACCCTGGCGTCGATCAGAACATCGGCAATGCAGCGGCCGTAGGCGCCAGCGTTGCCATAAATGGCACCACCGATACTGCCTGGTATCCCGGCAAATGATTCGACACCGGCAAGACCGTTTCTCTGGGCAAGTTCGACGAGATATTCAAAATCGTAGCCCGATGAGATGCTGATTTGGTGCTTTTCTGCGTCGACGCTGTTGATTTCCATGCAGCGGTTGTGTATTACCAGCCCTTCGAGGCCGGCATCTGAAACCACCAGATTCGAGCCGCCGCCGAGAATGAACAGTGGCATTTTCTGCTGGCGTGCCCATTCAACGGCAGCGCTCAGGCTTTCGCTGTTGTCGGCCGTGTAAAAATACTCGGCCGGGCCACCCAGTTTGAAGGTGACGAGAGTCTTCAGCGGAACATTTTTCTGGATCAGTTCAGGCGAAAATTGCATTTGTAACCTCCGGCGGTCTTTACCCTATAGAAACTATCGGGCAAAGACCGCCCGGGCCTTAGTTGTTTGCGTCAGGGAGCGACGGTGGCTGGAGCAGCCATGTCCTGCAGAATGGTGATTTCCATGCGATCGTTGGCAGAGACTTTTTCGGGCACATCGTGGCCTTTTACGACCTGGCCGAAAACCGTATACTGACCGTCGAGGTGCGGAATCGCATCGAGGCAGATATAGAACTGGCAACCGGCAGAGTTCGGGTCCATGGCGCGGGCCATTGCCAGGGTGCCTTTGAGGTGTTTGCGGGCATTGAATTCAGCGTTGAGTTTGTAGCCTGCATCGCCGGTACCGGGCATGCCGCTCGCGCCTTCTCTTGAATTGGGGCAGCCGCCCTGAATGACGAAGCCGGGAACAACGCGATGGAAAGCCAGACCGTTGTAAAAACCTTTGCGAATGAGATTCAGCATGCTTTCGACATGTTTCGGGGCAACATCGGGGTAAAGTTCGAGAACCATTTCACCTTTGCTGGTGGTGATTTTGATGACCGGGTTAGTGGCCTTTTCGAGAGTAACGCCTTCGGGAACCTGGGCCATGGCCATCGGTGCAATAGCGAGCAGTGCAATCAGAATGTAGTTCAACATAAATGCTCCTGAAATTAAGATTTGCTGCGGGTTATTCTAACGCAGCGAAGCGACTAAAAGCAAGCCGCTGCAGTTGGGGCAACTGCAGCGGCAGATAAGAAACTTAATAAGGTTCTGATCAGTTGAGCGAATACTGCACAGTGATTTTTACCCAGGTTTCTCTGGGCTCGCCATTGTTGAGAACCGGCGAGAATACCCAGCGTCTCAGAGCCTGGGCGCCATTGATAGCCAGTTTCGGGTCAATGGTAGAACTCATGGTTACAACGTCACCAACAGTGCCGCTGCGCTGAATCAGAACACGATAGACCGCATTACCATGCACGCCGCTTTTGCGGGCCCATGCCGGGTAATCAGGCATTACTCTGGTGAGGATCGACGGCGGGCTGAAGCGTTCGCCGTTGCCGCCAAAAGATTCGATCGAACCGATTTCGAAGACACCGGCGCCATTGTCGACCTTGCCATCTTCGGTTCCGGTTGGTGCGGGCATGAAATCTTCGGGATTGGCGGTGTTTTTCTCATCGGTCAGCATCGAGTCAGGCATCAGCATATCTGGCTGACCACTGGTAAGCGGGCCGGTAAGATCAGGGGTTGGGTCACTGGCACTGCTCTTGTCGATGCTCATATTACTCACCGCATCGAACGATGGAACAGTGTGAGTGGGTCTGACCGGTGCATCGGTCGTGGTGGTTTCCTGAACGACCGAGGGTTTGGTGGTGTCGACCGGGGTTTCTGAAACGATCGGGCTGTCATTAACCTGTGCGGCAACGGGAGCCGGAGTTTCAACCTTGGGAGCTGCCGGTTTCGGGTTGGTGCTTTCGGGTTTTACTGCTGATTTGGGTTTGGTATCTTTTTTGACCGTGTTCTTCTGTTTGGCTTTATTAACCCTGTTGTCGCTGCCGGCAGACTTCTTTGCGCCTGTTTCCTTCTTGTGTTCCTGACCAGAACCGACGCGCGGCTTGTTGACCGGAGCGATAAGCTTGACAGGCACTACCGGTTTCTGCAGCGGTTCAGCACTGACAGAACGCCAGGCGAAAAAAGCTGAGAGGGCCAGCAGAAGTGAAAGATGCAGAAGAACGGAAAGCTGCAGCTCTTCCATTCCTTCAACATTTTCGGCTTTGAGTTTTTTCAGGAGTTTCATGGTTTTACTTCATTTCGGGTCTGGTTGCCAGGCCGATATTCACGGCACCGGCGTTGCGGATAGCGTCGAGAACGAAAACGATGCGACCATAGTTGGCATCTTTGTCTGCTTCAACCATAATCGGGCGGTCAGGTGAATTGGTGATCCAGGTCTTGATCGAGGTGGTAAGATCGGTCATTTCAACCGGTTTGCCAGACACATACAGACGGCCGTTTTTGGCAATCTGAACGGTCATGCTGTCGATTTCCATGGTCGTGGCACTCGAAGCCTTCGGCACGTTCACCGGCAGCTTTTCCTGATTGCGGGCGAAAGAGCTGGTGATCATGAAGAAGAACACGAGCAGCAGAATGACGTCGATCAGATTGGTTACGACAATCTGAGGCTTGCTTTTCTTTTTATCAGGCAGCAACTTTTTCAAGGCTGACCTCCATCGCGGTTACCTGGTTGGCCAGGTCGAGAGAGTGCATTTCAACCTGTTCGATGAATTCAACGCTTTTTGCTTCGCACCAGTTGAAAGCGACGAGAGCCGGAATACCTACCAGCAGACCGGCGGCGGTTGTGTAGAGAGCTTCGGAAATACCACCGGCGAGGGCGGTCGGGTCACCGATACCAACTGTCGAGATGACGCTGAAGGCTGAGATCATGCCGGTAACAGTGCCGGTCAGGCCGAGCAGCGGGCTGATGCTGGCGATGGTCGAGAGTTTGCCAAGGTGGCGTTCGTATTTCTTAACCTGCACCATGGCTTCCTGGCGCATGGTGTCGAGAAGATGTTCGCGGCCGAGATCAGCATTGTCGAGACCGGCGGCGATAACGTTGGCGAGCGGAGTGTTTTCGGCGCGGCAGATTTTCATTGCATCGAAGAAGTTGCGGGCTGCAAGTGCGCCTTTGACCTTCTTCATGAATGCGGCTGAATTATTGGGGTTGCGCATATAGAAACGGGCTCGTTCGATAACGATTGCCAGTGCGAACACTGAACAAAGAGCGATCGGAATCATTACCGGGCCACCACTTACAAACAGGTCGATCAAGAAGATTTTTTCCATTTTTTAACTGCCTCCTGGGAACGTCTCAGAAATGTGCTTCGACACCGGCGAGAGAGACTCTGCCTTCTTCGGGAACATCGTAACGCAAGCTTTTTGCTTCATCATAGAGATCTTTGATTTTCAGATAGGTGCTGAATCGATCGTTCAGGCGATAGCGCACTGCCAGATCGGAGCGGCTGTAATCGTCGGCACCGAAGGTGCCCAGATTTGTAACCGCTGAGCGGTCGAATTCAGCTCTGCGTGAAAAATCAACCATAACTTTACCTTCGGTATAATTGAGTCCGACGTCCAGTATTCTTTTTGGTTCGTAAGAAAGCTTTCTGCCGGTGTTTTCGTCTTCGGGCTTCTGAAAAGTGCTCTTGATATTTACCTTGAAATGGTCTTCGATTTTGAAGTTGCCACGCAGAGCCATGCCACGGCGCTTTACCTCGTCAAGAAACTGAAAGTTCGAAGCCAGCATGCCTTTGCCAGGCACGTGTCTGTCGACGAATTCGATCGCATCTTCTTCTTTCTGGCTGAAGAGATCGACGCCAAACACGTCGCCTTTGTTCGTGCGGTAATTCAGCGAGCCCTTGATGGTTTTCTGCCGCGAAGCTTCAATGGCATCACCTTCTACGTAGTGATCGGGCATGAAAATCTTTTCGAGACTGTCATTGCCAAGGTTTTCCTCGTAGCCGAGCACGAGCTGCCAGGGCTCAGACAGGCGATAGTCGAGGCTGGCATAAGGGGCGGTCGCGTCGCGTTCCATGAGGCTCATGTGTTTGAAGCCGAATTTTGCATCAGCCTTCGGGGAAACTTCGTAATCGGCTCCGAGGCGCAGAACTGTCTTGGTCAGTTCGCGGTCGCTGCCTGCACTAACCGTAAATTTATCAGATTTGAGGTCAGCTTCGGCGCGCCCCTTGATCTTGTTGCCGAGTTTTTTAAGGTAGCTGGCGCCGGCGGCCATGGCAAAAACGCTCTGGTCTTCGTTGAAGGCCAGGGTTGAATTGCTGATCTTGCGGCTGATAGAGTCCATTGAAGCGTAGCCTTTGAAGAAGGCGCCATCTTCAAGAGTCGAGTTGCCATTGACCCAGATGCGGCTGGTGTTGTTTTCGATGCCGGCATCGGGGCTCGGCATTCTGGTCACGCCGCGCTGGGCATATTCTTCGACGCTGTATTCGCCACCGGCCAGCAGAGTGTAGCTGCCTTCGCCGGTAGAGGCGATATTGGCTTCGAGGCCGGTTTTTGAAGTGTCGACAAACGATCTGTAGCCGTCGCGGCTCTCGCGTTTGATGACGATATCGCCGGTATAACCTTCTTTGGTGCCCTTGCCGTTGATGATCAGTTCGCGGCTGCCTCTGGTCCCCAGGCCGGCTGAAACCGATATTTCATCTTTTTCTTCGCGGTGAAAATTTTCGAGAACCGGTTTTTCAGTCATCGGGCGATAGACTGCCGGGCCGATTTCCGGAACCAGTTCTGGCATCGGCGCAGTTCTTTCGCCCATATCAAAGCTGATTTTCTGCTTCGAAGGGTCGATTTTTTCGCTCTGAGCGTCTTTGCCGATAACCTGAACTTTGCCCATGTCAAAAGTGTCAGCAGCGTATGCTCCACTTCCAAGGCTCATGGCTATGGCCATTGCGATAATTTTTCTAATATGCATCTGCGTGCCTCCGGGCTTCATTATTTTCTTCAATATCTATCGGCAAATACCCCCAAAAATTTAGGTTCGCGAAAAGTTGCATCCGAAACAACGGGGCTGCGTTATAATGAAAGTCATAAAAATAACGCATCGGATGTCTTGAGTCAGGAGGCACTATGAAAGCCGTTTCATTGAGGACCAGAGTTTTTGTCTTTTTGTTTTTTCTTATAAATCTGATGGGAGGTGCATGGGCAGTGGAAATTGGTTACGATGAAGAATTCAGTCTGGCCGAAGATCGGTCGGTGCCCTTGCAGCAGCTTATTCCCGGCACCGAAGATTATTATTACTACCATTGTCTCTATCACCAGTCCAAAGGTGAGACCGCCAAAGTCGCCTCGCTGCTGAAACAGTGGGTCGGCCGTTACAGCCACAGCAGTCGCTACGAAGAGATTCGCACCCGTCAGCTGCTGCTCGATTTCAACCGTAACCCCGAAACCATTCTGCAGTTCATTATCGAGCGCCTGAATCTGCAGTTCAACCACGCCCGCAAGCAGCCCGTCACCAGCCGCAGCTTTCCGAGCCGCATGCCCTCCGAATGGCTCGATTACCAGAATCTCAAAAACATCGCCCTGCGCGAATACAATGATTTGAGCGGCTTCAAATATCCCGGCCTCGAAGCACTGGTTAAAGAAGAATTCGTTGGCGACCGTCGCCGCGACCTGCTCAATCGTCTGCAATACCCAGATGGTGAAAAGATCGCCCAGATGGTTGTCGATGACCTGCAGCATCAGTACAGCGGTGGCTTTGGTTCACTGCCGATTCACGGGAAACTGCTGCCGGAGCAGCTCGATTTCTGCAGCCGGGCAATGCCGGCGCTGCTTGAGCAGACCCCGTTCGTTCTGGCCCGGTTGAAGAAGATGCAACCAGGTGCCGATTCAATCTGGGAAACCGATCCCGTCGAAAAACTTGCGGTTCTCAAACAGATGTATGCCTTTGTCAGCCCGCTGCAGCCCGCCTTCAACTCTCTCAAGGCACATTTGCTCTACAATATTCTCGACCTGCAGCGTAATGCCGGCAGCTATGACCGCAATGCCTTTTTAGAATATCTGAAACTGCCCCGTAATGTCGGGTATATCGACAGCAGGTATCTGAATTCAAATGACTGGAAATACAACCGCGCTGATCTGAATGCTGATTTCAGGCTCGTGAGCCTGTGCCCGGCAATCAATAACGATGAACCGCTGATTCGAGATTATCTCGCCAGATTCATGCTTGAAGACAAAGGCTCGAATGCCTTTTCCGGCATAATCGAATCTGAATATCTCAAGCGTCTGCTTGCTGAAACCATGATTGTCAACGCTGCCGGTGACCTCGAACAATGGTTCTCGCTGCTCGGTGGTCAGGCGGTTAAAGAGCTCAAAGAGAGAATCGAGCTCGAATTTCTGCCGACCTGTCGGCCGGTGTATCAGACCGGCGAAACCGTCAAGCTTGCGGTCAGGGTTAAGAACGTCAATCGCCTGATGCTCAAAATCTACAAGCTCAATCTGGCCAGCTATTACCGCGAGAATGGCAGCGAAGTTTCGACCGCGATCGATCTTGACGGTCTGGTGGCGAATGAAGAGCTGAGCTTTGATTACAAACACCCGTCATGGCAGCGCCATGAAGAGACTTTTGTTCTCGATAAGCTTGGCGACCGTGGCGTATACATTGTCGAATTGATCGGTAATGGCATCAGCAGCCGGGCCATGATCCGTCGTGGTCAGCTGTCATACCTGCAGCGCGCCTCTGCCGCCGGTCATGTTTTTACCATTTTTGACGAGCAGCAACAGCTGGTGAAAGACGCCGTGATAATGCTTGCTGGCACTGAATACCGGCCCGACCAGAACGGCCAGATTGTTGTGCCCTATACCACCAGCCCGGGTAACCGGCAGATCATCATCAGACAGGGCGAATTTGCCGCTCTGCACACCTTCAGTCACCTCGGAGAAGCCTACAGCCTCGAAGCATCGATTCATGTCGATCGCGAAGCCCTTCTTGCCGGCAGAACAGCTAAGGTCGTCGTTCGCCCGGTGCTCTCGATCAATGGCTGTCCCGCTGATGTCGGCCTGCTACAGGAGCCGGCTCTGCTGATCACTTCTGTCGACCGTGACGGGGTCTCTTCAACCCGCGAAATTGCAGATTTCAAACTGTCCAACGATAAAGAAGCGGTGCATGAATTCAAAACTCCCGATAAATTGCGAAGCGTGACCTTCTCGCTGCGCGGGCGCATCGACAACCTCAGCAATGGCCGCAAAGACGATCTCAGTATTGCCAGGTCCTTTACCATCAACGGTATCGATAACACCGAGAGAACTCATGCCTTTTTCGTCAGGCGCGAAAACGGCGAATATGTCGCCGAACTGCTTGGCAAAAGCGGCGAGCCATGCCCTGACCGCGTTATCAACCTCGAAATCAGTCATCGCCTGATCAGACGCAACGTAACCGGTTCTCTGCAGACCGATGAAAAGGGTCGCATCTATCTCGGCCGTCTCGAAGACGTCGAATACGCCAAATTGAGCGCGCCAGACGGAGTGTCGTTCGATCTGCTGCCGGTCGGTGATCAGAATACCATCGCCGATTCGATAGCCGCCCCGGTTGATTACGAGATCCGGGTGCCGCGTACCGACAATCAGGATAAGGCAATTGCCGAGCAGATATGTCTGTATGAAATGCGTGGCGGCGAACTGGTGCGCGACTGGCGTTCGGCCGTGTCACTTGTTCCGGGCTTTTATTCGATCAACGGCTTGCCTGCCGGTGATTATGAAATGTACATCAGGCAGTTGCAGCAGAAGATTGCCATACGTGTTGCCGCTGGCAAAATTCTTGGCGGCTACGTCATCTCGAAGCGCCGGGGTCTGCCTTTGAACAACACTTCGACACTTCAGATCACCGAAGCAAAAGTTGCCGAAGATGCAAAGTTGCTGATCAGGCTGGCGAATTCCGGCAAAAAATCACGCGTTCATGTCATTGCCGGCAACTTTATGCCTGAATTCAGGCCATTTGCTGAATTCGCGAACATCGGTGGCCCGGTTTTCCCCACGATTGCCCTGACCCCGCCGGTTTCACGCTATGTTTCCGGCCGCAATATCGGTGACGAATACCGCTATATTCTCGAACGACGCTTCGCAAAAATCTTTCCGGGCAACATGTTGAAGCGGCCGGGACTGCTGCTTAATCCCTGGAGTCTGCGAAAAACCGACACCGGAACCCAGGAAGCTTCTGCCGGCGGTGCCTGGGCCGGCGCTCCTGAGCCGGAGGGGCAGAGATCTTCTTCTGCTAATCTTAAGCGCCGCATGAAAGAACAGGCAATGGCCGATGCCGGTGGCTACGGCAGTTACGATTTTCTTGCGAGCGCTTCGGTTCTGCTCGCCAACCTGAAGCCTGACGCTGACGGCACCATCAGCGTGCCGGTTAATGAACTGCAGGGGCTGCGCAACATTCAGATAATTGCTGTCGATGGTTTTGACATCGCCTGCCGTGAAGTTACCGTGCCGGGCGCCGAGCCTGAGTTTCTTGACCTGCGCCTCAAAAATGCTCTCGTGCCCGAAAAGCATTTTTCTGAACAGAAAAACATTTCTGTCGTTGCAACCGGCGAAACCGTAAGTGTTGCCGACATCTCGACCGCCAGGGTTGAAGTCTACGACAGTCTTAAGTCGGCTTATCGGCTGCTTTCGACGATAAACCCCGATGCCAGTCTGATAAAATTCGGCTTCATTACAGGCTGGAACAGCCTCGATGAAAAGCAGAAACTCGATCTCTACTCAAAACATGCCTGCCACGAACTGAACTTCTTTATCAGCCAGCGCGACCGCAGCTTCTTCGAAAAGGTTGTCAAACCTTATATCGCCAATAAGCGTGATCTGACGTTCATGGATAAATGGCTGCTCGAGCGTGATCTGCGCGAATTCACCGAGCCCTGGGCTTTTTCAAGACTGAATATCGTCGAAAAAATTCTTCTCGGTCAGAGACTGCCGGAAATGGCAGAAACGATCGAGCGGCACGTCAACGAAAAATTCGATCTGCTGCCCGATGACCGCGAAAGATTCAACAGTCTCTTCAAGACCGCTCTGCAGGGAAATGCCCTCGAAACCGGCGACAAACTCGGTCTCGAAAGCGGCAAAAAGATGTACAGCGACAAGCTCGAAGAAGCACGTCGCAATGAATTGGGTGATATGCCAGTGCCGGAGCCTGCCCCAATGGACCTCGGCAAAGGTATTATGCCGTCAGTGAGGTCTGCAAGGCCTATGGCTGCTCCAGCACCACCGCCGCCTGCTATGATGGTCAGAGAAGCAAAAGTCGCTTTCCAGAGCAAGGCAGACTTTTCTGAGAGCGAAGAGATGGCTGGCGCTGCCCCGGATTTTGCCGAGGATGATTTCGATGTCGAAAGCGATTCTGAGATGCGTGAGCCGGTGCGCCAGTTGTTCAGACAGGTCGACAAGACCGAAGAATGGGTCGAAAACAACTATTACCAGCTGCCGATCGAACAGCAGACCGCCGACCTGATTCAGGTCAATGCTTTCTGGCGTGATTATGCCATGCATAAGCCCGGCCGTCCCTTCGTTTCTGGCAACTTTATTTTCGCCACCCGTAATTTTGCTGAAATGATGCTGGCTCTGGCAGTTCTCGATCTGCCTTTTGTTTCTGAAAAGCATGGCAGCGAGTTTGATGGCCCGCGTATGACCATCAAAGCAGGCAGTAACGCTGTCATTTTCCGCGAAGAGATCGGAACGGCAAGCGAAACGGCAGAGACAGCCAGTATTCTCACTGGCCAGAACTTCTTTGCGCAGAATGACCGTTACCGTTATGAGCGCAACGAACGTTTCGACAAATTCGTCACCGATGAATTTCTCACCCGGGTGGTTTATGGCTGCCAGGTGGTGGTTACCAACCCGACTTCATCGCGGCGCAAGGTCGATGTGCTGATGCAGATCCCGGAAGGCGCGCTGCCGGTTCTCAGAAGTCTTTATACCCGCAGTGTTCACATGCAGCTTGAAGCCTATTCGACGCAGACGTTCGAGTATTTCTTCTATTTCCCGAAAGCCGGCGGTTGGAAGCATTACCCGGTTCATGTCTCTGAAAATGAAGTGATGCTCGCCACGACTAAGCCCTTTGTCTTCAAGGTTGTCGAAGAGCTGACGAACTTTGACAAGAATTCCTGGCCGTGGCTGTCGCAGAACGGCACCGATGCCCAGATACTCGAATACCTCGAAAAGAACAATATCGAAAGACTCGATCTGGTTCAGATTGCTTTCAGACTCAAAGATCGCGACTTTTTCATCAAGGTTACCGACCTCTTGAAAAAGCGCCATGTGTTCAACGACGTTATCTGGTCTTATGGCCTGATGCACGGGCATTTACCGGCTATCAAAGATTATCTGCCGTATACCGCCCTTGCCGGTCAGGTCGGCAGCAGTTTCGAGAGTGAGCTGCTCAGGGTTAACCCGGTGGCACGGCATACCTACCAGCATCGTGAATACTGGCCGCTGGTAAATGCCCGTGTCTACCCGCTCGGCAAGCGTCGCGAAATTCTCAACCAGCAGTTCGCGGCCCAGTATCATGCGCTCCTTGCCGATCTGAGATACCGCAGTCAGCTGAATGATCATGATCTGATGGCGGTTGTCTACTACCTGCTGCTGCAGGACAGAATCGAAGAGGCGTCGACGTTCTTTACAAAAATCCAGGATGCTGCCATCGTCGAAACCATTCAGTACAGGTATATAAAAGCCTATCTGGCATTCTCGCACCAGCAGGTCGATGAAGCGGTCAGCATCGCCGAACCGTTCAAGAACTACCCGGTGCAGCGCTGGCAGGTTCTTTTTGCCGATGTTCTGGCACAGGCAGCCGAAATCAAAGGTGGACAGGTGCAGATCAGTGACGAAGAAGACCGCGACCAGAAACAGCGTCTGCTCGCCGCCACCCAGCCCGATATTGAGCTGAGCGTCGAAAACCGGGTTGTGACACTGCGTCAGCGTAATCTCAAGGCGGTCAGAATCAGCTATTACCTGATGGATATCGAACTGCTGTTCTCGCGCAAGCCTTTCGTTCAGGAAGTTTCTGGGCAGTTCTCGATTATCAGCCCGAACTACTCCGAAGAGCTTTTGCTCGAAGGTAAGCCTGAAGAGCTCAAAATCTCGCTGCCCGAAAAATTCAGAGACCGCAATCTGATGATCGAGGTAACCGGAGCCGGTCTGACAAGAAACATCGCTTACTACCCACATTCTCTGGCTGTCAGTATGCTCGAAGCCTACGGTCAGGTGCAGGTGCGCCATCAGCAGACGGGCAAGCCTGTAGTCAGCGCTTACGTCAAGGTTTATTCGCGTGACAATTCAGGCCAGGTGAGCTTCTATAAAGACGGCTATACTGACATGCGCGGTCGCTTCGACTACGCATCGCTCAGCACCAGTCAGCTCGATAATGTCGAAAAGTTCTCGATCCTGATCATGAGCGACGAAGCTGGGTCACTGATCCGGGAAGCCTCGCCGCCAAACCGCTGATTTGTTGTGATTTTCCGGGCTCTGAAGGAAAATTCTTTCAGAGCCCGGTTTTTTATTAAATAATGGGCCGCATTTGTCGATAGGTGCTGAAAATTTGTTTGCAATATGGTTTTGTGGCGGTTTATCCTATAACAGTTATGGTTACCAGATTTTAAAAAGGAACGGTGATTATGATCCCGGGCATGTTGAAAGCCAGCGACCTTGACGAACTTAAAGAAGTGATTGAGAGCGAAAAAGCACTGCTGATGATCGAGAGAGACGTCTATTGGCCCAAATGGGATTCCCCATGGTGGTACATGCTGCTTCTCGATGAGACTTCGCGGCTGGCAGAAATTCCCGTGCCGGTCTTCAAAGAACTGCTGACCTGCGCTGATCGGCAGTTTCTTAAAATTTTCCCGGTCAGAGAAGAAGATGTCGATGGCCCCGTAAACGGGCATACCGAGGTGATGTGCTTCTGCTTTTTTGGCGGCTTGATGAAACTGGCTGCAAAACTTGAATTCGATGTGTTCGCTCATGTTCCCTGGGCAAAAGACTGGGTTAACCGCTACCAGTTGCCAGATGGCGGCTACAACTGTGACGAAAGCGTCTATACCGGCAGCGGTAAAAGCTCGCTGATTTCGACGACCGTCATGCTCGAAGGTATGATCGAATATGCCCGTTTCAGTCAGCAGCCAGATATTTTTGCAAGCAATATGCAGAAGGCCGTCAGTTATCTGTTGAAACACCAGCTGTTTCTGACCAGCAAGGGCCAGCCTGTCGAAGGCACCAGCTGGGACAAGGTCATTTTTCCGCGCTTTTATGAATTCGATTTTACCCGCAGTCTCGAAGCGGTCTTCGATTTTCTGCTGCTGACCGGTAAAAAGGTCAGGGGCATCGCAGTCGAAAAGGCTCTGGCTCTGCTGGATAAAAAGATCGCCGCAAAGCTCGATCATTCAGAAAAGCCTTGGCTCAGCGAAGAAAAGACCGTTTCCTACTACATCGAAAAGCCGATTCCGTTTAAAGACATGGCTAACGTGCCGCTGGTGATGAAGCTTCTTAACAGCAGCGCACCGAACGAATTCGTGCCGGCAATGCTCGCCAGAGTGGCTAAAAAGCACGAAGAAGTAAAAAGCCGCGGCCTGATCGTCGCCTGAAACCGACGGCTGATCCTTAATTTTCGCAATAAAAAAAGCTGCCCGTGATGGGCAGCTTTTTTGTCGCGACTTAAAGGTTACTTGTTGACCTGGAAAGTCTTGTCGCCTTTTTCGAAGAAATTGACGATCTGTTTGACGGCGGCGACGCCGGCATTGACGTTGGCTTCTTCGGTCTGGGCGCCGCATTTTTTGGCGGTTCCATAATACCGGTCGGCGTATTCTTTTTCGAGTTCGGCAGCGCAGTCGGGCGCTACATCAGATGAATAGCGGAAATCCTTGCGGCTGGCAAAAATCTTTTTGAGGCTTTCTTCACAGATGACTTCTTTGCGGGCGGTGTTGATCAGCACAGCGCCTTTGGGCATGCGGTTCAGCAGGTCGAAATTGATCGACTTTTTGGTGGTTTCGGTGGCGGGGATATGCAGCGATACGAAATCGCAGGTGCTGTAAAGGTTTTCGATCTTGTCGATGAATTTGACGCCTTCTTTTTCCATGGCTTCTTTGGTGACGAACGGGTCAAAAGCGTAGACTTCCATGTTGAAGCCGTGGGCGATTTTGGCGAGAGCGCGGCCAACGGCGCCGAAAGCGTGCAGGCCAAGCTTCTTGCCCTTGAGTTCACTGCCAGACTTGCCGTTGAATTTGCAGCGGCAGATATAGATCATCAGGCCAATGGCCAGTTCGGCGACGGCATTCGAGTTCTGGCCGGGGGTGTTCATGGCGACGATTTTGCGGGCAGTTGCGGCTGCCAGGTCGATATTGTCATAGCCGGCACCGGCTCTGACGATGATCTGCAGCTTTTCGGCGGCGTCGATGATTTCTTTTGAGGCGAGGTCGCTGCGGATGATCAGAGCGTCGGCGTCTTTAACCGCGGCTTTGAACTGTGCAACTTCGGTGTATTTTTCGAGCAGTTCCATTTTATATTCAGCTTTGCCCTTGATGACGTCTTTCATCAGGTTGACAGCTTCGGGGGCAAAAGGTTTATCGGTAGCCACGAGAATTTTCTTCGTCATTGTTCTTTCCTTTGCTTTTTTTGTTAATATCCCCGCTTGCGCGGGGATATGGTTAATGCCTGTTAGAGAGAGTCTGCCGGGTCAGGAGTTTTCTTTATCGAACTTTCTGATGAAATCGGCGAGTTTCTGGCAGCCTTCAATTGGCATGGCGTTGTAGACAGAGGCGCGCATGCCGCCGATGCTGCGGTGACCCTTGAGGGTTACCAGGCCCTGAGCTGAAGCCTGCTTGAGGAACTTTTCGTTGAGTTCTTCGCTGTCGGTGAAGAACGGAATATTCATCAGCGAGCGGTCGGCTGCGTCTTTTACATGGGCCTTGAACAGTTTTGAGCTGTCGATGGCATCGTAAATGATCGCGGCTTTTTTGCGGTTGAGGGCTTCGAAATGTTCAACGCCGCCGAGTTCGAGCATGTGATCGAACACCAGCTTGGCGATGTAGATGCCGTAGGTTGGGGGAGTGTTGAACATCGAGCCATTGTCGGCATGGGTTTTATAGTCGAGCATGGTCGGCAGGTTCGGCACGAGACCGATCAGGTCTTCGCGAACGATGACGATGACAACACCGGCCGGTCCGATGTTCTTCTGAGCACCGGCATAGATGAGGCCGTAATCAGCGACGTTGCATTTTTCGCTCATGATGTTTGAGGACATGTCGGCGACGATCGGAATGCTGACTTTGGGCGGAACCATGTTCTTGGTGCCGAAAATTGTGTTGTTCGGGGTGATGTGAAGGTAATCAGCGTCTTTTCTGACTTTGGCAGCATCATATTTGGGGAAATATCTGTGGTTGTCAGCTTTTGAAGAGGCAACGATGTTGACATCGACGCCGTATTTCTGGGCTTCTTTGATGGCTTTGCCGGACCATTCGCCAGAATCGACATAATCAGCCTTTTTGGTTTTGGCCAGGTTCATCGGGATCATGAGAAACTGCAGAGAGGCCCCGCCCTGCAGGAAAAGCACTTTGTAATTGGCCGGAATATTCATCAGCTTGCGAAGACCGGCTTCGGCGTCGTCGATGATTTTCTGGTAGGTGGAAGAGCGGTGACTGAGTTCCATTACGCTCATGCCGCAGCCTTTATAGTCGAGCATTTCAGCTGCTGCCTGCTGCAGAACCTTTTCTGGAAGCACGGCCGGACCGGCGGAAAAATTGTAAACTCTGTGTGCCATAACTGTCTCCTTTAAATTATGCTCCTGGCAGGTGCAAAATTCCTTTCCTTGTCGAAGCATTTTTACACTCTATAGCACCGACCGGCAGGCAAGTCAACCCATTAAAACCGCCCAATAGATTCTTCATGAAGGTAAGAGGTTGAGAAATTGATGGGGTGGTGATATCTTTAAGGCTATACTCCCGATGAGAGGTTGCCGATGCGAAAGTTCAGTGCCGGTTTGTTGATGCTCGCTGCATGTGCTGCTTTTAACGGTGCGCTTGAACGCCCGCCTTTTTTGACGCCAGCATGGGCGCAGGAAGAAACTGCTGAAGCGGCCGCCAATAAAGAAGACGCTCAGATTCTTTTTTCTGAGGCTCTCGATCTTAAAAAAGCCGGGAAAATGCCCGAAGCGATCGATACTTTTGCCCGGGCCATGCGCCTCGACCGCTCGATTCTTGCCCAGGACGACCAGGGCCTGATTGAAGCCCTCAAAAAAGACTGCGAAGAAAAGCTCGCAAAAACTCCCGACGATGTTAAACTGCTCGAAACCCTTGGCTTCGTGCATGCGGTCTGCTATTCAGACCATAAATCGGCAATCGAATGTTACGAGAAAGTTTTTAATCTGGTAACCGATGAAAAGGTGAAAGAACGCACTGCCAGCCTGATAGAACGCCTACGCGAAACCGAAATGGCTCAGAGCAGCTATCAACAGGAAGTCAGCGCCCAGCTCCGTGATGAACGCCTCAAAAGCTGGAGCGAAATGGAGAAACTTGAAAAGTTTGGCGAAGAAACCGCAGCCAATCAGGCAAAGTCAGCGCAGCTGGCTGAAGCTTACAAGCAGAAAGACAGCCTGAAAAATAAAATTCCACAGCTCGAAGAAGAACTCAAAGACCTGCAGGAACAGCATGCCAAGGCAAAACGCCTGTGGTATTCGCTCAAAGACGATCTTTATGATCGACGCAAGGGTCGGCTCGAAGACGATATCGCTGCCAAAGAGGCCGAACTCGCAAAAGCCAGAAGCGAGCTTGAAGAAATCGAAAGCACTTCGGCAACCCTTGAACGTGAGCTTAGTGCCGTCGAAAAAGAAAAAGAAGCCAGTCCGATTCGCAGTTACGACGAAAATTCACCATCAGAGCCTTCGCCAGATGGCGATGAGCCGCCGACGCAGCCACCAAGCAATGATTATGGTGCGCCTCCCGACGGTGGTCAGCCTTCAGGCGAGCCACTGCCTGCCGGCAATCCCGATTTCCCGTCTGAGGGTTCAGTTGGCGGCCCCGGAGCCGGTGAGATTGTCGATGACAGCGACACCGATGGTTCAGATAGTTCTGGCGACGCCGGCAGTGACAACTCCAGCGGCAAGCTCGACGAGCTTATAGAAAACCTCTGAAATAAAAAACTGAAATAAAAAACCGCCAGACCTAGGTCTGGCGGTTTTTTGTTAAAATTACAGGCTCAGAGCTTCAACCGGGCAGGCTGAAACGCAGGCGCCGCATTCGATGCAACCGTCGCCTTTGTAAACGACTTTGCCATCTTTCATTTCAAGAACTTCTACCGGGCAGGTGCCTGTGCAGGCGCCACAACCAACACATTTGTCACTGTCGACTTTGATAGCCATCACGGTTCTCCTTGTTTCAGCAATTTTGTGCTGCGTAATGCCTGCATGATAATAAATAATTGCCCGCTTGTAAAGTTTTAGAATTTCACCGGGCTGCTGTTTGAGTTTTGCGTTGCTTCAATTGGCTTATGGGCAAGGTTGTGATACAATCGCCGCATGTCAGGTCATAAAACTTCCGGAGGTCGCGCAAAGATGACTGAAACTGTTACCAATCCAATTGCCGCGGTGAAGAAGCAGCTCAAGGAACTGGCCGCCCGGCCGTTCAAGGCAACCTACAAAGTTCCGGCTCTCTGGGTCGAAACCGGCTGCCAGCCCGAAGATGGCAAAGCTGCAGTGGCAGTTCATCCTGGCGAATTCTATCTCAAACACATCGAAGCGATCGAAAAGCATGCCCGCAATGACATCGATCCTCTGAAATCATTGAATCAGCAGTTGCCCGGTGGCGACGGCGGCAACTGGGTCAATCGTGAAGCCATCTACAATATCTTCGTGCGGCTCACTGCCGCCTATGACCATAATGGTGACGGCAAACTCGGTGGTGGCAAAAATGATCTGACCCTGAATGCAGATGGTATGCGTGAATCGGGTACCTTTCTCAAAGCAATCGCCATGCTTGGCTATATCAAGGCTCTCGGCTGCAGCACGATTCATCTGCTGCCGGTAACCGCCATCGGCCACGACGGCAACAAGGGCGAACTTGGCTCACCCTATGCAATCAGAAACCCCTACAAACTTGAAGAAACCCAGGCTGATCCACTTCTCAGCCTTGGGGTAGAAGACCAGTTCAGAGCCTTTATTCAGGCCTGTCACATGCTCGGAATCAGAGTCATCTGCGAGTTCGTTTTCAGAACTGCCAGCAAAGATTCTGACTGGATCGCCGAACACCCCGACTGGTTCTATTGGATCGACGAAAAAATCGCCGACCGCACCCCCGGCGAAACCGATCTCAAAAAAGCCGCAGCTCACTACGGCAACCCTATTTTTACCGCCGAAGAACTCAAGGTCATCAATGCGAAAGTAACCGCCGGCGACCTCAACGAACTGCCGCCGCCGCATGCCGATTATCGCAGCTTTTTCAAGCTGCCGCCGGCAGCCGCTTCGGTCAAATTCAACGAGAAAAAGCAATACCGCGCCGAAGCCACTGACCCCGAAACCGGCAAAAAATGCACAGTGCGTATTCCCGGTGCTTTTGCCGACTGGCCACCCGATGACAATCAGCCGCCCTGGGGCGATGTAACCTATCTGCGCATGTATAACGACGAAAACCCGCAGAAACCAGAATTCAACTACATCGCTTACAATACCATCAGAATGTATGACCGCCGACTGGCTCGGCCAGAACTTGCCAACAAGGCTCTCTGGCAGACCATTGTCGATCTGGTGCCCTTCTATCAGCAGAGATATGGCATTGACGGCGTTATGGTCGATATGGGGCATGCCGTTCCGGTCAGTCTGATGCAGCAACTGATCAGCCGCGCCCGCATGATCGACCCCGACTTCGCTCTGCTTTCAGAGAACTTCGAAATCAAGCAGGACAGCGTCGACGCCGGTTACAATGCGGTCGTTGGCTATGCCTGGTGGGTTGAATACCGCCGCGACGGCATGTATGACCTGTTGAATCACGTAGGCAACAAGGGGGTGCCGCTTTCGTTCTTCGGGGCTGTCGAGAACCACAATACCCCACGTGCTGCCGGCCGGCCGGGTGGCGAAGAATACGCCAAATACGCCTTTCTGGTGAATACCATGCTGCCGCGCTCGATCCCGTTCATTCATTCTGGTCAGGAACTCGGCGAAACGATTCCGGTCAATACCGGTCTCGACTTTACCAATGCCGATCTCGAAAAACTCAAAGGCACCAAACTGGCTCTCTTCGATCAGTGTGGCTATAAATGGGACGGCAACCACCCGATGTTCGGCTTCATCAGTCGCGTTCTGCAGCTGCGCCGCGACTTTGCTGGTGCTGTTAACCAGACCGGCAACGATTCTTTCTGCATGGTGCAGACCGGCCATGCCGACGTGATCGCCTTCATCAGACGCGGTGAAGGCAGGCACCTGATGGTGCTTTTCAACCGTGATCTCGAAAATTCACTCGCCAACGAAATCAGCCTGGAATGGTGCCTTGCCGGCAGTGTCGGCCAGCTCGAAAATCTGGTTGGTGATGGCAAAGACAGATATTTCAAAGTTAATCATCAGAAGCTGGCTTATAGCCTGAAGCCGGGCCAGTGTTGCGTCTTTGTCTGGTAAAATGCAGCCATGAGCAAACAGCTTGATTTTCTGACCCTTGAGGTCGGCAGCACGATCACCAAGGCCAATGGCTTTATAAAGAGCCCTGATCATGCATTGATGCATGTTGCGCAGGGCTTTGCGCCGACTTCGGTGCTGCAGGGCAATGTCGGCATCGGCCTGCTCGCCGCCATCGAAAACCTCGAAGAAACCAGCGGCTTCAACACCGATGCCGCCGAGGTGTTTGCCAACAGTTCAGCAGCCGGCGGCCTACGGGTAACCGTGCATGGTTTGACCTATAACATGACGGCAAGGGCCGCGAAAGAAGCGAGCCTTGGTGCTGGTGCCATTATAAAAATGGTAACTGCGGGCGAACTCAGTGAATTCGACCTCGAAGAAATCGAAGAGATCAACCCCAATATGGTTATTCTTGCCGGCGGCGTCGATTTCGGTGCTAAAGAGATCGTTCTCAGCAATGCCATCAAGCTTGCCTCACTCGATCTCGGCGTGCCAGTGGTTTACGCCGGCAATGCCGCCTTGAAACGCGCGGTCGAGAATATTTTCCATAAGTCTGGCACTGAACTGATGATCGCGCCGAACGTTTTCCCAGATGTCGATGTTTTGAACGTCGACCCGTTGCGCAAGCGCATGCAGGAACTCTTCTCGAAACACATAATTCATGCCCCGGGCATGGAACGCCTCGAAAGCCTCACCGACCGGCAGATAATACCGACCCCGGGCGCGGTTCTCAAAGGGGCCGAAATGTTTGCTGAAGTGGCTGGCGACGTGCTGGTTCTCGATGTTGGCGGCGCAACCACCGATGTTCACTCGGTCACTGAGGGCAGTCGTGAGTTCGCCGACAAGCTTGTCGACCCTGAGCCGCATGCAAAGCGCACCGTCGAGGGCGACCTCGGCGTTTACGTCAATGCTGCTAACATTATTGAAATGGCCGAAGAAGAAGAGCGCAAAAAGCACGTCGAAGCGATCAAGGCGATGCCCGCCACTGATTCAGAACGCGAAATGACCCGCTGGCTCTGCCGCAAGGCTGTAGAGACTGCGGTTCGTCGCCATGCCGGGGTTATTTCTGATCTTTATACTCCTTCTGGCAAGAAGCAGATCGTTAAAGGCAAAGACCTTTCGGCGGTAAACTGGGTGGTCGGCACTGGTGGGGCTCTGACCCGCGTTGAAGGCGGCGAAGAAATTCTGCGTTCGGTCTGCACCGGTCCCGGCAAATATCTGCTGCCCAAGCCCTCGGCCCGCATTCTGCTAGATGCAAACTACCTTTTCTCGGCTCTCGGCACTATCTGCCACGATTACCCTGACCTGGTCAGGAATACCTTCAAAAAATGGATAGAAAAGAATGATTGACTACAAAAGCATGAAAAGCATCCGTT
The DNA here is from genome assembly GCA_024710355.1 of Candidatus Rifleibacteriota bacterium. Taxonomy (GTDB): domain Bacteria; phylum Muiribacteriota; class Ozemobacteria; order Ozemobacterales; family Ozemobacteraceae; genus Rifleibacterium. Next base: position 113,119 of record JANJUX010000007.1, read on the forward strand.
ATCGCACCCCCCGTCTCGAAGTTTACACCGACCGTATTCGCCAGAATACTCAGGCAATTGCCGGTCAGTGCCATAAGGCTGGTGTCAGTCTCGCCTGTGTCACCAAGGTGACGGCGGCCCACCCGGCAGTTGCTGCCGCCATGGTGGCTGGCGGCGCCGATATGCTTGCCGACAGCCGCATCGAAAACCTCTGGAAACTGCGCGAAGCAGGTCTGCCGGGTCCGTTCATGCTGTTGCGCCTGCCCCCGGTTTCGCGGGCGGCCGAAGTCGTCGAAGTCGCCGATATCAGCCTTAACTCAAGTTTTAAAACGATGCAGGCGCTTGGCGCGGCTGCGGTTTTGCAGAACCGCGTTCACAAGGTCATCATCATGATCGATGTCGGCGACCTGCGCGAAGGCGTCTGGCCCGATAAGGCCGTGCAGCTGGTCAAGGATGCTTCCTTGATCAAGGGGCTCGAAGTGATCGGCCTTGGCTGCAACCTCGCGTGCTACGGCGGCGTGATTCCGTCGCCCGAAAATATGAAGCTGCTTGTCGATACCGTGAAAACCTGTCGCCAGGCAACCGGACTGGCTCTGCCGGTGATTTGCGGCGGCAACAGCTCGGGGCTGCCGATTATGGCCGAAGGCCGCCTGCCGTCAGATGTGAATCTTTATCGGGTCGGTGAGGCCATAGTTCTGGGGCGTAATGTTATCGATCGTTCGCCCTGGCAGGGTACCCGTCAGGATACCTTCATCGCCGTGGCTGAAGTTATCGAGGCCGAAACAAAGCCCTCGGTGCCGATCGGCGATCGTGGTCAGGATGCCTTTGGCGGCAGCCAGGAGTTCGTTGACCGCGGCCTGCGCAAGCGCGTGATCTGCAATATCGGCCGTCAGGATGTCGTTGTCGATGGTATTACACCGGTAGAAGACGGCATTATAGTTCTTGGTGGCTCCAGCGATCACCTTATTCTCGATGTGACCGATGCTGTGCGCGATATCAAGGTCGGCGATGAGGTGGCTTTTTACCCGGGTTATGGCGCTCTGCTGGCCCTGTCGACTTCAGAATACGTTCAGAAAGTGGTTATCACAGGTAATTGACGATGTTATATCAGACGCATGCCAGAGTTCATTTAAACAATATCCGCAGCAATATCGAAAACATTCGCAAAGCCATTGGCCCTGAGCGAAAGATTCTTATTGCTGTCAAGGCTGATGGCTACGGGCACGGCGCTGTTGAAGTGTCGCGTATGGCCGAGAATATCGGAGTTGACTGGCTTGGTGTGGCAACCGTACCTGAAGGTATCGAGCTGCGCCTTGCCGGTATCAGGCTGCCGATTCTCAAGTTCAGCCCCGCTTTTCCTGAAGAAATGGAAGAAGCGGTTAAACATGATCTGGCAATTGCGGTAATCGAGCGTGAAAATATTGCCATGCTGCAGAAAACTGCGGCGGCAGCCGGCAAAATCTGTGAAGTTCATCTGAAAATCGAGACCGGAATGGGCCGCATCGGCGTGGCGGTTGACGAAGCTTTTCAACTAGCTGAGCAGATTGTTAAACATAGCCCGAACCTCAGACTGGGCGGGGCAATGACCCATCTGCCGGTCAGCGATGAGGGCAGTAAGACCTTTACGCAGCGCCAGATAGATCGTTTTAAAAAGACGGTTGCAGATATCGAAAAACGCCTGAATTACAAGATTCCGCTGGTTCACTGTGCCAACAGCGGCGGCGTGCTTGCGCACCCCGAAAGCTGGTGCGACATGGTGCGCCCCGGGATCATGATTTATGGCTTTTACCCGTCCGATGAAACGCCGCAGACGATCCTTCTCAAGCCGGGGCTGAGTTTCAAGACCAGGGTTTCATTTGTCAAACTGGTGCCAAAAGGCGGTTCGGTAGGCTACGGACGCACCTGGATCGCTCCTGAAGATTCATGGATCGCCACTTTTCCGGCCGGTTATGCCGACGGCTTCAACCGCCTTTTTTCAAATAGTGGCAGGGTGCTTGTCAATGGGCGTTCATACCCGATAGTAGGGCGTGTCTGCATGGACCAGAGCATGTGCAACCTGGGCCCGGCAACCGACGTGAAGGCCGGCGACGAAGTCGTGCTTATCGGTGATTCCGGCTGTCAGAGTATTTCTGCCTACGAATGGGCCGAAAAACTCAATACCATAACCTACGAAGTAACATGTCAGATAAACAAAAGGGTGCGCCGCTTCTACGATGACTATTGATGACCGCCAAAAAATTAACTTGAATTGGTTGCGATTAAAGAATAGAATGGCCGCCTATGGCAGTTAAAACCGTTGCACGCGAACATATCAACGAAATACTCAGTGCGCTGGGCCTGAAAAGCTTTTCACGGCCCTTTGCCGGGCTGATCGACCCGGGCGATTTTGGCACCGTCGCCACCTACCTGCCGCTTTACCCAGACGAATACAAGCGCCTGCCACCAAAATTGCAGCAGCACGTCTATCTGATCGCACCTGGGCGCTATGGCCTGATCTGCTTTCTGCCGAGAATTTTTGAAGCTCCCGATGGTGGCAAGGTGACTGAAGTGGCAACAGTCTATAATTCCTGGGGTAAAATGATAAGGGTCGCATACAAAACCGACCGAGGGTCAGAATTCGAGACGCAGCACACGATCCGCCAGGATAAACTGCTGGCCTACGCCAAAAATAAGAAACTGCCGATCAGCACTTCCGTAAAAATTACTTCCTGAGCCCAGTCTGAAAGGAAACCCTATGAAAATTTCGTTTCATGGCGCTGCCGGCTGCGTTACCGGTTCCAATTACCTGATCGAAACCTCGAATTGCCGTTTTCTTGTCGACTGCGGCATGTTTCAGGGCAGCAAAACCCTCAGGGAAAACAACTATCGCAACTTTGCATACGACCCGGCCTCGATCGATTTCGTGCTGGTGACGCATGCCCACATCGATCACACTGGCCTGCTGCCGAAGCTGGTAAAACATGGCTTCATGGGCCCGATTTATGCCACCGAGCCGACCGTCGATCTGCTGAAGCATCTGTTGCCTGATTCTGCCAGAATCCAGGAAATAGAAGTTTTGCAGAAGAACCGCCGCAACGAACGCAAGGGTCTCGAAGAGATTCAGCCGATCTACGACGAAGCGGATGCCGAAAAGGCCATTTCTTTGCTCAAGGGTTTGAGGCGCTACGAAAGTTTTTCACCGGCGAAGGGCTGCCAGGTTACCTATCATAATGCCGGCCATGTGCTTGGCTCGGCTTTTATCGAAATCGTGCTCGAAGAGGGTGCTGAAAAGCGCACCATCGTTTTTTCAGGCGACCTTGGCGAAGACGATCACCCGATCGTCAACGACCCTGACCGCTTTAAATCAGCCGATTTTCTCGTTGTCGAGTCAACTTACGGAAACCGTAACCGCGACAAGGTCAGCAAAGAAGACCGCTACGCCAGATTGGCAGAAGTTTTTAAAGAGGCCGAAAAGCGCGGTGGCAAGATCATTATTCCGGCTTTCGCGCTCGAGCGCACGCAGGATATGCTGCACGACATCCTCATTCTCAAGCAGCGCGGTGCGATTTCGCGAATTCCGGTCGTTGTCGATTCACCGCTTGCCAAAGAAATCACGCAGGTTTTTGTCAAATACCCCGAACTGTACGATGAAGATGCCCGCGAAGTCATGCGCAGCATGGGTGGGCTTTTCGATCACCCCGATTTTCGCTTCACCAACAGTGTTGATGAATCAAAGGGGCTCAATCAGCAGAACGATATCGTCATCATGTCGGCCAGCGGCATGTGTGATGCCGGCCGCATCAAGCACCATCTGAAGCACAATCTCTGGAATCCGGCCAATACCGTGGTTTTTGTCGGCTATCAGGCCGAGGGCACTCTTGGTCGCCTGATTCTCGAAGGCGCCAAAACGGTGCGCATTCATGGCGAAGAAGTTACGGTCAATGCGAAGATCGAGCAGATATATGGTTACAGTGGTCATGCCGACCAGAATGGCCTCATGAACTGGCTTGCAGCAGTTGAGGAAGTGCGCCGCGCGGTTTTTGTCGTGCACGGCGAACCTGATGCGGCCGATGATTTTGCCGCTCTGCTGAACGAAAAACGCGGCTTTATGGCGATTGCGCCGCGCATGAACGAAGAATTCGACCTGCTGACTGCCGAAGCAGTTGCCGCCGGTATTGTTAAGAAGCCTGCTGTGGCAAAATCTGATGCCAAAAAGGCCCAGGCGGCCAAGCCGGCCGTTACCGTTAAACCCGGTCGCGATTCTTACAACCTTTATGCCGATCTCATGCTCAGATTGGCTGAATTCATGCGCAACAACAAAAGCGAAGAAGAACGCAGTAAAAAGCTTGCAGCCATGCTTTCTCAGCTTTAATCAGCCCGCTCTGTGAGTCTCTGTTTTATGCCCGTGATCCTGAAAAGCCTTAAACCACATCTGATTTCCGGTTCCGGGTGCTTTTTTCAATGAAATCAAGCGCATCTGACAAAGGCTCATCTTCAGTTCTGAAAAATGGCTTCAGCCTTATCGAACTGGTAACTGTCGTCGCGATTCTTCTCGCCCTGTCATTTTTCGCGATGCCGACCCTCGAAATTGTCTATGTTAAAGCCCGCGAAAAACAGCTGCGCGAAAGACTTTTCGAAATCAGGCGCGCTATCGACGCCTACGTCAATGCAAGAAAAAATGACGCAAAAAGCCCATACCCACCAACTATTGCGAGTTTGACCGTGCCAATGGTAGATGACGCCAAACCCGGTGCAAATACTGGTCCGTTTGTTTCTAACGAATCACTTGGTAACCCGTTCAAAGACAAGGGAGATGTTTTTTTATGGGAAATCCGGCTGGACTGTGACCCGCCCGGAACTTGGCGACTTGCAACTCAGGCAAACGAAATTTTGCAGGCTGGTAATGGAGTGTATGACATAAGGTTCCCTGAAGCCGGGGTTGATGGCTGGAAGAAGGCAATCGATGACACAGAATATTATAAATGGTAAAAAAAGCGGTTTCACCCTGCTTGAACTTTTGCTGGTAATCGGTATTATCGCTGCTCTGGTCGGGCTGGCTGTGCCTTATTACCAGGATTACGTCGGCCAGAGCAAAAATTCTATTATGCAGGCAAATTTGCATCTGCTGAAAAAAACTCTCATGGAATTCAAGGCGGACACCGGTGATTTTCCAGCAACAAACGATTTGAAGACAAAACTAGTCCCTAGATATCTGATGGCTTTGCCAGAAGACCCGGAAGCCGGTTCTTTGGCTGACTGGGGATATAAATGCGACGCAGCATCCTGCAGCTTTGACGGGAAATATAAGGCGTTTTTTCCTGATTCTGAGGTCGTGGGCGGCCGGCCGATTATCAGGAAGAACCTTTAAGGGTCTGTTAAAAGTTATCGAAAAAAATTATTGTTCGAGATCCGGGAAGCCGTCGGGGTAGGGGGTTACGTAGTTGTCGGGGCGCCTTTGAATGAGGCTGTTAAGCAGAAGAACTTCGACCAGTTTTGTGTCGATATAGATTTCGGCCAGGTGATCGGCAACCGGAAAGGCGTCGATACTGAGAATTCGGCCGGGAACCGGCATGTCGAAAAAATAAAAAGATACCCAGGCTCTGGTAAAATGCTGTTCAGCAACCGGTCTTGGCGCAAGCGGCATTGCCAGTTTGATGCGGCCTTCCTGCATTATCAGAAGCTGCCGGCAGCGGTAATTTGAGAGTTTGTCTTTGAACATGACGATGCGGAGATTGTAATGGACAGGTTCAACGATGATCGTGGTCGAGCTGATGGTGTGACTTGCCAGGCCCTGCTGGTCTGTCGCAACCCAGGGCAGTGAAGTTGTCCACTTTTTACTGGTATTTTTGAAACTTTCGACAATTCCGGTCGAGACGGCAGCGTCGCTGACCCAGAGAATTTTGCCGAGTTCGGAGGGGACGAAGCGATTGGCAAGAATCGGGAATTCCTGCGCCGGCACAAGCGGCCCGGGCAGCGGAAATCGCTGATCGAAAATAAGTTCCCATTCGTGCATGGCCATGCTGCAGGCCGATGCTGATGCGGTCAGCAGGAAAAACAGCGAAACCAGTAAAATGATTTTCTTCATGCCTTAATGATATAACATAGCCACGTGGCGCGGCAATGCTCCGGTAAAAAAACAACCGCGCCATTTTACTGGCGCGGCGTTTTGGGCAGATGCTGTGACTGTTGCTGCGATTTGAGTGTGGTTGAGGTTTTATAATGCGGTGGTTGTTGTGTGACTTAAATGTGGCTGTGCTTCGACATCTGCAATTTAAAGATCGATCGTGTTGTGATTAAAGTGCTTCTGTAATTGTCTGTGCTGTGGCTGGTGAGTGAAAGCGCTGTAGCTGTACTGTAAATTTAATTAAGCTCTGCTGGACTGAACCCGAGGAACTGGTAGAGGGGTGATTGTGCTTCGAACCGGTTTTGCAATGCTGTGTCTGAATTCTTGTCTGTGCTGTGGTCTGGTATGACTGCTATTGTGATATAGAACAGAACTGGTAGAGGTTAAACTCGTCGGAAGCCTTTCAGCGGCAGGGAACTACGACTTTACGGTGCGTTGAAACTGCCTGCTTCACTGCAGAAACGAACATCATGAATCTGATCCAGATAACCAACAGGTTAAACGCTATTATCATGATCTGCCCGCTTTCCCAACAAACTTTTCTGCCCTTACGCAAATAATATACGCAAAAGCCATGCCAAGTTTTTGGGGGAGTGTTGCCAACTATTGTGTCGTCCCTGCGTTTATGCCCGGAACGGCTACAGCCAGGGATCTAAGCCATTGCATGCAAGGTTCCCGCCACCCGCTCTCGCGATGCAGGCTCCGCGGGATGACGAAGAGCCCTGCAATTCTTGTGTGACAGTGGAATAGCCCGGTGCCACTGCAGAATCGGCAGCATCCGATTCATAAATTTTACCTTCTGGTGCTGCGTTTGATACCGAGTTTTGCCATTCTTGATTCGAGTGTGGTGGGCTTCAGACCCAGTAGTTCAGCAGCGCCGCCAGGTCCGCGCACCCGCCAGAAAGTGGAATTGAGAACCTGTAAAATGTGTGCTTTTTCCACTTCATTTAAATTCTGCGCACTGCCAGCTTCGGCTGCCTGGGCGTCTTTTGGCATTTTTTGCGCAGTTTCGGGCAGGTCGACCTCTAAAGTGTCAGAATGACACAAAATTACTGACCTTTCAATTACATTCTTGAGCTCGCGAATGTTACCGGGCCAGTTATAGGTCTGCATGCGGGCAATCGAAGCCGGCGAAATACAATTTATGTTTTTACCGAGGCGTCTGGCGAACTGCAGCATGAAGCTGGTGGCTATTTCGACTACGTCGCCATCGCGTTCAGCCAGAGAAGGAAGGTGAATCGGAAACACGTTCAGTCGGAAAAAGAGATCTTCGCGAAACTTGCCGGCTTCGACCTGAGCCTTTAAATTGCGGTTGGTGGCGGCAATGACCCTGACGTCGATGTTGATGAGCTTAGTGCTGCCGATTCTCTCCAGTTGGTTTTCCTGGAGAACGCGCAGCAGTTTGCTTTGAAGCTCGAGCGGCATCTCGCCGATTTCATCGAGAAAAATGCTGCCACCGCTTGCCACTTCGAAGCGACCGATCTTGCGGGCAATCGCCCCTGTAAAAGAGCCTTTTTCGTGCCCGAACAGTTCGCTTTCGATAAGATTGGCCGGCAGAGCTGCGCAATTCACCACAATCAAAGGCTGGCTGGCTCTTCGACTGCATCGATGAATTTCTCGCGCTGCCAGCTCTTTGCCGGTGCCGGTGTCACCGGTAATGAGCACAGTCGCGTCGGTCGGGGCGACTTTATGTATCTGAAACAGCACCTGCTTCAGCGACGGGCTGCTGCCAAGCATGCTATTATCTTCAAGATTATACGAAAGATGGTTTTTGAGCGCCTGGTTTTCCTGCTTCAGTTTTTCCTGGAGGGTAAGTATATCCTGGTAGGCTTTCTCAAGGCCAATCTGAGTATTGCGCAGCTCCGAAATGTCGTTGATGATAAGACTGGCGGTGAGGCTGCTGGTCGGGTCGTAAGTCACCGGGTAGGCGCTGACTGCCCAGAAAAACTTTTGCCCGGCTTTTGCGAAACTTATTTCCTGGTTTAATATTGCCAGCCCCGATTTGAGAACCTGTTTGGTAATCGCCTTCAGTTGAGACGCCGCGTCAGGAAGAATCTCAGAGACTGTCAGGCCCGGGCAGTCAGAAACGCCCTTCCCGGCAAAGTCGGCGAGGCGCTGATTTAATCTGATGACGCGGTTTTCAGGGTCGACAGCGAGCATGCAGACCGGCGCTGAGTGATAAATCTGCTGCAGAAAATTCAGCGCCTCGCAGGCAGAGCCGCAAGGTATTATATCGTTTGTTCCCTCAAGGTATGGCGAAGTATTATGCATTTTTACAGGTTGATTATAACTCACATTTAATCAGTCTGCCACCGGCAAAAACAGTAAGGGGTTGAAAAAAAACGCCAAACCATGTATTTTTGCTCAGGTTGGTTATTAACAAGCATTTCACAGGAGTTACCGCCATGATGATGAACCCGGGTCGCCTTACCGATGAGCAGGTAGTAGAACTGCGCAGTGAAAAGATTGAATTGAACCGCAAATCGCGCCGCCAGACCGGCATGAAACTTGCCTGCGTCGGCAAAAGCCGCGGTTATCTCGAATGCGAAACCGCTGAAGGCCGCTGTCCTGATTACGATGTCTGCCACGAAGCCTGACAGGGCAGATCGCCTGGCTCTTTCAGCGCAATAGAGCAGAACCCGGTAACCACAATCGCACGGTTACCGGGTTCTGTTTTCAGCAAAGGTTCAGTTCACTGCCGCATTTTATTATTTATTTAGTGTCATTCACGCGGGAGCTGGCAGCGAGAATCTTATTGATAAAAGCTGAAATCCCTGCCTGTACCCGTTCCGGAAATAAACGCAGGGATGACATACAAATGGCCTGTTTTTAACTCAGACGTGAAAGATGGTTAATTCTGTGGGGTTCGCGTGGTTTCGATGCGCAGGTCGACGTCCTGCGGGGTGAAGAACATGCTGGCGTTGCTGCGGCCAAGCTTTTCGATATATTCGACCTTTTTGAGGGTATTGAAAATATTGATCTTTTCTGGTTCTGACAGCGAGCCGGCCAGTTTATCGAAGAAGCGCGCAACCCTGACAGCTTCACACTCACCGTGCATTTCGGCTTCTTTTAGCGCATTCTCGCGCTGAATCTGAATCAGTTCGCCCTTCTGCCGCTCGATGTCGAGATTGCCTTTTACCTCATTGAGTCTGACCTCATTTTCACTCTGCTGCTTCAGCAGGCGATTGAGGCGATTGGTGGTTTCCTGAATTATTTCCTGCAGAATGACCTGAGTGCTTTCTTCTTTGCAGCTTACCGAGCGCACTTCGACCGAATGAATCTTGACCCCGCGCTGGGTATAGAACGGATCACTGCTGTCGTTGATCGCTTCTTTAACGATGTCGTTGAAACGGTCGAGAAAAGCTTCGAGGGTAGATTTTGATACGGACTGAATGATCATGCTGCGGGCATGCGAGCAGATGTCGCCGGGTGCATCGTCTGTGGTTTTTATCATGGTTTCGATGTCCTCGATCTGCCAGAAGAACGTAACTCCGAGAATCAGCTCGACGTTATCCTTGGTTCTGACACCGAATTCATACCACATGAATTTCGGGCGCGAGTCGATATGAGTGATTTTAAGATCGCGCTTTTCTTTATGAATGCCCGATGACCAGTTCATTGCCACCAGTGTTTCATAGGGCTGCAGGAAAAAGGCGTTTTCGGCCTGGCTGCCGCTGACAATGCGAAATCGGCCGTCTTTGCCTTTGATAATCACAGATTGATGCGTTTCGAGAAGAATCTTGCGTCTGACATCCTCGATCTCTTCGGCAGCCGCCGGAAAAAAGACCTGATTTTTCGTTACCAGCCGCAGTGACCCGTCGGTATTGTTGCGCACCAGAACCGCCGTGTGCTCATCGATGTTGATGCCTTTGCACGGTTTCTCGAGCATCTCCTCGCTGGCGCTCAAAACCACGTGATTGGGGCCGGTGACGACCCTGATAACACCGGTAGATTTGTCTATGAGCCTGACATATTCATTCTGCTGCAGAACGATTACGTCATATTTTTTTATAAGCTCTTCATAAGCCTGCATGAAAAAAAAGCATGGGCCCTTCTCGACCCTGATTTCGCCGGTAAGAAGATCTCTGATTTTAACAAACTCAGTCGGTGTAAGACTCACACCGAGTCTGATGCGCGCGCTGATAAATGGCTGCACAAAAACATGCCCTGGGCCATTGACTACCCACTTTTTGGTAAAACCCTCCAGAACAAGCTGCTCTTCCTCTTTCAGAAAATAGACCCATGGAATAATCATATTTCCGGCTCCTGCTTTTTTTGTTATTATACCCCGGGTTCACCACCGATGAAAAATAAAATCAGTTCTGAGCCCGGCTGTTTTCAGAATTCCTGTCATTATGGAGTCGCATCGATGTCGCAACAGATGTTCCAGTGCTTGTTCGCCATTCTCGCCGGTCTGTTCACCATATTCTGTGCCGCGAAAGATTTTGACTGGTTCATGAACCACCACAAGGCCCGCTTTTTTGTGAATATTTTCGGCCGCGACGGCGCCCGTGTCTTTTACGGTATTCTTGGCGTCATTCTGATGCTTCTGGGAGTTTTTGTCGGTCTGGGCAGGTAACGGCAGTTTCAAGGCCGACGCGCTGCAGCACTGATAAAAAGCTCTCTGGAAGTGGGGCCTCGAAGCTGAGCAGTTCGCCGCTGGCCGGGTGGCAAAACTCGATACTGCTGGCGTGCAGCATCAACCTCTGCAGACCGGCATATTCGGCCAGCATACGATTGTGATGGCCGTCACCGTGCTGATGGTCCCCGATGATCGGGTGAAAAATATGTTTCATATGTCGCCTTATCTGGCGGTTTCTGCCGGTATGTGGCGTCACCAGCAGCAGCGAATAGCGTGAAACCGGGTGCGGCCTCACCGCTACCGGCACTTCGGCTGTCGCCAGGCGGCGGTATTCGGTAACTGCCTCGCGCGCCGGGTTGTCTTTGAGCCGGTCGGGGTCGGTTATTTTGTCCCATAAATCTTTAAGCGGGTAATCGATGATTTCGTGCTCTTTTGCCCAGCCTCTGACCATTGCCAGGTAGGTTTTTTTTACTTCGCGGCCGCTGAAAGATTCGGTCATCTGCCGCGCCAGTTCGCTCGACAGAGAAAAGACTAGAATTCCTGAGGTTGGCTTGTCGAGACGATGTGCCGGGTAAACCCAGCGGCCGATCATGTCGCGCAGTTGCTTCATGGCGCTCTCGGTCTCGTTTTTGTCAATGTAGCTGGGGTGAACGAGAAGCCCGGCCGGTTTGTTGATTATGACCAGACTGTCATCCTGAAAAATGATGTCACTGGGTTCAAGATTCACGTTAATTTCTCGCGTTCTTCGATAAGCCCTGCCAGGCGGTTGCCGGCGGCGGCCCGGTCAAGAATCCAGGTAACCCCTCTTTTCCGGGCGACCTGGGCGGCTGGGGCGGGGTTATCAGGGTTAAAAACGATCCCGTTGAGTATTTCACGTTTTGCTTCGCCATTGACGAGAAAAACGATTTCGCGGGCCTCCAGAATTCGCCCCAGGGTAAGACTGAATCTTGGTTCTGGCTGCGAAAGCGTCTGAAATACCGCAAAGCCGTTCAATGAAGAACGGGTCAACCAGTCGGTATCAGGAAAAAGCGAAGCCGTGTGCCCGTCAGTGCCGATGCCGAGAATCAGCAGATCGATTGGCGCTGGCGGCTGCAGCGGGTCTGGCAACTGTCTGAGGCGGTCGTGGTAATCCTGGCAGAGGCGATCCAGGGCCGCCGCACTCTGAGAGGCTGGCGGTTCGCTTACTATTACCGGAACAAAAGTATGCTGTGGCAGGTAACCACCGCTCATCAGGCTCTCTTTAATGCCGCGCTGGTTGCTGCGCGGGTCGGAGGCCGGCACCAGTCTCTCGTCGGTCTGCATCCACCAGCAGCGGTTTCCGGCCCCATTGCTGCCGAGTCTGCGTGCGAGTTCCCTGTAGACCGGAAACGGTGTGCTGCCGCCCGAAAGGCTGATCAGGCAGGGCCTTCTGCCGAAAGACGAGATTATCGCGGCAAGTCTGGCGGCTGCTGTTTCGGCGAAATATTCGGGCTTTTCTGCGAGCACGAACTGGTGAGTCAGGGGCAGCATTGGCCCTCCGACGGGCGCCAGCGGTGCCCATGCCTTTCAAGCAGTTCACAGGCCTCGCGCGGGCCATGGGTGCCGGCTGGGTAGGTGAACATCGGCTGTGCAAACTGCTGCCAGCCCTCGATGATCGGGTCAATGAATTTCCATGATTCTTCGATTTCGCTGTTACTCAAAAACAGGGCCGAATCACCCTGCAGTGAATCGAGAAGCAGTCTTTCGTAAGCGTCTGGCCGGTAATCGCCGAATTCGGTGTCATACGAAAATTTAAGACCGACGTTGCTGACCTGCATGCTCATTCCGGGCGGTTTGGTGTTCAAAAGCAGATTGATGCCCTCGTTCGGCTGAATTCTGATATAAAGCCGGTTCGACTCGATTTTGCCGGTCAGTGTCGGAAAAATAGAGTGGGGGACCGGCTTGAAATTGACGACGATCTCGGTAATATTGCGGTCGAGGCGTTTGCCGGCCCGCAGGTAGAAAGGCACGCCACCCCAGCGCCAGTTGTCGATGAACACGCGGCAGGCAGCATAGGTTTCGGTTTTTGAAGAAGCTCTGACCCCTTCCTCTTCAAGGTAGCCCTTCGCCAGTTCGCCCTTGAGCATACCGTGCAGATACTGGGCTCTGACCGTTTCCTGGGCAACTTCTTCGGGTTTGTATTTGCGCAGGGCCTTCAGTACCTTGTTCTTTTCGAGGTGCAGGTCACCCGGGCGGTGTGACAGCGGCGGTTCCATCGCAACCATGCAGAGAACCTGCAGCAGGTGATTCTGCACCACGTCGCGCAGGATACCGGCCTGATCGAAATAACCGGCTCGGCCGCCAATGCCGATTTCTTCAGAAAACGAAATCTGAACGTTGCTGATGAAGCGGTGGTTCCAGACCGGTTCGAAAAACAGATTGGCGAAACGCATATACAGGATGTTCTGCACCGCTTCTTTACCGAGATAATGATCGATGCGCAGAATCTGCTCTTCGGAAAAGGCTCCCAGCAGTCTGGCATTCAGTTCGCGTGCGGTTGCCAGATCGCTGCCAAACGGTTTTTCGACAAGAATACGCTCGGGGCAGTTATGGTCGATACGGGCATCAGAAAAGGCCTTGACCAGATCTATAAAGCTGTCCATGCTGGCGGGCGGAACCGCGAGATAGAACAGTCTAGCCGGCGCCGCCATTGGTTCTTCAGTCATCAGCCGTCGTCTGAAATCCTGCGCTTCGTTTTTCAGACCAGGATTGGCCCGCAAATAGCGGATTCTTGGCCGCAGTCTTTCGAAGCCCGAGGCAAAACGGGTGTCTTTTTTAAAATGGTCGGCCTCGCGGTTGACGAAACTGTCAAGAAAGGCCGCTGTCGTCATGTCAGTACGGCCGGTGACAAAAACATGAAAATCATGTGGCAGCAGGCCGGCATCATTGAGGCGGCACAGCGCCGGTATCAGCTTACGGCCGGCCAGGTCACCGGTTCCGCCAAAAATTACAATCGAAGCCGCACAGAAAGGCTTTCCGTTCATCGTATCGCTCCCGGTCTCAAATTTGCCCGCAAGGCGTTCTAATTATTTTTCAGGGCGTCAGCTGCGGGTCTGATCTTTTATGAAAGCATCGATACTGCGGTCATAGGTCTTTTCGCCTTCGCTCGAAAAAAAACAGCCCGGAATCTGCTTCATTTTGCGGTGATAAGCGACACAGTCGCAGCATTTCTGGCGTTTTGAGCATGAATAGGTACAGGCGCACGGGTTCTTGTTCGAACAGTCGGCCATAATAACCCTCCAAAAACTTTTTCGTTTTATTCTCAGTTCTCTTAGAATCTCAAAATTCCACCACCGTTGCAACCATTTGCTTTTTCTGCAGAAAGTGCTTGCCAGAAACCTTATTTCTTATAGATTTTCAGGCTCAGGCAGGGAAAGTTTTTCTGCTCAGGATTGAGGGGTTTATGAGCCATCTGGTGAAGCTGATGATTCGAAAAATTCAGGAACCATTATTGCGGGGCGTTGTCTTCGTCATTGTTGCAGTTGTTGCCTTGTTCAGCCTGCTGGAAGCTGGCCTGAATGCCGGGCGCAACGAATACTTCAATCAGGCGCCGCGCATTTCCCACCTGAATTCAAGCTCCATGAAAGTCGAATGGAACCTTTACCCGCAGTTCAACAAGAGCACCCATTATCAGGTGCAGCTTAACAACGCTCTTTACGGCTTTTCAACCAAAGAAACCTCGAAAATTCTTTATAAACTGCAACCGGGCGGAACCTACCGGGTTGCCGTGGTCACCTACGACAAGGGCAGTGCCATCGGCGTTTCAAGCGCCACTACCGTCATGATGGGCCCGGCAGCCCCGGCCGGCATCTCGACTTACCAGATCGGTACCGACTCTGTCGGCCTGATCTGGCAGACTGTGCCGACTGCCACAAAATATCGTATCTATCAGGCGCCAGATAAGCTCCTCCGCGAGGTTGACGCCCCCGAAACCAAAACTCTGATCAGCGGTCTGGTATCTGGCGCCCTGGTTACCTTCAGGCTTACGGCTGTCAACGCAACGGGCGAATCTGCATTCAGCGATGATTTTAAAGTGCAGCTGCTGCCGGTTGGCCCGGTGGTCAGCATTGTCGAGAACCAGATCGGTTCCACCTGGTTCTCTATCCGCTGGAAACCGGTCGAACAGGCGATCAGCTACCGCATCATCGTTAACGATGAGGTCGTTGCCTCTGCCGCTGCCGATGTGAGCGAATACAAGGTCGAAGGCCTGCCGGCAGGCACCACAGTCAGCGTTAAAATGACCGCCGTTAACAGCAGTGGCGTTTCTGAAACTTCCGAGCCGATCATAATTCAGCTGGTGCCGGCTACGCCGGTTCTCGCGGTGGCGGCCGTTTCATCCTATTCATGCACCCTGAACTGGTCGGTGGCCAACGGCGCGACTTACTACAAGGTCTATCTCGATAAAAGCTATGCCATAATGAACGTGCCGGCCACGATCAATACCGTGACCCTGACCGAACACATAACCGCCGGAACCACCGCAACCTATACCGTGGCCGCAGCCAACGGCACCGGTGAGTCAGGGCAGTCTAACGAAGTTGTCGTCAGCTTTACCACAAACTCAGCCTCGATCCGTGAGCCGGGCGATATGGGCGCGGTGCAGGCATCACTCTACCAGTTCAACGATCAGCAACTTCCCGAATCGATGCGGGGAAAACCGCTGGTCTGGGTCTACTTTCCTCCTGAACTGGTCGGGCCCGAGCTGGCTCTCGAGGTTTCGTTCTTCGAATCGCTGACACGCCTGTCTGAAATGTCAGAGGTAAGCTTCATCGGTGCCTTTACGCGAGAAACGGTGGAAATAACCACCAAAGATGCGAAGAATGTTTCCTGGAAAAAGGCCCAGAAAGACGCCGATATCCGCATTCCCGGCTGCCTGCCGCTGGTGCGCTTTTACGGTCCCGAGGGCATTCTGCGCAATTCAATCCGCATTCCAATGGCAATTATCAGCCCCGACGAAGTTTATCGCGAACTTCCTGAAAGCGTCGAAAGAAGCACCGAAATGCTCCAGCTATACCAGGAAAGCCAGGAACGTTTCGATTCTCTGCACGCGCCGGTCAAGTAATCCAATGAAAAATCAGGCGGCCGAAGGGGCCGCCTGATTTTGCACAATCACCCAGGTGGGGCAGGAACTTATTTTTCGCTTACCTGCAGCACGAAGCTTTCTGAATGGCTGTTGAATTCGGGTGCATACATGCACTGAATTTCGGCCATGCCGGTCTGGTAGATACCGGCATGCTGCACGCGCAGCTCATACTCGAAAACGTAGGTGCCCTTGGGCAGATAATCGATGTAGAAATGGGTCGCGGTATCTTTGGTCGCTTCGTAGTAAGCCAGACCATCCTGATACTTGTAGCGTGAAATGACGTTGGTCGGTTCCATGCCGGCGCCGCGCTGGTCTTTCATGTGAATGTATTCCATGTCGCGGTCGCTGCGCAGTTCGATTCTGACCACCACCAGGTCGCCCACTTTGAGAACGCCATCAACCGGCTTGATGGTCGGGCCGGCATCGGTATCACGTTTGACGAACAGCGTCTTTTTCAGCTTCAGATTGGTTTCGTGCGGCGTGATCTTGCTCATGTCTTCGAGATACTGCCAGTGAACGGCGCCCCAGGCGACGCCCTGGTCTTCTTTGACCATCTCGATGTCGCCCATTTCTGGTTTGACTTCAGAACCGGCGTAAATCTTCTGATAATAGCCGGTGCCGGCTTCGACCTTTTCGGGCTTCACTTCATTGCCGCCAAGAACCACTTTGACCAGCTTGTCGGAGGCCAGCAGATTGGCGCCGCGCAGCAGCAGAGCATAAACCGCGTCGGCAGTCGCCTTGGTCGTTTTCCAGTTCTGGGTCTGCTTCTGTTTCAGCAGCCAGACTTTGCAGTCTTCAACCGCCACGTCGTCTTTCGCGACTTCGGTCAGCATTTCGATCATGACCGCCTGCGTTTCGATCTCGGCGCGATACCACCAGAACGAAATCTCGTTTTCGCGCCAGAAGCGACCGAGTTCGGGGTCGGTGACGCTGCGTTCGAGTGCACTCTTGACGATCGCTGCAGGAATCTTGGTATCGCCGAATCTCTGCAGTGCGAGAGCCATGTGGCCCTGAGCCAGCCTTGAGCCGACATCGAGCCATTTGTTTCTGGCTTCGTCAAGGAAAAATTCTACCGCTTCCTTGCTGCCTGCCGGTATCGGTCGCTCTTTCAGGAAAAAGCTGCGGCCATACAGATACATCGCGTAGGTCGGGTTGATGTTGGTGCGCTTCTGATAACCCGGGTGTCTGATGATCTCGCGGTATTCCTTGTCGATCCAGCTGTCGAGATATTCAAGGGTGCGCAGGGCCATTTTTACGTCGATATCGACGCCGAGATGCCGCATGCGGCCAAAGCCGGTCATGATATAGAGAGTGATGTAAGAGTTCGGGTAACCGCCCGGGAACCAGGGGAAGCCGCCGTCAGAAAGCTGCATTTCGCCGAGCTTCTTCATTGCCCGGGTCATTTCGTTTTCGAGACGGTTGGTATCGAACAGCACACCGATCTTGTGTTTCTGTTCAGTTTCGCTCTTGGCGTCGAGAACCCAGGGGGTTTCGAGCAGGGTCACGGCCTTGAGATGCTCGTTCTTTTCGAGGTTTGAATAGAGAGCCTTGCCACCGTTGGCTTCGTCGGCTTTCCAGGTGTCGAAAACCTTTTTGATTTTCGGATCTGAATTGGCGATGAATGAGGCGAGATAGTTGGCATAGATGCGGTTGAAGATCTGTTCAGAACATTCGTGCGGGAATTCCATCAGATACGGAAGCGCCTGCACCGCATACCAGGCCGGGTTCGAGGTTACTTCAACCGTCAGGCCCTCATGCTTGAGGGTGTCGGACTGTTTCGATTCAACCAGCTTTTTGAAAGTGAATTTTTTGGTTTCTGGGCCTCTGATTGGCAGCGGCAGTGACTCGGTCACGAAAATGCGCCGTGACAGAATCGAAACCATGCCTTCTTCGCCGTCAGAAAGCGATTCGGTGGCACCGACCACTTTGTATTTAACGATGCCGGGAGTTTCAGGAACGTTGAGTTCCCAGCCGAATGAACGGGATTCACCGGCCGGAACACTGAACTCAAGAGTGTCTTTGTCGAGCTTGAATTCGGCATTGCGATTCGCGTCGCTGACCGGGTCGAGCATGCTCAGGCGCAGTTTGCCTTTCTGTTCTTTGTCTGACATATTGGTGACTTTGGCGGTGAAACGCAGCTTGTCACCTTCACGCAGGAATCTTGGAGGATTCGGCTGCACCATCAGATCTTTCTGGGTGATGGTTTCGCCGGTGATGCTCCCGGCCTGCAGTTTATTGCCGTGGGCAAAGCCAAGGAACTTCCAGGTGGTAAGGGCTTCGGGCATCGTGAATTCGATTGAAACGACGCCGTCTTCGCCGGTAATCAGGTGCGGGTAGAAGAAAGCGGTTTCATTAAGATTGGCACGGGCCGAAACCTTGTCGAGGTCGACTTCAGGCGCCTTGTCGGCACCAGCGCCGGCACCGCCGCCGTTGGCAGCTTTAGCTGCTACCGGGCCGCCATCACGCTTTTCTTTCGATTCCATGGGGGCGGCAGACTGTGCCGATAAGCCTTCGCTGTCGGCAAAGCTGTCTGCCATCATGCTTTTTTCCATCATTGGTTCTTCCATGGCTCTACCGCCAGCCATTGGGGCGGCAGATGGCGCCGGCGGCATTGCTGACAGGCGCATGCTCTTCGACCGGTGATGCATGTAATAACCGAAGAAATCATTCTGAATGTTGGTCGGCAGCTGCGGATAAGAGCGGTAGCCGATGCCCGGGTAGTGGTTCAGGTTGTTGGTCCAGACGTAGAGGCCGGTCAGCTGATTGGCAAAGCTGACATTGACGTAGTTCGAATCAGAATAGAAAACGGGGAAACCGCCCGGCCAGCTCTGGGCGGCAAAAGCGTCGAGGCTGGCGTCATACATGGCGGCGACCATTTCGATGGCGCCCTTTTCAGCTGCGGGGCCCGAAATTTCAATTTTCCAGGTGTCTTTCTGGGCCGGCTGCATCTTCGAGGTCATGTGCGCGAACTTGAGCTTGAGCTCCTTGTTCGACCAGGCAACCGGAACATACTGCACATGGAAATACTCGCGGTTTTCCTTGATCTGCATGACTCTGACATTGAAGCCGCCGCGGTGTTCTTCGGTGATCGGCAGGCTGATCTGAACTTTTCCGGCGTTAAGATCGGTCCAGAAAGCTTTGACAAGTTTCTGTCGATGTTCGATTTCGATGTAGGCCGGGCCTTTGCCGTAACCGGTTGCCCAGAAAGCGGTAAAGGTGTCGCCGGGCTGCAGATTGCCGCTGGTTACCTTGAAGAAAAAGGGAATCTTCACGCCAAAACTGTCACTATCGTAGCTGGTGACAATGAAGTTGGCGATAGCGTTGACTTCGTTGTTGTAACGGTCGCGGGTCTGGGCCTTGATACGGTAGGCACCTTCGGGCAGTTTCACTTCACAGGCAAAGTTGCCCTCGATCGAAGTATTGAAGCTCTGCTCGAAGACAACCTTGTCTTCTTCCCAGGTGCGGATCTCTGACTTGTCAGTTTTGGCAGCAAGAGTGCCCGAAAAATAATTCTTGCGGTGGGCGCGCTCAGGCTGCTTTAGAGAGTAGACCAGAAAACTGCCGGCGCCGGCGATGCCTTTGCCATCGAGAGTCGTGGTTCTGACGCTGACGTTGAAAGGTTTATCGGACTCGGTAACATCAGGAGCGGTTAGGCCGAGAGCCATGGCTGTGTAGCCGACTCGAACAATCTGACTGTCAGAGCGGGTTTCGCCGGTTCCATCGACGACATCGGCACTTACGGTGTAATGAAACACCGGTTCGGTGTCGCGTGGCACGCTGCGATCAGGCTTGGCGGTGAACTTGATCGAAAATTCGCCGTTGGTGTCGGTCGAAGTGGTGCCGTGGGCTATTTCCTGCGAACTGCCGGCATTGAAATACCACCAGCACCAGGGCGGGTAGCGAACTTCGCGCACAACGCGGTATTTAACCTGGGCGTTGTCGATCTTGGCACCTGTGTAAGCTGTGGCGCGGCCGGTCAGCTGTACCAGCTGGTCGAGCTGATAGCTCTGGGTCGGTGTTTCGATTTCGACTTTGAATTTCGGGCGTTTGTATTCTTCAACCCTGATCTGGGCAGCGCCGCCGTAGGTCTGGCTGTAAATGCCGTAAGCCCCGGTCAGGCGGTCAGCCGGAGCGATGAAGGTTGTCGAGAAAGAGCCGAATTCGTTGGTTTTCAGCGTTTCTTTTTTGACTTCCTGACCGTTCGGATCGTTGAATACGATCGTAACCGATGTGTTGTTTATGGTTTTGTATTCGTTGTTTCTGGTGTCGAAGCTGGCGGCAATACCCTTTACATACACGGTCTGACCGGGGCGGTA
Organism: Candidatus Rifleibacteriota bacterium; assembly: GCA_024710355.1. GTDB lineage: Bacteria > Muiribacteriota > Ozemobacteria > Ozemobacterales > Ozemobacteraceae > Rifleibacterium. The sequence goes on from JANJUX010000007.1 coordinate 133,200, forward strand.
AATAGCTCTGTCCGTGAAAAAGTAAACGTTGCTGCCACCATTGAAACCGTCGTAGCCGTAGGCGTAGAAGTCTGCGGTGCGATAAACCGTATGACCCTTGTGTTCGGCGATGAAGAAACCGCTGTCGCTCTGGGCTTCAAAAGAAGCCATGCCGTTTTTATCGGTACTGGCGGTAAGAACCTGCCGCCAGCCTTTGCGGTATTCATGGGTGTAACCCTTGACCCGCACCGCTTCCATTGGTTCGCCTGAGACATTGTTGACGATAAATACTTCGTTTTTGGAGCCGCGCTTGCGCACGGCCATGCCAAGTTTGCCGACGATAACCGGGGCAACCTGCAGGCAGTTGTTGCCCTGACTGAAGTCTTCTTTGACGCTGGCGGCGAGGTAATAGAGACCTGGTTTCATCTGCGGCATGTCGACGAAAGCCTCGCAGCCGGCGTATTCTTTGCCCGGGTCTAGGTCGGCATTCCAGCTCTGAACCGCCGGGCGGGCGATGATTTTTTCGTAGCGGTCCCAGTTGATGTTGTCAGGTGAGTAGTTGTCTACATCGAAAAGCTCGTCGGTGGCACGCTCGATCAGTCTGAAATAGACTTTCTCGATGTTTCTGAACGAAACCTTAACCTTGGCCGCTTCAGGCAGCATGACCCGTTCGGTTTCGATCTGAACGTCCTTGGTGAGAACCGTGGCAATAACGTTGCGGCAGATGCTTTCGCCATGCGTGCCCGGGTAAGTGTTGGCGCCTTTTTCGGCGTATTCAAGTGCCTTCACCATCTGGTTCTGGCTCAGGTATTCCTGGGCGATGTAGCCGATGGCGGTGCCGGCATAGGGGTGGTCTTTGTTGGCGGCGGCGAATTTTTCGAGTTCTTTGATGTAGATTTCACTGAGATTGTCGCCGACCGCAACCCGGCGTGCCCATGCCATCCGGATCAGATCGTTGTCAAGCAGGGCGTCGCGATTGTCTGCTTCAAGAGCCGATTTGAGCAGACGCTGCAGCAGAATGACTGCGCGCAGGTTGCATGAATCCTTGTCGAGGCTGTCAGGCTGCCATTTCATGAAGGCATCGCGTTCACCCATAGCCGGGCTTGTCGCTTCTATCTCGAAAGCCCTGACCGGTTTGGCGGCACTCTGCGCGTCTGCCATATAAAAGTCGAGAGCTTCGTGGGCGAAGAAGTCGAAAAGGGTCGGGCGCAGAGTTTCGGGCTGATTGCCCTTTTCGAGAAAGCCGTCAAGCGTCGAGATCGGCAGCTTGCGCAGGCTTTCTTCTTCCTTGAGCACATTCTCGTAAAGATTGCCGATGTGGGTGAACAGTTTCGGCAGATCCCAGGTGGTGAAGTCTTTTTCGTTCAAACCTTCGGTGCGCGAACGGTTCATGAAGCGGTAGCTGTTGCGGTTATAAAAATGCCAGTACCATTTGGCGAGAATGATGTTCAGCAAAGGTTTGATGCTGGCATCGGCCTTCTCGATTTCCTGCTCGAGTCTGACAATTTTTTCCTGTGGCTGATTACCCTGAATCGTGCCTTCCTGCACGATTCTTTCGCACAGTGCTCTGACTGCGTCAACCATGTGACCTTCCTTTATTGCCGATTCATAGATGGGGGTGAGGTGTTCGATCGCAGTCTGTGGCAGACCCTGCGATTTGGCTTCCTCTACCTTCTGCCAGAGTTCGCTGCGGCTCTGGGCAAAGCCAGGGCAGGCTGCAAACAGTGCCAGAAACAGCAAAAGCGCAACCGGTTTGAACCAACTTTTCATTAAAAGCCTCCAGAAAGATGCCTGATTGTGTCTGTTGTAACGTGGTGCATCAGGGCCGGATTTAGAAAAATCTTTTCCGGATTTTATTCTACCGCGATTCGTGCAAAAGATAAAACCAAAATTACCGCCAGCAGGAAACAGGTTTCAGAAACGAAACTGTTCGATTCATGCTGTTATTATACTGAACAATCATCTCAGAATTTTAAATTGCGCCAGACCTTGCGGTTGCATGAGCGTAATATCTGAATTGGCGAACTTTGTGGTATATTTTTTAAGACAACCTAATCTGGGGTTACTTTAAAGATGAAAAAACTTTTCTATTGCAGAGTCTGCCGGGGAATATTCGCTCTCACTCTGGCCGCAGTTCTGTGGTTTTCTCTCGTTGCCAGGCTGTTTGACCAGCCTGAAGAAAACTACCTCTCTGGCGATCGCATTGCGCCACTGGGACGGGCAATAGCGGCCAGACACATCAGATTCTGGACCGACCCTGAATTACGCCGGCTCGAACTCGAAAAAATGCGTTCGCGCAACGCCGAGTGGGACTTCATGGCCCGCTGCTTTTTCGTCTGGTCACTTGCGAACATGGGGCTGCGTGAACCGGCGATGAAGACTGAGGTTCTGCCGGTAATCGATGCGATCATCGATGAAACCATCAGACTCGAAAAAGAGCACGGCATCCATTTCTTTCTGATGCCCTACGGAAAATACAGTGAATTCAAAATGCAGCCGCCCCGTTCGATTTTTATCGACGGCGAAATCGGGTTGATGCTTGGTCTGCGCCGCCTGCTCGAAGAAAAACCCGAATATAAAGACCTGCATCGCGAGCGCATCGAAGTGATGCTAGACCGTATGCAGAAAGGGGCGGTGCTCTGCGCCGAAAGTTACCCCGATGAGTGCTGGCTGTTCTGCAACAGCATCGGACTGGCTGCCATCAAGGTCGGCGATTATCTCGATGGTACCGATCATTCTGAATTTTTCGCCCGCTGGCTTGCTTCTGCCAGAGCAAATCTGCTCGACAAAGAAACCGGCATCCTGGTTTCAGCCTATGATCTTTCAGGCAAAAATATCTCAGACGGGCCAGAAGGCAGCACGATCTGGCTGGTTACCCATTGTCTGCAGCTTATTGACCCTGAATTTGCCAAAGAACAGTACTGGCTGGCGAGAAAACATCTCAAGGCAGATTTTCTCGGGTTTGGTTATGCTTATGAATGGCCCGGCGGCAAAGGGCATGACGATGTCGATTCAGGGCCCATTCTGCCCTTGATAAACCTTTCGGCCGGCTCAACCGGTCTTGCCTTTCTCGGCGCAGCCTCTTTCGACGACAAAGAGTATCTGAAGCTGCTGTATCGCTCTCTCGAAATGGGGGCGTTTCCGGTGCGGGCTCCCGAGGGAATCAGATATTGCGCCAGTAACGCGGTTGGCGACGCAGTTCTGCTCTATTCGATCACCCAGGGGCCGGCGTGGCGCAGGATTATGGGAGGAGGCACGGAAAAATGAGCGGCAGAATTCCCAGCCCTTTTTCGACCGGTTTCTTCACCGCCTGGGGTATGCTTTACCGGGCCATTCTCATCGTCATTGTTTTCGGGTTTATGCATTTTGCCGGCTGGCGCGAGCATACCAGCTTCATTACCGGCACAATTTCCGGTGGTTATAAAGACATTCTCGGTATGGCATATTTCATTTTCTATGCCATGACGGTTTTTGTGGCTCCGGTGCTGATTCCGGCCGCCTGGGTCATGTTCATATTTGAGCGCTGGCCTGGCGAATCCGCTAGAAACAGCTGACTGGAATAAGGTATGAGTCAAAGAATAAAACATCATAAAGAGGGAGATAGTTGTGTTTTCAGACTACATCGGTAATCTATGGCGGCGGGCAGTTTTTTTCGTCGGAAAAATTCGCCGGCTGAACAGATTTCCGTGGTTGACCTGGGCGGTTGAACAGCATGAGGTAGACTTCCAGGAAATCATGGAAATGGTCGACAAAATTCAGTATGGCGACGTTGGTTTACATCGTGATGCCGGCTACCTCTCGAATGTTGCGATTTCAGGGTTCATGATTCATGCCTGGATACATACCGAAGACGGCTATGTGGGCAAAATCGTCGAAGCAGTGAGCGCCGGAGTTCTGCATCGCAGCTATCTCTACCCGATGTATTCTGACTATACAATCATTCTGCGGCCGAAGGGTGTCTGTGAAAATGAGCGCAAAGGGGCCTGCAAGAAGGCCAAACAGATTGTCGGCTCAAAATACGATGTAAACTTCAAATTTGATATCGAAGAAGAAATTAAATACTGGTCAGGCAAAGACGAAGCCGAAGCCCGCAATCACCTGCTCGAAGGCGAAAAGCTGGTCAAGGAATACGAACCGGCCTTTACCTGCACCGAAGTGGCTGCCTATTCATGGTGGCACCGTCGCGAACAGCTGCGGCTGTTCAGAACGAAGCGCAGCGGCAAGAGTGTCATTCTTGCCGATACTTTTCTCAATGACGGCTGGGAGATCGTCTGGATGAGTAATTCGGTCACTCCTGAGTCGGCAAAGGAGCTTGGAGTGCCTGAAGAGGGGTTGCTGATGATCGAGCGGTACCGTAAAGCACACCCGGTTAAGCCAGTTGTTGCCTGATCTTAGATTGTTTCATAATTTTGTTTGAGTGAGAGGAGCCACATCGATGAAGTGCCCTGGATGTGAAGGAACGATTAACGACAGTAATCCCCACTGTGACAGCTGTGGTTTTGATATTGCCGATTTTGACAAGCTGTTGCAGACGCCAGCCGATCGCCTCGGAACGGTAAATGACTGGGCCGGTGTGCTCAGCGCCGAAGGCCTCGAACGATTGACCGGTCGCTTAGACAATTTTAAGGGGGCGACTGGTATCGACTTCTGTCTTGTCTGTCTGCTCAGTTCAGAGCCGCGTTCGCCGCGCGAATTCTCATTCTGGCTGTTCAACCGCTGGAAAATCGGCGGTGACGATCACCGGGGCACTCTCGTGCTCCTGTCGATGAATGAGCGGCGTATCGAAGTCGAAATCGGTTATCAGATGGAAAAATATATCGACGACGACGAGGCCGCGGGCGTGTTGCAGCACCACGCGGTGCCTTTCCTGAAAAAGGGTGATTTTGATAACGGTCTGTATCACTCGATAGATATGCTGGCAAAGATATTCGAACACGGTCTGGCAGAGGAGCGCACCGATGCAGAGAACTGACATACGTGGGACGATCCGAAGTTTTCATGTGCTGATGCTTCTGGTGTTTTTGCTCGGCTTGTCCGGGGCGTCTGCGGTTTTTTCGCGGTCGATGCCGGTGCGTCGTGTGCCTTTAAATGACGAAATCGGACTGCTCGATGCTCAGACCGTGCAGGAGGTGAAGCGCTTCAGTCAGCTGCTGTACCGCGACCATCGCAGCGAATTGGCGGTGCTGATTATCAGCTCTACCAATGGTCAGAATGCCGGGCAGTATGCCGAGCGGGTTTTCAATCACTGGGGTCTCGGGCAGGCCGGGGTTAACAACGGTATGCTGATTATGTTCGCGATAAATGACCGCCGGGTCGAGATCAAACCTGGCATCAGGTACAGGGATCGTTTTTCTGAAAGTTTCTGCACAAGCCTGCTGAACCGCTATGTTGTGCCGGAAATGAAGGCCGGGCGCGCAAAAAACGGGGTTCTTGCTGCCGTTAGAGAAGTGGCGGCCGAAATGCGCAGCTTCGAAGAGTCGGGGCAGTCTGCGGGCAAGGTCGGTGGTTCTGCTGGTCCGGTCCGGCCGGGTGAACAGTCGTTAGCCGTCAGTGGCAGCCATTCGCAATCAGGCAACCAGAATCCCGCCGCCACAAAATCGGTTCCGACAGCCAGGCAAGCCCAGCAAACCCAGCGCTCGCCCCAAAAAAGGCTGGGGCTGCCTTCGCTGAAGGCCGATTCGGTAAGACTGATCATCTTTGGCATCATTGCCCTGGTTATTTGCGGCGGCGTTTATTATTTCTATCAGGCCTACTGGCTTGGGCGCCTGTTGATGCCTGTCTGGATGTTCGTATTGCTGATTCTTATCGGTGGAGTGTCAGCGGTGGGGCTGGTTTCAACTCTGCCCGACTTTTTTCAGGGCGGCCTCGATGTTCCGTTCAGCGGTGCCGGTGGTGTCGCTTTTTTAAGCTTTCTCTGGTGTGCCAGTCATATCTGCCCGCGCTGTAATATGTATATGTCGGTCTGGACACGGACCCTGCGTTCACCGACCTATTATTCGACCGGTCTTGGCGAAAAAACAGTGCATTGCGAAAACTGTGGCTATCACAACGTTTCTACCTATACAATTTCGCGCCGCACGAGAAGTTCAAGCAGCGGTGGCAGTCGGAGTTCCGGCGGCGGGCGTTCTTCTGGGGGTGGCGGTGGCGCCAGCTGGTAGAGAAGGTTTTATTGTTTGAACCGGGCCAGCAGCATGTTTAGCACGATCTGCCAGACATCGCTCTTCTGACTGTTTGCCGGTAAAGATAGCTTCAGCCAGCCATGTTCGATTTTGAATGGCAGCAGGCCGGCAGCAGAACTTGCTGTCTGCCCATCGGCTTCCGGTTTCATTGCCCGACCGAGCACCGAGGCTGAATATGGCCGCGTCAGCCTGATTGTGTCGCCTTCGATGGTCAGGTTTTTCATCAATTTTCCGACTCTCTCTGAAACGCCAAGAAAAGCGTCGAGATAGCCAGAAAGGCCGTTAAGCGCTTCTTTCGACTGTTCGAGCTTTATGCCGCCCGGCACGACTCCGACAATCGCAAATTCTTTAACATCGAGTTCGATGAACTGTGGCATGAATTCCATTGCCATCTTTGAGCCACCGGCAAACTCGATGGCAAAGGCCATCCGGTCATCCATCGGTGTCAGGTCAAACTGTTTAAGAGAGGTAAGGTGCTGTTTCGCCATTATTGCAGCCATTTTCATGAACACCGGTGAAAAGGCGATGGTGGAATTTTTTTCGTCAAATTTGATCAGATTGCCCATCGCACCCTTCGTAAGAATGCTGGTTAACTGACCCAGCTGCCCGAGTTGCCCCGAAATATCAGCGGCCTGGCTGGCCATTTTCCCTTTCAACTGCCCGGCGAGAAGCTTTTCGAGTATTTTGGTCAGATTGCCGGCGTCAAGGCTCTGAGCAGAGCAGTTGCTCGATACAGACATAAGAATGCCGATCAGGGCGGTTTTTACAGGTGCTTTCATGATTTTCCTCTTTTGTGTCCGGCAGGGGCTGAACCGTAGCGTTTTTAAATTCTGTCGTGTTTCTGCGGCGAAATATCTGCCAGAATCGAAAGAAGCATAGCATAAAATCAGTCATGGTAACCAGGCGTGCAGGTCGAAATTAAATCTGTCTGCAGTGGTTTACGTTTTGCCGGTTAGCTGGTAACTTGAAAACAACAAGCGGCGAAAATCAGGAGGGGCTCATGCTGTTTTATGGTCTGCTGATATTTCTGGTGCTGGTTCTGGTTGCCATGCTCATTCATACTCACCTGCGCAATCGCGCTTTGCTGAAGTATCTGAGTGGCAAAGTCATATTTAAAGGGCCCGAAAATAAGGCTGACGATTCTAAGTCTGAAAAGTGATTGAGGGGAGGGGCGTAAAACCCTTTGAGCGCAGCACTGATGCTTGGTCACACCAGTTCCGCGATGTTGCTGGATTTAATTTGGTTTGCCAGCGTAAAAAATCGCGAAGTCTGCCCGGTTTGCGGCCAGTCGGCAAAAAATGTTCATGGAGTTGATAAATGAAAATAATGGCTCACACCTTGTTTCTCGCTCTCTTTTGTCTGCTGGCCAGTCAGCCGGTATTCTGTCAGGAACAGGCGACCGCTTCGAGCAGCTGGTCGTGGCCGAAAATCAACGTGCCGGCCCTTTCATCGTTCAGTGTGTCGCTGCCCCTGAACATTGCCTCGCTTGGCATCGACCTGCCTGACTCTCAGGATTTCTCAGACGCTCTGGCCTCGGGGGTGGTTAAGGGGCTTTTCTCATTCCGCGAAGTTGCTTCAGCGGCCTTCGATATGGCACGCGACGACCTTGATAAACATTCAACCTGGCAATACCGGGTGGTCGACCTGCAGAATGATGCCCCGGCAGAAGAGCTCGAAAAACAGCTCACCGAACTCGGCAAAGACAAATGGGAACTGGTTTCGATCACCCCGTTGCCGACAAAAAACCGCTTTTATTTTAAAAAGCGCGGCATCTCACTGCTGCGCCTGCTTGCGCCGGTTCTCAACCCTGAAAAATAACCCCCGAAGCCGGTTTATTCAACCTGCGATGACTGGGCATATAATTTTCCGGCTCTGACCGGCGAAAAAAGGCTGGTTACCGCAACAAAATGGGGAAACAGCGACATGCGCCTGCATCATATCTGGTGGATGTGGCGGTTTCCGCATCATGCCGGCGACTTTGAAGGCTATTACGCCAACTGGTGGAAATATATCTTCGCCTGGGAAAAATTTCACAATTAAAACGGCGGTTTTTTGCTTTCAGCTGCCGGTTTTTTTTCATTTTTTTTATATCCGGCAAAAGCGTACCAGCAGAAGCGAACCGGACCTGCCTTCGGCGCCCCTGCTTTTACTGCGGGTTTTGTGTCTCTTGTACTTTTCCCGGAAATATGTTTTTTAGTAGTTACTACGTTAGGTGGTACTAACGAGTTCTGATTTATGGACGGCCCCTCCTGGCCGTCTTTTTTTTATTCTAAAGAGCTGAAGCGTATTTAATCAGGCGCAGAGAGCAGCCGCAGAACCGGTTAAAAGCCGTTAAAAAAACTGCCGCGGGCTTTCTTTTCAGCCTGCGGCAGTCTGTAAGAAACTCAGAGAGGGTTATCTCAAGAGCTTTTTATTTTTCTGGCGGAATGGTCACGTCGATCGCTTCGGGCTTGCCGTTATCGAGTTTTTCGAGAGGCATGTCGAATTCTTTCTGGTTGCCGACCACGAGAATGCGCAGTGAATCGGGTTTGAGGTATTTGTTGGCGGCCGCGAGCACGTTTTCGGCGGTCGTGGCTTCGACCATTTCCTTCTGCTTGTTGAGAAAGTCTTTTGGCAGGCCGAAGAAATCATAATAGACGAGTCGTTCGATGACTTTCTGCTTTTCGTCGAAGTTAAAGACGAAAGAGTTCAGATATCGGTCTTTGGCGGCTTTAAGTTCGGCTTCGGTAGCCGGTTCTTTCTGAAAGCGTCTGATCTCGTCGATGATCATGCTGACGGCTTTGCCGGCGGTTTCGTTCTTGGTGGCCACATAGTTGTAGAACATACCGGGGTAAGACAGGTTGGCAGTATAAATGCCATAAACCTGGTAGCACAAACCGGCTTTCGAGCGCACCTGATTAAACAGACGGCTGCCGAAACCGACGCCTAGAATATTGTTCATTACAATGCGGTGCGGATGGTCTTCGTCAAAGAGACGGCCGCCGACATGGCCGATATAGGCATTGGCCTGGCGGGCTTCGGGCAGATCGACGACGCCAACGCGTTTGTCAAAGCTGTAATCAACCTTGGGGAATTCGGGCAGTGCTTCTTTGCCCTTCTCCCAGTCGGCGAAATACTTTTTGACCAGAGCAAGAATTTCTTTGCGGCTGAAATCGCCCCAGATGGCCATCTGAACGTTTTCCGGGCGGTAGACTTTCTGATGAAAGGCTTTGAGGTCATCGCGGCTGATCGCTTTGAGGGTAGCGTATTCGGGGTGGCGGGCATAGACCGAAGCATTGCCGTAGATCATTTTTTCGAATTCGCGTTCGCCGATTGAATCTGGCTGGTCATTGCGCCGTGAAATCATCGATTTGGCAGCGATCATCGTCTGTTCGAAGCGTGATTCTTCAAAGCGCGGTCGGCGCAGAATTTCGGCCATAACTTCGATGGCCAGCTCTTTTTTGGCGCTGAGCATCATCAGCTTGAGGTTACCGGAAATTATGTCGCTGCTGGTTTCAGCTGAGGCGCCGATTCCTTCGAGCAGTTCGTCGAGTTCGTCGGCGCTCCATTTTTCGGTGCCACCGGCGCGCAGCAGCTCGCCAACGAAGTTTGCCAGGCCGATTTTTTCGGCCGGTTCGAGGTAAGAACCGCCATGGATGCGCACAGAGGCCTCAATAAGAGGCAGTGAATGGTCTTCGAGCAGGTAGAGGCGCATGCCGTTTTCGAGTTTGACTTCTTCGATATCAGGCAGTTCGATCGGGCCAAGCGCCGGAAAAGTCAGAGCATCGAGGTCGATGGCCGAAGCCGGAACAAAGCCGGCAAAGATTGCGAAAACCAGGAAAAAGGTAATCAGAAAGCGGCGAAAATTGCGGTTAATCATTTGCAACCCTCCTGGCAGGTTTCTTCTTTGGCCACAGCCTGTTCAACGATGGTGTCCATGGTGGCGACGGTGCGGTTGCGTTCGACGAAATACTTCTGGGCGACGCGCTGAACATCCTGGGGAGTCACGGCGTTGATGCGGTCGAGTTCTTTAAACAGGGCCCGCCAGTCGCCCCAGAGCTGGTTATAGCTTGCCAGCTGTTCGGCCATGCCCATGTTGCTGCGCAGGCCAGCGATAAAGCGTGCCATGGCGCGGGCTTTGACCTTGTCGAGGTCGTCGTTGCCGAGCAGTTCATTTTTCAGCTTTTCAAGCTCTTCATAAATGACTTTTTCGCATTCGATATTTGTCTTGCCCTGAGCCGGGTAAGCGAAAACAACGGCCAGTGAAGGATATTTGTTGCCGGGCCAGCCGCTGAAGGCGCTTACTGAAACAGCATTCTTCATGTCTCTGACCATGCGGCGGTGCAGGCGCGAGGTGCGACCCTGACCGAGAATGTCGATGAAAGCCTGAATGGCGGGTGAATCTGCGTGGGTTTCTTCGGGAATATGCCAGCCAATCATCATTGCCGGCTGGGCGCGGTCCTGAATGCTGACCCGGCGTTCGCCGGTCTGCTCAGGCTCGACGGTTGCAACACGCGAGGGCAGGGGGCGTGCCGGAATGCGGCCCCAGTATTTATTCGCCAGTTCGATTGCCTGCGCAGGTTTAACATCGCCGACAATTGCGACAACCAGGTTGCCGGGTGAATAGTAGCGATCAAAAAACGCCTGCGCCGCTTCACGCGAATAGTTCTGAATGTCTGACATGTAACCGATCAACGGGTTGCGGTATGGGTGGGCTTTGAAGGCGGTGCAGATGAATTCTTCGACCAGCTTGCCGATCGGGCGGTTTTCGACGGTCATGCGGCGCTCTTCGGCCACAACCTGGCGTTCACGATACATTTCACGCAATCTGGGCTTGAGAAAGCGCTCTGATTCCATAGCCATCCAGAATTCGATCTTGTTCGAAGGCAGGCTGACGACATAGGCGGTCTGGTCGCGTGAAGTCCAGGCGTTCAGCTCCGAGCCGCCTTCCTTCTGCAGGCGATTGGCAAATTCATTGGGAACGACGAGCTCATAGGCTTCGGCAATGGCTTTTTCAAATTCGACCGTCAGAGAAGCGATAAGCTTCTCGTTGGTGAGGCGCCCCTTGAGGCGTTCTGCTCTGATCTGCTTGAAAATGGCATCTTCTTTGGCCATTTTCAGAAATTCTTTGGCGCTGTCTTTGGTACCGATGGTCTCGGTTCCTTTGAACGCCATATGTTCGAACATGTGGGCGAGGCCTGTGTATTCTTTCGGGTCATCCGAGCCACCGACGTTGGCCCAGGTCACGAACGAAATGACCGGCGCATCGTGGCGCGGCATGATGATCAGTTTGAGGCCGTTGGCCAGAGTGGTTTCAACGACTGACTTTTCGAGCGGCGAAAAGTCGAAGGCGGTTGACGCGAAGCCGAGAAATGGCACGAATGCCAGCAATACCGCAGCAAAAACCGCGGCGCGGAATCTGGATGACTGCATCTGTTGCTCCTGTTTTGATTTCAGTATCTGCCGCTGAGCTTTTCGCGTGCTTTGGCTGCAGCTGCAGAATACGGGTATATTTGTGTAACCCGATAATAATAACTCCTGGAGCTGCTATAGTCACCTGAAATTTCAAAACATTCGCCTGCCTGGAAAAGGGCTTCGGAAGCTTTCGGGCTCTGCGGATACCGCTGCTGATAACCGGCAAAGTGCCCGGCCGCTTCGAAAAGATGATTACGGTTTGCGTAGTTGATGCGGCCAAAGGCTTTTTCTGTCTCTGCCAGCGTGTAAAGCGCCTCGGCATAATAATCAGAGGCTGGCCAGAGTCTGAGAAAGTTAGCAAAAAGCATGATTGCCTGCTGGTGGTTCTTCTGTTCCGCTCTGATTTTTGCCCGCCAGAAATCGGCATCATCGGCATACTGCGAGCCTGGGTATTGTTTCACCAGCTGGTCGAAATAAATGTAGGCGCTGTTAAAATTGCCGGCCGCATATTTGCTGTGGCCGTAATTGTAAAGGTTGTAATCACTGATTGCGCCAGGATTCGAAGGGGTTGTCGGAGTTCCGGGGTTGCCGGGATATCCGGGGTTGCCACTGTTGCCACTGTTGCCGGGGTAGCCATTATTGCCGCCGGTGCCCGGGTAGACGGGGCCGTTATTGCCACTGCCGTTCGAGGTTCCCGGGTATGCCGGATTGCTGATATTGCCAGGGTTTGCAATGGTGCCAGGATAAGCGGGGTGGTTGATAATGCCGGTATTCGAATTTGAGCCAGGGTAAAATGGCGTCGACATGCCGGGGTATTGATTGCCCCTGAAAAGTGGCGGTATGACAATCTGTTCTGCCAGTGCCGGGTTGCCGGCAGAAACAAGTGTCACCACTAGCAGGACCAATGAAAGCCAGGTAAATAAAGCTGAAAACTTATAGGCCGGTTGGCTGCAACGGCTGCCCTTTATTGATTCATTTGTTGATAAATGACTTTGCATAAGCTGAAACCTCCATGTTTCATCGCCGGCCATGAACAATTGCGGAGCTGCGACTGCCTTTTCCGCATGTATGACCGGCTTTAAGCAAGCAAATTCTGTTCCATTGGCAGAAAGGCGGTCGAATGTGATAAAATTGAAAAAAATAAAAAAAATAGCTGAAAAATCAGCGATTTGTGCCGAAAAAGTACCAGAGGCTGCTTCAGCTAAAAACTATCTGCAGGAAACCCTATGAAAAAAATATTGCTACCCGTCCTGTTGGGTCTGATATGTGCGCCGCTCAGCGCCGACCCCGACCTGCAGGAATTCGTCAGGGACCTCGGTTATCGCGACGAATACATTTCTGAACATCTGCCGGCGCCGAAGGCGCGCCCCAAAATTGCGCCGAAAAAGCAACAGCCGGTGCATGCCGCGCCACAGCGTGATCTGATGCAGCCCGAAGACCTGCTGCATCCGAGAGTGTTTCAGAAGGGTGAGTCGGCAGCGATGATTCCCGTGCTGATGCGACTGCACCGCGCCAACCCGACCTCAGATAAAATTACCCGCAAGCTCGCCGTCACCTGTCTTAAGAACGGTCAGCACCGCGAAGCCCTCTACTGGTATACTCAAACTTACCAGAGGGACCGTTCGGATTTTGAATCGCTCTGGAACATGGCTTCATTGTCATACAGCCTCGGCGAAACAGCTCTGACCAAAAAATACCTTGAAGAATATGCCAGATTGGACCCAAACAGTGCCTGGGGTCGCATGGCCCGTGAATTTATCGCCGGTCGCTTCTCAGGGGCAGACCTTGGCGATGGTTTTCAAAAAGGCTTTGGCCGCGTCGGTGAGCCTGCAGGTGGTGTCGGCGGCAAAACAGCTGCTGCTGCGCCCGCTGTTTCAGGCAAATCGGCTGAAACCGGCGACGGCATTCTTGTCGTCGAGGGAAAACGCTATGATGTAGAATCATTCGTCAGTTTTTACGATGAAAATACAGAAATCGAAAAACCGACGAAGTTGAACGACACGCTGAAAGGGAAGTCCGGGACCAGATCATCTGACAAAAAGGCAGGTAAGAAACTATCACTTGAAAAAGCCGTAGTTGCCGACAAGGTCGAAACCGGCGCCAAGGCGCCACCGGCTGTCGAAGCCCCCAACAATGCTGCACCCATCGAAAGTGCTGAATTGAAGGCGACGGCACCGCCTCTAACCCCACCAGTAGCTTCAGAATCTAAGTGATTTACCAGCAACCGCAGGCCGAGGACCTGCGGTTGCTGCTTTAACCCGACTTGTAGGCCGCGCCGGACGAATCGGTATAAAAATTCAATGCGCTCTTATATAGTATTTTATTTTTCAGGGCGTCAGATAAAGAAGGCCGCAACCGAGTTCTGCCGCCCGGCCGATTGGTTTCTGGCGGATTTTGTCGAGAGCGTCGCGGTTTAAGACTTTGAGAGTGCCCTTGATTGTGACCGTCTGCTGCTGCCTGTCTTTGCCGTTTTCCTGGTAATAGATGCAGTTGTTGGGGCCGAAGCCGTAATCGATGATCGTGGCTGTTTTGCCAAGCTGCTTCTTTAGCCAGCCGATTATCGCCGTTTCGTCAATTTCGTCAGCCGGCATGATTTCAGTCGGCGGTACGGCAAAAATCGCAAAATCGAGGGTTTCGGCGACCAGTGGCAGATTTTCGAGCTCTATCGTTTCGATGAGCTGGCACTCGGGCATCATCTTCATCATCGGTCGCACCTCCGAATAAACCAGCATCTGCACCACGACGCCGATTTTATACCATTCGAGGCGATAGAAAAACCTCCCGCGCTGCGGCGCGGGAAGGTGCTCGAAGTGACTCGCAATCGCCGTGTTAATTTCCGGCGGGTTGTAGATTTTCTGCCGGTTCAGCAGAAACTTGCTCTGATACATGGCTCAGATGATTGAAGCGTCGGTTTCCCGTTCGACTGAAGTCTGGCCGTCGAAATCGACCGGCCGGGTCTTTGATTCTTTCTTCTCGGCCTTTTCACGTTTGCCCTTGAAGAAGTAGTAGGCCATTATCGCAAGCGGCACGAAGTAGAACCAGAAGAAGAAGTTCCAGGGATTTTCGATGCCCGGGGGAGTATCCTGTGGCGCCCATCTGAAGCGGTCGAGATTATAGAGAATGGCTATGATCGATGACCAGACGAAAAGGAAGTTTGGAATCGCTTCAGCAGCGCTCATCAGGCCCATGCCATTGGTGCGGTCTTTGGTGAACGGGTAAAACAGATTGTTTCCCATGAATCCTGTTGAATCTTCGATGATGTGAACCATCGAGCCGAAGAGAATGATCAGCGGGTAGAGCAGCCAGCGTGGAATCGTGTAAAGCTCCGGATGTGGGCCTGCCGGCACGGTGAAGTAGGTGAAGATGCCGACAATAAGAGCGATGAGCAGGCCAAGGGTGAAGCTGTGCGACCAGGTGCGGTGCCAGGGCAGAAAGACGATTTCGACCTTGCCGGTCGGCCTTTTTACGAATTCAAAGCAGGGGCCGGTCATGATCGCGATCTGCGACTTTTTATCGAACTGCTGAAAGAATTCGCAATCGACCTTAACGCGTGCATTGGCTCTGACTGGATCTTTCAGCTCGGTGCCTTCGAACGGAATCTGGCCGGTATCGACTTCGGGGCCGATTTCGACGACCACTTCACTGGTGGCCGAATCGAAGCCGAGCGTGTAGCTGCGCCAGCGGTTCGAGGCGAGTTGCATGGTATGCAGCTGTACGGTGCCGCGGCCCTCGGCGATTGCCTTTCTGATAGCGTTGGCAACGCCTTCGGCGATGACTCTGGCGTCGAGATTGTCGGGATCGGGCCTGATTTCGAAGTCAGACTTGTGAAAGTAACGGGCGAATTTGAAATCGAGGGTATCGGGCATGATGCCGAAGATACCACCGAGGCAGAGAATAAAAGACTGTTCCTGGGAGGCCATGTGAACAGCCTGCGGAAAGAAGCTTGCTACGGCGATGCCGGAAATGAAATGTGTAAAGCCTTTCATATCATATTAACCCCAGAAATCTTAATACGTCGTTTCCGTAACCTGCCATATTGAGACAGACCGGAAGCAGCAGAACGCCCATGAGGTTCATTCTGCGCGCCTGAAACATTACGGGCAACAGACCAATACCTGTGGCAACGGCCATGATTGCCATGCCGCCCCAGCCGGTAAAACTGTAGACCCCGGGAATTACAAGAATGAGAGCAATTACCGAAACCCAGTGATAAGGGATCTTTTCGACCATTTTGATGCACAGCTTTGTGAACGGCATAAGCATTAGAAACGAGATGCCGGCAGAGAAAAGCATCAAAGCAACAAACAGAGCGTATTCTTTCATTGTCAGAACCGAAACGACCGGAGTGACGATCCAGGCCAGACCGCCACGGGTAAGACTCAGGCCGGGTATGAAGAACAGCAGAAATGAACCGACGTAATAGACGGTTTTGCAGGTGCCATAAGACATGACGAACAGTCGCCCGTCGCGCTGAGCCGTTGCGTGCCCGGCCATCAGACCGCCGACGCCGGCGGTTACGATCGGCACGAAAGCGGCAAAGAAGCCGCCGAGAAAGCCGCCGAAAGTGCCGCGCACCACGAGTTCCCAGTCGAGTTCCATCGATGGTGATTCGTGCTGTTTCGGAATCGAGCCGATATTGATGATGTTGGTGATCAGCCACGGAATCGCGAAAAGGCCGACAAATACGGGGGTGATGCTCTGGAAGGCGAAATCTACCGGCACCATGGTCTTGGCCATGACGATAAAGCCGAGCAGCCCTGAGAGCAGGAAGGTTATCAGGCCCACGCCCAGAAATTTCCAGCCTTCGAGAAAATTGGCCCAGCAGCTGTCTGACTGACTGATGCCCTTTGGCCACTCAGAAAGAACGGCGTACGAGATGACCGCGCCGATGATCCAGAACATGTGCGGGCTGGTGATCGTTTTGAGACCGGGCAGAAACAGCAGAAACAGCGGCGCCATGACCGCCAGAGCGATGATGCCGCCGAGGGCGCCGACGCCGGTGAGAATGACCGATTCGTAGCCTCTGCCTTTGGCGAGCCAGTCGGCGCTCGGCAGAATGTAATACGACAGACTCTCGTCACCGGGTCCGAAGTAGGTCGCCGGAACTGTGTTGAGTATCGAATAGCCGACAATCATGCCGATGCACAGTGATACGAGCTGCATTGGCGCCATGGTGGCCTCGAATTTGAGAATCACGAGCAGAAAGATGCCGATGACGTTGTAGATGTGCAGCGCTGGCAGAAACGAGATCAGGCACGAGAACAGCACGCCGATGGTGCAGAAGTAAAGAAGGTCAAGGTATTCCGGATGCAGAAGGTGTTCCAGAAATGCCATGCTCAGTTACCTCCTGCGGGCGGATTATCCACAGCTGCCGGAGTTTCGGTGGTGGCAGAGGGGGCTGAAGGCGCAGAGGGTTCAGCCAACGAGGCCGGTTCAACAGCTGAATTACCTGAATCGCTGGTTGCCGGAGCAACCGGGGCATCTGCAGCCGGAACCGTTGGGGATTCAGATGGGGCGGGGGCGGGTGTCTCGCTGACCGGAGCCTCGTTGGTTACAGTGTCGGCGCTGACTCTGCTGACAACTTTGAACGCACCTTTTTTGAGAACCTTTACTTCGAGCTTGTCCTTGAAGGTTTCGACTTTGCCGTTGGCTTCGACGAGGTCGCCCGGGCGCAGCGGCTGGTCAGATTCGAGGCAGTCGGCCGGGACCCAGATCGGGAAGCCTGATTTGCCGTCATCGATGTTGATGATCGTGCCGGTCGGGAACTTTTTCGTGCTGAGCACGCTGCCGGTGACATTGACGAAGCGACCGATCAGGCCATTGTCGATTTTATCGGGGTCGACGTCTTTAACGGTTTCGGGGGCCGGTGCGGCACCGCGCTTGATAAAGGCGATGTGTTCATGAGTGTTGATCAGCAGGCTGGGGGTGTCTTTCTGAAATCTTACCTGACCTTCGATCGATATCACATCACCCTTGTTCGGCACGAGGTTTTTCGCTTCGATTTCCTTTGCGACCTTGGCATAAGCAGAAACTCTTATGGTAAGCGGGTTTTCGGCATCGCCCTGGGTCATGACAAAGCCGAGCGAGCCCCATTTGGGGTGTACGCCATAGCTCTGGGTGACTTCGCCGACGATGCGCACATGCGCAAAGTTGCTCAGTGGGCCGAGATCAGCGATCTTGACTTCCGGGGTTTTGACGTGTCTGGCGAAAAAGAGCAGCATCAGCAGACCCACGGTTGAGGTGAGCACCGCTACCCATTTAAAAACTCTTATTGACAGACGTTTTTGAGTCAGTGCCTGGCAATACGGGCAGCGGGTATAGATGCCGACGAAGCGCCCACAGCTCTGGCAGTGGGTTTCCTGGTGGTAGCGTTCTTCCGGGGTCTGGGTTTTTGGTTTTTCCTGTTCCATGATTTCCTCGGTTTTCTTAGAATCCTGACTTGAGAACCTGAATAAGCTGCATTACCAGCTTTTCAGGGTAATCGGGCGGCAACTGTTCGGGAAAGGCAAATACGATGGCGGTCGCGCCGGTGTGAGCGATTTCGTAGTCGCTGCCGGCGCCGACTTTAACCTTGATTGGCGGGTTTTCGTTCGCCAGGCCAAGACTTACGGCGTCGGCAACCATTTTGCCCCGGCCACCGCGATGGTAGTGCCTGATGCTCATGCCGCCCGCCAGTTCGCGTTTGAATGACAGCAGCATGTCGAGTTTTTGTTCGAGATTGGCTTCGAGAACCGCCTGATATTCAGGGTTCTGAATGTTTTCCGGCAGGTTGAGTCTGACGACTTCGGCGCCGGCGCCCATCAAGGGCTTAACCAGTTTGCGCACGAGATTGTCGAAGCTGAGTGGCGCCATGATGGCGATTTTTTTGCCGAGCATCTTTTCGGCAATCGGAGCGAGTCTGATTTCCGGCAGAGCCAGCGGTTCACCAGCAGTTTTTACCCAGAAATCGACCTTTTCATAACCAAGCGGCGGTTGAATGTCGAGCTTGATATTGCCGTAAATCATCGGATATTGGCAGAAAAAGTAGCCACCGGGGCCGGTATGCGTCTGCCAGTCTTTGCCGAATCTGATTTTCGCATTCTGAATCGGGTTGCCGGCATTGGTGAGCAGCCGGCCAAGAACGTAGCGCTGTACCGGGCGCCGCACCGGAATATCGTAGCGGGCGATAACTTCATCTTCAATTACCAGACCGACTGCAACGAAATCTTTTTCGCTGCCGTCGAGTTCGAGGTAAAGGTTGCTCTCACCCTTTTCTGAAGTGCGGGCGTTGATGATTTTACCCTGATAATGCAGGGCAACGTCGGCAGTACGGGCGTTGATGCGGCCCTGGTCGTCGCGCAGCGTCACCTTGATCGGGAACCGGCCTTTAAAACCCTCAGCTATGAATGGGGCGACCGGTTCGACACTGCTGTTGGCGAACGGCAGGTTAACCTGAAGTTTTACACGGGTGCGCGCTGAATATGAGCCGTCGTCGGCAGTGAAAGTCAGTTGTACATCATACTCGCCGCTGGCAAGCGGGCGATTGTTGTATAAACGATAGGAATGCCCGAAAGAGGGCAGTTTGTCGAAGCCAAAGCCAGAGGCGTTATCGGGCACGATGCGGGCGTGAACTTTGGTGATTTCCTTGCTGGCAGTGAAAATCAGATTGAAATAGGGGGTGTCGATCTTGACCGGGTCATCGGCGACGAGCAGTTTAACTTTGAGCAGCCCGTCTTTGAACGATTCTTTAATGGCCTGGCGCAGCGCCTCAGCCTGATTGGTCAGGGCTTTACCTGTTTTGAGACCCTTTTCAATATGCGGAATCGAAATGTAACCGCCCTCAGTGAGCACCGCCGGCGACGGATTGTTGCGCAGAACGAAGAAGCCAGCAGGAACTATGATTGACTCTTCCCCGAAACCGAATTTGGCGAGCTCGTCAGTCATATTGCGGCCAACCGCCTGCGAAATGCCGTGGTCGATGGCATTGTAGTAAATCTCACTGCGGTCAGTCTTTCTGGGCCTGAGCGAGGCATTGTGGTGAACCGAAACGAAGAGATCGGGCTTGAGCTTTTCAGCCATGGCGACACGCTCACCGAGACTGAGAGCCGTGTCTTTCTCCCGGGTCATCTTGACCTCGGCGCCGTCAGCACGCAGCAGGTCGCGCAGGTAACGGGCGACGCGCAGGTTGACGTCAGATTCCTTGAGGCCGGTGGGCCCGACAGCACCCGGATCAGCTCCGCCGTGACCTGGATCGAGCAGAATTGAGATACCCTTGAGGGGCTTCAGGTTCTGGGCAAAGCCTGCGGTTGCGATAAGCAGAAACGACAAAAAAATAGCTATTCTGTTTAATTTCATGCACCAATCTTACCATAAGCACAGCAACCTGCAAATATCGAGAATGTACCACAAAAAAACATTTTTCATTGGCCAGGCGTGAATAAATGTGTCTCAAATCCGTTGCAGCAAACGCTGATCTGGCACTTTCACATCAGGGTCTTCACCCGGTGGCCTGGTTCTGTAAAATCTGGTAATATTTTGTCAGAGCATCTTCAAAGTTGTGGGGGAGGTGTGCCGATGCGGGTCATACTGGTTTTTCTGGTGACAGCACTGCTTAACTGCGCGGCAATTCTCTCTGCCTGCAACCCTGAGCCCGGGCCCCAGCATTTTCCTGTTCTGAGCGTGCCACCGGCAAGAATTACCACCGGCTATTTCAGTGTTTACAATGGCTTGAACGGTCTGCCCTGCAACGATATCAGGTCGATTCTTTTCTTCGACGCAAGCAGTGGCAAAAATTACGTGATCGTCGGCACTGCAGGGAAAGGGCTGATGATTTTCGCCGATGAAACCTGGCATGTGAGCGGGAGCGGGCTTTTTCAGTTTCCCGAACTGACAGTAACTTCAATGATGCGGGTTTCTGGCGACAGCTTGCTTCTCGGCACGCCGGCAGGGCTCTATGAGGGCAGATACGAGAATGAAAAATTTGGTTTTGAGCCGGTTTTAACCAGCTACAGAGAAGTGATGAACGTCACAGCCATTGCCCGCAACCCCGAAGAAGAGGATAGCTTTCTGCTCGCCTGCGACCGCACCGCAGGCATACTCGCCCGTGATACTTTCAGAGAATTCAAAATTCCGCCGCACCTCAGCCCCACAGGGTTTTCTGCGGTGATTTCCTGCGATCTTGGCAGTTTCGCGGGCTGCAACGGTGGTATTTATCAGATCACCGGCGAAGGCATGAGCCCCTGTGAAGGAGAAATTGAACAGACTGGCTGGGTTACCAGTTTTGCGACTGCCAAAGAAAGGCTGTTTATAGCGTCTTCAAACGGGGTCAGTCTTCTAAAGCCTGAGGGAAAAATGACAAGCCTGCTTCCGGGAGTCTGGGCGACCTGTCTCGCGTTCAGCGCCGCACCTGAAGAACTGCTGTCGGGCCAGGATTTTAAATCTTTTGTGGCTGCCGTTCCTGACGGTTCGATGCGCCAGGAAGAAGAGAATCTCGACCTGCTGCGCGAGAGATACGCCAGTCTGCAGAGAGAATACCAGGAATACACGCGCCGCTACGCTGGCCAGCCACAGGCAGACGAGAATGCGGTGCTCGAAATGTACCAGAAGTTTTTTGATTTTCAGGATGCCTGCGAGAAAGCCATTGCCGATAATCCGGCAGAGAAACTGATCAGCCCACTGCTCAAGGGTCTCTGGGTCGGAACCCAGGACAGTGGCCTGGTTATTTTTGCGACCAATGGTCAACGCCACCAACTGACTGCCGAAAACTCGAAGCTGCCCTCTGACGACGTGACTGCGATTGCCTGTGCCCCTGATGGCGAAACCTGGGTCGGAACAGCGAACGCAGGGTTGATGCGCTACTCTTCCCGGGCGATCGGCGGCAAGGGTAAGGTTAATACATTGCTTGCATGCCGGCCAACGCGCGTGCGGGTGCTATCAGACATGCTGATGATCGGAACTGAGAATGACGGCCTGTATATTTACGATATCAAGTCACTGCAGCAGGCCGGCCATTATGCTTTCAATGGCTTTCACCGACGGGTAAGCGATTTTGCTCTCGACCGCGACGGCAATCTCTGGGTGACCGGCGACGCCGGTGTCTGGACCTGGAACGGCAGCAGCTGGGCCAGAGCTGTTTTCCCGCCGAAGGTCAAGGTGCCTGACGGCATGGCCTCAAGAATCGTAATTGACAGCAAAAACAGAATC
Organism: Candidatus Rifleibacteriota bacterium; assembly: GCA_024710355.1. GTDB lineage: Bacteria > Muiribacteriota > Ozemobacteria > Ozemobacterales > Ozemobacteraceae > Rifleibacterium. The sequence continues at coordinate 154,934 of JANJUX010000007.1, forward strand.
TTCGTTGCCTTTGCGACTAACGCGATGGTCCACGAGCAGGTCTGTCTCTACAACGGCAGTTTTCTCGAAAGAACCGATCCGGCAACCGTTCAGCGCCTGCTGCAGGCGAGCGGCACCCAGCAGCTCGAAGCTCTACAGCTGCATGGCCTGGCAGGCACCTACATGCGCAATTTTAACTTTGCCAATGCCAGTGCCGCCCTTGCCGCCTTCGAAAATGGTGAAACGAGCCCGGTAACGGCAATGCTGAACACTGAGCACTACCTGCTGACCGGCCTGGAAAACGGTCTGCAGAAAATTTTTGACGGCGAGAGCTATAAACAGCTCTCAGAGCTTGGCACCGGCCGGATCGGCGCGATTCGCAATCTTTTCCGTCTGCCCAGCGGCATAATTGTCATTCAGGGCCATGAAGGCATCAGCGAGTTCGACGGTCAGCATTACCGGCTCATTGAATCCCCGGCAACCGGTGCCGGCTGGTCGATTACCGACATGTGTCCCGATCAGTTGAACCCCGAGACCTACCGCATCTCGTTTTCGGCTTCCGGCAGGGGTGGCTACGCCCGCTACCAGGGCAACTTCTGGGAAAAGCTGCACGTGAACAGCCCGGTGCTTTCTCTGGCTCAGGCCGACCGGATCATCTTTCTCGCCACTCCGAACGGCGTTGACTACCTGATCGAGTAGGCGAACCGTTCATATCATGCGGATCATTTCGTCAAAACCATGAGTGAGAAGCCGCCCAATATTCTGGCTGCCAGATCTCGATTCGCGAGCGAGGCCAGTTTTCTTGGAATCCTGAGCAGATTGGCCTTCCAGCCCCTGTTTGGCAAGTCGAGGGCGCCGTTTGTGTAAAAATAATCGACAATCTCGTGCCCAGTGTCTTTCAGGGCTTCCAGTGCCGTTTCTTTGGTGAAATAGTGAATATGCCCGATGGATTTTCTGTGCTTAGTTATCGAAGAACGCAAAACACTTTGCACAGACAATTCCAGCGGAATATGAAAAATCTTGTAAGCGGCTTTTTCTCTTATCTTTCTCAAAAAGCCAAAGTAGTCTTCGACGTGCTCAAAGACGTCTATTGCCATTACAACATCGAAATGAGCATCGCTGTCCTGCAATAAATCCGATAACCTGAAGGTAAGATTCGCTTTTGCCTTTTTGCTGCAGAGCTCAAATGCCTGCGGCGAAATTTCGTAACCGAACAACGCAACCCTGTCGCCATAATGCCCGTTCAACTGGTTCAGAATCTCTCCGGCACCACAACCGATCTCGCAGATACTCGAAGGGTTCAGCGAATTTCTTTCGATTATGTTTCGTATGTGCTTCGCTTTCCACGCTGAATCTTCCTCATGCCAGGATGGGTTATTGTCAAGATAGGTTCCATCTTCATAAATTTTTGTCATTCTTACCTCCTCGTCTGACCAGGCGGGCTGAGTTTTCTTATACTGCACGCATCATATCAAATTATGCTGCCGCGTGAGTGTTCCTGCGTTTTTTATAGCTTCAGCGCTATCCGGGCTTCTGGAGGCCACAGGTAGTCTATGGGGCAGACATAGCCTCGCAGCCATAATCTGCCGGCCATTTTTCTTATATAAAACCCTTTGGGAAACTCTTCATCTTCCTGTTTTTCTATTTTTGAAAAGATTGTTATCGAGCCTTTGGGTGCCTTGTTTTTGCCGGTTTCTGTTTCTTCCTGCTGGTCCAGATAATTCAAGCGCAGGTAAGGGCCAATCTCCAGAGGGCACAGATTCAGGTGCAGCTGCTCTATGCTGCTGAAAATTTCTTCAAAAGTTGCTCCATTTGTGAATCCGAGATCCTGTACCGATAATTCAACGATGTCTGCAGCTTCTTCGCTCGGGCTTGCCTCGAACACATCACTGCCCAGCAGTATTTTGGCATATTCATTAAGATGTATGCCTTCGGCGACCAATCGTTTCAGCAGATCTTCTTTGCTCTGGCCGCCATATTTTATTTTTCTGACGATCACGCCCTGCCGCGCCAGCAATTCTTTTAAAGTTGTCACGTTTACTCCATTTTGTCAGCTGTTATCAGGCAGCGGTATATGCCCCGTCTACCATTCCCGCTGATCGAATTTCATTTACAATTATTCTATGGCAGTAACGGCCCGTGTAAGCTGCAGTTTATCGAGCTGGTCGAGCCGGCGGCGTGGGTTGAATAATTCCCGGGAGGTAGCGGCAGGCCCTCGGCATGCAGGTATATGCCATAAATGAACCGAAGCAAAGAATTCTCCTCATAACCGTAACTCCCCGGGCAATGAACGGCAGATTTCAGATAGCCTGAGTTTATGAGCCTGCTTTCTATCTCAGCGAAAGAAACGTTGTATTTAATGTGAGCATCCGGGTGATCCATATTATATGCCTCAATCGCCCCTTCAATAAGACGTATATTGCTCTGGCAACTGCGAAAACACATTTCTGAACCGGCTTTAAGCGACATGGGCGATCCAATTATTCTGATTATCGTAAACACGACCAGAACAATCACCACGAGCCTGGACAGCCATTTCCCTGTCTTACCTGGTGCTTCGTATTTCATTTCCTGCTGTAACTATAAGAAGTGTGAAATCAAATTCTGGAATACGGTTTTTCTATTTCGAGCCTTGGAACGACTGAAAGATGTTTTTCATTGAAAGAGTGTATCGGAATCCCAAGGCCAACTGCCGTCTCACCAATCAGGATGTCTGCAATACTCGAACCATGGCTTAAACGCGCCATTGAAAATGTTTGAATTGCTCTTCTATAGTCTCCTGTTGTCGGCCAGAAAAGGGGAAACGGTTTGAACAGCTTTTTTATTCGTTGCATCTGCAGCCTGTTTTCAGCTCCGGCCATCAACTCAAACAATGAAAAACCAGAAATAGCCAAAGGTGTATTCATGCCGAGAGATTTAAGCCAGGCAATCGCTGGTGGATATTGACGCTGAATATCTACCAGTATGTCTGTATCAACGAGAATCATGCTTTTCGTCCTTGTGTGTCCAAGCTTTTTCTCGAAGTTCCCGCGCAAAGTCGACGTTATCCTTTATATCTGTTCGATCCTTCCATATCCCGACCAATCCAGAATTTAACAGTTCTTCAACTGTCATCGTCCTGGCCTCTGTCTTATCAACATTATGCTTTTTCATTCTAGGCATAAATACTCCATTATTCGGCCGATTCCTGCTCATCTTGATCATACCATAGATGTTGTTTGCTTTCATATTCAATCAAATTGCAAAGTAGTATCTCAAGGCCGCAGTTTATTCCATGTATTTGTCAAAAAATTGGTAATCAACGTCATATACTGTTCTCGGCCTAAGACCAATTTCTTCCTTTTCCATCATATGTTCAAAACCGTCTGGCGAAATCGTTCTCGGGTAAATCTTGCCATTCACGTTCATGTTCCAGGGGTATTTCTGGTCTTCTGAAGGCGTAAAAGAACGAAAAAGCCGGTCGCCACGATACTGCTCGATAATGCACTCAGAATTCTTCATCTGCGTTCAGCTTTCTTTTTCACACGCGGTCTACACAACGCTTTCGCCGCCGAGTTCGACAAGCATCAAAACAGAGGGAAGTGGCGGCCGCAAGTCGGCGTCGTCAGTAGCGCCAACCCATCTTTGTGGCGAGTTCGGCAAAGTGTTTTTTCTCGTCTTCGCTGAGGTTTTTCGGAATTGCGACCTCGATTTTTACCATCAGGTCGCCGCCTGGAAGCCCGAGTCCGCGCAGACGCAGGGCATCGCCGTGCTGGCTGCCGGGGGGGATCGTGAGAATGAAATCCTGGCCACGCGGATCTTTCAGCTTGATTTTGCTGCCCAATACAGCCTGTGCCAGATTTACGCAGATCGTCGTCTCGATGTTGTGCCCTTTGACCTTGAACGGGTGCTCGTCTTCAATTTCGAGCTTCAGATTGTATGAGCCGCCCGAAGTGCTGACCCTGAAAACAGAACCGTTCGTCGAACCCGACGGAATATCGATCGTCTGCGTGCCTCCGGGCAGGCCGCTGACCTGAACCTTGCCGCCTGCAACCGCAGTCGAAAGGGGTACCTTCAGCGTCGCCGTCGACTGCTGTGAATGGCCGCCATGCCCACCGTGGCTGCGCGAACCGAAAAAGCTCTCGAAACCACCGAAGGGCGAGCCACCGCTTTTGCCGCGACCACCGCCGCCGAGATTCAGACTGCTGAGAATCTGTTCAAAAAAGTCGCCGGTATTACCCGACCCCGAACTGAAAAAATCGCCAAACGGGCCTTCTTTCGAGAAACCTTCAAAATTGAACGAGCCACGGCCCAGGCGGGCGGCGTCGTATTTCTGCCGCTCGTCATCGCGCCCGAGAACTTCATAGGCCTCGGAAATTTCCTTGAATTTCTCTTCAGCCTTGTGATCACCTTTGTTTATATCAGGGTGATACTTTTTCGCCAGACGCTTGAAAGCCTTTTTGATATCTTCCTTGCTGGCGTTCTGTGGCACTTCGAGTATCTTGTAATAGTCTTTCATGGCCCGAATTATATCACAAAGTTTTTGCGCTGCCAAAATTGCTGCCAAAAAAATGCGCCGGTCTGCCAAAAAGCTGGCGTTGTTTCCCGGGTAAATGTCTGATTCTGGCTCCATATAAGGCTTTTTCTCGTGGCAGGCTTCTTGCTTGCTCAAAGCAAACACTTTTAACTGGAGCAAAGAATGAAATCAGGTCTGAAGAGTATCGCTACCAGCATCGCAGCTCTGTTTATGCTCGTTTCTGTGTCGGCCTCGGCGCAGAATGACTGGGTCGACGCTACACACCTGTTCGAAGAAGAAGTAAGATCGGTTATCGACACGGTCAGCCGTGACCCAGAGCCGATGTTTCTGATGCGCAATCGCGCTGCTGCACCAGAGATCCGCAGTTTTGCGATCGGCGATACCCAGACCTTCTGGACCAAAAACATCGTCGAAAACAAGTTCGAAGAAACCCGCGCCGTGCTCAAAGCCATCGGCAAGCACTGCTATGTTTTTCTCGAAGAGGGCAAAACCCTCACCCCCGAAGCGATCGAAAAGGTGCGCAAAAGCTTCGACGAAGTCATCTACCCGACCAACACCACAAATTTTGGCTCAGAATGGAAACCCGGTCTCGACGGCGATGACCGCATCTATCTGCTGATGTTCGATATCAAAGACGGTTACAACGGCACCGGTGGCTTTGTTGGCGGTTATTTCTACGCCATCGACGCCTACCAGCAGGAAAAGCTGCCGGCCCACCTCAAATCGAACGAGCGCGAAATGCTCTATCTCGATATCAATCCTTCTGACCCGGCGTCAGACCGTTTTCAGAACACTATTGCCCATGAATTCCAGCACATGATCCACTTCAACCAGGATTCATCAGAATATACCTGGGTTAACGAAGCCTGCTCACAGATTGCACCATATCTCTGCGGCTTTGGCCACGCCAATCAGGTCGTCTCCTTCATGCGCACCCCAGATAACAGCCTTACCGCCTGGTCAAAACAGCAGATGCTCGCTAACTACGGCCAGGTCTACCTCTGGAACTACTACATCATGCACCATTACCTGCGCGAAAACCCCGAAATGCGCACGCAGTTTTTCAAAAACCTCGTCGCTTCAAAGACGCAGGGTGTCGCGGGTTATATCGAAGCTCTCGGAGCTGTTTCCAGAGGCTTTACCCAGACTTTCGACCGCTTTGCCATCGCCAACTTCGTTAATGATACCCGCGTCGCCAAAGGCGAATTCGGCTATGATAAAACCCTCGGCAAACTGAAACTGCCGGTTTCAGACACCATCGCCGTGCTGCCGGGCGAAGTCGCTGGCGAAGTATTCCTCTGGAGCGCCGATGCCGTGAAAATCGACCTTGCCAACGCCCGCAGCAGCCTGAAAGTGAACTTTCAGGGCTTCCGCGGCAAGATGGGCGAAGATCAGTATAATTCGTTCACCGTCGCCCTCGTGGTGCAGGATTCAAGCGGCACGAAGCCCTCGCAGATTTCGTATGTCAACGTGCAGCCCCTCAGCAGCAAACTGCAGGGCGGGGAAATAGCCATCGATGCCACTGCCGGCTTCGACTCGGCAATGCTGATCGTGGTCGCCCAGGCCGACGAAGAAGTTGACGACCGCGTTTACGCCAACGCCATCGGCATGAAATATACCGTTAAAGTCACCGATTCAGGTGCCACAGTCGCCCGGGCCGTTGCTCCGGTCGATGTCAGAGCCACGGTTGCCGCCTATGCCGATGCCGCCGGAAATCTCGAAACCTCAGATGAAGCCGCAGTGATGATCGCTCTGCAGCAGCTCGAAACCGCCCGCGTTGCCCTGAATGCCGAACTGCAGAGACAGCTTGAAAATGGCAGCGAGAATGTCATCACTTCGATCGACGAAATGATCGAAGCCGGCGAAATTAAAGCCCAACTGGTCGCGCCGCTGCGTCAGACCCTCGAAGAAACCGCCGCTTTCGCTTCTTTCAGGTAAAGAAAGTCGAACTAAGAAAGATCCCGGCCTGCACGATCCGATGCAGACCGGGATTTTATTTTGTACCGGTTCAACCCTTTTTTATGCAGCATTCGTTGACGACTGTTTCTCGCCTTCGTTGGCCGCATCAAAAATGTTCTGGTCGAACTCCCCTTCAGATTTTGCTACAAGAATAGTGCAGACGGCGTCGCCCGTGATGTTCACAACTGTTCTGGCCATGTCGAGCAGGCGGTCGACGCCGATGATCAGCGCGATGCCTTCAATCGGCAGATTAACTGACTCAAGAACCATCGACAGGGTTATCAACCCGACACCCGGAACGCCAGCGGTTCCGATAGAGGCCATGGTTGCCGTCAGAATTACGGTCAGCAGAGCGCTCAGCGACAGGTCGATTCCGTATATCTGGGCGATGAAAACAACCGCAACGCCCTGCATGATCGCAGTTCCGTCCATGTTGATGGTTGCGCCGAGCGGCAGGGTGAAGGCCGCGACTCCGCTCGAAACACCGCAGCGTTTTTCAACCGTTTCGATGGTGACCGGCAGTGTGCCATTGCTGCTGGCGGTCGAGAAAGCAACGCTCATTGCCGGCAGAAAATTGCGGATAAACTGAATCGGGTTCAGCCCGCCAAGGATTTTCAGCGCCCCCAAATAGATAAAACAGATATGCAGCAGAAGTGCCACAATGACGGTGCCCATGTATTTCAGCAGCGGCAGCATTGCAGAAAACCCGGTTGTGGCAAAGGTCTGGGCGATCAGTGCGAAGACACCGAAGGGCGCCAGCGACATCATCAGCATAACCATCTGCATGATCACGATATTGGCCGAATCGAAAAAATCACCCACCGGTCGAGCCTTCTGGCCGGCAATGGTAATGCTTATGCCGGTGAGCAGGGCGAAGAAAATTATCTGCAGCATGTTGCCTTCAGCCATTGCTGCAACCGGGTTGGACGGGATTATGTTTTGAAGAATTTTACTGAAAGGCTGTTTCTGCAGAATATTCGGAACTGTTCTGGTTAGTTCCGCCAGTTTTAAGTCAGAGCCTGGTTTTGCAGCCAGCGCCAGAGCCAGTGCCAGGCTGATCGCGATGGCTGTGGTCAGCAGGTAAAAACCGAGCGTTTTTGCACCAATGCGCCCAAGCTTGTTGATATCGCCAAGGCTTGCGACTCCGCATAAAAGAGAGACAAAAACGAGTGGTACCACCAGCATTTTTATCGAATTTATAAACAAGCCACCGATTAATTCAAGAAAACCCATTAACCAGTGGTGCACAAGACCGTTTTCCGGGGTGTAAGAGATTGCCATGCCTGCAACGATTCCGCAGGCGAGTCCGAGCATGATTCTGGTGGTGAGGTTGCTTTTTCCCCGGGTTGCCGGTTCTGTTTTCGTGTCTGTTTTCATGCCGCAAAATTTACCATTTTTAAGGTGTTTTGTCTCACTCTTCATTTATCACATGGGAGGGGCTTCATAATCCGGATTTAATTATGGTGAATTCGCCGTAATTAAAATCGTCAGACTATTTCGGTTCCGTCGGGCTTCATACAGAATCTCGGACGCAAAATAACCGGTGAAAATAAACACAAATTTTAAAAAAATCAGTTTTTTTCTGGCCATAGAATGGCGGGTTGGTTTGTTAATCTGTATAATCAAAAAATAATCATCCTCATTGGGAGATAGAAGCCTGCATGCCGAATAGAATCCTTAAATCAGCCTGTGCCGCAGTGATTGCCGCATTACTCGCTCTGCCGGCATACTCACAGACCGACGAAGGAGTAGATCTGACGCAGTTGTTCGCGCGTCAGACCGAAGCTCTGGCCGATACCCCTGATCTTGAAGCGTTTTCAGGCGCTGCCGCTGCAGCACCACAGATTCCCGGGCTGGTTGCCTACGCTGACCAGAAACCCCGCGAAGTCGGCGATATCGAAACTTTCAGTACCTTCAATATCGTCAGAAACTCTCACGAAAACATCAAGGCCCGCCTGACAAAAATCGGCAGGCACTGCCTGATCTACGTTGAACAGGGCCGCAATGTCAGCTATCAATCTGTAAACCGCATTGCCGAAGCTTTTGATGGTAAGATTTATTCAGAATGCCGCTCGATGTTCGGCAACGAAAGATCGCCCGGCATCGACGGCGAAGCGAAAATCACCCTGTTGCTGCTCGACGTCAGAGACTTTTACAGCCCTGAAAAAGGGGTTAAAGGCTTTACTGCCGGTTATTTCAATGCCGGCGACTGTTATAGCCGCAGCAAATTTCCGAACAGCAATCAGCGCGAAATGCTTTATCTCGATATTTATCCCGGTGACCCGTCTTCTGATAAATTCCTGAGCGTTCTTGCCCATGAATTCCAGCATATGATTCACTGGAGCGCCGACCCGAAAGAATTTACCTGGGTCAATGAGAGCCTGTCGCAGCTGGCACCGTTTCTGTGCGGCTATGGGCACCCGTCACAGGTCGAAGCTTACATGCGCAGCCCCGATAACAACATGCTTGCCTGGTCGAACGACAACATGCTCGCCAACTATGGTCAGGTGTATTTCTGGGCTCAGTATATATCTACCCGCATCGCCAGCACCGATGAGCGCCGCCGCGCGTTTATCAGGCGCATGGTCTCCCAGAAGTCGCAGGGGCTCTCCGGGCTTAACGCGGCCATCGACAAACAGGGCATCAAAAACAACGTGCGCAACCTGTTTCGAAGCTTCTGCGTCGCCAACTATCTGAACGACGACCGCATCGAACGCGGTGCCTACAGCTACGAAAAGAGTCTGTCGCGTTTTACCCTGAAGCCAGAAATCAAGGTTGACGGGGCACCTTACGAAGGCAAAGGTCACGTAAAATGCTGGTCTGCGAAGGCCATTCAGATCAATCCCTCCGCTTTCAGAGGCTCAGATGCCCGCTTCGCTTTTGCCGGCCAGAAAGTCAGCGCTGCCGGCTATGCCAACGCCTTTGACGTCGCTGTCGTGGCTTACACAGCCGACGGAGATGCTTCCCCTGAAGTTACCTGGCTGAACATCAAAGACTACAAGGCCATGGACGTTATTAAAATCTCTGAAAAACATAACCGACTGATGATGGTGGTCGTTAACCGCGGCCCCGAAGCGATGAAAGCCGAACAGGCGTTCGCGAAAAATGCCGCACCCGCCGCGTTTTCTTTCAGAGTCAGCAAGGTTGGCGCCGGTTCTTCGGCGGCCCCAAGAGTTGCCAGTCGCAGTAACGCCAGCAGCTCTGCCCGCCGCACTGACCGGTCGCGGGCTCGCTCGATCATGGAAGAAATCGTCAGCAGCGTCAATATTGAAGAATCAGCCGGCATTATTCTCGGCGAGAATGACGAAAATAAAAAATCAGCCGCAGAAATCGAGTATGATTTTGCTTTCCAGAAAATTGCAAAAGGCGAAGCTGAACTGTTTGACGCGATCAAAGAAGCGCTAAGCACTGGTGAAGCTGAACTGATCGTTGACTTTGCACTTTATTACAACGGCCAGACCGACGAAGGCAAAATGAAGCTGCAGATAATCAAAAACCGCATCAAAGACATGCTGAAGTTCGAAGAAATGCAGGGCAACGCCAAGGCGGCCGAGCTGCTGACTCTTATCGAACGCTGAGTTTCCAGTTCATCAGGCTGGCTCCGTTACTCTGGAGCCAGCTTTTTGCTTTCCGGAAACCCGGGCATCTTTCTCGCACCAGGTTCCAGAAATCGCTGGAATGATTAAGATGGCTCAGATGAGCGGTTTCGTGGGTGACCACATAATTTAGAACCTCATCTGGGGCCATGATCAGCCGCCAGCTGAAGTTGAGATTGCCTTTGCCCGAGCAGCTGCCCCAGCGTGAGCGCGTGTCCTTGATCGCCACTGAGTTGTATGAAAAGCCATACTGCTGTTTCTGCCGCTCGACCTCTTCGCAGAGGGCACGGCGCGCCTGGGCTCTGAGCCAGCCGTCAATCTGGGCGACGATATGGCCGGCGAGCTCGCGGTTGTCGCGCGGCAGAGATGACAGCGCCAGCTGCAGGGCATTGTTTCTGACGGTGACGCGCGAAAATGAAAACGGGGTGGGGGTCGCCAGAACCGGCAGCATGACACCTCTGAAGGGCACCGCTTGCGGCAGACTGATGTCAGACAACTTCGTCAAACTTGCCGCCTCCGGCATTCACCAGCTTTTTGAAGCCATGCTTCTTGAGATTATCGTCTGAAAGCAGCTTATTTGTAGAATCATCTTTGACCTGAACGGTGGGGTGCATAATTTTCACAACCTCATTACCGCAATCCGGGCAGATTTCGAGGCTGTCATCCTTGATCTTCTGAAAAATCTCAAAGCTGTCGCGGCAATAATCACAGCTCTTTTCGGGCTCGCGGGCGCGGTAGGTATAAAAAGGCATGAATATCACCTCGTTAATGATTTTGTGCCTTATATATTAGCCCGTCTGCCTGCAATTTTTCAAGAGCGGCCGAAAAATCAAAAACCGGCAGCTGCGGGAAGGTGCTGGACCAGTGCCCGGCGATCAGGGACGGGTCAGCGCGATTCTGCACGGCAGCAAGCGCAAAACGCAACGCCAGGTCAAGATCGAGAATCTCAATCGAGGGCGTGGCTGAGAGATCACGTTCAAAACGGTAAACCACCGGAACAAACGGCAAGATTGCGCCGGAATCCGCATTGGCGGGGTCTGCGGCCATTGCGACCGGGTCGAATTCATACCAGAAAACCCGTATGCCTTGCGTGACTCTGAACGGGTGTTTTTTTAATCTGGGCTCGAAATCAGGCCCGGCAAAGGTTTCGCCGGCCGGAATTTTCTGCGTCAGGCGCAGCTCGTGCTCGATCAAAGAGCGGCAGCGGGCCAGCAGTGACCGGTCTGGGGTGCCGGCACCGGCAAAAGCAAGCAGCTGGCGCGCCATGTTTTCCGGACTGAAATTGAAGAACTGCAGCTTTTTCTGGCGCCAGTAAACGGCCATCGCGTCATACATGGAGGCGGCAGAGCCCTTGAAAAGGTGTAGAACCATAAAGGTCAACGCCGCCGGAAACCTTTCGCAATTGTGCATGCCCTCGACCAGCTTGCCGACATCCTGAATTCTGATGGCATCTTCAGGCGATAGCCATCTGGTGCGCAGAACCGTGTATGGGGGCTCACTCATCGCGGCCAGCTGGCCATCTTTGAGCTGGTTTTCGAGCGGTGTGCCGCGTAACACCTTGACCAGACTGATCTGAATGCTGTGCGGCGCCAGGCTCCAGACATCATCGAGGCTCTGATAAAAATGCCGCAGAGTATCGCAGGGCAGGGCACCGAGAATGTCGAGATGCAGATGACATTTTGTGCGCTTTTTCAACTGACCGATGCGGTCGCGCAGGATTTCAAGGTTGAAACGGCGGTTTACGGCTTTGAGAGCGTCCGGGTTGGTAGACTGAATGCCGATCTCGAGGTGAAACATGCCGTCGGGGGCGTCAGAAAGAAGGTCGATGATATCTTCACTGAGAAAATCAGCCTGAATTTCGAAGTGGAAATTGATGTTACGGTGATTGTTAGCCTTGATGTAGGTGATAATTTCGCGGGCGCGCTCGCGGTCAAAGTTGAAAGTTCTGTCAGCAAAGCGCACCTGGCGGTAGTCAGAATTGAAAAACCAGTCGAGGTCAGCTTTGACCCGTTCGATTGAATGGTTGCGCACCGGCCCAAGAACCGAACTCAGGCAGTAGGTGCAGCGTGACGGGCAGCCACGCGAAGCTTCGTAGTAGGTAAAGCTGTGAACACCTTTGTAGATACCAGACCGGAAAGGCGAGGGGATCTCATCAAGAGTTTTGATAAATGGCCGATCGGAATTTCTGATGATTTCGGAAGCACAGCGCCTGGTAACGCCGGCAATTGTATCGGTGGGTTGCCCTGCCAACAAAGTTTCGAGCAGCTCAGAGAAAGTGATCTCACCCTCACCTCTGACAATGAAGTCGATTGCGGGGCAACCTGCCATGACTGCCTCTGAATTGAAAGAGACCTCGGGGCCGCCAAAAATGATCAGACAATCGGGGAAGGCTGCCTTTATGGCGCCTGCTACCGCCAGAGTTCGCGGCAACGACCAGATGTAGACCGAGAAAGCCAGAATATCCGGTTTCAATAGAATCAGGTCGGCGATTATGCCCTCATTGGTCTGATTGAGGTCGAATTCGATCAGATTCAGGGGCTGATGCGCGGGGTCTTTTTCCCAGAACGATTTGATATAAGCCAGGCCGAGGGCACTGTGGGTGTGGCGGGTATTCAGGGCGGTAAGAACAATGTTTTTCATGAATCTGATAATACCGCAATCGCCAAAGTTTTGCGAGGCCCTGATTCGGGAAAAGGTGAAAAAAAAGCACGGTTATTTATTATTGTGAAAAAAAACACAAAAAGGCGTGGGTCTGGAAGCATTTTTTGCCTTAACAACGGCAAATTGAGGGGCGAGTATCAAGAATAATTCAGGGTTCTAAGAAGTGTGAAAAAAATTCACATGTGGGAAAAATTAACCCCACCGTACAAAAATAACAGCACATGTAGAATTGCCTGTTTATGATTGAAAATATTACTATTGATGAGGCTTTTGGGCTTTTCGTGGGGGTGGTTTTTATTTTTCAGCAAATGAGGCTATAACAGAACAGGTTTTTTAAACACATGCAGGTCGGCTTCTGGTTTAAACCAGAGAGTGCGATATTTTTACCGTTGTGTAAGATCAAAAGAAAATGCGGGTAAAAGTCGCTCAGGATGCCCGTCAGCAACGGCCAGGGCAGTTGTCTGTGCGCCAGTTATTGCTGCATTTGAATTGTCGGGTTATCGCCATTTCTGGCTGACGGAAATGTCTCGAACAAGCGTCTGGGGCAATGGATTCGACCCTGGAAACAACCCTGAAGGGGACGCCCGGATTTCTATGTGACGAATGGCATGGGTGAACCGAATTGCCAGATGTCAGTTTCTGCCGGGCAAATTTTTCAATTATCTGAACTTCTGAAAAAAAATAGTTTAATAGATCTGTATGCCGCTTCAGATGCAGAATTTGTGAGGTGAGTGCTCGATTTGTTGGTGAAAAATATAAAAATTCCAGGCTGTTTCAAAAAAGTTGGCACGGATATTGCTTATATAAAAGTATAAGTTCTTTGAAAATCGAAAAAGCGTTTTCCGGGTCGTCTAAAGTATTACCGTACTTTGTTACTCCACAGTTAATGCACGGCTACTACATGGTCACATTCTATGCTACAGCACTAATGATCCTCTTTCCACATCAGCTCAACACACCTGATCCCTCCTAAAACCGCAGCATAATCGAAGAACGGTCGCCGCATGACCCGGAAAGCTTTTTATAATTTTGTCATCTCCCCGATGACTCAAGTATCCTCTCAAAAGATCCTCTCACTTTGTCCCCGGCATTTTAAACCGGGGAACTTTTTTTTAGCCCGTTTTGTTTTTCATTTTTTTTATGATGATCAGATGTTTGAAACGGCAAAACGCCAGAAACGGCAGGTTGTTGAATCTCAAATCAACTGACCCGCAGGCTCCGGTTATTTATTCGTCGTAATAATCAAAACTGATTTTACCGCCTGCATCCGCATTTACCGGTGTTGATCGGTTGCCGAAAATATAAATGCTGCCCATATGCCCGACAGGCTGAGCGTGCATAAATCATTTATTCCTGGTCAGTTCTGCTGGCATTAAAGATTTTCTCTACGGGTGCTTCAGCTGGATCAACGATTTTAACGACTTTCATGGTCAGGCGGCTGGCATGTTTTGATCTTGAAAATATGGCCAGAAGAGCGAAAGCTGCACCCATCCCTAAAAACCCGCAGATTACTCTGAATGAGTCGCTCAGGGCGTATCCCAGATATGCGCTGAGAGTCGGTGCTAAAAACAGTCCTGCAAAAAAATCCGCCATCGGAAAACCGAAAACCAGCAGGGCTGCAATACTGCCTTCGCCAGGGTTAAGGTCTAAGACCACCTCATCACCGGGTTTGACGAAAAAACTGCCTTTGATGGCCTTGATTGCTTTCATGCCGGGTTTTCCATCGCCGGCCAGCCCTGAACATGCGTGGCAGCCTTTACATTCAGCCTTTGGAACTACTTCTACGGTTACGGTAAGTTCTTCTACTGTGGTTACTTTTCCCTGAAGGCTCATAAAAATATTCCTGGTATTCGATGTTATGGATAAGTCATGCGAAAATATTGTAACCTGTTTGTATGAAAAGAAAAACCTTTAAACTTCTTCTTGTTTTGTTTCTGGGCTTTGCAAAAACAGACCTTCTGGCACAGTCGATGCAACTTTACGGCACCCCGATGGACAAATCTGTAAAAACAACCACAGCTGAGAGTAAAACCACTCAGACTTCCAGTAAAAACCCTGATTCAGGCGAAACCGTCAAGACAACCGTAAAAGAAGCAGGAACGACGGTTCAACAGGCTTCAGGGCCATACGTTCCGAATTATGATCCGTATATGGATAACCACATGAGGGCGCCTGAAACCGACAAGCCGGTCGGACTCTTCGGTCTGCCGGTCAAGCAGGTCGAGGACATGCTGAAATACCAGGGTGCCAAGAATCATTCGTATGCCTTTGGCAAATATAGCCGGCTGACGATGTCGGTATATCTGGTGACGATCTATTTTGACAAACAACGCAAAGTCGGCGGGTTTCTCATCGAGCCGCGGCATCCGTATAAAACCGTAGCACCCGGGGCCCGCGAATTCTTTCTCGACACCTTTCTGAAAGATGCCGACCCGTCGAAGTTCGCCATCAAAATGGCGAGCGATCGCCTCGAAGTAACTTACAATCCCTGAGCTTTGTCTTCGGTTGATGACTCGGGGGTGTCATGCGCTGTTGCCTGCGGCAGCGGTGCAGCGGGAAAATTTGCCGGGCGGATGCCCACGTAGCTGAGCAGCTCATCACGGTGTTCCCACATTGTCCAGATCGACATGGTGGCAACCACATACAAATAGTTGATTTCATCTGGCCGGATCGCCAGAACCCAGGCAATAGAAAGCAGCGGCATGGCTCCGGCGGCACTCAGCGCCCCCGGTTTGCTTGACAGGCCCCAGAAGGCCAGCCAGAAACCAAGCAGCGAGGCAAAAACCGCAGGTACCGGCAGCAGGGTGATCATGACGCCGAAGGTTGGTGCAAGACCGCGCCCCCCCTTGAAGCCGAGAAACAGACTGTTG
The DNA here is from genome assembly GCA_024710355.1 of Candidatus Rifleibacteriota bacterium. Classification (GTDB taxonomy): domain Bacteria; phylum Muiribacteriota; class Ozemobacteria; order Ozemobacterales; family Ozemobacteraceae; genus Rifleibacterium. Next base: position 170,515 of record JANJUX010000007.1, read on the forward strand.
CAATGGCCGAATACAGTCAGAAAGCCGCCAAGGCTGACCGGCCACCAGTATTGATAAGGATTTTCACCAAGAAAATAAATTGCCAGCGGGAAAACCGTGATAAAGCCTTTGAAGCCATCGAGCAGACAGATCAGAATGCCGGTCGGGATTCCGAGTGTGTCGAACATCTCGCCGGGTGGACGGGTATTACGGCTTCCAGGCAGCAGCAGGGTTTTTCCGGTTTTGAGGCGTGCTACGGCTTCGCCGATTGGCAGACTGCCGATCAGAAAACAGGCGGCAAAATAATACAGAAGATGTTGCATTTATTTTCCGGTCAGGCTTTATCGACCATGCTGATGCATTTTTTCGGACATTTTTCAGCGCAAAGACCACAACCGACGCATTTTTCGGAGATGATCGAATGCTTTTCCTTGGGAGTGCCACCATTTACGGCAGAGAACTTACACACTTTGTGGCAGATGGTGCACCCAATGCAGGCATCGTGGTCGATCAGAGCGACGCGGCCCTTGAACTGGGGTTTGTCTTCCATGATAATCGTCTTTTGCGGGCATTTGGCGACACAGGCGCCACAGCCGACACATTTTTCATAGTCGATGTGTGCAAGATTGTTATCAACCTTGATTGCGTCGTAGGCGCAGACCTTGACGCACAGACCACAGCCGATGCAGCCGACTTTGCAGACTTTGCGGGTATCGGCACCCCTTTCCACAGAGTTGCATTTGACGTGAACGAATTTTTCTTTGTCGACAAGTTCGATGATCTGTTTCGGGCAGGCGAGAACACAGCGGCCGCAGGCGGTGCATTTGTCTTCGTCGACGATCGGCAGGTGCTGCGGTCCGATTTTTATGGCATCAAAAGGGCAGGCCGCGACACATGAGCCAAGACCCATGCAGCGGTGTGGGCATAGCCATGGACCGTTTTGCAGCAGCACTGCGGCCTGGCAGTTCGGAACGCCCATGTATTCGAATTTTTTGTATTCGGCGGTGTCGAGGCCATTGCATTTAATTAGAGCAGCTTTAACGACGGGCTTCTTAACTTCTTCGCCGGGTTTGCGCAAGCCCACGAGTTCTTCAATTTTGATGCGGTTCAGAGATGAGATAACCGGACAGGTGCTCACCGGCACGCCTTTGGTGACGATGGCTTCGGCCATGGCGGCACAGCCTGGGAAACCGCAGCCGCCACAGTTGGCTCCGGGCAGAAGTTCGAGGGTCTTTTCAATCTGGGGGTCGACCTTGACTTCGAATTTGACCGAGGCATAAGAGAGGATGGCTCCAAAAATGAAACCGAGCACGCCAAGAACGAGAACAGCTGATATGATCTGAGTAAGCATGGGTGAGTCCTTTATACCAGGCCGGAAAAGCCCATGAAGGCAGTTGCCAGCAGTCCGGCAGTGACGAAGGCGATCGGGGCGCCGCGCATCGCTTCAGGTATTTCTGAAACGTCGAGGCGTTCTCTGATGCCGGCCATGATGATCAGGGCAAAGAAGAAACCGAGCCCGCCGCCGAACGAGTTAACGGCGCTTTCCACGAGGCCGTAGTTTTTCTTGATGTTGAGAAGAGCGACCCCAAGAACCGCGCAGTTGGTGGTGATCAGCGGCAGAAAAACGCCCAGCGACTGATAGAGAGCCGGAGCGGTTTTGCGGATAACCATTTCGACGAACTGAACCAGAGAGGCGATTACCAGAATGAAAGAGATTGTCTGCAGATATTCAAGCTGAAGGGGTATGAGCAGAAAAGCCTGAATGCTCCAGGTGGCGACCCCGGCCATGACCATGACAAAGGTAACAGCAAGGCCCATGCCAACGGCTGAGTCGATTTTGTTTGAAACACCGATGAATGGGCAGAGACCGAGAATCTGGTTGAGAACGAAGTTCTCGATAAAAATTGCAACGATGAAAATGCTGATGATGCTGGCACTCATTTGGTGGCTCCTTTCGCTTCCATAAAGCGTTTAAGGGCAATCAGCAGGCCGAAAACCATGAAGCCGCCGGGGGCCATGATCATGATCAGGGCCGGGTCAGCCTTGAAGAAAGGAATCGGAAAGCCATAAAGTTTGCCTTCGCCGAGCAGTTCGCGAAAGAACGCCAGACAGGAAAGAGCGATGGTAAAGCCGATGCCCATGCCGATTGCATCGAGCAGCGAATCCATCGGGCCATTTTTGCTGGCATAAGCTTCAGCGCGACCGAGAATGATACAGTTTACGACGATCAGCGGAATGAAGATGCCGAGGCTGGCGGACAGAGCTGGTGAAAACGCGGCGATCAGCTTGTCGATCATGGTGACGAAAGTGGCGATGATCATGATGTAGACCGGAATGCGGATCTTGCCGGGCACCAGGTTGCGGATCAGCGAGATAAACACATTGCTGCCCATCAGAACGAAGGTGGCCGCAATACCCATGCCGAGAGCGTTGGTCATCGAGGAAGTTACTGCCAGGGTTGGGCAGATACCGAGCGAAATTACAAAGATCGGATTCTCTTTCCAGATACCTTTGGTTAATTCTGCGAGTCTGTTCACTGGTTACCTCCTGTGATTGAGGTCTGCGAAGCAGTGTCTGCCGGAGTTGCTGGCAGGGGCAGGGCCTGTGGAATGGCCGTCAGTTGCGGCTGAACTTTTTTGAACAGGTCGAGCGCTTCGTTGACACCTTTGCAAAAAGCTCTTGAGCTGATGGTTGCGGCGGTAATGCCATCAACATCGCCGCCATCTTTTTTAACGAGCAGTACCGGGGTGGCTTTTTCGGAGATCAGCTTCTTGAAAGGTTCGGCGAAAACCGGCTCTGAAAGCTTGGTGCCAAGCCCTGGTGTTTCTTTCTGGGCAAGGATTTTGTAGCCATTGATTTTGCCGGTTTTATCGATGCCGACGACCATTTCGATTGGGCCGGCGTAGCCTTTGGGGGCAACTTTTACCACGACTCCGGCGATTTCGCCGTTGCCGGTGAGGCCGGTCGAATACGAATAAGTCTGACTGGCAACGGTATCTGTAAACTGACTTTCATTGAATTTTTCGGCATTCGGGAGCACTTCGCGGCGGGCGAGTTCTTCGGCTTTGCGCTGGTTTTCGAGAATCAGAGGGGCGGTGACGCTTTCGGTGTAAGCGAGCAGAACGCCGGCAACTGCTGCAATCACAAAGAGAAAAAGACCCATGTGCAGCATATCTTTCATGATACGGTCTCCTGAGAACTGGTTCCAAAGCGTTTTGGAATCATAAATTTGTCGATGAGAGGCACGAAGGCATTCATGATCAGAATCGAGTAGCAGACGCCTTCGGGGTAGCCGCCTTTGAGCCTTATAAGCAGGGTTATGGCACCACAGCCGAAGCCGAACAGCAGGTGCCCCTTGTTGGTCATTGGTGAGGTGACCATGTCGGTAATCATGAAAAGCGCGCCAATGATAAGGCCTCCGGTGAGCAGATGGAACAGAGCATAGTGTAGAGAGCCGCCAACAATGAAGGCGCCGGCGAAAACTGTTGCGATCATCGCAACCGGTCCGTGCCAGCTGATATGACCACGAATGAGCAGATAGATGCCGCCAATGATCAGCGCCAGTTTCGAGGTTTCGCCGAGCGAACCGGAAAAATTCACTCCGAGAAAAAGATCAGAAAAAGTGATCTGAAGCTTCTGCATGACGTAGCCGATCAGATTGCCGCCTTCGGCGGTTATTTTTTCCATCAGCTGGATATCGCGGGCGGTTTCTTTGAGCAGGCCGAGGGGAGTTGCCGTGGTTACCGCGTCGGCAATGCCATACTCCTGACCGGGTTTGAACCAGGTTGTCATATAAACCGGCCAGCTGGCGAGAAGAACGGCACGGGCCACATGCGCCGGGTTGAAAATGTTCTGGCCGAGGCCGCCATAGGCCTGCTTGCCAAGGGCGATTGCGACGAAGCCGCCAACGAAGGCAACCCACAGGGGCAGAGCGGCCGGAACGCAGAAAGCGAGAAGAATGCCGGTTACGACTGCGCTGCCGTCAGACAGGGTTGAAGGCTTCTGCAGCAGAAATTTCTGAATCAGAAATTCGGCTGCAACCGCTCCGGCGACTGAAAAGCCGATAACGAGAGCGGCGCGCAGGCCAAAGTTATGGATAGCCATTACCAGAGCCGGCAGCATGGCGAGGTTTACATCCCACATGACCCGGGCGGCCGAAAGGCCTGACTGGATATGCGGCGAGGTGGTTACCAGGAGTCTTGGAACGGAGGAGGTGGTTGCTGTGGATATTGCGTTCATTCCAGCTTATCCTTTGCTTGTGGCTGATTTTTTGCGTTCAGCCATGACGTTTTTCTTGCCGAGTTTGAAGGTTTGCACCAGGGGCAGGCCGGCCGGGCAGGCATAGGCGCAGCAACCGCACTCGATGCAGTCGAGCATGCCGATCTGGTCGACCTTTTCCCATTTTTTGTGGTCGACGAGCTGCTTCATCTGCTGAGGCAGCAGACCCATAGGGCAGGCTCTGATACAACTGCCGCAACGCAGGCAGGCAGTTTGAACCGGAACTTTCGCCTGGGTTTCATCCCAGCAGAGGACGCCGCTGGTTCCCTTGATGATCGGAACATTGAGATCGAACAGGGCAAAACCCATCATCGGGCCGCCCATGATAACTTTTTTAAGCGGGATGTCGGCTTTGAGGCCGCCGGCCATTTCGATGAAATCGCCAACTGGAGTGCCGATGCGGACCCGGTAGTTGCCGGGTTTTGCTGCACAATTACCGGCAAGCGTGACGACGCGCTCCATCAGCGGCTTCTGCAGATTGACAGCGTCAGATATTGCTGCGGCAGAAGCGACATTCTGTACGACGACGCCGACATCCATCGGCAGTTTCCCTGAAGGGATTTCGCGGCCGAGGCAGGCATAAATCAGCTGTTTTTCGCCGCCCTGAGGGTATTTTACTTCAAGCGGCTGTACAGAAAGGTTTTTTTCATTTTTAAACTTTTCGGTGAACAGGGCGATGGCGTCGGGCTTGTTCATTTCGATGCCGACGATTCCCTTTTCAGAGTTGAGAACTTTCATGATCAGCCTGAGACCATTGATTATGCGGTCTGGTTCTTCAAGCATGAGGCGATGGTCGGCGGTGAGGGCCGGTTCACATTCGACGCCGTTGAGAATAACCGTGTCGATATGCTTGGTTTCTGGCGGGGAAAGCTTGACGTGAGTCGGAAAAGTCGCGCCGCCAAGGCCAACCACACCAGACTGCTGAATGCGCTTTTTAATTTCTTCTACGGGCAGGCCGAGACCGTCTTCTGCGGTATACACCGGCTCCTGTATGTCAGGGGAACGTTCGATTACAATCGCCGGGCTTGGAACCCCAAACGGATGCATAAAATTACCGGCGCCGATAACGGTGCCAGATATTGTGGCATGTACCGGAGCAGAAACAAAACCGCCTGGCTCAGCGATGCACTGCCCACAAACAACTTTGTCAGTTATCTTCTGGGTTGGCCTGGCGGGTGCACCGATATGCTGAGAGACGTGTAGAACGACTTTGGATGGGATTGGCAGATTGACTATGGCTTTATCTGCAGTGGCCTTTAAATCGGGCGGATGCAGGCCACCGGAAAAACTTCTGGGCTCAAGCATGATGCAACATCTCCTGCGAAACAATGAACTCCAATCTTGAAACGTGCTACACTAACACATTAAGGCCGAGTTTTCAATGTTTCCGGAGCGCTGATTTTATTTCACCGGTTTGCTTTGAGCGGTTTTTTCAGCTGGAACCGCTGGTTTTATCTCGACTTCAGCGGTTTTGTCTTCGAGCATGGTCGAAATGTTTTCGGGCGACTCATCGCTGCGTGCCTGACGAACGCTGCCTGTGAATTCGCGGGTTTCGAGAACGAAGTGTGCGAGCATGCGATTCATTTCATCAGCAACCATACTGAGGTGCTTGGTGATCTTTGCCATATCCTGGATCGAGTCTCGCTGTGATTTGAGTGATTCAAGAACGCCGTCGACTTCTTTGGTTGTGGTCTTGGTGGTGATCGAGAGATTTTCGATCGAAAGGCTGATTGCCTCGATATTCTTACTCTGCTCGACCGACGATTTGCTGATGTCCTGAACCTGGACGTTAACGCTTTCGGAGGCCATGCCAATTTCATCGAGGTAGCCGCCGGCCTGATTGATGATTTTAACGCCTTCCTGAACCTTGTCTTTGCCAAGGCTCATTTCTTCAACGGCTTTGTTCGTCTTGTGCTGGATTTCTCCGATAAGGGCGCCGATTTCTTCGGCGGCCTTGGCGCTCTGTTCGGCAAGCTTCTTAACGTTGGCGGCAACGACGACAAAGCCTTTGCCCTGTTCCCCGGCGCGGGCGGCTTCGATTGCGGCATTGAGTGCCAGCAGGTTTGTCTGTCTTGAGATCGCAGTGATCGTGAGAACGATTTTTCCGATTTTACGTGACTGCCCTTTGAGTTCTTCAAGAACTCGCGAAGAATCACCAACGGCCCTTTCGATTTCCTTGATCGTGGTCGAGGCTTCTCTGACGGCTTCCATGCCCTGCGTAGCCTTGAGGCGGTTCTGAACTGATTCTTCATATGCCCGGTTCGAGCGCTTGGCGATCAGCTGAGAGTTGGCCGAGATTTCTTCAATGGCAGCTGCTGTAGATTCAAGGGTTGTGGCTGAATCTTTCGAGGCCTTGGTTATGCGCTGCGTATTTCCGAAAATATTTTGAATCGACTCATTTGACTGAAAGGTCAGATTCGAAATGCCGTTGGCCATGTGGGACAGACGGTTGATAACATCCTGAATCTGCAGCAGCAGGCGCTGAATGTAGCCGATGAAGCGGTTGAACCGCTCTGAAACTTCAGTAAGTTCGTCTTTTCCTACAATGGCGAGACGCTTGGTCAGGTCGCCGCGACCGCGTGAGATCTCTTCGAGACCCTGAGATACGCCGCGAATCTGCTTAACTACGCCATTGATGACCACCATGGTGATACCGGTCATAACCACGAGGCCGAAGATGATGAGAAAAAGGGAAAAGTTCTGGGCCTTGTTGAGTGCGCCCATCAGGCCCTGTGTGTCAACGACGGTCAGCAATACCCAGCTTGAGTTCTGCACCGGCGAAGCGGCGAGCAGGATATTGGATTTTTCGGCAAGAAGAAATTCGTGAAAACCGCTCTTATTGGTGACGATGCGCTCAGCATGATCCTGCAGCTCCGGCTCTTTTGAGTTGAGAAAAATACGGCGCTGCGGGTCAAGAATGTTTTCGCTGTCTGAATGTGCAAGATAGAAGCCGTTTTGTGAATACTCACTCGAAATGACCGAAGTTTTACCACCGACGTTGGCAAGCGCGCCAGGAACGTTTTCAAAAAGAGTTTCAAGGCTGATTGCCATTGTGATTGTGCCAATTTTTTTTCTCTGATAATAAACTGGCTTGAACAGGTAGATAATCCTTTCCTTGTAATCATCGGCATTCATTTGAAAGAAAACCTGGCTGCGGAAGATTCCCTCGGCTTCCATGGTGTCACGCATTTTACCGTTAATGAATTTCTCGTATGGAGGTTCTTCCTTGCCGGGCTCGCGGCCGTTGGTGACCAGGCGGAAAACCGTCTGGTCATTGGCATCGAGAATTGCGATATCGATAATGTCGTTTATCTGAACTTCCTCACTTTTAGTGAGAAGACCGGCAACCGGAGCCTTGAGAACCTGTCTCCACTGCTCGATCATTTGAGCTTCGTCTGGTGCCTGTTCAAGCCAGGAAAGGAACTGTATCGTCGAATTCAGACGTGTCAGATAAGAAAGTATCTGTTCATAACCACGCATGCTGGCGTTTATTTTTCCGGCTTCTGAATTGAGGATCGTCAGAATCTGCAGCGGAATCTGACTTTTAACCGCGCTTCTGATACGTTCAGAAGTAAAAAAAGTCATGCCGAGCAGTATCATAGATACCAGTACCATTGTGAAAAACAGTCTGGTCTTGATTTTTAGATTACTGAAGAATTCCACTCTGAAAATCCTTTATTTCGCCGGAATAACGAGCGTTTGCCCGGCTTTGATAACCTGTTTCGATGAAAGTTTGTTGGCCTTGGCGATTGCAGCGGTTGTGACTCCGTGTTTTGCCGCAATTCCAGAAAGAGTGTCGCCGGATTTTACTTTGTAGGTGCGGTTTTTGCCTTTACCGGATGTTTTTGCCGCTGCCTGCGTTTTGCGAAGCGCTGCTTTACGGGCTCTTTCGGCCGCTGCGGTTTTTATGAAGTCCAGGTAACCGGTATCATAGCCTTCTTCGATGTGGCCGAGAAGGAAGTCGCGGACGCCAAAGTAAAGACCCTGGGCAAGTCTGGTTCTGGCTGTGTAGTTTTTGAGAATTTCGGCATCGCTGAGGTTTGAAACATAGCCGAATTCAACCAGAACCGACGGCATTGCCATCGAGTGCAGAACTTTGAACCCGGCGCGTTTGACACCGCGCGAGGGCAGTTCTACGACCGAAGCACCAAGCTGGGCTTCGACTTTTTCGGCGAGTTGCCGGCTTTTATTCATGGTTATGGCCTGTTTTTCGATGATTTCGCGCTTGGTGATGATCGGGGCTGCATTGTTCATCGCCCCGGCAAAGTCGACCTGGTTTTCGGTTTCGGCAACCAGGCGTTCTGCCTCGCCAACAGCACCTTTGGGGGATTCATAATAAACTTCTATGCCTCTGATGACCTTTTTCGAATTGTAGTTGACATGCAGGCTGATAAAAGCGTCTGCACCCAGTCGTTCGGCAATTTCCCGGCGCCGTTCGAGCGGAATGATATAATCGCCGTCGCGGGTAAGAATTGCCTTGAAGCGCGGATCACGGTCAAAATAAGCTTTAATCAGCTTGCCCATGGTCATGACGTAATTTTTTTCGATTATGCCGTTATGACGGGTGCCCGGGTCTTCGCCGCCATGACCAGGGTCAATGACAACTATTTTGACATTGCCGGCTTTAAGGCGGTTAACCTCAAAGAGTTCGGCATTTCTCTTCTGCATTAAAGTAGCCTGCGGTTCGCGCAGGAAAATAACGATGCGGTCGCCTTTACGATCATTTTTGGCCAGAACGAAGGTTTTGGCTTCTACGCCCTGCGGGACCCTGAAGAAAACACGGGCTGACCTGTCATCATTCTGCTGAACCGTCAGAACTTCGAGAAAAGGGTTCTGCAGAGGGTATCTCTGGCGGCCCGGTCTGAAAGCACATTCTGAAATATCAAAGTAAAGTGTGCCGTCACGCAGCATCGATACATCTGAAACTCTTGGGGGAGCGCTGATATCAAGAACGACCTGGGCTTCTTCAGGGCTCTGCCAAAATCTTATGTCGGTTATTCTTGCTTCTTCCGCAAAAAGGCCGGTAAGACAGATCAGAGCAAACACCAGAACAAGAGCGGCGCGTGTAATAATTGTTTTTTGCACAGTTTTCCAATGCCTTCAGGTGAATAGTTTTGTTTCCGCAGAGATTATATCAGGTTTAACCAAATGATAAAAGCCGCCGTAAAAAAAACTTTTCAGAATGAACAGGATTTGCCGAGGGCTGTGCCAAGACGGCGAAGGTAGTCTTTGCGGCGTATCTCTATTGCACCGAGGCTTGCGGTATGTGGTGAAATGACCTGAGAATCAAAGAGTTCGAAGCCCCGCTTTTTTAGATGTTCCATTAGGAAGGCCAGGGCCATCGTCGAAGCGTTGCTGGCAGTATGAAACATCGATTCGCCTGCAAAAAAACCGCCGATTGCAACGCCATATATTCCGCCGGCCAGTTGTCCGGCAAGCCAGACCTCTGCACTGTGTGCATAACCCATTTTGTGCAGTCTGGTGTAGGCTGTGATAAATTCAGGGCTGACCCAGGTTGATTCTCGACCCGGAGCCGGAGCGGCACATTCTTCCATTACTCTGGTGAAGCAGCGGTCAAGAGTGAAACTGAATCTGCCGCTGCGAAACAGTCGCTGCATTCTTGTTGAAAGCCTGAAGCCAGCAATGTCGAAAATAGCCCTCGGATCGGGGCTCCACCATGAAATCGGCTTCACTGTCCATGGAAAAATGCCGCTTCGATAAGCTTTGAGCAGGGTTTCCGGTCGCAGGTCACCCCCGACCGCCAGCAGGCCATCGTCGTCGGCGTTTTCTGGGTCTGGAAAAACGACTTCATACATGCGGAGGATTCTAACACATTTTGCCCAAAAGAAAAACAGGGCTCCGTTTTACGGGAACCCTGTTTCTGGCTTTGCTGCTGGGTATCAGTTGCCCCGATGCAGATCTTCGAATTTGTAGACTTCGTTTATCTGCATCTTCAGCTGATCTACGGTTGAACTGTTGAATTCGTTCAACATGCCGCTGATTTCACCAAGGGCACTGCGGTCGTAATCGACCTCGCGTCTGACCTTTTTCATGACAGTTTTAGACAGGGTTTCATAGCGTTCAGCTCTAATTTCGGGGTCAGATTCATTTTCGAGTTCTGCAATGTATCTGACGAGTGATTTAACATTCTTTTCTTTGCCGAGGCTGAGCCAGTAAATCACGTTGCGGTTGAACTGCGGAGTGCTCAGATCGCCCGGGCTGCTGTAGAAGTTGTCCTGATAGAAGGGCTCACCAAGGCAGGCTACGCGACCGAAGCCAAGGTCTTCGGCGGCGGCGACAGGAATCGGAAGCAGCGGTGTGTGGCTGGCATAAATGTAACCGTCAGCCATTGCATCTGACTCTGTGTTGTAAGAATCTTCATCTCCGGTGGCAAGCAGGAAGAGGTTTTTGGAACCTTTGAGGCCCTTGTTCTGCGAATCGATAAGGGTGCAGGCGCTTCTGATGAGAAGCTTTTTGACATCTTTGCCGGTGATCGCTTCGGTCGGGAAGACGTCGATGAAGGCACGCCACGGCGGCCCGATATTGTCGGTCGGGTCACAGGCCTGGTCATCATTGAAGCGGATCTTGCTGCCGACGCCCTTGAGTATCGAATTCAGCATGTCAGGATTCGACAGATTGCGGTAATCTGACTGAGCAAACATCAGCAGAGAGCCGCCGCCAGAAACAAATTTCTTCAGGGCAGTGACTTCTTCTGCTTTGTAATCTACGGTCGGGTGTGGGAAAAGAATTACAAATGCGTCTTTGATACTTTCGTAAGTGATTGCCTTTGAGATGCTGCGCATCTGGAAACCATAGTTCTGAAAGAGGTCCATTTTCATGCCGGCGAAACGGCCGGTGAAATAATCCTTGTTGCCGTGGGCACAGTCGACCAGAACGATCTTGGCCATGATTTCGATGTTTATCGATGCAGTATCGATAATGGTTTTGCCCTGCTTGAGAACGGCAATAATTTCTACCGGGCCGATCCAGTCGATCTGGGTCGGAAGGATAGCTTCAAGAGCCGAGCCGGCTGGGATACTGTCAAAGGCAACCTTGTCGATAAGGTTCGACTCATCCATAGCTGAGTGATAAACTTCGAGTGTCAGAGCTTTGGAAGGAGCTTCTGCAGGGTTGTGCACCGGAACCAGAATCTTGAAGGGGTGCTTCATGTAAAGCAGATTGTGGTTGGTGGTGACTTTGCTGATTTTGGGGAGCGGATCGCCGTTGCCGGCTGGCGTGTCTATGGTACCTTCGAAGCTGATAAGCTTTTCGGGCTCGCGCGGATCTTTCGAAACTGCCTGGAACTTGTAGGTAGTTGAAGGATTGAGACCGGTCAGTGTCACGGTGTGAATTTTTACGCCATGAACAGATTCTTTTGTCTGGCTGAGAGAGCTGGTGCCATAGCTTACCAGCGTGGTAGAGGGGCGATTGGTTTCCCACTGGAGGGTGGCAGAATTGGCGGTGAGAGCAATCACTTTAGGTTTCGAAGCAAATTCGAGAGGGCTGTTGTTGGTTACGAAGGTAACGGTTTTGCCGTCGGTATAGCTTTCGACAGTTCCGTCTACGTCAGTTCTGAAAACCTTCATTTTGTAGTAGTCATAGATATCGAGAACGGTCTGAGTCGGGTGACCGAAGGAATTTCCTTTACCAGCGCTGATTACGCCATACTCGGGCTGGGCGATATCCATGAATGCGTGCATTGACGAGGTTTTGCTGCCATGATGACCAGATTTGAGAACGGTGCTGGCAAGTTTTTTGCCATGCATGCTGATCATGTCGGTTTCTGATTTCTTTTCGGCGTCACCGGTGAACAGATAGCTTATCTTGCCGGCAGTAGCTTTGATTACGATTGAAAGCTCGTTCGGGTTGGTTTTGAGAGTGTCAGACGGCGGAACTTCATCGCGATTGACGTCACAATTAAGAACTTCGGCTTTGATACCTTTGCCCCAGTCAAGCATTTCGCCAAGTTTGGCCTTGCGGTAGGGGATCTTTTTTTCAAGAATCAGGGTGCGAAGTTGGGCATAAATAAGGGCATCGTTGCCACCCTTGGTAGTTTCGCCTTCTGATGAAACTTCAGAATCATTTGAATAAATGAATTCGCCGAAATCAAATTCTTTGATCAGATCGATAAAGCCACCAAAATGGTCACGGTGCGGGTGGGTGATGATTGCCTGGTCGATCTTCTTGATGCCTTCCTTTTTCAGGTAAGGGATGATGTATCTGATGGCAGCACTGCGGTTGTCATCACCGGCATCGATCATCACAGTCTTCTCAGCAGAGCGAACCAGAATACAGTCGCCCTGATGTACATCCAGGAAGGTAACTTTCAGGAGGGGCGCTTCGTTTGCGAATGCGGCCGAAACCAGCATTACTGCAAGGATCAGCAGCAGTCCCATCCGCGCGATTCTTTGATTCATACTCTTATACTCCTTATAACGCGCCTGAATTACAGGATTGATAACAAACCTGTCATACGTTTAGTAAATTCTACTGACAAAAGCAGAAGGTGTCAATGGCAGGCAAAAATAAAAAATGCTGTTGTGTACACGACTTTTAATGAGCCTGAAAGGCAAAAACTAGAGATCCCGGTCAAATTTTTCTCTGACCGGGATCTTAAATTTTCAGGAAAGAAAGTTCAGTTTATCCACATTTCGAAAAACCACAATACTTACAGATAACACAACCGCCGTCATGTTCCAGGCCCTCGCCGCATTCGGGGCAGACTGCGCCCGGTTCCGGGTTGTCGAGCAGCAGGTCTTTTTTCCCTGACGGGCGTTTTTCGGCCTGAGGTGCCGAATTTTTGGCAAAGGTGTCTTTGGCACTGAGATGATACTGCTCAATTGCCTTACCAATTGCGTCAGGGCATGAAAGAACTTTTATGCCGCCTGACATTGCACCCTTCTTGAGAGTCGACATACACCTGATGCCTTTCAGCTGATCGATGATCTCCTGGACGTCGATGCCGGCACGCAGAGCCATCGATACGAGTCTGGCCGCTGCTTCAGACTGCGAGGGGCAGCCGCCATTGCGGCCAAGGCTGGTGAACACTTCACAGATGCCCCTTTCATCGCTGTTAACCGTTACATAAAGATTGCCGCAGCCGATTTTTACGCGCTCAGTGACGCCCACGGTGCGTTCAGGCCGTGCCCTCGGCGTAACTCGCGGTGCCTCGGCCGCAGCCGTTGACTTGCCCTTCTGACCCTTGCCGACGTTGAGCACCTGCTCTTCGCGCGAGCCGTCACGATAAACGGTCACACCCTTGCAGTTGAGGGTGTGGGCAAGTTTGAAAACCGTTTCAACGTCTTTTTTGGTCGCTTCAAAGGGAAAGTTGACGGTTTTGCTGACCGCATTATCGGTGTGTTTCTGGAAAGCCGCCTGCATTCGGATATGCCACTCAGGAGAAATATTGTGACTGGTTACGAAAACTCTCGCCACATCTTCGGGAATCTGCGAAAATCCCTTGAGATTACCATGATGCGCGATTTTTTCCATTAGATCTTCTGAATAGAAACCGCGTTCGCGGGCTACCCTGATAAAATCGTTGTGCACTTCCAGCAGCTTTTCGTTGTCCATGACATGTTTTTCATAGGCAATCGCGAACAGCGGCTCGACACCACTTGAACAAGCTGAAATCAGGCTTATTGTGCCGGTCGGGGCAATGGTGGTAACTGTTGCGTTGCGCATTGGCGGCATTTTTTTCTCTGCAAAAATCGAGCGGTCATAATTGGGGAACGGGCCGCGTTCTTTGGCGAGATCCTGAGAGGCTGACCAGGATTCGCGCTTGATAAAGCCCATGACAGAATCGGCGAGTTCGAGGGCCTTTTCCGAATCATAGGCCAGATTCATTTTGATGAGCATGTCAGCCCAGCCCATTACGCCCAGACCAATCTTGCGGTTGGATTTTGTCGTTTTGTCGATTTCGGGTATCGGGTAACGATTCTGATCGATGACATTATCGAGAAAGCGCACTGCCAGATGCACGATTTCGCGCAGCCGGTTGAAATCAACCTCGGTTTTGCCTTCTCTGGTTGCGACAAAACGCGCCAGATTGATCGAGCCAAGGTTGCACGATTCATAGGGGAGAAGTGGCTGTTCACCGCATGGATTAGTAGATTCAATGTCGCCAACCGCCGGAGTGGGCTGATAACGATTGATGCGGTCAATGAAAACGATGCCGGGCTCACCGTTGCGCCATGCACGCTCAACGATCATGTGAAAAACCTTGCTGGCCTTCAGTGAATGTACGACTTCTTTCGACCTGGGATTGATCAGGTTATACTCGCCGTCCCGTTCCAGCGCTTCCATGAAAACGTCGGTTATGGCGATCGAAATATTGAAGTTGGTAAGCTCGTCATTCTTTTCCTTGCAGGTGATGAAATCAAGAATGTCGGGGTGATCGACCCGCAGAATTCCCATGTTGGCACCGCGTCTGGTGCCACCCTGCTTGATGGTTTCCGTGGCGACATTGAAGACCTTCATGAAGGAAATCGGCCCGGAGCTGACGCCGCTGGTCGACGAAACCAGATCGTTGGCAGGGCGCAGGCGCGAAAAGCTGAAACCTGTGCCGCCGCCTGATTTGTGAATCAGCGCCGCATGTTTGACCGCATCGAAGATGCCTTCCATCGAATCTTCGACCGGCAGGACGAAGCAGGCTGAAAGCTGCCCGAGTTCTTTGCCCGCATTCATAAGTGTCGGGCTGTTTGGCAGAAAATCGAGATCGGTCATGATCCGGTAAAATTCGTTTTCAAGCTGCTCAACCGTATATTTGCTGTTGTGATAATTGTTTTCTGCAGAGGCAATGGCGTGAGCAACACGCCTGAACAGTTCTTCGATGGTTTCGGTCGGCTTTCCGTCCGGGCCCCGTGTCAGATAGCGCTTTGCCAGAACTTTCTGAGCGTTTGGAGAAAAACGGTGTGAAATAGTGGTGGTTGGATTCATTACGGCATCCTTATTTTTTTTATGTTTTTATATAATGCTGAAGCGGTCTTCAGCTGTGGTTGCAGAATCAGATGTTCATGGCCGAGGAGAAAAAATCTTCGATTTTTTCGGCCTCGACCTTGTGGATCATTGTCTTGCCAAGAGAAACGGGCAAAATGAACTGATACCCCGTCTGGCTTTTTTTCTTATCCTGGGCAAGATTGTTGAGAATTTCCTTCTTGTCGAGTTCAGCCGGGATTTTTGTCGGCAGGTTGAACTCAGTAAGAATTGCCCTGAGAGCTTCCGAGTAATCTTCTTCGAGAATTCCGCCGGAAGTGGCGGCTTTTATAGCCATAAGCATGCCAAGTCCAACGGCTTCGCCATGATGCAGTCTGATAAAATTACCGGCCCCTTCAAGCGCATGTCCGAAGGTGTGCCCGAAGTTAAGATGGTTGCGCAGGTTGTTATCGAGTTCGTCGCTTGCCACGAAAGATTTTTTTATGTGAATTGACCGCCTGATCAATCGCTGCATCAGCGGCAGCTGCTTTGACTTTATCTCGCTCATGTGTTTGTAGATAAAGCGGAAATAGGCCGAATCAGCTATTGCGCCGTGCTTTAAGGCTTCGACAAGACCGTAAGACAACTGATTGAGGGGCAGAGTGCGCAGAACGGCAACATCAATTGCGGTGAGAAGCGGTTGGTAAAAGGTGCCGGCAAGATTTTTGCCCTGTTCGAGGTTGACGCCATTTTTGCCGCCGATGCTGGCATCGACCATCGCGAGAAGCGAGGTCGGAACCAGGACCAGCGGCAGTCCGCGTTTGTAGATCGATGCAACGTAGCCGGCCAGGTCACAGACAACACCGCCCCCCAGGCCGATCAGGGGGCAATCGCGGTCTATGCCGCTGCTGCTGAGGCTTTTGATGATATCAAGCGCGGTATCGAAAGTTTTGAATTTTTCACCGTCAGGCACGATGATCTCGTGCACGGAAAAGCCACGCGACCGCAGTTCTGACGCCAGGGGCGGCAGATACCATCTGGCGATGGTTTCATTGGTGATAACGGCGCAGTGGCGGGCGACTCTGAAGCGCAGCAGCCTCGAAACAGTTTCTTTGACAATGTCGTTGCCGAGAATGATTTCATTGGTGCTGTGACGCTTGAAAACGAGTCGTTGGGTTTCCATTCATTTGCCTGCCTTTGTTCCAAACAGTTCGATTGCGTTCTGGTTGATAATTTCTGCCATTGCCGGGGCCGAAAGCCGCCTGACCTTCGCCATCTGCTCAAGGGTAGAGGTCAGATAGGCCGGTTCGTTGCGCTTGCCTCTTTTAAACTGCGGTGCGAGGTAGGGGCAGTCGGTTTCGAGGTGAATGCGGTTTGCCGGCAGAAATCCGAATACTTCACGGGTAAGTTCCGACTTCGGGAAAGTCAGAGCGCCGCCGATCGAAAAATGAAACCCCATGTCGACAGCTCTTCTGGCTATGTCCAGATCGCCGGAGAAGCAGTGCAGCAGAACCTTCGCCGGAGCCGGCAGGCCCGCGATGGCTTCGAAAAATGCGTTATAGGCTTCCCTGACGTGAACGACCGCAGGCATCTGCAATTCAGCCGCCAGCTGCCAGAGTTCTTTGAAAACCTTGATCTGCACGTCGCGCGGTGAAAAATCGTAATGAAAATCGATGCCGATTTCGCCGATGCCCAGAACCCCGGGCTCACTGGCCAGCGACCTCAGCTCTGTGACTGAATCTACGTTGAACGAAGAGGCCTCGTGCGGGTGAATGCCGATCAGGGCAAGGCAGCCGGGGTATTCTGCGGCAATTTCGACAGCCCGGCGCGAATCGGCGACGGTGGTGCCGGCGTTGACGATACGGGTCACACCGGCATTTTTCGCACGTTTAATCACTTCGGGCAGATCTTCTGCAAATTTTTCATCCTGCAGATGGGCGTGCACATCGATGAGCCTGAGGTCAGACATTATTTTACTCTGATGCCGGTCTTTGCGGGCTTGTCGGGGCTGACGAGCGCGAGCCCGCCATCTTCGGTGCCGGCTGCGAGAATCATGCCGTGCGAGAGAATGCCCCTGATTTTGGCCGGTTTAAGGTTTTTAACCATTACCACCTGTCTGCCGGGCAGTTCTTCTGGCTTGTAGAATGCGGCAATGCCGGCTACCAGGGTGCGGGTTTCTTCGCCTATGTTAACAGTCAGCTTGAGAAGCTTGTCGGCGTTCTCAACCTTTTCGGCAGTTTCGATACGGGCGATGCAGAGTTCGGTCTTGAGAAAGTCATCAAAGCTTACCAGGCCATCTTCGGCGCTGATGACGGCAGTTTTTTCTTCTGTTTTTGCGACTTTGGCCGGTTTTTCGGCTTTAGGAGCCGCTTCACCCTTCGAACCCTTCTTAAGGTTCTGAATACGCTCGGTTTCGAGACGTGGAAACATCGGCGCGGGTTCTGTGCATCTGGTGCCATCGGCAAGCTGACCCCAGGCCAGATCGCTGATACTGACCTTCTGGCCGTCGCAACCGATCTGGCGCAGAAATTCGGGGGCAAGGTGCGGCATGAAGGGTTCGACAAGATGTGAAACAAAGCGGATGCTCTCGCCGATCGTGTAGAAAACTTCGTCGAGAACTGCCCAGTTCTGTTCTTTCGCGAGCTTCCAGGGGGCGGTCTCGTCGACATATTTGTTCAGGCGCTGAATGAGATCCCAGATGCGCTTGAGGGCGTCGTGATACAGAAAATTTTCCATGGCATTGATATAGTCGGTCTTGACAGCTGCGGCCATTTCGGCAATTTCTTTGCTCTGCGGCAGAGTGGGAGCCGTTTTGCGGAACTGTCCATCGCGGTTCTTGATCAGCATCGGCAGCATGCGCTGGCAGAGATTACCATAGTCGTTGGCGAGATCGGCATTATAGCGAAGAATGAAGTTTTCTTCGGTGTAGGTTGCATCCATGCCGAATACCATTTCACGGAAAAGATAGAATCTGAACGGATCGAGACCATAGCGGGCGACCAGTTCACGTGGATTGATAATGTTTCCGACCGATTTCGACATTTTGCCCTCACCGGTAACCCACCAGCCGTGGGCGAAAATGCATTCGGGCAGGCTGAGTCCGAGGGCCATCAGCATGGTGCTCCAGTAGACGGCATGGGTAGTGAGAATGTCTTTGCCGATCAGGTGGCAGGAAGCCGGCCAGATGCGGTTGAATTTTTCCATGTCGAACGGATAGCCCACCGCTGAAATATAGTTGGTAAGAGCATCGAACCAGACGTAGGTGACGTAATCAGGTGCAAACGGCAGCTCGATACCCCATGACAGTCTTGCTTTGGGGCGGCTGATGCAGAGGTCACCGAGCGGCTGACGCAGAAAGCCGAGAACCTCGTTGCGGCGGTTTTCGGGTCTGATGAAGCCGGGGTGATTGTTGATATGGTCGATCAGCTGCTGCTGATACTTTGACATTTTGAAAAAATAGTTCTTTTCAGAAATTTCCTGTACGGCGCGTTTGCAGTCGGGGCATACTTTTTCCGGTACTTCTTTTTCTGTCCAGAAGCGTTCGCAGGGAGTACAATACCAGCCGCTGTATTCGGCTTCGTAAATGTCGCCCTTTTTCCAGAGTTCGTTGAGCGCGTGGCAGACGACCTTTTTGTGGCGATCTTCGGTGGTTCTGATGAAATCATCGTAAGTGATGTCAAGCAGAGTCCAGAGCGATTTGAACTTTTCTATGAGCCGGTCGGTGTGTTCTATTGGTGAGAGACCTTTTGCCTTTGCGGCCTGTTCAACCTTCTGGCCATGTTCATCAGAGCCTGTGAGAAAATGCACGTTTCGCCCCATCGAGCGCTGGAAGCGGCTGGCAATATCGGCGGCAAGCGTAGAAAAGGCATGGCCGATGTGAAGTTCGTCGTTGGCATAGTAGAGCGGGGTGGTGATATAGAAGGATTTTTCTGATGACATGGCGACCTCAAGGTATATTGATTTAAACTGCCTGACTGCTTTTGTCGGTGCGATGAATGACCGCCCGGTTGCCGCCAGCATCTTTGGCCTGACTGCACGCCTGAACGGCTGCTTTCATAAGGTTTCTTACATCGGTCACGGTTTCGGGGTAACTTGCGAGACCGGCCGAGACGGTAATGCTTATTCTTCGGTTGTCAAATTCGAGCGATTCTTTTTCGAGAGCCTCTTTAATGCGGCCTGTCAGATAAACACCACCGGCGAGATCAGTGTTCGGGAGCAGGACGAAGAATCTTTCCTGCATCGACGAGGCGGTGTCGGTGTCGCGCAGGGTTCTGGCGATAACCTTGCCGCAGACGCCGTTCAGTTGAGTCGCAAATTCAGCATTGGTGTCGCTGACAATCTTTTTGAAGTTGTCGATGTCGACCACGATAAGGCTTAAGGTCTGAGCGTATCTGACAGCCCGGGCTGATTCTTCGGCAAAATAGCCTTTCCAGACATTGTGAGCAGCCAGACCCGTGTGTTCATCGACAAACAGATTTGCATACATCCGGTTACGCTCTATCACCAGGGTGGCCAGCATACAGAGATCTTTGACGTAGGGCAGATCTTCGTTGCGGAAAACCGGAGGGACGATGCGGTTGATCAGATTCATGACCCCGAGAACGATGCCATCCGAACTGACAATCGGCGCGCAGAGCAGACTGGCCACCTTCTCGTCTTTGCTGCGAAACTCGCTGAACTGCTTGAAACGCGGATCTTTAAAGCCCTTGTTGGCGATCAGCGGCAGGCCGTCTTTGATGACCTGACCTGCCAGCCCTTCGTGCGGCTTGAGACGTATCGACGGGTATTCCTCTTCGGCCAGGTCGTCGAGCAGACTCTTTTCGACGCCCCTGACGCAGGCAACGGTCATTTCGTGTTTTTCGCGGTTGATCAGAAGAATCGAAGCCCACTGCACGTTCATGGCGGCGACCGCTTCGTCGAGAATGGCCTTAAGATTGCTCTGAAAGTCGAAGGTGGTGTTAAGGGTCTGAGCCACTTTAAGCAGGGAACGGGTCGACGCCAGCTGCTGCTCGCTCTGACTGATCTGCAGCTGATTTTTCTCCTGTTCCTTTTCCTGATGGAACTGCTTTTTGCCGATTGTGACAATTTCCTGGTTCCATTCACCGAATACCCGGTTCAATTCAAAAGATATTTCGGTAATTTCATCCTGACCGGTGTCGCTGACGGTGGCGGCTGACTTTTTTGTCTGAAAGTTCTGAAGTGAATGCAGCACCATGTCGATCGGACCCACAATGGAAGCCCCAACCATAAACGAGGTAATGATCGCATTGATTACGGCGATGGCACCGATAAAAAAAGCTGTTGCCTGGCTTATCACAGTGCCGGTATAACTGACGTAGACAAAAATGACCACCGGGAACAGAGCGACCAGAAAATAGGTGGCCAGCAGGCGGACTTTGATCGAGAAGTTACGAAAAATATTCAAACAGTGTACCCCGTTAAATTGACTTGGATTTTATGGTATTGTCGCCCACGAAGTCAACAGCCAATATCAACTCCGGTTTCTACCGGGGAGAAGCTTCTGGTAAACGCTTTCCATCACCCGGCCAAAGCGGGGCAGCGAAAAGTTGGCTTCGACGCTCTGCCTGGCAGATTGTCCCAGACGCTGTCTCAGAAGGGGACTGGTGATCAGTTTTTCAAGGGCTGCAGCAGTTGCAGTGGCGTTTCTGGGCTCAACGATAAAGCCCTGTTCTTCATGATGCACAATTTCCGGAATGACCCCGACCGAGGTTCCGACAACCGGTTTACCCGATGCCATAAATTCAAGAGCCGCTCTTGAGTTAGCTTCTGAGCCCACCGAAGTGATCAGACCGATGTCGAGCGCTGCCAGAACGTCGGGCAGGTCTTTGCGCAGGCCCAGGCAAACCAGACGGTCGGCGACGCCATTCTCTGCCGCGAGCTGTTTGAGCCAGGCAAAGGTTCTTTCATTTTCGTAGCCTGCCGCAACCAGCCTGAATTTAACCGGCAGTTCCTTCAGGGCTGCGATTGCACCAATTGCGTATTCATGCCCCTTGACCGGGTCGAGGCGGGCCAGCAGTCCGATTAAAAGCTCGTGTTTTTCGGCGCTGATTTCTTTGCGAAATTCACTGTCTGTAGCCCGTGAAGGGTTGAACAGATCGGTGTCGACACCACCGTAGACGACGCTGACTTTTTCCGGGGCGTAGTCGAGAATCTGCTGGCACAACTTTTTGTGAAGCATCGAGCCGACAACAATGTGGTCGGTCCAGACGTGATGAACATAGCGGTTGATAAAATGCCCCTTGGGCGGATCGATGTCGGTTCTGATGCGCGCCACAACCGCCTCTGGCACCACCTTTTTTGCGATCATTCCCGCCATCCAGGCGCCTTCATTGATGTGCGAAGAGATAATGTCAGGTTTGAAGCTTTTGAATATGGCTTTCATGCGCTTGATGGCATGCACGTAGAGCAACGGATTGCGGTGATTCAGCCGGATGGTGTCGTCACAAGGAATCCCAAGCTGCTGTGCCCGGTATAATGGTTTGCCGGGTTCAGTCAGAAGCAGCACTTCATGTCCGAGGTTCATCAGCTCTTTCGTTACCGAAATGCAATAATTGGAAGCACCGCTCCAGTTTGGCGAATTGAGAATCTGAATGATGCGCACTATTTTCTGCTCCTCAATTCGAGAAATCTGGCATAGCTGAAAACATTCTGAAAAGCATCGCCGGCGGCAGCCACAAAACCCTGCCAGCCGTCTCTGAAGCCCTGTTTGAGCAGATAGCGGCGAAGAAAACGAAAATACGGTCTGAAAAAAAGATGTCGGAGCGTGTTGAAAATACCGGCAGAAAGCCCGGAATTGTGCCAGAACTCAGCCTGAAAACCGGTGTAAAAAATCATTTTACGCAGATAATCGGCAATTTCGGGGTAGGGATGGTGTTCGAATGGTTGCTGCAGGTTGCCGGTCGACCCGTCGACCTTGAGCATTTCATGCACGTGCTGATTCGCGAAGGCGGCATGTCCGCGCTTGAAAAGGCGCAGTTGCGTATCCGGATACTGGCTGCCATGTGCCAGCCAGCGGCCAAAAAAGATGTTTTTACGCGGCAGCCTGTAGGCAACATGTTTTGCATCACTGTTGATAACGGTTTTTATTTCTTCGGCCAGCTCAGGGGTAATAATCTCATCCGGGTCGAGATAGAAGATCCAGTCGGTTTTCAGCTGTTCAAAGCCAAAACTTTTGTTAACGTTGAGATTCTTGTTATTTGGCCGGTCAAAGAGCCGGACTTTTTCAAAGCCTTTGACGATTTCCGCGGTTTTGTCGATCGATTCGCAGTTTACGACTACGATATCGTCTGCGAATGCAGCTGATTTCAAGGCATTGGCAATCTGGCGTTCCTCATTGTGAGCTATCATTGAGATTCCAATGGTTGGCATGCCGGGGGTTCCTTTTCGTTTGATTTCTGGCGAATTATCGCAGAACCTGAATTACTTTTCAAGACTTATCATTCTGCTCCTCTCAACTGGTTATTTCTCAATCCCGGTTGCGGCAGGTCAGGCGGTTGTGCACCAGGACTGCCGGTTAAAAGGGTGACGCGGTCAACCGGGCGGTGCCTTGAGTTTTTGTCGCCGGTGCTTTCAGATATGCGTTTTGCAAAACTACTTTAATTGACGGTTTGCTCTTGTTAAAAATGCAAAAATTGTGTATTAAATCGAAAAATCTGGAACCCGATCGCATTTTTTTAGTCTACATTCAGCAAATAAACGGTTGCCACCATCACGAATGCTTCAGGAGGTAATACTGAGCATGATTGAAATGACGAATATCACTAAGTTTTATGATAATTTCAGGGCACTGAACAATATCAACCTCAAGGTCGAGAAGGGCGAAATTATCGGATTGCTTGGCCCGAACGGTGCCGGCAAGACAACTGCCATGCGCATTCTTACCTGCTTTATTCCTGCTACATCCGGCAGCGTTTCGGTGGCGGGCTATGATGTTTTTGAAGATTCGCTCGAAGTCAGGCGCCGACTTGGCTACCTGCCCGAAACTCCACCGCTCTACCCGGAAATGACTGTTGGCTCATATCTGAATTTTATCGGCGAGCTCCGTGAACTTCCTGCCGGCAAACGTCGCGAGCGTATAAACTATGTTGCTGAAAGAATCGGTCTGGCTGATTGGCTGAACCGGGTAATAGGAACCCTGTCGAAGGGCTATCGCCAGCGTGTCGGGCTGGCACAGGCACTTCTGCATAACCCCGAAGTGTTGATTCTCGACGAGCCGACAGTTGGCCTCGATCCCAGTCAGATCATCGAGATTCGCGGTCTGGTAAAAGATCTCGCCCGCGATCACACGATCATTCTCTCTACCCATATTCTTCCCGAAGTCAGCATGACCTGTGGCAGAGTCGTCATCATCAATGAGGGCGAAATCGTCGCTGTCGATTCGGTTGCCAATCTCGAAAAAGCCGCCGCCGGCAAACCGGCCTGGAACATCTGCATCAGGCCAGCCGCTGGCAAAGACTGGCGACAGCTGGTCGAAAAACATGCCGGAGCAGCCATTTCAGATCTGGTCGAGATGCCGGAAACGCATCATTTCAAGCTCAACCTCGAAAAAGCAGAAGACTTCGACGACCTTTTCCGGAATTTAACAGGGGCCGGGCATGTGCTGCGCGAAATTACGCCGGTAAAAGCCACTCTTGAAGACGTTTTTCTCAAGCTCACCAGTGCCGAGGAAAGGAAAGAAGCCGCATGAAGATTCTTGCGATAATGAAAAAAGAGCTGCAGTCTTTTTTCTATTCACCGGTTGCCTACATAGTTTTTGCATCGTTTCTGATGATCGTCGGCTACCTGTTCTGGGTCATCCTGATTTCAAGCCGCATGGCGTCGCTCGAGCCGATGCTCTACAACGCCGCTTTCATACTGCTGCTGGCTTCGCCGGTTCTGACCATGCGCCTGGTCAGCGAAGAAAAAAAGAGCCGTACGATCGAACTGCTGCTGACTTCGCCGATCTCGCCCGCCGAAATTATTGCCGGCAAGTTTCTTGCCTGCTTTACGCTCTATCTTGTGCTGATACTTCTGACCGTGCAGTATCCTCTCGTTTTATCAGCCTATTCGACAGAATTCGATATGGGGCCGGTTTACAGCGGTTATATCGGCCTGGTTCTGCTTGGGGCGGCGTTTATCTCGATGGGGCTGTTCGCCAGCACTCTCACTGAAAATCAGATCATCGCGGCAATGGTCAGCTTTGGTGGTCTGGTGCTGTTCTGGATCTTCGGCTGGGCCAAACATGCCTTTGACAACGCCTTTGGGCAAATTCTCGGCAACCTGTCGATTTTCGACCGCTACGCCGAGTTTCTGCGCGGCATCGTCGATTCGGGCAATGTCATTTTCTTTGTTGTATTCACACTGACCTGGCTGTTTCTCGCAACCAGAGTTCTTGAATCAGACCGGTGGAGGTAAGCAGATGAACGACAGAAGACGCATTCAGATTCCGATTTTACCCTATCTTCTGCTGATCGTGTCGCTGGCGATCATTATTGCTGCCGGCCTCATCTACGTCAATTTCCCAAGTCAGACCACCGCCGCTTCTGGAACCCTGCTGGCCGGGGTTCTGGCAGCGCTCGTCGCTTTTGTCAGCCGCCCTGCCATGCTGTCAGAAATCTTTGCCAGTCGCAAAACCCTTCTGTGGCTTAACGATATCGTTCTGATTCTTTTGATCATCGGTATCGGGGTAGTTCTGTCACATATCGGGTTTCGCCGCAACATCCGCTACGATTTTACTGCCAGTCAGATGTTCTCACTGTCTGATCTGACAATCAAGGCCGTACGCGAGCTGCAGAAAGATGTGAAGATCACGGCATTTTTCCCGAAAGGAACAGCTGAAGAGGGCATGGTTGAAGATCTGCTCAAAGAATATCGCCGTCACAGTGACCGGCTGACATTCACCATGATCGACCCGATGCGGGACCCTGTAACCACCAGAGCCATGAACATCACCGCCCTCGGAACCCTTGTGGTGCAATGTGACGCCAGCCGCCAGGATATTTTCAGCAACGACCTGTTCGATATGCCTGGCCAGTATAGCCCGCTCGACAGCAAGCCGAAGTTCACCGGTGAACAGGCGATTACCTCTGCGATTTTCAATGTTACCAGCGGTATAAGACGCATGGTCGGCTTTGTTAAAGGGCATGGTGAGGCTTCAGTCTCTGGTTTTCAGCCAAGAGACATTGCCGGCGTGAACGAATTTCTCATTCGCGAAAATTTCGATGTTTCTGAAGTCAGCCTGATCGACGAAGAAATTGATTCCCGTGCCTCGGTTCTTATTATTGCCAGCCCGCAGCAGGACTATCTCGACAGCGAAATCGAAAAACTGCGCAGCTTTGTTAAAACACAGAATGGCCACCTGATTGTGGCTCTTGACCCGGGCCGGCCGCTCGAAAGGCTCGAAAAATTCATGCTGAGTGAATTCGGGGTTAATTTTTCCAGCGATATCGTTGTCGATCCCCGTGGCATCGGGCGAAATTACTGGACAGTCGCGCCAGCGTTCGAAGAGCACCCGATTGTCAAACCAATTCGCGAAAAGAACATGCTCGGCCTGATGTTTCATGCCCGCAGTCTGACTTTTGAGAAAAAAGACGGGCTCAAGGTCGAGCCGGTAATGAAAACCATCGATAACTCATGGGCAAAACGAAATCTGCGCGAAGGCGAGCAGATCGACATCGGCTTCGAAGAGGGCCGTGACGTCAGAGGGCCATTCAATCTGGCACTGGCTGTTGAAAGAACCGATGTGGCTTCTGGCTCGCGCCTGCTGCTCTATGGCGATTCTGACTTTTTCTCGAATGCCTACGTCGGAACGCTTGCGAACCGTGATATCTTCATCAACGCTGTCAACTGGCTGGTTGGCCAGCATAAGCAGATTTCTATCAGACCGAGAGTTCTCGAAATGCCGCGTATCGCCTTTGACGAAAACGACGCCGGAAAAATCTTCTCGCTGTGCGTGTTTGGCGCACCTGCACTGATTGTAATGCTTGGCATTTTCGTCTATCTCGCAAGAAGGAGAGTGTGATCGTGAAAAAGAGATTCCTGCCCACTCTTGGCGCTTTTATAGTTCTGGCTCTGCTGCTTGTCTATGCCAACTACTTTGAAACCGAAGAAAAGCTGCCGCCAGGCGTTCAGAAACCGGTGTCTATCCTTGGTTGCTCCGATAAAGACATCGTCTCGCTGACCTGGAGAAATGGCGCTGAAGCAGAATTGAAAGTGAAATACGGTAAAGAAGGCAGCCGCATAGTCTCTCCGGCAGATTATCCCGTCGACCAGGGCGAGGCTGAAGGGCTGCTGAAGCATTTTTCCGAACTCCGGTCTGAACTGATCATTGTCGAGAATGCCACAGATACAGCACCTTACGGAATAGATGCCAGCTCGCCGGTGGTTCTTGTCGAAACCGCCACGCAGACGGTGCAGTTGACCCTTGGTGCCAAAACCGAAGTTGGCGGGTCATATTATCTTGTCAGGCAGGGCGACCCGAGGGTGTTCATGGTGCCTGGCTACATCAAGGGCTCGTTTGCCAGAGGCCTGGCAGACCTGCGCGATAAGCGGCTGTTTGCCGAAGATTTTGGCCAGGCAAGCCGTATTGTTATCGAAGAGGCCGAGGGTAAGGTCGAGCTGCGGCAGAATGAATCGTTGTCAGGCTGGGAAATCGTCGCTCCGGCCTCGTATGCCGCCGATGGCGTTGCCGTGGCGCAGCTGCTCGAAAACCTGCGCAATCTGAAAGTTTCGCGCTTTATCGAAGATAAGCCTGAAGATGCCGCCGGTTACGGCTTTGCACCTTATCGCGCCAGAATACTCGTAATTAACCGCGATAACCGTGAGTTTGCCATTGAAACCGGCGAAATGTCAGGTGTTGATACTTATGTCAGGGTGTCAGGCTCCGAGGCGGTTCACGCGGTTCTTACCAGCGAACTGCACGGTGTGCTGGTTGATCTGAACGGTCTGCGAGAGAAACACCTCGACGTTCCGGCGCTTGACAGTATTGAAGAGATGACAGTCGCCGATGCCAGCGGATCGATTACAATCGAACGCAAAGAAAGCGGCTGGATGGTAGGAGTGCAGAAGATTGCCGAATCTGACGTTAAAGATTTTGTTAACAGCCTTGGCCGTACCCGCGTAAATTCTTTTGCTGAACCGGAAAATCTCGAAGAATATGGCTTGAAAGATGCTGAAAAAGCCAGAAGCATTGAACTGGTCAGCGGCGGCGAAAAACTGAAAATTCTGGTCGGCGCTCGCAAGGGAGCGAGCCTGAGCCTGCTGATGCGCAACGAACTGATTGATATCAACGCCGAAGCCGATGATGCCTTCAGTCACTTCATGCATCGCCTGCGCCGGCCGCCTGAAGAAACTAAAAATGTCGTGATCGACCCGCCGGCCGCGACTCCAACCTCTGCCGCTTCCGAAGAAAACCCCTGAAAAGGCCCATTCTCATTCATCGGTTGCTTTTATTATGCTGTCATTTTAAACTGTCATGACAATTTTTATTGATAACTGCAAATAAAAAGTAACCCGGCTGATAGACCGGGCCGACGGGCCGGTTCAATTTTGTTAAGGCAGTAATCAATAGCTGCAGCAGAATAGATCAAACGTGGGGTGAGGCATGGACTGGGTTATCAACAATGTTGAGATTTTTATTTTTGGACTGGTATTTTTTCTGTTTTTCTGCGCAGTCGGCTATGCCATATACCAGGCCAAAAAGCGGCATGACGCCCTGGCTGCGATGGCTCCACGCATGGGCTTTGATTTCAAGCCCCGCGACGACAGTTTCCGCGATTCGCATTCGCATCTCAAAATGTTCAGCCGCGGCCATTCACATCGCATGACCAACGTCATGGAAGGGGTTCGCGACGGCATCAAGGTTCTGCTCGCTGACTACCATTACACTACCGGTAGCGGCAAAAACTCATCTTCGCACGATCAGACCATCTGCATCATCACCGACCCCGATTTCAAGCTGCCCAACTTCTATTTGCGCCGTGAGTTCTCGTTTTTAGATTATCTTGGCAAGCTTTTTGGTGGTCAGGATATCAACTTCAAAGAAGACGAAAAGTTTTCGGCGGCGTTCGTTCTGCAGGGAACCGTCGAGGCCGAAACCCGTTCGTTTTTCAATTCGGAAGTGCGTAACGAATTTGTGAAGTTTGCCGGGCAGAACATTCAGGTTGAGGGGCAGGATGATTCGTTGATCGTTCACCAGAGCCTGACACTCGAACCAGAGAAATGGCTGGCTCTTTTAAAAGACGCTTTTGCCATCTATCGTGCCCTTAAAAATCGCGAAGGCGGCCTGCTCGACTGATAATTGCGATTGCCTTTGCCCGGCAAAAAGTATAGAATTCAGAACGCTGATAAATAAACAAGCGAGGAAAGATCAATGTTTGAAGAAAGATATGCTGAACGTGTCAAGAATCTGAGCCCGAGCCCGATCAGAAAAATGATGGCCATCGCCAAAGAGCTGATGGCGCAGGGTAAAATCGTTTATGAACTCAACATCGGTCAGCCCGATATCGAGTGTATCCCAGAATTCGTTCAGGCGGTCAATCGCAAGGCTCAGACCGGGCAGATCAATTATTCACCATTTACCGGCGAAAAATACCTGCGCGAAACTTTTGCCCGCTATCTCAATAATTTTTTCGACCGCCGGCACCTGCGCCATCTGGTCGTCGATACCGACAACGTTCTTGTGACAGTCGGCGCCTCGAATGCGCTCAATAACGTTTTTCTGGCAATCTGCAATCCCGGCGACGAAGTGCTGGCGATTGAGCCTTTCTTTACGCCGTATATCGGCTATCTTGGTCTGGCAGATGGCGTGCTCAAAGCGGTTTCGACCCGTGCCGAGAACAATTTTGCGCTTCCTTCAGAAGAGGAAATCGAAAAGCTGATCACCCCAAAAACCAAGGCAATTCTGCTGAACAGCCCTAACAACCCTTCCGGCAAGATTTACAGCCGCGAAGAAATCGAGCGGCTTGCCCGCATCTGCGTCAGACACCAGCTGTTTCTGATCAGCGACGAAGTCTATCGCGAAATGATTCTCGGCGATGAAGAGGCCTTCAGTGTTCTGCAGCTGGATCTCGGTGACGAAGAACAGAACGAAAAGCTTAAAAACCTGATGATTGTAATCGACTCGGCGAGCAAGTCGTTTTCGCTGTGTGGCATTCGCATCGGCTTTGTGGTTGCCCGCAAGCCAATGATTGACAAAATTGCCATGGTTACGGCCCATTCGGTGGCCTGTGTTTCAGATCTGGCTCAGTATGGGGTTGCCGGCGCCTATGATGCGGTTCTTGCCCGTCCGGACTATCTGTATCAGCTGCGGCAGACCTATCGTGAGCGCCTCGATGCAACCATGCAGGCGATTGAAGAGTATCTGCCACACGTGGTGGCCCCCCGGCCGGCCGGCGCTTTTTATCTGATGATCAAGTTTCCTGAATTCGAAGACATTACTGAATTTTGTCTCTATATGCTCGAAAAGTTCAATATGGGCGGCGAAACCGTGGCGGTAACGCCTGCGAATGGTTTTTATCTCGATCCGTCGCGTGGCCGCAACGAAATAAGAGTCGCTCTGGTCGTTTCGCCCGAAAAAATGCGGCGCAGCATCGAAATCATTTCTGAAGCCCTGAAGGCTTTTAAACTGCATAAAGCCAATCAGGTCAGGCCGATGCTGTAAATGTGCGGCCGTTTTGCGCTTACAGGCAGCCTGAACTGGTTGTTCAGGCTGCTTTTTCTTGAACCGCCACCGGTTTTTGCCGATCGCTACAACATCGCGCCGACTCAGCCGGTTTTCGCCTTCCTCTATGACATCGATCGCAACCGCCTCAGATATGATTTTCTCAGCTGGGGCCTGGTGCCGCCATTCATTAAAGACCCCGGCGAAATCAGCACTCTCATCAATGCCCGTGCCGAGACACTGCGCGAAAAACCGGCGTTTAAAAATGCCTTTCGTTACCGCCGCTGCATTTTGCCGGCATCTGGCTTCTATGAATGGAAAAGGGCCGGCGCCGCCGCCGAGCCTTTCTATTTCTCTGTCGCCGCCACTGCTGGCCAGCTGTGCCTCGCCGGCATCTGGGAAATCTGGCATGGCGAAGCTGGCGAACAGATGAATTCGTGCGCCATCATAACCGTGCCGGCTAATAGAACGGTTCAGAAAGTTCATCACCGCATGCCGGCCATCATTGCGCCAGACCAGATCACTGCATGGCTGAACCCCGAAGCGGCCCAGAATGATTTAGCGAAACTTCTCAGGCCGGCTTCTGACGACCTGCTTGCCTGCACCAGGGTCAGCAGTTTCGTTAATTCGACCCGCAACGAAGGCCCTGAGTGTGTCAGGCCAGAAATGCCGCAAGGCCCGTTTCAACCCGACCTTTTTTCTGAATAATTGCGCCGCCTCTTGCAAGACTGGCACGAAAAGAGTATTCTAACCCTCTGACCCCATACACTACCGGAGGCAATGGATAGACATGCTCGATATCAAATGGATTCGCGCCAACCCCGAACTCTTCAAAGCTGCAATGATCAAACGCGGCGACGCTTCGCTCGAAAATCCGACCAACAAAGCCATCCTTCAGGAAGCCGGCAACCCCACCGAACCGGCTAAGATTCTCGAAACCCTTATAAACAACGCTTCGCGCGTCGTTATCGATAAACTGCAGCCCCTCGAAGAACTCGATGCCCGCCGCCGCGAAATGATCGCGAAGGTCGAGGCCCTGCAGGCCGAACGCAATAACGTCAACAAGGAAATCGGCCGCCGCAAGGCCGCAAAAGAACCCTGCGAAGACCTTTTTGCCGGTATGAAGGAAATGGGCAATCAGGCCAAAGAGCTTGAAAAACAGCTCGAAGAGATTGACCTGGCTCTCAATAACATGCTGCTGACCATTCCGAATGTGCCGAATGCAACGACTCCGGTCGGGCGCGACGAAAGCGCCAATGTCGAAGTCAGACGTTTCGGCACCCCCCGCAAATTTGACTTTCCGGTCAAAGATCATGTCGATCTCGGCGCCAACCTTGGTATTCTCGACTTCGACCGCGCCGCCAAACTCACCGGAACCAGATTCTCGGTGCTGACTGGTCCCGGCGCCCGCCTCGAACGCGCCCTGATCAACTTTATGCTCGATACCCACACTCAAAAACACGGCTACCGCGAAATTCTGCCGCCGTTCATCGTCAATGCCGAATCAATGAAAGGCACCGGTCAGCTGCCAAAATTCGAACAGGATCTCTTCAAACTGCAGGGGTTCGACTACTACCTGATTCCGACCGCTGAAGTACCCGTCACCAATCTCTATGCCAACGAAATTCTCAAAGAATCAGACCTGACCATCGCTTTTACCGCCTATACTCCCTGTTTCCGCAGCGAAGCCGGCAGCTATGGCCGTGACACCCGCGGTCTGATCCGCCAGCACCAGTTCGACAAGGTCGAGCTGGTTAAATTCTGCAAACCCGAAGATTCATACAACGAACTCGAAAAACTGCTCGACAACGCCGAAGAAATTCTGCGCCTGCTCGGCCTGCCATACCGTGTCGTGGCCCTGTCTACCGGCGACCTCGGCTTTGCTGCCGCCAAAACTTACGATATCGAAGTCTGGCTGCCATCACAGAATACCTACCGCGAAATCAGCTCGTGCAGCAACTACGAAGAATTTCAGGCGCGCCGCGCCGGTATCAGATACAAGGGCAGCGATGCCAAGGCAAAGACCGCCTTCGTTCATACCCTTAACGGCTCGGGCCTTGCCGTTGGCCGCACCTGGCTGGCAATTCTTGAAAATTTCCAGGAAGAAGATGGTCGTGTCAGAATTCCTGAAGTTCTGCGCCCCTATATGGGCGGCCAGACGTATCTTGAACCGCTCAACCGGCCGACTCCCGCCAAAGCAGCTGCTGAAATGACCGCTGCCGGCTGAGCCAGGGATTCAGGTATTGATCACACCGAGAAAGCTTTTTCTTCTCATTGCCATACTGGCAGCGTTGGTTTTGACCGGCTGTGAAGGCGAGTCAAACCCGACGCTGCCTTTTAACTTTCCAATTCCCACCGATCTGCGCCTGTCTGGCATCATCAACCTTTCCGATGTCGCCGTTCATAAAGATCTAGGCGGCATCACACCCTCGTTGCTCGACCTGCGGCCATTTACCGTAAAAGTTCAGGACGACCTTTCCGGCCCGGCAACCGTCGATGAACAGGGGCGTTTCACCCTTTCGCCCATAAGCATCCGCGATCAGGTGGTGTTGTTCTGCCAGCACGGCACCAACAAAAACCTGGTGCTTGAATGGATGGCGGCGACCTCTGCCGGCCTCTACGGTGAAATGAACGTAACGGTAGATCTGCGCTCGACGGCCCGCTCGATGATCGCCCGCAGTCTGCGAGAACGCTACGGGCGGCGCATAAGACCAGAAGAACTCAAAACCGAGCATATCAGCGCTACCGTAAATGCCATTGCCGACGTACTGGAAAAATACCCCACAAAGCTTTCGAGTCAGCCTCTCGACCAGATTGCCGAAGTCAAGGCCGCCTATACCGCGATGGCCGATTCTCTGCACGCCGGCAACTCCGGAGCTTATCCGAACGAGCATGTTTTATTGCTGCACATGGGTGGCGACAACAGTCTTTCTTCTTATATCGGCGCCAACATCGAAGACATTGCGCTCGCCGGGTTACCTTCCGGAACCCAGATTCTGATCCAGGTAGACACCAGGGTCGATGGCTTCAAGCGTTTGATGCTGCAGAAAAACAAGTTTGTAGAACTGGTTTCGCTCGGCAAATTCGATTCAAGCTCCGGTCTGGTGATCGCTGATTTCATGACCTGGGCCCGTCGAGCTTTTCCGGCCCGCCGCTATTCTCTGATCATCAGTTCACATGCCGATGGCTGGAAATCTTCTGCCTCCTTGCCCTCGACCGCCTTGCGCAACTCTCTTATCGTCGACGACAGCGCCGAAAAAAAAGGCAACGTCATCGAGATTGCCGCTTATATTGCAGGGGCCGCCGCCAATTTCGACGGCAGTCGCCGACCGCTCGAGCTGCTGGCATTCGATGCCTGCAATATGGGCAGCATTGAAGTGGCCTGGGAGTTCAGAAATTGCGCTGCAGCAACCGTTTTTTCGCAGGCCATGGTTCCGGCGGCAGGTTTTCCTTACGGCAAAATCGTTAAAAGTATTGCCGGTACCGGCAGCGATAAGCTTGACGGAGAAACCCTCGGGCGCATTATCTGCGATGAATACCGCAAAAAATACCTTGAGGGCATCATAACCCAGCCGGTTACAGTCTCGATGATCCGCAATTCAGCCTTTGCGAGCTTTATCAGCCGCCTGAATGCCTGGTTCATCGCTGTAAACAATGAGCGCGACCAATATGCAAAAGTGCTCGCCGGGTTGCGTGACCATCTCGAATTCGTTGTCGAAGATGGCGAGAAAAAATACGTGGTGCAGGCTTTTGAAAAAGCCGAAAACCGCGATTTGAAAAGCTTCGTCAGCAATGCTGCCGGGCCTTTGACCAGGATCAAAATCGATACCGAAAACCTTCTGCGCGAGTTTCCCGGCCTGATTGTCTGCAATTACCATTCGCAAAAGGCTTTTCCGGGCGCGACCGGTCTTTCTGTCACTTTGCCCGACCGGCAGACCTGGTTTTCTGAATTTGTCGGTCCTTCGCCCTCGCCGTATTTCTTTCTCGCTTTTGCCCGCGAAACCCTGTGGCCAGACCTTCTCGCCGCAATCAATGCCGTTGAATGATCGTGATTAACTTGCCTTGACATGCCCCTGACCGCGATTTATAATGAACTGCCAATTTATCCTCAAGGAGCCTGACTGATGCGCAGCCCAATTCACAGAGAAGGTTTTTTCATGGCCGGCTCTCTGCTCGTGCTTGCCGTGGTTTTCTCGACGATCAGCCGCTGGCTGGGTCGCATTCTTTATCTTGCCACCGCTTTTACACTCTATTTTTTCCGCGACCCCGAACGTCAGATTCCTGAGGGCGACTGCCTTATCGTTTCCCCGGCAGACGGCAAAGTGGTTGGTATCGATTCGGTCGAGCATGTGCCATTTCTCGATGGCCCGGCCAAGCGCGTCAGCATCTTCCTTTCGGTCTTTGACGTTCACATCAACCGCTCCCCGATCAAAGGGAAAATCGCCTATCGCCACTACTCGCCCGGCGAATTTCTCGCAGCCTTCGAACCGAAAGCCTCAGTCAAAAACGAACAGAACGCCGTTGGCATTGAAGATGCCGATGGTTACAGAGTTCTGGTCAAACAGATCGCTGGCCTTATCGCCCGCCGCATCCTCTGCTGGAAAAACCCCGGCGACAAGGTTGGTGCCGGTGAACGTTTTGGTCTGATCAGGTTTGGTTCACGCACCGAAATTTACATGCCTCTTGATGCGCGCATCGAGGTTCGCCTCGGGCAGCGGGTTCAGGGCGGTTCAAGCGTGATCGCAAGAAGATGTTGAGATGGTAGAAGAAAACACCACCAGCCAGCCCGAAAACACCGGCAAAGAAAAGAAACGCTTTGTCAGCCGGCATCTTTCAATTCTTCCCAATGCCTGCACCTCGATGAACCTCGTCTGCGGCTACCTCTCGGTGGTCATGACCTCGCAGGGCGAATTTCTTGCCGCCGGCTGGTTGATAATGCTGGCCAACATCTTCGATATCCTCGATGGCCGACTGGCCAGATTGACCTCAGTTGAATCAAGATTTGGCGCCGAGCTCGATTCACTTGCCGATCTTATCAGCTTTGGCATGGCTCCGGCTTTTCTCGTCTATACCCGCTACCTCGAACATGATCGCGTCTCCGGTCTTGTCGTGACCGGCATTTTCGTTCTGTGCGGCGCCTTGCGCCTCGCCCGCTTCAATGTCACCCCGCCCTCGAAACACGATGTATTTCAGGGGCTGCCAATTCCGGCAGGGGCTGGCATTCTTGCCACCATGACCATTTTCGAACTGCAGTTTTTCAACTTCATGCGCATCCCGGCCATGGTGATACCTTTTGTGGTTCTTGTCACCTCGTTTCTCATGGTCAGCACAGTCGAATACCCGGCCATGAAAAAGACCCCCCAGACCAGCAACAAGAGACGTTTTGCCGTTCTGCTTGTTCTCGTGGCGCTGGTCGTCAATCCGCCGATGACACTTTTCTTTCTTACCTGGGGCTTCGCTTTATATGGCCTGACATTCAGCCTGTTGCGCAACGCTCTGCTGCTTCTGAAAAAACTGCGCCGCAGTCACCCCGACACCACTCCCGAAGCCAAATAAATATCAGGTTTTTGCCTGTAACGAAAAACCGCGTGTCACTGCTGACACGCGGTTTTTTATGTTGCTTTAAACCTTTTAATCCACCCTTGATGAAACGATCTCGACATTGTCGATCATCGGCAGACCATTTTCATCCTGTCTGACATAGCCGCGCAGATGCAGAATCGTTCCCTTCGGAAAAAGCTTCGGCATTCTTCCGAGCTTGATGGCTCCAGTCGGGTCAGCCAGCAGATACATTCTTTCACCTTTAACTCCATAACCCTTGGCAAGAACGCCCATGAGGCCGACATACCTGCCCTGCATTTCTATCGGAGCAAAGAGAATCTGTGAAACCGAGACCATCTGCTCGACATTCAGGGTCAGGGCTTTTGCTTCGGCAACCTGCAGAAAAGGTCGGCCCTCGGCGATTTTTACCTGTGCCAGGACATTCATCGGTTTCCAGTAAATCGGGGTTTCGCCGGTCTGGCTGTCCTGGGGCATCAGGCCGGTGCAGTAAATGGCATTTTTGTCTTCATCACAGAGAACCCAGTCGGATCTGGTGACCGGCGGGCTGCCGGGAGCGTTCTTCCAGCCTGAATAACGGCCGCTGACGGTGACAAACTTGCCTTCAAACTGTTTTGGGTTCTTCAGCAGCTCGGAAACCGGAGTGATCAATTCTTCTGCGCCGGCAGCAGTGCCGCAGAACATGGCTGCCGTCAGAGCTGCAATCGAAAAACCTCTGATAATGTTTTTAATCATTGTTCAAATCTCCCAGATGGACATATTTTTGCTTGATTTTTTCGGCCAGAATCGGCAGTTCATCAACCTTTTTCTGACCGAGGCGCTTGATGGTATCGATAGAAAAATGCTGTTCGCCGAACATCAGACCCATGTGCTTCTGGACGAACTGCAGATCTTCGAGAACTTCTTCGGCATTACAGACGCCGCTGATCGGGGCTCCCGTCGCGAGGAAATGTTTGGCGGCTTCAACGAAAACCATGAGGTCGTCAAGATAGCCGATGTTTGGCACATCATCCGGGATCATATCGTGATCATCGATCAGATAGACGAAGGTGCCGGCAATGATCTCTCTACGTTCCGAAGTGAGGTGAGAGAAGGAAGAATATCTGACGAACCGCTTGATATAGTCTCTCAGCTTGCTGTCGATCAGATCTTTTAGCTTTTCGCTGTTCATAAAATGCAGGTCTCCCCGAATGGTTTGCATGAATTTAGCACACAATGGATTATTGAAGCAAATTCAATAGTCTGTGGCCGCGAAGAAATTTTATATTGGCTCGAAGCGGTAAGATTGTGTTAAATTAACCGGGCTCGCAAGGGCAAGCAAAAACCGGAAGGATATTCATGACAACCCCAAATTTTCCGCTTCAAGATCAACTCCGTGGGTTTTCGCGAGCCTTGTTTTCTACCTGGTTGTATCACCGCCGTTTCAATATTCTTTTTGACGCTGGCGAGGGGGTTGCTACCGGTCTACTTAACCGGGTTTTCGGCATTCGTCGGGTGTTTCTCTCACACGGTCATGCCGACCACATCGCCGGCCTGGTTAACCTGATCAATATTCGCAATCTTGGCGCTGGCGACCAAACTGCCAGCCTGCAGATTTATTTTCCCCGCGACAATAAACTGATCGAATTCATCACTGATTATCTTACCCGCACCCAGAAAGACCTTTCTTTCAAACTTGAATGGATTCCTCTCGAAGAAGACGAGAAAATCCTTCTCGATGACCAGAAAAGCAAGGTTTTTATGCGCACCTTCAAAACCAGACATTCCCAGAGGCAGCTGAGCCTCGGTTACAACATCATCGAGCAGCGCCGCCGTCTGAAGCCACAGTTCGTTGGTCTGTCGCAGCGCGAAATCAACGAGGTCATCTGGAGCAAAGGCAAAGATGAGGTGGCCGAAGAATTCGAAAAGATCATTTTCTCTTATGGCGGCGATTCGCGGCCGATTGACCCGCAGAAAATCGCCGAAAGCCTTTTTCTGTGCCATGAATGCACTTATCTCAATATCGAAGATGATGAACGCAACTTTCAGCAGCATTCATACCTTGCGGAGGTTCTGGAAACTGCAAAAGCGGCCCGGGTAGAGAACCTGCTGCTTTTTCACACCTCTCTGCGTTACAATCTCGAAGAATTGCGCCAGGGGATTGAAGACGGCATGGCCAGAATCAACCCGGGGTGTCGGGTGCTGGTGCTGCACGGCGACAGTATCCTCGATACTGCTTCCCCGCACAGCTGGAAAAAAAGAATTCAAAGGGAAAGAGCCCGGGAAAAAGCCCTGGGAGAACCTTCTGAATGAGGAGCGTTATGAACGGCAAAGCAAAAATTCTTGTTGTTGACGATGAACACAGTGTCAGATGGGCTTTCGAGAAAGCGCTGCAGAAGGCCGGCTATGAAGTGATGCTGGCTGAAAACGGCCTGAAGGGTTTAAAACTCTACGAAAGCTTCAAGCCCGACATTATTTTTGTCGACATCCGCATGCCCGAAATGGATGGCCTGCAGGTGCTGAAAAAAATCAGAGAACTAGATCCGGAAGCTCAGGTCATCGTCATGACAGCTTACACCGACATGGAAACCACAGTTACCGCCATGAAACTGGGAGCTTACGATTTTCTCAGCAAGCCCTTCAATATCGACGAATGCCTGTTACTGATTTCGCGGGGATTGAACACCAGAAATACCGGCAAAGAGGCTGAAGTTGCCGTGCAGGCCCCTAAATCCAGCGGTCTGAAGGGCAACAGTCCTGCCATGCAGGAAGTTTACAAGCTGATCGGCAAGGTTTCAGGCGAAGACGTGACCGTGCTGGTCACCGGCGAATCGGGTTCAGGCAAAGAACTTGTCGCTCAGGCGATTCATTATAATTCGCGCCGTTCGTCAAAGCCTTTCTGGGCAATCAACTGTACCGCCATCAACGAAAGCCTCATGGAATCAGAACTGTTCGGTTATGAAAAAGGAGCTTTTACCGGTGCTGCAACCGCCAAACCCGGCATGTTCGAGCTTGCCCAGGGGGGTACCATTTTTCTTGACGAAATCGGCGACATGAACCTCGAAATGCAGGCAAAGCTGTTGCGGGTCCTTGAAGAGCGAGAAATCGTCAGGGTGGGGGGGAACCGCCGCATCGATGTCGACGTCAGAATCATTGCCGCCACCAACAAAGATCTGCGCCGCCTGATTGCCGAGGGGCGTTTCAGAGAAGACCTTTTTCACCGCATTAAAGTCATCGAGATTAAATTGCCATCTTTGCGCGAGCGGCCAGAAGATATCCCGCTGCTCGCCAGATATTTCTGCTCGATTCTCGCTGCCCAGCGTCGTGGCGTGCCCAAGATGCTTTCAGAAGAGTCGATCGGGGTTCTGGCTGCTTACCCATGGCCGGGTAACGTCAGAGAACTGCGCAATGCTGTAGAACAGTCTTATACCCTCAGTCGCGATCAGGTAATTCTGCCTGAGCACCTGCCGACTGAAGTTCGTCTTGGCGGCAGTTTCAAACCTGAAAAGATTGACCGCGAAGAGGCCCCGAAAACTCCGGCCGATTTCCAGCCGCAGACCGCGGAATCGGTAACGCCAGCTCATGGCGAAACCACACCGCCGCGCGAGCTTGAAGACCGCTCTTTTGAGCCAGCGGCGGGGCCGGCAGCTATCTGTGCTCTGGTCAAAGAACTGCTCAAACAGAGCCCGGACGGCGATGCTTATGCTTTTGTTCTTGAAAAGTTTGAGCGCGAGCTGCTGCGTCAGAGCCTTGAACTGCATCGTCACAATCAGGTGCAGAGTGCTGCTCACCTTGGCATAACACGCAATACCCTGCGCGCCAAAATCGAAAAATACGGCCTTTGAGACCGGATCTGGTATTTATTCGCCGGGAATTTGACTCGCTTCCCTTATAATGATAGGATGCCAGCATCGATCTTTTTTATCAGCTTTTTTCAGGTTGATCTGTAAATTTGTATCAGGTGGAGAGCCAAAATGCCGATATATGAATTCGAGTGTTGCGACTGTCACAAAACTTTCGATAAACTCTGCTCGATTAAAGAAGACCTGACCAGGATTCCCTGTGCTCACTGCAACGGCAACAACATCAGAAAAAAAGTTTCAGCATTTTCGACTTCAGGCAACCGCACCAGTCTTGAACTTGGCGGTTCCGGCAGCTCATGCTCCAGTTGTTCCTCAGGCTCCTGTTCAACTTGTAACCATTAAAGAATGCCCCGGCCAGTTTTGTTGCGGTCGGGGTTAAATTTTTTCAAAAGGATGTTTGTATGGCAATTAAAACTATCATTATGGGCGCAGCAGGTCGTGATTTTCACAATTTCAACATGGTTTACCGCAATAACCGGACCTATGAAGTTGTCGCTTTCACTGCTACCCAGATTCCCGACATCGAAGGCCGCGTTTACCCCGCCGAACTCGCTGGCAAGGGCTACCCCAAGGGAATCCCGATAGAAGCCGAAGAAAAACTTCTCGACCTCATCAAAAAGCACAACGTTCAGGAAGTGGTTTTTTCTTATTCTGACGTGCCGCATGAATATATCATGCACCGTGCCAGCCAGGTAACCGCCGTTGGCGCCGCTTTTAAACTGCTTGGCTACCATCAGACTGCGATCAAATGCAGTAAACCGGTTGTTTCTGTCTGCGCCGTCAGAACCGGTTGCGGCAAATCTCAGACCACCCGTGCCGTTGTTAAATCTCTCAAAGCCCTTGGCCTCAAAGTTGTTTCCGTAAGACACCCGATGCCCTACGGCGATCTCAAAAAACAGGTCTGCCAGCGCTTCGCTTCCTACAAAGACCTCGATCTGCACAAATGCACCATCGAAGAACGCGAAGAATACGAACCCCATATCGACATGGGCGCCGTGATCTATTCTGGTGTCGACTATGAAGTGATCGCACGCAATGCCGAAAAAGAAGCTGACGTAATCGTCTGGGATGGCGGCAACAACGACTTCCCGTTCTTCCAGTCAGACCTCAAATTTGTCGTTGCCGATCCGCACCGCCCCGGCCACGAAGCCGCCTATTATCCCGGCGAAGCCAACGTTTACACCGCTGACGTCGTTGTTATCAACAAAATTGACTCAGCCAACCCCGAAGATATCAATTACGTTCGCGAAAACATTCTGGCCATGAACCCGACCTGCCAGATTATCGACGCAGCCAGCCCGATCTTCATCGACGGCTGGGAAAAGATCAGAGGCAAAAAAGTTGTGGTCATCGAAGACGGCCCGACTCTCACCCATGGCGAAATGACCATTGGCGCCGGTATCGTTGCCGCCCAGCGCTATGGCGCCGGCGAAATCGTCGACCCGAAACCCTGGTTCAAAGGCACTATTCTCGCCGCTCTCGAAAAGTATCCTCACATTGGTGATCTGATTCCTGCTCTCGGCTACGGCAA
Organism: Candidatus Rifleibacteriota bacterium; assembly: GCA_024710355.1. Classification (GTDB taxonomy): domain Bacteria; phylum Muiribacteriota; class Ozemobacteria; order Ozemobacterales; family Ozemobacteraceae; genus Rifleibacterium. Next base: position 211,277 of record JANJUX010000007.1, read on the forward strand.
GAAACAGACTGATGATCTCGAAAAAACCATCAACGCCTGCGAATGCGACCTGATCATTTCTGCCACACCGATCGATATCACCCGCGTGGTCAAGGTTAAAAAGCCCTGCCTGCGCGTTGGCTACGAACTGCAGGAAATCGGTCGCCCGACCGTCGCTCAGCTTGTAGAAGAATTCATCGGAAAAAGCAAAAAGGCTGCCAAACCGGCCAAAGCCGAAAAGCCTGCCAAAGCTGCCAAAGCCGAAAAGCCCGCCAAAGCTGAAAAGCCTGCTAAGGCCGCCAAAGCCGAAAAACCGGCCAAAACTGAAAAGGCCGAAAAGCCCGCCAAAGGCAAACCCGGCCGCAAGCCCAAAGCAAAATAAGTTCTGATATAAAAAAACAGCCCCGGGAAACCGGGGCTGTTTTTTTATATAAACTTCGTAACCCTGCTGAAAACCCGCGCGGCATTACAGCAAACCCGCCGGCCGGGTTTTCAGCAGGGTTTACCGCAGGTGTTGCAGTAATAATCTTTGAGGGAGTTTATGGCGTTGCAGTGCGGGCAGTTTTTCTGTGGCCCGGAAGGGGGAGCCTGTTTCGCGGCCGGCGGAGCAGCAGGGGCCACCGGTTTGAGCGGCGGCAGCAGATTTTCACTGTCATCACCTATGCTGTCATAATCAGGGAAGCCACCGCCTGCTGGCGCCGCCGGCCGGACTGGTTCGTTGCCGATGCTTTCGTAATCCGGAAAAGCGCCCGGAGCCGGTGTCTGTGCCGGATATGCATCATTGCCGATGCTTTCGTAATCAGGGAACCCACCCGCAGTGTTCGCCGGGCTGCCGCCATTACCTATGCTGTCATAATCAGGGAACGCCCCTGGTGTGGCCAGTTTTGCGGCAGATTCGCTGTCGGTTTTAAGGCGCAGACCACCGCGGGCCTGCCCGGTGGTTGCCCTTGGTTTGTCTTCCATGAATTCTTCCTGGGCCGGAAAGCGGGCTGCGGCGGTTTCCCGCCATTTTTGTGCTTCCTGGGGGTTGTCGAGGCGATGATAATTTTCAATTATCGCCATATAGTATTCAGGAACCTCGGGAGCAGCCTTGATAGCGCGCTCGAAAATTTTAAGTGACTGCTGACTGTATGTCTGCCGCTTGATAAAAACGTCGGCCAGGTACACAACCGATTCGACATCGGCCGGGTTGATCGAAATGGCTTTGAGGATGAAATCCTGAGCCATTTTATGGTCAGCCTGCTGCCTGATATATACTCTCGCCAGATATGTGATGACGTCTTTGCGGGCTTCATCGATTTTCAACAGGGCTTGCACGTGTTCAAGACCCATTGGCGAGGAATCTTCGATGATAAGGGCGGCTTCACCGGCAATTCTTTTTGCAAGAGGGTTGCGGGCATCTTTTTTGAGAAGGTTGTTGGCCATCTCATAGGCCCGCTGCGGATTACCGGTTCGCAGCAGGGCTTCAGCCAGCATAACCTGAACCTGTTTGGGGTTAGGGGTGTCTTCTCTGGCAAAGCGTTCTTCAAGAAAAGCGAGGTTGGCTTCATAATCGCCACTCTCTTTGATCTTCTCAAGTTTATTGATCATGCTCGTCGCTTTCCAGTTGGCAAGAGCTTCTTTGCCCATTTTTATGGCGGGAAAGGCGAGGCCGAGCATCAGGATATAAATGCCGAATTGCACTTTATAAAGGTATATCCAGTAGATAGTGCTTGAAATATCGCTTCTGAAAGAGCTGTTGCGGTTTTTTACCCGGCTGAGATGCTCGAGTGCTTTGTCTCTATCGCCCTCCTGGTAGCTGACCATGCCGATAATGTAGTCGTGCAGGGTTTCGTGTTCCGGGTCCCCCTCAAGCGCAATGATCGCCTCGCGGGCTTCGCTGTATTTGCCGGTTTTCAGGCAGGTTTCAGCAAAAATGGCCGACACGGCTTTGCTGTGTTCCGGAAACTCGGAAAGCAGTTCTTTGCCACGGCTGTAGCACTCTTCATAGCTTGCGGCCGAAAAAAGATTCTCGAAGTCATTAAATTTTACGGAAAAGGCGTTCTGTCTCTCGCGAGCCTTTGCAGCCATTTTTTTCATTTCAGCGATCCGGGCCGGCAGGTCTTTGTTTTCGGGCGCAAGTGCCAGAGCCTTTTCATAGCCCATGGCTGCCATGTCAAAGTTCTTTTTTTGCTCGTTTTCTTCGCCTTCTTTTATAAACAACTGCAGCTGTCTTGCCAGTTCCATCTTTCGCTTTTTTTCGGCGATTACGGCGGCGTTAACTTTTGCTTCTTCGGCCTGGATTTTTTCGACAATGCCTGAAACCGAGGCCAGCCGCTCTGTCAGTTCTTTATTTTCAGGGAATTCCTGGGTCGATTCGTGCAGTTTTTCAAGGGCCTCTTCATACTTCTTTGCGGTAATCATGGCGTCGATGTCTTTTATTGCCTGTTTCAGAGACGCTTCTTTTTCAATTTTGTCCATGAGCTCAAGAATCTCTGAAGATTTGGCCCCCGGCATTTTACCGGCACTCTGCAGCAGTTCAAGTGCTTTGGCGTAATCGCCCTTTTCGGAACTCGCTTTTGCATCATCAACCATGCGCTTTACATTTTCTTCGGCTTTGTTCATCAATTCGCGCTTGAGGGCATACATGTCTTCATTGTGAGCCCTTATTTTCCCGGCCTGATCGAGAAAAGTTTTTGTCATGGCAAAATCGCCGTCACGGTAATAAGCTTTGGCAACGATAATAAGTGCTATCTGCAGACTCTGGTCGTCGGCCTCTTCCAGTGCCGCAGAATTAGACTTGACGATAAGATCGCCCTCTTTTTTTATTTTTTCGTATTCGCCGGTCTTCCACCAGTGTTCGAGCAGGCTCTGCCAGATTTTGGTGCCGCCGGGGTAGGCCTGGCAGGCTTTGTGCAGGAACTCGGCCATTTCATTGGTCTGACCTTTGGCCTGTGCGGCTTTAGCATTCATTATATAGAGCGCCCCAAGGGTTTTCTGTACCTCAAGCTCGCTCTGGTTGAGTTTGAGAGCCTTGACCAGAAATTTCTCCGCTTCCGCTTCTTTTTTCATTTTGATAAAAGCCCGGCCCGCAAGAAACCATGGTTCCCAGTTGTCCGGTTCGAGGTCCATGGCTTGTTTCAGGAGCTTCAGTGCCTGTTCATATTGAAAAAGATTGAGATGGTCTTTGGCTTTTTTGGTAAGTTCTTCTGAAGCGCCGATCTGCTTCTGTGCGCAGACCGGGGTCATGCATGAAATCAGCATGACCAGTAATAACAGCAGAGGTCTGCACCTGTTTTTAACCGGCATAATTTGTGTTTGAAGCATCTTGCGAGAGTTAAAAATAACCTTTTTTTTAAACTAAGGCAACGAAAAAACAAAACTATGTACATTTTGTGGTGATTTTTCACCTGGAAACCTTTTATCATAACGCCGGGCAAATATTCATTGACTTGCTGTGCCCCCTTGAATATAATACGTGTCTACTTTGGTCGACCTCAGCAAGGGAGTTTCTGTAAATGAAGAGTAAACATAGTGTCAAAATCATTGTAGTATTAGCGGTATTGCTGTTCTCCGTCTTTTACGCGCTGCCGTCTACAAAGATATGGGAAAACGCCTTCGGCATCATTTCCCCTGATGAACAGGCCGGTGTGCCTGCCCGCCTGCTTGAATATTCTGCCGGTGAAGACGGAAAATCAGCCGTGGTGAAAATCCAGGTTGATAAAATGGCAGAACTTTTCAATAGAAGCAAAAACCCGGCGCGCCCCGATGACGCCCTCAACAATGTGGCGGAAACTGTGCGCAAGACTCTTGTTGACGCAGGTTGTGAAGCCCGCGTAATCAACCCGGACTATGAAAACGGCAACGCCAGCATCAGAGTTAACGGCAAATCGGCTGACGAGCTTAAAGCTCTTGTTGGCTCCTCAAGACTTTATGCCAGACTGCCCCTGATGCTCTCTTCTCTTTTCCCGAGATCCAAGATTACCCTCGGCCTCGACCTCAAGGGCGGTATTGACCTTGTTTATCAGGTTGACCTCAACTCGATCCAGGAAAACGACAGCATTACCGATGCCGTTAAACGCTCGGTTGAAATCATCAGAAACAGAATTGATATGTATGGTATTGCCGAACCCAGCATCAAAGCCCAGGAAGGCAACCGCATCCGCATTCAGCTCCCCGGCGTTAAAGACCCTGAGCGTGTTAAACAGCTGATTCAGAACACTGCCATGCTGCAGTTTCACATCGTTGTCGATCAGGCTCTCACCGCTGCTCAGCTCGAACCGGTTAACCCCGAAGCCGAAATCGTCCTCATGAAACCCGCCAGCCCGCAGCAGCAGGCCATGTGGTTCAAACTCAACAAAAAAGCCGACGTTACCGGTCGCGATCTTAAATTCGCCAAAGTAGCCTTCGACGATATGGGCGCTCCGATCGTTCACCTCGAATTCAACGCCGAAGGCGCTGCCAAGTTTGCTCAGGTCACTGGTTCACACATTGGTGAACAGCTGGCCATCGTTCTTGACAACAAAGTTCACAGCGCTCCCGTAATTCAGTCACGCATTACCGGTGGCATGGCCCAGATCACCGGCCGCTTCACCTTTGAAGAAGCTCAGAACCTCTCGATCGTTCTCCGCGCCGGCGCCCTTCCCGCCAGCCTGATTGCCCTCGAAAGCCGCGTTGTCGGCCCGACCCTCGGCCAGGAATCAATCAATGCCGGCTGGGCTGCAGGTATCATCGGTGCCCTGCTTGTTTTCATGTATATGGCAGTATTCTACAAGCTCTCAGGTATCTTTGCTGACCTGGCAGTTCTGTTCAACACCCTGATTATCTTCGCCGTTCTCGTTTTCTTTGGCGGCACCCTGACACTCCCTGGTATTGCCGGTCTCATTCTTACCGTCGGTATGGCCGTTGATGCCAACGTTATCATCTTCGAAAGAATCAAAGAAGAATTCAAGTCTGGCAAAACCGTTAAAGCCTCGATAAATGCCGGTTTTGACCGCGCTCTTGCCTGTATCATCGACTCTAACGTAACCACTCTGCTTACCGTTGCAATTCTCTATGCTTTCGGTTCTGGCCCGATCCGTGGTTTTGCGACTACCCTCGGTATCGGTCTCATCGCCAACGTTTTTACCGCCATCGTCTGCGTTAAACTGGCCCTTGACATGTATTACGCTGATGGCCGTGCCAAAACCCTGAGCATCTGATTTAAAGTAAAGAGAAAGGTTGAAAACCATGCTTATTCCAATAATGAAACACAAGAGTACATTCTTTTATATTTCCGGTCTGCTGGTGATCCTTGGCATCCTGCTTCTCTTCGTCAAGGGCTTGAATTACGGCATCGACTTCAAGGGTGGCAGCATCATTCATGTCAGATTTGACGCTGAATCAAATGAAAACAAGATCCGCGAACATTTTAAGCAGATGGAAAAATCATTGAGCCTGTATTTCACCTCTGAACAGATTGTCGTTCAGTCGGTTGCCGGTGGCCAGGGCCGAGAATTCATCATTCAGTATCCCGCCGCTCCAGTAGACACCGCCAAAAATGCCGAAGTTCACGATCAGATCCTTAAAAATCTCAAGGAAGTGGCCCCTTTCTCTGATGAAGCCCTTCAGGTATCAAACGTTGGCCCGACCATCGGCGATGAAATGAAAAAACAGGGCATCTGGGCCGCTTTGCTCTCCGTAATCGGTATTCTCCTTTATCTGGCCTACCGCTTTGAATTCCAGTCTGCCACCGGCACTATTGTCGCAGCAGTGCATGACCTGTTCATCACCCTTGGTTTTCTCTCGATCATCGGCATTGAATTTGATGTAACCGTTCTTGCTGCAATTTTGACTCTGCTGGGTTACTCGGTCAACGACTCGATCGTCGTTCTCGACCGAATCCGCGAAAACCGCAAGATTTCAAAAGAGACCAATCTGGCCGGCATCGTCGATCTGTCGATCAATCAGACCTTCGGCAGAACCATCAACACCTCTGTAACCACTCTTCTTGCTCTTATCGCTATCCTCGTTCTGGGTGGCGCCTCGATCAAGGGATTTGCCATGACTCTGACCTTCGGCGTAATCGTTGGTACCTATTCATCGATCTTTATTGCCAGCCCGGTCATGTGCGAACTGAGCACCGCTGAAAAGAAAAGCGCCGCTGCCAAGTAAGTTTTGTTTTTTTAAAGGCGCCGCAAGGCGCCTTTTTTATTGGAGTTGATTATGAAAGCTGTAGTCCAAAGAGTAAGATGCGCATCACTCTCTGTCGATGCATGTCTGGTTTCAAGCATCGGCCAGGGACTCGTCTGTTACCTCGGCGTCGGTCGCGGCGACACCGTTAAAGAAATGCAATGGCTGGCAAAAAAAGTTGCCGGCTTGAGAATATTTCCTGATCAGGCCGGTAAAATGAACCTGTCGGTGAAGGACTGTGGCTTCGAAATTCTTGTCGTTTCGCAGTTCACCCTGTTCGGTGACATTCGCAACGGCTTCAGGCCCAGCTTCATCGAGGCAGAAGCGCCAGAACCCGCCGAAAAAATGTATGAAGCGTTTTGTGCCGAACTTGAGACCGCCGGAGTGTGCAAGGTTGCACGAGGGGTTTTCGGTGCGGACATGCTGATTTCACAAGAAAACCAGGGGCCGGTCACCATTATTTTAGATTCGGCAGTTCGAAACCTTTAAGGCGTCAATCAGGAGCCAAACAGCTTTTTTCTGAGGTTCTTCAGATAGATCAGGCTCTTGTTGGTTGCCGGATCTTCGCCGCCTTTTTTGATCTTATCGGTCATCATTTCTTCGATCCTGGCAAAAGTGGCCGGATCAAGCAGCATTCGGGTTGGTTTAACCGAATAGGTGAAGGCAACGCTCATCAAAAAATCACGGTCGAATTCTTCAAGACCCTTCTGGATTCTGATGTGTTCGAGCAGCTCAAAATCCTGCTTTGAGATGGCAAAGTAGGGGTCTGCAGACTTGGCAGGGCTGGTTTTGACATAAATCAGGGCGATGGTGAGAAAAAGGGCCGGCAAAATCAGCATCAGAAAAGTTTCTGTCTGCTGACTAGAACTGCTGAAATATTCTTGAAGCGCCTGAAGCACTTCCCGCCCGGTCAGACTCATTTAAAGCACCTTAAAGCTAAGATCGGCAACAAGTTTTCTGATCTTCTGTGATGGGTCCTTACGCAGAACAGGCATATACTGTGAAAGCATCTGTGGGTTGATTCTGGCTACTGCTTTGATAGCGTTGAATCGCAGCATTTCATTGCGGTCATTCAGATAAGGGAAGATAAAATTCAAAAAATTGGGATCGCAGATTTCGCCCATTGCCCAGATGGCGCTTGCACGCATGTTGGGATCACGGTGTGTCAGCATTTTCTGGATAATCGGCATGACATTGAAATTGCCGACTTTTCGAATGCCAACGAGCGCATTGGCGCGGATTCGGTTGTTACCGTCTTCGAGAAACGGCAGCAATATCTGAATGGCCTGCCGGTCTCCAAGCTGTGACACGGCTTCTACGGTGTTTGCCCGGACTCTCGGGTCTGGGTCATTGAAGAAGCTGATCAGATGCTTGATCAGGTCCTGGTCACCGATAACACCGAGTGTTTTGACGATTGCGGCTCTGACGACTTTTGAGGGGTCTTTCATTGCCGCAAGCAAAGCGTCTTTACCCTTGTCATCGACTTGAATGTTTTCGAGGAGCAGGGCTGCCTGCAGCCTGGTCTGCGGGTCGAGAGATGAAAGATCCTGAATGACCTGCTCGGTAAAGTTCTGATCGAGTTTTTGAATGACCTTACCGGCAAGTTTCCTCACTTCTGGGGTTAACTTGGCAAAATTGGCCTTGTAACGTTCTTTGGTGAGGCGGGCAATCTCTTCAAGGGCAAAATTGCGCAGCTTTTCTGAGCTGCTGTTGATAAATCTGACCAGATGCGGGGCCAGCTGGTTTGGCGTCATCTGCGCTTTCAGTGTCTGCAGCGAGAAGAATGCAACCCCTTCGTCGGGATCATGCAAAGCTTCGAGCAGGAAACTCTGAATCTGCGGAAAATGCTGCTGATTGAGGCACTTCAGTGCAGTCTGCCTGACATTGGGAGCCGGATCTTTCGTTGAAGACTTCAACAGCTCCAGCAGACCGTTCATTTTAAGCTCGCTGGCGAACTCAAGGGCCGCAAGCCTGACGCCCGGGTCAGAATCTTTCAGAAATTTTTCGATGGCAATGTTGCGGTTGCGCGCGGCCAGATTGCGTTTGAAAGCTTCGCGATCCTCTTCTTCCGGAAAACTGTTGACCAGCTTTAGAACAAGGCGCCAGAGAGTGTCGTCATTGTTGCCCTGCAGGGCGCTCAGCATCAGAGAACCAAAAGAGGGGTCGTTTTCAATGAGCCAGTGAAAAAGATTGAAAATTTCTTCGAAAGGCCAGTCTTTTAAGGAAAAATAGGTCTCATGAAAGTTTTTCTGGAGAAGTTCTTTGACAAACGGCCTGATAAGAGCGTGTCGATTCTGGGCGAGCGCGTAAAACAGTCTTCTTATGTTTTTACGGTGCTCATCAGAAATGTCTTCGCGGCTGCGCATCAACTCGACCACACGCTTTTCCCAGGAATCGTAAAGGCCTGCAAGCATGATTTTGTTCGGTTCGCTGCGGTCGTTCATCCGTTCCCAGGTCTTTTTTATCAGGCTTATCAGAGCATTGAGAACCTGGCTGCGAATCTCGGTAGCAGATTCCTTGAGCAGTTCAAAGCCTTTGTCGAAGCAGTATGGGTCAAAATGCTTGAAAAGCTCTGGCAGAATTTTTATGCGGAAGCGTGTGTCACGAATAGAACAAACAAAATCAAGAACCTCATCTTTTGCCTGCGAAAAGCGGTTGATCAAAACCACTTCAGAGAGGTTGTGCAAACCTTCGAAATGCCCAAGTCGATGCTGTTCGATAAAATGCGGCAATAATTCCTTTACCGGGTATTCGTTGAGAATCTGCACCATCTTTTCTTTGCGGGCATTTGAGGCTTTTGGATAAAATTCGAGGTAAAGAGGTATGAAATCAGGCCGGCTGAAGCGGGTCAGGGTGTCGAAATAAAAATCCTTCACCAGAACATCCGGCTGGTTGAAATTGTTTTTGATGATCGTGAACAGGTCGAGTTCTTCCATCAATGAGACAATCTCGAAATAAAGCGGCGAAGTGCGATCTTCAGGGAGAGCCCGCAGCAGAGCGCCCATCGCTTCCTGGCCGAATTCCTCGCTGATCGCATGCTGCACCTTCTGGCGTATGCGCGGGTCAACGTCGTTCAGACAAGAGATCATGATGTCTAAGGCTTCCTGGGTCCCGAGGGCCGAGAGAGCCTGCAGAGCGCTTTCCCGCAGTCGGGTTTCTTTGCCTTTCAGCAGTGCCTTGAAGATCGGCAGAGCTTCCTGAATGCCCCTCTGGCCGGCGACATCGATGAGAGGTAGAATAATCTCAATCGAAGCTTCATTGAAAGCCTCGAGAGCTGCCAGCACAATCTGGTCGGTCTCTTTTGCCGTGTGCGCGATCAGCCCGTGAAAAGCGGCTTCGCGCGTTTTTGCGTCGGGGCTTTCAAGGTCTTTTAGCAGAAGCTCCGGGTCTTTTTTGCTTCCAAATGGCCAGATCATTGGGCTGGGGCTGGTGGTTTGGCTGAGAGAACCGCCATTACCTCCTTGCGGACGTTCTCGTCGGGGTCAAAACGCAGTGGTCTGATATAAGGCGCCAGCATGAATGGATTGACGATTTTACCGAGGGCCTTGATGATGTTTCGCCGAACATCCGGCTCGGGATCGCGTATCGCCTGAATCAGAATCGGAAAAAACCTGCTGTCTTTCAGTTCACCAAGTGCAAAAGCCGCCGAGGCGCGCATCCATTTGTCGGGATGCCGCATCATTTCTATTACCGGCTCATAAATCTGGTAATAGCCCAGTTTCCAGAGGGTGATGATAGTGTTGGCACGCACCCGGTTGTTGTCGTCATAAAGGCAGGGAAGGATCTCTTCGGCCAGCGAAATATCACCAACCTCGGCCATGGCTTCAACGGCGTTGGCTCTGACACGATCGTCCTGGTCTTTGAGAAACCCGACCAGCATGCCCGATACCGAGGGCCCGCCAATCTTGCCAAGGCCCATGATTACAACGGCTCTGACCTGGGGGTCCGGGTCCTGGATCGCCACAATCAGGTGGGTCTTGAGTTCCGGCGGAATATGGTCGCACAGAACTTCGAGAATTTTGGCCGAGAGAATGCGGGTGCGCTGGTCCGAGGCTGAAAGATCACGAGTGATGTCTTCCATGAAGGAAGTGTCCATTTTGATCAGCGACTGCCCAATGGCCTTGCGGGCATCTTCGGTCATTTTATCGAAGCCGGTCATGTATTTGCGGCGCGTGACAAACGCTATTGCCTTGTGAGCAGCCTGTTTAATTTCGGCGACGTTCGAAGCGAGAAGCTTCGTCAGGTTGTTGATGATCATTGGATGATCACGTTCTTTAAGGCGCTCTATGGTCTGCAGCACGATGCTGCTGTCTGAATCCTTGAGGAAATTAAGCAGCATCTCGGTTCCGGCATTGTTCTGGAAATGCTTGAGGTCAAGAATTTTCAGAATGGTTATGCGCACCGAATAATCAGGGTCACGCAGCTTGGTTTCAAGAATCTGCAGAGCGTTCTGCAGGCCTGATTCGCCAAGAATTGTCAGAATTCGCGAACGCAGTGCCGGGTCCTGGTGGTAGAGGACTTCGGTTACGAAGCGCTGCAGACGCGGGTCCATCATCAGCTGAATTGTTTCTGCCTGAACAGCGGGCGGCACTTCCATGAAATGTTCGAGCAGAAGAGTGTTCAGGGTTTCGATGATGTAGTTTTCGGTCGGGTCGCCAAGAATCTTGAGGGCGGTTTTGCCGGTTTCAACGTCTTTGTAACAGCACGCGTTGATGAGAAGATTCTTGCGGATTGCAGGATCGAGACCTTTAAGAAAACTTTTCAGGTAACCCTCGTTGTAACGGAAAATTTTTGAAAAGTTACGGAAGATTACTTCGTGATCATAGCGCCCAAGCCGCAGCAGGCACTCTGTCATCAGCTTGATGCACTGAAAATAACGGTCATTAAGATTATTTTCGAGCGGGTCAGTAAAGTATTTGATCTGCGCCTGAACCTCCGGGCTCTTACGTTGCGCCGGGTCCATTTTGTCGAGCTCTTCGGCGTAATCTTTTACAATTTTGCCGATCGTGTCGGCGACCGTTGGCGGTATTGCCTTGTAGGGATCGAGTAGAAACGGGAAAAGATACTGATAGGACATTGGGTCAGAAAGCTGTTCCATCAATTTCAGGGTGTGCTGTCTGAACCCCTCGCTTTTTTTGCCGAGCCCGTCGAAAACCTTTTCGAAGAAGACTTTGCCATGTGACTGCAGGCACTTGAAAATAGGGTAACGCATGCTGGGAGCTATTGCCGGCAGTTCTCTGATGCAGAGATCCAGAAAGTCAGGGCTTTTTATCTTGTCAACATGCTTTGAGAACTCGACCTGCAGGATCTTTTTCTCATCTTTTTTGGCTTCGACAACCTCTTCTTTGAGGATGTCGAGAAAAATGGGGTAGGTCTTCGGATTCTGGAGCATTACAATCTCTTCGAGGTAAAGAATCTGCTCTTTGACCGAATAATTGTTCCACTTTTCGAGGAGCTGCTTGAGAATACCGGACTTTTCGATACCGTGCTGGATAGTGCGGTGTATGTCGGAATCAAGAGTGCTGCCGAGAACTTCAGTCACTGCCTTGAGGTTCTCTTCTTTGATCCCAACAAGGATTTCTTTGAAAGTTTCGCGCAGAAGCGTGTCGGGATATTTGATAAGAGTCAGGAGAAGACGAAGGTCTTCTTCGTTGAGCTGATTGCGGTAGTCGACAAAAATTTCGAGAATTTTCAACCGGGTTTCGAGATTGTCGTTCTCTTCGAATTTGTCGTGCAGAAATTCGATCAGACCGTGATTCATGCTTGAGACAAAGTCGCTCTTGGCGCGATCTGATATGCGCTTGTCTTTCTGAAGCAGTCTTCCAAAAGCCTCTTCAGGATCCGAAATTTTTCGCGAAAACCAACCCATTAATTTACTGACCTTGTTAACAGAATAGGATTTGCAGCACTATCGGCTAAGTTCAATGAATTTTGAACGATTGTTTGCTTATGCAATATATACCGGCAAGGTAGCTGTACACAACAATTAATACAATTTTTAAACTTTATTTACAAGTTTTATAAACTTTGCTATAGTCATGCCAATCAACATCATCAAGCGAGGGTTCAAAAAGTGTGGTTCATTAGAAAAATTTTCTGGATGATTAGTCTTCCTTTTATGGCGCTTACTGGCGTTCTGATGTTCGCCTTTCCCGAAGAAATGAAGGAATTCAAGAAAGACCTGATCGATATGTTCGAAAACTCCTGGCTGCGCTGGGCGGGTTTTCTGGTCTTCATTTCGGCAATGGTTCACATCGTCAGAATTTTTGACGGCAGACACACTCTCGTCAGATTGACCGACCCGAACAGCTGATTTCGAAAAATTTCGGTCTAAGGCCGGGGTTTATTCCCAGGCCGTGATTTCAACCCGAAACGACCTTGCCCCGGCGGGAGGGTCTTTGAACGGGATTTCGAAGAGAGAGCTTTCCTTTGGCAGGAGCCCCTTATCAAAACTTCTCAGGGTGCCTGTTTCACTGCGGAGCTCTCTTTTGTTTTCGTCAAGTATCCTTGCTGTGAGCTGGATCTTTCTTTTGACCGTTTTCGATAAGTTGCTCAGAGAGCCGGCCACATAAAGGGTTCCGAGTTCGATATAGCTGTCTATGCGGTCAATACTGAAAAGTGGCTCAAGATCACGCTCGATGACCGGGTTTTGTTTTTCGCGGCGCTTGCGGGCGATATATTCTGCGATCACGGTGTCGTCATAGGCAGCCCAGAGTGAAAGGTTCATCGGTTCAAGGCGAAGCGCGGTGCGGTAAGCTTCTTTTGCCTCTGAATAACGGCTTTCAACGACCATTTTGTCGCCGGTTTCGATAAATTTGAAGGCGGGGCTGTCACTGGCGATGCCGGTTACTGCTGAAATTTCGTTGACCAGAAGCGGCGAATCGGGATCAGCAGGGGAGGGGAATATTTTTCTGCCCGGGTTCTCTGGGAGTGTCTGGGCCGCCGCTGCAATGTGACATGCGAGCATTGCGGTCAAAATAATCGATCTGAGCTTTGCTGGCATTTGTGACTCCTGTGTTTATGCCGAGAGTTTGCGGGCAAAAGCCTCAAGAATGAGGGTGTAAAAATTTTCGAAGCCAAAGAGCAGCATTCCCTCGTGCAGCATCTGATAGGCAGCAAGCCCGGCTTCGTTTTCATTTTCGGTGAACATGCCAAGCAGAGTGTCGCGGTCGACAGTCATGCTGGTGACTCTGATGTCGCTGCCAGGCTGCAGGAGTGAGGTTATGGCAGTTTCTACCCGGCTTTCATCAAACGAGCTGGAAGCCTGGATATAGAAAAAATCGAGGCTTGCCGCTCCTGCCGGCGGGTTATCGATGCCTGGCAGAGAGACGTCCTGGCCGGCAGCTGGGGAAACGGCGTCGGAGCCACTTGCTGCTGCGACGCTGAGCATGTCGGGCGCGAGAATAATCGCAGCGTAGAGGCTGTCGCGGGCATTTTCCAGAACCGCTTTGCGGATTTTCTTAAGCAGCATACCCGCTTCGAGATTCTTTTTAATGAAAAAATCAGTGGTCTGAGCCGCCCCCAGGGCAAGAAGGCTTGCGGTCATGGGGTTTTCGGGGTTCAAGGCACAAAGTTTGGCCTTGCCCTGAGGGAGAATTTGAATGATCCCCGACTCATGCAGAAGATGAACGCGATTATAGGCGGTACCATAGGGCAGCTTTAGCTTGCGTGAGATCTGGTGAATCGACAGTACCCCGTCGGGGGTTTCCATGAAAGCGCGCGTTATGTCTATGTTGGTTTGCATGGCCGGCAGTATACAACATTTTTTATGGATTATCAATTTATTGAGAAGTGGCGAAAAACGACAATACAATTTGTCATTCTGGCTGCTGAGAGACGAAATTTTCGTTATAATTCAATTAGGGAAAGAAAATCACAGCAAAGGTTAGGGATAACATGCAAAAATTTTTAATCGTCGATGATGAATCTGTTAACTGCAGACTGCTGAAAGAATTCCTCGCAGAGAGAGCCTGCTGCGATATCGCCTATTCGGGTAAAGATGCTCTGAAACTCTATACCACTGCCTGGGAAACCGGAAACGACTATGACCTGATGTTGCTCGACATTTCAATGCCCGAAATGGATGGCCTGGAAGTGCTTGATCGCATTCGCAGATCCGAAGAAAGCCGCGGCATTAAACTCGGAACCGGTCTGCCGATTATCATTCTCACGGCAGTTAAGGACTCTTTTATGAGTGCTTTCAAAAAGGGTGCCGAGGAGTATATTCTCAAGCCGGTTAATCGCGAAACCCTAATTGGCAAAATTGACGAACAGCTGAAAAAGAGGGCTCAGGGTTGAGTCTTGAGTTTGAGCAGCTTCAATGCCTGCTTCAAGAAGTCTTCCGGCGAAAATGGCTTTGAAAGATAGGCGTCCATGCCGGCGTTGAGGCAGGCTTCGCGATCGCCTTTCATGGCCCTGGCAGTGACTGCAATAATCGGAACGTGTTGATTCGGTCCCTGATTTTTTCTCAGGGCTTCGGCTATTGCCAGACCACTCCAGCCCGGCAGGCACCAGTCGAGAATCACCAGGTCGAACCTTGTTCGATTCAGGGTTTCGGTCGCCTTCAGGCCGTTATCGACGCTCTGATGTTTGAAGCCAAACAGTTCGAGGCATTGCTCCGCGAACTTGCAGCTGGCCGGGTCGTCTTCAACTATCAGAACAGAAATGTCTGCCGGGTTGATATCGAGCTTGCCCGGAAGTTCGCCGCTGTTGCTTGTATTTTCGTGCTGACTGCTCATTTCGGTGGGCTGGTCGAAGGGAATGTTGAAAAAGAACTCGGAGCCTTTGCCGGGAGTGCTGCAGCAGCCGATGGTGCCACCCATAAGATCGACCAGACGCTTCGAGATTGCAAGACCAAGGCCGGTGCCGCCAAAGCGTCTGGTTGTACCGGTGTTGGCCTGAGTGAATTTTTCGAAAATCATTGGCAGGTCGCTTGTGGATATGCCAACGCCCGAATCTTCCACGCTCACGTCGATATAGCAGTTTTCGGCGCTGTTGCAGTTTCTTCGGGCTTTGACCTTGACGTAACCGTTTCTGGTAAATTTTACGGCATTGCCGATCAGGTTGATCAGCACCTGTCTGACTCTTTGGCTGTCGCCGTTCACCTCGTTCTCGATCAATTGCGAATCAAGGTCAAGATTCAGGGTGATGCCCTTGTCGGCAGCCTTTGGCTCGAACAGTTTTACTATGTCTCTTACCATTTTGCCGAACGAGAACGGCGTCTTGTCGAGAATCAGCTTGTTTGCCTCGATTTTTGAAAGGTCGAGGATATCATCGATCAGCGCCAGCAAAAGTGAGCCCGATGACTTGACGATCGTGGCATAGTCGCGCTGTTTTTCTGAAAGACCGGTTGACAGTAGCAGATCGATAAAGCCAAGCACAGAGTTCATCGGGGTGCGTATCTCATGACTCATGTTTGCCAGAAATTCACTTTTGGCGAGGCTGGCAGCTTTGGCGTCTTCTATAGCTTTTTTGAGCTTCTCTTCGTATTCTTCTCTTACAGTGATTTCTTTCGCGAGCTCGGCATTCGCTGCTTCGAGCTGCCGCGTGCGCTCTGCAACACGCTCTTCAAGAGTGTCGAGAGTCTTTTTCAACTCAAGCTCTGCCTGCTTGCGCGCGGTTATGTCGGTGGCGATAATTACCGCCCGCGAAAGCAGGGCGTTGCTGTCTGGAACAGGTCTACAAACCAGGGTCAGAAAAATTGGCGCATCTTTTATTCTAAGTTCGGCTTCAGTTGCGAAAATACTGTTGCTGGAAAAAGTCTCGGTGATGCCTTTGCGCAGTGTGTCGCAATCGGGTGAAATGAAGAAATCCCAGAGATGAATGCCGGTGATTTCGTTTTCATCGCGCTGCAAAATCTCTTTGCCTGCCGGGTTTACCGCTAGAATACGCCCTTCGGTATCGACAAGGCTTACCCAGTTGGGAGTTGCCTCGACAACCCCCTGGTAGCGAAGATCCGAGGAGAAGATAACGTGTGATGAAGCTCTTAGTCGATCTGCCAGAACGCGCCTGAGGGCTTCTTCCGATTTCTGCAGACTGGTAACGTTTGTAAAAGTGGCGATCAGGCACTGGGTATCGCTGCAGAACTCCTGGCAGCGAAACATTTCAACCGACAGAGCTTTCTGTTTGTTGTCGGAGGCTGTGAATTCGATCTGGATTGGTTTATTGCGGCCCTCGGCAAAGCTTTTAAGTAGAAAAGCCGGGTCGATATCGATTTTGCCTTCGCAGATCTCGAAAAGATATTTGCCTACGGCCTCTTCCCGTGAAATTTCGAACAGGGCACAACCCATCGGATTGATGTTTCTGATGAGTCCGTCACTGGTGAGAAGAAAAACTGCTCCAGGCGCAAAATGCGTGATGGCCTGAAAGTAATCATCTGAGCTGCAGACACCGCCGCGTATTGGCAGATTCATGTGATTCCCTTTGTTTAACAATGGATTTAACGGTTCGACTACGGGAATTCTATGTTTGCTCACAACTGTACAATTATAACTTGCCGGTCGGGTTTTTCGTAATGCATAAAACCTGAAAAATTCAGTGTTTTATATTTTTTTTGCAAAACTGACAGCCCGACTCGAAAAAAAACAATGTTGAAACAGTGGTCAGAGGCTGAGGTGAGCAAATCTGCAAAAAGTAAAGAAAAAAATAACAAAATATTGACTACTACTAACACGGATGGTATAATCGATGACCATTTCGCGAATGGTACATAAATTGCTACGTTTTCGGAGACCGGCCGGCATTGTTAAGATTAATAAACAAAAATCTTCTATCTTCCAGAAAACTGAGACTGAGTTCTTCTTTTGTCGTACTAAAATGCGGGTGTTTTCAAGCTTTTTGAGAATACCCGTTTTTCCATTTAGCTCTGTTGTCAGCGCAACAGGGTATGTTACAAATCTAAGGAGCAAGGCAGAATTATGGTGACAAAGCAACAGCCTGTAGCCAAAAAGTATCTGATGGCGAGAGATCGGCTATTTGAAAACATTCCGAACCTCATCGACATCCAGCTCAAATCTTTTGAATGGTTTCTGCAAGCCGGGAGAGAGCCTTCAAAGAGAGATAAGCAGGGGCTGGAAGAAGTTTTCAGAGAAGTTTTTCCGATCCAGGACTACGTAGGTAATCTCTGCCTCGAATACAATGATTACAGCCTCGGTCTGCCGATGTGTAAAAATTGTCCGCAGCTCAAGCTGCGCAAAAAGTGCCTCTATGACGACTGCAGCTTCGTTGAAAAGGAATGCGAAATCGCATTCATCGGCGAAACTCCTTTTCGCATCAAGCACAGCCCAGATCAGTGCCGCAAGCGCGACCTGACCTACTCGATTCCGCTCAATATCCGCGTTCAGCTGATCATGCAGCAGACCGGCGAAGTTAAAGAGCAGGAAATCTTTCTGGTTAATCTTCCCTGTATGACCGAACGCGGCACCTTTATCATCAACGGTGCCGAACGCGTTGTCGTCAGCCAGCTGCATCGCTCGCCCGGCGTTTATTACAGTTTTAACCGCGCCAAGAAGATGTATTCCGCTAAAATCGTTCCTTATCGCGGCGCCTGGATGGAATTCGAACTCGACCTGATGAAAGACGCTGTATTCGTCAGACTCGATCGCAAGCGCAAAATCCCGATCACCACTTTCCTGCGCTCTCTTGGCTATGCCAGTGACGAAGCCATCCTTGAACTTTTCGACAACAACGAGACTATTGCAAGCTCGCTGAAGTTTGACAAGCAGTCTGTAGGTGCCGCAGAGGGCCAGGATAAAGTTAATCGCGCTGTCACAGATTCTCTCAAAGCCATTTTTAGCAAGCTCCGCCAGGGTGACCTCTTTGTTGAAGAAAACGCTCGCGGCCTTATCAAGAGCCTGTTCTTCGATCCCAAGAAATACGACCTCGGTGATGTGGGCCGCTACAAACTCGACAAGAAGCTCAGACTGATCGACCGCCTCTCTGAACAGGTTGCATTCAAAGATATCATCAACCCGGCCACCAAAGAACTGATGGTCGAAGGTTCCAAGCGCATCAAAAAAAGCGTCGCCGCCCAGCTCGAAGCTCTACAGATTCCTTCATACATCAGAATCGGCGAAGACAATCGCGGCTACCGCATTATGTATAACCCGATCTGCGCTGACGTGAAGCTTTCTGAAGTCGAAATCGGCATCGTTGACCTCGTTGGCCGCACCGCCTGGGAATCGATCACCGATCCGAAGACCGGCGAAATCATCGTCGAACAGGGTGCCGAAATTTATGACGATACCTTCAACCGCATCAAAGAACTCGGCATCGAAAACGTCAAGGTTAAAAAAGACCGCGTGCTCTGCATCGAAGACATCGTTGGCGTTATCCGCTACCTGATCGATCTTTCGAATGGTATCGGCCGCCTCGACGATATCGATCATCTTTCCAACCGCCGTATCCGCCGCTGCGGTGAACTGCTCCAGAACCAGTTCCGCATCTCTCTCAGCCGCATGGAACGCGTTATCAAGGAAAGAATGACCATTCACGATCTTGACAGCTATACTCCGCAGCTTCTCATCAACACCCGCCCGGTTTCTGCGGTTGTCGATGAATTCTTCGGCAGTTCACAGCTCTCACAGTTCATGGATCAGACTAACCCCCTGGCAGAACTTACTCATAAGCGCAGATTGTCAGCCCTCGGGCCGGGCGGTCTGAAGCGCGAACGCGCCGGCTTCGAAGTCCGCGACGTTCACCCGACTCATGATGGTCGTATCTGCCCGATTGAAACTCCTGAAGGTCCGAACGCCGGTCTTATCGCCAGTCTGGCTGTTTATGCCCGCGTCGACGAATTCGGCTTCCTGACCACGCCGCTGTGCAAGGTTGACCCCGAAACCGGCATGATCAACTATGGCGAAATGGAATACAAAGACGCCTACGATGAAGATCGCTACAAGGTCGCTCAGCCAGATATCGCCATCAGCGACGAAGGCAGACTCATTCCTTCAGCCGTTCCCGCCAAATACTTCAGCGATGACTACGAATTCGACTACCTGCCGAAGGCAGAAATTGAATACATCAAATTCTCGCCCCTGCAGATGGTCAGCGTCGCATCGGCCCTGATTCCATTCCTTGAACACGATGACGCCAACCGCGCTCTGATGGGTACAAACATGCAGCGTCAGGCCGTTCCCCTCGTTCAGACCGAACCGCCGCTCGTCGGCACCGGTCTCGAATCACGCGCCGCTCACGATTCAGGCGCCGTGCTTCTGTCAAGAAGCTCCGGTACTGTCTGCTACGTCGATGCCGAATGCGTTAAGATCAAGCGCGCCAGCCGCCGCAAAGACGATGAAAAGATCGCCGTCAGCGAAGCCACCTTCCGCAAATTCCAGGGCCGCAAGGTTATGGATACCATCGTTGACGACCTGACCGGTGAAATCATCATCGAAGCCGGCCAGACCCTCGACATCACCTTCCTGTCACGCATCAAGTCGATCACCGACGAAATTCGCCTGCAGCAGGAATCTATCGACGTCTATCGCATGCAGAAATTCATGCGCTCCAACCAGGGCACCTGTATCAACCAGAAACCGATCGTCAAGATCGGCGACAAAGTTAAACCGGGCACCGTTCTGGCCGATGGTCCTGCCACCTCCTACGGTGACCTCGCCCTTGGCCGCAACGTTCTGGTTGCTTTCATGTCCTGGGAAGGCTACAACTTCGAAGACTCGATCATCCTCTCTGACCGCCTGGTTAAAGACGATGTCTATACTTCGATCCACATCGAAGAATACGAAATCGACGCCCGCGACACCAAGCTGGGGCCCGAAGAAATTACCCGCGACATTCCGAACGTCGGCGAAGAAGCACTCAAGAACCTTGACGAAAACGGTATCATCAGAATTGGTGCCGAAGTCGAAGCCGGTGACATTCTCGTTGGCAAAGTAACCCCGAAGGGCGAAACCGAACTGACCGCCGAAGACAAACTTCTGCGCGCCATCTTCGGTGAAAAGGCCCGCGAAGTGCGCAACACCTCGCTGACCGTTCCCCACGGCGAAAAGGGCAAAATCGTTGACGTCATGGTCTTCTCAAGAGACAACGGCGACGAACTGCAGTATGGCGTTAACAAACTGGTGCGCGTATTCGTGGCCCAGAAGCGCAAAATCACCGTCGGTGACAAAATGGCCGGTCGCCATGGTAACAAGGGTGTTATCTCAAGAATCGTTCCGGTTGAAGATATGCCCTACCTGGCCGATGGTCGTTCGATCGACATCATTCTGAATCCGCTCGGCGTTCCCTCTCGTATGAACGTCGGTCAGGTTCTCGAAACCCACCTCGGCTGGGCCGCTGAAAAGCAGAACCGCCGCTATGCCACCTCAGTATTCAACAAGGGCCGCATGATCGATGGCAAAGAAATCAAGAACGAAGAATTTGTCATGCAGCAGCTCAAAGAATGCTACGACCGTGACCCGCTCAAACTGGTCGACATGGAAGGCAAGGCAACTCTGTATGACGGCCGTTCCGGTGAACCTTTCCACAAGAAAATCATGGTCGGTATCATCTACATTCTCAAGCTGGCCCACCTGGTCGACGACAAGATGCATGCCCGTTCAACCGGCCCATACAGCCTCGTTACTCAGCAGCCTCTTGGTGGTAAGGCCCAGTTCGGTGGCCAGCGCTTCGGGGAAATGGAAGTCTGGGCACTCGAAGCTTACGGTGCCGCACACGTTCTCCAGGAAATCCTCACCGTTAAGTCGGATGACGTTGAAGGCCGCGTGCAGGTTTATGAAACCATCATCAAGGGCAAGACCATCATGAAGCCCGGCATTCCCGAATCCTTCAAGGTTGTTGTCTCTGAACTCCAGAGCCTTGGTCTGCAGGTTGACCTGAAGAAAGATGCTAAAGAAGTCTCTATCGATGAAGGCGGCGAACGCATCATGATCGCCGAGACCGAAGAAGACTGGATGGAAGAGAACAGTGAAGAAACTGAAGACGATCTTCTCACCGCTGAAGTGTCAGGCGATGACGCTGATGAAGACGAAGAAGAAGAATCTGATGATGAAGAATAAGCCCGATTCCGGTATAAGCATAAGGAAGGAGACATTTTAAAATGTTAGATATGGACAAATTTGATGCGATTCAAATCAGCATCGCTTCTCCCGAAAAAATCAGGTCATGGTCTTACGGGGAAGTCAAAAAGCCAGAAACCATCAACTACCGCACGCACAAACCGGAACGCGACGGGCTCTTCTGCGAAAGAATCTTCGGTCCCCAGAAGGACTGGGAATGTTTCTGCGGCAAATACAAGAGCATTCGCTATCGCGGCATTATCTGCGAACGTTGTAATGTAGAAATCACCAAGGCCGCCGTGCGCCGCGAGCGCATGGGCCATATCCAGCTGGTAACTCCGGTTGGTCATATCTGGTATTCAAAAGGCAGCCCGAACTATATCGCTCTGCTTCTCGACATCTCTGCCAGAGACCTCGAAAAGGTTCTGTATTTCCAGAGCTACATAGTTATCGATCCAGGTAACCTGCCGCTCTCTAAAAAGCAGCTGCTGCCCGAAGAAGGCTCAGCCGGCGAAATGGGTTATCGCGAACTGCGCGAAAAATACGGTGACATGTTCACCGCCAAAATGGGCGCTGAAGCGATCAAAGAACTGCTGGCCGAAATCGACCTGCAGAAACTCGAAAAAGAACTGACCGAACAGCTCAAGACCTCTACCGGCACCAAGAGAACTCACCTTCTCAAGCGCATGGAACTGGTCAAGATGTTTGCCCGCTCTGTCAGCCGCCCCGAATGGATGATCCTTGACGTTATCCCGGTCATTCCGCCCGATCTGCGCCCGATGGTTCAGCTCGACGGTGGCCGCTTCGCCACCTCCGACCTCAACGATCTCTATCGCCGCGTCATCAACCGCAACAACCGTCTGAAAAGACTGATCAAGCTGCAGGCGCCCGATATCATCATCAAAAACGAAAAGCGCATGCTGCAGGAAGCCGTTAATGCCCTCATCGACAACGGCCGCCGCGGCAAACTGGTTACCGGTCCGAACAACCGCCCGCTCAAGTCGCTTACCGACATGCTCAAGGGTAAACAGGGCCGCTTCCGCCAGAACCTGCTGGGTAAACGCGTTGACTACTCCGGCCGCTCGGTTATCGTCGTCGGCCCGACCCTTAAACTGCATCAGGCCGGTCTGCCGAAGAAAATGGCCCTTGAACTGTTCAAACCCTTCGTCATGCACAGACTGCAGCAGAAGGGCATGGCTCACAACATCAAGAGCGCCAAGAAAATGATCGAACGCGAAAAGAATGAAGTCTGGGACGTTCTCGAAGAAGTCATCAAACATCATCCGATTCTGCTGAACCGCGCTCCGACCCTGCACCGCCTTGGTATTCAGGCTTTCGAACCGGTTCTTATCGAAGGTAAGGCCATTCAGATTCACCCCCTCGTCTGCTCAGCTTACAACGCCGACTTCGACGGTGACCAGATGGCCGTTCACGTTCCTCTGATGCTTGACGCACAGGTCGAAGCCCGCATGCTGATGCTGTCGGCAAACAATATTCTGAAACCCGCTGACGGTCTGCCGATCACCAGCCCGACTCAGGATATGACCATCGGTTTGTTCTATCTCACCATCGAAAAACCCGAAGGTAAAGATTACCCGACCCGCGAAATCAAACTCGAAAAAGGTCAGACCTGGGATGAACTGCTTCTCAACAACGGTCGCCCCTTCAACTTCCGCCTGGCCGAAGAACTTTCTGAAAAACTCCCCGCCGGAACCGTCATTGATTCAAACGAAGTTCTCGAAAAAATCAAAAAAGAAAAGGTCAGCAAGGTTACCGTTTATAATTCACCGGTATTCACCAGCATCGTCGAAGCTGTCAATGCCTATGAAACCGGTAAATTCAACCTGCTCTGGCCGGTCTACATGAAGAAAAATCTCTTCGTGGTCGACAGCCGCGAAGAAGATAAGGCCCAGAATGTCAGAGACGAATATTTCCGCACCACCATCGGTCGCGTAATTTTCAACGACAGTCTGCCCGCCGACTTCCCGTATCAGAACGTTCAGGTTAAGAAGGGCACCGTATCAACCCTTATCAAACGCTTGTTCAACGAATATTCACTGACCGTCGTCGGTGAAACCCTTGATAAACTGAAAGCCCTCGGCTTCAAGTTCGCCACCGTCTGCGGTCTGACGATTTCTATCGTTGACATGATCGACCCGCCCAAGAAACGTGAAATTCTCGAGCAGGCCGACCGCAAGGTTGTCAAGATCCGTGAGAGATGGGGCAAGGGTGAAATCACCCGCGACGAAAGAAAACAGGCTGAAGTTGACGTCTGGACCAAAGCAACCGAAGACGTTACCGATGACCTGCTGCAGGAATTCGAATCGACCGCTCACCTTGGTGAATTCAACCCCGTCTACATGATGGCGTTCTCCGGAGCGAGAGGTAACATGCAGCAGATTCGTCAGCTGGCCGCAATGCGCGGTCTTATGTCGAATCCGCGCGGCGACATTCTGGCCTTCCCGATTAAATCGAACTTCCGCGAAGGTCTGAACCAGTCGGAATACTTCATCTCAACATACGGCGCCAGAAAAGGTCTCGTCGACACAGCACTGCGCACCGCCGACTCAGGATACCTGACCCGCCGTCTCGTCGATGTTGCACAGGATGTGGTTATTACCAACAATGACTGTGGTTCGGAACTGGGTGTTGAAGTATCTCCGATCCGCCAGAACAGAACCTCGAACAACATCATGATCGACGATATCGTCGTTCCGATACGTTACCGCATCGCTGGCCGTGTTCTTGCCAAACCGATCGTTCATCCGGCTACCGGCAAGGTCATTACCTTCAAGCTTGGCAGTGAAGAAATCAAACTCGATGCAGGTCTCTACTGCACCGATGAAATCGCCGCCGAAGTAGAAAACCGCGTCGAATTCCCGATTGCCATTGCCGATCTCAAACTCGACATGATCTGCGCCGAGCAGATTATCGACCCCAAAACCAACCGCATCATCATGCGTCCTGACCGGCCGCTGAATGAATACGTTCTCGAACGCATCCGCGAATCCAATTTCCCCGAAATCAAGATTCGCAGCAAAATCATCATGCGCTCGCCGCTTACCTGCCGCTCCAAGGTCGGCATCTGTCAGTGCTGCTACGGCGCCGACCTTGCTACCGGCAAAGTCGTCGATATCGGTGAAGCCGTCGGTATCATCGCCGCTCAGTCGATCGGTGAACCCGGTACTCAGCTGACCATGAGAACGTTCCACCTTGGTGGCGTCGCTCTGGCCCAGCGCTCATACATCAAAGCACGCTCAGCCGGTATTGCCAGATTCGATACCCTCAAGCTCGCCAAGATTTCTGACCGCGCTAAATTCGAAATCGGCTCCGGTACCGAAACTTTCGACAAAACTGAATTCGGCTCAAGCATCAAGACTGTTGTCGTCGGTGGCCATCTGACCATCGAAGGCAAGAACAGCCGCAAAGACCGCGTTCATATTCCGGTTGGTTCCGAAATGCGCATCGAGCCGGGCGAAAAGGTAACTCCAGGCAAAGCTCTTGCTGAATACAACCCGAACAACATCGTCACCGGTTACACCGGCGAAGTAATCTTCGACGGTATCGATCAGAAAGACGGTATGGTCGTTTCTGAATCCGGCGTTATCAAGATCCTTACCCAGGATTTCGATCCGATCACCAAAGACTTCATCATTGAAGACTACAAGATTCCCCAGGGCGCCACTCTGAGGGTCGAAGACAACGAAATCATTCACGCCGGTAACCTGCTCGCCGAAATCTCGGCTCAGTCACATGCCGCCATCGCGCGCATGGACGGTATTGCCAAGTTCGAAAATGTTCGCATCAAGAACAAGCAGGTTATCAGTGACAATGGTATGATCTTCGTCTTCCCGACCAATGAAAAGGCTGGAAGCCGCGTGGAATATATGCTGCCGAAGAGTGTCAAGGAAGCCAAGGAAGCCGCGATCAAAAACGCCGGTCTCATTCTTAATGTTAAGAATGGCGACGAAGTTTTCCCGGGCCAGAAACTTCTCTCTGTAATCTCAGAAGCAGACGGGACCGTTTCATTAACTTCCGGCGGAACCAAAATTTCCGTAAGCAAAGAAGTTGAAGAAGAATACGAATTCAAGGGCGAAATGGCTGCTGCCATCGATGAACAGAGCAAATCACTGTCTCTGATCGCCCCGATTTCAGGTCTCGTAAGAGTAATCAACGAGAAGAGCGCCGCCAACAAGACCCTCGACCGCAAGAGAGTCATCGTTAAGAACGAAATTGAATATAACGTTCCGCGCGGCGTCATTCTCAGACCGAAAGAAAACTGCAAGATCGCCAACGGCGGTGACGTCGTCGAAAACGGCGAACTGACTTCGAAACTGTTCATTCAGGCCGAAATCGACGGTACTATCGAAGTTACCAAGATCAAGTCTGAAGTCAGAGTTCATCTGATCACCGATGACATGGAAATCATCAGAAACGCCACCCTGGCGCGCTCAGCCATCAACCGCGAAAATGACGAAGTCATCGCCAATGGCGGGACCGTGATCGACGACGCTCTCTACGCAATTCTCGAAGACAACCGTGCCGCTGTCCGTGAAGTTTACATTCTCAAGGGTGAACAGCAGGCAGTGAACATCATTGGTGAAGATGATCTCAAGGTTCAGTACCCTGTTCCGAGAGGCGCCACCATCAATGTTGACGACGGTCAGGTCGTTAAGGCCGGCGATAAGCTGGTGAGCGACATCGAGCCGATGGTCAGTGAAATTTCCGGTAAGGTTAACTACATCTACGGTTATAACAAGATCATCTGCGAAGAAATCATCGAAAAGATCCTGGTATACAGCGGCGTCGAATTCAGCTATCCGGCTTCACTCAGCCTGAAATTCCCGCCGACCGTAGTAAAAGACGGTGAACTGACCGTGGCTCCGATTCCGTTCGAAACCTACACCCAGGTTGAAGACAGCGATGGAACCCCGGGCATCAGAATCTGCCAGAAAGTTCTGCGCGAAAAGAAATACAGCATCACCAAAGAAATGGTTGCCAGCAACGCCCTGATCGTGAAAGACGGCCAGGACGTCAGAGAAGGCCAGGTTCTTGCGGTGCTTAAAGCCGACAACAAGGGTGTCGTTCTTCTCGATCACGACATCTCAAAAGAAGGCAAGCTCAAGAGCACCATCAAGAGCATTATCGTTCAGCCGGGTGAATCGCACCAGGTTCTCGACGGCGCTGAACTCAGGATCGATGACGGTTCGAAGGTCAAGAAGGGTGAAATTCTCGCCAAGTGGGGCGCCTCAGCCCGAAAGACCACCGACATTATTCAGGGTCTGCCGCGCGTTGCCGAACTGTTCGAAGTGCGCCGCCCGAAAAAAGAAGCGGTTATCGCCGAAGAATCAGGCGTTGTCAGAGTCTCTGGCAATACCGTTACCATTCTCGACCCGAAGAGCGGTATCGAAAAACCGGTTCGCGTTGCCTTCGGCTCTACCGGTCTGGTAGTTCACGACGGTGAATACATTGAAGCCGGCGACGTTCTCACCGACGGCAAGGTATTCTCGAAGAAACTGGTCAAAGTTGTCGGTCTGCCGATCGTGCGCCGCTACCTGATGGATGAAATCCAGCGCGTTTACCGCGATCAGGGCGTCAGCATCAACGACAAGCACATCGAAATCATCGTGCGCCAGATGCTGCGCAAGGTTGTCATTACCGAATCCGGTGACTCTGAATTCCTGCAGAACGAATCAGTTCACGTCAGAAAATTCGAAGAACGTGTCAACCGCCTGATGGAAAAGGGCAAGCGCCCGCCAGCAGGTGTCCCGATGATTCAGGGTATCACCAAGGCCTCTTTGACCACCGACAGCTTCATTTCGGCCGCGTCGTTCCAGGAAACCACCCGCGTTCTGACCAAGGCTGCGATCAAGTCGAAAGTCGACTACCTCAAGGGTCTGAAAGAAAACCTCATCATTGGTAAGCTGATCCCGGCCGGTACCGGTCTGTCGGTTACCAGAGACATTCTCTTCAAGAACCTGCCGGTTGAAGTGGAATCAGCAGCTCCTTCGGAAGCTGAAGATCTCTTCAAGAACGCCATGGAAAAAGAAGCGGAAGGTCTGACCGAGCTCGAGGAAGAACTGTTCACCAAACAGCCTGGTGTTTATGAAAACGACCAGGACGAAGACGAAGAATAATCTCTGAAAAAAAATCAGCTGTTCCGGTTTGCCGGGGCAGCTGATTTTTTTTGTTGCAAATGTTTGGTGTACACAGGGTGGGGCGCCGAAAAAGTGGCACTGTGCGGAAATAATGATAAAAAGACTGTTGACAGTGGTTTAAACATGTGCTAGTATCAGATTTCCACCTCTTTATCTGGTGGAGGTTTCGCAGTATGCGGAACTAATCTCAAAAAGGAAGGTGTTAGCTGTGCCAACAATTAACCAGCTGATCAGAAAAGCTCGCCAGGCGGTTAAGTACAAATCAAATTCACCGGCACTTGAAAGCTGTCCGCAGCGCCGTGGTGTTTGTACTGTAGTTAAAACAACTACTCCGAAAAAACCGAACTCAGCTCTTCGCAAAATCGCCAGAATCAGGCTGACCAACAAGATCGAGGTAACTGCCTACATTCCTGGTATTGGCCACAATCTGCAGGAGCACTCTGTAGTAATGATCCGCGGCGGCCGCGTAAAAGACTTGCCGGGCGTTCGTTACCACATCATCCGCGGCGCTCTTGACTGCGCAGGCGTTGCCAACCGCATGCAGGCCCGCTCTAAGTACGGTGCCAAACGGCCCAAGAAATAAGGAGAACTGATTCATGCCACGTCGTGGTCACGTAACCAAAAGAGAATTGACTCCGGATTCAGTCTACAATTCTAAATTGGTAACCAGATTTATCAACAACCTGATGCTTTGCGGTAAAAAGAGCATCGGTAGCCGCATTTTCTATGATGCAGTTGAAATGGTCGCCAAGAAAAGAAAAGATGATAACGGTCTGGAACTGTTCAAAAAAGTAATCGATTCAGCAAAACCCATCGTTGAAGTTCGCAGCAAACGCGTGGGTGGCGCCAACTATCAGGTTCCGATCGAAGTTAAACCCGATCGCGCTGTCGCTCTTGCTTTCCGCTGGATCCTCAAACACAGCAGAGCCAGAAAAGAAAAATCAATGGCTGACCGCCTGTGCGCAGAATTCGACGATATTCTGAACAACACCGGCGCCACCATGAAAAAGCGTGACGAAGTACACAGAATGGCCGATGCCAACAAGGCGTTTGCCCACTTCCGGGTTTGATAAATTTTCCGTATAATCTGTTGCATTAAGCAGGTACACTCCAGAAATGACAGCCAACGCGACAATCAGTAAGATCAGAAATATCGGCATCGTGGCCCACATCGACGCTGGGAAAACCACGACGACCGAAAGAATTCTGTTCTATACCGGTAAAGCCTACAAGCTGGGTGAAGTTCACGAAGGCACCGCCGTCATGGACTGGATGATACAGGAGCAGGAACGCGGAATTACAATCACGAGCGCGGCAACCAAATGCCACTGGCGTGATTGTGACATCAATATCATAGACACTCCCGGGCACGTAGATTTTACTGCAGAAGTCGAACGCTCTCTCAGAGTTCTCGATGGAGCAGTGGTGGTTTTCTGTGCGGTCGCCGGTGTACAGCCACAGTCTGAAACTGTGTGGCGCCAGGCTAACCGCTATAAAGTTCCAAGAGTTGCTTTCGTGAACAAAATGGACAGAGTCGGCGCCAGCTTCGAAAGGGTTGTGCAGCAGATCAACGAGAGACTCGGCCACAGGGCCCTGCCGATCGTCATGCCGCTCGGTGCCGAAGACAAGTTCATCGGCCATGTCGACCTGATCACCATGAAAGCCCACATCTGGGACGAAGAATCCACTAAAAAGCTGGGTGCAGAGTTCAAGACCGAAGCCGTTCCGGCAGAGTATCTCGAGCAGGCAAAAGCTGCCAGAGATTCAATGATCGAAGCAATTTCGGCCTATAACGATGAAATCCTCGAACTCTTTCTCGAAGAAAAAGAAGTTTCAGAAGATCTCATTCGTCGCACCGTCCGCGAAGCTGCGGTTGCCAACAAGATCGTTCCCGTTCTTTGCGGCTCGGCTTTCAAAAACAAAGGTGTCCAGGATCTGCTCGATTCCGTTACTTACTACTTACCTTCACCTCTCGATATTCCGCCGGCAATCGCCTATAAGGTCGAAGATCACTCAGAAGTAGAGATCAAATCAGACCCCGAAGCTCCGTTCGCCGCACTTGTCTTTAAAATTGCAACCGATCCGCACGTTGGTAAGCTTGCTTACCTGAGAATTTATTCCGGGACCATTGAATCCGGTAAAGTGGTCTATAACATCACCCGAGAGGGCAGAAAAGAACGTATCGGCCGACTGCTGCAGATGCATGCCAACCAGCGCCAGGATCTTCCCCGCGCTACGGCTGGTGACATCGTGGCTGCTGTAGGTCTGAAGAATATCGCCACCGGTGATACTCTCGCCTGCACCACCGACCATCCGACTCTTGAAAAGATCACTTTCCCCGAAACAGTAATTTCTGTTGCCATTGAACCCAGAACTCAGGGCGATCTTGCCCGGCTTACTGAAGTTCTCGAAGCACTGATGAATGAAGATCCGACTTTCAAGGCCAAGATCGATGCCGATACCGGCGAAACGCTGATTTCCGGCATGGGCGAGCTGCATCTCGAAGTTATCGTTGACCGCATTCTGCGCGAATTCAACGTTAAAGCTTCGGTCGGCAAACCCCAGGTTGCCTACAAGGAAGGTATCACTTCAAAGGGCAAAGGCGAATGTGTCTATGAAAAGACCATTGGCGGCAAGAATCAGTTTGCTCACGTTATTCTCGAAGTTGAACCCCTCGAAAGAGGCAAGGGTTTTGCTTTCGTAAATGGCCTGAACAATGGTGTTCTTCCTCCGGTGTTCGTCGCTGCTGTAGAAAAAGGTTGCCAGGACTCCATGAATGATGGTATCCTAGCTGGCTTCCCGTTGGTAGATGTGCAGGTTAAACTTGTCGGCGGCATGCACCGCGAGACTGAAAGCAACGATGTTGCCTTCAAGATCGCCGCTTATGAAGCCACAAAGAACGCTCTGCGCAATGCCAGACCAGTTCTTCTGGAGCCCTATATGAAAGTCGAGATTGAAACTCCCGAGCAGTATATGGGCGACATTATCGGCAATATGAATTCAAGACGCGGCAAGGTAATCAACATGGAAATGCGTGAAGACATCAGAATTATCGACTGTCATGCACCTCTTTCCGATATGTTCGGTTACTCAACCCAGCTGAGATCACTCTCACAGGGCCGCGCAACCTTCACCATGGAGCTGTTGCACTATGATGAAGCACCGAAGGCTGTTATTGAACGCATCCTGGGTGTGTTCGGTTTTAACCAGGGCCATCAGCACATGATGGCAGGCGATAATTGAACTAACCCCGGTATTTACTCTGATTGAAATCCAAGGAGGATTTTAAAATGGCTAAACAGAAGATGCGGTTGTCTCTGAAGGCTTTTGATCATCGTCTTCTCGACCAGTCAGTTGCCAGAATCTGCGACACCGTAAAACGCACTGGAACCAAGATTTCCGGCCCGATCCCGATGCCGACCGAGATCCGGAAATACACAGTTCTTCGCTCACCGTTTGTTAACAAGGACGCACGTGAACAGTTCGAAATGAGAGTTCATAAACGCAACATCGACCTTTACAATCCGTCAGGTCAAACTGTTGATTCTCTCATGAACATGGACCTTCCTTCCGGCGTTAACATCGAAATCAAGATGTTGTAATCGGAAAGGAAACAGGAGGATTATATAATGGGCGTTAAGGCAATATTGGGTACCAAAGTTGGTATGACCCAGATTTTTACAGATGATGGAAACGTTGTTCCAGTAACCGTAATCAGCGTAGGCCCCTGCACAATTATTCGCAAGGGCGACAGCAGCGTTCAGGTCGGTTATCGTGAAATCAGACCCGAAGCAGTTAAGCGTCTGCTGAACAAACCTCTGCGCATGAGCTTTGAAAAAGCCGGTGTTAAACCGTTCCGTTTCGTAAGAAGCTTGCCCGCTGACGAACTTGAAGGCATTGAGCCGCTCACAGAAATCAATGTTTCAATGTTTAAAGAAGGTGACCAGGTAAGCGTCACCGGAACCAGCAAGGGTAAAGGTTTTTCCGGCGCAATGGAACGTCATAACTTCAATGGCCAGCAGGTAACTCACGGCCAGTCTGACCGCACACGCGCGACCGGTTCCTGCGGTTCCGGTACTAACATGTCTCGCACTATGAAGGGCAAAAGGCTGCCTGGACAAATGGGTAACGTTCGCCGCACCGTTAAGGGTCTCAAGATCGTTAAGGTTGACGAACAGAAGAACCTTCTGTTGGTGAAGGGTTCCATCCCTGGAGCCTCCAATGGTCTGGTTATCATCAGACGGCAGGCTTAAGGAACGGAGGAAAAAATGGAAACCAAGATTTTTAAAATGAATGGAACCGCCAGCGGTTCAGTCAAACTTGATGAACGCGTGTTTGCCGTTAAAGCTCACCCGCAGACTATCAATGACGTCGTAAAAGCTCAGCTGAACAACGAACGCCACGGCACTGTCAGCACCATGACCCGCGGCGAAGTCAACGGCACAACCAAGAAGATGTTCAAACAGAAAGGCACCGGTCGTGCCAGACAGGGCGACATCAAATCTCCGCTGCACCCGGGTGGTGGTCGCGCCTTCGGTCCGAAACCGAGAGTTTTCGACCAGCGTCCCCCGAAAAAGGTTGTTGATCGCGCCATCATCGGCGTTCTCACAGCCATGGCAAGCAACGGTGCCATCCGCATCGTCGAAGGTCTTGAATTTGCCACCGGCAAAACCAAAGATGTTGCCAGCTTCCTGGATAGCCACAAACTGAACAAAGTCCTGTTTGTTGTTCCCCAGATCAGTGAAAACACCAAGCGTGCCACTGCCAACCTCAAAAATGTGAAGGTTGTCACCCCGATGCACGTGAACGTAGTCGACCTGCTTAAGTATGGCCAGGTTGCCATCAACGACAAAGCAGTCAAAATGCTCGAGGAGGTTCTGGTAAAATGAAAACACCTCAGGACATCGTAATTCAGCCAATCGTATCAGAAAAAAGCTACGACCGCATGGGCGAAGGCATTTATCAGTTCAAGGTCGCCAAGTGCGCCAACAAACATGAAATTAAAGATGCCGTTGAAGCTCTGTTCAAGGTTACCGTTAACAAAGTTAACACCGTAACCGTTGTCAGAAAGCCGAAACGCCGCGGTGTTTTCCAGGGCTACACCGGCTCATGGAAAAAAGCCATCGTGACCCTCAAAGAAGGCGATAAGATCACTTTCTTTGAAGGCATCAGCTGAGAAGCAGGAATAGGAGAAAGCCATGAGTCTCAAAGTTTATAAGCCTATTACCCCCTCACGCCGCTTCATGACAGGTTTCGACTTCAGTGACATCACCACTGACAAGCCCCATAAGCCCCTGTGTGAGTGGCTCAAAACCACTGCTGGCCGCAATCATCACGGCCATGTCACTCTGCGCCACAGAGGCGGCGGTTCACGCCGACTGTATCGCGTCATCGACTTCAAGCGCAACAAAGACGGTATCCCCGGCACCGTTGCTACCATTGAATACGATCCCAACAGAACTTCACGCATCGCTCTGGTAAATTACCGCGATGGTGAAAAGAGATATATCCTTGCTCACGAAGGTATCAAAGTAGGCGACGTTATTGAAAGCGGCATTCACGCCGACATCCTTCCCGGTAACTGTCTCCCTCTGAGAAATATCCCTCTTGGTTCAACTATTCACCACATCGAACTGCACCCCGGTAAGGGTGGCCAGATCGCCAGATCAGCCGGCGCCTCTGCCCAGCTCGTTGGTAAAGAAGGCAAATATGCTCAGATCAATATGCCTTCCGGTGAAATGAGAATGGTTCTGATCGATTGCCGCGCCGTAATTGGCAAAATCGGTAACTCAGATCACATGAACGTCACAATCGGCAAAGCCGGTCGCACAAGATGGAAAGGCATTCGCCCGTTCGTCCGCGGTTCTGCAATGAACCCCTGCGATCACCCGCACGGTGGTGGTGAAGCCAAGACCAGCCGCGGTAGAACTCCTGTTTCTCTCTGGGGTAAACCTGCTCAGGGTTACAAGACCAGAAAGAAAAAGAATCTTACCAACCGTCTCATCATTTCACGCAGGAAGAAGTAAGGGAGAAACACAATGGCAAAAAAAGCTCCATTTGTTTGTGCAAGATTAGTTAAAAGAATCCAGGACATGAACCAGGCTGGCGAAAAGCGCCAGGTAAAAACCTGGTCAAGATCTTCGACCGTGTATCCTGAAATGGTAGGTCATACCATTGCCGTTCACAACGGTCGCAAGCACGTTCCTGTGTTCATTACCGAAAACATGGTTGGCCACAAGCTCGGTGAATTCGCACCCACCAGAACCTTCAAGGGTCACGCCAGCGAAAAAGCTGTGAAGCTTAAATAAGGGAAGGAGAAATAAGAATGTTACGACTTGTTGGTGTAACCATTCCCGAAGACGTAGATCTGTTCAATGGCCTCCGCATGATTAAAGGCCTTGATACCAAAAACAGCCGCGCCAAGATCGAAACTTATCTGACCAAGGCCGGTCTTTATAACCGCCAGCTGCAGCCGAACGGCAAACTCGAAAAGGTTTACCCGAAGGTTGCCGACCTCAGCTGGAAAGAAAAAGCCAGACTTATCGACGTCGTCGATATGCCGAGAGCTGTTCTGAGAAACATTCATTCAAGCCCGAAGAAGCTCAGACTCATCGCTGACGCCATTCGCGGCAAAAGCGTCGATGAAGCCATGGCCACTCTGCAGTTCATGCAGAAGGGCGAAGCTCCGACCCTGCTGAAGCTCCTCAAATCAGCTATCGCCAACGCCGGCGCCAACCACGACCTGCGCGCTGACGACCTCTATATCGCCAAAATCACCATTGACGGTGGCGCCACTATGAAGAGATTCATGGCCCGCGCCCGTGGTAGAGCCTGCCGCATCAGAAAGAGAACCTCACACGCTCAGATCGTTCTGCGCGAAAGATTCTCGATGGCTAAATTCGCCGTAAGCGAAAAGACCCAGGATGCCGCTGCCAAGAAGACTGTTAAAAAAGCTCCGGCGAAGACCGCTGCCAAATCAACAGCCCCCAAGGCCGAAAAAGCTGCCACTGCCAAGAAACCCGCCGCCAAGAAGACCACCAAATCACAGGGAGGTAAAGAATAATGGGCCAGAAGATTAATCCAATCGGCATTCGCCTTGGTATTACCAGAACCTGGGATTCCAGGTGGTATGCAAAACGCAGTGACTACGCTAAATTCGTGCATGAAGACGTGAAGGTTCGCAATTTCATCGATCTCAAGCAGTTCCGCCGCGAAGGCATCAGCAAGATCGAAATCGAACGCAAATCGAACAATAAAATGCGCATCACCATTCACACTGCCAAACCCGGCGTCATCATCGGTCGCGGTGGCGACAGAGTTGAAATCCTCAAGAAAGAACTTGAAGATCTCACCGGTAAGTCAGTGTTCCTGAACATCCAGGAAATCAAGCAGCCTGATACCGATGCCAAGCTTATCGCTGAAAGCATCGCCATGCAGCTCGAACGCCGCGTTTCACACCGCCGCGCCATGAAGCAGGTAATCAGCCGCGCTCTGCGCGCTGGTGCCAAGGGTGTAAAGATCCTGTGCTCAGGCCGCCTCAACGGTGCTGAAATTGCCCGCCGTGAATGGGTCCGCGAAGGTCGCGTTCCTCTGCACACTCTCCGCGCTGATATCGACTATGCAACTGATACAGCTATCACCACTTTCGGCTGCGTTGGCGTAAAAGTGTGGATCTTCAAGGGCGAAAAGATCGGCAAAGCTCATCTTTACAACCGCGAAACCAGCACTCCGGTGAACACCCCCAACAACGCTCCGACTAACACCAGGAAGTAAGGAGGAACCCGCACAATGTTGATTCCAGCAAGGACCAAATTCAGAAAAGCCCACCGTGGCAGAATGAAGGGCATGGCCAAAGGCGGCAAGTATCTGGCCTTCGGTTCCTTCGGTCTTCAGGCCCTCGATCCGCACTGGGTAACCAGCGCCCAGATCGAAGCCGCTCGTAAGGTTATCACCCGCACCGTAAAACGTGCCGGCAAAATGTGGATTCGCGTTTTCCCGGACAAACCAGTTTCGAAGAAGCCCCTTGAAACCCGTATGGGTAAAGGTAAAGGCGCCCCGGAATTCTGGGTAGCAGTAATCAAACCCGGCAAGATTCTCTTCGAACTTGAAGGTGTGCCCGAAAATATCGCCGTCGAATCTCTGACTCAGGCAGCAGCCAAGCTCCCGATCCGCTGCCAGGTAGTCTCAAACAATAGCTAACAGGAAGGTGACCAATGAAGAATCGCGAAGATTTTTCTGAACTCAACGAGCAGGAACTCGAAGATAAGTATAAACACTTCAAGGAAGAATTATTCAACCTGAGATTTCAGGCCGTAACCGGCCAGCTTGCCAATCCGGCCAGAATCAGTCTGGTGCGCCGCAATATTGCCCGCGTCAAGACTTACCTGACCAGAATGGAAAAAGCCAGGATTCATCAGCTTCTCAAAGCTGAATACGACGCTCTTCTCAAAGAGGAAAAGATTGACACCCGCAATACTCCTCTTACCGAAAAGATCGCCCGTCTGAAAGCCAGACTGTCTGTAAAAGCACGCAAGGTTAACCAGGAAATTCGCACCAACTGCGACAAAAAGGTTGCCGAACTGCTCAAGAACATTCGCGGCGAGATCTCTAAAAAACTGAGAAATGCCAACGGCAAGGATGACGCCCAGTTGCGTGCGGCTTCCAAGCGTCTCAGAGATCCCAAGTGTACAATCAGAAAGAAGTTTCTTGACAAATTGTCTGAAATGGGATTAAATGAAGCTTCTCAGATCGCCACAATCAAGGAAAATAAGCGTGCGAAACTGCGCGAACTTGAAAACATCAGAGTTCTGCAGCGCGAACTGACCGCAGGCCGGCTTCCTTTTTAAGCAGGAGTAAAAAATGGAAAACGAAAAAACCTTAAGACGCAGCCGCGTTGCTAAAGTTGTTGCTGACAGCACCGAAAAGACCATCAAGGTCGAAATCGAAGGCATGGTACAGCATCCCCGCTACAAAAAGTACATCAAGCGTCACACCAGATTCCTGGTCCATGACCCTGAAGAAAAATGCAAGGTCGGCGATACCGTTCGCATTGAAGAATGCAGACCGATAAGCAAGACCAAAAAATGGATTGTGCGCGAGATCGTTAAGACCGGCGCCACCAGCGTAGAATAAGGAGCACCAGCAATGATTCGACAGGAAACCGTATTAAAAGTTGCTGATAACTCAGGCGCAAAAAAGCTCCTCTGTATCCGCGTAGCCGGCTGCAGCGGCAGATCTTTCGGCCGGGTTGGCGATATCATCGTGGCCTCTGTTAAAGACGCTATCCCCGATGGTACCGTTAAGAAAAAAGAAGTGGTCAAGGCTGTTATCGTTCGCACCGCCAAAGAAACCCGCCGTCCCGATGGCAGTTTCATCAAGTTCGACGACAACGCAGCCGTAATCATCGGAAACGATAACAACCCTCGCGGCACCCGCATCTTCGGGCCCGTAGCGAGAGAACTTCGCGAAAAGCAGTTCATGAAGATCGTTTCTCTGGCACCAGAAGTACTGTAAGGGAGCGACAGCATGCACAAGAAGATCAAAGCCAGACGTGGCGTTGAAAAACCCCACATCAAAAAAGATGACCAGGTAGTAATTCTCGCTGGCGACGACAAAGGCAAAAAAGGTCGCGTTCTCTCTGTAAACGCAGAGAAGGGCACTGCCGTCGTTGAAGGCGTTAACTACGTAAAGAGACACACCCGGCCCGGTAAAAATATCGGCAAGGGTGGTATCGTTGAAAAGGAAGGCCCGATCGCCCTTGGCAAAATCGGTCTTCTCACCCCGGACGGCTCCAAACTCACCCGCGCTAAATTCGTAAAACAGGGTGACGAAAAGAACCGCGTCTGCGCAACTACTAACGAGCCCCTCGGCCGCAAGTAAGTAACCTGAATTTGTTCAGGAATAAGATATCATAAGGAGTTTCGGCATGGCAAAGACAGAAAAAGGCGAAAAGGCAGCCCCCGCAAAGGCAGCCCCTGCAGCAAAAGCAACAGGGCCTAAGTCTCTCCCAAGGCTGAAGGAAAAGTTTCTGAAGGAAATCGCACCGAAGCTGGTTACCAAATATGGTAACCCGATGCGCGTCCCCAAGGTAACCAAAGTGGTTATCAACATGGGCGTCGGTGCCGCTACTCAGAATGCTAAACTTCTCGAAGCCGCTACGAGAGATTTAACCATCATCGCCGGTCAAAAACCGGTAATTACCAAGGCTAAGAAGTCAATCTCTAACTTCAAGCTGAGAGCTGGCGTCCCCATCGGATGTCGCGTTACTCTCCGCGGCGATAGAGCCTTCTACTTCCTGGACAAACTCTTCACCATCGTTGTTCCCCGCATCAGAGACTTCCGTGGTCTTTCTCCAAAGGCTTTCGACGGTCGCGGCAACTACAGCCTCGGTCTCCAGGAACAGCTGGTTTTCCCTGAAATCTCCTACGATTCAGTGGAAAAAGTACAGGGCATGAACATCACCATCGTAACCACCGCTCACAATGACGGTGAAGCTTACGAGCTCCTCGAGCTGATGGGTATGCCGTTCCGCAAGATCGCTAAAAAAGCGCAGTAATACAAGGAGTTGTTATGGCTAAGAAAGCACTTATCGAAAAGTGGAGTAAAGCCCCTAAATTCTCTACCCGCGCCTATAACCGCTGCCTTATCTGCGGTCGTCCGCGTGGCTACATGAGGGACTTTCAGATGTGTCGTATCTGTTTCAGAGACCTCGCTTCCGTCGGCAGAATCCCCGGCGTTACGAAATCAAGTTGGTAAAGGAGTTAATGAGTTATGAGTATGACTGATCCTATTGGCGATATGCTGACTCGTATCCGGAATGCCAACATG
The DNA here is from genome assembly GCA_024710355.1 of Candidatus Rifleibacteriota bacterium. GTDB lineage: Bacteria > Muiribacteriota > Ozemobacteria > Ozemobacterales > Ozemobacteraceae > Rifleibacterium. Next base: position 249,402 of record JANJUX010000007.1, read on the forward strand.
GTTAAGCATGAAAGCGTCGAAATGCCTTCTTCCAAAATGAAGATCGAGATCGCTAAGATCCTCAAAAAAGAAGGTTATATCCGGGATTTCCGCTATTACAAATTTCAGAATAAATTCAATCTGAAAGTGTTCCTGAAGTATGGCGAAAAGAATTCTCACATCCTTAAGGGAATCACCCGCGTTTCCAAACCTGGCAGAAGACTTTATTCTGGCAAGGAAACCATCGCGAAGGTTCTCGGCGGCCTGGGCATTTCTATTCTCACCACTTCCAAGGGCGTCATGACTGACAAAGAAGCCCGCAAAGCTGGAGTCGGTGGCGAAGTTCTCTGCCACGTCTGGTAACCAGGAGGAAGCGACATGTCAAGAATTGGTAAAAAACCCGTAATTATCCCCAAGGGTGTTGAAGTTAACGTCAACGGTACCATGGTCTCTGTCAAAGGCCCCCAGGGTCAGATCAGCAAAGACATGCCCGGTGAAGTCAAAGTCACCCGTGAAAACGACCACATTATCTGCACCATCCCCGAAGACAGCAACAAAGTTGTCAGAGCAAAATTCGGTCTGGTAAGAAGCCTTATCAATAACATGGTGACTGGCGCCCATGCCGGTTTCACCAAAGGCCTCGAAATCATCGGGGTCGGTTACAAAGCACAGAATCAGGCTCCCAACAAGATCCTGGTCAACATCGGTTATTCACACCCAGTAGTGTATGAAGCACCGGCCGGCATTACCCTCAAAGTTGACGGCAACAAAGTGTTTGTAACTGGTATTGATAAAGAAGTAGTCGGCCAGACTGCCTCTGAAATCAGAGAAATCCGACCTCCGAGACATTACAAGGACGGCGCTGGTATCCGCTACCTCGGCGAAAACGTCCGCATCAAGGTCGGCAAGAAGCTCGCAGCTTAAGGCAATAAAGGAAGGTACAAAATGAAAGTCGGAAAAAAGGAAATGCGTAAGCGGCGTCATGCACGCAGCAGATTTTATTTGTCCGGTACTACCCAGAAGCCTCGTCTTGCAGTGTTTCGCAGCCTTAAGCATATTTATGCTCAGGTGATTGACGATTCCACTGGCGAAACCATGGTTATGGCAAGTTCACTTGACAAAGATATTCGTTCCACTGTAAAAGGTGGCAACAAGAACGGTGCCAAAGCTATCGGTCAGAGACTGGCAGAAAAGGCAATCAAACAGGGCATTACTGCTGTGGTATTTGATAAGGGTGGTTACAAATATCATGGTCGCGTCAAGGAACTGGCTGAAAGCGCCAGATCCGCTGGCTTGAAATTCTAGGAGGAAACCAGATGGCTGAACAAGGAAATCCTCGTTTCCGTCGTGATGGTCGCCGACGTGACCAGGTCGTGGAAAACGAATTCACCGAAAAAATAATTTCTGTTAACCGTGTCTCTAAAACCGTTAAAGGTGGTAGACACTTTGGCTTCTCTGTTCTGGTCTGCGTAGGCGATCAGAAGGGTAAAGTCGGCATTGCTATCGGCAAAGCCAAGGCCGTTCCGGATGCAGTCCGCAAGGGTCTTGAAAAAGCCCGCAAGCAGATGGTTCAGATCCCCCTGAACAAAGACACCATTGCCCATCCCTATATTGGCAAGTTCGGTTCTTCTCAGGTCCTTATCAAACCCGCCGCCCCCGGTACCGGTGTTATCGCCGGTGGTGCCGTGCGCGCCATCTTTGAAGCTCTTGGTGTTAAAGACGTTTTGTCAAAACGCCTCGGCTCGAAGAACCCCGTTAACATGGCCAAGGCTACCATGAACGCTCTGCGCGATATGCGTGGCGTTGATGTTATCGCCAAGAATCGTGGTATTACTCCCGGCCAGGTCATTAACGGCTAAGGAGAAAAACCATGACAGAAAAGAAAATCAAGATCAAACTGATTAAAAGCATGATCGGCGCCACAGAACGTCAGATCAAAACTCTTCACGCTCTCGGGCTCCGCAAGATGCAGCAGGAAGTTGAACATGTGGCAACTCCCCAGATTCTTGGCATGGTAAGCAAGATGCAGCGCTGGATCGAAGTAAATTAAGGAGACCTCGTTATGATGAATCTTGGTAATCTCAAAAAGGCCAAAGGGTCTACCAAAGATAAGAGAAGAGTAGGGCGCGGTAAAGGTTCCGGCATGGGTAACCAGGCCACCAGAGGTCATGACGGTCAGCTCGGCCGCGGCAGCAAGGTTCACCCCTATGCCGGGTTCGAAGGCGGTCAGATGCGTTTCGTCCGCATTATGCCGAAGCGCGGCTTCACCAGCCCGAATCGTGTTGAATTCTCAGTGGTAAACCTGGCTGCTCTCGAGCAGGCCTTTGCCGCCAACGCTGAAGTAACCGTAGCAAAGCTTATCGAAGCCGGTCTGGTCAAAAACGACAAATACCCGGTCAAGATTCTTGCCCGCGGCGAAATCAAAAAGCCTCTTACCGTTAAGGCTCATCAGTTTTCAAGTTCTGCCAAGGACAAAATTGAAAAAGCCGGTGGAAAGGCGGAGGTGATCTAACTTGCTGCAAAGCCTGTCAAACTCAATGAGAATTCCGGAACTCCGGAATCGTATCCTTTTTACCCTTGGCATGATTCTGGTATTCAGAATCGGTACCCACATTCCGACCCCGGGCGTGGACGCCAAGCTGCTTACCCAGAACCTTCCTTCTTCTGAACTGTTCAGTTTTCTGAATATGTTCTCAGGTGGCGCACTGAGACGCTTCTCAGTTTTCGCACTCGGGATCGCTCCCTACATCAATGCATCGATCATCATGCAGCTGCTTGTATACGTTATCCCTTACTTCGAACACCTGGCAAAAGAAGAAGGCGAAGAGGGCCGCAAGCTGATCAGTCAGTATACAAGATACGGAACAGTTTTGATAGGCGCGTTGCAAGCGTTAGGCATCAGCTTTATGCTTGAAAGATACCAGGTTGTTCCGCACCCTGGTATCGGTTTCAAGCTGATGGCTGTAATCACCCTCACAGCAGGCACAGCCTTCATTATGTGGCTTGGCGAACAGATGACCGCCAGAGGCATTGGTAATGGTATCTCCATTCTCATTACCGCTGGTATTCTTGCTGGCCTCCCCGAAGCAGTTGTGCAGCAGGTTGCGCTGTTCAGCGGCGATGCTCATGATGTTGTGAAGACCATCTTCCTGTTGTTCTTCGCTGTTGTGACTATCATGGCCATCGTCTATGTTCAGGATGGCGTCCGCAAGATTCCGGTGCAGTATGCCAAGCGCGTGGTTGGTCGCAGAGTTTATGGTGGTCAAAACACCTATATTCCGCTGAGAGTCAATCAGGCCGGCGTTATCCCGGTAATCTTCGCCAGCTCAATTCTGATGTTTCCTGCCATGATCTTCAGTTGGGTCCAGAGCCTTGAATCAATGCAGGAAGCAGTCAAAAACCCGATCGTCTACTGGCTCCTGAATATTTTTAACTACAACAGTGTAACTTATATTCTGATCTATGTAGCTCTGATCATCTTCTTTACTTACTTTTACACAGCCATTTCATTCAATGTTCAGGATCTTGCTGACAACATGAAAAAATACGGCGGCTTCATCCCCGGTATCCGTGCCGGTCAAAAAACTGTCGAATTCCTCGAAAAGACTGTCTCCAGAGTTACTCTGGCAGGTGGTGTTTTCCTGGCCGTTGTTTCGATTATCCCGAACATCCTGATCATGTTCATGAACGTAAACTTCTACTTTGGCGGCACTGCGCTGCTGATCGTGGTTGGTGTCGCCATGGATACCATGCGCCAGCTGGAATCACATCTGGTAACCAGACACTATGAAGGTTTCATGAAGAAAAAAGGATTGAGATGAGCAGTAAGAGAAATCTGAACCTTATTTTTCTTGGCCCGCCGGGTGCCGGCAAAGGCACCCAGGCCAAGATGATCGTAGACAAATACAATATTCCCCAGATTTCCACAGGTGACCTGATGAGAGCCGCTGTCTCATCAGGTTCTTCTATTGGAGACAAGGTTAAGTCTTTTATGGCCAGCGGTGCCCTTGTGCCTGATGATCTCGTCATCGAAATTCTTCTGGATCGACTTTCTTCCGATGATTGTCGTGATGGTTTTATTCTCGACGGGTTTCCGCGCACGGTTGGCCAGGCAGAAGCACTTGACCAGCAGCTGAACAAGAAACAGATGCCCCTTTCTGGAGTCGTGGCGATGATGGTACCCGATGGGGTACTCACCGACCGCCTGACTGCCAGACGTATCTGTCGCCAGTGCAGCGCCTCGTATCATCTCGAATATCTTAAGCCAAAGATCGAAGGTGTTTGCGATCGTTGCCAGGGTGAGCTCTATCAGCGCAAAGACGACTCGGAAGAAGTCATTCTCAACCGCCTCAAGGTGTACCACGATCAGACCTCGCCGCTGATAGATTTTTATCAGAAGCGAAAAAAGTTGTACACAGTCGACGGAAATAAAAAAATAGAGATGATTTTTTCTGAAATCTGTGATATAATCGACAAACTGAATTCGCCTTGATTGCCCTGAAAACACCTCAGGAAATCGAGACAATGCAGGAGAATGGCCGAATTCTTTCGGTCATTCTCAATAAGGTTAAGCATCAGGCCAAACCCGGTGTTTCAACTTTAGAACTGGCAGAATATGCCCATGGCGAAATCTTGAAAGCCGGCGCCGAGTCAGCGTTTCTTGGTTATAGAGATTTTCCGGGGGTAATCTGCATCAGTCTCAACGATGAGGTAGTTCACGGCATTCCATCGTCAGCGAGAGTTCTCCGACCAGGGGATCTTCTCAAAATCGATATCGGAATCAGGCGCAACGGCTTCTACGCTGATATGGCAGAGACAATATTTCTGGGGGCCACCCCCCCGTCTGAAATCGAAAGTCTGCTGCAGATTACGAACAGGGCCTTAATGGCCGGAATTCGTAATTTACTTCCCGGCAATACTTTGGGAAAAGTTTCACAAAGCATGCAGGAAGTCATTGAGACTGGCGGACTGTCAGTGGTCAAACGGTTTGTGGGACATGGGATAGGGCGCAGGCTCCACGAAAAACCACCCGTTCCGAACTTTGGTACCCCTGAACAGGGGCCGCGGCTCAAAGCAGGAATGGTACTGGCGATCGAACCCATAGCCACATTTGGAGACCCGGAGATAGCCATAAAGCAGGATGGCTGGACGGCGATAACGGTCAGTGGTGCTTTGAGTGCACACTTTGAGCATACAGTGGCCATTACCCCTCAGGGTCCCAGGATTCTCACCTCAACCTGCCAGGCGGGTTAAAGAAAGGGCAACTAGTCGAACAATGAGCAAAGGTGATACCATTCAGGTCAACGGAAAGGTCGTAGAGCCTCTTCCAAACGCCATGTTCAAGGTTGAGCTTGAAAATGGGCACATGGTTCTCGCTCACATCTCCGGAAAGATGCGAATGCATTACATCCGCATCCTTCCAGGGGACAAGGTCACCGTAGAATTGACTCCCTATGATTTGACCCGTGGGCGAATCGTCTATCGTTTTAAATAAGTCCTGACAAAACGGTAGCAAATAGCACGCAGGAGGAAAAAAATGCGAGTTAGGGCATCTGTAAAGAAAATCTGTGAAAAGTGTAAAATCATCAAACGTCGCGGTATCATTCGTGTTCTGTGTGAAAATCCCAGACACAAACAGCGACAGGGCTAAGACAGGAGGAAAATTATGGCACGTATAGCAGGCGTTGATCTGCCTCGAAACAAGCGCGTCGAAGCAGCTCTCCCCTACATCTATGGCGTTGGCTGGACAGCTTCAAGGCACATCCTTGCCAAAACCAACATCAACCCCGACACCCGCGTCAAAGACCTGACTGAAGACGAAATTTCTTCAATCAAAAAGGTTCTTGATTCTGAATATCGCGTAGAAGGCGATCTCAGACGCGAAATTTCCATGAACATTAAACGTCTCATGGAAATCGGTTGCTACAGGGGTCTCAGACACCGCAAAGGCCTGCCGGTCCGCGGTCAGAGAACCAAAACCAATGCTCGCACCCGCAAAGGTCCGAGAAAAGCTATCAAAAAGAACAAGGCATAATTGTTTTTTTTGAGGATGTAAACTGATTTAAGGAGCATAAAATGGCAAAATCAGGAGCTAAGTCCAAAGTCCGGACCAAAAAGCGAGAAAAGAAGATAGTCGCCAAAGGTCAGGCACACATTCAGTCAACTTTTAACAACGTTATCGTCACTATCACCGATATGACCGGTAACGTACTGTGCTGGTCCTCATCTGGTTCAAACAGTTTTAGAGGTTCCAGAAAATCTACCCCATACGCCGCTCAGGTTTCAGCCGAAATCACCGCTAAACGCGCTCTCGAATTCGGCATGAAAGAAGTGGAAGTTTTCGTTGCCGGTCCCGGCATGAGCCGTGAATCAGCGATTCGCGCCCTGCAGACTGTTGGTCTGTCAGTTACCGCAATCAAAGACGTTTCCGGCATTCCGCACAATGGTTGTCGCCCGCCCAAGCGACGCCGCGTCTGAGGAGGCATTAGAATATGGCTAGATATACTGGTTCAGTTTGCAGAATTTGCCGCCGTGAAGGCGATCAACTTTTCCTTAAAGGTGCCCGCTGTTTTACCGAAAAGTGCGCTTTCAAACGCCGCGCTTTCGTTCCCGGTCAGCATGGTGCCGAACAGATGAGAAAGAAAGCTACCGGCTACGAAGTACAGCTTCGCGCCAAGCAGAAACTCAGAAAAACCTACGGAATCCTGGAACGCCAGTTCCGCAAATATTATGAAGCCGCCAGCCGCAAGTCTGGTAACTCTGGTGTCAACCTGCTGCACCAGCTCGAAACCCGTCTTGATAACGTGGCCTTCCGCATGGGTTTTGGTCTGTCACGCGCTCAGACCCGCATGTGGATCACTCAGGGTCATTTCGACATCAACGGCCGCAAGTGCAATATTCCCAGCTACCAGCTGAGAGCCGGTGATGTTATCGCTATCCGCGAAAGCAGCAAGATTCGTCAGCAGATCAAAGATGCTCTCGAAATCAACTCAAGCCGCGAAGCCAGCTCATGGCTCGAAGTAGATCGCGAAAACCTCAAGGGTAAGTTTGTAGCGCTTCCCGAACGCGCACAGCTCGACCCGAAGATCCAGGAACATCTGATTATCGAATTCTACTCTCGCTAAGCTTAACAGGAGGCTAATTCGCGTGATTGAAATCAACCGACCCAAAATCAAATATATCGAAGGCGAACACTCGAACCACGGTATCATCGAAGTCGAACCTCTTGAAAGAGGCTATGGCCAGACCCTCGGAAATTCTTTCCGCAGAGTTCTGCTCGCTTCACTGCCCGGTTCCGCCGTCAGCAGCGTCAAGATCGACGGGGTTCTGCATGAATTCTGCAGCATTCCCGGCGTTGTCGAAGACGTTACCGCCATCATCCTTAACCTCAAGAAACTCGTAGTTAACGTAGAAGTCGATGAACCCATCACTCTGCGCCTTGAAGTCAAAGGCCCGGCAGACGTAACCGCCGCTGATCTGCCTTCGCATCCTGATCTGCTCGTAATTGACGAAGACGTTCACATCGCTCAGGTAACCGGCGATATCACTCTTGGCATGGATATTACCTTCAAGCGTGGCCGCGGTTATGTTCTCGCCGAAGATCACAAGATGAACAATCAGCCGATTGGTACCATCCTGGTCGACAGCCAGTTCTCACCCGTAACCAGAGTAATGTATAACGTTTCTGATGCTCGCGTAGGCCAGAATATCGATTTCGACAAGCTTACCCTTCAGGTCTGGACCAACGGCAGCATGCAGCCCGCCGAGGCTGTTGAACTGTCGGCCAAGTTCCTGATGGCACATGTTGATCTCTTCAAGACTCTTGAAGAAGAAATCGTCGAAGACAAAAAGGGCATTCCGACTCACAAAGAAGAACTCGTAATGGTTTCTTCTCAGAAACAGGAAGTCCCGCAGAAGGGTCATCACGATATCCTGATCAAGGATCTCGAATTTTCAGTCCGTTCGAGAAACTGCCTCAAGAAAGCTGGCATTCAGACTCTTGGTGAACTCGTTAACAAAAAAGTTTCCGAGCTGCTTGAAATCAAGAATTTTGGTAAGAAGTCGCTCAAAGAAGTCAGAGAAAAACTCGGTCAGTTCAACATGAGTCTTCCTGACGATGATGGTACCGCCGGAGGTAATGACGAATGAGACACAAGAAAATCGGACGCAAGTTTGGTCGCGAATCACACCAGAGATTAGCTCTGCTGCGCTCTCTGTGCACCTCACTTGTTAAATATGAAAAAATCGAAACCACTCTGCAGAAAGCCAAAGATCTGCGCCGCGAAATCGAAAAAGCCGTGACAATCGCCAAAAAGATGTTGACTCTCAAAGGCGAAGATCAGGCTCAGACCGCTGGTCTTAAAGCTGCCAAGAGAACTCTTCTCGAAAAGTTCTTCCATGGCTGCAACGATCGCGAAATCCTTGGCCGTGACGAGATCAAGAGATACATCTCCAATCTCGACAAAGAAACCCGCGAAGCTGCTGAAAAGTATATCGCCGACCCCGAAAAGAATCCGAGACCGGAATTCATCGTTGGCTACATTCCCGCCACCTGCAAACGCACTGTCGACCAGGACGGCAAGAGTGTAACCAAAGAAAGAAAGAACGCTCAGAGAATTCTCAGAGTCGAAGGTACTGTCACCAAGCTTATCAACCGCATCGCTCCCCGCTTTGAATCGGTTCCCGGTGGCTACACCAGAATCTACAAGCTGGGCAATCGCCGCGGCGACAATGCCGAAATGGCAATCATCGAATTCACCAAATGAGGTGAATCCGTCGCAGGATGATAGTTCTCGACAAAGTATCTTTCAGATATAACGAGAAATCAGAAACCTCCTTCAAACTGAAGGAGGTTTCTTTTTCCTGCCCGAAAGGTGCGATTACCGGGGTAATCGGTGGTAACGGCAGTGGCAAGTCTACAGTTGCCAGACTGATTGCCGGCATGATCGAGCCGCAGACCGGCATTGTAACTGTCGACGGCTTTGCACCTTTCAACCACACAGGCCGTTGCGGCTTTTTAGCCGGTATCATTTTTCAGACGCCCGATAACCAGATTGTCGGCACGACTGTTGCAGAAGACCTGGCGTTCGGCCTCGAAAATCTGGGTGTGAGTTATGATGAGATGCAGGTTCGGGTCAGGGAAACCGCGTCACGCTTCGGGCTTGGCGATATGCTCGCGACACCGGTTCATTACCTTTCTGGTGGTCAGAAGCAGCTGCTGTGTATCGCATCGGTGATGATCATGCAGCCTTCCTGGATGATATTTGACGAACCGACATCACACCTCGATCCCTGGGCGCGTGACAGTTTCTGGCATACGGTGAAAACCTTTGCCCGCGAACACGATATCGGGGTCATGGTCGTTTCGCAGCTTGCCGAAGATCTGCAGCATTTTGAGCAGATTCTTGCCTTCAACGGTGGCAGCCTGGTTTTTAACGGACCAATTGCTAAGCTGCGGGCCAATGTCGAGCAGCTGCCCTGGTTCAGAATTCCCGATGCCTGGAAACTTGAAAAAATACTTGAGGCCCGGCCATGAACGCGCAGCTCGAATTGAAAAACCTGACAGTTTCATATGGCGGTAAGGCGGTGGCAGAAAACCTCAATGGCAGTTTTGGCTTTGGACGGCTCAATCTGCTCGTCGGCCGCGCCGGTTCAGGAAAAAGCAGTCTGCTGCTTGCTATCGCCGGCTTTCACACTGAATTTTCGGGTCAAATTCTTTATGACGGTGCTGTTTTTCAGTCGGCGGGCAACTTTTCACTGACCTTTCAGGATCCTGAATCGCTTTTTTTCAACAGCTCGGTTGGTGATGAAGTTGAATACTCATTGCGCATGCGTGAGTTACCCGAAAGCGAAATTACGCCGCGAGCACAGCAATGGCTGCAGCGCTGGGGTCTCGACCCAGAAAACTTTTATCAGCGTCATCCATTCGAACTGTCGGGAGGCGAAAAACGTCGGGTGGCTCTGGCCGCCTGCACTGTTGCCATGCCTCCGATCATACTTCTCGATGAACCTCTTGCCGGCCTCGACGCAAATGGCCAGAAAGCTCTTGCTGAAATGCTGAACCAGCTTGCATACGAGCACATCGTGATCGTTGTGACCCATGAGCCCGAAGTATTTCTGCAGTCAGACAGCAGTGTTCTGTTCCTCAGAGAAGGGCAGGGGAGCTGGTTTTCCGGCAATGAGTTTTTGCGACAGGCAGTTCATGACCGCGATTTTTACCCGCTGCCCCGTTGGTATTGCCATGCCATGGCACCGTTTGCCGCTGCGCCGTCGCTGCCACCGGTAAATGCCGAGGCCGTTGCCAGTTTTATCGCCCGTGAGAAAAAACATGCAGATCAGTTATAAGCCCGGCAACAGCTTTTTATACAGCCTTAATCCACTGATAAAGGGCGGTTTGTGCTTTGTGCTGATCATGTTTTTTTCACTCAATGGTTTGCAGCTGCCAGCCATGGCAGGTTCTCTGGTCGCGCTGCTTTTATTTGCTGCCTTAGGTCGATTGCCACTGGCAGACCTGCTTCTTTCGATCAGACGCATCTGGTTTCTTCTGGTTATTGTTGGTCTGGTGCAGGGGTTTCGCGGCAACGGTTTTGAAGTGGTTCCGGCACTTGAAAGCATGGCCAGAATTCTTGGCGTTTTTATTGCCGCAGGTTGCTATTTGACCGTTTCACCGCAGTCTGAACTGATGTTTTTCTGGGAAACCATTTTCCGGCCGTTGCGCCTGCTCGGGCTGCCGGCGCGCGAACTTGCTCTCGTCATGGTCATTGCCGTGCGCTTTCTGCCGGTGATGCTTTCAGAAATCGATCGGATCCGCATGGCGCAGATTGCCCGCGGTGCCCGCCTTGGCAAGGGTGGCTTCTTTTCTTCGGCCGCGGCCTTGATGCCTCTTATGATTCCGACTCTGGCACAGGCAATTATCAGAGGTGAGGAACTGGCAGAAGCAATGGAAGCCCGCGGTTATCGGGTTTCTGGCAATCGTACGAGATATCACCGCTTCGGCATCGGTTTTTTCGATATTCCGGCGGGTCTTGCCGCTCTGGCGGTTGCTGCCATCGCTGTCTGGTCGAGAATGCCGTAAAATCAGAGATTGCGGGCAGTGATACCACAACTGCTCTGCGGCAGAAGATGTTGCATTTCTTTCAGCTGGGTTTCGGCCGAACTATTGAGCAGTGACGTTTCCTGCAGAATTTTATCGATGCCGGCGATACTGGCGTCGAGCAGATGCAGATTTATGGCCTGCTTCGATGGCTTGAGAACAAAGCGCTCGCTCATACGGGCAATGCCTTTGCTGACAAGCAGGTAACCCGGCAGAGTTGCAATAATTATCAGCGTCACGGCATGCACGAAAAAGTCGGTAGGCAGCCATATGCCGCTTATCCAGCTGGCAGCGGCACGATAAAGAGCCGATAACAGCACCAGTGACGGCAGTATATTTCCGATAATGATGTAAAAGCGCATCAACGGAGCCTCGGAGATGCGCTGCGCCGTTTCGAGAATCTGCATGAAAGTTTCGCCATTTCCGGTAGTCGGCACTACCGCCGGCAGATTGCCCGGTTGCGTTGCCGGCAGATTGCGGTCCTCAAGAAAACGTCTTTCGTCGACGCGGCAGCCCGAAAACCGGAAATTTTCTGCCAGCGCCGCTTCGACTGCACGGTCGGCATTTTCGGCGGTCACACCCGGCGAAAACCAGCTGATTGTAGCAAACCAGGGGTAAAGAAACAGCGAATTATTGCCGGCCAGCTCACGGTAGATCGATGAACGCAGGGCATCGCCGGCCAGACCGGTAATCGCCGGCGATGTTACGACAAGCTGGTGCTGCTCGGTGATCTGCGCGCTCAGGGTCGTGCGGTAATCGATCAGTTCCTGTTGAAGCCTGAGAATGCGTTCTGCAGTCTTTTCGGCATTAAGAGCGTGCAGAATGCGCCTGAGATCAGCTTCTTCACGAAGAATTCGACTGTGAACAACAGTGCGCGGCGAATATACCAGGTCACGAAAGCGTCTGAATTCATCTGAATCAGGCTGGCGGGCGCTGAAAGCAAACAGGGCTCCCGGGTCGACCGAGAAGCCGATCTGCTGCAGACGATCGGCAAGGTCTTTCTTCAGGCTTTCGTTCGTGGCGTCTGGGGCCGTATCGGTTTTATTGATGACAAAAAACCAGCGTTTGCGTGAGGCCCATTCGACGACGTTCTGGTGAATGGCAAAATTGGAGCGCTTATCTGGAGTGGTGACCACGATAAGAATATCTGAAACTCTTATCGTCTCACGGGCCAGGCGGGCATTGTTGCTGTTGATGGTGTCGAGGTCGGGGGTGTCGATCAGAATGGCTCCCGGCAGCAGACCGGGCAAATAATGCGCTTCATCAGATGAGAAAGGCAGCAAAGAGCGGTCTTCGGGGGCCGCCGCCACAAAAAGCTCTTTTGTATAGCCACGCACCGACGAAGACGAGGGACTTATCTCTGGAGTGGCGCAGAGGCTGCTGAAGATGAATGACTTACCAACTCCGGTGCCGCCGATTATAGTGACGACAAGAGGGGCCGGCCCGGTCGCACTGCTTTGTTCAACGGCCTGCCGCAGATTGCGCTGCAGCATGAAGAACATTTCATTGTCTTTCAGATCTTCGCAGCGGCGGGTAATATTGCTGGCCCGTTCGTGCAGGAGAGCGGATTTATCAGTGTTCATGGATTCTGCTGATTTCCTTTAATTTGGCGCATGCCTCACGGCAGCTGGTAATATTATCCGGTGACAGGCGTGCGGCCTTTTCTTCAAGCGAGTTGAGAAAAATCGGGCCGGCGAGCAGTTCGCGCAGGTGCCTGCGGTATGACTGCCGGCGCAGTTTTTTCCAGTTCTGATGTGCTTCCATGACTTCGCGGCCGAGGCCCATATTGTTGAACAGCGACATCAGAAAGCCACCGGCAGCACCGCTGCCACCGACTGCGGCGACAACGCCCATGGTGCCGATGCCACCGTCGATGAAAAAGTCGGCAACGACAAGGCCGGTGCCCAGCAGTATGAACAGGTCATCGATGATGTTCATCCATTTCCAGAGATCTTTGTTGCCGGCCTGCCATTTCTGCAGTGATTCGTTAACTGAGGCTTCCCATTCCGAATCGACTGGTGGAAGTTCAGCGGTGAGAATGGCCTCGGTTGCAGCGGTACAGCGCTCAGTGGTGATCTTTGCCAGGTCCGGTTTGCGGCGCCAGAAATCGACGAGCGCATTCACTTCGGCATTGAGGCGGCTTCTTTCGAGACTGTCGCGCTGCTTAACCGAGCTTTTGAATTCATTGCCCGAAAGTCTTGAAACGGCTGCGGCAGCTGACGAAATCGCCGCCTTCAGAGTCGAGCCGAGCAGCATCAGTGGCTGGAAAGCCCGACGCAGAAACGATGGCCGGTTTGCTTCAAGCTGTTTTCGGATCAGTTCAAGAATGCGAAAAACCGGAAATTCTTCACCGGTAATCGTCTGCGCGGCTTTTTCAATAATCTGATCGCAGGCGGTGATTTCGGCAAACAGGTTTTTATGAAGGGTTTCGGCTTCATGGCAGATGTTTTCGCAGCCGGCAACCCCGACCATGATGCTTTGCAGCTGGCGCTTCAGGGCGACTTCGAGGCCATTCTGTCCGTAGACGTGCTGCGTGAAAGAGCTGTCACAGTTGGCCAGGGGCCTGATGTCTTCGAGTGACGGCTTTGAAGTGAACGGACTGTAGAAAAAGGCCGCATCCGCGAGAAAATCGGCGAGCGTCAGACCGTCGGTACGGCGGTCGGCAAATTCGGGGTTAAGGCGGACACTGGCGATCAGGTCGTCGCGAATGGCGGCGGCGCTGGCCGCGCAGTCTTGCGGATCGAGTTTGGTCAGAAGCCAGGTGATGTTGCCGGCGACTTTGAGAACCTTTTTGAGAATGTCGAAAGTTTTCTGGTCTTTATAGGCTTCGTGGTAGACGGTAAAAATGATTGATTCAGCGCGCCTGATCATTTCTTCGGCCTTGTCCCAGTTGGCGATTTCGGTGGTGTTGAAGTCGGGGATATCGACAAGACATGGCCACAGGTTCTGAGTGAGATGGTCGCTGTTGAAAAACCTGAAAAACAGGCGATTGCTGGCGGTGCCGGATTTTTTGAGGTCGGAGGACTCGACCAGTTCAGAGAGTTCAAACTCAGGGAAAATCGCTTTCGGATCTATCTGCGCTTTTATCGGCCCGGGAAAAGCCGCGAGTGACGCATGCGTCATAGGCCTGACGGCGCCACCGGCAGGCACTCCGAGGTCGGTGAGCAGATTGAATACTGTGCTTTTGCCGGCACCGCTGGGACCACAGAAGGCAACGGTGATTACCGGGCGGCTGTCGATTTCGATGATGCGGTCGGGTATCTGTTCGAGAATTTCGAGAGTTTCGCGATCCTCGCGAGGATCGCCTGCTTTGTCAGGGGCAACGCAGGTTATAAGATCGGGCATTTTCTGCATCAATGTCTGCAGATGCCTTCTGGTTTCGGAAAGGAGTTGATTTACGTTGCCTGTCATTGATCCCATGCCGAGATTATAGCAAAATAAGCCTTCGATTGCATTAAAAAAGGCTGCGCTGACGAGCCAATGAAAAATACAGTTTATTTTCTAAAAATAAAATTTAAAAACTTGTTGACACTTTGAAACGAATTTGATAAGATGAACTTCCTGCCACGGCAGGGCGGACGAAAAAGGTCCGAAGCTCATTGAGAATAAGATCGAAAGACTTTAATTATGACGCCAAGCGGGTCTTGTTGAAAAACGAGATC
>JANJUX010000038.1 GCA_024710355.1 Candidatus Rifleibacteriota bacterium
GGATAGAGCGGTTCTACTGAGCGATAACTTGAGGACAGAATTCGGCTGGAGCACCCGACAGCCCCAATCCTGGTGCTGCCGAGTATCGCCGACCTCCTGTCGGCAAAAAAGTAACCCGGCTGATAGGCCGCGCCGGACGAACCGGTATAAGATGCCTTCTCCCTAAATAAAAACCGGCCGGGGTGGTTATACCCCGGCCGGCTTGATGGTTTAAGGAAAAATCAGTTGAGCTTGTGGGCCTTGAAGATTTCCTGCAGGGCCATGGTGGCGGCCAGGCGCACTTCACGGCTCTGGTCGCGGGTGGCGTTCTTCAGAGCGACGAGACAGCGGATATCGCGCAGGTTGCCAAGGGCTTCGGCTGCGGTTTTGCGCACAGCACTGCTGCGGTCGGCGAGCATCTGCATCAGGGTCTCGACGACAATGCTGTTGCCGATGCGACCGAGAATGCGGGCAACGTTCTCACGCAAAAAGTTGTTGCGGTCCTGCGAAATTCGCAGCAGCCGGCCGATCAGATTGCCCTCGCCAATGCGCACCAGCAGATCGCAGGCATGACGTCTGATGCGTTCTTCGGCGTGCTTGAGCGCTTCGATAAGCACTTCGTATGAATTCTCGCCAAAGCTGACGATCGCTTCGCTGCAGGCGAGCGGTACAATCGGGGAGGGGTCGTCGAGGCGGGCGAGCATCGGCATGATCGAATGCGGGTCACCGATGCGGGCGAGGGCTTCGGCTGCCGCTTCCCTGACTTTTTCAGAGGCGTCTTCGAGCGACTTCACCAGATGCGGCAGAGCGACGCGGTCGCGGCGTTCGCCAAGCACGACTACGGCCATGCAGCGCACCGCTTCGGCCTTGTCGGTGAGGGCGGCGATGATGATGTCGGGCACGCGCGCATCGGCCATCTGGGCCAGCGACTTGATCGACAGGCGTCTGACCATTTCGGAAGCATCTTTACTTGCTTTTTCGAGAAATTCGACGGCAGCGGTGTCTTTGAGTTCACCCAGAACCTGAGCGGCTTTGGCGCGAACCGTTTCGACCGAGTCGCGCAGGGCTTCGATCGCCGGCTGTACGGCAGCGGTGGTCCCGATCTTGCCAATCGCTTCGATGGCGGCCGAACGAACTTTTTCGGTGGTGTCTTTTACCAGGTTCGACAGGGTTCTGATGGCGCGCGGGTCACGGGTATCGCCAAGCACGGTCGCGATCGAGACGCGCACCGCTTCGGCCGGGTGTGAGGCACCCATGATCAGTTTTTCGACGAGCTTGCGGCTCTGGTTCGAAATCAGCTGCCGTGACAGCAGTTCGAGCGGAATATTGTATTCGGGCTTTTTGAGAATATCGATGAGGGCATCGAGAGCACCTTCGGTCTTGATGCCGCCGAGAGCTTCGACGCACCATTGCCGCTGCAGCTGGTCGCCGCTGGAGAAGTAGCTCATGATCACCGGTATCGCCTTGTCATTGCCAACCTTGGCAAACAGATGGGCGACGTTGAGTCTGATCAGATGCAGAATTTCGCTGCTGCATTCGAGAATGCGCTTGTCAGGAATACCGGCAAGCTTCTTCATGTCCTTGTCGGTGATGGTTTCGCGGGCGATTTTGATCAGCAGCCCGAAAGCGCGCTCGTCCTGCAGGGTGGCGAGGGCCTGTGCAACCGAGAACTGCGCCCAGGCATAGCCTTCTTTGAGAATTACCGAAATCGGGTTGGCTGAAGTCAGATATTCATCGATGGCGAGCAGACTGTCGGCGATGCAGGTGCTGAGTTTGCGGTCATCGGTAGTGTCGAGAACTTTCAGGAGCGGGAAAATCGCCCTGATGCTGCCGATGCGGCCCAGAACCCTGACGAGCGAGGGCAGGATGTTGTCATTGCTGCCGCTCTGAATTGCTTTGGTGATCTGTTCGACGGCCATTTCGCCCATTTCACAGATGGCCCATTCGGCCTTTTCGACGATCTGGGTGTCCTGTTCGGCCAGAGACTTGATCAGCGGTTCGATGGCGCGGGCGCCCTTGATCAGGCCGAGAGCTTCGATGGCGGCAAGCCTGACATCGCGTTCGGAATCGGTGAGTCTCTGAACCAGCGGTTCAATGGCGATCGGATTGCCGATTTTGCCGATGGCTTTCGCTGCCGAAATCTTATGTTCCGGTTCGGCCGCTTCGAGAAATTTAACGAGATTGCCGGCCGTGGCCTTTTCGCCGATTTCACCGAGGGCTTCGATGGCCTTCAGGCACAGCATCGGGTCTTCTTTTTCAAGAATCGAGAGCACGTAGCGGCTGGCCTTGCTCGATTTGATCTTCGCGAAGGCTTCGAGGGCCAGCATGGTCAGGCGGGTATTGAAAGCGTTTGAAAGTTTGAGCAGCGGCTCGACGGCTTTGGCATCACCGATTTCGCCGAGGGCCCAGATGATTTTTTCCTTGAGCTGCGGGTTGCTGACCTGATAGATGTCGATGAGCGGATCGACGGCATTGGCATTGCGGATCTGGCCCAGTGCCTGAATGGTCGCGGTTCTGATGCGTTCGTTGTCTTCGCCGAGCACGACGAGCAGCTGGTCGCAGGCCGCGGTTGAGGCCATTTTGCCGAGCGCTTCGATGGCCTTCAGGCGCACTTCGAATTCGGGGTCTTTCAGCATCGGCAGCACGATCGACACCGATTTCGGGTCGGCAATATTGCCGATCGCTTCACAGGCGATGTAGCGCAGGTCGTTGTTGCGGCTCTTCAGGAAAGCGCTGACCGCTTTCAGGGCCGAAGCCGAGCCGATTTTGCCGAGCGCTTCGAGGGTGACGTAGCGCAGGTCTTCGTTGTCTTCTTCAAGAAGTTTTACCAGGGGAACAACCGCGTCTTCAGAGCCGATGCGGCCCAGAGAGCGGGCGGCCAGGAACTTGAGCTGCGGGTGTTCTGAAGTCAGGCAGAGAACCAGCGGTCTGACCGCTTCTTTTGCAGCGATATCGCCCAGGAAACTGGCTGCGACTTCTCTGATGTCCTTCAGTTCGTCGCCAAGCAGTTTGATAAAATCGCCGGCCGCTTCGGGCAGCGCCAGCTCACGCATGCGCAGAACCAGTGAGTAGCGTTCATCGGGATCGTTGGTGTCGGCGAGCTGCTGTCTGGTCTCAGAGAGCTGTTCGAGCGGAGTGAGGGGTGGGGCCTCTTCGAGTATGGCAGCGGGCAT
Source organism: Candidatus Rifleibacteriota bacterium (assembly GCA_024710355.1). Lineage (GTDB taxonomy): Bacteria > Muiribacteriota > Ozemobacteria > Ozemobacterales > Ozemobacteraceae > Rifleibacterium. Next base: position 3,153 of record JANJUX010000038.1, read on the forward strand.
GGCTGCCGGAGAGTATGTCGTCTGCCCTTCGGCTGCCGGTGCCACAGCTTCGAGTTCACCACCCAGACCGCCGAGCGAGGCAATATCGAAATCGGCTTCGTTTCCTGCCTCAGAGCCGGGCAGAGCCGAAAAATCCTCTTCGTAGTCAACTTCGGTATTAACCGGTGCCGTTGCGACGACCGGCTTTGCCGGCGCCTTGCCTTCAATGCCGAGAATCAGGCCGTTGAGCTCGTCGTCGGCTTCAACTTCTGGCTCGACTGCCTGAACCACCGGTTTCGCGGCCGCAGCGGCGGCTTTTGCCGGCTGAGCTGCCGTTTTAACTGCCTGAGCCTGAACCGGAGCCTGTGCCGGCCTGGCGGCTGCCGCCGGTTTGGCGGGCTGCACGGTTTCGACGACGAGAGAATCGAGAAAGCTGTCGTCGTCGTCATTATCTGTGGTAACACTGACCGCTGTGTCGTCATCGTCAAAATCGACGCTGACTTCGGTAGTGGTTGAAAAATCATCGGTACTGCTGACGATCAGGCCGCTGAGATCGTCGTCACCCGCATCGACGGCGGCAACCGGTTCGGGGGTGTTGGCCGCCGCTGCCGGCGTTGCATCGAGGTCGCCAAAATCAAAACTTTCGGTTTCTACCGCAAGGGTTTCGGCGTCGACTTCGCGTGCTGACGGTTCAGAAGCCGCTCCGGCCACGTCGAAACTGAATTCATCGGCCGCTGCCGGTTCGCTGACGGCCACCGCCGGCGCATCGAAGCTGACGGCGTCGGCGGGCTCTTCTGCTGCCGCGTCATCGAGTGAAATGTCAAACCCGGCCGGGGCGGCAAACGGGTCGTCATCGACGCCTGCCTGTTCGGTCGGAGAATTGTCGAGCAGGTCGAAATTCAGCCCCGAATCGCCCTGATCCATTGAAATGTCAAGGTCGACAGCAGGCGAGGCAGCGCTGTTATCGATAGAATCAAAACTGAAGTCGTCACCGCCGGCATTGAGATCAAGACTTATCTCAGATTTTTCCGGGGTTTCGGGCATGTCGAGCTGCAGGTCACCCGCGTCATCAGCTGACCCGGCCGACAAATCAAAACTGCCGCCGGCGGGTGTGCCCAGATCGAACGAAAGACCACCGGCCGCATCGGCCGCTTCGCCCACATCGAGGTCGAGAGAAAGGTCGAGATCGAGCGGCTCACGCTCTGCAGGTGCGTCAGGAGTTTCGCCTGTGCCGGGCAGACCCATTCCGCACATGTTGCAGAATTTGTTGCCCTTTTCATTTTCAAAACCGCATCCTGGACACTGCATGAGAGACCTCCGAGATTTTCTGACTGTAGCTGAGTTATTAACTTAGCAGACTATCAGAACCAACGGCATTTGTCTTGAATTTTTTGATAAAATCAGCAAAAAAATCGCCACACCCGCCAAAATCACCCTGAAAAATCCGTTTTTCTTATGAGGTTTACATAATATTGCGCGAATTTGGTTTGTTATAAGTTCTGGTTTCGTGTGATTGTGTAAAAAATCACAATGCGTTAAAGAGAAGCCAGGCTCTGCAATGTGGGGTCAAAATCAGGGGAGGGGGCGCTGCGTGCCCATCCGCGGCTCATTCTTATTTCTACCCGCGTGCATCAGTGGTGCGGGTTGGCCTGCACCAGCCGATACGCCTTCAAAACCGCCTCTTCCGCCAGCCTCACATTCATGCTGTCCTCGGTGAAACTCTCGGGCGGCGAAAACGCATCGTAACTGCCGAGAATCCAGTAACGGCTCGGCAGACTGTTGAGCGCCAGAGCACAGGTGTCGAGCACGCAGTCATGACAGCTGCACATCTCATTGCGCTCGATCATGTCGGCAATGACCTCGAGAACCAGCGTTTCCCACATATTCACCATGCGCGAAAAATCATAGCGATTCAACGGCGACCGCTCACGTACGTTCATATTACCTCCCGCCGCGCCACCCGACTCACTTGAACCCCCGTATCCGGCAGTCAAGCACCATCAGCTGCGCTGACCTGACTCCATTGTAATCGTTAGGCTCCACCTGAAACACCAGATCGCAGGTGCCATCCCGGATCGTTTCCGGCGCCATTATATCACCGAGATTGAACCCGATACCGAAAATGCTGCGCCCGTTCGCACGCCTGAACTTGAAACGCAGATGATTCTTGCCCTCACCGACCTTGCGGATCTCCTGAAACACTGCACCCTGCGCCATGAACACCGGGGCCGGGTTGTCGATACCAAAAGGCGCAAAGTTGAGAATGTCCTGCAGAAACTGCTCGTCAACCTTCTCGATCGGCAGTTCCGAATCTATCAGCCACTCGGGCTGCAGATCTTCGAGACTGATATGCCGCCCGGCAAATTCCCGCAGCCTCTGACGGAAAAGCGTCTCGTTACCCGGCTGCATCGTCAGCCCTGCGGCCCCGACATGCCCGCCAAACTTTTCGAGGCAGGCAGAACAGTAGTTCAAAGCCTCGATAATATTGATATCCTTGAAACTGCGCGCCGAACCTAAAAACTTGCCCTGGTCTTCGAGCAGCACGATCACCGGCCGGCAGTAATCGAGCATCAACCGCGTGGCAACGATACCGGTGACGCCCTGATTCTTCATCGGCGCCGCGACCATGAGAATACGGTCGTTCGCAATATCGTTCTGTTCGAGCAGATAACGCTTGACGCCGTTGTAACATTCTTCACCCAGCCGTTTGCGCTCGTTGTTGAGTTCATACAGCTGTTTCGCCAGCTCTTCGGCCCGCGCCGCCTGCGTGGTACAGAGCAGTTCGATCGCCAGTTCCGCAGTGCGCAGCCGTCCCGAAGCATTGAGAATCGGCGCGATACTGAAACTGATGTCGCGTTCGGTAACCTGCCGGTTTTTCCAGCCGAGGGCGCTGAACAGACTCGCCAGCCCCAGGCGCTTGCTCTTGCCGACAAACTTCAGGCCCATCTGCGCAAAAGTGCGGTTCTCGCCGTGCAGCGGCACCATGTCGGCAATCGTGCCGATCGTCAGAATGTCGAGACCGCGATGCCACAGCGTCTTTACCGCCGGCAGCTTCGCTTCGATGCATTTGAGATACATCAGCGTCAGCGCCCGCCCGCCATCCATGCCGTCAAGATTCAGCGAATGCCGGAAAGCCGCCTTCGTCTGCGAAGCCGCATCGGGCAGACATTCGGCAATCACCTTGTCGACGTAGACCGGCCGCAGATTCGGGTCGTTGCTGGCATTGCTCAGAACCATCGGCAGCAGTTCACCAATCGTTTTTCGTTCTTCTTCACTGAAAAACACCGGAACACACCCATGCATCGCGGCCCGGTCGATATTCTTGACCGGTGTAAAGCCCTCACGCACCGAAAAGCGCACGACTTCGATGTCGTGCTCACTGAGGTCGAAAACCATCAATGGCTTCGAAAGCCGGTTTGCCCGGGCCATTTCCAGTGCCATCGCCAGCTTGAAGGCGACGCCGACTCCGGCGATGTTTTTCTGCGGGCAACATGAATCGTGCAGCTTCGGGTCGACGATCGCTACCGCGTTCGGCAGCTGACTCGGCGGCTCGTGGTGGTCGGTGATGATCACCTCGATGCCCTTGCTGCGGGCGTATTCAACCTCAGCGAGGTTGCTGATGCCGCAGTCGACGGTCACGATCAGTCTGATGCCGTCTCTGGCCGCAACGTCGATGTAGTCGGGGTTGAGTCCGTAACCGTCTTCGATGACCGGAACCGTGTAATCGACGAGCTTGTGAAAGCTGCGCAGCGTTTCGGTCAGCATTACCGTCGAAGTGATGCCGTCGACGTCGCGGTCGCCGTAGACCCTGATGCTTTCGTCGCGCTCGAAGGCCTTGAAGATGCGGTCGACCGCCGTACACAGCCCGTCGATGACGAAAGGCGAGAACAGGTAGCGACTGCGCGGCGAGAAGTATTTCTCGATGCCGGCGTCGTTGGTTATGCCACGATTGATCAGGATTTTCAGCAGAATGTCAGGAAACCCGGTAGATCGCATTCTACCGAGCAGTTCCGCATCGACTTCCCTGATTTTCCAGATTTTTTCCATTATTTACCCAGGTTTTCTATGGTTTCGACTTTCTTTTCATCGGCGAGCACTTCCAAAAAGGCATTGACCACCCGCGGGTCGAACTGGCTGCCCGAGCACCTGATCAGTTCCTTGCGGGCCTCTTCGAGCGGCATCGTGTCGCGGTAGGCGCGTTTGCTGGTCATCGCGTCGAAAGAGTCGGCGCAGCAGACGATGCGCGCCATCAGCGGGATCTCTTCGCCCTTGAGGCCGTCGGGATAGCCCTTGCCGTCGAAACGCTCATGGTGAAACTTGATCAGCGGCACTTTTTCTTTCAGAAACTTGGCCGGCTCGATGATCGAAGCACCGCGCGACGGGTGCGTCTTGATTTCCTGGTATTCCTCTTCGGTCAGCCGCGAACTCTTGTTGATGATCGCTTCGGCGATGCCAATTTTGCCAATGTCGTGCAGCAGGGCACCGATATGCAGATTCTTGATCTCGTCGCCGCTCAGACCCATGACCCGGCCGATTTCCATGGAATAGCGGGCGACCCGCTCACTGTGGCCGCGGGTGTAGGCATCTTTGGCGTCGATCGAGTTGGCGAGCGCGCGCACTGCCGACAGATAGCTCGCTTCGAGGTCTTCGTAAAGCTGCGCATTGTAGAGCGACACCGAAATCTGTGAGGCGAGGGTGACGAGCATGTCGAGGTCACTGCCGTCGAAGGGGTCGCCGGTGAGCTTGTCGGAAACCGACAGAACCCCGATGGTTTTTTCCTTGACCTTGAGCGGTACACAGATCGAACTGCGGCCGGTCACGCCGGTTCCCTGGTCGGTCGAACTGAAATCGTTGATGATGATCGGCTCGCCGCGCTCGAATACCTTGCCGGCAATGCCTTCGCCCGCCTTGATCGGCTGCAGCGATGCAATGCTGCGGCTGCCCTTGTAGAGCATCACCTGCAGACAGTCGGTTTCTTCGTCGTGCAGAATGATCGAACTGGTTTTGACGCCGCCGAGAACCCGGGCGGTCAGATCGATGACCAGTTCGAGCAGTTTGTTTATGTCGAGTACCAGGCCGAGGTTCTTGCCGACCTCGTGCAGGGTGTTGAGTTCGAGCACCTTGCGCTTGAGATCCTGCCACATGCGGGCGTTCTTGATGGCGAGCGCCGCTTCGATAGCCACGCCTTCGACCAGCCGCAGGTCGGCTTCGGTGAACGCCACCCCGGAAATCTTGTTACTCAGCGACAGCACGCCGACCACCTGGCCGCCGATCATGATCGGGGCACAGATCGAGCTGCGCACCACTTTGCCGCCTTCGAGCCGGCGGGTGTCGTCGGCTTCGTCGAGATCGTTGAGCAGCACCGCCTCGCCCGTATGAAAAACTTTCGCGGCAATGCCCGAGTCGATCGGCATGCGGCCGTTTTCAGGCACGACTTCCGGGTCGAGGCCCTTGGTCACCCTGAAGATGAATTCGTTGCGCTTTTCGTCGACGAGCAGCAGCGAGCAGCGTTTAACACCGCTGAGCACGTTGATGACGTTGTCGACGATCGTTTCGTAGACCATTTCCTGATCGAGAATGCTCGATAACGAGCGGCCGATCTGCTGCAGTGTCGACAGCTCGAAGTTGCGGTTTTCCAGCTGCAGGTTCTTCTGGCGCAGTTCTGAAAGATGCACGTTGACACGCTGGCTCATGAGATTGAAGGCCTCGACCAGCACGCCGATCTCGTTGCCCGTATCGAGTTCGAGCTGAATATCGGCATCGCCGTCGGCCATCTTCGTGGCCGCTTCGGCAAGAATGCTCACCGGGTTCTGAAACATGCGCCCGATCAACCAGGTGATCAGTGCTGCCAGCAGCGAACCCAGCAGCAGCACGAAAACTGTCGTCTGAATGACGGCCCGGCTGCGGTCTTCAAAATAGCGGTTCGAGAAAACCATGCGCAGAATGCCGATCTGCTGCTTTGTCTGCGGGCTGGTCACCGGATTGGCGACGACGACAGTGGCGGGCAGGTGCAGGTAGCCGGTCTGGCCTGGTCCCAGATGCGGCGTTGCTTCGGCAAGTTTGTTCATGTCGGTGTCGAGAATCTGCACCGAAACCAGATCATTATTCGGAATCGCCTCAGAAGTCATCGACCTGACCATATTTTCGAGGCCGGCGTGGTCGTTTTCGCTGATATATCTTATTACATGTGGCTCTACAGCCTTGACCAGGGTCATGCCGCGAGCACTGACATGCACCTCGCTGAGTTCGCGCCAGCGGGCCAGGTCACTGCCGGCCATCAGGAATGTGACAATTGCCAGCAGCAGTATCTGCATGGTGAAAAGCCTGATTTTGAAGATCGGCCGCCTGGAAGCGGTTGCGGTCGCCGGTATTTCTTTCTGGTTCATGGTCTGACTCCGGTTTCTGTGGTGCCGGGTGTTTCTGGCGCCGGGACCGTCTGGGCAGAGGCTGCCGGGTCGTTGGCGCGGTTGGCTGCCGCAGCCTTGCGGCGTTCGGCCGTTTCGCTTTCGAGAAAGCGCAGAATGTTTTTAACGGTTTCTTCGAGCTTCTGCCAGGCATTGTCTTTGAGCGAAATGAAACTGCCGTCGATTTTCGCCCGGTGCAGTTTCAGCATTTCAGCTTTCTGCAGACTGCGTTCGACGAGCTTGTAATTGATACCGGCCGGAAATTTCGCCTGCCCCGAGCCAAAATCAGTGGTGATGACCGTCTTGTCGGCACTGAAAGAGAGCAGCGAGCGGTAGGGGCCTTTCTTGACTTCAGTGTCGAGCAGCAGTCCGAGAGTTTTGCCGTCTTCGCTGAGCATTGCGATACCCCAGGCCTGGAACAGCGGCAGCTCGATCAGCGGCATTCGCAGATTGCCGTGAAAAATAAAGCCCGCTTCGAAAAACGGTTGTTTCAGCTCGTCATTGAAGATGCCGCCACCCGGAATTGCCTGCAGTTGCTCGTCCGAAAGCAGCTCGACCCGGAAAAACGCCTGCTTCGAAGCCGGTTTGCCTGGTTTCATCAGCGAAAAGCGGGTCGGCAACGGGTGCATCAGCGCTGTGATCAGAAAATACAACATGCCGCTGCCGAATACCGCCATTTTGCTGGCCGGGCCGCTGGCCGTAAAAAACCACCAGTACCAGCCCCCGAAAATCGCGGCAGTGATGGCAACCCGCTTCAGCAGCGTCACGCCACCGTAGGCCGGCAGCCGCGGCGCGATGTATTTTTGCAGCAGATACGAAGCCCGCACCAGGTTTACGACCCAGGCGCAGAGAAATGCAAGTTTGAGACTCTGCACGGTCGCCACATTGCTGCTGTGCGAGTAGACGAAAGCCGCTGCCAGCAGATAGGCGGGCAGTATCGAAATCAGCCGATAAAACTGGTAGAAACGCGCCACCTTTTCCCGGCCCCTGACCGAGATCTGCACGTCGTCCCAGCCCTTGGAAAACTCAAGCCTGATACGGCCGAGAGTGTAGTTGTTGATTGCGTCGCCCATGAAAATCGGGGCGAAAGCAAGCACCGCCAGAGCCGTATCTATGATACCTTCGGCCCACTCATTGCGGGCCAGCGCCACCCAGACAGCGGTGCATCCGACGAAGGTCGTTAAATTACAGGTCAGGCCAAGAAAAAAAATCGTTTTGAGTTTATCAAAACTCGTGGAACTGGAAGTGAGTTGATTCATCTGCTTCATGATAACACCCCGAACGGTGTTTTGCATCCCATAAAATTATTGTTGCTTTTTTTTGCCGCATCTGCTACAATCACCTTCACGTCACGGGGCGTAGCGCAGTTGGTAGCGCGCATGGTTCGGGACCATGAAGTCGCTGGTTCGAGTCCAGTCGCCCCGACCCCCAGAAGCCGTCTCACCAGAGACGGCTTCTTTCGTTATCCCAGTTTAATTATTAAGGCATGTCAGACGCTTGCATAAGCGCCTGCTGCTTGAATTATTGGTCTCTGTAGCAAGAAAACAGAATTTTTTTTTTAACAAGGCACGGGGAGAAGTCGGGATTGCTTTTTCGTAAGCTTGTGACGAACGAAGTGAGGAATCGCTGGAGAAAAAGCAACCCGACTGATAGACCGGGCCGATGAACCGGTTTTACTTTGTTTATGATAAGAGTGAAATTAGGGATGGAATTGGTTGCAACGGCTGACATGCCACAATGATTTATAATGCATTTCTTACTATCTAATTGTTTATGACTTAGTTTAGTAGTAAAATTGCCGGAAAATTAACCCGGGGGAATCTATGACTGCGACTCTGAAATGCTTTAAAGCCTACGATGTCCGCGGCCGCCTGCCCGATGATCTCAATGAAGATATCGCCTATCGCATCGGCCGCGCCTACGCCGAATTCCTCAAGCCCGAAAAAGTCGTGGTCGGCCGCGACATCAGACACAGCAGCCAGAAACTCTGCCACGCGCTCAGTGACGGCCTGATGGCCGGCGGCGTCGATGTGCTCGACATCGGCCTCTGCGGCACCGAAGAAATTTATTTCGCCACCTTCAGCGAAGGCTTCGACGGCGGCATCATGGTCACCGCCAGTCATAATCCGATCGACTACAACGGCATGAAATTCGTGCGCCAGGGCTCGCGCCCGATCAGCGGCGACGACGGCCTCAACAATATCCGCGACCTCGCCACCGCCGGCGACTTTGCCGACGTCGAATTTCATGGCACGACGATGCGCCTCGATCTGAAACAGAAATACCTCGATCACCTGCTCGGCTACGTCGATACAAAGCAGCTAAAACCGCTTAAAATCGTTGTAAATCCCGGCAACGGCTGCGCCGGCCCGATCATCGACCGGCTCGAAAAATACCTGCCCTGCGAATTCATCAAAGTGCACCATCAGCCCGACGGGAGCTTCCCGAACGGTATCCCGAACCCGCTGCTGCCCGAAAACCGCTCGGCGACAGCTGAAGCCGTGATCGCCAACGGCGCCGACTTCGGCATCGCCTGGGACGGCGATTTCGACCGCTGCTTCCTGTTCGACGAAAAGGGCGGCTTCATCGAAGGCTACTACATCGTCGGCCTGCTCGCCGAAAGCTTTCTCAAGCAGAAACCCGGCGCCCGCATCATTCACGACCCGCGCCTGACCTGGAACACCATCGACATCGTCAGACAGGGTGGGGGAACCCCGGTGATGAGCAAGACCGGACACGCCTTCATCAAAGCCCGCATGCGCCAGGAAGACGCCGTTTACGGCGGTGAAATGAGTGCCCATCATTATTTTAAAGACTTTGCCTACTGCGACAGCGGCATGATTCCGTGGCTGCTCGTCTATGGCCTGATCAGCGCCACCGGTAAAAGCCTCGGCCAGCTCGTCGCCGAGCGCCAGGCAAAATTCCCGGCGAGTGGCGAAATCAACCGCCGCGTCGACGACCCGAAAGCCCTGTTCGCCACCGTGCGCAGCCGCTACGCCGCCGGCGCCGTCAGCATCGACGAAACCGACGGCATCAGCATCGAACACCCCGACTGGCGCTTCAACCTGCGCGCCTCCAACACCGAACCGGTCATCAGACTCAACGTCGAATCACGCGCCGACGAAACCCTGATGCGCACCCGCACCGAAGAACTCCTGACCCTGATCGCCGGCACCCCCGCCTGATAAGTCTGAATCCAGGATTAACAATGCCAGATGGCCGCTCCGAAAATCTGCTAGAATTGTAGTGGAGGTTATTATGAAAAGTGCAGAACTGTTAAAAGAAATCAAGAAACTGAGTCTTGCTGAAAAACTGCTTTTGGTTGAGGATGTCTGGGATTCGATAGTGCAGGAGAACGAAGTTCCTCCGCTTCATGAATGGCAAAAAAGAGAACTTGACCGTCGTCTCTCCGAGTATCAGAAGGGCGGAGTAGAAGTAATTGAAGCTTCAAAAGTTTATGAGGATCTGAGAAATCGTTATAAATGAATTTGAAATATACAAAAAATGGCACGGAGGATCTTGAAAACGCCTTTTTGTGGTATGAAAGGCAAAGAAACGGGCTTGGTTTTGCTTTTCTTGAGTGTGTTGAGGCTGCTTCAAACGGAATTCTTCTATTCCCGGAAATGTATGAAAAAGTTTATGGTAATTTTCGCAGGTGTTTAATAAGGCGATTCCCTTTTTCGATTTTTTATACTGTTGAACAATCTGAAATAATTGTGCATGCAATTCTTGATAACCGTATAAATCCTGAGAAATGGCCAAAATAAGCTTACACAAAAACTTTGCACTTATCTTAAAAATATTATTGAGGAAGCTGGAATGAATAAAATTATACCCGTTATCTTGTCGGGTGGGGCAGGGACACGGCTGTGGCCACTGTCGCGCGAGCTTTACCCGAAGCAGTTTCTGCCGCTCGCGGGCTCACACACCATGATCCAGGAAACCCTGCTGCGCCTTTCGGGGCTGGCGGATCTCGGGGCTCCGGTTATCATCTGCAACGAAGACCACCGTTTTCTTGTCGCCGAACAGATGCGCCAGATCGGCTGCAACCCGGCGGCCATCGTGCTGGAACCGGTCGGCCGCAATACCGCCCCGGCCGTCGCCGTCGCCGCTCTGCACAATGAAAAGCACGATGAAGTGCTGCTGATACTGCCGGCCGATCATGTCATCAAAAGTAAGGCTGCTTTCCATGCCGCCATCAAAAAAGGCCTGCAGGCCGCCCTTGCCGGCAAACTCGTGACCTTCGGCATCGTGCCGACCGCCCCCGAAACCGGCTACGGTTACATCAGAGCTGGCAAGGCCGATAAAAAGGCCGAAGTTCTGCCGATCGGCGCCTTTGTCGAAAAACCCGACCTGGCAACGGCCCAGAAATACCTGAAAGCCGGCAACTATTTCTGGAACAGCGGCATGTTCATGTTCAAACCTTCAGTGCTGCTCGCCGAAATGAAAAAACACAACCCGAAGATCGGCCCGGCCTGCAGCAAGGCCCTCAAGGCCGGTAGTCGCGACGCCGATTTCCTGCGTCTCGAAAAAGAAGCTTTCTCTGCCAGCCCGTCGATCTCGATCGACTACGCGGTCATGGAAAAAACCAGCCTCGGCACCATGATTCCGCTCGATGCCGGCTGGAACGACGTCGGCTCCTGGGCGGCTCTGGCCGATGTCAACCCGGCCGATGCCGCCGGCAACGTCGTCAACGGTGACGTGCTCACCACCGGTGTCAAAAATTCGTGTATTCTCGCTTCAAACCGACTCGTCGCCGCCGTTGGCATCGAGGACCACGTTATCGTCGAAACCGCCGATGCAGTGCTGGTCGCACACAAGAACAAAGTTCAGGATGTCAAGAACATCGTCGATCAACTGCGTGCCGCAAAACGCTGCGAAGCGGTCAACCACCGCCGCGTCAACCGCCCCTGGGGCACCTATGAGACGATCGACCTGTCAGACCGCTTTCAGGTCAAGCGTATAACCGTCAACCCCGGCGCTACCCTGTCGCTGCAGATGCACTATCATCGCGCCGAGCACTGGGTCGTCGTCAAGGGCACCGCGAAAATCACCAAAGGCAATGAGGTCATAATTCTCAGCGAAAACCAGTCGACCTATATTCCGCTCGGGCAGTCGCACCGCCTCGAAAACCCCGGGCGTATTCCGCTCGAACTCATCGAAGTGCAGAGCGGCAGCTACCTCGGCGAAGACGACATCATCCGCTTCGAAGACACCTACGGCCGCGCCTGATCTGTCAAACGCACAAAAGCAAAAAAAACGCGGCGCCAGCCTCAACGACTGGCCCTTCGGGCCCTGAGCTTGTCGAAGGGTCGAAGGGTCGCCTCTAAAAGCAGAATGCCCGCCTGTGCTACTCTTGGCACAGGCGGGCACTCCAGTTTTTACTTCGCTTCGACCGGCTTTTTGTCGACGAGGTTGAACATGCCGTCGGCGTATTTCCAGGTGTAGAGACCTTCGATCGGGCTCTGGTCAGCTTCTGAGGGGTAGATCAGGCCGAGGGCGACGAGGCTGCCGTCTTCTTTGACGAGCATGTCGTCACCACTTTCGTGTCTGATGTCAGAAACGAGGTTTTCGGTCGAAAGTTCGGCATCGACCGGGTTCAGAAACTTCACGGCGGCGAATTTGCCGGCTGCGGCATCGTATCTGAAAACATACAGGCCGCTGGCTTTCGGGCCGTAGAAGGCTGAAACGAGAATTTCCGGGTTGCCGTCGGCGTCGAAGTCGTGGCTGGCCAGGCCGACTGCCTTGTCGCCCAGCATGAACAGCTTGTCTTCAGAGCCGAGGTTTTCTGAGGCAAAGATCTCTTTACCGTCGGCACCGAGAACTTTAAGAACGACACCATTTTCATCAAGGTGTTTTTCGACGGTCAGGGCCCCTTCGATGGCTTTCAGCTGCAGCTTTTCGCTGGCGGTAACGGCAGCGCTGGCGCTGCTGACATTGAACATTGAAACGCAGAGTGCAAATGCGATGATAAGCTTTTTCATTTTATGCTCCTGATGAGGCCTTTGTCAGTTATTGTACTGGTAGAGGTTATTCGATTTCATGATGTTGATCAGCTTGCTGGCGTATTCGGGGTCAGTGGCATAACCGGCTCTCTGCAGCTCGCGGGCAAACTGGTCGGGGTCATTTTTAACGGCCATGGCTCTGGCATAGCGCGAATTCTGCAACAGGCGGCCATGATCTTCGATAGATTCCTGCCAGCTGTTGTATTTTCTGAAATTGTCGTTGATGGTAACACGCTGGCCGTTGATGACTTCCTGGGTCGGCACTCTGATCGAACCGGCCGGGCCGGTGCCTTTGATACCGAAAAGATTCTTGGCATCGCCGATGGTCGATCCACCCCAGCCGGTTTCGAGAGCGGCCTGGGCCAGAATGATCGAGGCCGGAACCCCTGATTTCTTGCTCGCTTCACGGGCTACCGGGCCAAACAGTCTGGCGAATTCCGACGGTGACAGGCGTCCGCCTCTGTAGTTGGCGAGAGCTGCTTCTGCGGCACTGGTATCGGTGCTCGTGGCAGTGCTTGTTGAGGTACTGGTGCTGGTAGTAGTGCTGGTCCCGACTTCTTCGTCGTCGGTCGGGTTGGTCACCGTTACTGAAGCGTTGTTGGCGTCGGTTTCAGCTCTGGTCGCAGTGGCGGTTGAAGTATTATTGCTGGCCGTGTCGGTATTGGTCGAATTCACCGTATTGGAAACGGTATTGATAACCTCTTTGATTGCCGGAATCGCCTTCTGTACACCCTCGGCGACCTTCTGAATCACATCGAGAATCTTGCTGGCGTCGCAGCCGGTCATGAAAAACGACGAGATAACCATCAGCAGAACCGCGAATCTTTTGCATTGCCTCATAAAATTAACCTTTCAAAAAAGATTTTATAATTTCAGAATTTACATCAATTATACGCTACCCATTAACCGTTGGTAACAAATTTTCTTTTTGTTGCCCGCCACCCCCAAATCTGCTAAAAGTACCGCCACTGTTCAATCATAAATGTAACTTGCTGGAATAAATTCCGAGACAAGGCCCGGGGAGAAGTCGGGATTGCTTTTTCGTAAGCTTGTGACGAACGAAGTGAGGAATCGCTGGAGAAAAAGCAACCCGACTGATAGACCGGGCCGGGGAACCGGTTAAGTCCTGTTTCGAAGTAAAATACTTAAGGTAAATTAAGGAGAATGACCATGAAGATTATCGTTACCGGCGGCGCCGGCTTTATCGGCTCGGCAGTCATCAGACATCTGATCAAAAACACTGAACATCAGGTGCTCAACCTCGACAAACTGACCTACGCCGGCAACCTCGCCTCGCTCAAAGAGGTCGAAAGCTCAGACCGCTACCACTTCGTACAGGCCGACATCTGCGACCGCAACGCTGTCGATCAGGCCTTTGCCTCGTTCAAACCCGACGCGATCATGCATCTGGCGGCCGAATCGCACGTCGACCGAAGCATCGACGGGCCGGCCGCCTTCATTCAGACGAACATCATCGGCACTTACACCCTGCTCGAAGCCGCCCGCAGCTATGCCAAAGACCACCCCGACTTCCGCTTCCACCATATCAGCACCGACGAAGTCTATGGCGATCTCGAACTCGACGACAGCCTGTTCACCGAAGAGACCCCCTACGACCCGAGTTCCCCCTACTCGGCGAGCAAGGCGAGCTCTGACCATCTGGTGCGCTCCTGGCAGCGAACTTTCGGCCTGAAGGCGCTGATCACCAACTGCTCGAACAACTACGGGCCCTATCATTTCCCTGAGAAGCTGATTCCGCTCGTCATTCTCAACGCTCTCGAAGGCAAGCCGCTGCCGATCTACGGAAAAGGCGATCAGATCCGCGACTGGCTCTATGTCGCAGACCACGCTCGGGCTCTGTGCACTGTCTGCCTGCAGGGCAAACCCGGCGAAACCTACAACATCGGCGGCCACAACGAAAAGCAGAACATCGAAGTGGTTAAAACCATCTGCGCCATTCTCGACGATCTCAAACCCCGCTCGTCAGATAGTCATTCCCGCGAAGGCGGGAATCTAAACCGCTCTTCTTACTCCGATCTCATAACCTTCGTCGCCGACCGCCCCGGTCACGATATGCGCTACGCCATCGACGCCGGCAAAATCGAACGCGAACTCGGCTGGAAACCGGCCGAAACTTTCGAAACCGGCCTGCGCAAAACCGTGCAGTGGTATCTCGACAACAAATGGTGGTGGGAACCCCTGCGCGAAAAATACCAGCGCGAACGCCTCGGCCTGAAAAAATAATCCGTCTGCCTGTTGCCTCAGCGCCTGATCTGGCATAATATAGGCTGAAACTTGAAACAGGGAGATCGCGAATATGAGTAAAATAGCTTTGATTACCGGGGTTACCGGGCAGGACGGTGCCTACCTGGCCGAATTTCTGCTGAAAAAGGGCTACGAGGTCCACGGTATCAAGCGGCGGTCTTCACTGTTCAACACTGACCGCATCGATCATCTCTACCAGGATCCGCACGTCGACAACCGGCGTTTCACGCTGCACTACGGCGACATGACCGATTCGACGAACCTGATCCGCATCATTCAACAGGTTCGCCCGCACGAGATCTATAATCTCGCCGCCCAGAGCCACGTGGCCGTTTCCTTTGAATCGCCCGAATATACGGCCAACGCCGACGGCATCGGCACGCTGCGCCTGCTCGAAGCGATCAGAATTCTCGGGCTCGAAAAGCACACACGCTTTTATCAGGCCTCGACTTCTGAACTCTACGGCCTGGTCCAGGAAACCCCGCAGAAAGAAACGACGCCGTTCTACCCGCGCTCGCCCTATGCCGTCGCCAAGCTCTACGCCTACTGGATCACCGTCAACTACCGTGAAGCCTACGGCATCTTCGGCTGTAACGGCATTCTCTTCAACCACGAATCACCGCTGCGCGGCGAAACCTTCGTTACCAGAAAGATCACCCGTGCCATATCGCGTATCGCGCTCGGGCTGCAGGAATGCCTGTATCTGGGTAATCTCAACTCTCTGCGCGACTGGGGCCACGCCCGCGATTACGTCGAAATGCAGTGGCTGATGCTGCAGCAGGAAAAACCCGATGACTTCGTCATTGCCACCGGCCGCCAGAAATCGGTGCGCGATTTCGTCAATGCCGCCGCCGCCGAACTCGGCATCAAAATCGCGTGGCAGGGTGAGGGTGTCGGCGAAACCGGCACCGTCAGCGAAGTCGTCACCAGTGATAAAGATATCAAACTGAAGCCCGGCCAGACGATCGTCAAGGTCGACCCGCGCTATTTCAGGCCCACCGAAGTCGAAACCCTGCTCGGCGACCCGTCCAAGGCTTTCAACAAGCTCGGCTGGCGCCCGAAGACCACTCTTGAAGAGCTTGTCGCCGAAATGGTCAGAAGCGATCTCGAAACCGCGAAAAGAGACGAACTCTGCCAGCAGCACGGCTTCCAGACCTTCGCCTACAATGAATAAAACTGCTAAAATTTACGTCGCCGGTCACACCGGCCTGGTCGGCTCGGCTCTGGTGCGCGCCCTGACCGCTGCCGGTCACACCAGTCTCGTCTGTCGCACCTCGAAAGAGCTCGATCTTACCTGCCAGGCCGACGTCGAAGCCTTCTTCGCCGCCGAAAAGCCCGAATACGTCTTTCTGGCCGCCGCCAAAGTCGGTGGTATTCATGCCAACAATACGTTTCCGGCCGAATTTGCCTACAGCAATCTCTGTATTCAGAACAACGTCATTCATTCGGCCTGGAAACACGGCGTAAAAAGGCTTTTGTTTCTCGGGTCCTCGTGCATTTATCCGCGCGCATGCCCGCAGCCGATGCGCGAGGAACACCTGCTGAGCGGGCCGCTCGAACCGACGAACGAGCCCTATGCAATTGCCAAGATTGCCGGCCTGAAAATGTGCGAGGCTTACAACCGCCAGTATGGCACGCAGTTCGTCGCCGTCATGCCGACGAATCTCTACGGCCCCGGCGATAATTTCGATCTGCAGACTTCGCATGTGCTGCCGGCCCTGCTGCGCAAATTCGTCGAAGCTGCTGCTGCCGGTCTGCCCGAAGTGACCATCTGGGGCACCGGCACCCCCCGGCGCGAATTTCTCTATGTCGATGATATGGCCGCCGGCTGTCTGCATGTGATGAACCTCGACGCCGCCGTGCTCAGACGTGAGCTTTTGAGCTACCCGCGCCCCTGTTTCGTCAACCTCGGCTGCGGCGAAGACATCAGCATCGCCGATCTCGCGGCGCTGGTCGCAGAAGTCACCGGCTTCAAAGGCCGCCTGACCTTCGATACGACGAAGCCTGACGGCACCCCGCGCAAGCTCCTCGATATCAGCCGTCTGCGCGCCCTCGGCTGGTCGCCGCAAACCTCTCTCGAACAGGGCCTGCGCCGCACCCTCGCCTTCTTCACCGGTTCCTGAAGCTCGGTTCCTGCGTTCATCCGTGGTTCGAATACGCTCTTGATGTCGATGATCACCCGAGTTGCAATTGCTGAGCAAATGACTGTCTGAACCTGCTGAAAAGCTATTTGCATAATGATAATTATAATTGACATATATGGGTGTTTATGTAAATAATAATTAACATTATGAGCAAGAAAAGCGCTGTAATCTATCCTTCTTCGGCAAAAGAACTTGAGGCGTTGGGACAACGCCTCAAGGACGCACGACTGCGCCGCCGCTTTTCCATGCAAACGGTTTGCGCCAGAGCCGATATTTCCCGCCCGACCCTGTACAAAGTTGAAAATGGTGACCCTTCCGTTGCCATGGGAATCTACGTGCAGGTCTTGCGCGTTCTCGGGCTGGTAGCAGATCTTGGTCTTCTTGCCAAAGAAGACGAGCTGGGACGCCGCCTGCAGGATGAAGCACTGCCGCACCGAAAACGTGCCCCCCGAAAGCCTCGCCCGGTTGGCGAAACCGATGGCTAAAATTCAAGGTGAACAAATCCGGGTCTGGATCGATGATCCTTCTTTCGGGCCATTGCAGAGAATAGGCACTTTGTCGCGTGGCGACCGGGGGAGTGTGCGCTTTGCCTATGATCCTGCCTGGCTGAAGACGGCGCATGCTTTTCCTCTCGACCCGGAACTGGATTTGACTGCCGGCGAGTTTTACCCGGGCAATGCGAATTTTGGGGTTTTCATGGATTCATGCCCTGACCGATGGGGGCAGGTTTTGATGAAGCGCCGGGAAGCTGTTGAAGCCAGAGAGCAGAAACGCCCCCCAAAAAACCTCGGGGCGTGGGAATTTCTACTGGGAGTCCAGGATTGCACCAGAATGGGGGCGCTCCGTTTCACTCGCCCTGACGAAGAGTCCTTTCTGGCTGATGAAGCCCGCTCGGCCCCGCCAGTTGCGCGAGTCGCCGAACTGCAGACAGTGGCCTATGAGTTGACCAGAAAGAATCAGGATGACCTGGGCAAGATCAAGGAATGGCTGAAGGTTCTGGTTGCCCCTGGTTCATCCCTTGGTGGCGCCCGTCCTAAAGCCAATCTGGTCGACGAAGACGGCAACCTCTGGATCGCCAAGTTCCCGTCAGCCGACGATGATTACGATGTGGCACTATGGGAAATGCTGTTGCACGAGCTTGCCATCGATTGCGGCATTACCGTTCCTGAGGCTCGTGTCATGCAGATCGGCGGCGGATATCACACCTTCATGGTGAAGCGGTTTGATCGGGTTGGCGCTGCCAGGCGTTTTTTTGCCTCAGCCATGACCATGACCGGCAATCAGGATTCCGAGGATGCCAGTTATCTTGAGCTGGCCGAATTTATTGCCACCTGGGGTGAGCCCGATCATATCAACCACGATCTGGCAGAGCTTTTTACCAGAGTAGTTTTTAACGTTGCCACCGCCAATCGTGATGACCATCTTCGCAATCACGGCTTTATGAGAACTCCAGCCGGCTGGCGGCTTGCACCGGCTTTCGATATGAACCCGTCTTTTAAAAAAGGAGAACATGCTCTGGCGCTCGATCTCTATAACCGGCAGCCGGATATAAGCGTTGTTCTGGCAACGGCTGGATACTATCGGCTTGATTTGAATCGGGCAGAAAAAATCATCAGCGACACAGGCAAAGTCATCGCTGGCTGGAAAACCCGCGCCAGAAAGCTTGGTCTGTCTGCCCATGCAGTCGCAGAGGCCGAGCACCTTTTTCTTTCGCTGAATCACTAGCTTTCGTGTTCATCCTTATCACAGCCGCCACTTACTTTACATCAGCTATAGAAGCAAGTTGTTCCATCCAAAATAAATCATTTGGCTCATGTCTGTGGCTGTGTTCTTCTATTGTCAGAACACATGCCCTGCAGTATACTGAAGCGTATTGAATTCTGTAGTGCGATGCGCATAGTGAGGTATTTTAATGCATCCGGCGACCTATCTTAACCCGTTTACCGACTTCGGCTTCAAAAAGCTGTTTGGAGAAGAGTATAACAAAGATCTGCTGATCGACTTTCTCAATCAGCTTCTTAAAAACGAGCAGGGCCGCATTAAGACGCTGACTTACCT
>JANJUX010000054.1 GCA_024710355.1 Candidatus Rifleibacteriota bacterium
TGACTTGGCGACCAGTAAGCTTGAAAAGCGAAGTTTCCTTCATAAATGCCTCCAAAAATGTCTCGCTTATCATGCTATAGCAGGAAGAATTCAAGTACAACCCCCTTTCTTACAAAATTCAGTACGCTTTTATATAACATTTGCGTCGAGGCGCAAAATGGCCGCCGCTCACGACTTGCAGTCACAAACCCGGCTCAATCCGGCGCTGTGCTTTTGAAACCGACAAAACCACGCCTGGCCTTTAAATGCTCCAGGGCCGCCAGACCTTTTTCATTTTTTTCCAGATCAGCGAACAAATCCCGCAACCGGGCTTTCAAAGGCCCACTCATATCTTTGCGGACCACCAGCGGATCACCGGGAATGAGTTCGGTCCAGGCGATTGCCCTCGTTCCGGGCGGCAGTATAATTGCTGCCGAAGCCTCGGTGGGAGTGTCTCTGTAAACCGCTGCGGCATCAACGAGGTCGGCATTCAGAGCGTCAAGACTCTTGGTATGGTTGCCGGTAAAAATGACCTCTGAAAAAGAGGCCACCGGATCGATGCCCAGATCGCGAAACAGGCGCGCCGGCATGATGAAACCACTTCCAGAAAGCCGGTCTACATAAGCAATGCGTTTGCCGACAAGCTCCTGCAGGGTCTGATAAGGAGAAGTTTCTTTGACCAGAATCGCGCCGATATGCCCGAGACTGTTCTCCCTTTCAGGTCTGCAGATTATTTCCCAGCTCGAGCTGGCGGGTGAATTCTCAAAGAGAGCATGACTGAACCATGCCAGATTGATTTTGCCGAATATCAGCAACTTGCCAAGGGATTGATAATCCACCGCGACATGTATTTTGACAGGTCTTTGCAGATGCAGTTCAAGATAATCAGCCAGTGGCCTGAGATCCTGCAGAATTCCATCGTCGGAGCCATAAGGCAGAACACCGATGATAAAATCCTGCTTTTCCACAAATTCCCAGTTTATTTTCATGGTGTCCATGGTTTCGCAATGCGCGCCAGAAGCTGGCCAGAAAGCCAAAACCAGCAGCAGCGTAATTATCTGTATGATGCGTTTACTCATCGTTCCTCCCGCTACTTATAGAAGTTGGTCACCAAGCATGTTTCGCGCTTCTTCACCGGTTAATGCAACAATTTGCCCCAAACCCGTCTCTATCAGACAACTCCGCAGATCATCATGGCCCTTCTGCCCATCGAGTAACGGCAGAAAAAGACGCGCAAACCCCTTCCCCACCCTTGCCTCAAGAAATTCCTGCGCTACAGAATTGAGAAACTTGTCAGCAGATCTGGCCTTCTCAATGGTATCATGCCAGATCGACGGTTCACCGCCCCACAGCGCCAGAATTTTAATAAAATTTTCGAAACCCCGGCACCATTTTGGGGCAATTGCTGACCTTTCCTCTCCGGGAAAAGCGCAGGCGATGATCCAGGCCTGTTCAGCCATCTCCAGCAGGCGTTTAAACAAAACTTCCGCGCCACTGGGGTCTTCCGGCTTACAGATAACGGGAATCAATGCCGCTTCAGGGAGAAGCTCAACCCAGCTTTTTTCGGCGAGCACGCTCCACAGCGGACGTGAATCAATAATCGTGTGATTTTTATCTGCAACCAGGCATTTAAGAATACTGGACCTGAACCGGTTATCGCCCTCGACAAGCGTTTGCAGCAAGCGTTCGCGCCGTCTGGCATCCTCCAGGTGAACGAGTTTGCCGATAATTTCGCCATCTACGTTAGAACCGGGCGCGTGCAGCCAGAACTCGATTCTTCGACGCTCTTCTTCAGGCAGTTCGTGCAAAAGCTTCATCAACGAAGGCCGCTCCTGACCAGCTGAAGCGCTGAGAGCCCTGGCAATGGCCTTACCCCGGGCACCAGGCAGAGACGACCGGCTCATAAGAAATTCAATTACCTCCGGATGGCGAAAGTGTGCGAGTGCGTTAATAGCCTTGATTGCCGGCAATTCTACCGGGTCGTCCACCATGGCCATCAGAGCCGGCAAAAATGCCAGCAGACCGGTGCGACCCAGAACGACTGCGGCAGTTCCCCGGGTCGCGGGATCGATGTCGCGCATATCATGGTAGAGGCGCTCAATAGCCCGCAACAAAATTCCACGGTCATGCCCGTGACGTAAAATATTGAGAATAGCCGCACCACGCACTTTTCGGTGTGGGAAATCGAGAAAGCCGGCGCTCGTTTTTTCCAGCTCTGCAAAGTCAGACCTGCCGATTGCCTCAAGAAGGTCAGCGAGCAGACCCGGTTCCTGCCTGTCGTTTATCAATTCGGCGAGCAATGGGCCAGCCCGCCTGCCATAGTGAGACGTCACTACCTTTACGATCAGGGTCAGGTTTGGGCCATGCTCTTCGCTAGCCATGGCAGCGACAAGAATGCCGAGAGTATCTTCATCGGCTTCCCTTGCGCATTCCTGGATGGCCTGTACCCTGACAGCATTATTATCAGAAGAAAGAAGCTTCTGCAGATAGGCAAGCCGTTCCTTTTTTGGAAGAAAACGAATGCCGACTACCGCTTCCAGACCCTCTGAAGTTGGCGCAGTCCCGAGAGTATCCTGAATCATCAATGGATAGAAATGAATGAGAATGCGGGTCAAAAGCAGAATACACAGGAGAAAAAAAGCATTGAGCAGATACAGGCCGGGATCGGCCCCGCCGCCGCTGGATGTCCAGACCAGCAGCCCGATTCCAACGCACATGGTCATTGTCGCATCAAAAATACTGAGGAGGCGACGCGCGTAAATTCTGACTGACAGCGGCAGCGGCTCAAGCAGCAGCACCCAGGAAGGTGCCATAAAAATAAAGGTTGAGGTGCGCATTACAAACTGGCTGGCGGCAACCAGGAAAAAAACCGGAGACCACCACGTGGCTAACACCAGCAAACCAAGCGTGAATGGCCTGATGGTTAAGATAACCTTCAGGGGAAGCTTGCTGAAAAGCCACCCGCCAAACAGTGCCTGCACGCTTATAGAAAAAAGCTCGATCATCGCATTGAAAAGCCCGAGGAAAGTCGCTATCTCATGCGAATCGCTCCATTCAACCGCTAATCGGCCGCTGAAGAGAAAATCCACCAGACTGCAGGTTAGAGTGCCCCCCGCTGACATGGCCCAGACTATCCATACATATTTTCGCGTATTGGGGCCGGAATCTGCCAGTTTGCTATCTTCTGCCGGTAATTTTTGACCGGGCTCCGGCTTTGCCGCCGGCTGCCTGTCTTTATCCGGATTCGGCAACAGATAATTTGCCAGAAAAAAAGTAACGGCAGCGATTGCCAGAAACCAGCCCAGCTTTCCTTCTGCCATAAAAAAGCGCAGCGTCAGCCCTGCAAGAACTGACCCGACCGTACCTGCAGCCATTATGCCCGGAAGTCTTTTCTTAGACTCTCTTACAGGCAGAAGCTGCCCTGAAACATCAAAAAAAGACTGATTCGCCAGAAGTTCGCCGCTCCTGGCAAGAATGAGGGCAATAAATGTTGTCCATGCCGGAATTTCCGGAGATTTGGCGGCCAGCAGAAGGGCAACCAGACCCAATCCTGGAAGCAGCCTCGATAAGACGGCGGTACCCTGCCAGGTGGTAAGGCGCATAATGCCGATCTGCACCGTAAAAAAAAACACTGCCTGCCCGACAAAATACCAGGGCATCCCGGCGGCGCCGTAATTGTTCAAAAACATTGCGGTAAAAAGAACCATCAGATAGGCGAATGATGCTTTCTGAAAAAAATAGTATACAGAAAGTCTTCGCACTAATGCCGCATTGTTCATTGATTCTGGTTCCAGCGATCGCGCCACAATTCTTCAACGAGCTGGTTCCGTTCAAGGCCCTCCGCCATGGTATTGAACGCCTGGCCTGCCTCGCCCAGCTCGTCATCCGATGCCACCTCGACCCTGCTGGTCAAAACCCCTGCCCCAATTTGCCTCAACCCTTTGAGAAGCGCGAGTATCTGCGAAAGATATCTGTCAGCAAGCAGCCATGCAAGAAACCCCGCTCCCAGCAACGGAATCAATGCTATTCCCAGCATGTTCGTGGCCAGAGAATTCACAGTTTCGACAATACCCTTTTTTGAACGTCCGACCAGAAGCACCATATCCAGCTGAGTAACGGCAAGGGCCGTCACGAGAAATTCTTCGTCGCCAAGCCTGCTCCATGTTGATGGCTTTGTCCCCGGAACCGGGTAAGGCTCGACACCCGCCCTGGAAAGATTACCCGGCAGCAACCCGCCATGGCGGGCCAGAATTTTGCCATGCCGGTCGGTCAGAATAGTAAAGCCGTCTTCAGCGGAAAAACGAGTCAGCATCTCATGCAGAAGTGCGCCGTCAAGGTGTATTCCCATGCTCAGTATTCCGCGTATTGAATCTCTTCTGTCAAATGCTCTGATGGGGAAATTTATAACCAGCATCTGCCCCTGCCGCATGGTTGAGTACACCGTCGAAATCTGCATTTTCCCCTCAGTCAGAGCGGTTTTAAGGCTCCTGCCCATTTCAGACATTTTTTTGCTGCCACGCAACAGATTGAGGCCGACGAGTTTTGCCGCTTCCTGAGGAGATGAGCGTTCAGTGCTGGCGCAAACGGTGCCCCCCAGGTCATACACAATCGCGTTGGTAAAGAGCTTGCTTCTGAACAGAAACTCATTGAGAGGTTTCTCCGCTGACCGGTCAAAACGTTGCAGGCGCGGATCATCGCTGAGCTGCTGCAGATCAGCGATGATTTCGTCAAAGTTCATTGAAATGCCCTGATGAATGGCTTGAGCTAATGTGGCTTGCGTTTCTATCATTTGCGAGGTCAAGGCCCGACGAATCTGTGAAGTTGCAAAAATTCCAAGCAGAAGAATGGTCGCGAGCATAAACAGAGAAAGCAAAAAAAGCACCTGGTGGCGTATCTGCCTAAATGGAAGACGCATGTATATCTCCTGCTTTGCCAATCAAGAATAATCTTTTGCTCTTATTCTGGTTCTCCAAACGAGCCTACCACAAAATGACTCTCAGCCAAAGCAGACACTCCGACTTCAATAATGCCAGGTTCCCGCAGCATCATGATGCTGCCGTAAAAGTAGTATTCACAACGACCGGGTGCTTTGTTGTTCGGTGTTGTTGTGAGTTTTTTATTTCTTAAATTAAGTGCCAGCAGATATTCGGGTATAAGCTGTGACAAAAATGTGTTGTTTTTCGGGCATTAGCGGTATCATGGGTAATCAGCCGCTTTTTATGGCTAACAAAGCATAAAATTAGAGAGATCACTTTTGCGACATGCCATCAACAGGGCATGGTAATCGGAGGTTCGATTTTGATACTGTGCAATTTTAGAATTATTCGCCCCAGATATTTGCTTGAGCAGGAAACCACGCTGGCATGGCTGGCTGAAGCGCATGCTCGCGCGGAGTCCTGTAAAGATGCCAGTTCTGGGAAGCTACGGCCTGCAAGTATCTCTTCAGATAGCATTTCCAGACTCGTTAAGCGTTACGGGTGTTCAGGTGAGCAGATCGCCGTTCGCGGCACAGAAATATGCGATTTCACCCACACAAACTGGGAGAAAATGGCATTGTTTCATTTCAGGAATGGCCCTTTTGGGCCTGATATGAGCCAACGATCAGCACAATTCAGTGAAATTTCAAAGCGTATCTGTGAACAATTTTTCCCACCTGAAATCACTGCTCCTGATCACCTTGTTCATGTTACCTGCACCGGCTATATTTCCCCGAGCAGCCCCCAGGAAATAGTCTCCAAAAACCAATGGCACCAGAAAACCGTGGTAACCCATGCTTATCACATGGGATGCTATGCCGCTATGCCAGCGGTGCGCATGGCAGAAGGCTTTCTCGCCAAAGACCGCCTTGATACTGCCGGCTGCCACAGTGGCTTTCGTGCAGATATATTTCACACTGAGGTCTGCTCCTTGCATGTGCAGCTTCAAGATCACTCACCAGAGCAACTCGTCGTTCAAAGCCTTTTTGCCGATGGTTTTATCGTCTACTCGGCCGTACACCAGGAAGAAGCCGGTCTGGTCAACGGAGCCGGGCTTGTCGTTGAGGCTCTTCAAGAAGAAATTATTCCCGGGACAGAAAAGGCAATTACCTGGGATTGCTCTGAATGGGGAATGCGCATGGGGCTTTCATCAATTGTTCCCGAAGCAATTTCGTCAAATCTCGCCAGCTACATGCAACGACTCTGCCAGCGCTGCAACGTTTCATTCGAGGAAATCTGCGCCAAAGCGATTTTCGCCGTTCACCCCGGCGGGCCCAAAATTATCGATCGGATTCAGGCGTTGCTGGGTCTGCGGGACGAGCAACTGCAGGCCAGCCGCCATATTCTTAAAACCTGTGGAAACATGTCATCGGCGACTCTGCCACACGTCTGGGAAAACATCTGCGCCGATTCATCTGTGAGCGACGGCACTCTGGTAGTCAGTCTGGCGTTCGGGCCCGGACTATGCATTTCCGGTGCAACAATGCGCAAGGTCGTTAACCCATGAAGCTGTCTGTCGCCACAAATTTTGACAACAAGCTTCTTGCGGACATGGCCGGCCATAATGTCGTAGAGGTCTATGGCAAGCTGCCAAGAGACGTGGCCGGCGGCGGCAGGGCAAGTTACTCTACCGGCGCAGTCGGTATGCCACAACTTGAAAACCACATTAAAGAAGCGCACGACAATGGCATACGCTTTAATTACCTTTTAAATGCCGTGTGCCTCGGGAACCGCGAGTGGAGTCGCAGTGGCATTAGAGCTATTCGTGAACTTCTTGATGAAATGGCGATGATTAAGGTCGATGCAATTACGGTTTCGACTCCTTATCTGGCTGAGATTATCAAAAAACATTACCCCATGTTCCAGTTAAAAATTGGCATTTTTGCCAACATCGATACACCAACCCGCGCCAGATTCTGGCAAAACCTCGGAGCGGACACGCTGGTGCTTGAATCTTTTTCGATCAACAGGCGCTTTCCCCTGCTTAAATCAATTCGTGAATCAGTTTCGTGTGAGCTGCAGTTGATAGCGAATTTTACCTGCCTGCCAAACTGCCCGATGCAGATATACCACATGACAGGAATCTCGCACGGTTCAAATACCGTTGACAAGGGGCCATTCATCGATTATTGCATTCTAAAATGCTCAGCCACAACTCTTAACGACCCGGCCCTGCTGATTAAATCGAACTGGATACGCCCGGAAGATACTGACTATTACGAGCAAATGGGTTTCAGCAGTTTCAAGCTGCTTGAAAGGAATGCGCCATCTGACCTGATGCTCAAAAGAGTTCGGGCATATTCAAACAAAACTTCGCCGGCCAACCTGCTTGAACTGATTCAGCCCTTCGGCTTTAATAAAAGCATTAAAATGCAGTTTGGCTGGATACCACGACTGATTCTGGAACGCCCGAGGCTGGTTTTGCCTCTGTACCGCCTGCTGAAAACACGCGGCATGCTTTTTTCTTTAAAAGGAACCCCGGCAAAGATTGACTCAGCCAAAATTCCCGCGAATTTTCTCGATGAGATTTCCCGGCGCCCCTGCTCAAAGAATTTGCTCTGCCAGGATTGCAGTTACTGTGATCAAATTTCAAAAGAGGCATACAGCGTCGACCCGGCCTACTATCAGGAGTGCACACGCCTGTACAAGAGAGTTTTTAAACTTTTATGCTGAATTCCATATCTGCGGCTGCCCTTCTTTTCAGCGCCAGCAAACATAATTTGCCCGCATCGAGGTAATTAAATGAGCATTTCAACTATCTTAAAAGAGATGCGTTCGATTGATATCAGAAGCACTGAAAAAGAATTCATGGACGACCCGGAATTCAAGGGTACTGATCTGACAGAAAGTTTCAAATTCATAAAAATCACAAATATGCTTGGAGGCGGCCGACTTGCGGTAATCAACTGCATTGGCAAAGCTTTGCAGGATATTCCCTTTCAGAGAGACCTCAGCGTTCTCGATATCGGCTGCGGCATTGGCGACATGGGGGGGGCCATTATCAGCTGGGGTGAGCGCCACGGCAGAAATATAAACTACACCGGCCTCGAAAAAAGCGCCTACATACTCGATGAGGCCAGAAAACAGAATAAAAACAATAATATGAGGTTTATCAGCGGCGACCTTTTCGAAAGCGATCTTCCTGAAGCTGATCTGGTTATAATCTCGATGGTTCTTCATCATCTCGATGAAGCTGACGTAATTAGCGCTATTCGAAACCTCGCCGCCAAAGCACGCATTGCTCTGATTATCAGCGAGCTTGAACGCTCGCTTCCGCCCTACCTGATCTGCCAGCTTCTCTCTATGACAATCAAAAATTCAAGCGCCATTCACGACGCACTGCTTTCGGTGCGCAAGGGCTTTAAGGCACCCGAGATGAGAAATCTGATTTCCCGGGCAGGTCACCGGGGAATTGTGCGTCGAGGCCTGGGATGGCGAATTCTCGCAGTTGTGCCTCTTTTTGAAATTTCCAGTCCACATCGCCGTTGAGAGTGATATGATCTGCCTGCACGACCGCCATGATACTCAACAGAAATATGTTTATGACCAGTCGATTTCTTTGAGTAAGAAAGGAAAATAGAGAAACGTGAAGAAAAAGATAAAAATCCTTCTCATGTTGATTTTCTTTGTATATCTGGCTCTTCCATTTATCGCCGGACTGCTGAAAATTGGAAATAGATGGGGACCCAAAATATATCCACTTGAATTTCACCAGTTTGCTTATGGCATGGCCTGGCTCAAAACATCGTCTGGTTCGGACAAACCTAGAATTGGATGGTGGTTTAAGCCTGAGAATAGACCTTTATTTTATGGTTTTTATGACAAAAATGAGGATCCTGGCTTCTACCAGGAAATGAAAGACAAAAAGGACAAAGAATTTGAAGAAAAAAAGTGAAGTCTTCGAAGCCATCTTTAATGAACATCCCCAATCCAGGCCCAGGCATAATTGAAGATCCAGAGATATTGACGCGGTTCCAGCCTGGAGCTAAAATGACGGAAATCTTACTGCGGGGGTCTTCATGAAAAAGATCGTGCTCTTTGCCGTTTTCGCCGTGCTTTGCGGCGTGTTTGCTCTTTCTCCGGTCGAAGCCAGCGCCGCAGCGCGGCAGAAGACAGTGCTGATGGTCCTTACCGGAACCGGAATCATTCCCGGCACTTACAAGCAGACCGGTTTCTGGGCCGAAGAGTTCGTCGTGCCACTCAAACTTTTCCGTCAGGCTGGTCACAAAGTGATTGTCACCTCTCTGGCGGGCGGCCGCATGCCCGTCGACCCCGGTTCCATCGATCCGAAAATCGTGGGTGAGGACCACGCCCGCGAATGGCGTCGGGAACTTGACAAGGCACGGTCGGCTCTTAACACCGTGCCTCTGTCAAGGGTAAAGCTCGAGAAGGTTGACGCCGTATTCGTGGTCGGCGGCCACGGAGTCATGTGGGATCTGACCGATTCGGCCGAAATGCAGGCAGCATTGCGCACGCTCTTCCTGTCAGGGAAAATCGTCTCGGCAGTCTGCCATGGTCCCGGGGCTTTCGTACGCGTGACTCTGCCCGATGGCCGGTTCATGCTCGACGGTAAGCGGGTCGCCGGCTTTTCTGCCATCGAAGAAGAACAGGTCGGAATGACGAAGGTCGTTCCCTATTGCCTCGAAGAGGAGCTGAAGAAAGCCAGTGGCAGCCGCTATGAATGTGGCGAGCCCTGGAAATCCTTCGTAATCACCGACGACCGGATCGTAACCGGCCAGAACCCAGCCTCTTCGGCCGATACTGCCAAAGCTGTCATCGATCTTCTGAAGGTGGCTGCGAAACGCTGACTCTCCGGTAAGGCTGTTACCCTGGGGCGGTTCAGATAAGCGCTTCCAGGGGCAGTCGATTATCATAGGACTTTAATTAAATGAAAGTTAAAAGGGCTTAAAAAATAACAGAGACATGATGTGCGGCACATTCCCTTTATCAGAAAAATAATAAACTTTCTTTATAATCAAGGTATTCAAATAACATCACGAGCATTGCAGAACACCATAAGCCTGCAAAGCAGACTTACCGGCAAAAGTGCTCCGGTAATTTTCGATATTGGCGCTCATACCGGATGTCTTGCAAAATTATATCGAAAGCAAAATCCCAAAGCCTTTATTTACTGTTTTGAACCATATCCAGAAGCATTCAGCATTCTTCAGAAAAGATTTGATGCAGATCCTCTTACTGTCTGCCATAAAATTGCATTGTCAGATTGCAATGGCAGCACCAGGCTTAACGTGAATTTGCATACCGGAACCAATTCCATCCTGGATGCAGATCCAGAAGGTGAAAATTATTGGGGACAGGGACTGCTAAAAACGGTATCGAGTATTGTAGTCGACACCATAACACTTGATAATTTTTGTTCTGATGCAGGAATAAAAGGTATCGATATTCTAAAAATCGACGTTCAGGGAACAGAATTAAATGTCCTTGCAGGCGCCCAAAAAATGCTGCAGAACCATGAAATTTCTCTTGTTTATTTAGAACTGATCATATGTCCTACTTATAAAGGCCAGCACAAACTTCACGAATATTTTTCCTTCTTCGATTCGTATGGATATGAGCTGCTCAACCTCTTCAACCATGAAAGAAGAGGGAATCAGCTGGTTCAGGCTGACGCTGTCTTTTTGAGTTCTTCATTCAAGAAGACAATCAGTGCATTATGACCAGAAAAGCTGACGTCTGAAAAAGGAAATCTGTTCAACAGACTCGAAGTATCTTGATATCCTGGGGCATCTGCTGTCGGCGTTGACAAAAAAATCCGGCAGGAGCAAAATGTAAATACAACATAACCGGTCACTGTTTATATAAATACAAAAACAGAAGCATGTGGCCGGTTTTTTCGTCTAAAAAATGCATTTATTCTGAGTTGGGGGGCAAAGAGATGTTGAGAAATCGTTTTATCCTGCTTTTCTGCCTGCTTTCATTGTCGCTGCTTTTTACCGCGTGCGGCGGCGGTGGTGGTGGTGGCAATTGAGAAGGAATAATAACAAAAAAGGAGATAGAGAGTATGAGAACGAAATGGGAGAGCAGATCAGTGGCGGTGTTGGCAATCCTGATGACTGTAATATTTTTGGCAGGGAGGGCTTTCGCGCACTGTGACACCACCAGCGGGCCGATCATTCCAGAAACCAGAGCAGCTCTTGAGAAGGGTGATGTAACCCCGATTCTCAAATGGGTCAAAAACGATAACGAAGAAGAGATTAAGACCGCGTTCGCAAAAGCAGTCGTGGTCAGAGCTAAAGGCCCTGAAGCTAAGGAAATGGCAGATCACTATTTTCTCGAAACCCTCGTGCGCCTGCATCGTGCTGGCGAAGGTGCCCCCTATACCGGCATCAAGGATGCGCCGGTTGAACCGATTGTCGCCATGGCCGACAAAGCACTGAACGAAGGCGCCGCTGATGAAATGATCAGCAAAATCAGCAACCACATGGCGAGCGCCATTAAAGAGAAGTTCAACAAAGCACTGGAAGCCAGCAGGAACAAGGACAAGAGCATAGAAGCAGGTCGCGAGTTCGTCGAAGCTTATGTTATTTATATGCACTATGTCGAAGGCATCCACGATGCAATCATGTCGGCCGGCGGTCACCACGCCGAAACCGATGCGGGCGCGGCGAAACATAAAGAATGAGGTTCTCTCATAGTTACATTCCTGATGAAAAAACCAGTCCTCTTTGTAATCAGCATTTGTTTTGCCGCAGCTTTTGCACCCCTTGTCATCCCTTTTACAGGAGGCCTGCTCTTCTTCTTGTTGCATGAGTGGTTTCAGCCGTCGGTGTGGGGCCTGCCATGGTATCAGTCGCTCATCGGGGTCGCAATAAATTGCACTGTCGTGGGGTACGTATTCACCTGGCTTCTTGCCCTGCCGCTCGTGCTTATTCTCCGAGTTCTAAACCAGTATCGACTGGTCATTCTTCTGATAGCCGGCGCCCTCCCCTCTTTTACTCTTCCGCTCTGGCAGACGGACTGGCCAATAACTTTCCTGCCCGCTTTAATTGCCGGAACATTTACGGCATACGCTTTCTGGCTGTTAACGCATCTTGGTTTAACGCAATTAGAAAACATGGCAGCAAAATTGAACAAACAGTAAACTGCCGCTCACAAAAGAAATTAGCGACAAAAGCAGCCACACTGGAAAATTATCTGGGTCGGCGCTAGAATAAGGCATGACAGTCACCAACCAGCATGAATTGACCGGAATTACCAGAATCAGCGAAATCGTCGCCATTGTCCTGCGCGAAATGAAGGCTCACGCCAGAGCCGGCATGACCACCGCCCAGCTCGACGCCTTTGGCGGCAGGCTGCTGCAAAGCTTTAACGCCAGATCTGCCCCGAAGCACGCTTACGGCTTTCCGGGCTTTACCTGCATCAGTCTCAACCACGAAATCGCCCACGGAATCCCTTCCGAAAAAAGAGTCATCAAAGACGGCGACCTTATCAATATCGACGTCTCGGCTGAACTCAACGGGTTCTGGGCCGATAACGGCACCTCGTTTGTCATTGGCCGCGATCTGCAGGGCCTGCAGGCTCTCGTCGACTGCTCGAGAAACATTATGATGAGCGCCATCAACAGCATCAGGCCGGGAATGCGGGTTTCCGAGCTTGGCAGACACATCGAAAAAATGGCACAGCACAGCGGGTTCCGCGTCATAAAAAATCTCGCCGGGCACGGAGTCGGGCGCGCATTGCATGAAGAGCCCCATTACATTCTGAATTGCGAAGACAAAAAGAACACCGCCCGCTTCAAAAAGAATTCGGTTGTGGCAATCGAAACTTTTATCTCAACAAAGTCTACCCAGGCAGAGCAGCTCGATGACGGCTGGACCCTGGTCGGCAACCACGGCGGCCACGTCGCCCAGCACGAACACACGATTCTCATTTCCGAAAACCGGCCACAGATCCTGACCGCAGCAAACAACATCTGCTGACAAAGCTGTCAGGCTAATTATCAGCCAGATTTCACAGACTTGAAAAGCCTGCAGATTTACTGTACATTTAATGCATTAACGCTTCGACTGCAGATTATTCAATAATACAGACCCGTATCCTGAGAGAATCACAGCATCTCCCCCACCCTGCCATCTCAAGGGCATCAGCACGGGCTTTCGTGCCACAGCATTTTCACCAGATATTCACAATAAGCTTTTCTGAGTTGGATCATAAAAATCACCAAGGAGAACGAAATGAACGAAACCAGCAAGTGTCCGGTGACGGGCAGATCCGCAAGAGCAGTCGCCGGCGGCGGCACCTCGAACCGCGAATGGTGGCCTAATCAGCTTAACCTCAAGATTCTGCATCAGCATACCCTCAAGGCCAATCCGATGGGCAAAGAGTTCAACTATGCGGAAGAATTCAAAAAACTCGACCTCAAAGCCGTCAAGAAAGACCTCGTTGCCCTGATGACCGATTCGCAGGAATGGTGGCCGGCAGATTACGGCCATTATGGCCCGCTTTTTATCCGCATGGCCTGGCACAGCGCCGGAACCTATCGCATGGGTGACGGCCGCGGTGGCGCCGGCTCAGGCTCGCAGCGCCTCGCTCCTCTCAACAGCTGGCCCGATAACGTCAACCTCGACAAGGCCCGCCGCCTGCTCTGGCCGATCAAGCAGAAATACGGAAAAAGTCTCTCATGGGCCGACCTGATGATTCTCGCCGGCAACTGCGCCCTCGAGTCGATGGGCTTCAACACCTTCGGCTTCAGCGGCGGCCGCGAAGACGTCTGGGAACCGGAAGAAGACATTTACTGGGGTTCTGAAAAAGAATGGCTTGCAACCAGCGACAAGCCAGACAGCCGCTACAGCGGCAAACGCGATCTCGAAAACCCGCTTGCAGCTGTGCAGATGGGCCTGATTTACGTCAATCCCGAAGGCCCCGACGGCAACCCTGACCCGGTTCTCTCCGGGCATGACGTGCGTGAAACCTTCGCCCGCATGGCAATGAACGATGAAGAAACTGTCGCCCTCGTTGCCGGCGGTCACACTTTCGGCAAATGCCATGGCGCCGCCTCGCCAAAACACGTCGGCCCCGAACCCGAAGCCGCCCCGATCGAACAGCAGGGCCTCGGCTGGAAAAGCAGCTTCGGCAAAGGCAACGCCGGCGACACCATCAGCAGCGGCATCGAAGGCGCCTGGAAACCCAACCCGACCAAATGGGACATGGGTTACCTGAAAGTGCTCTTCAAATACGAATGGGAACTGGTAAAAAGCCCGGCCGGGGCCAATCAGTGGCTTGCCAAAGACGTCGCCCCTGAAGACATGATCGTCGACGCTCATGACCCATCGAAAAAAGTTCGCCCGATGATGACCACCGCCGACCTGTCGCTGCGCTACGACAAGATTTACGAACCGATCGCCCGCGACTTTCTCGCTAATCCCGCAAAATTCGCCGACGCCTTCGCCAGAGCCTGGTTCAAACTCACCCACCGCGATATGGGCCCGCGCTCACGCTATATGGGCCCCGAAGTTCCGGCCGAAGAACTGATCTGGCAGGACCCGATACCCGCAGTCGACCACAAACTGATCGATGCCAAAGACATTGCCGATCTGAAGAGCAAAATTCTCAGCTCCGGTCTCACTGTTTCACAGCTGGTCTCGACCGCCTGGGCCTCGGCATCGACCTTCCGTGGCTCTGATAAACGCGGCGGCGCCAACGGTGCCCGCATTCGCCTCGCCCCCCAGAAAGACTGGGAAGTCAATCAGCCGTCAACCCTCAAAAATATTCTGCAGAACCTCGAAGGCATTCAGAAAACCTTCAACGGTGCGCAGAAAGACGGCAAAAAAGTATCGCTCGCCGACCTGATCGTTCTTGGCGGCTGCGCCGGCGTTGAACAGGCCGCCAAAAATGCCGGTTTTAACATCAGCGTACCCTTTACCCCCGGCCGCACCGATGCCTCGGCTGAACAGACCGATGCCCCGTCGTTTGCCGTTCTTGAGCCAAAAGCCGACGGCTTCCGCAACTACCAGAAGACAAAATACGCCGTTTCAGCCGCAGAACTTCTCGTCGACAAAGCCCAGCTGCTGACACTGACCGCGCCGGAAATGACAGTGCTCATCGGCGGCATGCGCGTTCTGAACACCAACTTCGGCCAGTCGAAACACGGCGTCTTTACCCGCCGCCCCGAATCACTGACCAACGACTTCTTCGTCAATCTGCTCGACATGCACACCGCCTGGAAACCGGCATCAGAAGACAGAACCGTGTTTACCGGCTACGACCGCAAAACCGGCGAAGAAAAATGGACCGCTTCACTCGTCGACCTGACCTTCGGCTCAAACTCACAGCTGCGCGCTATCGCTGAAGTCTACGCCTGCGCCGACTCTCAGGAAAAATTCATCAACGACTTCGTCGCCGCCTGGAACAAAGTCATGAACCTCGACCGCTTCGACCTGCACAGATAAAACACCACTTCGCACCAAAGCAAAACCCCTCCCGGAGCAATTCCAGGAGGGGTTCTTCATTCAAAGGCAACCCGGCTGATAGGCCGAAGCTGCCCGGTTTAATAACAAGCGGGTATTGTTGATACCCGATTATGTCAAATCCAGTCAGGCTCAGACCTTGATTTCTAAAAGGGAGTTCGGGGTATTGGTCAGCTGCTGCAGGCCCTTTTCCTTGACGACGAAGACGTCTTCGATTCTGATACCGCCCCATTCGGGCAGATAAATGCCGGGCTCGACGGTAAAGGCCATGCCGGCGCTGATTTCGTCTTCGCATTTCGGCGACAGTGACGGTGCTTCGTGAATATCGAGACCAAGTGAGTGGCCGAGACCGTGGCCGAAGTTTTCGCCGTAACCGGCATCGGTGATGATCTTGCGGGCGACCGCATCGATATCACGGCAGACGGCGCCGACTTTGAGGGCTTTGATGGCCTTCGTCTGGGCTTCAAGAACGGTGGCGTAGACCTTTTTGAATTTGGCGGTCGCCTTGCCGAGGAAGATCGTGCGGGTCATATCTGAATGATAACCGTCGCAGACGGCGCCAAAGTCGATTTTGACCATTTCGTTCTTCTTGAGCTTGCGGTCGCAGGGGTGATGATGCGGACAGGCAGAATTCGGTCCGGAAGCGATGATCGTCGAAAAACTCGGAGCGTCAGAACCTTTCATCTTCATGAAAAATTCGAGGTGCGCCGCAACTTCGTTTTCGGTCATGCCGGGTTTGATGATCTTCATCAGCTCTGCGAATGACGCATCGGCAATCGAAAATGCCGTTTTCAGCGATTTGAGCTCGTTGGCATCCTTGATCTGGCGCAGTCGCTCAACCAGACTCTCGGTCGGGTAGAGATCCATTTTAAATTCTTCTGAAAACAGCAGAAACTGCCTGAGATTCAGCGACTTTTCGACGCCGAGCGCTTTGACACGCAGCTTTTTCAGGTATTTCTGCATCATCTCGATCTGGTTGTTCTTGAAAATGACGATTTCAGCAGCGTCGCCGATCTCTCTGGCGCTCTGTTCCTGATAACGGAAATCAGTGAAGAACACGGCGTTCTTCTTCGTGATCAGCAGGGTGCCGCATGAACCGGAATAACCGCAGAGATAACGGATATTGTTCAAATTGGTGATCAGCATACCGTTGTAATTTTCGGTAAACAGTTCACGCAAAGCTGCAAGACGTTGTTTATGTTTCATTCTCTTCTCCTTTTCAGCTTAATCGAGCTGAATCAACAGATCAAAATCTCTCTATTCCTGGCCACGGGCAGGGTTAAGAACCGTTACCTGCCGGTCGGAAAACGGGCTGGAGGCAAGCGTCTTCGCCGCTTCACCAGACGGGGCAATCATGGTTATCGCCATCTTTTTCTCATCGAGCATCGCACGTGCCACCTCTTTGACGTCTTCAAGGGTCACCCGCAGATAAGGTGCCAGCGTGTTTTCGGGCAACTGCGGCTCGACATTATACAAAAAGCCTGTCGACAGGCGATTCATGCGGTTGGTCGTGCTTTCGAGGGCGATCAGCAGATTACCCTTCAGCTGCTCACGCGTATCTTCAAGCTCTTTCTTCGTCAAACCCTTCGCAGCGATCTTTTCGACTTCGTTGTGAAAGAGCTCGAGCACCTTCTGCAGATGTTCCATCGACGTGCCGGCGTAAACACCGAACAGACCGGTTTTCTTGTAGGACGTGTGATACGAATAAACCGTATAAGCCAGACCACGCTTCTCGCGGATTTCCTGGAACAGACGGCTGCTCATACCGCCACCAAAAGCGGCATTCAAAATGGTAATCGCGAAGCGGCGCGAGTCTGAAAACGAAACACCCTCGGTGCCGAGGGTCAGATGCACCTGCTCGATATCTTTCTGGTAGATGGTCGAAGCGATCGACGGTTTGACCGCCGACTCGCGCGGCTTGAACTCGCCGGAACGCAGAGTTTTAAGCTTCTTTTCGAGCAGCTTCTGCAGTTCTTCCCAGTCGAAATTGCCGGCAACACAGACGAGCAGATTGCCGGTCACATACTGGCGGTTGAAAACATCGTAAATCTGGTCGCGCTTCATGCCGGCAACCGTTTCGGCAGTGCCGAGAATCGGGTTGCCAAGCCGCGAATGCTTCCAGAGGTTCTGCCCGAGCAGTTCGTGAATGATTTCGTCGGGCGAGTCCTCGTACATCTTGATTTCTTCGAGAATGACGCGGCGTTCGCGTTCGAGCTCTTCGGAGTCGAACTGCGAGTTGATCACCATGTCGGAAAGCACGTCGACGGCGACGTCGAGCTT
The DNA here is from genome assembly GCA_024710355.1 of Candidatus Rifleibacteriota bacterium. Classification (GTDB taxonomy): domain Bacteria; phylum Muiribacteriota; class Ozemobacteria; order Ozemobacterales; family Ozemobacteraceae; genus Rifleibacterium. The sequence goes on from JANJUX010000054.1 coordinate 17,666, forward strand.
GTCTTTCACGACTCTGGCGTAGTAGCAGCAGTAGTCCTTGGCGGTAAAGGCATTGAGATAACCACCAATGCGGTCGAATTCGCTGGCGATCATGCGCGGCGAACGCTTCTTCGTGCCTTTGAACATCATGTGCTCGATAAAATGCGAAACCCCCATCATTTCGGGGGTCTCGTAAAGCACACCGCTTTTCAGGAACATGCCGATGGAAACGCTCTGCACGGTATCGAATCTTTCGGCAATTATTTCGACGCCGTTGTTCAGGGTCAGCTTAAGATAGGGCGAAGCTTGCAAACTAGTTCTCCGGGGTCTGAGTTGGAACCGAATCAGCGCTATTATCTTCTATCGGCATAAGTCCCTGACTATCGTTGAATTCTTTTTCACTGGCACGCTGGTCGCGCACCGCCTCTTCCTTCTGGCCCTCGGGCGTCAGCTGATCGGGAATATCGACCGACGGAACCGGCAGTTCCTTGAGGCTCTTCATGCCGAAATAATAGAGAAAATCCTGGGTGGTTGAATAGAGACGCGGCTTGCCGAGAACCTGCTTTTCGCCAGAAACGTAGATCAGCTTCTTTTCGAGCAGGTTCGAAATGACGCCGTCACAGTTGACGCCGCGGATAGCATCGACTTCGGCTCTGGTAATCGGCTGTTTGAAAGCGATTACCGACAGGGTTTCGAGTGCCGGCAGCGACAGGGAAACTAGCTTCTGGCCGTCGAGTCGCTGGATGAACTGTGAGATACGCGCCTTGGTTGCCAGCTGTACCCCGTTTTCGAGAATGGCGATCTGCAGACCGCTATTTTCGTCTTCATCGTAAGCCTTTTTGCGGGCCTGCACGACTTCGGTCACCCGCTCAGGCGAAATCGACAGAACGGCGGCGAGCTTTTCAATACTTATCGGCTTGTTCTGAACCAGAAGCAGACCGTCGAGGGCAGCGCAGAGCAGCTCGAAGCTCGCCTCTTCGCGGGGTTCGGCAACCGGCTGCTGTTCGTGGGTTTCAACTATTTCTTCAGTGGTCTGGTTTATGTTGTTTTCGCTGTTTTCCATGGTCACTCCTGAGTTTCTGCGACGGCCAGGTTCTCTTCTTCAACAAGCATTTCGTCGGCATTGGCAAATTCTTCGGGCTTTTCAGGGTCTGCAGGCAGTTCGGCTTCGGGTGCCGGGCGCCCGTTTTTGCCCTGTCGCAGAACGATTGGTTCGAAGTTGGCTTTCTGGGCAAAAGCAAGTTCACCGGTGCGCGCCATTTCGAGAACAGCCATAAACGACAGCACCGTTTCGTAACGGCTGGCGCCCTTTTTCAGCAGCTTGCCAAAAGTGACTTCGCCCTTGAACTTCTTGAGCATATCGCGGATTTCGTTGATACGGTCGAGAATACCTATTTTTTCGAGAACTACCCGGTGAATCGGCGGGCTGAGGCGGCGTCTGACGAGTGCATGAAAGATATTCAGCAGCTCGACCGGCCCGATATTGATTTCGAGAATCTCTTCTGGGCCACGCTCAAGGTCTGACGACCGGGTAAAGATACGCGAGGCGCTGCGTTCCATCTCGCGCAGCTGCAGCGCGACGAGTTTGAAACGCCGGTATTCGAGCAGCTTTTCCACGAGGCCGGCGCGGGCATCTTCTTCATACATGCTCTCGTCGATGTCTTCGTCACCCGACCTTATCTCTTCGGGCTTTTCTTTCGGCAGCAGCATCTTCGATTTGATTTCGAGAAGCGTGGCTGCCATGATGAGAAAGCCGGAAGCGACTTCCATGTCGAGGATTTCCATCATCTGCAGGTATTCGAGATACTGACCGGCGATGTGCGCGATCGGAATATCGTAAATATTGATCTTCTGCTCTTCTATCAGGTGGTAGAGCAGATCGAACGGGCCTTCAAAGACCGGAAGTTTTACCTGGTAGGCGCTCATTAATAAAGAAAACCCATTGCCTTTCGCACCGAATGCATCGTCTCACCGGCAACTTCGTGCGCACGCTTTTCGCCAGCGGCGAGAACGTCGGCGATGTAGCCCGGCCGGGCCTTGATCTCTTCGCGGCGCTGGCGGATCGGTTCGAGCATGGCATTGATGCGTTCGAACAGAATGTTCTTGCAGTCGCGGCAGCCGATTGCGGCACTGCGACAGCCGGCGCCGATTTCTTCGAGACGGTCGGGCGTATAAATCTTGTGATAGGCGTAAACTGTGCAGACTTCGGGGTCACCCGGGTCGTTACGGCGCACGCGCTGCGGGTCGGTGATCATCTGCTGAATTTTGTCCTTGAGGCTGGCGGGGGTTTCGCGCAGTTCGATGCTGTTGTTGTAGGATTTGCTCATTTTGCGCTTGTCGATGCCAAGCAGCATCGGCACAGACGACAGAATCGCTTCGGGTTCTTTGATGATTTCGCCATAGGTGCCATTGAAACGCCTGATGATTTCGCGGCTGAGTTCGAGGTGCGGCAGCTGATCGCGGCCAACCGGAACGACTTCAGCGTTGTAGCAGGCAATGTCGGCGGTCATCAGCACCGGGTACATCAGTTTGCCGAGCGACACGGTCGAGCGGGCCTCGTCGTCGCGCACGTCATCTTTGAAAGTCGGGCAGCGTTCGAGCCAGCCAAGCGGCGTCATATTGCTGAGAATAACGGCCAGTTCCGCGTGTTCCAGCATCGAAGACTGGCGCATGATCACGGATTTTTCGGGGTCGATACCGACGCTGAGCCAGTCGACGATCATTTCATCGATGACTTCGGGCAGGTTGTCGATTTTGAGGCGGTCGGTAAAAGCGTGCCAGACGGCGGCAAAGAAGAAACATTCGTATTTTTCCTGGAGGGCGACCCAGTTCTTGAGGGTGCCTTCGAGATGCCCCAGATGCAGAGAACCGGTGGTTCTCATTCCGCTTACCAGTCTTTTCTTTGCCATTGTTATCTCCTGTTGTGCAGCTAAAGTTCTGTTTTATCAGTATTCAGAGCCACGCGGGCCCGTCAGTATTCGGTTGCCTTGAGCGCCTCTTCGGCGGCCAGCAGTGTTTCGGAATCGGGGCGCAGCAGGCGCACCCTTTCCCAGCATTCGCGGGCCTTATCAAGTTTTTTCAGTTTGAAATAGCCAACGCCGAGGTTGTATTGCGCTTCGGCGTAGTTTGGTTCGATTTCGACCGCTTTTTCCCAGTATTCGATGGCTTTGTCGAGTTCGTTTTTCTTGTCATAAAGATTGCCCATCGTGAAAAAGGCGGTATGCTCAGATGTGCCGGCGGCCAGCAGCGGTGTCAGCAACTGTTCGCTCTCAGTGAGCCGGTTCTCATAATAATAGGCGCGCGCCAGCAGCAGCTTCTGCTGGTCTTCAAGTCGACCGGTGCTGGCAAAGGGTTCGAGCACAGCAATCGCGAGCGGGTAAAAGCCGAGGCTGACAGCCAGGCGGCCGACCGCAAAGGCTTCCTGCTGACTGCTGATATTGCCCGGGTTGATCTGCTGCAGGTAGAACCCGACATTTTCGCGGTTGTAGCTGGCATCTTCGACGCTGGCCATCTGCAGCAGCAGCTGCGTGTTGGCCGGGTCGCGTTCGAGCGCCGGTTTAACATTTTTTTCAGCTTCAGAAAAGCGACCGGCATTGATCAGCGCCTGCCCGATTCTGATGGCCTCTTCGGTGGTGAGAGTGCCTTCTTCGCCCTTCTGTAAAAGCTTTTCAAGTTCGGCATCACAGACAACGCCGACGGTTGAGTCTTCGAGTTTGAATTTGAGCACCGGCGCAACCTTCTGTTCGCTGTCGACTTTGAAATACAGGTCGATGCGCGACTGGGTGCTCGGAAAAACATTGAACGAAACCTTCGCCGCCCGGCCTTCCTGGTCTATGACCGCCGGAAAAGTGTTATGCAGCTCGAGCTCAAAATCTTTTAGCGGGTCGATCGAGAAGGTTTTGACACCGGTATTAACCATCGTCAGATTGATGTAGACTTCGTCCTGACGGGCCTGGCCGCCGAGGCCCGACTGAAACGGGCGCCTGACGTATTCGTTGACGGTCAGCACAAAACCTGAAGGGTGCAACACGTCTTCACCCATGAAGAACACCGGCCCGCCAGCCTGCGCCAGCAGAGCGGGTGAACAAAAGAAGGCGAAAAAAACTACCAGAACAAAATAAATCTTTCTGTGCATAGTGGCAGGTATTGTATCACATCCCCGCCCCCAAAGAAACCCATGGGTCGGACCAGCGAGAAATATGATCAACAAAGAAAAACACTGCAAAAAAACAGCATTTTTTTGTCTTAAAAGCTTATTTTACGCCCAAAAACAGCCTTCTAAGGTTCAGCCGTGAAAAACGAGCAGGTAATCGTAGGCGTCAATCGAGCGGTCGACGGCTTTGAAAAACAGGCGTGACCGGTTGTAGCGTGAAGAAAAGGCGCTGCGCATCGGTTCGACGATTTCCTGTTCGTAGAGTTTTGGCGGCAGGTCGCGACCTGACCAGCAGAGAACCGCCATGTCGGCATTGGCGGCCAGGCGCACGAAAGTCGAGTAATCGGGAGTCTTTTCAAAAGAGATGAGATAACGGCGCAGACAGTTTTTGATGTCGCGGCGTGCCTGTTCTAGATCGGCATGGCCGTGAAACCAGGCGTGAAAAACTGTCTGCAGCTCGGTTTCCTGGGTTTCTTCGTCGTCGAACAGCAACGGAAAAGCGACAAGCGGGTTGCGGTCGACTGCAAGCTCATCGAGAGCAATGTTCGAAATTTCGATGCGGCCGGTTCGCCCCTTAACGAAGCTGCGATGCTGCTCAATACAGAAAGCCATTATCTGATCAGGCTCAAGTATCTGCCGGCCCGCGAAATCCTTGTTGGTCAGCCAGTAAGAGAGGATCTGGTAAACAGTCGCCCAGAAAATTTCGCGCTGCTTCTCGTCATCAATTTCATAGGCGGCTTCGCGCCAGTAAAACAGATAATCGAGCTGCTGACTGGTAAACAGGCGTTCTTTCCAGATCTTGAAAGGGTTCATTTCGAGCTCAAGCGGCTTTTTGATGACCTGATTGAATTTCTGCAGGTTTTTCTCACTGAAACCACCATCACGATTGCTCAGCCACGCCCGCGCCAGCATTGCCTGGCTGTCGATGGGCGAATTGAGATAGAGGGTGATTTCCTTGCGGCTGAGCCAGCTCAGAGCCGAAAAGCGATGAAAACACGGAAAAAAGATCGAGTCGACGCCGCCGATTTCCCCAACTGCTTCGAGCAGCCATGATGATTGCAGGCGCAGCATCTCAGTTGTTCCCGGCAGCCGGCGAAAGCTTCAGCCACAGCGCAGCCAGTTCGGGGTCGAACTGCAGACCGGCCTGGCGCTCGATTTCGGCATCGATATCTTTCTGGCTTTTATACTGTTTCGGGCGATAAGAACGCAAATGCCGCATTGCTGAGATAGCATCGGCGATGGCAAGAATGCGGGCGGCCTTCGGGATCTCTTCACCCTTGAGATTGTCGGGGTAACCGAGGCCATCCCAGCGCTCGTGATGCCAGCGAATAATGGCAGGCACTTCATCTGGAGTCTGCATGCGGCTTTTCAGATGCAGTTCACCAAGCAGCGGGTGCGTGCGCATCAGGTAGGTCTGTTCGTCATTGAGCCGCTCGGCAGTGCGAAGAATTTCGCGCGGCAGAAGGGTTTCGCCGACATCGTGCAGCATCGCCGCAGCTTTGAGAGCCTGCAGCTGTTCGCCTTCGAGACCGGCGGCCAGAGCCAGCTTTTCGGCGGTCTGGGCGACTTCGAGCGAGTGAGCGGCGTCATAGCCTTCGATGCGGTCGACGATCGAGGCAACCCCCGAAACGAACTGGGAATAGCGCTCTTCGGTCGGGCTGGTGCGTTCGCGCAATTCGAAATAGCGATAGGCAAGCCAGGTGACCAGAACGATCAGAACCGCATTGAAGACTGAAATCAGCATAGGTTAAAACCCGAAATTGGCACCGACGATGAAACGATGCCGGTCATAAATCTTACTCGGCGTGTAAAGGCCAAAATCCAGGCTCAGAGCTTCATCAAATGCGTGACGCAGGCCAAGAACGAAGTCATTGCCCGAATAGTCGATCGTCAGCTTCGTGTCGATATCGAGATTAAGACTGGCGCCCATGATGAAAAACACCGGGTCGACTTCGGCACTTTTCTGACTGTAGCGGCCAAAAGAGGCCTTCTTCTCGTCCGGATTCATGGCAATGTTGGTGCCAAGACCAAGAACGACGCGGTTGCCGGGCATGCCGGTAAGCAACATGACTGAATCCTGATAGCCCTCGTTCGGGTCGAGAACGGCAGCAACCGCCATGTTCGGCCTGACCTTGTATTTGGCTGCGAACATCGGCTCGGTCTGCTCGGCCTTGCCGCGAATGGCAAAACGCTTGACAATCGCCACTTCTGAGTCATCGGAAAAGGCGAAAACGCCTTTGAACGTGGCCTCGTTGAACTCGGTCTCGCCAATCATGTGAACAGCGGCACGCGCCCCACCAGGCGGCAGAACATCGAGGCCGGGCACAATCATGGTGCCGCTCAGGCCGTTGACCGTGGCATTGGCATGTGCAGCCGGCACCGGCGCGCAGCACAAACCGAGACAATAGAAAAGGGCCGCAACGCCCGCTTTAAAAAAGCGCTGCCGCCCCTGTTTCTGCAAATTCCGCGAATCAGTAGCCTTCGATATCTTCGAGCTTCTGTCTGACGCTATCTGCTTCACTATGACCGGGGAATTTTCTGAGGAATTCCTGGTAAGATGCCCGGGCCTTGTCATAGTCCTTAAGTTCCTTTTCGTAGAGTTCGCCTTTGCGCAGAAAGGCATCTGCAGATACATCGGCATCAGGATACTTTTCGGTTACCGAATTATAATAATCGATGGCTTTTTCGACGTTTTCAGAGCTTTTGCGATATCTGACCTTGCCGTCGATCACCTGGGTCTTCATCGAATCCATGTCCTGCTCGTAGATACGGCCAAGGCGATAGACGAGATCTTCGCCGCCCGGCGCATCGGGGAAACGCTGCAGCATTTCTTCGAGAGCCTTCGCTGCTCCCTGGTAATCCTTTTCTTTTTCGTCAAGCATGCCGATCAGCTTACGATAACCGGAAATGGCGTCATCAGGGTCGGTGCTGGCCGAAATCGCCTTGCGGTAAGCGTTGGCCGCTTCTTTGAAGTTGCCTGATTCGGCGTGCATGTCGCCAAGATCCATATTTGCCTTGATTTCCTGCTCGTCTTTAGCATCGGCGGCAATCTCGGTCTGGGCAACGATCGCACCTTCCTGAGCGCCGGTACCGATCGAAAGTTTCTTCATTTTTTCCTGGGCCGCCTGAAAGTAGGTGCTGTAACCATAATCGGTGACGATCTTCTTGTAGTTGGTGGCCGCCTGCTCGTACATACCCATGGCTTCCTGGCAGGTGGCAAGGTTGTAATACACCTTGTCGATAGCAAGAAAGGCCGGGTGTTCTTCGATGATCTTGTTGTAAATCTCTGAAGCCATCACGTAGTTTTTGATGCGTTCTTCATAAACCCTGGCCAGATCGTAAAGGGTTTTTGGCAGTTCGGGGCCGGTCACGCCACCAGACATGATGCCGCTGTTGAGCATATCGGCCGCTTCACTGAAGTGAGCCAATGCATTGCTCATTTCGGCTTCAGCCTGCTTGATGCGAATCTTGCCGATTTCAACCATCGCCGGCGAATGAAACTTGCCATTGCCAAGCAGCGTTTTCAGCTCTTCGATTGCCTGCTCATAGGTGCCCTGTGCCAGAAGCTGCATGGCTTTCTGGTATTCGGGTGTCGACTGTACCGGCTGCGCCTCGGCCAGGTTGCAGCACAGCAGCATCAGTGAAACGATAAGCATTGATTTAATCTGCTTCATACTTTTCCCCTGTTTTTTTTAAAGAATATTGTATGACTTCCAAGTGCATGATAACATAGATGCCATTAATTATGTTGAGAGTGATGGCAATTTAATGTTCAAAAACCTGTTAAACATCGACAGCGAAACTGTCGATATCAATAACACGGGGTGTATTGGCGAAGGTGCCCAGACCGAGATGGAATTCAAAGTTCTGCCTCTCGAAAAGGTCTACCCGAACCCGAACCAGCCCCGCAAGATCTTTGATAAACAGGCACTGGAAGAACTGGCACAGTCAATTCGCGAGAATGGCGTTCTGCAACCGGTTCTGGTGCGACAGATCGGCAGCAGGTATCAGATCGTTTCGGGCGAAAGACGTTTCCGGGCCAGTAAAATTGCCGGAATGAACAGTATCCCGGCGGTCATTCGCAAACTCAACGAAGAAAAAACCATGCTCGCCGGCCTGATCGAGAACATTCAACGACAGGATCTCAATCCGATCGAAGAAGCCAGAACCCTCAGAGATATTCTTTTGAATTTTGGCCTGACCCACGACCAGCTGGCAGAGAGAGTCGGGCGCAGCAGATCAGCGCTGACCAACCGACTCAGGCTGCTGCAGCTTCCCCCCGAGGTTCAGCTGATGGTCGCAAACGGTCAGATATCGGCAGGGCACGCAAAAATGCTCGCCGGGCTGAAAGACCCGGCCGATGTGCGGCTGTGGGCCAGAAAAATTGTTTCCGACCAGCTTTCGGTTTATGAAACCGAAAAGCAGATCGCCCGTGAAAAAACAGATAACTCCAGCGCCTGTCAGAAGAAAGGCAGGTTATTGATGAGTTCTGATATGCACGTTCGAGCTGTCGAAGAAAACCTTCAGGAGCTTCTTGGCGCCAAGGTTCGCATTCGCCAGGGAAAAAACAAGGGCCGGATTGAAATTGAATTCTATGACAGAGACGATCTTGAGAGAGTTGTAGAGTCAATGATATCGGTTTGCCTGTAGTTCTATTTGAAAGGTAAAACGGTGTGATTATTAAATTCTGGGGTGTCAGAGGGTCAATACCCGTTCCGGGTAAAGACACCGTCGAATTCGGCGGTAATACCACCTGTATTGAAGTCTTAACTTCTGATCATGAGAGAATCATTTTCGATGCCGGCACCGGCATTCGCGTGCTTGGCAACAGCCTGATGCAACAGGAGTTCGGCCAGGGCAAGGGTGTCGCGCACATTTTCTTCACCCACTCCCACTGGGACCACATCCAGGGTTTCCCCTTCTTCACACCGGCCTACATCGGCAAAAAAGACAACAGAGGGAACCGCCTCGACGACTGCTGCAATGAATTCAATCTCTACGGCGCCTCGGATGTCGGCAACCGCATCGAAACCACGCTGCGCGGCCAGATGGACAACTATTACTTTCCGGTCGACCTGAATTACCTTTCATCAAAAATCAATTTTAAAAATCTCGTCGATAATCGCGTGCAAATTGGCAAAGCCACGGTTACCGCCTTCAAACTCGTTCACCCGAATGGCGTGCTCGGCTACAGAATCGAGGAAGAGGGCAAGTGTGTCGCTATCGCCACCGACTGCGAACACCCGACTGATGGCTCGATCGACCAGAATCTGCTGAGTCTCGCCCGCAACGTCGACGTGCTGATCTACGACGGGCAGTATACCTGCGACGAATATGCACCACACAAGTTTAACCTCCCCGGGCCCGGCAAACAGGGCTTCGGGCACTCAACCCCCGAAGAGGGCATCAGAGCCGCAAAGGCCGCCGGCGCAAAACGCCTGATCATTACTCACCATGATCCGCTCCACAACGACGAAAAACTCAAAGACATGGAAGCTCAGGCAAAGAAGCTGTTCAATCGAACTGAATTTGCCCGTGAGGGAATGATCGTCGAAATTTAAAGCTTTTTGTAGTTGCCGCCCCGGTGTGTATGGTATGATGTGCACAACATGGCAAGGGCGTCTTTTTTAACTCCAGTATATTTCTTTTCATCGATCAGAGCTGGTTCCGGCAAGGCTTCGCTGGTTGCCGGGCTTTCGGTTTTTCTCAACAATCTGAAACAAAAAATTGCCCTGATTGATCTCGATGGCGAAATGCCACTGAAGCTGCGCAGCACCTTCCCGCAGTCGATCATTCTCCAGGAGTACCCCGAGATCTCGCAGGCAGTTAAAGCCGAAGAAAACCGTTTTCAAAAAAACTTTTACTTTACCGAAACCACGCAGATCTCCTATTTTCCGGCACACAGACTGGCTGACCCGTCGCTGCTGTTCTCTGACACATCGATGCGGGATTTTTTCATTCAACTAAAAGCCAGCTTCGACTGCGTCTTCATCAATTTTCCCGCCGGTTTCGCTCATTGCCAGAAGGTTTCTGATCTGCTGGCCCGTCAACACCTGTGGCGCGGCAGTCGACCAGCTTCTCTGATCGTTTCTCAGTCTGACGAAAAATCGCTTATCTGCCTAGACAAGCTTCTGCAGCAGAACCCGGCGTTGTCATATCAGCTCCAGGAAAACACCTGGCTTGTGTTTAACCGCGTGCCAGCTTCGCCCGAAGATCAGAAACTCGCCGAAAGTATTCTCAACGGTTCAGAACTGCGAAAAATCTTTGATAACCAGCAGACCTATATCATACCGGTCAACGAAGAATTCCCAAAACAGCGGCTTGAGGCCTGGCCCACCGTACTGAAGACCGATTCACTGATGCATCAGACGGTTTCGGCATTGAACCGGCTTCTCAATGCCGGCGCCGACAGCCCTCTCAGGTTTCGCGGCCAGCAGACCGGCGATTTTCAAGCCTGTCTCGATGGTGAACTTCTCGAAAAACTTTCGCCTTATCTTGAAAAGGTGCATCAGGCGACAGCGGCCCGCCTTTTTATTCACCCCTCTGAACTTCAGGTTTTTCTTGAAGAGGGCTCAGGCAATTACCGTATCAGAATAAGAATCTCAGGCGTTAACCAGCCTCTGGTCGGCATCAATCCCAAACTCCGCCAGGAGCCCGAATGCAAAGTCATTCAGCGGGCTTCACCGCCGGCATTTGCCCCAAAAGCCTTCAACCAGCACCACACGGCGGTAAACCAGATCGAAAAAAACGCGGTCACAGGCATGGCAATGCGACCGGTTTACAAGTTCGAGGACTGCTTTGTCACCGCGCCAGAATCGCGACTTCAGCCCGAGATGCCACTTTTGCCCGAAAAAGACCGGCAGCCTTCGCCGATTCTTTTCAAACTTGAACCCGACCTGCCAGAAGTCCCTTCGTTGTCACACGTTCTGGGCTATGCCACCCGAAAATACAGACAATATAATTTTACGGCCTGCGAAAAGTTCTGCGAAATCGGCGGCGTCACGCATTTTTTCATTCCGCCCGAATTTCAGCTGGCTTATACTCTGCCGGCCATTTTTCAGGAAAATCTTTACTGCGCTCAGACCATCTCAGACCGCAGCAAACTGACACACTGGCTTGAATTTGAACCCGCCTACGAATGGATTATGCCGCGTGAACAAGCGGCAACTGCAATGCCCGATGAGTTTGCCCGCAATCGGCCATTCTTGCCCGAAAACGATTTTCGGGTCCGACCGCCGCTTGACCCGCCCCCCGAATATGGCATTGTGAATCTGACCAGCAGCTTTTTTCCATACGACAGCAATCTTTTCCCGGTGCCATATCACTTCACGCTGCCGGCCGAAACAGTGGCTCTGAATACCCCGCCTGTTCCGCCCGCGCTGCCGCTTGCATTTGCTGAAACCGTAGAAACAGAAGAAGAAGATGCAGTCGAAACTGGAACACGCCTGACAAGCTTTTTAACCAGAGATTGCGCGAGCTTTATGATTGTCTCACAAACGGTCAGAGCTGAATTTGTCGAAACCAGAACCAGCACGGTCGACGTAAAAATGCCGGCCAGCTACCTGTTTGAGCTCGATCCCTTCACGCTGCCGCAGCCTGCCGCGCCCGAATTCATGTCGACTTTTCAGAGCATTACGGCCAGTTGCCCGCAGAGTCTGCCGGCAGATATCTCTGCGACAGAGGCCTGCGAAAAATATCTGCCGCCGCAGGATGCGAAACTGCCGGCCAGCTTTGCCATCGAAGACCTGATGATGGAATACGTTTATTCAACACTTGATCACCTGCCCCTGAAAAAGGATTTCCTGATTTCAGCCAGACGGTCGAAAAAACTTTTAAAGCCATCATTGCCGGTTTTCTTCCGCCAGAATTTTCCCGAGAGCCGATTCGAAAGCCTTATTGACCCGCTGGCAGCCCAGCGGCAGCATCTGAACCACTGTTTTCTCTCTGCCGGCAGCGGCTTCAAAAGCCTCAATTACACTCAAATTGCCGCCCCCGAGTCACACGTTTTCGACCTGCTGCACGTCAGATTCAAACCAGGCCGAGATTTATCAAATCGTGACTCGGCCGATGCAGCGATTTATCGCTCCGACAGGGTCGTCGACTATTCTCTTAAAAACAGACAGCTGCCACCCTGCCGGTCTCGCATGCTCGAAATCTTTTCACCGGCCTCAAGTCAGCTGCGGTCGTCGCAAAAAACCGCAACCGGCAGGCTGATTGCCAGGTTCACTCCTCTGCCCAGCCAACCTGCCGTGACTCTTACAAGAAGCTTCAGCTCATCGGTCATCAGCCGCTCATGCCATCTCGACCGCCTGCCTGTCGACCTCTTCTCTGGTTATCGCCCGGGTCTGACGCTTAAACGCGGCCGACACACTGCCGCCGCCCAGATAACCAGAAAAGCCTGGCTCAATGAATTCAATTTCGCTGAACCGCTGCTATCGACCCTGTCAATGCGCCAGGAGCTGCGCAGATTTCACCATTTCCCCGGCCCGGGCATCGATCTTCGTATCGACTTCCAGCCGGCAGTACCGCGGAGGTTGTTCCCCTTGTCATCAATACCTGCCCTGCCCTTAACCTGGGAAATCTGCCATGCCATGCCCCTGATCCCACGCGCACTGCCGCTTCGTTACCGCCGTATCGAAAACCCTAAAATCGGCGACCTGTCGGCAAAAAGACTGGCATTGAGAATAGAAAGCGACCTGAAGAACATTATCTGGCAGGCCGGCAAAATCAGAGCCGAAGCGTTTGAAAAAGCTGCTGCACAAATCAGACAGGAACATCGCCGCCCCGAAACCAGCCGACGCTACCCGTTTGCAGTTTCAGCCCAGAAGTATTTCCGCCAGATGAAGCAAAAGCAGATCAACTTTTTTGTCAGACCACCACAGCCGGTTGAAATGCTCTTTGAACACCTTCACCATATGCTCAGGGCAATGAGAACCGCCGGGCAGGAATTCAGCGAAGCCGCCACGAACTCCCGAAGTCCTTATGCCTGCGAAAGCTTTGCCAGCCATGAACGAACTGAGCAGACAAAGGCCGGTTTCGGCGAACGCAGCATGAGCATCTATAGAATGCCCCAGAGCCAGCAAAGAGAAAAGTATCTGATCAACAAACTGCGGTTGCGCGACCTGATGAACCTGGCCCGCCAGACAAATCAGAAACTGCAGGAAATCAATCAGAAAATTTCGGCATGAGTCTGAAATTCCCGCAAAAGAAGGGCCTGCCCGTTCTGGATTCCCCATCCAGATTCGCCGGGCCGAAGGTTTTTCTTACCCGCCGACCGTTAAGTGTCGTGGGTAAGCCGATTCTTGCCGAAAAACATCTGCCGGTGCAGCCTTCCAGCTCTCTTTTGTCGAGAAAATGTTACTGCTGCGACAGCGAAGGACTCTTTCGCTTTCGAAGAAAAACAGCCGGAAACAGAAAATTCAGGCCTGCTGGCGTAACCGCCCCCGAACCACTGCTCTCCTTTGAAGCCAGGTCGGCATGGGCCGATGAATTCCCGCGACAGTCACTGCCACAGCGTTCCAGACTGCAATGCTCCGATAATGAAACAGTGACGATCAGAAACAGGGCTGCACTTTTTGTCGAGCCAGCTGGCTCCGGCAGTCGAAACCCCGCCATGCACATTGCCGGCGGCCGGCTGAAAACCAGTCAATTTCATGCCGACAAACCCGGCACCAACTTTAAATTTATTTCTGATGAAACTACCCGCCTGAGGCAAGTCGCAAAAATCCGAAGAGAACAGATAAATTCAAGCCTCGACAGCTTTTTTGCGATCTTGAGTTCGAAAAAGCGCAGTCGAAGATTTGCCTGCACAGCTCCGGTGCTGAAAACCTTTGCCGATTATCTGACCACGCCCCCGGTATTCTTTGACGGCATTGATAAACGTCGGCCGCTGCCGCTTAAAGTATCGATTCCCGCAGCAGAAAATACTGATTTTTCAATGCAGACACAGCTGAGCAGAAGCAGCAACCAGCCGGTGTTTGCCGCAACCCTTGAGTTTTCACCTGAAAAGCGGATTCTTGAGCATGAAAGACATGAAAACTTCGTTCTTGAAAGCAAAGCCGTCTTCACCCCCGACTTTTTAAGAAAAAAAATCAGCCTGACGCACAACCAGGGCTTTGCCAGATCATGCCCGGAAAAACAAAAAAAATTCAGCAGCCCGCAGAATCGCCCATCGCCGGCCATTCTCATGCAAGTCTCCGACAAACCCGTCGACCGCATCGAGAAAGTTGCCTGCCCTGCTTTTTCAGTCTTCAGCCCTGTAGCCGGTCTATATAAAGGGCGGGCCCTGCCGGTTGTCGCCGGTCTGTTTGCGGCACCCCGCCGTGAGCCAAAATTCCGACTAAGACTGAGACTGCAGCGCCAGAATTTTCCGACGGTCAGCATGTCTTTTTCGCCAATTCTGCCAGCGACAGCCCTCGATCTCATTCGCATCACAAATCGCCGGATTTCTGCGGATTTTGCACGTATGCAGATCACGGCCCGGTATCGGCCGTTCTCTGTTCAGTCAGCGTTTGCCAGAGTCTGCGCCCCGGCAGATTACCGCCTCAAAAAGGCAAACTTCATGGTCAGGGCAACGAAACATGCCCGCTACACCATTACACGACTGCGCAATATTATAACCCCGCGCCAGCCGAAGAGCCTGGCCACGACAAGCCTGATTTTTCCGACCTTTGCCAAAAAAGAATCCAGGCGAATCGCCAGCCCGGGAAAAAGCTACCCGGAATTAAGATTCGATAAAACTGGCACCAGATTCACTCCTGGAAATTTCTCTCTGAATCTTCTTGGTCAGAAGCCTGTCATCACGGCAATCTTTACGGGCACAATGCCGCGGCAGATAAGGCCGGCAACCCCACAGGCATTTCCAGATATGCGTATCGAACAGTCACCCAAACGCCGAAAACCGCTGAGGCAGTTGCGCTTTAAACTGCACAGCATAAGCGAAGGCTTTGTATCTTCAAAACTCAAACCTCTGAAGAAAATTGAAAAAGAAACCAGTCTTTTTCCGACCTGCACTTTTACCAGAAAACCTTTGTCTGCAATCGACAATGACCGCTTTGTGGCCCTCAAAACCTTTCGGCAGCCACGCCTAAAACCGAGGCTGCGTCTGCGAAGATTTGCCCTGCAGCAGATTCTTCCTGGGCAAATCCAAGCCCAGCTGCAGCTCGAGATGAAAATTTGCTCTGATTTGAGCAATCTTAAAATGCCCATCAGACATTTTATTATCCCGGCTCTCGGAGCAAAAAGTCTGCGGCGTTTCAATTGCCGCATCAGCCTGCTCCCCCACCCTTTCGGATTTCCGACTTTTTCATTCTCGGAACCGCGCTTTTACAGCCTGATTACCAGACCGTTATTTAATCAGCGCCAGCCCCAGAGAAGCAATCTGCACGACAGCGGAGGTTTCATTCTCAAAAAGGACCAGCCGTTCCTGCCGCCACTGAGCATGAAGAACCCGCGACGGCTGCTCTACAACCACCTGAACCCGGCCCTGGCCAGCAAGGAATTTTATCTGGTCGGCAATCTGGCGCTTAAAGGGGTAATCTGCCCGGCGCCGCGCATTGCCGATTTTCTGCACACCTGGCTTGGAACATCGGGCAGCTGCATTACGCCACGCAGTGAAGAAAAATTTCACCGGCAGCTTCGCCTTAAACAGCCGCAGATAAAACATCTTTCAGAAACCGGCGAAAAGCAGTCTTATCGCGCAAAAAGCTGTGACACCAGCGCTCCGCGAATGACGCGCATCAACCGCCTGCTGCTGCGCGCCCGTCGTTTCTCGGCAACCGCTGCCAAAGCCCCGATAGCAGCCGAAACGCTGCCGACCGCGAAACATTTCAAACCTCGCTTCGCCGTTTTAGCTCTGAACAGGCCGACCGGGCACGAACCACAGAACCGGTTCAGCCTCTTCAGCTGTGATATTTCCCGACTGCAGCAGAAGCCGGTTTTTAATGACGACGTCGCAGAAGGCTTCAAATCACAGTTTCATGCCAGATTCCGCTCTTTCCGTTTTCCGTGGCGCCCCGAAATCAGAATGAGCCCCAAAACAATCGAGCAGCCAGGGCAACCAGATACCGGAGTTTCGGTTACAGCAATAGCTCTGCCGGATGAATTGCGCTCTACTGCCTTTATTTATACAGATGCCGGCGTGAATATTCTGCATCTGCCTGCCAGCTTCCTGCAGGGCAGGGTTGCAACGCCCCGTCAGCTTTCTTATATTCAACAGTCTCTGGCGGTTGAACGACGCTTTACACTGCCCGAAACAACCGGGTCAACCATGAGAATGCAGAATTCAGAAAAATATCTTCAGCAGTTTATCAACCCGGAAACCTTTTTTATAATGCGCGAGAAGAATCTCACACGTCTGAAAAAGAATCTGAGAAACTACAATTTCAGAACCGCGGCAAAAACCATTCAGCTGAGACCGGCGAGCGAAAAATATTCAGAATTTGGCCTGAAAAATCGTGCAGCCGGAAGAATGCCGCTTGAGCCACTGCACTGGATCATAATGATGCGCAGTTTTTTACAGCCCGAATCACCGGCAATGCATTACTGCGTCACTTTCCCCGGTGCTGTCAGAAAATACTGCAGTAAAATGGAGACAACCGGCAGCCTTCAAGAGCCTGCCTTTGCCGAACATCGTCGTGAACAACAGCCTGAGCTTCATTCAGAGCTGAGAATAAGTTCATGGTCAATGCTGACCAGTGAAGCTAAGTTTTCAGACCTCGCCTTCCCGGTCCCGGAAAAGTCTGAAACGAAGATTTTTTCTGCAGGTCACACCTGTATGCCGGCGGCGAAATACGAAAGAACCGTAGACAGGCCACCGGTTAAGGCTTTTACAGCAGTTAATCAGCACTCTCCAGTCTGGCAACCGGTGCACAATTTTACTCACAGCCTCATAAAATCTGAAAGTGAAAACAGATTTATCGAAACCGCCATGCGCAAGGCCGAAGCACCGCCACGTCACGCCCAGACCAGCATCAAACACCGACGCGAAGCCTTCAAGCCGCTGTTTGTTCCTGAATGGATCGATCAGATCTGGCAACGTCCCGGGCTGCAGAAAAGATAATCCCCTGCCGATACCGGTTGTGAAAAAAATGCCTGCAGTTCGGTGCACTATCGTTGACTTGCGGATTTAAAGTAATTAGAATGCGTTGAGACCCAAGCGGGAGAAAAAAAATGAGTTTTTATACACTGAGTGACAAAGGCAAGGTTCGGCCGAACAACGAAGATTACGCCGAAAGTCTGGCATTGAGCTGGTGCGGCCCTCTCGGCAACCAGATCGAGCTGACGGCGCTTATTCTTGCAGACGGCATGGGCGGGGCAGCTGCCGGGGAATTTGCCTCTATGCTGGCTGTCAAAACGGTCAAAGAAAACATTGTCAAAAATCTTTTTGAGAAACAGCCCGAAGATCTTCTCAATGCCGACAAGACCCTGCTCCTTGAAGCATGGTTTCAGGCCGCCAATCTCACAATTTTCAAAGAAGCATCGCAGAACCCTGAGATGGAAGGCATGGGCACGACCATTGTCAGCGGCATCATCTACCGCAACGGTCTGGCTCTCGCGCATGTAGGTGACAGCAGAGCCTATCGCTTTCATCAGAATGTTCTGCACCCGATCACCAGAGATCACTCTCTCGTTCAGGAACTCGTCGACCAGGGAAGAATAACCCCGGATGAAGCTTTTATTCACCCGCAGCGCAATGTAATCACGCGTGCCCTTGGCATTGGTGATGCCGTAAAAGTCGACCGCAAAAATCTGCCGCTCGAATACGGCGATCTGATAATGTTCTGCTCAGATGGCCTTTGTGGCTACGTTGAGCCGGTCGATCTCGAAGAGATTGTCAGAAGCGAATACAATCCCGAAGGAACTGACCTGAAAAAGCTTGCCGACCTTCTTGTCAGAGGAGCATGCCTGAATGGTGGCGGCGACAACATCAGTGTCTGCCTCTACCAGCATCTGCAGAAGTTCTGACCTGATGAGTTTAAACCCCGGGAAACCCGAGCAGAGCAACCTGCTGGAAAAGCTTGAAACCATAAAGCTTTTATGCCAGCAGCTGCTTGAACATGCCCGGGGGTTGCCGGAAACCGAAGAAAATACTGATTTACTGAGAACTGCCGGTTTAATGGAAGAGATCGATTTTGATCTGATTCTTTCCGGCGCTGCTGAGCTGTTTAACAATTCTTCTGCCGAATCGGCAATCGAAAAATTCAAAAATGAAATTGCCCTGCGCGACCAGAAAGTGCACGAATTCAAGCTCAGTCTTGCTGATTCGGTCGTTGAGCAGAAAAATACCCAAAAAAGCCTGCACGCTGCCAACGAAAAAATCGCCTCTCTGTCGACGCAGATTTCTCAGATGCAGCTTCACAGCAAAGAACTGAGCCTGAAGCTGTCAACTGCCACAACCAATCTCGCCAGCAGCGAGAATGAGCTTGAAACGGCAAAAAGAGAACTCGATGATCTGAGAGCACGAAATTATCAGCTGAAAAACCAGACTGCCGAATACGAAGGGCATCTGAAACGGGCCCGGGAAGAACTCGACAGAACCACAGCAGAGCACAACAATTCCCTGGTCGCAATGGACAAAGCCTGCCGTGATCTCGAACATGTAGTCACCAGCAACCGGGAAATGAAAAAAAGCCTTGAACTGTATGAACTGCAGGCCAGAGAATTCATTGAAACCATCGATTCTCTGCAGAAAGAACGCAATCATCTGCAAGCCAGGCTCGACGCAATTCTTACCGGCGTTAATCGCACCGTTGTTTACGATCAGTCGGCAAACATCGGCAGAGAAGCCAGCACAAGCACGGTTCTTGAACCGGCAAGCCTGATGCCTTACATTCCGTTCTGCTTTCCTGAGAGACTGCCGACGGCCATAAAATTCAGACGTGAGATATCGCGCTCTTTTCCGGCTGCGGCCAGCAGGCGCGCCCACCGCATTCCGCCGGTTTTCGCAGATCTTTCGCGGGCAATCAGACCAGCGAAAGAGGCAATCCGCACGCAGCTGCGCGTTCCCCGCGTCATAGACGGCCGCATGCGGGAAATCTCGGTCGAGCCTTCAACATTGGAGCCACGTAACCCTGATTTTTCATTACTCACTGACTTTATAAAAACCGGCGCGCCCAGAACACCTGAACGCCTGAAGTTCTCGACCATTGAATCGGTGGTCGACGCGCGGCAGATGTGGTGGCAGAAAAGCATGCGCCTTGCCAGACAGACATTGCTTTTTCCGCCGACCCCGGACTTCGATATCTGTCACAATTCTTTTGAGCTGTTTATGCGCTTTATCATTGCAACATTCGTCAGAACCCCCTATCTTCAGACAAATGCGATTGTCCAGCACCAGATAAAAGTGCAAAAAACCGGTAACAGCAGATGTGAGCCGCAGCATGCAAATAATTTAAATGAAATGCTTGCGTTCAGACACAGTTTACAACTAAAATCCCCTAAACTCGATATGCCCGCCACGAAAGTTGTGCACAGCTTTAAAAAGGGCAACAAGCTTAAATCAGTCCTCGAAACGTTTGGTAACGCGATCAGTTCGATCGTGCACAAGTTTGAAGATATTCCAGACCTGAGATCTGGCAATGGTGAAAACAAATAAAAGGAAGACTCTGGAGGCCGTATGAAGCGCACTTATCTGCAGGATGAAGCCAATACCCACTATAATCTGGGTATAGCCTATTACACCAAGGGGCAGTACGAACAGGCGATCAATGAATGGGTTCAGTCGCTGATCAAGAACCCGCAGAACAGCGAAGCCAGGTTCAAACTGGGTGTCGCCTATTACCAGCTCAATCGCATCGACGAAGCCCTCAAGGAATGGGAAATCGCGGTTTCGCTCGACCCGCAGAACTATGAAGTGCTGCATAATCTCGGCATCGCTTATTACAACAAGGGCGAAGACATGCGCGCCATCGAATACTGGGAAAAATGCCTCGAAGTGCGCAATCACGACCCCGAGATTCACTTCAAACTCGGTATCGCCTATTACAACCTCGGCAAAGAAGACCAGGCCATCTCACTCTGGGAAAAAGCCTCGAACCTCAACCCTGAAGACGCCGATATCTTCTTCCGCCTCGGCGTGGCCTATTACAACAAGGGTCTCGACGACAAGTCGGTCATTGCCTTTTCCAAGGCGATCGAATTGAACCCGAAAAACTCTGAATCACATAACAACCTTGCCATCGTCTTCTACCGCCTCGAAATGTTTCCGCAGGCAATCGAAGAATGGAAAAAGGCCCTGTCGCTCAACCCGCGCCAGCCCGAAATTTTCAACAATCTCGGCAACGCCTACAGCAAACTCAACCAGCATCGCGAAGCCATCGAAACCTGGCAGAAAATTCTCGACATCACGCCCGACAGCTCAGAAGTATATTTCAAACTGGGCTCGGCCTACGGCAAACTCGATGACCTCAACAAGGCCATCGCCAGCTGGGAAAAGTGCATCTCGCTGAATCCCAACGACGTCGAAGCCCACTTCAATCTCGGCGTGGCGCAGTATAATTCCGGCAATTTCCAGAAGGCCATAACCTACTGGAACGCCGTCAGAGAAAAGCGCAGCGAAGACGCCGACATCTGCGAAAAAATCGGTAATGCCTACTGTGGCCTCGAAGACTTCGCCGAAGCCGCCAAGTTCTGGAACCGCGCCATCTCTTACGTCAGCGATGACCCGCAGCTTCACCACAAGCTCGGTATCGCCTACTCGAAGCTCAACAAGACCCAGGAAGCCATTTTCCAGTGGCAGAAGGCCATCGAGCTCGACCACGATCATTTCGAAGCGCACCATAACCTTGGTATCGCTTTTTACAACCTGCAGCGTTTTGACGAAGCCATGACCGAATGGGAAAAGGCCAAAAACCTCAACCCGACCGACCCCGACCTGTTCTTCAAACTCGGCCACGCCTACCGCCAGAAACGCCGCCTCGACAATGCCATCATCAGCTGGAAAAAGGCCATTGAGCTCGACCCGAACAACCCCAATACCTATTTCGTGCTCGGCAACGCCTTTGACGAAAAGGGTCTGCTCGATGATGCCATTCTCTCATGGCGCAAGGTGGTAGATCTCGCCCCCAACGATGTCGATGCTCACAACAACCTTGGTATCGCTTATTTCCAGAAGAACATGTTCGATCAGGCCATCTCTGAATGGGAAGACGCCATCCGCATCACCCCCGAAAACGGCGAGCTCTACAACAAGCTCGGCATCGCCTATATCAAGATGGAACTCTTCGACAAAGCGGTCGAATGTTGGGAAAAGGCTCTCAAATACAAACCCGAAGATTCAGACATTCTCTCGAACCTTGCTACCGCCTATCACAACCGTGAAATGTATGACAAGGCCATCGAAATCTGGAAACGCGTCATCAAATACAATCCCCAGGATTCAGAAGCCCGCAACAAGCTCGGCATCGCCTATTACAACAAGGGCATGTACGATCAGGCCATCGAACTCTGGAAAAAAGCCATCGAGCTCAACCCGAAAGATGCCGCCGCTTATTACAACATCGGCACCGAAGAATTCGAAAAGGGCCGCATCAACGAAGCGATAACCGCTTACATGAAGGTTCTCGAAATCGACCCCAAATTCGTTCAGGTCTATTACAACCTGGCGGTTATCTATGCCCGCAAACGCCAGTTCAGAGATGCAGTCGAAACCGCCCGCCGGTTCCTGCACACCAACCCGACCGGCGTTGAGGCCGACAACCTTAAAACACTTATCGAACAGTGCGAAAAGGAAATGGAACTCGAAGCCGAAATCTGACCTGTCAGGCGGCAATTCAAATATGTGACAGCCCCCGCCACCGGGGGCTGTCGTATTTTGGGTCGCTGCCGCGCTTTAAAAAGCTTAACCTGCTGAAAGCCGGAGCCATCTGATGAATGCGATGCCACTGCTGGTTTATGCCGCCTTGACCCTTTTCTCAAGGCGGTTCTATCGGTCACGGGCAGCAGCAGCCGGCACAAAGGCAGTCCCGGTTTTTGCTGAGTCCGATTCCAGGTCCGAGTCTGAGAACCTGGCAGACGCCGTTAGCACCAGGCTCACAGAATCTATCTGCGAAAAGACCTGGTATCGCCTGCTTTTCAACCTGCTGCCGACGGCAATACTCATTCTGACCCCGGCGGCCGAATATGCCCTGGTCTACTCAGCTTCAGCACCACAGTTCAGCGCATACCGGCTGATTGCGGCGTTTTTCGGCGCTGGCCTGCATCTTACGGCAACCTTTTCTTCAGCCCGGGCCGTTTATGTACTGGCAACGACCGAGGCCGGCCAGCTGGTAACGACCGGAGAATTTGCCAGAAGACGCCACCCGATGGCGCTGGCCATGATTATTCAGGGTCTGGGAGCCGGGTTGCTGCTCGGCATGCAGAAAGGCTGGCCGCTCTGGGCAATCGGTGCTGGCCTGCTCGTTGTCGCCTGCCGGCTGGAAGATCAACAGCTCAGACAGCAGTTTCCCGAAGCATGGGCAGTCTGGAGCAGCAAAGTAAACGCCTTTTTCGGCTGAGCGCTTGAGCGCCCTATTTGATCTGCCAGCTCATGTGAAGGTATTCGCTGCCGGTCTCGCGCACTTCGCCGATAAAGTTGTCGCCTTCCATCCAGACCGTGTTCATTTTACCGGTCTTTTCGTCTGGCACGCGGTAAAAGCATTTGCACTCAAAAATTTTGCCCAGTGGCATTTTGAGAGGGGCTTCGAATTCGTCATCGGCTACCGGCAGCATCGGCACAGCTTTGCGCCCTGAATCCCAGTTGCCCAGTTCAGAACAGTTACCGGTCACGAACATCTGCGCCTTTTCAGGCAGATAATCGACCTTAAGCTTCAGCGTAAACTTCTTCATGCCCCAGCTTTTTTCATGATGATAGCGTCGCTGCCAGTGCCTGAAAGCCTTTTCATAAAAGCCGGGTTCTGAAGCCGGCAGATAAACAGCAAAGCTTTTTGCCGGCAGAAAGGTTTCGAGGCGCCCCTGACGCAGCAGAGCCCGGTTCGCGCCGAGAGCCGGCTCGAGAATTTTCTGTTTTTTCGCGGTCGCGAACGGAAAATCGCAGGCGATCTCGCGCGGCTGATCGCCGTTGTTGATAACCACGACCGCGAGCGCATCCGGCGTCAGGCGGCCATAAACCAGAGCAGTTTCGTCAGCATGAATATGGCACTGCAGGCCGCGACGCAAAACATCGTTACCGCGCCGCAGCGCGATCAGATCACGGGTCAGCCGATATAGTTCGTTGTCTTCGTCAAAAACCATCGAACGCCGGTTTTCGGGCAACTTGCCATGAACGCCTTCCAGACCGTTTTCGTTACCATAGGTCAATACCGGCACCCCGCGTGAAGTCAGCAGAAATGCGAGAGCCAGCGCGTATTTCTGCCGGTCGCCACCGCATGAGGTTATGAAGCGGTCGAGATCGTGGTTATCGAGAAAAGTTGCCAGCAGACCCGCGTCGGGGTAATTGCGGTCATAATAAAGGCGCGAAGCCAGCTGTCGGCAGTCGCCACCGGCGGCAAAAACCGCCTTCATCGTGTAATAAAGCGGAAAATCAAACAGAGTGCTGAACTCACCATCGTTCCAGACCTGCCGGGTCTCGACCGGGTCACCGTTGAGATACTCGCCCAGCAGCAGAAAATCTTTGCCGCCGACCCTTCTGGCATTGGCATTGAAATCGCGCCAGAAATCGGCCGGCACATGCTTTACCGCATCGAGTCTGAAGCCATCCGGGCGCAGCTTCTCGATCCAGGTTCTTGCAACCAGTCTGAAAAAGGTTTTTACCACCGGCTTCTGCGAGGCAAAGTCAGGCAGACCGAAGATGCTGCGATTAACCAGCTCTTCTTTGTCGCTCCAGTTTTTTATCTCACCACCGGCATTGAACCAGTCAGGGTTGGTTTGAATGAAAGGTGCATTGTAACCCATGTGGTTGACGACCATATCGAGCAGCAGCTTGTGGTTTCGCTTCTGCAACTGGTGCCGCAATTCGACAAGCTCTTCTTCGGTGCCGAAGCGACGGTCTACCGTCCAGAAGTCATGCGGCCAGTAGCCATGGTAGGCATGCTGTTTGTAAAAGCGGTCGGGCCGGTTGGTAAAAAACGGGCTCAGCCATATACCGGTCACGCCAAGGCGGTCGAGATAATCGAGCTTCTCGATAAGACCGGCGATATCGCCACCATGAAAGCCTTCAAGATCCTTTTCGTCGACTTCGTGATCATTGGACCGGTTGCCATTGTAAAAGCGGTCGATCAGCACAAAATACAGTATCTGATCTTTCCATGAATCACAGGTGTCTGAGCCCGCAACTGTGGGCTTCTGAATGCGTTTTTCAGCAGCTGTAACAGCATCTGAACCAGTCAGACATGGCAGAAAAACAGATAGTAAAATGGCGACGAAAAGCTTCCTCATCATGTTAAAGACCTTTCAGTGATTTCCTCAGTATTATACCAGCTAACCACCCGCTTTCAGAAAAATTGATAAATTTGCATTTTTTGCTTAAAATATTGCGGATATCCCAGCATCATGACGCGGCAATTGCCTCTGAAAGAAACACATGCAAACCATTCAGCTGACTTTGAAGAAAAACAAGGAATTTTCACTGCTCAAGGGGCACCCCTGGGCTTATGGCGAAGCTTTTCGCGAAGTTCCGGCCGGCCTGCGCACCGGCGACCGGGTCGAGGTGCTCTCTCATAAACAGCAGCTTCTCGGGGTTGGCTATGCCGACATCGACTCAAAGATACTTGTCAGAATGCTGCCGATCGACCGCAACGAAAGTTTTGCCGATGGCATCAGCCGCCTGATCAGGCAGGCAGTCGCACATCGCCTCGATTTTTTCAAGAACCCCGACACCAACGCCTTTCGCGTGATCAACGGTGAAGGCGACGGCCTGCCAGGCCTGATTGCCGACCGCTATGCCGGAGCCGTTTCGCTGCAGATCTATACCCTGGCCCTTGAACCATTCATCGATAAGATTGTCAAAGCTTTGCGCGACTCACTCAAAGACCTTAAATGGGTCTGGCGCCGCAACCAGATCAGAATCGCCAAAGCTGCCGCCGCCGAGCTGGTTTTTGGCCAGAACCTGCCCGAAAAAATCGAATTCAGAGAAAACGGCCTCAAATTCACCACCGACCTGATCAATGGCCAGAAAACCGGCTTTTTTCTCGATCAGCGCGATAACCGCCAGTTGATCAGGAACGTCGCCGCCGGCCGCTCGTTTCTCAATGTCTGCGGCTATACTGGCGCCTTCACAGTTGCGGCAATTGCCGGCGGCGCCCGCGAAAGCGTCACCGTCGACATAGCCAAACCTGCTTTAATCGAGGCCGAACAGATTCTCAAACTGAACGGTTTCGGCGGCCCGCACCACAAAATGGTTTGTTCAGACATGTACGATTACCTCAAGAGCTGCCAGCCGGGCAGTTTCGATCTGGTCGTGCTCGACCCGCCGTCGATGGCCAAAAGCCGCAAAGATGTCGAAAAAGCTGTCAGAGCCTATCGACGCCTCAACCTCGACGGCGTCAGAGTCGTCAAAAAGGGCGGCCTGCTGTTTACCGCTTCATGCAGCAGTCAGGTATCGCGCAGCGAGTTTCTCGATGCGGTGCGCGAGGCAATCGCCGCCGCCGGCCGCCAGGCTCAGATCGTTCACGAATCTTTTCACGCTCCCGATCACCCTACCGCCCTCGCCCACCCCGAAGGTTCCTATCTCAAGGGCCTGCTGCTGCGGGTTTACTAAGGCGGTTAAAATATGCAGTCGCGTAAGACCATAGAAGTCGCCGCCGCCGTTCTCATTCACGACAACCGGGTGCTGCTGGCTAAACGCCGGGGCGGCCATCTCGACAATCTCTGGGAATTCCCCGGCGGCAAGCTCGAAGTCGGCGAAAGCGCCGAACACGCGGCAAAACGCGAACTGCACGAAGAGCTCGATATCAGCATTGTTGCCGAAAAAACCATGCTGGTGCTCGAACATGCCTACCCCGACATTACCGTCAGGCTGCACTTTGTCAAATGCCGCTTTTCTGACACATTCGAAGAATGCCTGCAGAAAACCATTAAAAACCCTGAAGTCGGCTGGTATACGCCGCACGACTTCCCGCTCGAAGAATTCTGCCCTGCCGACCGCATCGCCGCCATCAATCTTCCGTGGCCACAAATAATACAAATCGAGGAAAGAAATGACTGAAAAACCCCTGATTCTGGTTATCAACCCCGGCTCGACTTCAACCAAAATCGCCCTTTATAAAGGCGAAGAGCCATACAAGGAACTCGACATCACCCACTCTGCCGCTGATCTGGCAGGCTTTGGCAACAATCTCGAACAGCTCGATTTCCGATTTGCTGCAGTCGAAAAAGCACTTGCCGACTGGGGCTGCAAAGCTTCTGACCTGAAAGCCGCGATTGGCCGAGGCGGCCCGCTAAAACCTCTCAGCGGCGGCGTTTACCATGTCGGCGAATCGCTGATGAATGACCTGCAGTCGGGCAAACTCGTCGATCACGCTTCGATTCTTGGTGGCCTGATTGCCTGCCGTGTTGCGAAAACCGCGAAAATACCGGCATTTATCGCTGACCCGGTTTCGGTCGATGAATTCGATGATATCGCCAGAATCAGCGGCTACCCTGAGATTCCGCGCATTTCACTCTCGCACGCTCTCAACATCAAGTCAGTAGTGGCTGAAGTCGCCCGCGAAGACGGCAAAAAGCCAGAAGATGTCAACTATATCGTCGCCCATCTCGGCGGCGGCATCTCGATTGCAGCCCATCGCAAGGGCCGCCAGATCGACGTCAACAACGCCAACGACGCCGGCCCTTTCTCACCGGAGCGCTGCGGCACTCTGCCACTCGGTGGCCTCCTGAAAATAGCCTTCAGCGGCAAATACACCATGAACGAACTGAAGAAGCAGCTGGTAGGCAAAGGCGGCCTGGTAGCCCATCTCGGCACCTCTGACTGCCGCGAAGTCGTCAAACGCATTGAAGCCGGCGACGCGAAGGCCAAACTGGTTCTCGAAGCCATGGCCTATACGATTGCCAAAGAAATCGGTGCCATGGCGACTGTTTTAAAAGGCGAAATCGACGCGATCATTCTCACCGGCGGCATCGCCCAGAACCCTTATGTCGTCAGATGCATAACCGAGCGGGTTTCGTTTCTCGCTCCGGTCAGAATGAAGCCCGGACAGAACGAGCTGAAAGCTCTGGCGGCACATGCCTGCCGCGCCCTTGCCGAACCCGCGATCGTTAAGGAATATTGATAAAACGATGCTTGCTGATAAATTTACAAACTTTTGCAACAAAGGTGTTTCAGCCACAGATCGACACGGATAAACTCAGATGCAGCCTGAAAATGTGTTTTAATTACCGATAAAAGACCCATCAAGGAGAGAATATGAATTTTGCAGATATCGACAAACTTCTCGGCACTCGCCGGGTTCCGCTAGCAGTATGCATGCCCGAAGAAACTGATACGGTCATGGCCGCCTACGAAGCCAGCAACATGGGCTTTGTCGAATGTATTTTCGTCGGCAACCAGGAAATAATCAAGGGCTACATTGACCAGGTCGCCCCCGGTTTCAAACCGGAAATCATTCATGCCGCGACTCCCGAAGAAGCCGCGTTCAAATCAGTTGAACTGGTGCGCACCAACCGCGCCAGCGCCCTGATGAAAGGCAATATATCGACCCCGATCCTGCTCAAGGCCATTCTCAACAAAGAAACCGGCATCAAAAACTCCGACGTGCTTTCGCACGTTCTTGTCTTCGAGTGGGAAAACAGCCTGCGCTTTCTCACCGATGGCGGCATGCTCCCCCACCCGACCCTCGAAGAAAAAATCGAACTGATCAACAATGCCAAAGCACTCGCCAAAAAGCTCGGGTGTGATGTTCCCCGCGTTGCGGTTCTCTCGTCAGTAGAAAAGGTTAACCCGAAAATTCAGAGCACTCTCGACGCCGCTGTTCTCGCCAAAATGGGCGAACGCGGCCAGTTCGGCAAAGATTGCATCGTTGACGGCCCGCTGGCCCTCGACAACGCCATATCTCTTGAATCTGCGCATCACAAGGGTCTGTTCAACGAAGTGGTCGGCCGCGCCGACATTTTGATCGCTCCAGATATCGACACCGGCAACATTCTGGGCAAAACCCTGCTTTATTTCGGCAATACGCCGGCTGGCGGCATGATTATCGGCGCCCGCTGCCCGGTAGTCATGCTCTCTCGATCAGACGACCGCCAGACCCGGATTAATTCGATCAAACTGGCCCTGGCCGCTGGAAAAATGTAAAGAAGATTCGCAGCAATCCGGTCAACAGACGAATTGCCACCCGGCTCAGACGAAGAATGCCACTGCCGGGTGGCAATTTTGCCAATGACGGGCCAACTCTGCGATAAAGTCTTATAAACACCCGACCCGGCCAGTAATGGCGCAGACAGTTATCACGCCAGCTCCGCAGAAAGACCGTTTCGGGGTGCTCTTCGCCAAAAACTCTGGTGGCAACGAAGCAGAGCTCATCCTTCTCGTCTTTTTCAGATCTGTCTCTGAAAATTGAGTAAACATCGAAGGTCGAATCGATCTGTCTGATTCTTTCCATTGTTTTTTGAGCCTTCAACGGCTCTGCCGATCTGATATGGCAACGATAAACACCGGCCAGAGCCGTCAGATTGTTACCGTCGAAGGCTATTGCGTCAAGAAAACGGCTGAGTGCACTTTCAACCTTAGCGATCTGGCCAGGGCTGCCGGGTTTTTCAAGTTCAGCCTTACTGAGCAGGTCGAGCCCTTCTTTGAGGTTCTGATCGAAAATCTGGGCTTCAAGAGCTTTTTTCAGGCGCTGCGCCCGCGAATTATTCGGGTTGTTCTTGAGAACCGCAAGAACACAGGCCTGTCCTTCCTTGAGGTGCTTCAGTTTCTGCAAAGCCTCGGCCTTGGCAAGCAGCAGATCAGGGTGCAGCGGGTCGGTTTCGAGCCCCAGGTTCACGACCTCGATAACTGCGTCGTAATGCGCACTCTCTTCGTGTTTCTTTGCCGCGGCACAGGTTGCCTGCGAACGGGTTTCGGTCAAATCACGCCAGTATTTGCGTGCCTCGGTCAAACGATTCTGAAAAAAACTCTGATGCTCGACATCGCCAAGCTCGGTATAAATCTGCACCAATGCCTGAATCGCCGCCGTTTCATTCGGTTCGAAATCGAGAATGGCGATATATGACCGTGCCATCTCCTCAAGGTCTTCTCGATGCGAATGCCAGAAGGCTTTTGCATAGGGTGCCATATTATCACGATCATGTGCGTCGGGATTTTCTTCGATGAATCGCGAAGTTTTCGCTATCAGCTGATTCCATTGTGCCCGGCATTTATTAAGGTTGTCCTGAATGACATCCTGGCGAAAGCGCTCATAATCGTATTTATCATGCATGAATACCGGCCACTCGAAAAAGAGCCGGCGAAAATGTTCGTAGGCTTCCTTCTTCTGTCCCTGTTTCTCGCGCAGTCTGCCCACCCGGTAAAAATAGGCGGCCGTCTCGCCATTTTTCTTTTTCAGCTCATCCAGCTGAGTCTGGGCGGCATCAAAGCGTTCAAGCAGCAGAGCGTCCTCGAATGCGCCGTTAAAATCACGTTGCGCATCGGTAAAAAATTCGTTTTGCGTTTTCAGACCCTTTTCCGTTTTTTCAGCTGACATGGTCAGTCCTCATTATTGCTTTCTTTTTTTTAATCCTCTCAATATGATACAATAATACCACCAGATACAACAATATTTTAGGAAAGAGCGTGAGAGTGCCAGATGTTTTCTCAAATCTCTGCTGCCACCATCGACGGTTTTGAGGCCCTGCCCGTTTCAGTCGAAACCGATATTGCCGGCGGTCTGCCGGGCTTCGAAATCGTGGGCCTGCCCGATACCTCGGTATCAGAATCACGCCAGCGCATCAGAACCGCGATGAAAAATTCCGGCTGCGCTCTGCCCGCCGGCAAAATCATCATAAACCTGGCCCCCGCCGACCTGAGAAAAGAAGGCTCGGGGTTTGACCTGCCGATTGCAGTTTCGATACTGGTTTCTCTCGGGCAATTACCCGCTGAACCAGCTGCAAAATATCTGTTCGCCGGCGAACTCAGCCTGAATGGCGAACTCCGTCACACCAGAGCCATTCTGCCACTGGCTCTGATGGCGCTGCAGTATGGCTATAAAGGCATCGTCATACCCAGAACCAACACCCGCGAAGCGCTCGTCGTACCAGACCTTGAAGTTCTCGCCTTCTCAAACCTTGCAGAACTGATTTCTGCCTTCTCAGGCGCCACACCCCTGCGCCCCGAAAATCGCGATGCCGGCCATTCTGAACCGTCCCCCGAAACCACGCACACGACCGACATGTCGACAATCAAAGGTCAGGCCATGGCACGCCGGGCCCTCGAGATTGCCGCGGCCGGAAATCATAATATCCTGCTCGCAGGCCCCCCTGGCTCCGGCAAAACACTTCTGGCCAAAGCCCTGCCCACCATTCTGCCGCCGCTCGACTTTGTCGAAGCTCTCGATGTGACCCGTGTCTACAGCATAAAAGGTTTGCTGCCGCCAGGGGCCGGTCTGATCAGACACAGACCTTTCCGCGAACCGCACCACACAATTTCTGACGTTGCCCTGATCGGTGGCGGGCGCGTTCCGGCACCGGGTGAGGTTTCGCTCGCCCACCACGGCGTGTTGTTTCTCGATGAATTGCCCGAGTTCCGCAAGTCAGTGCTTGAAGTTCTGCGCGAGCCTCTGACCTCGGGTACGGTATCGATATCGCGAGCGGCTCAGACCTGCCAGTTTCCGGCCCGGTTTCTGTTTGCGGCAGCGATGAACCCTTGCCCGTGCGGCTTTTCTACTGACCCGGCACACAACTGCATCTGTTCAACCGGGCAGCTGGCAAAATACCGTCAGAAAATTTCGGGGCCGCTGCTCGACCGCATCGACCTTCAGATTCAGGTGCCAAGGCTCAAGCCTGAGGAAATGGCGGGCAAGCCGACCGGCGAAACCTCTGAAACAATCAGAAAACGGGTCATGGCGGCAAGAAACTTTCAGAAACAGCGCAACGCCAGAGCCGGCGAATTCCTCAACGCGCATCTGCCCGGCAAACTTCTCAACGAGATCTGCCAGATCAGCGATGCCGCGCACAGTATTCTGTTGAACGCAGCCCGCAAATTTGCGCTTTCGGCCCGCGGCTATGACAAGGTCATCAGAATCGCCCGCACCATTGCCGATCTCGAAGAGGCGAAAGAAGTTCAGATTCCTCATATCGCCGAAGCGCTGCAGTATAGAACCAGAGACCCGTTTCAAAGTGATTGATCAGGATTGACAGTTTTGCCTGCTGTTTGTAGCATGTGCTTATAGAAACGTAGAGGAGCAACCATGGTTCAGACTGATTTTCTCAAGGCTGTATCGCTTTTTTCAGAACTTTCAGATGAAGAACTTCGCAATGTCAGCAAACAGGCCGAAGTCGTCAATTTCGTCAGAGACGCATTCATCTGCAAAGAAGGGCAGCAGGCCGATTCGATGTTCATCATCAAATCAGGCATCGTTCAGATTTTCTGCGATGATGGCAAGGGCGGCCGCAAGGTTCTCACCCATCTCAAACTTGGCGAATATTTCGGCGAAATGGCGCTTCTGACCGAGGAACCGCGTACTGCCTCAGCCGTGGCACTTGCCGAAACCGAAGTCATCAGAATCAACAAAGACAGCTTTCACACCCTGCTGAAAACCAGCCCCGGTGTCTCTCTCAGCATTATCAGAACCCTCTGCAACCGCCTGTCGAAAACCAATATCGGCTCGGCTCAGACCAAGATGCACAACGTTTATGCGATTCTTGGCCCCGACACTTCTTCCGGAAAAAGCCTTTTTGCCCGCAATCTGGCCATGGCGATGCAGAAAGAACTCGGCTGCGACGTGCTGCTCTATGACCCGAACCTGCGCGACGACAGAGTTGCCCGCAGCCTCGGCGTCGAAAAACGCTCACGTATCATCGACGAACTGATCGACCGCGAAAAAATCACCGACCTCAAAAAATTCGTTGTCAAAACCGACTGCGGTCTTCTCACTCTTCTGCCACAGGAAAACGGCCTCACCGACGTCAGACTCAAGGAATTCCATACCTTCTCTCTGATGCAGACCGTCATGGAGCACTATGAATATGTGGTCGTCGATTCAAGCTCGATGTTCACCAAAGTCACCAAGGAAATCGTGCAGAACTGCGACAAGATCATCTATCTGATCTCGAGCAAAAACGTCTCGATCACCGGTCTGATGGATCACTTCGACGAAACCCGCCGTGGCTGGAAAGTCGCACCCGAAAAAATCGTTTTCGGCGTCAACCACATGACCGACGACCCGACTCAGGAAAGCCTGATAACCGAAAAAGATCACGAAAGAATCAGCTTCGAAATACCGTTCTGTAAAGAACTAAAGGGCAAGCGCGACCCGGAAACACAGCTTCTGGTGCAGACCGCACCCGATCATCCGCTCAGCAAAGTCTGCCGCAAACAGACTATGAAGGTTCTTTTCGATCAGACCATCGGCCTCTTCATGCCGACTTTCGACGATGAACCCGCCAGAGCCGAGCTTGCCAGGCGCTGGGTTGAAAGTGGCGTAACTGAATTTTCACAGACCCTTAAAAACGTCGAAGTTCAGGGCCCGGTCACCCGTCACGGCGGTCTGTACCACATTCTGACCGGCCACACCTCAAAGTGGAGTCTCAATGATCAGGTGGTGAAGATTGTCGATTTCTCGAACCGCTTCAAAAAAGAATTCAACGTCGGCAGCCTGATTCTCTCTCTCAACAACCAGGAAAGCATTATCTGAGCCTTTTGTTCGAACCGGGCAGTCTGAAGAACTCAGACTGCCCGGTTTTTTATTGCGCCGCTTTAATGCGCTCGACTGCCGGCGGGTGCGTGTAAAGCCAGAATACCCTGAATGGGTGTGGCAGCAGCTCGGACTTGTTATCTCGCGACAGCCTTATCTGAGCATTGACATAGGTATCGCGCAAACCGGTCAACTCCAGAGCAGCACGGTCAGCCTGTCTTTCCATAAACTGACTGATCTGGCTTTCGACCGGCGCAACAAACAGCTGCAGAAACATGACGATGATTATCAGAAAGGGTATATTCGCCGCGCTGTCGATGCCCTTCAGGCCGAACCACGACACCGGTTCCAGCCAGCCGTAGATATAAAACCATGCCAGGCAGCAGAACAACACACCCAGCGCCCCGAGCGAGAGTCCCCAGGCAACGTGATTGTGCCTCCAGTGACCGGCTTCATGTGCAAAAATAAGCGCCGCCTCATCTGGCGTGTGACTTTTGATGAGAGTGTCGTAAAGAACGATGCGTCTGAATGACCCAACCCCGGTAAAATAAGCATTCGTATGGCTCGAATAGCGGCTTTCGTCGATGACATAGATTTCCTTAACCGACATACCGGCTTTTTCGGCCATTTTAAGCAATCCCTCGCGGAATTCTCCCTGTTCAAGCGGTTGCTGATTGTAAAACAGCGGTGTAATGACGAGAGGCACGAAAAAAGTTACCACCAGAGCGAAGCCGCCCATGACCACTGGCACGACAAATGGCCATCGCCCCGGAAACCACCTGATAACTGCAAGAAACAGCATAAATACGATCGTCTCGAACAGAACGCTCAGGCCGACTGCCTTGGCATGTTTCAGCAGCCAGCCGGCGAAATCTATGCGCGCGAACCCTGCGGCCGTTTCCCTGAAATGGCCGAAGTAGATGGCTGATGGCAATGACAACAGCTGAATAATAAGGAGAAACGCGAGAATGAACAACAGATCACCGCGGAAAGTGCCCGCTCCTGCGAGCGCATTAGCTCTTTGCCAGAGATCGGAAAAAACACCGAAGCGCAAAAGAGCCACCAGCACCGAGGCATACAAAATGCCATACACCGTTTTGAACCAGAAGCCGCGCAGTGCATATTCGCGACCGGCAGAAATATCTGCCTGACTGAAAAACCTAAGGACTTCGCCAGTTGCCGCCGGATCAGTGTCACCGGTGTATTGTGCCCAGAGAAGCAGGCTTCTTAGAATCAGCCAGCCAGCGAAGAGAAGCCAGAAACAACGTTCTATTTTTTCAGGATTCATCTGTTCAATCTATTTTTTATCTGTCGCATAGTCAAGAAATTGAAAAATTTGACTTGCAGAAGTCATCTGCAGACGTTAAATTCAGCAACGTTGAGCATATTATGGTTACCTCTAACAAAGCTGTGTCAAAATCTTCGACAACTGGTGGCAAAAATGCGGCGGGCCGCATCAACTGCCGTGAATGCCAGTATTTTTTCGTGACCTGGCAGGTTTCGGCCCCGTATGGCTGCAAAGCGCACGGATTCAAGTCGGCCCAGCTCCCCTCGATGGTGGTATTTTCAAGCTCCGGCCAGCATTGTCTGCTGTTTCGTCAGCGTGTGCACCAGGCTTAAATAAATTGCATGCCCTCGCTTTTTATGCTATCCTGACTGCCGGTTTTTGCAAAGAACCTTCATTCCAGAAGAATTGCATTGTCTGATTTTTTCTCTAAGGTCCCGCCGGATAACGACCGATAGTTATTGAGAAAAAGTTCCTGCAACAGTCAGGCAAATGCAAGGAGGCGCAGAAAAAAGCAGATGACACGTCGAAACAGGATACACTTTATTGGCATCGGCGGCGTTGGAATGAGTGGTCTGGCCAGTATTTTCCTCAAAAAGGGTTATAAAATCTCGGGCTCAGATCTCAACAGTAACGACAGAACTGAAGATCTCAAAGCCCAGGGCGCCAAGATTTATGCGGGTCACAACGCCCGCAATATTCCCTCTGATGTGGGCCGGGTCGTAGTTTCTACAGCTATCACCAGCGACAATCCAGAACTGGTCGCAGCACACCGCCGCGGTCTGCCGACCGTTCACCGCTCAGACCTCCTGGCAGAGCTTTTCCTCGACTCGAACTGCGGCATCGCCGTAGCTGGCTGCCATGGCAAAACCACTGTCAGCTCGATGATCGCAACCGTGCTCAAAGTTGCCGGCAAAGACCCCACCTGTGTTATCGGCGGTCATGTCGCAGCTCTCAATGGCAATTCATCAGCGGGAAACATCAATCTGATGGTCGCTGAAGCCGATGAAAGCGATGCAACCTTTCTTAAATATTTCCCGCAGTATGGCGTTATCACCAATATCGATAACGATCACATGGATCATTACTCAAGTCTCGAAGCCATTATCAAAGCCTTCGAACTGTTTGCCAGCCATATTTCGCAGGAAGGGGCCCTTTTTCTCTGTGCCGACGACCCCATCACCCGCAATCTCAATGTTCCTGAAAAATTGCGCACCATCACCTACGGCATCAACACAGCCTCGGACCTGATGGCCGAAAATATCAGCCTGCACCCGTTCGGGTCAAGCTTCGATCTTCTGGTTGGCGGGCAGAACTATGGCCGCTTCCATCTCGAAGTTCCCGGCCGCCACAACGTTCTTAACGCTCTGCCGGTAATAGGCTTCTGTCTCGAAGTCGGCCTTGCCCTCGAAGCCATTCAGACCGGTTTCGCCGTTTTCCACGGCGCCGGCAGACGCTTCGAAATCAAAGGCCAGGTCGAAGGCGTCACCGTCATCGACGATTAC
This sequence comes from Candidatus Rifleibacteriota bacterium, assembly GCA_024710355.1. Lineage (GTDB taxonomy): Bacteria > Muiribacteriota > Ozemobacteria > Ozemobacterales > Ozemobacteraceae > Rifleibacterium. The sequence goes on from JANJUX010000054.1 coordinate 53,351, forward strand.
GGTCACCACCCCAACGAAATCAAAGCCACTCTTGAAGCCGCCACCAGCCTTGGTGCCCGCCGCGTCGTCGTCGTTTTTCAGCCGCACCGGTATTCAAGAACCCTGTTCCTGTCTCAGGAATTCGGCCGCTGCTTCGATAACTGCGACAAACTTTTCATCACCGACATTTACGCAGCATCTGAAAAGCCTATTCCCGGGGTTACCAGCAAGGTAATTCTTGACCACATGCCGGTTGCACATCGCCGCAAGGTTAAAATGGTAAAAAACGTCGACGACGTAAAATACCACCTCCTCAACTATGTTGAGCCAGGCGATGTAGTGTTCACCATCGGCGCAGGAAGCATCACCAGAATCGGGCCCGAAATTCTTGAAAGTATGAAAGCCCGCAGTCTGACCTATTCAAGCCTTCCTGTAAGCGCAGCTGTCTAACAAATGTGGAGCCCCGATATGACAATCCTTACCGTATTTTTTCTCTTCAGCGTTGCCGTCGTCCTCTCCCGCGCATCCGTAAGCGTCGGGTTCAAGATTCTCGACCTTATCAAAGCCAGATACGGTTCCTGAGCTAACCTGCAGAAATAACACAGGCGCTGTTCCAATCGGAACAGCGCCTGTGCTTTTACATCTTTTTCAGGTCAGGGCGTTGTCACCACAATCGCATACGAACCACTCGCCATAATCAGCTCAGAAGAAACGGTTTTAACCAGCTCCGGCGTCGTCGAGGCAAGAATCTGCGGGTAGCGCCGATAGAAATCGAACCCCTTGCCCAGCAGCTCATCAGAAGCGGTATTATCGGCCAGCGACAGGTTATCGGCCAGCGACAGCGAATACTGACCTACCAGAAATTTTTTCGCCCGCTCAAATTCATCGGGGGTAAAACCATTCTGCTTGAACAGCTCGATTTCTTTTTTCAAGCCTTCAGTTGCCTGAGAAGCGAGCGGCGGCGCAGTTATCGCTGTGGCGAGAAAATAGCCGGTGTTGACCATGCCAGCATTGTAAGCCCAGCTCGAAAAGGCGACCGAATCGCGGTCTCTCAGGCTGGCAATCAGCTTTGAAGAAGGCCCGCTTGAAAGAATGGTCTGCGCAATTTCCATTGCGACACTTTTTTCATCAGATGCAGGCAGAGTACGATTGGCGATCACAACCTGCCCCTGCTCGACATTTTTTTTGAGATTCAGTATCAGCGGCTCCTTGATCTCCTTCAGATCCGTTTTTTTCATTTCCCGGGGGGCATTTGAAGAAAACCGGCCAAAAGCAGAAAGCAGCGCTTCTTTCATTTCCCTGGCATAAAAATCGCCGACAATGGCGATTACAACATTACCACCAACGTAGTGTCGTGAATGAAATTCCGTTAAATCCTGACGCCTGATTTTTTTAACATCGTCTATTGTGCCGATGTTCGAATAACCGATCGGAGTGTCGGGGAAAATGCCCATCAAAGCCTGCTGCGAAGTGAATTTATAGATATCCTGTTCTTCGAGCTCCAGCGATTCTTCAACCTGCGCCTTGAGCTTATCAAGCTCTGAAGATTGAAAATCAGGGTCGACGAGAATATCCACAAACAGGTCGAGAGATTTTGGAAAATTCTCGGCAAGAGTCTGCAGATTGAAAGAAACAAAGCTTTTGCTGGTCTGTGAGGAATATTTCGTGCCCATGGCAGCGAAAGCTCCGGCAATCTCGCTGCCCGAAAAACGTCGGCTGCCGCGCACAAGCATTTCGGCTGTAAGGTTCGCCAGGCCGGCCTGCTTTTTCTCTTCGCGCAGGCCACCGGCCGCAATTTTTGCCACTACCGCCACCACCGGGGCACTGTGATTTTCTTTTAAAATCAGGCGCACGCCGTTATCGAGAGTGATCATTTCGGGCGGTGCATCGTCACCGGCGCTCCTGGGTTCGAGCCTGGCGATGGTGAGACCGTTATCGTTGAGATATTCGGTTGCAACCCTTCTGATATCTTCGAGGTTTACCTGCCTGATATTGTCAGCAAAGGTCTCGGCATCACCGATGTCAGAAAGCATCGCAAAATGCCCAAGATTGGCAGCCTGATTTTCTGCAGTTTCACGGCCAAAAATATCGTCGGCAATAATCTGCTGCTTTGCCGCTTCGATTTCTTCCTGGCTGATTTCGCCATCGATGAGCCTGGCAACGATCTTTCTCGCCACCTCGACGAACTGCCTTGCCTTGCCTGGCGTCGTCACCCCGCCAACCTGAAACAGCATCGGAAACTGGCTTGAATAATAACCGGCACCGGCAGAAACCGCAACCTGCCGTTCTTCTACCATTTCCTTCCAGAGCCAGCTTGCGGTACCGCCACCAATCATGCGGGCAACAACATAGAGGGCGTATTTATCAACGCTCTCAACCCCCGGAACCCGCCAGCCGAGGCGGATAAAAGCGTTCTGCACATCGCCCTGCTCGACTTTAATGCGCATCCCCTTCTGCGGCGGTTCCTGGGGTATAGAAACCGTCGGCGCAGCAGTTTTTGCAACGGTGCCGGCATATTTTTTAATAATTTCGGCAGCCAGCATGGGGTCGACATCTCCGGTTACAATCAGCCAGCAGTTGGCAGGCACATAATATTTTTTATAGAATTCAACAATTTTTTCACGGGTAACCTGTTCAAGAACCTCCCGGTAGCCTATCACCGGGTGTTTGTATGGGTGCACCTTGAAGGCTTCTTCCATCATCAGCTGAGTGATATAACTGTTGGGGTTCTTCGTTGCAGCGTTGATCTCTTCGATGACCGCCTTCGCTTCCTGACCCAGATCTTTGGCATCGAGAGCAGAATTAAAAACCGTTTCGGTAAGCAGCTCCACCAGCCTCTCGAAATAAAGCGAAGCTCCGGTAATGGCCACACTTGTGTAATCGTTGGCGGTAAAGGAGGCGTGTTTCGCCCCGGTCGCCCTGATTTCGTTTTCGAGGGCGGCAAACGGAAACCGCATTGAACCGCGAAACAGCATACGTTCAAGCAGATGGGCGTAGCCCTCCTGCCCGGCACCTTCATTTACTGATCCGGCTTTCACCCAGAGATTCAGAGAAACCACCGGGTTTGCCCGCATCGGCCTGATATAGATATTCAAACCGTTTTCAAGGGTAAAGAGGCTGCCTGTTTCTGTCTGGCCCGGCAAAACCAGGCTCTGAGTTATAAAAATAATCAGCAGCAGCGCCTTAACAAAAGTTTTCATTTTTCACTCTCCTTTTAATTTGCCACATTCTACCACCTGCGGCAGTTTAAGCAAACTTTCACGTAGCCAGGCAAAAAACCGTTGGCCGCTTGAGCTAATCAAGAACGCTGTTGTTGCCGATAATCTTGTCAAAACAATAAAACGGAGCGCAAACAGATGTTCAAATCGAATTCGTTTTTCTACTCGGGCATGCTTGTGGCAGTTCTTTTTCTCGCCCTTTTTGCCGGTAACAGCCTGTTTCAGGCTGTCTTTGCCAGCAGCGGCAACCTTCCGCGCGAACTGCGCCTCGGCATGGAAATCGGCCTGATCAACCAGGAGCATCTTAAATCCGGGCGCTTGAACCGCAGCATCAATTACCAGCAGTTTGCCGAAAAAATCGCAACAGCCCTCGACCTGCTCGGCTACGAAAATGCCGACGTAAAAAACCTTGTCAGCAGAGGCATTCTTGCCGGCAAAAGGTCCAAAAGCTCCATCACAAGGAAAGAAGCCATCGAAACTCTGGCAAGAGCCTGCGCCGCTCTCAAAGCCGCCAGCCTGATCAGTTACGAAGCTTCTGAGCCGGCCAGCTACAAAGATTATCGGATAGCCGAAAAATACCGCAGCGACATATCATACCTGCAGAAGAAGTTTGTCGTGCGCGGCTTTCCTGATGGCAGCCTCGGAGCCGGCCGCAGCCTCACCCTCAAAGACGCCGTATTTTTCATCTACAGATTTTACGAAGCGGTAGCCGCAGACCTTATGGGCAGCCGTGAAAATCAGGGAATCAGCTTTGTCGACATTCCGCTGAGTCACCCGATCATGGCAGTTATCAAGAACCTCACAGTATCGGGCGCCTTCGACAAAATCATTCTGCGCCCCAGCTTCGACGGCGACTCATTCATAACCGTCGCCGACCTCAATGAAATCATCAATGGCCTTTTTGCCAGAGCTGGCAAAGAAACCGATCAGGTGCGCGTGCGCACCATTCTCGCCGGCCAGGGCTCAACTTTTGCCAGACGTGGCCAGCTCGCACTCACTCTCGAATACATTCTTGACACATTTGCAAAGGATAAGTTGAATGCGCAGAAAATCGAATACGCCGATGTGACTTTTGAGAATCCTGAATACGAAGCGCTGGTTAAACTGGCTGGTTGTGGGCTCAAGCTTGGCTATGGCGACGGCAGATTTGCCACAGAAGACGATGTAACCTGGTTTGAAGCAACCAGCCTGCTGAATGAAGTAATCAAGTTCTGTGCCATCGTAGAAGAACCAGCAGCCACAAAAGACCGGCTGGCAGTAAAAGACGACATCGAGAATCTGAAAACTCTGCTGAAAGCCAAAAGAGAAAAGATCCGCAAAATTCTCAAGGTTGAAGAAGCTGCCGTTCAGAACCAGACTGAACCAGAAACCAGCAATTAAATCTGGCTGAATATCAGCCTTTCATTCGTCATACAGCTGATTATCAGCTCTTTGTGGCACGAGATCGAAATGGTCTCTGCCACATATTTTGCTTCTGATGGGCTTACGGATGCGAAAAGCTTTTCTACCGAAAAGCCGCTGCAATGCCTGATATAGGCTTTAACCAGCCAGAGACTGGCGTGTTTGGCACAAATACACTCAGAATCCCTGGTAAGCTCAATATTCATGACCTCATCAAAATGAAACGCGGTCAGCCTCACCCCGAGGATACTCGACTCTTCGAGTTCAATTTTTTTCTGCATGCGGTCGAGAGATACCGACTTTCGATACGTCATCAGAATCAATCCGGCCAGGAGAAAGGCGGCAGAAACGAAAAGACAGAAAAGACAGAAGGTGAACAGGGTGAAAAACAGTCTGCCGGCAAGCAGCAGGTAAATAATTCCTGCACCGGCCAGCATGAAAAGAATTCCGAGTACCGAACAGGCACGGGAAGTCCTGAAGGTAACGATGTCCTGATCTATTCCCTGGACACTCATCACCTTGAAACTGCTCAACAATCCCATCTCTTGAATTCCCCGGATGACAAAATTTGCTTTCAGTTCTTGGAGATGTTGCCGATAATAGCAAAGTAAGCGGTCATGGTCAACGAATTTTATTGCGCAAAATGGCGTACACTGCGGACTTCGGGGCCAAACCATGCAAGCGCCGAAAAAAAAATCTGCTGTACACGGGTTTGCCCATCGTTCGAGGTTCAAGAGCCGTTTTTTTTCAATTTTCTTTTCAAATCTCAGCACTGATGGGCGCAAGCCAACCCGTTGTACCACCCACAAAAACACCCGGCAACTCAAACCACGACCCAGCGACCATCTCACCCCTGTACACAGAGCCGGGAAAAGCCCCACAGAATTCAACTACGACCCCGACCAGCATGTTTTCTATATCAAAAAGCCCCCGGCTTATTGCCGGGGGCTTAAACGAAAAGCTGGTCAATGCAGCGTTATCTTATGGTATCAGAACCCGTAGACTCACCAGAAATCGGCTCCAGAATAGAAACGGAAGGTGAAGCATGAGACTGTTCCTGAACCGGGGCGGCTTCAATCAATATCGGCTGTTTGTCTGAGCCCTCAACCGATGAATTATCAATCGGGATTCCGGGCACAACAGTCTTGTTCGGTGCAGCAACAGCCTCGGTTTGTGAGGCAGACTCCGTCTTTTTCACCTCGATTGAACGATCAAGCTTCATGTTCTGGCCAAGAAAGCCGGTTTTAAGGTCTTTAGCCGGCTGAGCCTGTTCCTGAGAAGAAAACTTGGGAAAATTTTCTGAAATCTGCAGCAGAGCTGGCCCGACCAGAACGACAGAGATACTGGGGAAAACGAAAAATACCAGTGGAATAAGCAATTTGACCGGAAGTTTGTTGACACGCTCTTCAGCAAGTATCATTCGCTGATAACGCATCTGCTCGGCCTGGGCCCTGAGAGTCGGCCCAATTTCAGCCCCAAGTCTCTGAGCCTGGATCAGAGAGCTGACAAACGAGAAAAACGAAAGAACGCGAACTCTTTCGGCCATATCGGCAAGCGCCTCTTCGAGACTCTTGCCAATCTTGGTGTCCGCAAGAAACATCTTGAATTCAACGACGATATCTGTGTTTCTCGATTTTTCAACGACCTTGGCAATACCGCCGGTCAGGTCAAGGCCCGACTCGATGGCCAAAGACAGCAGGTCGATCACATAAGGCAGTTCAAATTCGATATTCTTCTGCCGCTTCTTAATCAGGTGGGCCAGATAAATTCTGGGCAGGCGATAGCCTATCGGGACCATCATCAGCATGGCAATGATGCCGACCATGCCAATTGAAACAGGGTTCAGGAACACGCCGACCAGTATGACAAACACGACTGAAGAAAGCTGCATGACCCCGAGAAACTCTTCAGGAGAAAATTCCTGGGCCTTATTCGAGGCCTCAAGCAGAAACTTCACCTCACCCTTCTGTCTGGCGATCCAGGATCTGGGAAACAGGCCATTCAAATAACTCAGCGGCGCAACGATCAGGCGCACAAGGCTCCAGCGCTCTCTTCCAGCACGGGCACGGGCGTCATTCTTCATTACGACGGCTTCTTCAGTATCAGGCAGAATTGAAGAAGTCATGCGGTTGATGATCATAAGACCGATAATTGAAGCCGAGATCGAAGTGATAAGGACGATCTGCCCATAAGGGTTTTCAAGCATGGGCATAAGGTATTTCGGATCGAAAAGCACAATGATGGCAGACAGAAACAGCGGAATAGAACCAACCAGGTTGCCAGAAAGCCTTGCGTGAGCAGTTCCCGCCACAACCTTTCCCATGATTTTCTTTCTTTCGGCCACAGTGAGAACGATCTGCCGGTAAAGATCTTCGAGGTTACCACCGGTTTCCTGCTGAAAAATAGTGGCATTAACGGCAAGCCGAAGGTCCTGGCTCGGAACTCTGGCCACAAGGTTGCTGAGAGCCTCAACCATCGGCACGCCGAGCCTTCTTTCCTGAACCAGGGTTCTGAATTCATTGCAGATCGGCGGAGGGGTCGATACTGCGACGAGTTCAAAGGCCTGATCAAGGTTGCGACCGGCCTTAAGGCTCGAACTGATCATCAGAAGAACTTCGATCAGCTGATCTTCAAGATTGGCACCGGTAATGCTCTGCAGATACCTCGATGTATTTCCGGAGCTGTCTTTACTCTTGTTCGGGTCGATGCTGAGGTCCATTTGTTCTTCAAGGAAAAAATAAATTCCGATTATCGCCCCAAGAACAGCAAGGATTTTTATTACAGGAATAACGGTCATTTACCAACTTCCTCCTCTACCGGTGAAGTAGCCTTATTTTCTTTAAACAGATACGCATTTTCTTCAAGAAACGAACCAGGAATGGACTTCATGAACTCCGGCAGAGCTCCAGTCGGAACGATCTCACCGGCAACCTTTCCATCTTTACCAATCCAGAGCTTTTCAAATTTGAAAATTGTCTGAGTCTTGACAATATTTTCTTCGAGACCGATAACTTCGACAACCTCGAGCAATTTGCGCCGGCCGTCGGCCAGGCGACCGGTCTGAACCACAAGGTTCACAGAACTGGAAATCTGCTCGCGGATAGCCCGCAAAGGCAGATCGACGCCCGACATCAAAATCATGGTTTCAAGCCTGGCGAGGGCATCTCTTGGGGCGTTGGCATGCAGGGTCGTAAGCGACCCGTCATGGCCGGTATTCATGGCCTGCAGCATATCTACCGCCTCAGCTCCGCGACATTCGCCGACAATAATTCTGTCAGGCCTCATACGCAGAGCATTGCGAACCAGGTCGCGAATGGAAACCTGATTTTTTGCTTCTGTTCCCTGCTGGCGGGCCTCCAGACGCCCAAGATTAAGCTGATTGAGTCTGAGTTCGGCCGAGTCTTCGATACAGATCACGCGCTCTGAGGGCAGAATGTGGTTAGAAAGCACGTTAAGGAGGGTTGTCTTGCCTGAGCTCGCCCCTCCGGAAACGATTATGTTCTTTTTCAGTTGCACACAAAGGCGCAAAAACTCAGCCACCGCCGGAGTCATGCTTTTAAAGCGGTAAACCAGGTCTTCCATCGTGAAAGGTACCCGCGAGAATTTGCGGATTGTGATCATCGGACCGGTCAAAGAAAGAGGCGGAATAATGGCGTGAACACGCGAACCATCGAGCAGACGCGCGTCAACGTAAGGAGTGCGCTCGTTGAGAGTTCGGCCGACCGGCATCAAAATTCGCTCAATAACGGTTCTTACGTGATCAGAGTTATTGAATCTTCTGTCGGTGAGGACCAGCCGGCCGCCCTTTTCGACAAAAACCCTGTCGGGGCCATTGACCATTATCTCGTCAATTTCTTCGTCACGCATGAAGTCTTCAAGGGGGCCAAGTCCGAGAATTTCATCGACCAGGTATTTTCGAACTTCGGCAGAAGCGTTATGCCCCGGAATGCTTGGCGGAGTAGACCGGCGCATCGCATCATCGATCTTGCGTTCAACAATCTCACGCAGCTCATGATCTGAAATGCCGAATTTCTTTTCGAGGTCGCCAATGATTTCCTGTCTGACTTTGCGTGAGTAATCGATAATTTCTTCTGGAATCGTTTCGACCCGATCGTCTGAGTCGTCGGGCTCAACACCAAGCGCCGCCATGGAAATGGCTTTGTCTGCGAGCATCTGCAGGTGCTTCTCGATCGGACAATCTTTTCCGGAATCGAAAACTTCGCCGCTCAGGGGCAGTATCTGCTCAGGCTCGAACAATGAGCTCTCGTGGCTTTCATTAGCATCCTCAACATGATTGCGCAGCCAGAGCAGCTTTTTGCGCAAGCCCGGCCTGAAGTCGATTTCTTCGAGAAATTTCTGGGCAAAAGACGGCGACGGCGGCTGCGAAGAATAGGTATAGATGATTCCGTCCGCTCTTTGCAGCAGGTAGTAAACGATCGGAGAAAACTGCATCAAAGAGTCGATGATGACATAGCCCTGCATCTGTTCAAAAAGTCTGATCAAGTGCCCAAGAGCGGGAACCATGTCGTTTTCGCTGAGATGGAACCTCGGAAGAAGGGTTTCTTTGTTGCGGGCACCGGAAAAAGGAATAAAATATACTCCATCTTTCACAGAGAAAGCCTTCGTCAGAGACTTCTGACTCAGGGCCGCCCAGTTACCCATGTAGTAATCGAGAAAGCTGCTTTTAATTTCCTGGCTTTCAAAAATTGTCTCTCTCAAAGACGAAGGCTTCAAAAAGTTCATCTCAATCAAAGCAACCGGCTTGCCGGTTTTTTTGTGCAACGCTCTTGCGAGACCAGAAGCAACAAAGGTTTTTCCTATTCCACCCTGAAAGCTGGTAACCAGAAAGGATCTTGCCGGTTTTTGTTCTGTTTTCATTGCCCCTCTTTTCTATGTGCTAATTCAACCACAATGCAATAAAACTGTCAATCTGTTACAATGTTACCCGAAGCAATGCCATCAGCTTGAGGACATAGAAAATGACAACTCCTGCAATATCCGTGTCAGGCCTGACTAAAAAATATGGCAACCAGGAAGTGGTGAAAGGCATCTCGTTCTGCGTTGAAAAAGGCGAAATTTTTGGCTTTCTTGGGCCTAACGGCGCGGGCAAAACCACCAGCATACGCATGATCATAGGTGAAATTCCGGCCACATGTGGCGAAATAAGTATCTTCGGCAACCCTGTTCCGGCCGAAATAAACAGCATCAAACAGATGATCGGCGTTGTACCGGATTACCAGAATCTTTACGACCGTCTCAGCGTCAGGCATAACCTCGACTTTTTTGCCAAACTGAACAATGTTGAAGAAAAAAGAATCGACGAAGTCCTCGAAGAGGTCTTTCTAACAGAGCATCAGAACAAAGCCTGCAAAGATCTGAGTCGCGGGCTGCGGCAGCGGGCCCTGATTGCACGCGGCCTGCTGCATCGCCCCTCTGTCTTTTTTCTTGATGAACCAACCTCAGCCCTCGACCCGCACTCGGCAATGCTCATCAGAGACCTGGTAAACAAACTCCGTAACAACGGCACTACAGTCTTTCTGACAACGCATTACATGGAAGAAGCCGACAGCCTTTGCGACCGGCTGGCGATCATGAATCGGGGTACAATAGTCGCCTGCGGCAAGCCCGAAGAATTAAAAAAACAGTTCGGACGCAGATCCGTAAAAATCGAACTGGCAGGCAAAAATGGCCCCGAGAGCCGTGAATTTTCGATTGACGACGACAGCGAGAAAAACCAGCTGGCTGACCTGCTCAAAACCTGCCGGATTATAAAACTCCACACTCAGGAAGCCAAACTCGAAGAGGTGTTTCTTAAAGTTACCGGCGACACCTGGAAACCGGATCTGGAGGAAGCCGCATGAATCTGGGAGCTGTTTACGCAATTTTTCGCAAAGACCTCCTCGACGGGTCAAGAAACTACCATGTCGTATTGATGGTTCTCACCCCGATTATCCTCTCTCTTTTGTTCAGCAACATCGTCTCAGACAGTAAAACCGAAGCCGCCCTGCCAGAAATCGGTATGATAAGCAGCCCACAGCAACCTCTTATCGAAGCTCTTACCGGCAAAGGGCTCGGCAAGAAACTGACATTTTTCCAGGACCGCGACAAGCTTGAATCAGCAATACTTGAGGGCAATGTCAGATTCGGCATCATCCTGCCCGAACTGATTTCTTCAAATGAAACCAGCTCTGCGTCCAAGTCGGTAACTATTCTTTATCCCCCGCACATGCCTGAATTTGGTATAGACACTCTCAAAAGCGTTTTCGAAGCCGAAATCAGACACCAGCTGAATATCGTCGCCCCGCCCCTGCCATTCGAGCTGAAGGCAGAGCCGGTAGCAGGCAGCACCAGCAACGCCGGAAACGTCTCAGACAGTATGTTTCCGATGCTCATTGTCATGGCCCTCGGCATGGTCGGCTTTCTGGCTCTGCCCATGTCGATTGTCGAAGAGCGCGAAAAAGGCACGCTGAACGCCATATTCCTCACCCGCCTGACCTCTTCTGAGTTCATCCTCGGAAAATCAATCTTCAGCTTCACCATCGCCATGCTGACAATAATCGTCATGCTCTCGCTCAACGGAAAATGGGGCAGCAACTCGCATTTTCTGCTGCTGATAGCGTTTCTCGGCTCTCTGATGACGATTTTCACTGGCCTTATCATCGCATCTTTCGCTACGACTCAGGGCTCGGTCAATGCCATCGGCACCACTCTTTTTCTCTTTTTTCAGATGATTCCGAGTCTGCAGCACTCAAGTCAGCTTGTCGAGAAGATCGCTCCCTTTTTTCCCTCGACCTATATTTTTTCTGGTTTGCGAAAAGCTATGTTTCTAGACCTAACAAGAGTCAGGATTTTTGACGATATATCAATTGTATTTGCCGTAACGCTGGCAGTATATTTTGTTGCCTGGATCATCTACAGGGTGAAAAAAGCCGACAAATAATCTGGCTTGCATTAGAACGGTCTTTAAAGTAATCTCGAAGCATAACCTCTTTCAGAAGCGGAACAACTAAGTGAAATACCTTGCATTCGACGACATAGTACGTAATCTGCTGGTGTATCTTAAGGGCCAGGTGCCTTCGCTGAGCGCCAAAGACAGCCGGGAAGACGTTTTAAAACAGATTCAGAGCATGACTTTCACGCTCAGATCGACGATTGTTCAGCTAGAAGGGGCGGCATTTCACGATCCCCGCAATACCGAAGACTACCAGAACCTCGAAAAAGAGCTTCAGGCAATAAAGCAGACCAACGCAAAACTTGAAGAATCGCTTTTCCTGGAAATGAACAAAACCCAGGAGCTCCGGGAAAAGGCTGCTGAAAACGCCAAGGCTCTCGAACTCGAGAAAAGCGAAAATGCGAAGCTCGACAAGCTTATTTCCAGCCTCAAAGAAGAAATCGAGAAGCTGCAGAACAGCCCCGCTGCAAAACTTGAAGTTCCGGTTGCAGACGAATCGGCTCTTGAGGCACTGAAAAACGAAATCGTCGAACTTGAAACGGCTCTAAGCAAGGCTGAATCGATAAACCAGCAGATGCGTCAAACTCTGCAAAACAAAGAAATCGAGCTTTCAAAGAGCAAAGACGCACTGATGGACGCCATGAAGCTCGACAAGTCTGAGATCAGCGACCTGAAGAGCCAGTTGATCAGCACAGAGCAGCTTAAGACCGAAAATGCCACGCTCAAAAAGAAAATCGCTGAGCTTGAACGTGATCTCGCCGTTTTACCCAGCAGCGAAGTCTTTCGCAACAATATTGCCGCCGCCGACGCCAAAATCAAGTTTCTTGAAGCCGCCCTCGCCAATGCCCAGGAAGACCTTAAAAACCTGCGCGGTAACATGGCTTCCACAACCCCCGAAGCGGTGTTGCGCGAAAAAGAGCAGCTCGAACAGAGGGTTCTCGACCTCGAAGCCACTCTTAAAAGCGTTATTAAAACTCGAGACACCAGCTCAAATCGAAGTGGCGACAAGTTTGTCTTCACACCCGAAGAATGCGTCTTCCTGTTCGAAACACTTTCGACCACCACCAGCCGGCTGGTCAACAGCCTCGAAAATCGCGATGTTTACATGCGCTCCAAAGAATCGATCGGGATTCTCGAAAAATCAAACGCCATACAGAAGGTTTATACGGTTGGCCAGATTTTTGACGGCAAGATTCATAAAGCCGCAAAGTCTTTCAAAAGCGACTTTCTGCCCGACGGCATAATCATCCACGAAGAAACCCCGGGGTTTGTCTCCGGCACCCGCCTGATCCAGAAGGCTCTCGTCTGGGTGGCCAAATCTCTTTTCACCTGCGGAGAATGCAACAGCAGTTGCCGCCCCCACGAATATTTCTGCCCAAGATGCGGTCTTGAACTGACTGCACCTGACGGAACCAGCAAGAGAGAGCTTCCGGCCTATCCGGCCAAAATCGAGGTCAATCTGCCGCTGCTCGACGAACTCATCAAACAGGGCAACCTCAAAGCTGCCGTGGCCCTTGCCAATCTCATCTCCAGAGAAAACCCGGGCCATCCCGAGCTTCTGAAACGCCAGGCGCTGCTGCAAAAGGCCGAGCGCCCGATTGACCCGGCCGGAGAAGCATAATGACCGGTCAGCCTGATTTTACAACCGACTCCGAAAAGTCGATTCTCGAAAAAATCGAAAATTCATTCGACTGGAACCTGATCGCGCTGGTTTCGATCTGGGTTTTTCTGCTCGCAACCTTTTTTCTGCTTTTTGTCGGCTGAACCAGGCAACAGCCTTCAACGATTCCACTTCATCCCTGCGAAAGCGGCAGAGAGTCTTATCTTAAACACCCTAGATCCCTGCTTGCGCAGGGATGACGTCGAGGCAGCTGATTTTACACGCTCAATGCAGACAAACCACTAGGGGCGCCGGTCAAAGAGCCAGACCCTGAAACCGTTACCGTCAGAATTGACCAGACTGAATTCGGTTTTTGCCTGCCCGGTTGAAACTTTTACAAAACCGGCAAAGGCATCGGGTTTCAGTGACAGCTTCTGCCCGGTGCTCACGTCTGTAAAATTGAAGCCCGCCAGCGTCACACCGTTATGGGTGCCTGCCAGATTGAGGTTTTTCAGGCCGTAATCAGCCGGAATTTCAGAGGAAAAACGATTCAGATATAACGAAATTGCCCATCTGGCAAGCGTCTGCGAAAATTCTTCACCGGTGACCGCTGCAACGTTAGCCTTGCCCGTAAGCGAAGAGCCGAGCAGTTTGCGGGTAATTTCGCGGTAGGTCGTGCCATAACGGTTTTCCTGCGCCAGAAAACGCACGAACAGATAAGAAAGACCATAACTGTTCAACCCGGCAAAATTTGTCAGCGAAAGATCCTTCAGATTCTGCTGTGACAGCTTGATCAATGAAGCGGTATTGGCGTCGCCTTCAAGGATTCCGTAGCCGCAGATTTCCTCAGAAAACTTCGCCAGGCCTTCATTCAACCAGACGGCCTCGTAATTGTTACTGCCGCCCAGACGGCGCTTCTGATAAAAATTAACCATGTGCTGAAACTCGTGCGCCATGGTGCCAAATCTGGTTATCGGGCTTGAAAGCGAATATTTAACATAGATTATCTTGCGGGCATTGCTCTCACGCAGCTGTAAATTGCTTTCATCACGGCTGAACAGGTCGTTACCGTAGAATATCCCGGCAATCCCGGTGGTCATGGAATCAGTCAGAAGCACGGTCAGCCGTTCCTCACCATCGGGCCCATACTGCGGTTCTTCGCCAAAATAATCGCGCACCCGCGGCCTGATAACATCTTCGAAGCGCTGTCTGACATCGGCAATAAGGCTGCTTGAAGGACTCTGAATCGATGTGTCGGCGTATATTATCACCTGCTCGCCAATAGCCAGGCAGCGCGCAGTAATTTTATTGGCTGGATAAGGTGTGCTGGTTGCAACCTGACCATACACCGGTATGAAAAAGTCCTCGGTGGCGCCAGGCACGGCAGCAGCACGCAACCTTGTACTGCCGCGCAGATTGCCGGCCGTTTCCAGAGTATCGGGAAGCTCATGGCCGCTCAGCCCCTGTTCAAAAAAGCGAAAAGCCGAGTGCGCATCGATGCCGGCCGGCATTTTTTCGGCGGTGCTGGCCCTTAAAGTAAAGGTGGCAGCATCGGGCGAGGCGATCGCAACCCCGAATGACCTGGCACCGGCGGGCAGATCGGGCACAGAAATCAATGCCGTTTCATTGGCCTGAACCTGTCGCGGAAATGCGACAGAACGATGACTTGATGGCACCGGCAGCGCCGAAGTGACAGTGAAGCCGTAACTGCCGCCACGGCTCATGATATTGTTGTTTTTATCTTTTACGGTGTTGTCTGCAATGACGAGCCGGTTGAAGCTGCCGTTCGGCCAGGCACCTGTCGGGCGAAACGCCATGACCGAAAGGTTTTCCCAGGCCCAGGCCCCGACGACAGGGGGCGAAAAACTCATGGCAGAAAGTGCCGAGGCCTGATCTACGGCTTCAGAAAAGACGACCCTGACCAGCTGGTCTGAAGCTACTTTCTCAGCACCGTTTTCCGGGGTTACCGACAGAATTTCGGGCGGCACCTCATCCGTTCCACCCTCTGGCTTGACCGTAAATGAAAAAACATGCGAAACGGTTGAATTGTTTGCCGGATCTCTGGCAATAATCTGCCAGTAATAGATTTTTCCGGCACCAAGATCGACAGATGGCGACCAGTTTGTCTCTGCGAGGCTTTCTGCCACCTTTGTGGTCGGTGGCATGTTTTGGTCGAGAAAAAGATCATAAGACACAGCGGCGTCGTCGATATCGCCGCCTGACCATGCAAATGCGGGCCGCGCCGGAACATTAGCGCTGCCGCTGGCCGGTGAAATTGCCAGTGGCTGATTGGGTGGCTGATTAATTTTTTCGGCAGTCGTGAACGACCAGACAGGCGACTCGGAGTTCGTCAGACCGCGGACATCTCTAACCACAACCTGCCAGAAATAGCGTGTCGCAAACTTCAGGCTCTCTGTCGGTGTAAAAACCTGTGACGCCTGATTCGAGGCCACTTTTGCCAGAGGAAAAGTGGTGCCGAAAAACAGGTCGTAAGTGAGGGCATCGCCGTCAGGATCTGAGGCATTCCAGCGTAACTGGGCATTGACAGCGATACCGGCCGCCCCGCTTGCCGGTCCGACCACTTCCGGGTCAGACGGATTACGGTTTGCAGGCGAATGGGTGCTGAAACGCCAGACAGGGCCTGCAGTTTCTTTGCCGCGGTCGTCGGCAGCAATAATCTGCCAGAAATAGGTTTTGCCAAGCTCAAGGTTCTCGAGCTGCATGCTCGTCTGCCTGGTTCTTGTTTTGAGCTGCAGATTGTTCTGGTCGGTTCCGAATTTCAATGAGTAGGTGATGATGTCGTCCTGATCCGGGTCACCGCCGGTCCAGGTGCAGAGAGTTGCCGGCAGCTGGTTGATCGAGAGGTCTTCCGGCACCGGCATTCCGGGCACGTATGGCGCAAAATTGCTGAGATCCCCGGTTTTGAACTGCCAGATGGGTGAAGCAGTAACTGCGTTGTACTGGTCTCTGGTGATTACCTGCCAGAAATAAGTTTTGTGGGCTATGAGTTCATTGGCTTTGTAAGCGGCTTCAGAGAGATTGCCGGCAACAACTTTCATCTCGCTGCCCTGAGCGGCAAAAAGAAGGTCATAAGTGATCGGGTCACCATCAGGGTCGCCGCCTGTCCAGCGCAGCGTGGTGCCATCACTCTGATTTTCGCTGAAATTTACAGGAACAGGATCGTAAGCGGCCAGCGGCGGCCGGTTATTGGGATTCGGCGGCAGCGAACTGCCGGTTTCGATGTTCAGTCGAAGCACCGCACGGCCTGTGGCTCCGTCAGGGTCTTTCCCGGTCAGGGTGATATCGGCGAAGCCAGAAGCGGCAGGCGCGGTAAAAATGGTAGTCTGACCGGTCTGGTTCGAAAAAGTTCCGGCCGTGGCTGACCACTGCCAGGTAATGATATCGCCGTCAGCATCTACGCCTGCGGCAGAGAAACTTAAACTCTCGTTAGTCTTTACTGAAGTTGTCGTATGCTCGATTTCGACAAAGGGCGCGCGGTTACCAGAGGTTGAAGTCGACGGAGTGAGCTTTACATAGAGCTTTGCCTTTCGCTGGTCGCTGAAGCTGACCAGAAAAGTCTGCGCGGCATAACCGACGGCAGAAACCAACATTTCTTTGCTCTGAACGCCACCGGGGAATGGTCCGACTTCTGCGACACCGTTAACAGCCTGAAAATCGAAGCCCCAGACGCGGATTTTGGCATTCAAAGGCAGATCGGTGCCCACATCACTGACATTCACGGTCACATTGTAGGGAGCAGGTTCAAGAGTTACAGGTGTCGCAACCACCTGTGTCTCGAACTGGCCGGTCAGATCGAACACGTCTGATCGCTGGCGATAAGGAGTTGTGCCGGAAAGTTTATGCACCACCAGTCGATGTCGGCCGACCGGCACGTTTTTAATGATAAAATCACCATTGCTGTCGGCAGTGGCGGAATGTTCCGGGTATCTTTCGACAAAAACCGTTGCACCCTCGACGGAAAGGAGCGCCATCAGACCAGGTCTGAGGCTGGCAGAAACCGGCAGCAGGACTTTTCCCTTGATATTTGAAACCACCGTCACCGGAGCAGGCTTCTGCCAGTCGGAGATCCCGCCGTCAGAGCTTCCACAGCCGGTTACAACGATAGTGCAACAGACCAGAATCAACAGGCCGAAAAAAGAGCGCATAACTGCCTTTCTGTGAATGAATGTTTAATTACTGGCTTTGACTCTCTGTATCAACGCAATATTTTCGTTTGAAGTATCGCGCATTTCGATGACGTTGAGTTTGGCCTTACCCTGGCTGATCAGCGATTTTGCCGCGTTGTAGACGCCGACTTCGGCTGGTTCCTTGTTGAATTCCCCCATCCAGCCGAGGTTGATATTGTTGTAGGCATTGCGCAGCTCGGTTGTACTGCGCGAACTGTTTGCTTCGTCAGCAATTTCAACCGTATTACCCTCACCGTCGACGTAGGTCTGCGATCCTTGCCCCTCTGCCTGACCGGTGGCTACGTCGATAATTTTCTGGGGGGCTTCCGGGGGGGTCTTACCATCTTTTTCCGCCTGTTTTACCAGTTCCTGATGACTGCCTTCGATGGTTCTGTCCTGCAGCTTCATTTCGTAGGCTTCTTTGTAAAGCTCTTTCTGAGCGGCACTCATGCTGGAATAACCCGGTACCGACCGGCTTAGAAAAGTTTCTTCCTTGTCTTTCGTGTACTCGTTAAGCTTGGTAAGCACCGATTTCACTTCATCCTGGGTATCGGCCCCTTCGAGATCGGAGCGCAGTCCTCTAACCCTTTCGCTCTCTGTGGTAGAGAGAAAATTCAACCATTGCCCGAATTTAGACAGGTTGCCTTCGCCGGTATCGGTGTCGTCGATGGCATTGTTCATCTCATCGATCGAATCGTTCGCCTGCTCGACCAGCTCCCTTTGTGTAGCTTCAAGCCCGGTCAGCTGATCGTCATTAAGGCTGCGCAGCTGTTCTTCGTTCATCGCTCCGCCAGGGCCGAAGCTGGCATCCTGAGAATTGTCGACTTCGACGACCGCGTCTTTTTCAAGCTTGGCCAGATCGAAATTCGAAACGAAATTTTTGTTGGTCTTTTTGTAAAATTCATCGCGCATGACCACAGATGTACGTTCGACGTGGTACATTTCCTCGCGCGAACCGGCAATATTTTTGCGGCCGACAATATTGATCTCGAGCTTGGCTTCGCGGCCGGCCCTGAAATCTGCATCGGTCGATTCAAGATCGGCGGCACCAAGGCTGGCAGAGTCAACAGACTTGGTAATCTGCATACTTTCGATACTTACCGAAAGGATTTTGAGCTCGGTAGTGCTTTTTCTGGTGAGCAGGCCGTCACTGAGACGGTATTCAACCTTTTCGGTTGCATCCTGGGCAATTTTCCCCTCTTCACTTTCTTTAAACCGCTCAAACGTTATATGCAGCGAAGAGCCGTCGGCAGACTGCCCACCCGGCGCTTCGAATGTTCCCTCTTTAACAGACTTCAGATCTTTCTGCAGGTAGTTCGAAACGGTTCGCAACTCGCTCTGCAGCGTCTGGCGCGCGTGCGATTTGGCAATCTCACGCTGTACACGTATCCAGACGCCGTAAATGGCGGTAAGAACAATGGTCGACAGAAAAATGGCGACCATAACTTCCACCAGGGTAAAGCCAGTTTTTCTGCGATTTTTCATGTTTTCACCTCTCTGCTAAATAGCCTCGGAATTATAATAGGCATTACCGGCTCTGACAACCCGCCGGCCGAAACGCTCATCCTCTTTAGTTCCCTTGTCGCGCCAGAAAATTTCGACCTCGAACCACACTTCGACAATCTGATCGAGATCATTCTTTTTGGCTTTCAAGGTCGCGGAGCAACCATAATCTTTCATGGCATCGATATTTTCCTTAAAAAAGCTCTCGATGCTTTTAGCTGTTTCTTTGTAAAACTGCGGGTGAACATCGAAAGAATTGCCGCTGGCAAGGTCGCTGTAGTGCTTCTGATAAACTTTGAAAGGCACGTGTTTGCATTCTTCTATCAGCTCCTGGGCGAGACGGGTTGCCTTGGCGTAATGCCCCACCTTGGCCGTAGAGGTCGACCCGAAATCAACCAGCCTGAGAATCGGTATAAAAGCCACCGCCAGGATAAATGCGGCGATGACGATCTCTAGAAGGGTGGCACCCTTTCTGTTTATGCATGCTTGCATCAGTTTGCCCTCCATGAAGCCCACAGCGGGCTGAAAGAAACATGATAGCGCTTCGGGTCGAACTTGCCGCGCACCGGGTGCAGGCTGCCAAGCGAGTTACGAACTCGCGAAGAAACGTAATCGACAGCGACGGTACCGCCCATCGCAGCCTTGTTGAACTGATTGGTTACCCAGTTGCCGGCTATTCTCAGGCTCGAATCGGCATGGCAGTAAATGCCCTTGTCGGTGTAAAGCGAACCTTCGACCTCATACTGTTTGCCGCCAGACAGAGCCAGCAGGCCACCATTGCGCATAATCAGAGAAAAAACCGTCAGATCGTCTTCTGTGCGGTCGAGAACTTTTATATTTGATCCAAGATACAGATTGCCGCTTACGACGATCATGCCCTTTCCGAGAACATAGAAAGCTTCTTCGCCGGCATTGAACGGGCTTGCTGCCGAACCAAGCGAACCGGAAATATACGATACGCCGTTGAGTACAAACACTTTCTTGCCGTTAACGGTGGTTGTGCGGTTGGGAAGGTCTTCGATAAAAGCCTCGGCGTTTTCGTAGTAATAGGTCGCCTTTTTGGCGTATTGTTCGCTGGTGTAGAGGTTTGGCGGCATATTCTGCAGCAGTGACGGGTCGTATTCATAGGTCTTGTAATCGGCCTTGCCGGATTCTGAGTTAGCCTTCAGCGGCTCGAGGTTGTAATCATACTTGGTCAATACTTCCTGGGCTTTCCAGATTGGTATGACCAGCGGCGGTGGTGGCAGGAACACCGGTGGGAATGGCAGCAGAGGCAGGCGGTCCATCGGGCTCATGCCGACAATGCACATCTGCCAGAGCCGCGAGCGTTTGAGAACATTGCCTTCGACTTCTCTGGTCAGGGTCGGGTGCATGCCGCCGTAGCCGAAAAATCTCGTTTTATTGGCGCCGGTGCCGGTTGTCGGGATCGTGTAGAATGAGTTGCCGGTCCCCATATATGGCATTTCCCATTTCTGAAAGCAGTCAGGAACCATTACCACGCCCTTGCTGAGCGGCACCGCATCGACCATGGGCTTGAGCGCCATAGTTACCGCCAGTGCCAGAACATTGGTGCTCATCTTGCCGACGTCGGGAATGAGGTTCAAAGTGCCTGGTGAGGCCAGTTTCTTGAGATACTCGGTTGGCTTCAGCATTGGGAAAGGATCTGGTCTGGTCGCGAAGTCGAGCCCATATCTTCCGGGCTGCCCAAGCACTGGTTGGGCTGGTGCACTGTTATTGGCAGGACCCGAAAGATTTACCGGAACCGCAATGTTCGTTTCGGGGTCGCGCCTGGTAATTTCGGCATTGATATTGTATTTGCCGCCGGCAACCGCCATTTTGGTCTTGGTATTGAGAATCAGCAGGGGCTCGATCCCCTGAAAAATGTTCTTGACCGCGCCGCTGTTGTCGCCGGCGACCGGCGGAGCGTTCCAGTCGCCCATCAGAGCGACGTTGCAGATCAGGGGCCGGGTACCGTCAGAGCTCTTATCTGAATAATTTACACGCACCAGACCTGGGAACTCACGCTTTTTCAGTTCTTCTTCCGAGACTTCTTTGGGGCCGGTGAACACCTCTTTGATTTTTGAAAAGGTGCCTGAGTAATCGAAGTTGTTAACGACAAAAGTGCCGCCGTAATTGTTGAATGAGAGAAAATCGTTCTTCAGGTTGGCGATAAAAAAGCTGTACATCGGGGCCGGCGGCTCACAGTCGGCGGTTTTAAAGTCTTTGATCGCCGATACTCTGCGGGTTGCCTTGTAATTATCCTGATAGGTGATAGAAGCTTCACATTCGAGCTTAAGCTGGCCGTATTTTTCGAGATACTGGCCCTGGTCAAGGGTTGGCGTCAGGCTTACGCCAGCCGGCCATAGATTGTTGGCACTTGTGGGCATCGGGATCGCGTCAAACTTGACCTGAATCGGATAACGCTGTTTTCCGCCACCAATCAACTGATTGACGAGCATGTCGGCAAAAAAATCAAGACTGGTAAGTTCTTTGAAGCTGCGTTCTTTGCCGGCAACTGAAATTTTTGGCATCAGTTTGTCGACAACCCCGGTCAGATTGATGTTAACGAGAGTAATCGGCCCGATTTTAACCGGAATCGAAAAGTCGAGCCACGAAAGATCTTTCGGAAAGCCAATTTCGATCGGCGAATAGCCACCGCCTTCAAGAAAAGTCTTTACATCGGGGCGCAGATTCCAGGCGATGTCGACGCCTGGCACCTTGAAGTCGGCGTAATCCTTGCCTGGAGAAACACGAAAAGCTTTGTCAATCGAGACCTTGACCTTAACATCGTATTCTTTGGCGCCCTCAGAAGTCATGTAGGCCACCAGCGCGTCCAGTTCCTTGTTGTCGACACCGGCCTGCAGATCATCTTTCGTAAGTATGATCTCTTCAGACGCGGCTGTATCGAGTTCAAGCTGTTCATCGGCACCGAGATTGCCTGCAAGCCCGAGAGTCACCCCGCTTTTGGCGCGGGCAGGCAGACGCAGCTTTATTGAGAGATCGTTGGCAGTAACCCGGGTCGGGTCGACATCATTGATATTGTCGGCAATCATGCGCATGGCACGTTCGAGAGCAGCCTCAGCCAGGCTGGTTGCATGCAGTCCCTTGACCGAAAGCGTTGTCTGTCGGCCTTCTTCGATCGTTGAACTCATGAACATGGTGGCGGCGAAAAGAATCACGCCAAGAACGCCAACCACCACGATAAATGCGCTGCCTTTTCTTGCTGCTGGTTTCATGATTATCCCCCCACCCTATTCAAATTTAGCCGGAAACGCGAAAAGACTCTTGCCAAGACCCTGTGAGACTTTTCCTGGCTGGATTGCGCCCTGTTTTACCGCTTCGACATCGGCCAGCCCCTGCGCCACTTTGGCCGGGTCAGCGCTGTCCTGAAGCTGTTTAAGGGCCATATAAGCATTTCGGACTGAAGCGGCGAGATCACCGCCACCGTAATCTGGCGGCAGCTTGCCCACCAGTTCCATAAACTGCTTGAATGCCGCTTCAAGTTTTTTGCGATCCTGGGTCAGCTCATACAGCTCACAAAGAGCGCCCATGGCATAAACCTGCTGAAAAGCGTTGCCATTAGCTTCTTCAAAAGCTTTTAAAAACATGGCTTCGGCTTCGGCAAAATTGCCGCGTTCAAGCTCGCCTCTGCCTTCGAGCAGCAGCGAATTATGCTCGGCCTTGTAGGCATCGCGCTGCTCTTCTGTAGATCCTGGGGGAAAACGGTCAGAGCGCTGACTGCGTTTTACGAGTTTGAAGGCATCTTCGAGTTCCTGCTCGACGCGTTTTTCGGGGGAGGTCGACGAGAACCAGCTTGAACCTGATGTTTTACCGGAAGAGGGGGCAGAAGAGGCGCCCGAACCCGATGAACTGCCAAAATTGAAAACGTTTTTGCGGGCAACCATGGTTTTCATCTTTTCCTGGCTGATCTTTTTAGCACTGCCCCCGGAAAAGAAAAAAAGAAAAACAGCCGGCACAATCAACAGAGCCACGCCAATGACAAGCAGGCGAATATCGCTCATGTCGATTTTCTTCAGCAGTTTTCTCAAGTCCTTATCTTCTGCCATCATCAACTCCCCTTCACTCTGTATACAGGTAATTTACACTAATGCCTGAGACAATAGCAACAAAAGATTGTGTTTTCACGCCGCAGCTGACACGACGACATTTCTCACTCTGACAGGACTATGCAAATACTACGCCTCCTGCCGGC
This sequence comes from Candidatus Rifleibacteriota bacterium, assembly GCA_024710355.1. Lineage (GTDB taxonomy): Bacteria > Muiribacteriota > Ozemobacteria > Ozemobacterales > Ozemobacteraceae > Rifleibacterium. The sequence continues at coordinate 76,404 of JANJUX010000054.1, forward strand.
TAAAAGTTGCGACAATTTTCACGATGTCTGCCGACAACACAAACCCCAAGAGCCTCTTTTCACGATTTTTCAAAATTTTGAGAGCTTTAAATGATTTTTAATCGATAATTCCGTTAATTTGTTTATTTTCACTTATTTTCAACTTTAGGTTGACTTTATTCTGTAAAAAAGTTTTTATATATATTTGTTAGCACTCGACCGATTTGAGTGCTAACAAGTAAGAGTTTCCAGAAGTTCAAATTCAACAAGGAGGACATCATGAACCTCACCCCGATGGGTAACCGCATTGTCATCAAAGTCACCGAAGCCGAGAAAAAGACTGCCACCGGCATCATTATTCCCGATACCGCTTCGAAAGCCCGCCCGAAAACCGGCAAGGTTATTTTTGTCGGCCGCGGTCTGACTGATAACAAGGGCAAAGTTATTCCCATGCAGGTTAAAAAAGGCGACAGCGTCATTTTTACCGAATGGGCCGGCACCGAAATCATGATCGATGGCGAAAAACACCTGATCATGAAAGAAGATGAAATTCTGGCTGTTGAATAAACCAACATCAATCAAGTTCAAAATCATTCACTAAGGAGATATAGAAAATGGCCGCAAAACAACTGAGATATGGTGAAAACGCAAGAAGAGCCCTTGAAAAAGGCGTCGATACTGTTGCTAACGCAGTACGCTCAACCCTCGGGCCCAAAGGCTGCTACGCCATCCTCAACAAGAGTTTTGGCAGTCCCACCGTCACCAATGACGGCGTCATGATCGCCAAAGAAATCGAAGTCGAAGATCGTTTCGAAAACATGGGCGCTCAGCTGGTTAAAGAAGTCGCCAGCAAGACCAACGACATCGCCGGCGACGGTACCACCACCGCCACCGTTCTGGCCCAGGCAATCGTACACGAAGGTTTCAAAAACACCGCTGCTGGTGCCACACCGATTTATATCAAGCGCGGTATCGAAAGAGCCGTAAACGCTGTTGTTGCCAAAATCAAGGAACAGTCAAAGCGCATCGACGACAATAAAGACAGCGTCGCCCAGGTTGCCACCATTTCTGCCCGCGACACCGAAATCGGCAAAGTCATCGCCGAAGCCATGGACAAAGTCGGTAAAGACGGCGTCATCACCGTCGAAGAAGCCAAGAGCTTCGACACCACCCTTGATTTCGTGGAAGGTATGGAATTCGACAAGGGTTATGTCAGCCCCTACATGGTCACTGACCCTGAAAGAATGGAAGCGGTTCTCGATAACCCCTACATTCTCATCACCGACAGCAAGATCAACAACATCAAAGACATTCTGCCGGTTCTCGAAAGCATCGTGCAGACCAAGAAACCCCTGCTGATCATCGCTGAAGACATCGAAGGCGAAGCCCTCGCCACCCTCGTGGTCAACAAATTGCGCGGCACCTTCAACTGTGTAGCCGTCAAAGCCCCGGCTTTTGGCGACAGACGCAAAGCTATGCTCGAAGATATCGCGGTCATGACCAAAGGTCAGAAGATCAGCGAAGAAATCGGCCTCAAACTTGAAAACGCCGGTCTCGAACATCTCGGCCATGCCAAGAAGGTTGTCATCAGCAAAGAAGCCACCACCATCATCGAAGGCGCCGGCGCTGCCAAAGACATTCAGGCCCGTATCGCCCAGATCAAAGCCGAAATCGAAAGAAGCACCAGCTCATACGACAAAGAAAAACTGCAGGAACGCCTTGCCAAGCTCTCTGGCGGCGTTGCAGTCATCAAAGTCGGTGCCGCTACCGAAACCGCAATGAAAGAACGCAAGACCCGCGTTGAAGACGCTCTCAGCGCCACCCGCGCTGCGGTTGAAGAAGGCGTCGTTGCCGGCGGCGGCGTTGCCCTGCTGAATGCCATCGAAGCTCTCGACACCCTTCAGGTCAACGGCGACGAAAAAATCGGCGTCGACATCGTCAGAAAAGCTCTGCAGAAACCGATCCACTTCATTCTCGCCAATGCCGGCCTCGAACCCGCCGTCATCATCGAAAGAATCAAGCAGGAAAAGAAACCCGGTTTCGGCTACAACGTTCTCACCAACGAATATATCGACATGTTCAAAGCCGGTATCATCGACCCAGCCAAGGTTACCAGATCAGCTCTGCAGAATGCCGCCTCCATCGCCGCAATTCTCATGACCACTGAAGTTCTGGTCGCCGATATCCCCGAAGAAAACAAAGCAGCCCCCTCCATGGGCGGCATGGGCGGCATGGGTGGTATGGGTGGCATGGGCGGCATGGGCATGCCCGGCATGATGTAATCTCTTAAACCCTTTTCGCATGACACGCGGCGGGGCAGCTTTAAACCTGCCCCGCCACTAAAAAAAATAATCCAAATAAGTCTATCAGGAGCATTTCATGAACCTCAAACCATTAAATGACCGCGTTATCGTTAAGCCCAAAGATGCCGTTGAAAAATCAAAAGGTGGCGTAATCCTTCCCGATACAGCCAGTAAAGAAAAGCCGATCGAAGGCACCGTAATTGCCGCCGGCCCGGGCAAACTCACTGACGATGGCAAGCGCAGCCCGCTCGAAGTTAAAGCCAACGACAAAGTGATCTTCTCTAAATATGCCGGCACCGAAATCAAGGTCGAAGACGAAAGTTACCTGATCCTGCGCGAAGAAGACATTCTCGCCATCATCAACTGATAAGTACACAAGTACAGGAGCACAAAAAATGACTGCCAAGCAGCTCAAATATTGGGACGAAGCACGCAAATCTCTCGAAACCGGTGTTGACATCGTCGCTAACGCAGTTCGCGCCACCCTCGGCCCGAAAGGCTGTTATGCCATTCTCGACAAGAAATTCGGCAGCCCGACCGTAACCAACGACGGCGTTACCATTGCCAAAGAAATCGAAGTCACTGACAAATTCGAAAACATGGGCGCTCAGCTCGTTAAAGAAGTTGCCAGCAAGACCAACGACGTCGCCGGCGACGGTACCACCACCGCCACCGTTCTGGCTCAGGCCATCGTCCATGAGGGTTTCAAAAACGTCGCCGCCGGCGCCAACCCTTCTTACCTGAAGCGTGGCATCGAAAAGGCCGTTGACGAGGTCGTCAAAGAAATCAAAAACCTTTCTAAAAAGGTTGATGACAACAAGGACAGCATCGCCCAGGTTGCCACCATCTCTGCCCGCGACAAGGAAATCGGCCACATCATCGCCGAAGCCATGGACAAAGTCGGCAAAGACGGCGTCATCACCGTAGAAGAAGCTCAGAGCTTCGACACTACCCTTGATTTCGTCGAAGGTATGGAATTCGACAAGGGCTACATCAGCCCTTATATGGTTACCAACCAGGAAAGAATGGAAGCGGTTCTCGACAACCCCTACATTCTCATCACCGAAAGCAAGATCAACAACCTCAAAGAAATCCTGCCCCTGCTCGAAAAGATCGTTCAGGTCAACAAACCCCTGCTGATCATCGCTGAAGACATCGAAGGCGAAGCTCTTGCAACCCTCGTGGTCAACAAACTGCGCGGCACTTTCAATTGTGTTGCCATCAAGGCTCCCGGCTTCGGTGATCGCAAAAAAGCGATGCTCGAAGATATCGCCGTTCTGACCGGTGGTCAGAAAATCAGCGAAGACCTCGGCATGAAGCTTGAATCTGCCACCATCAACCAGCTGGGCCAGGCCAAAAAAGTAATCGTCGCCAAAGACATGACCACCATCGTCGAAGGCGCCGGTGACACCAAGGCCCTCAAGAGCCGCATCAGCCAGATCAAAGCCGAAATCGAACACAGCACCAGCTCATACGATAAGGAAAAACTGCAGGAACGCCTCGCCAAACTGGCCGGCGGTGTTGCAGTAATTAAAGTCGGCGCTGCTACCGAAACCGAAATGAAAGAACGCAAGACCCGCGTCGAAGACGCTCTCAGCGCCACCCGCGCTGCGGTTGAAGAAGGCGTCGTCGCCGGCGGTGGCGTAACCTACATCAACGCTCTTCCGGTTCTCGAAAAGCTCGAAAAGAACGCTACCGACGATGAAAAGATCGGCATCAACATCGTTCGCCGCGCCCTTTTCGCCCCGATGCGCATGATCCTGACCAACGCCGGTCTCGAACCTTCGGTCATCATCGAAAAAGTCAGAGCCCACCAGGGCAACGGCTATGGCTACGACGTGGTCGCCGACGATTATACCGACATGTATAAAGCCGGCATCATCGACCCCGCCAAAGTCACCAGATCAGCTCTGCAGAACGCCTCTTCGATCGCCTCGATTCTGCTGACCACTGAAGTTCTCGTGGCTGAAGCCCCCGAAAAGAAGGGCAAAGGCTCACCCGCCCCCGACATGGACATGGACTACTGATATAACTCCCGAACCCCGGCCCTCGGGCCGGGGTTCCCCCCGCACCATAAAGTTGTAAAATGAACGCCAATACGCTTTTTCAGACCGAAGCCTGCGCCACTGATGACAGCCTGGCCCTGAACGACCGCCAGAAAACCGTTCTGCGCGAAGTCTGCGATGCCTTCATTTCAACCGGCATCCCTGTGGGCTCACGCACTCTGTCGCGTTCCAGCCGACTTTCCTGCTCGCCCGCCACCATCAGAAACGAAATGGCCGACCTCGAACTGATGGGCTACCTCTATTCGCCGCACACATCGGCCGGCCGCGTGCCCACCGAAAAGGGCTACAAATTCTATGTTAATTTTCTCATCGAATTCGAGCGCATCAGCCAGCTCGAAGAATCGCTGATCGGCAGAATTGCCAGCATTTCTCGTGAGACACATCTGCGCCAGCAGGATATTTTAAAATCAGCCGTGCAGTATGCCTGCCAGCAGACAAAACTGGCCGGAGTCCTTCTTGCGCCGCAGCAGGAACACAGCAATCTGCGTTCGATCAGACTTTTCCGCATTCTCGACACCAAGGCAATGCTGGTAACTGTCGATGATTGCGGTAACATCAACGACCAGGTGGTCAATATTCCGGCCGCCACTTCTGACGATGTGCTTGAAAAGCTCTCGATACTGCTCAACGCCCAGCTCTGCCACCAGCAGTATCACCAGTATGAACAGAATTTCATTGAAAATACCAGACAGATACTGTCGCGCTACAACAATCTGCTTTCTCAGCTGGTAAAACAGGTGCAGAACGCAGTCAACGACCCAGATACCAATTCTATTTTTCTCGAAGGCTTTCTCAACTTTTTTGACCAGCCTGAGTTCAACGAACCCGAAAAACTGAAACAGATGGTCTGCCTGCTCGACCAGAAGGAAAATCTGCTTAAACTTCTGGCTAAATCACTTGAAAGCAAGCAGGAAATTGTGGTAAACATAGGCTCCGATTCCGGGCTTGCCATAAAAGACATGTCTTTTGTCACGGCCCGTTACCGCGGCCCCAACCGCACCTTCGGTAAAATCGGTCTGATTGGCCCCCTGCGCATGGACTACAGCCGCGTGGTCGCAACTCTCGCCAGACTTTCGAACACTCTCAGCCAGCTGCTGATCGGTGACAGAAATTTTCCTGAATCAGACAAAAGCTGAAACTTAACTAATAGGGTGAATTCCAGATTATGACGCAAAACGAAAAAACTGCCGAAAATCCTGACCTGAACGAAGCCAGCCAGAAACCTGCCGAAGAAACCCAGCAGCAGGAACAGACCGCCACCGGCACCGACGAGCAGACCCAGGCCCAGGGCCGCGATCTGGTAAAAGAGCTCGAGGAAACGAAGAACCGCTATTTCCGGGCTCTTGCAGATTACCAGAATCTGCAGCGCCGTACCGCCAAAGAGCAGCTCGAAGCCAGGGGTCGTGGGGTTGAAGACTTTCTCAAAAAGCTTCTGCCGGTTCTCGACACCCTCGACAAGGCCATGGAACAGATCTACAAGATCAACGTCGACAAAAAGGTCATGGATGGCCTGGAAATGTTTTCAATTCAGTTTTCTGACATGCTTGAAAAAGAAGGGCTGAAAGGCATAGAAGCCAAAGGCAGCAAATTTGACCCGAACTTTCACGAAGCTCTCTGCAAACGCACCGTAGAAGATAAAGACGACGAAACCATACTCACCGTTTTTGAAAAGGGCTATACCTTCAAAGATCGCGTGCTGCGCACCGCGAAGGTAGAAATCAACCAGAAATAAACTGTTAAAAACAGACAGGAGGAATTAGATGTCCAGGGTAATAGGTATTGACTTAGGTACTTCCAACTCAGCCGCTTCGGTTATCGAAGGTGGTAAACCGGTTATCATTCCGAGCGCCGAAGGCAACTCGATCGGCGGCAAAGCATTTCCGAGTGTTGTCGCTTTTACCAAAGACGGGCAGCGCCTGATTGGCGAACCGGCCAGACGTCAGGCAACCACCAACCCCGACCGTACCGTAATCGCTGCCAAGCGCAAAATGGGTACCAAAGACAAATACAAAATCGACAGCAAAGAATACACACCGCAGGAAATCTCTGCCTTTATTCTTCAGAAAATTAAAGCTGACGCAGAAGCCTTTCTGAACGACAAGGTCACCGGTGCCGTAATCACTGTACCGGCCTACTTCGATGACGCTCAGCGCCAGGCTACCAAAGATGCGGGCGCGATTGCCGGTATCGAAGTCAAGCGCATCATCAACGAACCGACTGCCGCCGCCCTTGCTTATGGTCTCGATAAAGAAGGCGAACGCAAGATTCTGGTGTTCGACCTTGGTGGCGGTACCCTCGACGTTACCATTCTCGAACTCGGCAACGGCGTTTTCGAAGTTCTTTCAACCAACGGTGACACCAAACTCGGCGGCACCGACATGGACAACCTGATCATTTCCTACATCGAAAACGAATTCAAAAAAGCTGAAGGCATCGACCTTTCCAAAGACTCGATGGCCCATCAGCGCGTCAGAGAAGCTGCCGAAAGAGCCAAAATCGAGCTGTCGACCACCACGACAACCGACATCAACCTGCCGTTCATCACCGCCACCCAGGATGGCCCGAAACATCTGGTAATGACTATCACCAGATCACAGCTCGAAAAGCTGGTCGACACAATCGTCGAACGCTGCAAACCGCCGATCGACAACGCTCTCAACGATGCCGGTCTCAAACGCAGTGAAGTCGATCATATCATCATGGTTGGCGGCCCGACCCGCATGCCGATCATTCAGAACCTTCTCAAGACCCACTTCGGCAAAGACCCCGAACGTGGTGTCGACCCGATGGAATGCGTTGCCATGGGTGCAGCCATTCAGGCCGGTATTCTCGGCGGCGAAGTAAAAGACGTTCTGCTTCTCGATGTTACCCCGCTCTCACTTGGCATCGAAACCCTCGGCGGCGTCATGACCACCCTGATTCAGAGAAATACCACTATTCCGACCAAGAAAAGTCAGGTTTTCTCGACCGCCTCAGACAGCCAGCCCGCCGTTTCTGTACATGTTCTGCAGGGTGAACGCCCGATGGCAACCGATAATAAGACCCTCGGCCGCTTCGACCTCGTAGGCATTCCGCCGGCACCCCGCGGTGTTCCGCAGATCGAAGTTACCTTTGACATCGATGCCAACGGTATCGTCAATGTTTCTGCCAAAGATCTCGGCACCGGCAAAGAGCAGGCGATAACTATCACCAACAGTTCCGGCCTCAAAAAAGACGACATCGACCGCATGGTTAAAGAAGCCGAAAAATACGCTCAGGATGACGCCAAACAGCGCGAAAGCATTGAAACCATCAACATGGGCGAAAGTCTCGTCTACCAGACCGAAAAGACTCTTAAAGAGCTTGGCGACAAGGTTCCGGCCGATCTCAAGAATGAAGTCGAAGGCAAAGCCGGCGAGCTGAAAAAAGCTCTCGAAACCAAAGACGTCGAGCAGATCAAAGCCAAGATCGAACAGCTGCAGACTACAGCCCAGAAGCTTGGAGAAATGCTCTACAAGAATGCTCCCGGCGCACAGGGTGCTGCCGGAGCTGCTGGTCACGCCGGCCATGCTGATGACGCCGGTTCAGCCGGTCCAAAAGCTGCTGGCAAAGAAGATGAAAACGTTGTAGACGCAGAATTCAAAAAAGCTGACTGATACTTATACGGGCCGCAGCGCAGTTCTGACTGCCTGCGGCCCGTTTTCACCACAGACTTTACCGATTGATTCAATGCATTGAGAAACTGATAACCTGCAAGGGAGACTTTTAATGGCCAAGCGTGATTATTACGAAGTTCTGGGGATACCCAAAAATGCTGACGAGGGCGAAATAAAAAAAGCATTTCGCAATCTTGCCCGCCAGTATCACCCTGACGTCAACAAAACCGACGGGGCTATTGAGAAGTTCAAAGAAATCAACGAGGCCTATCAGATTCTCTCTGACCAGCAGAAACGTCAGGCATATGACCAGTTTGGGCACGCCGGGATCGACCCGAGCGGCTTCAACTATCAGGATATGGGCGGGTTTGGCGGGTTCGGCGACATTTTCGGCGACATTCTTTCAGATTTTTTTGGCGGCAGCAACAGTCAGCGCCGTGGGCCAAGACGTGGCAACGACCTGCGCTATGACCTCGAAATATCTTTTGAAGAAGCTGTCTTTGGCTGCGACAAGAACATAACCATTCAAAAATCGACCAGCTGCACTTCATGCTCAGGCAGTGGTGCCGAACCGGGCAGCGGCAGGAAGCAATGCCCGGTCTGCAAAGGTCGCGGTACCATTTCCCTGGCCCAGGGCTTTTTCTCGATTCAAAAGACCTGTCACCAGTGCCAGGGCGAAGGCGAAATCATTGATAAGCCCTGTACCACCTGCAAAGGCACCGGCCGCAACAAGCATACCCAGAAGCTCGACGTGAAGATTCCGCCCGGCGTCGAAACCGGCAGCAAACTCAAGCTTTCGGGCGAAGGTGAACCTGGCGAAAAGGGCGGTCCGAGCGGCAGTCTGTATATTTTCATTTCTGTCGGCAAACATGATTTCTTTGAACGCATCGGTGACGACATCATCTGCGAGAAGAATATCACCTTTCCGCTGGCGGCTCTGGGCGGCGAAATCGAAGTGCCGACCCTCAAAGGCGTCGTCAAAATCAAGATTCCTGAAGGCACTCAGACCGGCAAGGTTTTCCGACTGCGTGGCTACGGTGTTAAATCACTGCGCGGCGGCCAGGGCGACCAGCTGGTGAAGATTTTTGTGCGCACCCCGACCGAAATCAGCTCAAAACAGCGTGAACTTCTTCTGCAGCTTGCCGAAGAAGACCCTGAATCGAAAGCTACAGGCATCGGCTCCGGCAAATCATTCTTCGACAAGGTAAAACAGGCCCTCGGAGGCTGAGTGTGAAATAAACTGCAATAAATCAGGTCTGTATCAGACAAAAATGATACAGACTTTTTTTATTCAGAGCAAAAAGCATGTTATTATCACCCGGGTAACCCAATTAAAACTCCGCAATCGACAAGGAAGGAAAATTATGGACAGTCAGGTTTCTCTGAACCCCAATAAACTGGTGCGCTTTCTTGATAAGAAGCCAGAAGACTTCACACGTAAAGATATCATTCATTTCATTGAAAAAAATGATATCAAGATGCTCAATTTCAGGTATGTAGGCGGTGACGGCAAACTGAAGCTGCTCAATTTCATCATCAATGACCGCAAACACCTTGATAAAATCCTCTCGGTAGGCGAGCGCGTCGATGGGTCGAGCCTTTTCAGCTATGTCGACCCGAGTGCCAGCGATCTCTACGTCGTGCCCAGATATCGCACGGCCTTTGTCAACCCGTTCTCTGAGATTCCGGCACTCGACGTGATGTGTTCTTACTATGATAAATTCGGGCAGCCTTTGAGCATTGCACCCGAAAACATTCTCAAAAAGGCACACCGCGCACTGCAGGAAAAAACCGGCATGCAGCTCGAAGCTCTTGGTGAGCTTGAATTTTACATTTCCTCAGAACTCGACAAAATCTATACCATCACCCCGCAGAAGGGCTATCACGAATCGCACCCGTTCGCCAAATGGGAGCTGGTAAGAAACGAAGCAATGAAAGCCATTTCTGAAATGGGCGGCAAAATTAAATACGGGCATTCAGAAGTCGGCAACATCGTTTCTGGCGACTGGGAATACGTTCAGCATGAAATCGAATTTTTGCCGGTCAACGTCGAAGATGCCGCCGATCAGCTGGTCATCGCCAAGTGGGCAATTCGCGAAGTTGCCTATAAATATGGCCTCGAAGTCAGTTTTGCGCCGAAAATCATCGTCGGACACGCCGGCAGCGGTATGCACGTCCACTCCCGCCTGGTAAAAGACGGTCGAAATATGATGGTCGATGAAAAAGGTGCTCTCAACGATACTGCAAAAAAGATGATCGGAGGCCTGCTGGAGCTGGCACCATCTCTGACCGCTTTCGGCAACATTGTACCCACCTCGTTTCTGCGCCTGGTTCCACATCAGGAAGCCCCCACCAACATCTGCTGGGGCGATAGCAACCGCTCGGTTCTTGTCAGGGTTCCACTTGGCTGGAAAGGCGTCGACAATATGATTTTTGACGCCAACCCGAACGAAAAAGAAGCTTTTAAAGACCAGATGAGCAATCAAACAGTCGAACTCCGCAGTGCCGACGGGTCTGCAAACGTCTATCTGCTTCTCGCCGGTATAACCACTGCCGCTCTGCGTGGTCTCGAAAACCCGGAAGCTCTCAAAATTGCCGAAAAACTCTACGTCAGCGTCGACGTGGGTAAAAATCAGAAAGAACTCAACCTGCCGCAGCTGCCAAGCTCATGCTTCGAAGCCGGCGAGCGCTTACTGACTGACCGTGCCTTCTATGAAAATAACGGCATTTTCCCGGCTTACATGATCGATGGCATCGTCGCCAGTCTCAAGGCATTCGACGACCAGCATCTCAGCGAAAATCTCTTCGGTGATGGCGATGCCCTGAAGAAGCTGGTAAAAAAATACCTGCACTGCGGCTGAGCGATATCAGCCCAGACAGAGACCCTTATTACCCGGTAAGTAAAACACATCTGCCCGCTCCACATGACCGTGAAGCGGGCAGTTTGCATTTTTCAACCGGGAATTTCCCCGATACCCATTGAAATTAAAACCCGTGTCAGGCAAGAATACTGTTGCAATATGGGCTGCCCTGTCCTAAAATATTAGTAGAGATAATATTTTTTCACAGCAGACAGATCAACAGGGCTTTAACGAGGAACTCCCATGAAGGCAGTTTTTGAAAAGACCGGGACACTGGAAGGCCTTTGTAAAACCATTGAAGCGACATGCCGGCAACTAAACCCCGGCGGCCTGATGATTCTTGCCGGTGACGCCAATGATTTTTCTGCTACTGCCATGGCCGCGATGCTGAAAAAATTCAGCATACCGCTCTTTGGCGGCATATTTCCACAGATCGTTTTTGATGGCAAGAACTACGAAAAGGGTTGCGTCGTGGTCTCAATGCAGGCAGCCCCCGAAATCATCTGTGTAAAAAACCTTGGCGACCCCAACGCAGTTTACGAAGAGCAGCTGGCACCATTTGCAGACAAGTGGGGGCAACCCGGCAAAAGCAATGGCGAAACTTTTATTGTTTTTGTCGACGGGTTAAGCCGCGGCATCTCCTCCCTGATCCAGGACATGTTCTACTGCTTCGGCCTGCAGCGAAATTACATCGGAGGCGGCGCCGGTTCGCTTTCTTTACAGCAGAAACCATGCCTGATCACCCCCGAAGGTCTCCTTCAGGATGCAGCCGTAATTGCCAGGCTGCCCCTGCCATGCGGCACCGGCGTAGCCCATGGCTGGGAATCGATCAGCAAAGGTCTCAAAGTCACAGAAGCCGAGGGAAATATTCTCCAGACTCTCGATTGGCGCCCGGCCTTCGAGGTCTACCGCGAGCTGGTAGAGGCCCACAGCGGCCTTAAGTTTTCAGAGAGTAATTTTTTTGAAATTGCAAAAAGTTACCCGTTTGGCATAACCAGACTGGATACCGAAGTCATTGTCAGAGATCCCCTGATGAAAAATGCATCCAACGGCCTTGTTTGCGTCGGTGCAATTCCTCCCGGCTCGTTTGTGCGACTGCTGCACGGCAGGCCAGAATCGCTTATTGAAGCGGCAACAAGAACCAGACTTCTTGCTGAAAGCTCCGCTCACGGCAACATTGTTTCGGGCAACGCCTTTATCATTGATTGTATTTCCAGAGCACTTTTCCTCGGAACGAGAATCGAGGAAGAGCTACAGGCAGCAGGCGGTAAGCACAGCCTTTTTGGCGCCCTCACGCTAGGAGAAATTGCCAATAGCGGGCAGGATTACCTGGAGTTTTTCAATAAAACTACTGTTATTGGGATTTTTGACGACGAAATCATTAACAATCCCGGTTGAAGGGCGGGGCAACCATGACCTACCTCAACGAAACGGAAATCCTTTACCAGATATCGCTGTCGATAGGCAACTCACTGAAACTCGGGCCAATGCTCAGGGAGTCGCTGACAACTCTCATGCGCGCCCTTAATTGCTCGGCTGCAGAAATCTGGAGACCGGCTGAAACTGCTGCAAATCACATAGCCGCAGCGCAAGAAGACTGCAAATGGGTCAGACACACCTGCATTCCCCGCGCCGGTATAACCTCCGGCGTCCCCGCCGGATTCAGGTTTCCTGAAAACATAAAAAACTGGAACGATTCTGCACCTTATTTTCCCCAATCTCACACGCTTTCCGGGCAAAATCTTTTAATATTCAACCTTCCGGGGTTTGGAATTCTCTTTATACACAAAAGTGGTTCTGCCATTACAAGAAGCCTGACGCTATCTCTGCAACTGCTGATGAACAAGCTGGCAATCTCTGCTCTGGCCTGCCTTGACAATGAAAAAACCGAACATCAGCTTTCATACTCACAAAAAATGCTTGAGCTGGTCATGAACAGTATTCCGCAGCAGATTTTCTGGAAAGACAGCAATTCGGTCTTTATCGGCTGCAATCAGAATGCCGCCCGCTTTCTCGGTCTGCAGAGCCCGGCCGAAATTGCCGGAAAAACAGATTTTGATGTTTCCGACAGTATTAAAGAGGCGGAATTTCGCAAAAGCTGCGACGAAAAAGTCATAAAAAGTCGCCAGCCCGAAATTCACCTGGAGAGAGAACTGAAAATGGCCGACGGCTCTTCTCTCTGGCTCGATGTTTCAAGAATTCCGCTTTTCGACCACAATGGTCAGATAACTGGCATTTTGATCGCTCTCGAAGACATTACCGACCGAAAACAGGCCGAGGAAGAGTTGAAAAGAGCAAAATCCGACGCAGAAGCCGCCAGTCTGGCCAAAAGTCAGTTTCTCGCCAATATGAGTCATGAGATTCGTACGCCTCTCAACGGAGTCATAGGTTTCACCGAGCTTCTCAAAACCACCTGTCTCAGCCCCGTGCAGGAACAGTATGTTCGGAATGCCAATATCTCGGCACACGTATTACTTGGAATCATCAATGACATACTGGACTTTTCAAAAATTGAGTCAGGGATGATGAATCTTGAGCTGATACGAACCGATCTGTTTGAATTGTTCGAACATTGCATGGACATGGTAAAACTGGCAGCATCTGCAAAGAATCTTGAACTGCTGCTCAACATTGATCCAGATTTGCCAAGATTTGCTTATGTGGACCCTGTCAGGCTTAAGCAGATTATCGCCAACCTGTTGAGTAATGCCGTTAAATTCACAACCGTTGGCGAAGTGGAGCTCAAAGCAACCTGTAGACAAATAGATGATTCACACAGTCACCTCTTTATTTCGGTTCGCGACACAGGCATCGGCATCTCGAAAGAGCAACAGACGCGTCTGTTTAAAGCATTTTCTCAGGGAGACAACTCAACAACCCGTAAATTTGGTGGTACCGGGCTTGGTTTGATCATTTCCGAGCTCATCGCCAGACAGATGGGTGGCTCAATTCAACTTAAGAGTCAGGCAGGGGCTGGCTCCACCTTTTCCTGTGATTTTGTCACAAAGGTTGAAAAGGGCGAAAAAATTTCTTTCAAGGGTTTTGCAGACTTCAAGAGATGTCTGATTGTTGATGACAATGCAAACAATCGCCTTATTATCAGTCATATGCTCACTGAATGGGGCATTGAATGCTCGCTTGCCGAAAGCGCACAGGCCGCGACAATGGCAATAAATGACAATGCCGCTTTCGACATGATCATCTGTGATTACCACATGCCGGACATCGATGGAATTGAGACCATCAGACAATTAAAGGGATCGCTGGTCAGCAATCTCCAGAAGGTGCCCGTGATCATTCTTCATTCTTCTTCAGACGAACCTGAATTTTACGCTCGCTGCGATGAAGTCGGTATAAAATTCCGCCTGACCAAGCCGGTTCAAAAGGATCATCTGTTGAGCTTGCTCATAAGCGCAGAAAACGGCACGCATAACTTTGCACAGACAAACCTCCAGGAGTCAAGGCGAAGCTTCGGCACCGCTGGCAGTGGTAGCCTCCTGCCCATTTCGATTTTGATCGCCGAAGATATCGAAATGAACCAGATTCTGATTGAATCTATGCTCAAAAAGATTCTGCCCGGAGCGCGGATAATTATGGCCCGAAACGGAAATGAAGCCGTTGATTTCTGGCAGAAACACCAGCCTGACATAATCTTCATGGACCTGCAGATGCCCGGTCAGGATGGCACAGAAGCCACAAAAGCAATAAGAGCTCACGAAAAACCACTTTCGCGGCACACTCCGATTGTCGCCCTGACCGCCGGTGCGACCAGAGAAGAACAGGAAAAATGTCTTGCAGCCGGTATGGATGATTTTGTAACCAAACCGATTCTCATGGCTCAGCTTGAGGCGATTTTCGCGCGTTTTTTCAGTTTTCGTAACAGAAAATGATAGCCAGACAATTATAAACAGTCGATTGGCTAATAATTTCCGCGTGAGATCTGTATAGGCAAACCGGGATTTTTCTGATAGAGTTTTAGTAGAGGTTAATCAGATGCTCAGAAAATTTATCCCGGCCTTGCTGCTGGTTTTTCTTGCGGGCCTGCTTCAGGCTCAGGTTGTTCTTTTCAACGACTTTCTAAAGCCCGAAGACCCCGAACTGGCAAAAGAGCTTTCGGGTTATTCAGAGGTCAGCCCGCAACTCAACGAACGAATTGAAGAGCTGCGCCAGTTGAGCCGCCAGGCCGCGGCCGGCCCAGTCGACAAGCAAAATCTTACCGCTTTTCTTTTGCGCAAAGCAGCTCTGCAACGCCACCTCAGCTTTGAAGACAACGAAGATCTCATCCTTGAAGCTTCTGACCTGCTGCCAGGCAATTACTATGTCGAAGCTCTGTGGGGTGATCTTCTGTATTTCAAGGGCGACTACGAAAATGCCCTGCTGCACTATGAAAACGCACTTTATGCGAGACCTGACGATGTCCAGCTGCACGGTCGCATGGGCCTTGCAGCCATGCAGCAGATGCTTTATGAAAAGGCTGTCAGCCACTTTGAAAAGGTTCTGAACGATAAGCATGACGCACTTTTCATTCTGTATTCCCTCGGTAAATGCTATTTCGAGCTGAAAAATCTCGAAGAGGCAATCGATTACTGGGAAAAAGCGCTGCAGCACGCAAAGGAAGAAAAAGACCGCGCCGCGATCAAAGCTGCCATCAATCAGGCCAGAGAACTTCTCGCCTCGACCAGCGAAGCCACCAAAGAAGAAGATCAGCGCTTCGTCATTCATTTTGCCGGCAATTCACAACAGGATCTTGGTGATGTCACTTTTGAAATGCTCGAAGAGATATTTCATCAGGTCACTGATTCGCTGAATTTTCAGCCCGAAGTAAAAATCAACATCATCTTTTTCCTTACAGAAGAATATTATAAGGTCAGCCGAGAATGGTCAGCCGGCTCGGCACAGGGCATTCAGATAATGGTACCGCTGCGCTCGGGTTATAAAAGCCCCGAATACGTCAAGGGTCTGCTGGCGCATGAATTCACTCATACCATCGTTCATCTCAAAACCAGCAACCGTTGCCCGCTCTGGTTGAACGAAGGCATTGCCCAGTATCAGGAGTTCAACGCCTCTTATGGCTCGCCCGAGACCATAAGACCCGACTTTGAATCTCTCATGCAGAAAGAATTCGTCGAAAAACGAAATTTTGTCAATCTGAACCAGGTCCCGTCTCTGATTGGTGGCTCATCAAACAATGAAATCGCCAGGGGCTATATTGCCTCTTACCTGGCAGTGCGCTGCATGGCCGATTTTTATGGCGAGCAGAGCCTGGATAGCGTATTATCGGCCCTTGGCCGCGGCAAGAGTCTAGACGAAGCCATGATCGAGGGTACCGGCAAAGGCATGGCCGATTTCCAGGAAGAATACGAAGAATGGCTCCGCAATCTTTAGCCGATTCAACGAAGTTACAGTCATAATCACATTAAAGTCAGGCACCCGACAATGCGATCCCGCGGCGAGATTCTCTACGATTATCTGAATTCACGCATGATTTTTTTCATGCTCGCAGCCATGGCCATTGGCTGGGTATTTGGCGCAACTCTTGACCCATTACGGGTTTTCGTGGCTCCGATGTTCGGATTCATGACGTTTGTTACCGCTCTCAAAACCAGCTGGCGCGACCTCGGGCATATTTTTCGCAAGCCGCTGGCTTTGATTGTCATCGTCATTTTGCAGCATCTTCTGACACCATTTACAGCAAGCCTGCTGGCCGAATTCACCCTTGCAGGGCACCCAGAACTGATTGCAGGTTTTGTCCTGGCTGCAGCACTGCCGGTCGGTATTACCGCCGTCATCTGGACAGGCCTCGGGAAGGGCGATGTCGCACTTTCGCTCACCTCGGCAACCATCGACACACTCATCAGCCCTCTGGTGGTAACCCTGGTCATGATGCTTTTTGCCGGTCGCAAGATCGAAATTGCTTATACAGCGATGATCGCCAGCCTTTTCAAAATGATCGTGATACCGTCTGTTCTTGGGCTGACCGTGCATGACATCAGCAAGGGCAGCTTTCATCAGAGATACATCGGCGCCCTGGGCCCGATTTCGTTTTTCTGCATGTGTGCTGTCATCATGATCAATACGGCGGCGGCACAAAGCGCAGCAGCCGAAATGATCAGAAAAATTCCGATACTTTTTCCGCTGTCGCTGGGCATGGTAATTTTCGGCTTCGTCAGCGGTCATGCCCTTGCCAGGCTTTTCTCGTTCAAAGACACTGTTGCGCGCTCCTGCATATTCTGCGCCGGAATCCGCAACACCAGCGCCGGACTGGTCATTGCCCTCGGGCATTTTCCGGTTGAGGCCAGTATTCCGATTCTGATTGCCATGATTTTTCAACAGCCGGCGGCAGCGATGGCTCAACGCTTCTTAACGCGCACCAGCAAAGTGGTTTAGCGTGGTTTTCCATAATACTTTGAGAATTTTTAAACAAAGTATTGAGAAGTTTGGAATTAAGTGCTATTTTGGCCCTGTTAACCCTGCACAGGGTTGCATCATAATATCAGGTCGCATCGAAAGGAAAGTGAAGTAATGAAAAGCATCGCCGAATTCATGGACATGGTAAAAGCCAGAAACCCGAACGAACCCGAATTTCATCAGGCCGTTCACGAAGTCGTAGAAACCATCTGGGAAGAATACAACAAGAACCCCCGCATGGTTAAGGCCAAGATTCTTGAGAGAATCGTAGAGCCCGAACGCGTCATCTCTTTTAGAGTTCCCTGGGTTGATGACAAAGGCGAAGTTCAGGTTAACCGCGGTTATCGCGTGCAGTTCAACAGCGCTATTGGTCCCTACAAAGGTGGGATACGCTTCCACCCCAGCGTCAACCTTTCGATCCTCAAGTTCCTGGGCTTCGAACAGATGTTCAAAAACGCCCTGACCACCCTGCCCATGGGCGGCGGCAAAGGCGGCTCAGATTTCAACCCGAAGGGCAGATCAGACAACGAAATCATGAGATTCTGCCAGTCTTTCATGACTGAACTTTTCCGCCATATCACCGCTGACACAGACGTTCCCGCCGGTGACATCGGCGTTGGCGCCCGCGAAATCGGCTATATGTTCGGCCAGTATAAACGCCTGAAAAATGAATTCACCGGCGTTCTCACCGGTAAGGGCGCAACTTGGGGCGGCAGCCTCATCAGACCGGAAGCCACCGGTTTTGGTGCAGTATATTTCGGCATCGAAATGCTGAAACGCAACAAAGAAACCTTCAAAGGCAAAGTGGTTGCTACTTCCGGCTTCGGCAACGTAACCTGGGGCACCATCAAGAAACTGGTTGAACTTGGCGCCAAAGTCATCACCATCAGCGGTCCTGACGGCTATGTCCTTGACGAAGAAGGCTTCAACGAAGAAAAAGTCGAATACCTGCTCGAAATGCGTGCTTCATGCAATGACCAGGCTGAAGACTATGTCAAAAAATACAAAAATGCCAAGTTCTTCAAGGGCCAGAAACCCTGGGGCGTCAAATGTGACGTTGCCATGCTCTGCGCTACTCAGAACGAGTGCAATGAAGATGATGTCAAAACACTGATCAAAAATGGCTGCAAACTTCTCCTCGAAGTTTCCAACATGGGCTGCACCGCAGAAGCTGCCAAACTGGCGGTTGACAAGATCCTCTTTGCCCCGGGCAAAGCCGTTAACGCCGGTGGCGTTGCTGTTTCAGGTCTTGAAATGTCACAGAACAGCGGTCGCCTCAACTGGACAGCTGAAGAAGTAGACGCCAAGCTGAAACAGATCATGACCTCCATCCATGAAGCATGTGTCAAGCATGGCATGGAAGGCAAAAAACTCAACTACATCAAGGGTGCCAACGTTGCCGGCTTCATGAAAGTCGCAACTGCAATGCTTGAACAGGGCGTTGTATAAGCCTCTGAACTGATCGACTGCCCCGGGTAACCGGGGCAGTTTTTTTTACTGTCTGACCTGATTTTTGCTGATTTTTTTTATTGCGAGTCTTGCGGTTTTGCAAAGCTCTGTTATAATTGAATGCAAGGGTGATGGGTACACCCTTAAAAAAATGATTTACAAGCACTTACGGGTAGGTTCGTGCTGGTGAATCGGGTTTATCGGGTTTTTCTCTCGGGTAATCCAAATGATTCAGGAGTATGACGTATGAGGAACAGCACTATTAAGGTTCTCAGTAAACTGTTGTGCATCGTTCTGATCGCCAGCTTCGTATGCGAAGCTCCGTTGATGGCCGAGTACAGCGCTATCAAGGTAAACGTTGGCGGGCAGAATGTTAACGTGACCCCCGGTCAGTGGGTAACTGTAAAACAGGGCCCCATGACTACACACTACAACGTTCGCTACGTTGATGGTCAGCCGATGGCTCTCGAAATGAGCCAGTACATGAACCTGGTATTCGGTGGCAACGCTGGTTCAGCCGCTACCGCTGCTCAGGCCGGCACTGCAGCCCAGGCTGGTACCGCCGCTCAGGCTGGTCAGGCCTCCATCGCCAACGCCGACAGCGCAGCAGCAGTAAGCGGCGCCAAAGGTCAGAGTGGCAGCTGGGTTAAAAACGAACTGAACTCCTACGGTTCAAAGATCAAAGACAGCTTCACTTCTGGTAAAGCAAGTGGCCAGGAATTCGGCACCAAAACCGTTGACGGCGTAAAAACCGGCGCCGGCAAAGTAGGCGATGCCGTTTCTTCAACCGGCAGCAAAATTGGCAATCTGCTCAAGAGCGCCAAAGACAAAATCTCTAACCTGTTCAGCAAGAAGCCCGTAGAAGTTAAGGGTGGCAGCACTTCTTCAGACGCCTCTCAGAGCGGCCAGTCTTCTCAGAGCTCACAGAGCAATCAGTCAGGCGACGCTTCTCAGGGCACTCAGGCCTCCCAGGATGCCTCTCAGAGCGGTCAGTCTTCACAGAGCAACCAGTCTGGCGATGCTTCTCAGGGCAGCCAGGCCTCTCAGGATGCTTCACAGAGCGGTCAGTCTTCACAGACCAGCCAGTCTGGTGATGCCACTCAGGGCACCCAGGCTTCTCAGGATGCTTCACAGGCCGGTCAGGCTTCTCAGGACACCGGCAAAGTCGCTGATGGCGACAAAAAACCCGGTTTCCTTTCAAAGATGAAAGAAACCACCAGCACCAAGTTCAAATCTGGTTATGAAGCTGGTAAAGAAATGACCGGTCAGGGCGTTCAGAACGTAAAAGACAGCCTGAAATCAGGTTTCAGCGCCAAGAACATTCTGATGACTGCTGGTATCACCGTTGGTGTTGACCTGGCCACTCAGATGATGCGCGGTGAAAAGCCCAGCCTGAAAAAAGCGGTTAAGACCGTTGTTTCAGCTGAATTCGCCGGTGGTGTTGTAGGTTCTGTAACTGGCGCAGCTGCCGGTTCATTCTTCGTGCCCTTCCTGTCAGCCGTTCCGGTTGTCGGTGGTGTTCTCTCTGCCCTGGCTCCGACCTTCGGTTCTATCGTCGGTGGTTCGGTAGGCGCTTACCTCGCCGGTGACCTCAAAAATGGCCGTTTCTCAATCAAAGAAGCCTTCAAGCAGATTGACTGGGTCGGCGTAGCTGGTCAGACCGTTGGTTCAACCGCAGGCGCAATGCTCGGTTCAATGATCTTCCCCCCGTTCGGCACCATCATTGGTGGTATCGCCGGTGGTATGCTGGGTAACTGGGCTGCCAAGAAACTTGCTGGTCTGTTCGGCAAGGGTGGCACAAGCTACGGTTCAATCGGTATGCCCGTAGGTTCTAATCCGTTTGGTGGCGCCGCTGCTGGTTCTCAGGTCTCCGGTCCTGTAACCATCGGTTCAGTTGCTGGCAACACTGGCCTCGAAATCCCGGTTTCCGGTGCTCAGTCACCCGAAATCGCAATCTCAGGCGATGCCGCAATGGGCACCTATTCTTCAGAAGTTCAGCTTGCTGAAGCCAAATACAAAGAACTCTACAAGCTGTATAACGAAATGCTCACCCAGGGTCGCCAGGCTGATGCCATGAAGGTTGCCCAGGAAATGAACAAAGCCAAGGCTGAATTCGAAACTCTCAAAGCCCAGGCTGGCAAATAATCTAGCAATAGATTAAAGCGAACTCCCCCGGAGAAATCCGGGGGAGTTTTTTTTCTGCCGTTAATGAAGAAATTTTGCAGCATATTGCTGACATACCTGATTCAGAATAAAATACATGCAACTTTTCAGGGGTTTTGAGCGTAGTTGAATATGAGAGGCTCATCGTGTTACGATGCCGTCTGTGTTGTTCATAGTGTGGCAATTTCGTATTTCTCAAAGGAGACAAAATGGAACCCAAAAACATGGTCGTGGCCACTGCCCTGACCATGCTGCTGCTGATGGCGATGTTCGCTCTGTTCAGCAGCGGAACCGGGCACGACAAGAAAAGAATAAATACCAGGCAGGCGAAGGAAGATGGCAACAAGCAGAATCAAATAAAAACTTCCCACCCCCCTGGTAAAGGCTCGTCTATTTCTTCAACGAATTTGTCTGCGTCAGACAACAACGCTTCAGCTGCCCCAATCCCCCCGGTAAAAACCGCCCCTTCATTTTCCAGCTCCATATCCACGGTTGGCTACCACGAAGAAATATGTTCAAAAGATGAGCTCGAACAGATAAAAAAAGACAAGGAAGCGGCGATGGCAGAGCTTGTCAAAGCCAAAGAAGAATGGATCCAGAACAAAATCAATGACGAAAGTCTTGATATAACCACCAGAGAAAAATATAAACTGTTGAACAACCAGCAACTGGCTAATGGTACAATGTATATGCGCCAGAAAAGATACTCTGATGCAGTGAAACAATTCAATGAGGTGATCAATGATGAGACTGCCACACCTCTTACCAGATATTTTGCCCTTGAGAGTATCGAAAACATTGCAAAAATCCTCAAGAACAAGGAACTTTATTTCACCGCTGCAAGAATGCGTGGCAAGCTGGTGGCAACCGAAGACTTATCAGTAATCGGTCAAGAGAAAAAAACCGATTACATCGACTGGATAGACGAGTCAGAAAAGCTTTTGAACGCAAAATCAAAGCCGGAAGTTTATGACAGACTACTACAGGAAACCCAACAGCAATATGGCGACATATCTGCACAACGTGCCCGTGATATTCTTGAAGAAAAAATAAAAGACCGAACTTTGTTTTTCGGAGAGTTCATATGACGAAGCGTACAGGGTCTGCGATATTACTGGTGCTTGTCGCTATAGCGGTCATAGGCACGCTTGCACTCTGGTTCGTCAACTCGAAATCGCAGCGCTCCGGCTTTGCCAGATTCATGAGCGATGAAACAAAACTCGAAGCCCTGGCTGAATCCGCCACTGAGTTTCTGCTGGCAAAATTAAAAGCCTCCATAAACAAGCATGATTACTCCGATGATGTCACAGCCAGCCTGTATCATCTGGTGCGCCAGGCACTGCCGGTAAAATCAACAAAACCAGGTCGGAATCACATTCTGGACACAGAATCCGCGCTTACCGTCTCGTCGGCCGACGTAAATCTTGTCGGTATTTACAAGTCGGCCCTGGACCCGCTGGTAGTCTCTTATGGCTGGCAGCCCTCAGACGTAACCTATGAAACCGAAATTTCTCTGGCAACAGCCGAAAATTTTGCTCCCAAAGACTCCTATAAGGTGTGTGGTGCAGATTCGCCGCACCAGAAAGCAGAAGGAAGCTCGGCAAAGTTTCTGGATGCTGCAGACATGAGCGAGCTGGTTGCAGAAAATGACGGCGACTACGATTCTGCGCCTTTATGGGCTCCCAGCGGCTGGTATCTGTCATTCAATCTTCCTGTCATCGAAAGTCCCCACAAGCATGAATTCGAAGGCACCTGGAAGGTTTCCGGTGACGGCGGTGCCGGAGAACTTACACAGCTTACAGATGCGAGAAAAGAAATTGAGCAAAAGTTGGCAAACCCTGACCTGACGACCGAACAAAGAGCTGCTTTGCAACAACAGCTTGATAATGCCATAAATGAAATAGATAATTTCAAGACCAGTGGCAAGACTCTAAAGGTAACCGTTTCCATTACCAAGAATGGTCCAGCCAAGTTTTCAACTCATTTCACCGGAAAAATAAAAATCATGGGCATAACCTTCACGTTAGACAGGGCTGGCCCATCACTCGATATAAATGCCGAGCTGAAAGAGCATTGTCCGTTTTTAAAATGCATAGATGACATGAGTCAACCGGTCAAGAGTCTGCGAAAACATGTTTTTACCGACAGCAGTTTCTCTAAATTATATAAAGCCGATGATTTTGTGGCTCTGGCCAAAACCAGGCTGGACGAAGTGAAAAAATACCATAATATCGATACGGGCACGCAAAAGTATGTCGAAAAAGGCACGATGCTGCAGTTCAAAACCACTGTAACCCACAACCAGGCAGGCAAAAAAAGCTCGAAGACGCTGGTAGCACAAATACCGCTGAAAGTAACCGATGTCCAGCCTGTCGCCCCAGAATACTCTTTGTTTGTGGCTAATTCCAACCTTCTCAGTGAAGGCTCCCTGCCAGGTCTCGGTGAGAAAATAGACCTGAACGACTGGGAACCCAGAGACACACCAGAAAAAGCCATCGGGCAGTTTATTGTTCATAACTATCCGGCAACTGTTGAGAGCGGCAAAACCAAAGCGAATCTTGCACCACTGTTCAAAAACGCCTGTTTACCTGGCATGGTCCGGGTAAATGCCCAAACTTCGACAGCCGATGAGGCCATGATCCTGGGCACATTTGTCGGCACTTTTGATGAGCCCGAGCTGACAGAACTGAATGCGATTGTTTCACCCAGCGGTGGTGAGGGTAATTCAGCTCAGGCCAACGACAGCAGAGGCAATCTGTTCCGAACTGAACCCTCTTTTATATGGCGAACCAAGGATGACAACCTTGTTCCTGCTCCCTCGGTACATCACGAACTTGAACTGCCGGTTCTTTTTACAGATGCAGAACTGGACACAAGTTCCCCTATCAGAGATATCCCTGATGCTGGTCTGGCACAAATTGCAAACTTTTTCAAGTCGAGTGCTTTCAATCTTCAGATGAAGCCGACCCTTCTGTCGGGCAATGCCAACATGGAATACCCTCTGGGAATAGCGATTGAAGGCCCGATCAACCGAATTTTCTCCCGCATCCGGGTACAAGTCAGACCCTCCGCTCATGCAAGTCTGAGTGGAGTTATAGATCTGACCCGAATTCGCTACAATTACGAGCATATCAGCAGATATTCAGACAACATACCGCGTGACTTCAGCACTGCACCCCAGGGAAAGCACGCCAGATATGGCATGCATAAATACAAGCCAGCGATAGATAACAAAGTCTGGAATTCAAACTCCGACTACAAATACATGCCAATGAACTGCTACTCCACGTTGCAGTATGCCAAAAAAGCCAGCAGATTTTATTCCAGCGCCTCTGACTTTGTGTCTGATATGGGCAAGGCTGTCGACAAAGGCGGGCTGAAGAATTCAGATGGCAGCATTATGGTTAATGGCGTGTATTTCATAGATGGCGGTCTGGATCTGGGCGGACAAAAGTTCAAGGGCAATGGCCTGATCGTCGCCAAGGGCACCATAAAGATAAACGGAAACATAACAAGAGCTGATGACAAAACCACACTCGGACTGATAGCCAGAAGAAGTTTCATCCATTTTGGGCCGTCGTGCAGCAGAGTCGAGGCAGCCTGTTTTTCAAATGAAGCCCCCTTCTCAAGTGGGCAGAAACTTCATATCGACGGAAATCTGGTAACAAATGATTTTAAAAGAACAAACCTTTTAGACGTTCATGTGTGTTATAATTCGAGGGCATGCTCAGTAAGCCCTCTGGCTACCCTGCGCAACCTTGGAAAATTTGAACCGAAACGTTATTGGGTGTCCGCCGCAGACAACTGGGCGAAAACTTTTTATGAAAAAAAATCGAATTAGTGTAAAGCGTGGGTTGAGTCTGATAGAAATAGCAGCGGCGGTCCTGGTTTTTTCTGCGGCGGTTATTCCTCTCTACCACGCGATGTCATATGGCGCCAAGGAAGACATACATATCGATAAAATTGCCGTAGCCGACAAAATTCTCAGCTCCTTCAGAGATGAGATCAAAAACATGGATTTCAAAACCGTGGCCGGTCTGTATGGTACAGCGAGGGTCTATAAAGGAACCGAGGACATGACTCCCAATACTTTTAAAGAGTTTCTCAAAGAAAAAGAGAAATATAAAGACTTCGAATTTGAAGCTGAGACAACAAAACAAGACTCCCCGATAGAATCCATTTCATTCAAAGCAAAAGTCACATGGACATCAGCCACGAACAAAGGCGAACGCAAACTGGCTTTTGTCAAGGTTAACACCCTTACGCCATGAACAGCCGCAAACTCAGACTCGGTGTCACGCTTGCAGAAACACTTATCGGACTGCTCCTGATATCGATTATCGGACTGGCCCTGCAAAAGTTGACAAGCAGCGCCCTGCGAACCTCGGCAATTTCAGAAGCCCGTGGCACACTGAGACAAAATGCTCAGATTGCCCTGCGTCAAATCGAAAGAGACATTGCCAGTTCGAGGGTTAAGGTGGAAAATCCCGACGCGCCACCAAAAGATAGAAAATATGTGCACACCATAGAGACCCCTGGTGGCAACACACCTATCAGCATGGAAATTCCAGCAGAGACTAGCGATGACGACACCAGACTCTTCGACGTCGATACAGAAGAAGACGGCAAAGACTATATCAAAGTAACATATACCATAGCTAACGGTGTCCTGCTGCGTAATGATACAAAGGCCACGACGCGTGTCGCCAGCCACATAAAAGCCATTATTCCAGGAGATTATGCCAACGACTCGGGAATAGAGACTACATATGACGGAAAAGTCACAGTAAGACTTACCGCTGCCATGGTACCAGATGGCGTCCCAGATGAAATAGAACATGTAGAAGAGGCTATTATTGCCATCAGGCAATTGCAAATAAAAAACCTTGCCGGCGATGAGAGTAATAAAAATCGAAACTGGCAGCAAAGGCTAAAAGATTTTTAACATCACCTGCTCACTAAACCTCTACTCAAGGGTGGCGCAATGCAAAACATCAAGCTGACGATTGTATTTTTTCTTGCCTTTTTTCTGGTTACAACCGCTTCAAGCGCTCAACTGAGAATCACTGCACCGAATTTTGTTCTCAGCGGAGTGAAATCGGACTATGAAATCAATGGTCTTGATGAAAGCAGCAACAAAGCCACTCAATACAAAATTGTGGCCAACAATCAGACAATCGAATCAGGCGTTTCTCTGCCAAAAGATCTTAAAACAATAAAACTCGCGATTCCCACATGTGGAAGCAATGAACTGACCTTAACAGTGGCTGACCAGACGGCCACCACCCACGTAAGATGTATACCGGGCTGGTTGTCGATTCTGCCGCCGGTTCTGGCAATCATTCTGGCCCTTATCACAAGAGAAGTAATCAGCTCGCTTTTTCTGGGCACGGTAATCGGTGCAACTTTCGTTTTCTCCTACAATCCGTTTATCGGCTTTCTGCGAACTCTCGACAAATATCTTCTCGGCTCTGTCGCTGATACGGCCCATTCAGCCATTATCATCTTTTCTCTCTGTCTTGGCGGCATGATCGGTGTTGTAAACCGCACCGGCGGCATGCAGGGTATCGTAGAACTCATTTCGCGCATGGTAACCGGCCCACGCAGCGCTCAGCTGGCAACCTGGTTCATGGGCGTTCTCATCTTCTTCGACGATTATGCCAACACGCTGATCGTCGGCAACTCAATGCGACCGGTAACCGATAAGAACAAAATTTCACGCGAAAAACTCAGCTACATTGTCGACTCGACATCAGCTCCCGTAGCAGGAATAGCCGTTCTTTCGACCTGGATCGGCTACGAAATCGGCCTGATTCGCGAAGCCTTCGTCAACCTTGGCATTCCCGAAACCAATTTTTATGGTGTTTTTCTGCAGACGATACCCTTCAGATTCTACTGCCTGCTGACGCTGTTCTTCGGCTTTATGATCGCCTTTTTCCGCCGCGACTTTGGTCCGATGCTCAAGGCCGAACAGCGAGCATACCATGAAGGGAAAGCGCTTTCTGACACTGCCAGACCGATCAGCAGCCCTGAGTCTGCGGCGCCAGAACTGCCGGCCGACATGCCAAAGCGCTGGTATAACGCAGCCATTCCGATCGCCATCGTAATTATCGGTACCTTTGTCGGGCTGCTGGGTGACGGCGGCATGTATTCGCCGCACTTTTATCTGCAGCAGGCTGAGACCAGCGCATTGTCTGGCAGCAAAAGCCTTACGGTCACGGCCGTTTCGCAGGACAACGGCACTCTGACGGCCTCTGGCGAAGATTTTTCTTTTGCGCGAATCAACTTTGATGCCAAAACCGTCTTTTCCGGAAAATCCGGAATTGAAGCCATAAATCTGCTTCGCCAGCTAAAAGAGGGCGACGTAATAAACACGGTATTGGCCCCATCAACCATGACCTTTGCCGAGAAAGCCAGATCCGCTTTCAGCAATGCCGACTCGACCCGGGTATTGATCTGGGTAAGCGTTCTTGGTTCAATGGTCGCAGTCTTTCTTGGCTGGATACAGGGCCTGATTAACCTCGAAACCGGTCTCAAGGCCTGGGTGGATGGCGCCAGAACCCTTATCATGGCGGTAATTATCATGACCCTCGCCTGGTCAATCAACGGCGTCTGTACCGAACTCGGTACCGCTCACTGGGTAGTCGCCATGGTTACCGACGTGGTTCCACACTGGATGCTGCCCACGATTATCTTCATCATCGCCTGTTTCATTTCATTCGCCACGGGCACCAGCTGGGGTACAATGGCCATTCTGCTGCCAATAAGCATTCCGCTTGCCTATCATCTCAACATGCAGCATTACCAGGCAAACATAGCCAGTCTGCCCAATGCCCCAGAAATGATGGTATTCATCAAGCAATCGTTGCTTCTCTCGATTGGTGCGGTTCTTGAGGGCTCAATTTTCGGTGATCACTGCAGTCCGATTTCTGACACAACCATCATGTCTTCGATGGCATCTGGTTCCGACCACATCGATCACGTGAGAACTCAGGCCCCATACGCTGCAATCGTAGCTCTGATTGCGATCATTCTCTGCTACATCCCGGCCGGTCTCGGTGTTTCCCCTTTCATCATGATTCCGGTTTCAATGATAGTTCTTGCTGGTTTTATCTTTACTTTCGGTCAGCGCCCGGAAAAAAGTTCACAAAATGCTTGACTTGCATTTTCCTGTTTGCTATCATCACAGAACAGCAAGCAGGATTGATTCCTCACCTTGAGCAATTAAGCAAAAAGGTTCTCCCCGCAAGGGGTACATGAAGGTAACACTCATGGAGTAGCATCTTGCTGCTCCATTTTTTATTTTTTCGGAGGTAAGAGTATCAAAGGTACTGTACGCATCAACAGAAGGATTAGGGTTCCGCAGGTTCGACTGGTCGATGAGAATGGTGGCATGGTCGGTGTTGTTAACACGTCTGACGCTGTTCAAATGGCTGAAGAACGGGGTTTCGATCTTGTAGAAGTTGCCCCCGCTGCGAATCCGCCAGTTTGCCGCCTCATGGACTTTGGTCAGTATAAGTATGAACTTACCAAGAAAGCCAAAGAAGCCAAGAAGAAGCAAAAAGTCATCAAGCTTAAAGAAGTTAAGGTTCGCCCGAAGACCGATGAAGGCGATCTGCAGACCAAATGCAACAACATCCGCAAGTTTCTTGAAGAGGGTGACAAGGTAAAGGTCTCTGTATCCTTCAGAGGGCGCGAAAGAGCGCACATTGAAGTCGGCTACAAGGTCATCGAAAGAATGAAAGTCATTCTTGGCGAAGACGCCGACATCGAAAAAGATGCCGCCCAGGAAGGCAATGCCATCACCATGATTCTCTACAGAACCCGGAAGAAATAGCTATACTGCCATCAGGAGGAAAGTATTATGCCGAAAATGAAAACTCATCGCGGTGCTGCAAAACGCATCAAAAGAACAGGTTCCGGTGCGTTCAGACGTTACAAGGCTTATGGCAGCCACATCCTGACCAAGAAGTCTAGCAAACGCAAAAGAGGCTATCGCCAGTCTGCCAACTGCGAAAAGGGCAATGAACACGCTCTGAAGGTAATGTTGCCGTACTCCTGACCCAGTGTCGAGAGTAACTGGGTTTAAGAAATTCATCAGGAGATAAACCATGTCAAGATCAAAAAGTTCAAGTAACGCAAGACGCAAGGAACAGAAACTTTTCCGCAGAACCAAGGGTTTCTGGGGCGCTCACAATAATGTCAAGAAGGTCGCCAAGCAGGCCGTTCTGCACGCCCTCGACCATTCTTATGTTGACCGCCGCAAACGCAGCCGCGAATTCAGAAGACTCTGGATCACCAGAATCAACGCTGCCTGCCGCATCAACGAAATGTCTTACAGCTGCTTTATCAACGGTCTGAAGAGAGCCGGCATCGAGCTGAACCGCAAGGTTCTGGCCGAACTGGCCGTGCGCGACCCCCAGTCGTTCAAAGCTGTTGTTGACAAAGCCAGAAGCGCTGCCTGATAACAATTTTAACGTAAAAAAACACCCGGGGTCTGCCCCGGGTGTTTTTTGTTTAAATCATCTTGCGAACTATTGAATCAAAAGCAAATCCGACCATAAAGCGAGCTTTGAAGGCTCTTTTACAGCCGACTGAAGCTGGCATGATCCTCATTGAAGGGCATAAGCTCCTCAACGAAGCCATTGCATCTGGCGCAAAGCCTGAGATGGTATTTGTCGAGCATCCTGATTCTCTGAATGGCAGAGTTGAGCTTGAGCCGTTGTGCTTTCAGATAAGTCGCGGCCTGCTTCGCGAAATATCTAGCGTTCAGAACCCGGCAGAGATCGTTGCCTTTCTGACACCGCCGCCACCACCAGACCTTGAAAAGGCCATCGAAACCGCTGCAAAAATTCTCGTTCTCGACCGACTGCAGGACCCCGGAAACATTGGTACCATCATGCGCACCGGTGAAGCAATGGGCATCGACCTGTTGATCATGCTCAGGGGCTGTTGCAGCATCTTTAACCACAAGGTTGCCAGAGCGGCAATGGGCTCGAATTTCCGCCTGCCGGTCTGCCATGACGCCGACTTTTCTGTTGTGGTAAAACTTTTTCGAAAATACCAGACCGCAATGATCTGCGCCGACATGGAAGGCAAGCCGGTTGCGAACTTTCAGTTTCCGCTCAGGGCGGCACTGGTGCTTGGGCAGGAAGGCAGAGGGCTCGACCAGGAAATTTTAAAGGAATGTAACAGCAGACTTGCAATACCAATGCAAGGCCGGGTAGAATCACTCAATGTTGCCACCTCTGCGGCAATATGCCTCTACGAGTGGGCCAGATCCCGCCCGGCCGGTTTAAGTTAAATACAATGCATTTTTTCCGAAGGAGATCAAATGTCTGATTCTCACGAACAACTGTTGAAGCAATATCTCTCAGAAAAGGCCAAGGCCGCTACCACCGCCGACCTTGAAGGTCTCAGAGTCAAGTATCTCGGCAAAAAGGGCGAGGTAACCGAACTCCTTAAAGGTCTTGGCAAGCTATCGATCGAGGAGCGAAAAGCCGCAGGGGCCGCCATAAATGATCTCAAAACCCAGATTCAGAGCTCGCTTGAAGAAAGCATGCGGGAACTTGCCCTGAAGGAACAGGAAGCCAGATTAAGCGCGGAGAAGCCAGACCATAGCCTTCCCGGCACCTGGCCAACTGCCGGCAGCCTGCACCCGGTTGTACAGGTTGCGAAAGAAGTCGCCGACATCTTTCTGTCGATGGGCTTCTTCATGGCCGAAGGCCCTGAGATCGAAGACGAATATTACAACTTTGAAGCCCTCAACGTGCCCAGTCATCACCCGGCGCGCGACATGCAGGACACCTTCTATCTCGAATCGGGCCAGGTTTTGCGCACTCAGACTTCTCCAGTACAGATTCGCACCATGGAAGCGTTGCAGCCGCCGCTCAAGATGATCGGTCTCGGCAAGGTTTTCAGAAAAGACAGCGACATAACCCATTCGCCGATGTTCAACCAGATGGAAGGTCTCGTAGTCGGTGAGAACATCAGCATGGCCGACCTCAAGGGCACGCTCGTGATGTTTGTAGAGAACATGTTCGGCAAGCGCCCATACAGGTTCCGCCCCAGCTTCTTTCCGTTTACCGAACCCTCGGCAGAAATGGACATTCAGTGTATTTTCTGCGAAGGCAAAGGCTGCAAAGTCTGTAAGGGAACCGGCTGGATGGAAGTTCTCGGCTGCGGTATGGTCAACCCCAAGGTTTTCGAAGCGGTCAAATACGACACAGAAAAATACACCGGCTTCGCCTTTGGTATGGGCATCGATCGCATTGCCATGCTCCGTTACGGTATCAACGACATCAGACTGCTTTTCAGCTCTGACGTGCGCTTCCTGAGACAATTCTGAGGTAATCAAAGTGAAAGTTCTATTAAGCTGGCTTAAAGACTATATCGATATCAACGAAACTCCCGAACGTATCGCCGATGCCCTCAATATGAGCGGCCTCGAAGTAGAAGAAATCATTCAGCCCGGTAAAAACCTCAACAACGTCGTGGTCGGGAAAATTCTCAGCCGCGACCCGCACCCTGATGCTGAAAAGCTGTCGCTGTGCAGCGTTGACGTCAACCGCGGCCAGCCGCTGCAGATCGTATGCGGCGCTAATAATATGAAGGCTGGCGACAAAGTTCCGGTGGCACTGATTGGTGCCCGCCTGCCATCCGGGTTCGAAATCAGCAAGGCCAAAATCCGCGGCATCGAATCTTCGGGTATGATGTGCAGCAAAAGGGAGCTCGGTATCTCTGAAGAGCATGGCGGCCTCTACATTCTCGATGAAAATGCAGAAATTGGCCAGAACATCGTAAATGCACTCAGCCTCGACGATGTAATCTTTGAAATCAGCATCACCCCCAATCGTGGCGATGCCCTCTCACATCTCGGCATCGCCCGGGAGCTCTCAGCCATTTTCAACCTGCCGCTGCATCGTGACCCGCTTGGCGATGAGGACGGCGAAGGACATGTGGCCGAACAGGTCACAGTTGAAATTCAGGACAAGGATCTCTGCCCACGCTATGGCGCAAGACTGGTACATAATGTCAAAGTCGGCCCCTCACCCGACTGGCTGAAAGAAAGGCTCGAAAAAGCCGGGATCCGTTCGATCAACAATGTCGTAGACGTTACCAATTACATCATGCTCGATATCGGGCACCCGATGCATGCCTTCGACTATGCAAAACTCGCCGGCAAAAAAATCGTCGTCAGACCAGCCGGAAAAGATGAAAGAATAGCCACCCTCGACAATGCGGAACGCAGCCTCGACAGCTCGATGCTGGTTATTGCCGACGCAGAAAAACCGGTTGCCGTAGCAGGCGTCATGGGTGGTCTGCACTCATCGGTTACTGACGACACCACCAGCGTTCTGCTTGAAGCCGCATTTTTTGACCCGACTTCGGTAAGAAAAACCTCGAAGCGCCTGGCACTGATGTCTGATTCTTCTTACCGTTTCGAGCGCGGCACCAATATAGACAATGTTCCGATAGCGCTCAACGAAGCCGCCCGACTGCTAAAACAGATTGCAGGCGGCAATCCGGTCAAGGGCATTGCCGATGCTTACCCGAAACCCGAAGTTCTGCGGCAGATCAAGGTTAGAACCCGCAGAGTCAACCGCGTTATCGGCATCAACCTCAGCCCGGTTCAGATCGAAACTCTGCTGCTTCGGCTCAAGCTTGACACCAGACGCGACGGAGAAGATCTGATCGTCAGTGTTCCACCATATCGCCACGATCTTTCCATCGAAGCCGATATCATCGAAGAAGTGGCAAGGATGTACGGCTACAACAATATTCCCACAACCCTGCCGGCCATCACCTCAGTTCTACAGCTGCCCACGCCGCTGCAGAAAATGGAAAAACGCCTGCGCGACCACTTCGTTTCATGCGGTTTCAATGAAATCATGACCTACAGTTTTATTCCCGCCGCAATCGACGAATGTTTCCGCGAAAAAAAACCTCTGATGCTGCAAAACCCGCTGTCAGAAGATTTGAGCGCTATGCGCACCAGCCTTAAATGGGGGATGTTCGATGCCCTGAAAAGAAACATTCTGAACGATGAATTCAATCTCAGACTGTTTGAAATTGGCAAAGCTTTCCATCCAGCAGCTGGCGGGCTCAGCGAAGAACATTCACGTCTGTGCATCGGCTTTTCTGGCTCCGCCGACCCCAAAGACTGGCGTCGAAGCGCAGAAACCTTTGACCTGTTCAGCGTCAAAGGTCTGATTCAGAATATCGCCGATCTTCTCAAGGTCAAGGTCAGATACGCCCCCGGCAGCTGCAGTGTTTTCCATCCGGCAGTGCAGATGGAACTCATGGTTGGCAAAATCCCGGCCGGCGAATTCGGCCAGCTGCATCCAAACCTGCTTGACAACAAGAAAATGCCAAAATGCATTTTCATTGCCGAAATCGATCTCGATAAACTTGCCACGGCCATTGAAGATGCCGGCAGAATGAAGCCGATACCAGAACTGCCGGCTGTCAGACGTGACCTGGCGCTTCTGGCGCCGACAGCAGTTGCCCATCGCGACATTCTCAAGATCCTCACAACCGAAGGCAAACAGCTGCTTGAAGATTGCTACCTGTTTGATGTCTATCAGGGCAAGGGAATCCCCGAAAACTGCCGTTCTCTGGCATTCGCCCTCTCATTCAGAGACCCGAAGAAAACCCTGACCGACGAAGAAATCCAGCCAATGATAAGCAGGATGGTCAGCAGGCTTGACTCGGAGCTTGCCGTAAAACTCAGATAGTTGAGCAGTAAAACCGTATGATGACGCTGTATTCGATCGTTGCCACGCCTGATTATGCAGAACTTCTGACCCTGACAATGGTCATTCTGGTCTGCGTAGGGTATATCTCATTTCTATATGGAAATGCCCAAAGGCTTGGCAACGATCTATCCGGCTTTGAAACGACTCTTGTCTACCTTCTCGGAACCCTGGTATTCGTTTCGGGAACGACTATTTTCGGGAAACTGTTTTTTCCGGCAAATGCAGAGTCACTGCTTAATCTGCTGTATCTCAAAGAACCATTGAATTCATTGACGCAGCATTTTCAGATTTTCCTGCTGACTGTTCTGAAAATGCTGATGTAGTTTACTGTCGGGGAAAGAGCGCATCCTGGGTTTTTCGGTCCCAGACGGAGTCCGGCACCGAAAGATGCGTAGCCTTGAATTCGATCAGGGCTCGACGGCAGTTTTCGTCCCAGACTTTCGGTGTCTCGGAGGCAGTCAGGCAGCCGAGGCTGCGCAGTCTTTCAAGAATTATCCGCAGGTGTAAAGAATTATTGATGTCCAGATCGACGTTCGATTCAATGGTTCGTCTTATCTGTTGTTCTTCTCCTGATCGCCATGAGTTAAGAATATCCTGTGCGTCCAGAGCCAGATTAGGACCGTGTATTTTTAAATCCCAGAAGACCGCTTCCCGGTCTTCATTGCGATAGTCATAAAAATCACACCTTGCCTTCCATTCTCTCTCCAGCTGTTCAAGGCGCTCCTGTTCGATTTTGTCGAGGTTTTGTGTTTTCAGAAAGTCAAGACGCTGTCTTTGAAAAACAGCGTGTCTTATTTCCGGGAGTGTCAGCTGTCGACTATGCGGCTTGAGTGGCGGGTAATACTCATCGAGACCGGAGCGGCTGAAAAAACGTCTCACAGGAATAGCGCTCACAGGATCTGTAGTCTGATTTTCGTTCTTTTCATCTTTGATGCCCCTGACGAGAGCTTTCATCAGGTCTTTTCTGGCGTAATCAAGATTCAGACTCTTTCTGGTTTCCGGTTCTGTTTTGATCAGGACAAATACAAAAACGACAAAAGCAACTGCAATCCCTGCCATAATATATGGTTGAACAGGCTTGCCGATCTTTTTAACAGCACGCTCCCTCTTGGAAAGAAGGTATTTTCTCTCGAATTCATCGTTCGTACAGGCCAAAGCACGGTCGATCCAGTGAATCTGGCGCTTATCATCGCGTGCGACGACCGCATCATCAATATTTTTCCAGCAGAAATTTCTCTGAAAAAATTCCTGGTTTCTGGCGATCTCGTTGCGAACCCACCCGGCGGGCCTGGCAGTCTTGATCGTTTCAAGCGCCTTGAGAAAAAGATACGACTGATTGAAGCCGCTGACCTGATTGTTAATTTTCATCGCCAGCTGGTTCATCAGCTCCCATGGCGTGTCGCGTGCCGGGGTATCCTGCAGCAGCGTCACGATTTCGGCAAAGCTGCGAAAAAACTCGCCGGCACGGCCTTTTCCGTCACGGTGAAATTCACCGGAAGAAATCTCTGAGGCCAGAAGCGGCAGGTTCAGATTGACACGGCGAAAGCTCTCTTCAAACTCCGTCAGTGCCTTCCGGACTTTTTCAGGTGTGGTTTTGCCTGCCAGTGCCTGCCGCATACCTGCAAAGAGCTCAAGATCGAGCTTTTGCTGCGAACGCCCCTTCGGCAGCTTCGGGAAATAAAGCTCAGGAAAAACCGTTATCTGCAGGTAGAAAATTTGCAGAGCCTCACTGGCAAGGCCTTTGTTGTTGAGAAAAGCGTGCAGGCTCTGCAGGCCATCGAAGATGCGCCGACTTTCATCGTCTTCTTCGCCACCGCAGACCTTTTCCCAGACCAGGATCGCCTTCTGCAGTTCAAGATAAGACTCTGCTCTTTCAGGGAGCTGGTAAACCTCTTGAATTGCTTTGCGAACCTGCTCAAGCTGTAGAATCGATGAGCCCATTTAACCCAACCCTTTGTTTAAATCTCTAATAAATTCTAACTTCTGGCGCTGACAGTCGCAAGTTAAATGTAATCTGGCGCGGTTTATCTTTTTTTAAATCCGGAATTATGTTATTTCGTTAGTTGTTTCATGAACGATGAAACGGGAGGAAGCATGAAAAAGTTCAATTGTCTGGCGTTGTTTATTTTTGTCTGTTTCTGTTTGTCCGGGTCGGCGCTCTTTGCCGACGGGATGGTGTTTCCGTATGACCCGATCGAACCGAACCCGCAGATTATCTTTCGACCGCCCCCCAGGCCGGTCGACAATTTCACCGTGCCACTCTCGGTTACCAAGCACCATGTAAAGATTCAGATAAATAATCTGGCTGCGGCGACTCAGGTTGACCAGAAGTTTTATAACCACGAAAACAGGGTGATCGAGGGGCTTTACATTTTCCCCCTGCCGATTGGGGCTTCTATCAGCGACTTCGCGATGGATATCGAGGGTAAAATGACCAAGGGTGAACTGCTCGAAGCTGAAAAAGCCCGAAAGATTTATGAAGACATTGTCAGACAGATGCGCGACCCCGGACTTCTTGAGTTTATGGGTCAGGGCATCTTTAAAACCCGCATTTACCCGATTAATCCGTTGAGCCACAAGGATGTCAAACTTTCTTACCAGGAAGCGCTGAAGATGGAAGGCGGCCTGGTGCGCTATGTTTACCCGCTGAACATCGAAAAATACAGTCAGGAAGACATGAAAGACGTGGCCATCGAAGCTCACATAAAATCTGATCTGCCGATCGCCTCGATCTATTCGCCTACCCATAAAATTTCGGTGAGCCGCAAAAATGACAAAGAAGCGGTAATTGGCTACGAAATCGACAAAGTTCGCCCCGATAAAGATTTTGTGCTTTATTACTCGGTAGCGCGCAAAGATGTTGCGGTGACTTCGCTGTGTCATCGCCCTGATCCGACCGAAGACGGCACTTTCATGCTGATGCTGGCCCCGGCGCTCAAAGACCTTGAAGAAAAGACTCCCAGCATCGATGTGGCACTGGTAATGGACACATCAGGCAGCATGGCCGGCGCGAAAATATCTCAGGCCAGAAAAGCGCTTGAATTCTGCATCAATTCACTCAATGAATCGAGCAGCTTTCTTCTG
This sequence comes from Candidatus Rifleibacteriota bacterium, assembly GCA_024710355.1. Classification (GTDB taxonomy): domain Bacteria; phylum Muiribacteriota; class Ozemobacteria; order Ozemobacterales; family Ozemobacteraceae; genus Rifleibacterium. The sequence continues at coordinate 113,110 of JANJUX010000054.1, forward strand.
TGCAATTTTTCTACCGAAGCCGAATCCTACAAACCGGCCATGACAAAGATGACGCCCGAGGTGCGCGAGGGAGCTCTCAACCACATTCGCAATCTCGATGCAATGGGTGGCACAAATATATCTGAAGCGCTTGAACTGGCAATCAATGCCCTGAACAAAAGTGAATCGAACAATCCGCGTTTCATCGTCTTCGTCACCGACGGCAAACCGACAGCCGGTCAGACCGACCCCAGCGAAATTCTGAAAATTGTCAGCAATAAAAACACCAAGGGAATCAGAATTTTCTCATTCGGTGTCGGCGATCAGCTCAATGCCGAGCTGATCGATAATCTCGCCGATCAGAACGGCGGGGTTTCAGATTATGTTTCTGAAGACGAAGACCTCGAAATCAAGATTTCTTCGCTCTTTTCCAAACTGACTCATCCGGTATTGACCGATGTCGGGCTGCAGTTCAGCAATGTCGAAGTTTCGCAGATCTACCCGCGCAAAACCGGGGACGTGTTCAAAGACAGCAACATTCTCGTTCTTGGTCGCTACAGCAAACCCGGGCCGGCCTTGATTACCCTTACCGGCAGCGTTAAGGGGCAGCCGGTAAAAATGGATTTCGAAACCGAATTTTCGGCCAGTTCCAGCGAGAATACCTTCGTTGCAAAAATCTGGGCGACCCGCAAAATCGGGTTTCTGCTCGAACAGATTCGCAAAAATGGCGCCGATGAAGAATTAAAGAACGAAATCATCACTCTTGCAAAACGCTACGGCATTCTCACCCCCTACACTTCATATCTGGTTCTCGAAGACAACGACAGCCTTGGCCCGAACCTGCGGCAGACAATGGTGCCAGAATCGATGCCGTCAGCCTCGTTTGAAGAAAGCAAGGCCAAATTCTCTGTCGATCGTCTGCAGAATCTCTCTGACGGCGCTGATGCAGTCGGTGCTTCAAGAGAAATGAATTCGCTAAAATCAGCAGCGGCACCCCAGGGCTTCAGTGCCCCGGCACCGCGGCCCGGTAGTTCAGGCTCGGCCCGCCAGGCATTGCAGGCACCGGTTCAGAAGGAAATAGATGCCAAAACCTTCTATCTGATCGATAACAAGTGGATCGACAGCGAAGTTAAGGGCGAGAAAAACAAGCTGGTAATAAAAGCCTGGTCTGACGCATATTTCAAGCTCTGTCAGAAATACCCGGCACTGGCCCGATTCTTCTCGGCCGGCGAGCGGGTAGTGGTGAAGTTTGCCGACCGCATTATCGAAATCAGCCCTGATGATGGTGAAGAGAATAACATCGATCTCTGATTGATGTTCTGACATCAGACACCGGCATTTCTGCATGAGAAATGCCGGTGTTTTTCTTTGTCTGCCGATAACTGCTGTCGTCTGTCGATGTTTGTCGGTGCTTTTTGTGCCCTGTTGTGATATCATGCCCTTCATTAATTAAACAATAGGAGCACAGGGAATGGAACACGCTTCAGAATACGGTGCAAGCCTCCTCGGAATTTTTGTCCAGCTGGGTATCTGCTACGGACTGTCGACCGACCGCAAAAAAATCGACTGGAAACTGGTTATCTGGGGGATCGTATTGCAGGTGATATTTGCCTTTCTGATTCTGAAGACTGATTCAGGCAAGGCTGTTTTTGGTTATCTCAATGATGCAGTCGTAAAAATGCTGAGCTTCACCGAAAAAGGCGCCAGCTTCGTTTTTGGCAATCTGGTTAAATTTGTGGTGCCGGTAGCCGTTTCGAACCCATCAGCCGCTCCCGAAGTGGCAGCACAGCTCAACAGCCTGCAGCTGACCGCTGGCACAGGCGCATTCTTCGGATTTAACGTTCTGCCGACCATTGTTTTCTTCTCCGCCTTCATGGCCATCATGTATCATCTTGGCATCATGCAGCGCCTCGTCTATTACGTCGCTCTGGTCATGCAGAAAACCATGAAAACCTCGGGTGCCGAATCTCTCAGCGCTGCCGCCAATATTTTTGTCGGTCAGACCGAAGCCCCGCTGGTAATCAAACCATACGTCGAAAAAATGACCTATTCCGAACTCTGCTGCGTCATGACCGGTGGTATGGCCACAATCGCCGGTGGTGTCATGGCCGGCTATGTCAGCATGCTTAAAGACACTATCCCCGGCATCGCCGGGCACCTGGTAGCGGCTTCCGTCATGTCGGCACCGGCAGCCATGGTATTTGCCAAAATGCTGGTTCCGGAAACCGAGGTTCCGGTGACCAGTGGTAATCTTGAACTGCGCATCGAAAAAATCGACCAGAACGTAATCGACGCGACTGCCAGAGGCTGTTCAGAAGGCATGAGCCTGGCGCTCAACGTCGCCGCCATGCTTATCGGCTTCATCGCTCTCATCGCCATGGGCGACCACCTCTGGAGCATGTTTGCCAACCTCGTGGGTCTGACAAAATACAATACTCTCGATTCAATGTTTGGTCTGATAGCCTCGCCTTTTGCCTGGCTGCTTGGCGTGCCGGTTCAGGATATTTCGATTGCCGGCGCCCTGCTCGGCAAAAAGACGGTTCTCAATGAATTTGTCGCCTACGCTGATCTTGCCAGTTATCTGAATGGCAGCGTTCTGGTTGACGGCAAACCGGTTGAACTGGCAATGCGCACCAGAGTCATTCTCAGTTACGCTCTGTGCGGTTTTGCCAATCTTGGTTCGATCGGCATTCAGCTCGGCGGCATCGGCGGCATTGCTCCGTCAAGACGCGGCGATCTTGCCAAACTCGGCGTCAGGGCCCTCATCGCCGGTACCTTCGCCTCTTTTCTGACCGCCAACATTGCGGGCATGATGATCTGAAACCGACCTTTTCAGGGGCGCATCACCGGGTTGGTGATGCGCCCTTTTTATTAGCGTTAAAGGCCGGTCTATGCTATCATACAGCCTGAAATTTATAGCATTCAGGAGCAGCAGATGAAAATCGGATTAGCCGGCTTGCCGATGTCTGGCAAGACAAGCATTTTTAACATGGCCACCAGAGCCAAAGCCCAGACCCGCGATTATCTGGCACAGACAGACGAAATCAATAACGGCATCATCAAAGTTCCTGATGCACGCATCGACCATCTCGTCACTATTTTCAAACCCAAAAAGACCACCTACGCAACCGTTGAATTCACCGATATTCCCGGCATCAGCAACGCCGAAAGCAAGTCTGCCAGCAAAACCCTCGCCAACATCAGAATCTGCGATGCCGTCATGCTGGTTGTCAGACTCTTTGCCAGCGAAGAAATTCCTCACATCCACAACCGCATCGACCCGGCAGCGGATCTTGAAGAGCTTTGCCTTGAATTCATTTTCAGTGACCTCGAAATGGTTACCAACAAAATTGAACGCCTGAATAAAGAAATGAAGGCGGGCAAAAAGCCCGAACTCGTTAAAGAGCTTGAACTGATGGAAAACCTGAAGAAGGTCCTCGAAGAAAACCGTTTCATCTCTGAAATCGAGCTGACCGATGAGCAGGAGCACAGCCTGCGCTGCTACCGTTTCCTGACCCAGAAGCCACTGCTGCTGGTTGGCAACTGCTCAGACGAGCAGTTCAAAAACGAGTCGGACCCGGTAGTAAATGCCTTTAAACAGGCGTGTCAGCAGCGAAACTGGTCACCAATGCTCATTTCTGCTGCCACCGAAATGGAAATCTCAGCTCTTTCTCCCGAAGAAGAAGCCATTTTTCTTGAAGAATACGGCATAAAAGAATCAGGCCGCAACCGCCTTATTTCTGAAGCCTATCGTCTTCTCAATTACATAAGCTTTCTTACGGTCGGCGAAGACGAAGTCCGTGCCTGGCCTCTGCAGCGGGGCACCAGTGCCCAGAAATCTGCCGGCAAGATTCATTCAGACATCGAGCGTGGCTTTATCAGAGCCGAAGTCGTTGCCTACAATGATTTCGTCGCGAAGGGCACGATGGCAGCGGTAAAGGCTGCCGGCCTGGCACGTCTTGAAGGAAAAGAATACATTGTCGAAGATGGAGATATCATCAATTTCCGTTTCAATGTCTGATTCGGAAGCCAGACCCAAGCAGAGCCTGCAGCGACGCCTCGCCAAAGTCTTTCTGGTCATTCTTCTGCTGTTTGTGATTCTGTTTGCCCTCAACTGGCTTTCATTCAGCGACATTGAAGACACCGTCAACGTCTCGCTGCCGGTTAACATCAAGATTGCCAGGGCCTATGAAGAGCTCGCGGCAAAATGGACCCAGCTCGGCGAAACTGTTACCGAAAGCCTTAAATCGGGGCCTGAAGTGGCAGAACAGGACAACAGCGAGAAACTGCATCAGCTCGAACTGGTTATCGACCGCATCGAAAAATTGATCGACGACCCCGCACGCCTCGAAGTTCTTACTCATACAAGGCTGATGTTCGATGGTTTCAAAAAGCATTTCATATCTTTTGATCTTCTTCTGAAAAGCCGCAACCGCATGCTGCGGAAAAATGCCGACCGGCGGTCGAAAGCCGCCGAGGGGCTGCGTGCCGATGTAACCAGCCTGCTCGACCGCTTCAAGAGTATGATCGTCGATCTCAACAGCACCCTAAAAAACCCTGATTTTCAGGCGTCGCTTGGCAACACTTCGTCGCTGATGGAAAAGATTTCGCGGGTAGAAAAAGATCTCATTCTGGCCGAAACGGAAGTTGCCCTGTATCTCAGCCTCAAAAAAGGAAAAGAACAGAGCGACAAGTCAGAAAAATCATCGGCCGGCCGCGTTGAGAGTAGATTTAGAGCTATTCTTTATCTTCTGGGCCGCTCGATTCAAGAAAGCAATGTGCCCCTGCACAAAAGAGTACTCACTCAGGTTGAAGCAAAAATCAAGGGTTTCTTCGACTCCTTCAATCGGTTGCGGAACCTTCTCGAAGCGCCTGAAAGCGAACTCCTCGAAACTGAAGACCAGCTTCTGAAAATGCAGAAGGAAATCACCTCCTTCAGACAGAAAGGCGTAAACGCAGCCAAAGCTGAAGCTGACCGCTTCTGGAACCAGATAAATTCGATTTCTGAAGATCTCATCGCCAGGGCCAACCGCAACTCCAACTTCACCCAGACCTTTCTGCTGCTGATCGGTGCCATCAGTGCCTATCTGGCCTTTTTCTTTCCGACAGCACTCGGCGGGCCGCTCAAGTTGCTGAGCGAAAAGGTGGCAAGCTTCAGACTCGGCAGTGATTTCAAGGCCGAAACCTCTGAAATTGAGGAAATCGATTCGCTCGGCAAAGCTTTCGCCCTGATGTGTGAGCGCCTGAATCTGCAGGGTGAAGTTAACCGCAACTATCTCTCTTCTATTCACGGCCTGACCAAATATTTTCGCGAGCTGCATGAAACAGAAACACGTCCGGACCGACCCAATGAAAGGCTTGAAAAAGCGGTCAACCTTATTTTAAAGGAACTCATCGAGCAGAACGAAAAATTCGACCTGATCAAGGTCATGGTAATTCAAACCAACCCAGAAACCGGTGAAAAATTCTTTGTCAGGCTTGGGGAGCATGAGTTCAGCGAACGATTCATGAAAAGCCCTGAATTTGAGCCGTATTGCCTTTCTGCCGGCGTTAACCTGCACCTGGGGCAACCGGCACAGGAAGAAAGAATCCCATTTGAAAAGGGCCTGACCGGCTGGTATTTTGAATTTGCCTGCGGCATCAAGGCCGGTGTAGAAGCAGACAGCTTTTTCAGAGAAGTCTATTCATCGCCGCCGATCAAAAACAACCCGGTGCTGGCCGACCGGGAATACGAAAAAGGCCTTGCGGGCAGCCTTCTGCTCGAACCGCTCAATGTTCCTGGCGACAATGACAATGAGCTCCAAACACCGAGGGGCATTCTGTTCGTCTACAGTCTCGATGAAAAGACCAGGCTGTCATGGCAGGAAATCTTTTTCGTTCAGATCATTGCGGGTCAGATCGCCTCGATTATCGAAACCGACGCTCTGTTAAAAGACCATGACAAGAAAAAGATCATTGACGATCAGCTGACCATGGCCAAAGAAATTCAGGACAACCTGTTGCCCAAAAGCGTTCCGCAGATGCCTGGCCTGCGTATCAACAAAATCAATAAATCTGCAGCTGAAGTTGGTGGCGACTATTTCGACTTTTTTGTTCTCGACAAGAACCGCATCGGCGTAGTAATTGCCGATGCCTCAGGCAAAAATGTTCCGGCGGCGATTATCATGACAGTATTCAAAACAACCCTGTCAACAATGGAACTCGATAAAATGGGGGCCGGAGAAGTTCTGACGCGCGCCAACAATATTATCGCGAAAAATATCACCAACGATCGCTTTATCACTGCAATGTACGTTATAATTGATGCAGAGACAGGCAATGTTGAAATGGCAAGCGCCGGTCATAATCCTGCGTTTGTCTCAAATGGTTATGGGCACAATCACATTCTGCGCGAAAAGTCTGAAAAAGGTCTGCCACTCGGCATTCTTGAAGACTATGAATATGGTTCAAAAAACTTTCAGCTGGTTGCCGGCGATCTGTTGCTCTTGTACACAGACGGAGTCACAGAAGCCCGTAACAGCGATGATGAAGAGTTTGGTGATTTCGGCCTGAAAAGATTTCTTGCCAGAGTCAGGGGCAAAAACCCCGCTCAGGACCTGCTCGATGCCGTAGAAGAATTTGCCTACCTGGCCACGCAGCACGACGACATAACTGCCGTGACCATCGAATATGACGGGAGCAAAGCATGAACAGTCAGATTGAATCGCAGGCCCGCACCTACTGGGATAAAACCTGGAACCGCTTCCTCAAATACCACGGTATGATCGCACCTTCTGCCAAGCTGGTTCAGCACCTGTTCAGCCATGTCCCGCGTCACGGTGTCGTTCTTGACCTTGGCTGCGGCGAAGGTCGCAACAGTCTTTATCTCAGTCAGGTTGGCTATAACATCATCGGGCTCGACCTTTCATTCAAAGCTGCCCGGGTCATGAAAAACAACTTTTTCGAAGAAGAACTCAAGGGTCTGGTGCTCACCGGTGACGCCAGATGCCTGCCGTTGGCGTCAGAAAGCGTAGACGGCATTCTTGCGCACCATCTTTTCGATCACCTCGACCGCAAAAGCTTTTTTCAGGCGGCAGAAGAAGCGTTTCGCGTTCTCAAGCCTGAGGGTGTGATGCTTCTGACCATGGACAGCTTCTCAGACATGTCCTGCGACAACAATGCCATTTCAACCGACGACGGTTCGATAGTTTATGTCAAAGGTACGCGCAAAGGCATGCTGGTAAGACCATTTCGTGAAGACGAAGTTGCTGAGATGACTGACAAAGGCTGGGAAACCATCAAGAACGAAATTACGCCCGGGCGCGGCAAAATAATGCTGTTGCGCAAATGCAGCCTTACCTGAGCAGCCAGATTCTATCTCATCGCAACCCATAAATACCCTGGCTGAATGCGAATACCCGCCATGTGCCGTCGTGGCAGCCGCGCGAGTTATTCGACCTCGCGGGTTACTTTGGCCGGAGCGGCGGTAACCTGATTGCGCCCGTGCTCCTTTGACCAGTAGAGAGCAACGTCGGCGGCCTTGATCAGCGAATCCATGTCGTCGGCACAATCAGAAAAGACCGAAACCCCAAAGCTGGCCGTGATTTTGATAACCACGCCGTTCACTTCGAGAAAATCTGTTTCGATAGACCTTCTGATGCGTTCGGCAACTGCAACTGCGCCGGTCATATCGGTCTCTGGCAGCACGAGAGCGAATTCTTCACCGCCATAGCGAACCGGCAAATCGTGGGTTCTCACAGCGCGGCGCAGGATCGAGGCAACGTGTTTGAGCACCTCGTCACCGGTCTGATGCCCGTAAGTATCATTAAGCCTCTTGAAATGATCGATATCAACCATGATCAGAGCCAGGTTGCGTTTAAAACGTGCAGCCCTCTTGATTTCGTCGAGTAACCGCTGTTTAAAATAGCGGTGCAGATAAAGCTTGGTCATGCCATCGGTGATGGCCTGCTCATAAAGCTGCGCGTTCTTCACTGCAGCACCGAGCTGAACCGCAAAAACCTTGATAAGGCGGATATCACGCGAAGTGAAACCATTTGCTCCTGCGGTGGCACAGAGATGCAGAAGACCAAGAAATTCACCCTGATTGAGAATCGGTACAACCACGAATGCTTCACCAAAAACCTTCTCGTCCAGGCGCTTCAATTCGGCCGGCTGGCTCTTGCCTTTTTCGTATTCGAAGGTGTCTTTGCGCTCAGCGACAATCTGCAGAATTTCGGAGTCTTCGAGCGAAAGGTTTTCGGGTAATTTACTGGCATCGCCCAGATGACTCATCAGATTGAACTGACGGTGTTCTTCCTCGTAAAGCCAGGTGGTGCCTCGTTCAATGTCGGTGATTTCTGAGATCGCACTCATTGCCATATCGAGCAGTGCCTGCAATTGAAGTTCAGACGAAATCATCTGCGATGCCTGATAGAGAATGCTTACTTCCTGGATCTTTTCGTCCAGGCGTACATTCGCTTCGCGCAGCTCTGAAAGCAACAGAAAATTGTTGATCGCAACCGAGATGTTGCGCGAAAGAGTCTTGAGAAAGCTGACTTCTTTTTCAGTGAGCGGTACTTCTTTGAGCTTGTGACCGACTACCAGAAAGCCGATAAGCTTCTCTCTGACCTTGAGAATCGAGATACAGTCAAGGTTGTCTTCGGCGAAGGCTTCGAGAATGCCGCGCAGATGGTTATACTCGGCAGCGCGATAAGTAATATCGCCAGAATCCGCTTCGAGACCGGCTATTTCATCATGCGGCAGGTCATATTCAAAATTCTTGTGAACCAGTTTCCAGGAGCAGCGTAACGACACCCGCTTGTTGTAGTTGTCGAAAAGAAAAATGCCGCCCTTGCGAACACCGAGGGTACCCAGCAACAGATGCAGAAGCGACTTGAGCTGGGCATCAAAACTTGAGACACGACACAGCTCGTCTCCGATGTCGCTCAGAGCTTCAAGAACATACTCATAGCGCAGCACCTGCTGCTGCATTTTTTGTTCAATTGAAGACGTCTGTTCTGATTCAGACATTAAACTCAACCTTTATATTTGGCTACAGCCTCTTCCTCTTTGTCAAAAGGTTCTGCAAACTGCAGAAGGCCCATCATTTCGAAGGTCTTGCGGTTGGTCGGAGTAAGATTGGTAAATGCCAGAGCACCACCAGATTCTTCGATAGCCTCAATTACCCCGATCAAAATTGAAATGCCGATGCTGTTGATCAAAGGTGACTGTTCGAGATTGATGACAATTTTGTTTACAGATTTTTCAAGGTGCTCTGAGCAGATTTCGTCAACCTGTTCAGCCCCAAGGTCATTGAGGTAGCCCTTGGTCCTGATTATCAGCACCGGGCCATCAACCTGATGCGAAAGAGAAAATTCTTCTGACATAATTGTTTTTAAAGCTCCTCGGAGACTTGAGCTCTCTCTGCAGACCTGACTACTCTGCGAAAGAATTATTACATACCAACACTAACATAAAAGCAAGCGATAAACAACAGGCAAAAATTTCAACTTTATGCATTTCATTCTTGCTTTTCGATAAACTCTAAATATATTGCATGCCTTATGTGGAAATATAATCGTCAGATTCTGGTCAGATATCTCAGCTTTCTTGCCGGAGCCGCTATTTCAGGTTACCTGCTTGTCATGGCCGCAGGAAGTCAGGAAGCCCTGCTGACACGCAGCGGCCTGAAGAACACATTAACAGAACTGGCGGTTGCATGTGAACTTCTGCCATGGACGCACAGCATCGGGCTTCTGTCACTGGCCCTGTTTCTGGTGCTGGCTGGGGTACCCTCCATAATCGTCTTCACACCGCTTTTAATTACCAAGGGGTTTGTGGCGGCATACATATTAACTCTGGCCGGCCAGACCGGTGCTTCGTTTATTTCGCTTCTGTTTGCGTTCCGCCGCTTTCGCCCCTCTGGCAGCAGGCTGGAATTCAAGCTGACCGCCCTCACCGAAAGATTTCGTGCGTTTGCTTTCTGGAGCCGAATCTACTATGCCTTTCCGTTAAGAACCATAGATTCGATGACCCCGGCTCCTCACCCTGAAAATCAGCCGATTCGCGCGATCATGCCGCAAATTTTCACCGCAATAGCGATACGCATGCTTATTCCGTCGCTGTGGGTCAATTCGCTGCTGCAGCTTCTGACATCATTGAATCACAACCCTGAAGGCGACGCAAAATCACTGCTGTTATGGACTTCAGCGCTGGTTGTCTACACACTTATTCCACGAATTCCGGAACTTTTCATCTGTCCGGCCGACATCAGGGAAGCATTATTCGTTGTGGAGAGCCCGGAGGCAGACTCTGAGTACTCTTCACCAGCAAACGGCAGCGCCCCAAAAGGCGTCAACATTCCTGCACCGAAGATTTCAGTCAAGCGGAATACGGGAGCAGGCACCCCTCAATTAGTAAAGTAGTTGACTATCCCTCCACTTTTGTTTAAACCTAATTAGGAAGTTTTTGCACGACTAAAATTCCGGAGGGTTAAATGTCCTACGATGCATCAATGATAAAAGAACTCAAACACCGCGCCGCCAGAATCCGCTGGCTGTCTCTTAAAACTACAGCTGAAGCCGGTTCAGGGCACCCTACCTCCTGTTGTTCTGCGGCCGAAATTCTTGCAGCACTCTTCTTCAGAGTCATGCGTTATGATCCGAAAAATCCTGCTTCGCATGCCAATGACCGCCTTGTCATGTCCAAAGGTCACGCTGCCCCGGCTCTTTACGCTGCCTGGTGCGAAGCCGGTTTTCTTGAAGAAAAAGAACTTTTTACCCTGAGAAAAATGGGTTCCCGCATTGAAGGGCACCCGATGCCAAGTCTGCCATTCGTCGATGTCGCAACCGGCTCGCTTGGTCAAGGTCTTTCAGTCGGCCTCGGTATTGCCATTCAGCAGAAAAACGTCGTAAAAAACGGCGCCCGTACTTTCGTTCTCATGGGCGACGGTGAAGTCGCAGAAGGCTCCGTCTGGGAAGCCTTCGCTCTGGCCGACAATCTCAAAACCGACAACCTCATCGGCATTATCGATGTAAACCGCCTTGGCCAGAGCCGTGAAACCATGCATGGCCACGACATGCGCACCTATGCCCGCAAAGTTGAAGCTTTCGGCTGGGAAGCAATTGTGGTTGAAGATGGCCATGACATCGAGCAGGTGCTCAAAGCTCTTGAGCAGGCTGTTCATGTTACCGGCAAGCCAGTCTGCGTGATTGCCCGCACCCTCAAGGGCGGCGGACTCTCCCAGATTGCAGACAAGGACAACTGGCACGGCAAGCCGATCGTCGCAGGGCAGGGCTTAGAGCAGGCTCTTGAAGAAGTCAGCAAGGACCTGATGAAAACCCCGCCGGCACCGGCCATCGCCAAACCGGCCGAAATCAAAGGTACAATCGTTACCGGCCCACTCAAAGCCAATATCGAACCGGCGCCCTATAAAAAAGGCGAAAAAGCAGCTACCCGCCAGGCGGTCGGCCCGGCTCTCGTCAATCTTGGCAAAGCAGATGAAAGAATCTGGGCTATCGACGGCGACACTCAGAACTCAACCTATTCACAGAAGTTTGGTGAAAAATACCCCGAACGTTTTGTCGAGTGCTTCATTGCCGAACAGAATATGGCAGGCGTAGCGGCCGGTCTGGCTGCACGCGGTCTGATTCCGTTCGCGACTACCTTCGGCGCTTTCCTTGCCCGTGCATTTGACCAGATCAGAATGGCCGCTCTCTCTGGCCTGAAAGTTAAATTTATCGGAACCCACGCCGGCATTTCGATTGGCGAAGATGGCCCTTCACAGATGGCTCTCGAAGATCTTGCCGCCTTTGCCACTCTGCCGAACGGCGCCGTTTTCTATCCTTCTGATGCGGTCTCGGCCTACCACTGCATCGTTAATCTTGCCAGACATGATGGCCCGGGATACGTCAGACTTTCGCGCCCGAACTCAGAAGTTCTCTATGACGCCGACGAAACTTTTCCGATTGGTGGCCTGAAAGTTATCAGAAAATCCGACTCCCCCGCCCTGACCGTCGTATCTTCGGGAGTCATCGTGCATGAAATTCTGAAGGCCCTGAAAAATCTTCCTGGCGCAGAAAAGATTCAGGTTGTCGATCTCTACAGCATCAAACCGTTCCCCAAAGAAGAGCTTGGCAAGCTGGTCAAAGCCTCTGGCGGCAAAGTTGCCGTGTTTGAAGAACATGCCCCTGAAGGCGGCGTCGGAGCTGCCGTTTCACTGCACCTGGCAGGTCAGATCAGTTCGTTTAAGCACGTGGCCGTAACCAGTGTACCGAGATCCGGTACCCCTGAAGAACTTCTCGAATCATTCGGGCTTTCTTCGGACCGCATCGCAGAAACACTGAAAAGCCTGGTCAAGTAAGCACCAATGAAAAGCCAGGGGAAACAACCTCGACAAACAAAGGGTTGTTTCCCCTTCTCTTTTTCGTCGAAAAATATTTTAAAAAATCTGCAGTTTTTTGGTGCGCAACCAGCCTTGTCGAAGTATCTGAACATCTGTCGTCGTTTGCCGATGTCTGTTGTCGTCGGCGGTGAAAAGCTAAACAAAGCCTCATTTTGCGCCGACAGGGTTTATGGATTTGTTTGCCTCCTTATTTTTCAGGTCCGGGAATACCCGGATCTTTTTTTTTGATATGAATTGAGAAATTAACAGAGGAGTTGAAAAAGATGTATATCATCGGAATTTGTGGGTTATCCGGTTCTGGCAAAAGCAGCGTATCGAGAGCGGTGGTCGATAGGTTCCCCGGCAAAATAGCAGTTCTCGAACACGACATGTATTATTATGCCAAAAAAGACAAGCCAAAAATCAAAAACTACGACCATCCGGACGCCCTTGAGACGGGTCTGATGATTCAGCACATCAATGATCTGCGCAATGGCAGAGCGATCGAGCGACCAATATATGACTTCAAAAACTCTGACCGCCGCACTGAAACGGTAACGATCGAGCCGCACCCGATTCTGATCGTTGAAGGTCTGCTACTTTTCAACATTCCGGAAATAATGCCGCTTCTGGACCTGCGAATCTATATCGACGTGCCGCTCGACAAAGCCATAATCAGACGTATCAAGCGCGACCATATCGATCGCGGCAGAACCGTGCAGAGTATAATCACTCAATACGAAAGCACGGTAAGAGACGCAGCGATCAATCTGGTTCAGCCTTCACGCTATCTTGCCGATCTGATTATTCCGCAGGGGGCCACCAACCTAGTCGCGCTTGAAGTGCTCTACGGCAAAATCCGTGATCTGCTTTCAACCGGCAACATGCCCAACGGCTTCATTCACAAAAACGAGAAGTGAGGTCACGGTCAGAGCAGACCGTTTTCGCGAAAACTGAAGTAGCCCTTTTCTTCGCTGCCAACGATAACATGATCGAGCATTCTGATGGCGAGCGCATCAGCCGCGGCAACCAATGATCTGGTAATCACCAGATCGGCGTTTGAAGGTCTCAATTGCCCGGTTGGGTGGTTGTGAACCACGATGATTCCGGTTGCGTGCAGAGCCATGGCCCGTTTCATTATCTGCCTCGGAAAAACGGCGGTCTGATCTTCGACGCCGCGCGAAAGCACTTCGTCTTTAATTATGCGATTGGCGTTGTTCACAAAAATCACCCGCAGCTGTTCTTCTGGCAGGTTTTCCATTGCGGTACCGAGGTATCTTATCAGGTCAGAGCCGTTTGAAATACAGACATCAGCGGAAAGGGCACGACGACGGCTGAGAAGAATGCTGATCTCACGCATTACAGCGATAATTCTGGCCGAGGCAATGCCAATGCCAGGTATTTTGCAGATCTGCTCGCTACCGGCGTTAAAAACCTTTTCGAGACTGCCAAATTCCTTTAAAAGGCTTTTTGCGAGACTCTTCGTGTCTCTCTGGCGGTACACATAAAAAAGCAGCATTTCAAGTATTTCGTGATCGGCAAAACCATCAAGTCCGATATTGTCAAACCTTTGAAACAGGCGCTGGCGGTGCCCTTCATGCGGGTTTTCCGCAACTTTTTCGTCATTTTTTTGAGTGCCCTCTCCACTTGTCAACCTGTCCATTTCCCTCTCCAATCTGTTATTTCCCTGATATCAGGTGATTTTATAATTTTGTGACCGAAAGGATTTAAAATAATCTTTGGTTGCGTCATTATTATGATAATCTAAATCGTTTTCTCCTGATAGTGAACTTTTTTGAGGACAAGCATGACTTTTTTCAGCAACCGGCAGTTTTCTCTCCGCCTGACTCTTTTCTCTGCGCTTCTCATAACCGTTCTGTTCACCACCATGGTCAATGCCCTGATGAGTTCAATGCATGTCAAGAACATCATCATGCAGACAATCAGAGAAAACCTGCACATCGCGGTCGGAATCGGGGCTCAGCAGATCGATGGTGATCTGCATTCGCGAATCAGAGACTCCAGAGATGAAAATTCGGAAGAGTATAAAAAAATTTTTCAGCAGCTCGATAAAATAAGGCGCATTAACTCCGACATAAAAAACGTTTACACAATCAGACAAAATGCCGACAATTCAGCAGTTTTTATCGTCGATGCCGACCCAAAGGTAAAAGAAAGAGCCAGAATCGGGCATCGCGTCATTCAGCTGACCCCGGCAATCAGGGAGGCTCTTGCATTCCGTAACCGGATCGTGGTCGAAAACAACTTTTTCTCTGACGAATGGGGTACCTTCGTTTCGGCCTTTGCTCCGTTCTACACTGCATCAGGAACTTTTGAAGGGCTTCTCGGAATAGATGTCATGGCAGAGACAGTCAAATCGCACCAGATGAGCAATATCATGCACATCATTCTGACCAGCCTGGTTGTCGGCATTGTTGCCCTGCTGCTGAGCCTGATTCTTTCCCGGGAAATCTCGAATCCGGTCAGCGCCGTAACTAACGACATGCGGCAAATACAGAGTTTCAACCTCGACACCGAGCTGGCACCAAGCTCGATAATTCTGGAAATCAGAACGATGACAGACGCCCTTGAAAATATGAAAAAAGGTCTGAGATCGTTTAAAAAGTATGTTCCGACCGAGCTGGTATCGGACCTGATCACGCTGAAAAAAGAGGCCAGCCTGGAAGTGGAAAAGAGACCCGTAACTATCCTTTTTTCTGATATCGAAGGCTTCACAACCATCTCCGAAAAGATTTCTCCCGAAGACCTCGCAGAATCAATCGGCATGTATTTTGGGGCCATGACCAGCGAGATCATGAATACGGGCGGCATAGTCGATAAATACATCGGTGATGCAATCATGGCGCTCTGGGGAACCCCCCGGCAGCTGCCCGATCACCCCCTCGCAGCCTGCAAAGCCGCCCTAGCCTGCCGCCGCCGCGAAACGGAAATAAATGAAGTTCTGAGAAACAAGGGACTGCCGCCTTTTTTCACACGTTTCGGCATAAATACAGGTGAAGCCCTGGTTGGTAATATCGGCTTTGACAAGCGCATCAGTTACACGGCTATCGGCGACAATGTCAATCTTGCGGCCAGACTCGAAGGGGTCAACAAGTTCTACAACACCGGCATCCTGATCAACGAATCCACGAACGAGCAGGTAAAAGACCAGATGCTGACAAGGTTTATCGACAGCGTTGTTGTGAAAGGCAAGACCTGCGGAACGAGAATATTTGAACTTATTTCCTGCCGTTTAGAAGCCTCTGACGAACTGATTGCCAGAATCGAACGCTACAATGCCGGAATGGAAAAATACGTCAATCGCCACTGGGCTGAGGCTTTGACAGTATTTAATTCACTGAAAACCGGTGAAGTTGACCGACCACTGGAATTAATCATCGAAAGATGTCAGAGCTTCGTCAACAACCCGCCAGACAAAGATTTTGTCGGCGTGGTCTCTTTGAGAACCAAATAAGTTCCTATGCATCTTTCCGGCAAAATTTGTTCAGGCAGTCGCGCAAAGCCTCGGCATCAACGGGTTTAGTCAGATAATCATTCATTCCTGCCACCAGAGCGTCTTCGCGATCTTCTTTCATTACAGCGGCAGAAAGCCCGATTATCGGAAGAACGCCGGAAATTTCACTTCTGATTATCCGGGTTGCCGCAAGGCCATCCATGACGGGCATATGAACGTCCATTAAACAGATTGTAAAACTCTGTTCCCGAAGCATTTCAATTGCTTCCTGGCCGTTCTGAGCAAATTTGCATTCCGCTCCAATACCTGCAAAAATTTCTTTAAGAAGACGGCGGCTGCCCATATCATCTTCTACAACGAGAATACGGCATCCAGAATAATCAACCGCCTCATCCGTCTGTTCAGGTGTTGCAATGTACCCCTCAGGCCGGTCTTTCTGACAAACATCCGCTATGGCAGAAAAAAGCTGCCGGCGGGTGAACAGGGCCGGAATCAAAGCGTTATATCCGAAACTCCTCGCCGAATCAAGACTTTCAATGTGAGTATCTGATGTGATGAGAATCAATCTGAGCCGGTCTTCAGTAAAGTTCCGGCGCAGCATTGCCATCTCCTCGGGCGCAAGCTCTTTTCCGGCAACCATAAGAACCAGCGAATGGTTCTGATCAAGCTGAACCGCTTCGTTGTGCAGGCATTGAATCAACTGGGCAGGCTCGTTAAATAAACCAACCAATTGCAGTTGCGCATTTTTCAGATGGGCAAACAGGGTTTCACCGCTGACCGCATCGTCGGCCAGAACTGCAAATCTGCAGTTATTATGAATCTCTTCAGAGAGGGCGAAACTATCATTTTCGGCGGCACAAGAATGTAATTTCAGGGTAAAAATAAATTCACTGCCTTTGCCAGATTCCGTCTCAACACAGATGTCGCCGCCACAGGCTTTAACAATCGATTTGCATATCGAAAGCCCAAGACCGGTGCCACCAAATTTGCGTGTTATTGATTCGTCAACCTGCGTAAACGGCTGGAAAATAACTTCTATCTTATCAGCCGGAATACCGATACCCGTGTCGCAGACATGAAAACGCAAAACCACGTCTTCGCCGGCCACCACATGCCGAAAAACCTTGAGAATAATAGAACCTTCCCGGGTAAATTTTCCGGCATTACCGATAAGATTTACCAGCACCTGTTGCAGGCGCGTCGGATCACCAATAAACATTTCCGGTACGTCACGGTCAATTCTGATTGAGGTCGCAATACGTTTGCCGGTCAGGCGTGGCATACAGATCTGCAAGGCATCAACGCAAACCTGGTCAAGATCGAATTCAATGTTTTCAAGCACAAAATGCCCCGAATCAAACTTTGAAACATCGAGAATGTTGTTGATTATCTCAAGCAGCAGGTTGCCGCTCGACTGCACTGTCTTGAGATAGTCGCGCTGCTTTTCAGTCAGACCGGTACGCTCAAGGAGTGACGAAAAACCAAGAATCGCATTCATCGGTGTTCTGATTTCGTGCGACATGTTGGCAAGAAAGTAACTCTTGGCTCTCGTGGCAGCTTCGGCCGCTTCTTTGGCCTGAATAAGCATGGCCTCAGCCTGCTTGCGCTCAGTTATATCGATAAAGCTGGCAAGTGACGCCAGAATCTTTCCTTCTTTATCGAGAACCGGCGAGCCAAAGACTTCGAGAAGCCTTTTGTTGCCATCAGGCAGCTCAACCAGCATGTCTTCTACCGAAACCGACTCACTTCTAATGCCAAACATGATTGGCATCGACTCAACTGCACTGCTGTCGAGCTTGCCGTTGCGGTAAAGTCGATAAATCTCTGCCAGAGCCTGGTTGGTCGGACTTGCCAGCAGCCCCTTACCAAGAAGCTGCAATGCCATCTCATTGGCCACCAGAGGCTTTCCAGAGGGCATTTCGACCATAAAAACGCCGACCGGGATGTTGTTGATAAGAGCGGAAAAAAGGGCATTCTGTCGCGACAGAACTGCGCGATTCTGTTCCAGCTCATCTTCGGCCTTTTTTCTCTGGGTGATGTCGAAATCGCTGCCGCGGTAGCCAAGAAGATTCCCGGCTTCATCAAGAATCGGCAGGCCGTTGGTAATAAGCCATATCAGCCTTCCCTCGCGCGTTTCAGCTTTGTTTTCAAGATTTCTGAAAATGGCTTTCTGAGCAAATAAGCCCATGGCCACCTTTTTAAAATCTTCCCTCCCAACTTCCGGGTGCAGGTCATAAAAATGCTTTTTACCTACAAGTTCCTCGCGATCATACCCAAGGCTGTCTTTGACCGAAGCGCTGATATAAGTGTAGAGGCCGTTCTGATCGACTTCCCAGATAATTTCGCGGGAGCATTCTACAACCTGCTCAAACCGGTTGTTCAATTCCTGCAGTTTTTTCTCGGCAAGGGCGCGGCCGCGAATTTCCTTTTCGAGAGGCATATAAACCAGAATCCCGAACAGCACCCCCACCGCGATCAATGAAAAGATGAAAATATGACGCAGCTGATCACCAAAGCGGGTTATCTCTCTCGGAACCAGCACCTTCAGTATTAAATCATTTTTCAGGCTCAGATCTTTCAACAGGCAATACCCGGCCACCTGGGTCGAATCGAAGGGGAATACAAAATCTTCGGCGCCATCCATGAATGCCTTGTGAGCCTCAAGAAATCCTTGCGACAACTGTGGTGAATCTTTACGCCTCACCATAAGACCGGCCTTGAGCAGGTCGCCAAGGAACTTCAATTCTTTCGCATCGAGAAACCTGGCAAATATGATCGTTCCCCTTGGTGGGCCACTGCTATCACTGTGAAAGACCGGCTGTGAGGAAAGAAATACGAAGTTTTCACCTTCTACCATCAGGCCGGATTTATTGCCATTCCGGTTCAATATATAATCGTCGCTCAGGCCCTGCTGCAGAAATTTTAAAAAATCTTCCGAAGCCTTGAATCGTTCCTGATAATCCTTTGAAATCCGGCACACAACTGGCTCCCCAGCGGCATTTAGAAACAGCATGGCATCGAGGCGCAGAGAATCCGGCATGGTATCGTTGAAAGCCGAGTTGATGAAAGCCTGATTGCGATCTGCCATAAAATTGTAGGTGTCATCCCATACCGCCCAATCGGTAGTCTGAATCTCGATCTGCCTGATTCTCTCTGAAAAAGCCTCTGTGGCTCGGGCAATATTTTTCCGGACCATTTTTTCTTCGAGTATCGAGAACCCATGCCGCAGCGTCAGCATCGAAATGGCGAATATCGCCCCGATTAGGATAGAAACGCTGAAGAATATCCAGAGAGCGGTTTTTTTACTGATCTGCATTTTTCCTGACCAACCTGCAATTGTCTGCTGTCGAAGTCTATCATCGCACCAGATATTCAGCAAGCAGACTGTAGTTAACTCCGTATATCCGCGTAGCTTTCCGGAGAAATGCCCGAGCAATGGTCGCCCGGCTTAAAATTCGAAAAGTGATTTTACTTGCCCCTTTAGTGATAAAGGATTAGACTCGTCGAAAGATTTACCCATTTATCAAGGCAAGGAGAATGAAGATGAATTCCCAGAAATCTTTAAACTATCTTGGCATCAAACCTCAGAAGAATGTGTTCCTCAATCTCTCGGCGGCAGAACTGGTAGAAAAGGCAATAAACCGTTCTGAAGGCCGTCTTGCAGCTAACGGTGCCCTGCTCATCGACCGCAGCAATGGCTCGCGCTTCGGTCGTTCGCCGAATGACCGCTTTATCGTAAAAACCCCGGGCACCGAAGATGTCTGGTGGGGCAGCGTTAACCGCCCGTTTGAACCCGAAAACTGGAACCGGCTTTTCAAAAAGGCCAAAGAATATATCAGCGGCAAGGATGTCTTCATTTTTGACGGTTTTGCCGGCGCTTCGCCCGAGCATCGACTGCAGGTGCGGGTAGTTGCCGAGCAGTCATGGCATGCTCTGTTTGCAACAACGCTTTTTATCAACAGCAAAAACCCGAGCGAATTAAAAGAAACTCCTGATTTTACTGTCATGAACGTCTGCAACATTCCCATGGAAGACTTCAAAGATTATGGTCTGAACTCTGAAGTTTTCATTCTGGTTAATTTTGCCGAACGTGTTGTACTGATTGGCGGTACCCATTACGGCGGAGAAATCAAGAAAAGCATCTTTGCGGTGATGAATTACCTGCTGCCCAAAAAGGGCGTTTTCCCGATGCATTGTTCTGCCAACATTGGCCAGGATGGTCAGACTGCTCTGTTTTTCGGCCTTTCCGGCACCGGCAAAACGACTTTGTCTGCCGATCCCGAACGCCGACTGATCGGCGACGACGAACATGGCTGGGATGAAAAGGGTATTTTCAACTTCGAAGGTGGCTGCTACGCCAAGTGCATCAAGCTCAGTCGCGAAGCAGAACCTCAGATTTTTGACGCGATCAGATTCGGTTCGATACTTGAAAACGTCGTTGTCGATCATCGCCGGATCCCAGACTACGATTCTGACAAAATCACCGAAAACACTCGTGCCACCTACCCGACCAGCCATATCGACAACTGCGTTCAGGAAGGCGTTGGCGGACACCCGAAGAATGTATTCTTTCTTGCTGCCGATGCCTTCGGCGTTCTGCCCCCGATTGCACGCCTGACACCGGAACAGGCAATGTACCATTTCCTTTCGGGTTATACTGCCAAGCTTGCAGGTACCGAAGCCGGCGTCACCGAGCCCACAGCAACTTTCTCGGCATGTTTTGGCGCCCCCTTTATGGTTCTCCACCCCTTCACCTATGCCAAAATGCTGGGTGAATGCATGAAAAAACATGGAACTCAGCTCTGGCTGGTCAATACAGGGTGGAGCGGCGGCGCTTATGGCACCGGCAGCCGCATGAAGATCAAATATACCCGCGCTCTGCTCAAAGCCGCTCTCGATGGCAGTCTCAAGAATGTAAAATTCATCAAAGACCCAATTTTCACTGTCGAAGTTCCGACCGAATGCCCGGGAGTACCTGCAGAAATTCTTACCCCGCGCAACACCTGGCAGAGCAGCGCCGCTTACCAGAAAACCGCTTACGATCTGGCCAACCGCTTCAACGAAAACTTCAAAAAATATGAATCACAGTCAACCCCCGAAGTTATCAATGCCGGCCCGGTCAGCAAAAGCATGACAGCCTGACAGCAATAATAAAAAACGGTGGTATGGCTTTGTGCCATATCACCGTTTTTTATTGCCTTCTGGTGTCATTCCGGGCGCCATGCTGGAATGACGGAAAGAAGATTCAGGCGGCGTCGAGTTGAGCCGCTGCTTCGACCATCTGCTTTTCGTGAGCTTTGTCGCCGACTTTGCCGGCCGCTTCCCTGAGTTCTCTGAGAAATTCCTCTTCCTGCATGTTCAGCTGACGGTCAACGTATTCAGCACTAACGGTAATTCTTTTGCGGTTATTTTCGCGCAGCATGAACATGTCATTACGCAGAATTCTTTCAAAGACGGCTCTCAGGCCACGAGCACCGGTTTTCTTTTCCATGGCAATTTCGACAACTCTTTCAAGGCCATCGCGTTCAAATGCCAGTTCACAGCCGTCCATTTCGCAGAGTTTGGCATACTGCCTGATGATGGCATTTTTCGGCTCGCTGAGAATTCTGAGAAAGTCATCTTTTCCGAGGCCGTTCAATGCAACCTTAACGGGCAGACGACCAATAAATTCAGGAATGAAGCCGTATTCCATAAGGTCTTCAGCTTCGGCAGCATGGAACAATGAGTAATCAGCTTTATCTTTTGGCTGCGGGTCATTGTTGAAACCAATGAATGCGCCCTTGCGCACGCGTTTTTCGACAATCTTTTCTAGACCGACAAAAGCACCACCGCAGATGAAGAGAATATGGCGGGTATCCATTTTTACCACCTGCTGAGAAGTCGGATTTTTGCGACCGCCTGCAAGCGGTACATTTGCGACTGTGCCTTCGATCAGTTTAAGAAAGGCCTGTTGCACACCTTCGCCCGAGACATCACGCGAAATCGAAACATTGTTCGAAGTTTTGGTCTTCTTGTCAATTTCATCAAGATAGACAATCCCCTTCTGGGCTTCTTCAACTTCGTAATTGGCGTCAATAAGCAGTGAGAGAAGAACGTTTTCAACGTCATCACCGACGTAACCGGCTTCGGTAAAGCTTGTACAGTCACCGATGGCAAAAGGCACCCTGAGGATCTTAGACAGGGTTCTTGCCAGCAGAGTTTTGCCGGAGCCAGTAGGGCCAAGAAGCAGAATATTCGATTTTTCGAATTCGACATCGGTGTCGTTGATCATAGACAGTATCTTGTAGTGGTTGTACACCGCCAGCGAAATGACCTTTTTAGCGGTTTCCTGGCCAATTACATATTCAGACAGGGCATCATAAATTTTGCGGGGAGAATAGTCTCTGACTATCTGCTGCAGATTTACTTTGTTTGGCTGTTCTGCCGGTGCCATGCCATTTTTCTGACTGGCATCCTTGCGCACAAAAATATCGCTGGCCGTAGAAACGCAGCTTTTACACAAAAGAACGCCGTCAGTATTGCGTACAAAATCGCCACCACGGCGCAGATCTTTTCCACAGAAAAAACAGTTACTCATATTCTTCTCCAGCAAATTTTCGTGTGACCATGAATTTGAATTATCTATTCTACCCTAAATCGACGCAATCATAAAGAGACAGAAATAAAAAAAGCTGCCGCAGAAAACTGCGACAGCCAGTTTTAATTCTGAATAATCAGATCATTCGTTGTGAACTTCGTTGAATTTCTTGATGCTTCTCAGGTCTGAAGCGGTAAGAACGGCGCCATTGTAGGCGGCAGCAACGATACCACGTTTAACAAAGATCTTTTCAAGTTCTTCGAGGTGCTTGCCTTCGAAAACGTTCTTGTCAGCAGTTACGAGAGCATTGTAAGCATCGATGAACTTCGGGCGGCTGCCATTGAGATAATAATGGCTCTTGTAGATGAGAAGGTCGGCATCGGCCTGACCGATGGCTTTTCTGATATCCCAGAGAACGGCGCCCCAGATTTTGCCATCGGCATGCACTTCGCCGTGAATGTCTTCGGGGTAATGCAGGTCATTTTCAACATTTCTCAGGAAAGGCTTGTTCATTTTGGCGCAGACGTATTCGCCAAGCATTGAGTCATTGCTGAGTGAGCAGGCGAAGTAGTCGGCCTGACCTTCATTGATAGCGCCAGATTCAGCACTGTATGCCAAATAGGTGATCGAGTTCAGCATCGCGTGTGAATATTCGTGGTAAGCGACTGATTCTTCGCGGGCCAGGCAGTTGAATTTGCTGCCGTCGCCGAAAGCAAGTTTGCCTTCCATCGGGCTGAAATAAGCATTGTCATAGTTGGTGCCGAGGTGAACGACGGCTTTGATGGGGCGGTCGAGCTTGGTGTGGCCCAGAGCGCTGAAATAATCATGGACGGTGGTGATGTAGTTATACATACCGACTTCGTCGAAATGTGTGTTGTCAGGAGTATAAATGTGCTTCTTCTCGTCACTGATTGATTCGGGGCCGTCTTCGTTGTCTACGGCAACCCAGCGACCGGTCATGGTATTGGTGGTCAGGTGCCTGAGGGGTTCCTGAGTGATATCGCAGCGCATCGGATTCGAAACATATACGGCGCCAAGGCCTGTTTCTGCATCGTTGAAAGCCATTTCGTTGTTCATTGACATCACCGAGCCATTTTCGGCGTCGATGATGACTTCCCAGTCGCCAAGGGGCTGTTCAACAGCGATTCTGGCCACGTAAGCCATGCGGGCACTGCCGTTTTTGCCGGCGATAATGCGAAGTTCAGCGTCAGGAACGGCTCTGAATTTATCGCCTTTGATTGCTTCACGGGCTTTACCGATGGCCTGGTATTTGCCGAGCAGAATCTGATTGTCGATATCGCTGATAGTTGGCAGAGAGCCATTGGCAAGAGTTACAACGCCTTCGGCATTGATATGAACTTCAACAGTGGCTTCGTGAACTGGTACACCGTCGATCACCATCTGAAACTTCACATGGTTGACCTTATCGCTGTTTTCAGCGCGAACCAGGCGAAGATAATCCACATCTCTGACTTCGGGAAGATTAAAAAGTTTTGCATGTTCTTCAACATAAGCTTTGGCGGCAAGAATCGGGTCACCATTGAGCGGTGAAGAAAGGGTGCCGCGAACGCTTGAGAGCCTCTGACCGTCTTCGGTCACAGAGATCATTTCGATGCCGTCAACCATAACCTTGCTGCTGAAAAGGTTCTTGATAAAATCTGAGCTGACAACAACCTTTTTATTGGTTTTCTTGGTGGTGTTAATCTGTGTAGGAGATACATCAAAGGCAAAAGCCTGGGTACAAAGCAGAGAGCCAACGGCTACGGCCATAATCTTCTTCATGCGGTCTTTATCCTCCAGAATTAAATACTGATCTTTGAATTCTAAACGCAAAATCGAAAACCCGCAAGGAAATTTAAACAATTTCCTGCTAAAGCAGAAACCGGCAGAGTATTAACTCTGCCGGTTTCTGCACGCCCCCTGAGGGATTCGAACCCTCGTCGCAG
>JANJUX010000008.1 GCA_024710355.1 Candidatus Rifleibacteriota bacterium
CTTTGCCCATGATTTCAGGGTCTGCGCCGAACAGTTGCACGGCATAGGGCCGCGCCTGGGCCTGGAAACGCACCATGTCGATCGTCTGCCGGCTGCGATAGGTTATGGCTCTGGCGCTGGCGAGCTCAGACACGGTAAAGCCGGCTCCGAGGCGCGAACAGAGCAGACGAAAGGTGCCGTCGGTAACTCCGGCCATCGGCGCAAGAACGAGGTTGTTTGGCAGCGTGACATTGCCAATTTTCACTGGTTTAACTATATGCGAAAACGGCCGGTCGGGCAGGGGAGTCTGAAAAGATGGATCGAATGGAGTGGCCGGGTTATCGAGCCAGCCAGGCAGGGCTTCTGAGGTCATCCGGTTTTTTCGGCAATACTGTCGTTGTAGATGAAAGAGCAGTTGCGGCCGCGACCTTTGCATTCGTAGAGCGCCATGTCGGCCTTCTTGATCAGAACGCTCTTGACGCTTGCGTGATCGGGGAAGGTGGCAACACCCAGAGAAATGGTGACCTTGAGGGCTTTTTCCTGGCCCGGGAAGTCGTAGGCTTCGACGGTTTTGCGCAGGCGCTCGGCAACAAGATGGGCGCCTTTGGCGTCGGTCTCAGGCAGAATGATGGCAAATTCTTCGCCGCCGTAACGGGCCGGGATATCGACAGTTTCGCGAACCGTCTGCTTGGTGAGCTTGGCAACTTCGATAAGCACGACATCACCCTGCTGATGACCGTAAGTGTCGTTGAATTTCTTGAAATGGTCGATGTCGAAGAGAATGAGTGAGCAGGCGGTGTGATAACGCTTGGCTCTGACCATTTCCTCTTCGAGACGAGCCTGGAAATAGCGGTGGATGAAGAGCTTGGTGAGACCATCGGTAATGGCCAGTTCATAAAGGCGGGCATGTTCGACAGCCATCGCTGCCTGCTGGGCCAACGCTTCGAGCAGGCGTTGGTCTTCTTCGGTGAAGGGTTCGCTGTTCAATTTGTTAACCCCGTTGATAACGCCGGTTACACGGTCTTTGATCTTCAGGGGCACCGAAATAAGGTTAGAAATGGTTCTTTCGAATTCAAGGTTGTTGTCGTAGCTCTTGAAGAGGGGGTCTTTGTGACCTTCATTGACGATGATGCTGTTGCCGGTTTTGAGAACTGTGCCGGCGACGCCTTCGCCGGATTTGATCTTGACGGTTGAGTGCGGCTGAACGCCTTCCTGACCTTCTTTGAGCCCAAAAACAATTTTGGTTTCAAGCTCGTCTGAACCCATGCCGGACTGCAGCATGATCGAGCAGCGTTCGGCCCTGATGGCTTTGCCGGCCATTTCCAGGATCTGCTTGATCAGCTTGTCAGTATCACTCTGAAAGTTCATGGCCTGGCTGGCCTTGAACAGGGTTTCGATCTCGAAAATCTTGCGGTCGAGGGCCTTGTTGTTGGCTTCAAGGGCATTGAGCATTTCGTTGAAGCGGTAGGCGAGGGTGCCGATTTCGTCTTCAGACACAGCCTTGATTCGGTAGCTGAGGTTGCCGCTCTCGATGACCTGGGTGCCTTCGATTAGGTTGTCGAGGCCACGGGTGATGAATTTGGCAAGAATTACTGAAAGAATGATCCCGGCCAGCAGGCCGACCATAGCGATCAGAATGATATGCTGCCGGCTTACCGACTTGGCTTCAGTCAGACGATCGAAGCCGAAGCGCAGAATGACGGTGCCAAAGCGCGAAGTGCCGACCTTGATCGGCGCAATATAATCGACGTAGCTGCCATCGGCCCCGAGCATGCGTGTAGGCGTTTCGATGCTGTCTATTTTGCTGCGCATTGGTTCACCGATGATCTGACCGAGCAGACTCTCGGCGTCACCCCGCAGCCGGTGCGCCAGATAGCGACCATCGATGTCGAGAATCGAGATTTCGTGAATATCCTGGCCGCCGGCGATGATGCGCTCGGTGTAGGGAACCAGCGCATCGTATGACTGGCTGATGATAGGGTCCTGGCAGGCGATCGCAAGTGTCGACGAAAGCAGCAGGCCGGACTGGTCCATTGAACTGGTGAGCAGAGATTCTTCGCGCAGTGAAGTATTGACCGAATTCAAAATAATGATAAGCCCTACGAGGAGGGCTATACCAGAAATGAATTTAAGTTTTATCGAGAATCTGTTGGCTGATTCTGACTTTTTCACTGGCGCGGTCCGGTTTAGTTGCCTTTCTGCTGATGCTGATTGAGAAGGTTCTGAACCTTTTCGATGTAGTCGTAGTCTTTGTTGTCTGCGGGAACGAAGCCGTCGACGTCGGTGAGATCGTCGAGAATTTCTTTGCCATCAGGTGATTTCTTGTTGAGGTCGAGCAGGGCCTGCTTGATCTTTTCGATGAGATCGGGCGGCAGACTTTTGCGCACGACGATCGGCTCGTTGGAAATGTCAGGCGTGGTAGCGAGAAGAATCAGTTCGTCTTTTTTGCTCTTGTCGCGCAGAGTGTTGCGAGCATCGTCGTAGCAGGCACCGGCATCGTATTTGCCGAGCAGTACGTTGAGCACAACCGCGTCATGTTTGTTCAGGAATGCAGCTTCGTCAAAGTCTTTTTCGGGGTTGACGCCGGCTTCGAGCAGAAGTGACTTCGGGAAAATGTAGCCGGAGGCCGACTCTTTTTCGACCCAGGCGAATTTTTTGCCTTTCAGATCTTTGAGACTCTTGATGCCGCTGTCCTGGCGGGCGATGATGATGCCGCGGTATGAGGTGGTGCCGAAGCGGATCGGCTTGACCAGCAGCTGAATGTCTGGGTTGTTGCGAGCTTCGACCGAAGTCATGGTTGCCAGCCAGGCGATATCGATTTCGCCCTTGACCAGAAGGTTCATGATGCCGGCATAGTCTGAAGCCGTCTGCAGACGGGTCTGTTTGACGCCGAGTTTTTTGGTCAAATAATCGAGAAACTTGTTGTGCTTCTGTACCATTTCTGAAGAGTTCGTGAAGGGGATTCTCCCGAGTTTCAGAACGGTATTGCTGTAAGGTGACGCAGAGGCGGTTTCGGCCGGCTGCTGTGAAGCGGGCTGAGTCGCCGGGGCCTGGGTTGAATCGGCAGGTTTCTTTTCACCGCCGCCACAACCGATTGTTAAAGTTGCAGCCAGCATAATCATCATGACAAAGCCGGCAAAATTTTTCCCCATCGCAATTTCTCCCATTTTCAGAACTGTTCGCATATGTATACCACAAATTAAAAATTATTTACCACAAATTATTGTTTGTTGATTGGCAGGTCAGCAATAAACTCGATGATCTTTTCGCTGGCTTTGGTCTGTATCTCAAGCTCGCCGAAATCTTCGAGAAATTTGAGGTTGGATACCGGCGGAATACCCTTGTCGCGCAGCAGAGGGGACTGCAGAAATCTCTGCAACTGGTTGTTGAAGTCGGCAAATTTAACTTTCCAGAAGCGTTTGAGATTGTTCACGGCCCGGGCGCCTTTGGCTTTGCCGGCTTTGACGTTGAGAATGTGACTTATTTCCTTCATCAGGTTCTTTTTGCCGGTGGCGAGAACGAGAAAATTCTCGGCAAGCCCGGCATAGACAGAAATCTGCGGAAACATGAAATAGCTGAGTTTCACCAGCGAAATTTTGTCTTCGTCCATGATCTGGGTAAATATACCGGTCTGCATGCAAAGAGTTTTAAGCTTGTCGAGATTTTCGCGCAGCTTGTTGATTTCGGGTACCGGTGCGGCGAATCTGACATCGGGAAGCCCGCCGTCGCCGGTTGGGTCAAGGTTGACGTAAAGGACGCTTTCGCGGGCGGTATTGGCAAGAATGTCTTTCTCGAAATCAAGCCCGGCTGAGGCAACCATCTGAATAATGGTGCCTGACTGAGGCACGGCCCTGATGTTTTTCATGGTTTCGGCGGGGTCTTCGATCGGGTGTGTCTGGGCAAAAAGCATCAGCGAATCTTCATTGATGAAATCGCCGATTGTCAGGTTATGCTCGATCTGCCTGTTGCCGAGGTTGCCGGCGTTTGAAACGATGTTAACCCGGCCGAAAAAGCCATTCAAAGAAATAACCGCAGCGCCTACCAGATAGTCAGAGGCGTCGAGCATCGGAATGATCTGGTTTTCGATGCGATAAAGCTGCTGTGGCTTAAGCTTTTTGGCCGCATCGGGGTTTACGGTCATGAGTCTGAGAACTTCTTTGAGATTTTTGCTTTCGCAGGCCATTTTGATGATCAGGGCCTGTGAAGCGGGGCGACATTCGGCCAGCAGTTTGTCAAAATCAGCGGCGTAACCGCTGAGAAGCTCTTCTGTGTGCTGTTTCTGGCCGGTTGTCAGATACAGGGTGCTCTGTGGTTTGAGAAAGTCCGGAGTTCCGATTGCGGCGGGGTTGAAAAACGATGCCGCTTTCAGGTCATCCTGGCCGGCGGGCCAGTCTTTGTTTACGGCCCTGCCAAGTCTTCTCAGTATTTCGTAAGGGTTATTGCCGGGCTCAGAGAGAAAATTGCCGATTCTTTCAATCTGAAAGGCCATGATTACCTGGTCAGCTATGCCGGCGTTCGTGGTGCCGGAAGCCGTTTCCGCACCCCGGGCCGGGAAACATGACGAAATGATCGAAAGTGCCAGAAACAGAAAAACAACCTTACGCCCCTGCTTGAACATGGTTTGCCTTCTCCTGACTTTAGGTTAACACCGGTTTTTCGGCATTTTAACACCAGAACGGTAAATTCTCAACCTCAAGGATAATGTTGCTGCGATAACCCATGCGTGGTAACCTGTTCATTACTGAATCTCAAATTATTCTGGTTAGCCACTGATGTTACATTTTATGGCTGTCTGGTCAACTGAAAGACAAAAACTGGCCGGGGCCCGGCACGGGTTCATTCTCTATATCGTCATGGCCGTGCTGCTGGCGCTGGCGATACTTGCTTTCGCCCTGAACAGCTTCAAGCAGGGTACCGTCACTCAGCTGGCACGCACCGTCGACCAGAACCGCCTGGCTATCCTGGCACAATCGGCCAATGCTGAACTGGTCGCCAAAATCCGCAGTCTGGTTAACAGCAACCCCGACAGCGATATTTTTACCGCCTGTCGTTCAATATTCACTAAACCCGATCCATCCGCTTCGCTGAACTCAGACATCGTTCTCGAGAGCGATTTTAAGCCGGAGCAGACACTTCTGATGGCTCAGTCCGTCGGCTACCCGCTGCGCATTAAAAGCCGGGCCGTTCTCAGGGTCTACCGCAGGGCCGAATACAGCTCCGTCTCTGCTTTTAATGGCTACCTCGATGTTTTCTCGCAGGCTTATCGCGAAGGTGCCGAAGAAAACATCATAGAGGCACACCAGCGGCACGACGTCAGACTGCTCGATGTACGCCACAGCCTCGATAAATACGCTCTTTTCGTTAAAAATTATTCGCCCGACTATAACAACACTTCGCGACGCATAATTGTTCAGGGCATAAAACCTTCCGGCCCAGATATTTCAAGGGTCTATCTCGGCAATGAAAACTATCCTGAATGCCGCGACGGCGAGAAAAATCTCTGGCTCGACCTCAGCTTCGCGGAAAACAAAGCCCTGTCGGGCTTTTCCGAACTCTTCAACTTTTCTGCCCTGCAGAAGTTTCCGGGCGGTTCAGGGGAAGCAAGCCTGCTGACTTTCAAGGAAACCCAGTTTTCAAGCCTCTCTGGCATTACCGTCGATCAGTTCTACAAGGTCAAGGCCGTAATGCGCATTTATGAGGTCTTCGTCAACGACGCTGCCGATGGTTGTGTCGGTAAACGCCAGGATTTCAAGACCGGCGACGAGCTTAAAAAGAAGTGTGCTGACTCGAAAAAGCATTCGAACAGCAACGCAGCCAGCTATCAGATATGCGAAGATTTTGAAAAGAATGCTGCCGGGTTCGACTATTCAAAATGTTCCGGCTTCAAAAAGATTCTTAACACCTGCATTGTTGAATGGAAATACCATCATGGCTACATTGACGCGGCCGGCGTCTGGGATGTCGACAACTTCGAGCGTCCGAACCTGCCAAACCCGCGCCAGTGGGTGACGGCGCTGGCTTATAAGGGGCTTTCAGACCTGTCGGAAGAGTTTGATAAAAGGGGGCCATACTTCAACGCCTTCCTTGACAAAAAGGGCGATGAGCCGTCAGACAGCACCTCAAAGATCTACAATCCTGAACGATTGCGGGTTGGGCGCATGCTCAAACTCTATGGTTACGACAACAAGACCCCGGTGCTCGTAGAGGGGCCCGTCTTTCTGCGCTTTTTCAAAATTGCCTATCTCGATACCTTTACCAAGCAGATTGACTTCTTTGATCAGAAAAAAGACGTTATTCCCGAACCGGTGCCGCTTGCTTTCAGAAGGCCGTTGCTGAAACCGAAAACTTTTCTGAATACCGAACTCGGCAACCAGCTCGCTGCCTCGCCATATTTCTCTGACAAAATGATGATGAGTGGAGCCATTGATAACGTTTCTGTCAATGCTCTACTCGGAAAAAGCGTGACATTCTATGATGGCGAGCGCAAGCCGGTTACTATCAACCCGCTTTCTGCGCCGGCGCCAACCTTTCAGCACCCGGTTCAGAAGCCTTCGGCTACCCCGGCGCCAGCCCGTATGTTTGGCCGTCTCGTCGATTTTAAAACCGCCAGCTACAACTACCCGTCGCCCAAAGAATTCCTTGAAAACCGTGTTGCACCTGTAAATGGTAAAAATGTGATGTTTCTCGACGGCCTGATTTATATCGAACAGGGCGATCTCGATATCTCTGAAATCAGCCATTACATAGGCAAGGGCATTATTTATCTGGGCAGCGGCGACTGTATTATTGGCAATCTGTCGCGCTTTCGCGATCAGCTGAAAACCAACGATTCGCTGCGCATCTACCTGCGTCAGGGGCAATACCGTGTCAAGGCGAAAGAGGACGAGGTCAAAATCGAAGCGTCGCTGGCGGCTTTCTTCAACCCCCACGGTTCGACCGACCCAAACCGAATCGGAACCCTTCTGCCGAACCGCAAAAAGAAGATTCTCATCAGAGGCAATTTGCTCCTCGACTACCTCTTTATTCAGGATACCAGCAACACCGGTCTCGCACCCGGCGGAACCCTGATAATCGAGCATGACCCCTTGTTGTATGAACCGGCTCTCGAAGTTCCGGGCCAGAAACTCGATCCCTACCATATCAGTATCGGTCCGGTTAAAACGCTCTTTTCTATCAATGCCGGAGGTAAAACCTTCTAATGGATCAGGCGCGCTGGCTGATAGTATTGTCGGTGGTTGTCTGCATGAGCCTGACACTCGGGCTGCTGCAGTATTTTGCCGGTTCCGGGCCAGTCGAGGAAATTTCTGAAGCAATAAGCGATGCACCGGCAGAGGAGGTTTTGCCGGCACTGCGTGTTGCGGCTGAACCTGCTGCTCCGGTCTCTCTGGCTGAAATAAGATACCCTGAACCGCCGGCCCATATCTTTTCTTCTGTCAGCCAGGCTGAACATGAGCGTGAAAGCAATTCTTTCGCCAATGAAGGAAAAATTCTGCCATGATGCTTTTAAAGTCGAAATTGCATTCGCGTCGTGCCATGGGATTCGTGGAATTGCTCATTGCAGTGCTGGTTGTTGCTGCGTGCGCTGTTCCGGTCGTTTACATGGTGACCTCCTCGCGAACCGAAACTTCGAAGGCCATTCACTACCTGCGCGCGGTTGAACTGGCCAATGAGGTTATCGAATGGGCTTCTGTCACTGAATTTTCACAGCTCGACAACAATGCTTTTTCTTCAGTCCGTGGCCCCCTGGTTGAGGAAGACGGCGCGGGGTTTGCTCCAATGAAAGTTCTGGTAGCAGCTCCGGCTCACCCGGTCTGGAACAAGGACGGGCTGATGGCCAGCGTATTGCAATATTCTGAACAGTATAACAATGCCTGGTTTTTCCGCGAAGTTGAGATCAGTGACGTTAGCAGTGGCTATCTGCAGAATGACATGCTGAAAAAGGTGACGGTAAGGGTTAAATGGAGCGAGGCGCATCGGCCGGCCAACCCGAATCTTCCTCACGACCGCAATCGACAGGTCGAGATGTCGGTGTTGCTGCTGAATGACAAGAACCTTATGTATTGATGGGCGACAAATGAAAAAGAACTCCGGACAAAATATTAAAAAACTTGTTAAAAAGGGCTTTACCCTGGTCGAAATTTCGATCAGCGTCGGTATTGCTCTTGTCGTTATGCTGATGATTTACCGGTTTCTGTCAAACACTCGGCACCACTACATGTATGGCACGGTTAACCTGCAGAACCTCCAGGAAGCCCGACTGGCGGTAAATTATCTGCGTCGCGATTTTTCATGTGCCTGTCCGCGCATTGGAGACCCGGCTTCGACCGGCTACGTAAATCTGCAGAAGGCGCGCAATCAGGTTTTCGTCTCCGCCTCGTTCCCGGCTCTCGATGCCAGCCTGGGTGAGCTGATTCAGATAGATGACCACGGGATACACTTTCATAAATTCGTTTTTGGTTCTTCAGATGTTGAACCGCGGGTCGAGCTGGTTCGCTACGACTTCGATCAGGCTGCAAAAACCCTGATGCGCTTTTCCGAAGACGGAAAAATTCAGAAGTTCACCGGCTTTGAAGAGGTCGAATTCAAGCTCTATACGCATCAGCTGAATCCGGGCGTGCCGCTTTTGTGGGTAAGAATGAAGGTGCACGAGGGTGAAAACATCTATGGTAAGGATTCAATCGGCAAGGCGCTTGAGCTGACAACCTCGATTTCAAGCCCATTTCTGACCAGCTCGGTAAATAATAAATACTGGCGCTATGAAACCGGACACAAAAAATTGTAAAATGAACTGCAACAAAATTTGCAGTCAGGTCGTAAGCTTTTCAGAAGCAAGTTAATCAGGAGGAATTTATGAAAAGACTGAATTCAATCATTGCAGCCCTGTTGTGTTTTATGCTGGTTTTTAACCCGGTAATTTTTGAAGCCGCTCTTTGGGCTGAAGACAGTGTTCCCTCAGCAACCGCAGAACCCGCTAAACCCGAAGAAATGAAAGAATCGGAAAAGAGTGCCGACGAAGCCACTGCAAAAACCGATGATGCATACCAGAAGCTTCTCAACACCAAAGAAGGCAAAACCAAATGGTACATGAGCAGCGGTACCAAGAAAAAAATTCGTGAAGCCAATACCAATCTGCGCGATGCCAAGGGCCAGGTTGGCGATGTTAAGAGCAATCTCAAAGATACCAAAGGCGAACTCAAAGCCATCGGCGACACTATCAGCGGCGATGACAATACTTTCGACAAAATGACCAAGGTTGCCGCCGGCATTCAGAAGGCTCTTATCAAAACCGGCCAGCTGCTGCAGAAAATCGGTCAGCTCCTGAAAACCGTCGGCCAGGCTCTGCAGGCTATTGGTAAAGTTCTCTCGGCCATCCCCTGGACTTCAGCCATCGGCGCGGCCCTCGAAAAAGTCGGTGCTGTACTGGTAAAAGTTGGTACTGCGCTTGACTACGTTGGTAAAGCCATCGAAAAAGTTGGCCAGACTGCCGCTAACTCCGATCTCAAGTTCGGTGACCTGCTCGGCACTATTTCGCAGGCTGCCAAAGACGGCTGGAAACAGGGCGAAGCCGATGCCAATGCCTACAGCCAGAAACTTGACGAAAACCTCAAGTCATCAGATACCTCTGAAAGTATGGGTGGCGCTACCGAGTCGAACGATACCTCTTCAGGCGATGATGCGCCAGAAGTTGAAGATGCCTCTCAGGAAGGCGTATTAGATAACTGATATTGATTTGTCGAGTCTTAGTCTTAGAAAAGAGACCGGCCGGGTGCCGGTCTCTTTTTTCGTAAAAAAAACGGCGATTGTTTCCGATTAGACCGGTGCGGAGGAAATCGCTATGATTAAAAAACTTCTGGCTCCGGTTGCGGCACTGCTTCTGGTTGTTGCGTTTCTGCCATATTCATATAGTGGCGACCCAGGAATCACCGGCTCGATCGTAAAAGATCGTGAACGCTATTATCACCGCCTCAAGGATATGCGGGCCAAAGACCCGCAGAACGCCGAGCTCAGTTATCGTATCGCGAATCTTTACTACAGCCTGAAAATGGAAGATGAAGCCATTAAAGAATACCGCCGTACCCTGAAGGTTAACCCCGAACACGAATATGCTAAATGGTTTTTGAGTAAGGTTCTTGTCAGCAAGGGCTATCTCGAAGAAGCCTTCTGGCTTGTTAGAGAATTGATCGACAAACACCGTGAGAGTGCCGAACTGTATTCTTCGGCCGGCGAAATTCTGGTCAAGATGGATCAGGCAGACGCTGCCCGCGAATATTTCAATCGTTACGACGAACTGAAATATGGCGAAAAAGACGGTTCAAAACCGATCAAGACCAGATCACAGCCAACTACCGGTAACTGGAAAAAAATGTTCTATTGATCTGAAGGCCGGTTTAAAAGCTCGATACGCAGATTGCTCTCAGCGGTATATTCGATCTTGAGAGCCTGGCTCGAGAATTTTTCGAGAAAATTGTTCAGCTCAAGATCAGAACCAAAGTCTCTATACACCGAGGTCAGCATTTGACTGGCCTCGGCGCTTCTTTTCCGCAGCCGGCCGTGTTCAAGGGTAAGTTCTATCTGCCGTTTGCGCTCGTTCAGCTCTGAAATCAGGCTGGTAAGCTTTTCTGAAACTTTCTGTTCACCGTTCAGCGAAGTTTCAAGCATGCCCTTGCGTTCATCGGAGGGACCTGCAGACTGTTTGAGCTGCCGATCAAGGCCGGCCCGCGCTGCCATTGAATCGGCCAGACGAACTTTTGCGTCTTCGATTGCCGAGCCGATCTGCTGGTGCAAATGCTTCAGGCGGGATTCATCTGACCGTTTCCATGGCCAGAACCGCGAGAAAAAATCTTTTAAGCTCATAATGTTCCGCCTTTTCGTATTTTTTCTTCTTGTTTGTAGGCTTCTCTGACTTCTTCAACCCATTCAGAGCCGAAGAGGGTGGTAAGCAGGTCAGAAAAGCTCAACAGCAGGGGCGGGGGATTGTCGATTGACCGACAGAATTCCGGAATATGACAGTTGATCAGCCAGCCGGTCGCGGTCTTTTTTATGATCAGCGGAAAAAGAGAACACCAGAGTGGTTTGACGTCGAGCAGTGGCAGACGGTTTTCGAGCGTGTAGCGGTGCAGTGAGCAGAGAATTATACCATTCTCGTCGGTGAATGAGAGAGGGCATGGCGTATTTTCGGCCACTTCGACAATATGCAGACTGCCCTTGTAGCGTTCACTTATGCCGCCTTTCAATAGCTGCAGATTTTGCCGCGACAATATCGGAGCCACTTTATCAAGGTGATCCCTGATCGTTGTTTCCTCTTCCTCACTGATCGGTGCACCCAGGTCGCCATATTTGCAGCAGCAGCCAAGACACGCTTCGAGATTACAGCCGAAGCGGGTCTGCCAGACTTCATCAGATATCAGGACATTGCCGATTTCCTGCACAGTAGTCGACCGCCTAAGAAAATTTGCCAATTCGTATTGTTAATATATTATACTATGAAGTCGATAAAGTAACGCGATGACAAACATAGATTATGCACTGATTGTTGGGGTTGTGGTTCTGGTAGCGGTTGTGGCCGTTCGTATTTTTGTCGGCCGCCGGCGCAAAGCAGAACAGATGCCTGCACCCGAAATCAAGGTGCCAAAAACCGCGCCTGCCAGTGAGAGGGTTGCACCGCAATTTTCACAGCCAAAGCCGGTCAGGGCGGACGAAGCTGCATCTGTCACACCTGCTGATACTCATACCAATCATGAAAAGGTCATTACAGAAGAACAGCCGACTGCTGCTGAACCTGCGCAGTCTGGTCGCGAACGCCCGGCCGAGAAAAGACCGTCCTCGCAATATGAAGAGATAACCGACCCGCTGGTTCTTATCAAAACCTTTTCTGCTCCGGTCGAAAAGCGTATTGAGGCCATCCGGGAAGCGGGGCAGAAAAAAATGGAAGAAGCGGTTCCCGCATTGATCGAGGCTCTCTATGAACCTGATCAGAGCATATCGCTTGCTGCAACCGAAAGCCTCGGCCAGATAGGTGATCCGCGCGCCATCGAACCACTGCTTGAAGTTTCGCGTCGCAGTGATGCGGCACTTATCAGGGCGATTGGCCATGATAGCGAAAAACAGCCGAGAGTTGAAGCCGAAAAAGCCCAGGAAGATGAAGCCAACGCCAAT
Organism: Candidatus Rifleibacteriota bacterium; assembly: GCA_024710355.1. GTDB lineage: Bacteria > Muiribacteriota > Ozemobacteria > Ozemobacterales > Ozemobacteraceae > Rifleibacterium. The sequence goes on from JANJUX010000008.1 coordinate 12,136, forward strand.
CCTTATAAATTTAAAGAAATGGTTGTCTTCAAGATCGACCAGCTTCCGGTCGAATATTTTCAGCCTGATGGCACGCCGCTGCCACGCAAGGAACTTGTTGTCAGAGGCCTGAAGGATAACAGCCAGCAGATGCGCCAGATGGCCGCCAAGGCAGCAATCGGTCTCGACAGTGAAGACGTCGTCGAACCGCTTATCGAAGCACTTGCTAATCCTTTCGAGGTCGAGTCTGTGCGCTTTATGGCGGCCGAAGCTCTCGGTGGCATGCAGAACGATAAGTCGGTCGAATCATTGCTTCGCGCACTCAAAGACGAGAATGTTGCAGTAAGATACTCTGCGGCAGCGGCATTGAGCGGTCGAAAAGACGAGCGGGTTCTCGCGGCGCTCATTGAAGCGATCGATGACCCGGACCGATTCGTCAAAGCTTCGGTTGCCTATGCTCTCGGCACAACCCTTGAGCCTGAAGCACTGAAGGCGCTTTTCAGATGCGTTGCCGACGAAAATGATGTGGTAAGATTTTCTGCCGCCAAGGCGATTGCCGCTTTTCCTTATGACGAGGTTTTTACCCAGCTCGATGCCATGTCCGGCCAGAAAAATCGTGAATCAAAACTGGTAAAGGTCGAGGTTCTCGGGCAGATGAAGGATGAACGATCGATCAGGGCCTTAAAAGGCCTGTTGAATGACTCCGATTCCGAAGTCAGCTATAAGGCTTCTCTTGCCCTTATGGGCAACGAAAACCTTGAGGTGCTTGAAGAGCTTATTGTCGTCTCACGAAGGCTCGATGATGAACTTAAACAGCTTGCCAGCCGGAACGCCCAGCTTGGGAACCAGAAGACCAGAACCGCAGAGCCGTCGGCACCCGAAAAGATGTCGACCGGGCAGGTTAAAAAGCTTGAAGAAATAGGCTCTTTGCCACCCAATCTTGAAAAACTGCGCCGCAGCCTGCTTGATTCTAGCCCCAATATCAGAGGCAGCGCTGCCAATACTCTTGGCGACTTTCAGCAGCCGGAAGCGGTTGCTTTACTTGCCGCGGCCGCCCGCGACGAAAACGAGTTCGTCAGAGCATCGGCAGTTAATTCGCTTGGTCGCATCGGATCGGCAGAAGCCATTGATTTTGTCGTCGTTTATGAAAAGGACGCCTCTGAGGAGGTCAGGTATGCTGTGGTCAAGGCCCTGTCGGCGAGCAGCAGCGAGATTGCCAGAGAGTGCCTCGGCCGTGTTTCTAAAAATGACCGTTCGAAAAATGTGAAGAGAGCCGCCCGACTGGCCCTTGAAAAATTGAACGCCTGAGCATCTTGCGCTTTTTATTTTAAAATGGAATACTGATACAAACAATCCTGGAGGGGCACCATGACTGATGCAGAATTTAACGAACTCGTCGAAAAAGTTTATAAGTTTCATACCAAACGCGCACCCGGCATTCCGATCGGCGTAGAAATGGTTCTGCTTGCCAAAGAGAAGCTCGGCGATGTCAAAAAGCTTGGCGCCGTCACCGAAACCCAGGTCTGTCTTTCCGATGCCATCCAGTTTGTAACCGGGTGTACCGTTGGCAATAAATATCTGATCATGAATGATAAAATCGGTCGTTATGCCCTCACGCTTTATGATCGCTCAAATGGCCGGGGCATAAGAGTATTTGTCGATATGAACAAGATCGACCCTGCCAAAATGCCCGAAACCCACAAGTTTTTTCTGCGCCAGCGCTCACCCGAGGTGCAGAATGACGATGCTGCGCGCAAAGCCTCCGGTAAGATCATCGTCGATGAATTCATGGCCGCCGGCCGCAATATCTTTGGCTGGCAGTATGTGCGCATGAAAAAATACGACAAAGACCCGGTTTATCCGGTAAAGATCTGCCCCACCTGTGGCGAATCATTCATCTACAGCGAAAAAGACAGTAAAAATTGCCTCTACTGCTCACGTCAGCTCGATTATTACGTCTCCGAGCAGTAAGCTTAAAGCGTCCTGAAAAAAGCCGGGCATAATTCGCCCGGCTTTTTTGATTCCGAATGCTTCTGGTAAAAAAACAACCCGGTGTTTTGCACCGGGTTTTCTGGTTGTCTCGATAATTTTCTTAGTCGTCGTCGGGTCTGAGAATCGCCATGAAGGCCTTCTGCGGGATTTCGACGTTGCCGACCATCTTCATGCGCTTTTTGCCCTCTTTCTGCTTTTCGAGCAGCTTGCGTTTTCGGGTGATGTCGCCACCGTAACACTTGGCAGTAACGTCTTTGCGAAGGGCGGCAATGTTCTCGCGCGCGATGATCTTGGCGCCGATCGCTGCCTGCAGCGGAATCTGGAACTGATGACGGGGTATCAGGCCGCGAAGTTTTGTGATGACGTTGCGACCGCGATATTCAGCGCGCTCGCGATGGCACAGAAATGACAGGGCATCGACCCGGTCACCGTTTACGAGGATGTCGACGCGTGAAATATCGGCGGCACGGTTGCCGATATGCTCGTAATCAAGAGAAGCATAGCCGCGGGTGCGGCTTTTCAGTTTGTCGTAAAAGTCGACGACGATCTCTGAAAGCGGCAGGTCAAAAGAAATTGAAACACGGTTTTCAGAGATGAATTCCATGTTTTTCATGACACCGCGGCGGTCCTGGGCGAGTTCCATGATCGTGCCGATGTATTCCTTCGGCATGAAGATGGTTGCATGCACGAATGGCTCGCGGATCTCTTCAAGTTCATTGTAATCAGGCAGTTTTGCCGGTGAGTCGATTTCGTAGGCGGTGCCGTCTTTTAATACGACTTCGTAAATGACGTTCGGGGCAGTGGTGACCAGATCGAGGTCATATTCGCGTTCAAGGCGTTCCTGGATAATTTCCATGTGCAGCAGGCCAAGAAAGCCACATCTGAAGCCAAACCCAAGCGCCAGCGAGTTTTCGGGAAAATACGACAGGCTCGAATCATTGAGTGTGAGCTTGTCGAGAGCGTTGCGCAGATCGTTGAAGGCATTGGTTTCGACCGGGTAAAGACCGCAGAAAACCATCTGTTTTGCTTTCTGAAAACCCGGTATCGGTTCGACTTCGGGCGCTTTCTCAAGTATGACGGTATCGCCGATATTTACATAGCCCATTTCCTTGATCGTTGCATGAAAGAAACCAACCTGCCCGGTGGCGAGCTCATTGGTGATAACCGGTTTCGGTGTAAAAACCCCGGCTTCGATGATTTCGAAAGAGGCATCGGTAGCCTTGAATTTGATGCGGTCCCGCGCTTTGAGCATGCCGTCGACAACGCGGCAGTAGACGATAACGCCCTTGTATGAATCATAATTTGCATCGAAAACCAGGGCTCTGAGCGTTTTATTCTGTTCACCCCTGGGAGCTGGAATGCGCTGAATAATAGCTTCGAGAAGCTCAGGCACGCCGCGGCCTTCCTTGGCAGAGACAAGAATGGCTTCTGAACAGTCGATACCGATGAGGTTTTCGATTTCTTCTTTGACCTTGTCGGGGTCAGCAGCCGGCAGGTCGATTTTGTTGATGACCGGTATGATTTCTAGGTTCTGGTTGATCGCCAGGGTGGCGTTAGCCATGGTCTGTGCTTCGACGCCCTGACTGGCGTCGACGACCAGCAGAGCCCCTTCGCAGGCGGCGATCGAGCGCGAAACTTCATACGAGAAATCGACGTGGCCTGGGGTGTCGATCAGGTTGAAACAGTATTCTTCGCCGCTTTTACTGGTGTAAAGCATACGCACGGCCTGGGCCTTGATGGTAATGCCGCGTTCTCTTTCGAGATCCATTGAATCGAGAAGCTGATCTTTCATTTCCCGTTTGCTGACAGTCGAAGTAAACTCGATGAGGCGGTCGGCCAGGGTCGATTTGCCGTGGTCGATGTGGGCGATGATACAGAAATTGCGAATTTTGTTCAGTGACAAGAGCTTACTCCTGGGATTGTGTAAAGATGAATCTGGTAAGCAGAACCTTGATTATCCAGACAATAATCAGACCAGCTATGACTGCTATGATGCCAAAAACTATCGAAGCAATCAAGCCCTGATTTGCGGCCCAGAAAATTGCGTCGAGCTTTTGCGGAATATTGGCGTCGTCAGGCCGGTATCTGAGCACCCGGCGGTAGAATTCTTCGGCTTTGTAATAGTCACGTTCATTAAAGGCGCGATTGCCAAAAAAGTAGAGGGCGTTGACCATAAGATCGCGGGCCTGTTCGTTATTAGGTTGCAGATAGAGAACTTTTTCGATGCGGGTCAGCGCGGCATCCCAGTCATCTTTGAGTGCCAGCTGCTTGGCTTCGCGTAAGGTTATCGTCGCCTGCCCGGGCTGGAAAAAATGCACGCGGTTGTTGCCCTGATCTGCGATAATAAGCGTCTCATCGCGGTTGAGCGCCATGCCGCGCGGCATAAGAAGGCGGCCGGGGGCTGATCCACGGCGGCCGTGATGTTCAAAAAACTTGCCGTCGCGGGTGATTTCAACGATGCGGTGATTGAGGGTATCGCTGATCAGCAGGTTCTGATCGAGGCTGGCGGTTATGTAAGACGGGCTGTTGAGCATACCCTTTTCGCTGCCCTTGCCGCTGCCATAGCGCCAGATGATTTTGCCATCTTTGGGCTCCCAGCATACAACCTGATGAAAAGTGGGGTAGGTGACCACCAGATTGCCGTCGTTCAGCCAGTAGACCCCACGGGGCGGCACGGCGTTGAAGGCACCTTTCTTGGTTTCTTCCTGGTAAACAAGCTCTTTGAGACATTTGCCGGCTTCGTTGAGAATCTGAACCCTTTTGTTACGGCCTTCAGCCACGGCAATACGCCCGTCGGGGCTGATGTCTATGTCCATCGGCCCGAACAGCTCGCCCTGGCCCCTGCCTGAACGGCCGAATGTGCTGACGACCTTGCCGCTGTTGAAGTCGAGGACTGCAATGATATCGCTTTCACTCAGCGACACATAAAGCTGCCCTTTGCTGTCGAAAGCCATGCCGGTTGGTCGCGGAAAATAACGTTGTACTTCAGCGAGAAACGCGGGGTCAGTGCAGATGTTACCGGATTCAGAAGCGTTGCGCGGTGGCAGCAGGGCTTTGGCCGATGTCTGCTTTTTACCGTCGGCGCGGATCGGGTCTGAGGCCACCAGCTGCGGAATTGCTCTGGTAAAATCGCCGTCGGGTGTAAGAACCTGCAGGCGGTTGTTTCGCTGGTCGGCAACAATTATTCGACCGTCCTGAAGCAGCAGCAGTTCTTCCGGGGCGTTGAATTCCAGCGGCCCTTTGCCCTCAAAACCTCTGATGGTAAAAACTGAGAGGTCGAGCGCTGCATTGGCCTGCGAAAGAGTTACTGCAACAAACAGCAGAACGGCAAACAGCTTTTTCAATTATTCATCTCCTCGATCCGGTTGAAGGTCAGATAACGGTCTTTGCTCAGGCGCTCTTCTTTGCTTGGCTTTCCATCTTTGATGATGGTTCTGTAGGCTTCGACACTGTAACCATGCACCCCTGGGTGAACGATTTTGACTTCACCCTTTTTCAGAGAAGAATTGTTCTTTTTCTGAACTTCGTAAGGATGCTTCACTTCGTTTCTGGTTACAAGAACGACAGTGTCAAAAGGCTTTCGCTCAGCATAGATTTCGACTTCGACCTTGCCTTTGCCGGCACGACTTACAATCAGAACCGGAATGTCGAGAGTATTGGTGAATCTGAAGTCCTTGAAACCCCAGGCTACTGCTGCGTCAAGGCCGCGATCGGCGTATTCGATGCCGTCATAGATCGAGTGATTGTGGCGTTCATCGATTTTCATGCCACTGAGAAGGGCAGCGCGGTAAAGAGTGGTGCTGACCTGGCAGATTCCACCACCAAGGCCGGGGATAACTCTCCCCTGAGAGATTACTCCGGCTTTTTTGAAGCCGTATTTTTCGGTGCGGGGGCCGACAACTTTATTGAAGCTGAACTTGCCGCCTGGCGGAACGATGAGGCCGTCGATTTTGTGGCTGGCGATTTCGAGATTTACGTTTCGTTCAGGGTCATCGATATGACCGGCATGCAGGGTCGAAAAAGTGGCGACGAGTGTGTTAAAACCCATTTCACGCATTTTGCTTGAGAAGCCATCCTTTCCTTCGATCGGTGCGATTGCAAGATCCACCGCAAAACTGGTGGCGTTGTAGTTTTCAACCAGACTTTTTTCAAGGGCGGCGAGGGTTTTTTCCTTGTCGATGCCAAAGCCAGGTTCACCTCTGACAATTCTCTGAAAATCATTTTTGCCGCCTTCAATTCTTGCCGGTGCTGCCTGCTTTACATTTGGCAGAGTCAGACTGGCGATGACCTGCTTTGCCAGTTCGCCGTCGGCTTCGATTTTAACAATCTGGTCATTCTTTTTGGTGACCGAGAGAAGTGGCAGCTCGTTGACCGGAATCTGCTGCAGGCCGTCGGTAAAAACGATCTGAACTGGCTTGATTTCGGTTTTCAGCTCCGTTTCAGGATTTTTCTCGACAGCGGCTGTCGGAGCGTCGGGTGTGGCCGGCATCGACCGTTCCGGCACCGATTTCTGAAAGTAGACAATCGTGAAAAAAATCGATGCAAGAAATACCAGAACCATAGTGATGAACAGACCTGAACGGAAAAACTTCATTATCTGCAACTCCTGAAATTATCAGTCGGTTTCGGCCTTTAATGAACGCCCCATCAAATTTGCGGCAGCAATATCCGGGGGGCGACCGTCAAAAAGTACCCTGCATAATTCTTCGGTAATTGGCAGCTGAAGAGTTAGTTTTTTGCCCCACTCACTTGCAATTTTTGCAGCTTCGACTCCTTCGACCACCATTTTGGTCGATTCGGTAAAATCTTTGAGACTGGTGCCGCGTGCAATGGCCTGTCCGAGACGATGATTGCGCGAAAGCGGCGAAGACGCCGTCGCCATAAGATCGCCAAGCCCGGTCAGCCCGTAAAAAGTCTGGGGTTCGCCGCCAAGAGCGGTGCCGATACGCACCAGTTCATGCAGGCTGCGGGTAAGGTAAGCTGCCTTGGCGTTGTCGCCAAGCTCAAGACCATCAACGATGCCGGCGCCGATAGCGAAAATGTTCTTCAGGGTGCCGCCCAGTTCAACGCCAGTGCGATCACCGTGCCGGTAAACTCTGAAATATGGAGTCGAAAAGCATTGCTGTAGAATCTCTGAAAGCTCTTCATCAGGGGAAGCGATGACCGAAGCTCCCAGTTTCTTCTGAGCAACTTCGTCAGCCAGGTTTGGCCCTGACAGACATGCGACGTGATCGGCCTGAGAATCGGGCGATACGCCGAGAATTTCGCAGATGACCTGTGATATGCGTCGGCCGGTACCTCTTTCGAAGCCTTTGGCAACGTTGGCAACCCCGCGCATTCGCCTCAGTTCATCTTTGCACGGCTCGATAACCGATCTGATAAAGCTTGAGGGAATTGCCAGCAGCGCAATTTCTGACCCTTCAAGAATTTCTGGGAGAGAATTAGAGCAGGTCAGGGCGCTGTGCAGTTCAAGATGTGTTACAAAATACGGATTTCGGTGCACTTCTGCTACACCCGCAACAACTTCTGGTTCTCTGGCCCAGAGTTTGACGCGGTGTCCGTTGCGACACAGAAGATCAGCCAGGGTCGTGCCCCATGACCCGGCTCCGATGACGGCAAAGTTCATTTTGCTTTTGCCTCCTCACTGTTTTCTGATGCAGCTTCCGCCGATGCAGCGGTTACCCGCCATGGCAATCTGGATTCTTCACCTTTGAGAATTCGCTGCACGTTGGTTTTGTGCTTGATAATGACGAACAGGGCGATAAAAGCCGCAAAACCTGTCAGGTAGGGGTTGTAAATCGGCCCAAGTTCCTGAAAACGATAAATGAAAACCGGCAGCAGAGCAGCTGCCAGAATTGAGCTCAACGAAACCATTCTGCTGACGAGCAGCGTGGCCATGAATACTCCCAGGCTTGCCAGAGCCGCATGACCCGCCAGAGCCATAAAAACTCCCAGGCCGGTCGCCACGCCTTTGCCACCCTTGAATTTCACCCAGAAAGACAGGGTATGACCGGCCATGGCTGCCGCGGCCGCGGTAAAGTAAAGCGCCGGTGCCCCTGGCCAGAAGTGGGCGCTTGCCAGAACCGCCACCATGCCCTTGAGAACGTCGACCGCAAGGGTGACGGCAAAGGGCCAGGTGCCCAGAACACGGTAGACGTTGGTCGCTCCCATATTTTTACTGCCGTGTTCGAAGATATTGATGCCATAAAACAGCCGCGCAACCACATAGGCGGTCGGAAGCGAGCCGCATAAATAACCGAGCAGGGCGGCATAAAGGAAATTCATCGGTCAGTGTCCTGTGATCATTTTTACCGGCCAGCCTTCAAAGGTTTCTTCCTGGCGGATATGGTTGAGAAGATAGCGCTGATAAGAGAAATGCACGCCCTTCGGTTCATTGCACTTGAGTTTGAAAACAATGGGCGGGCCCTCGAGTTGTATCAGCGATTTAAGCTTGAGTTCGCGGGCTTTGAAAGTCGGCGGTGGCTGAATGGTGACCGCATCGTAAAGAATGGTTTTGAGAACTTCAGGAGCAATGCGGCGTCTGCCGGTCTCCTGCACGTGGTCGATCATTTCAAACAATTTGTTGACGCGCAGCCCGGTTTTGGCAGAAGTGGCGATCATCGGGGCAAAAGCCAGCAGCGGAAACTCTTCGCGGGTTTCCTTGATCAACTGGGTCCAGAAGTGTTCGTCGTGCTTGGCGATATCCCATTTGTTCCAGACGATGATGCACCCGGCACCGCTGTCGATTATTCTGCCGGCAATGCGCTTGTCCTGATAGGTGATGCCACCTTTCGATGCATCCATGACCAGAATGGCCAGGTCGGTGTTTTTGATGGCGCCCAGAGTTCGGTAGACCGAGTATTGTTCGACATCGTCTTTTTCGCGATCAGGGCGTCGCAAACCGGCGGTATCGATAAAATTGTAGGTCTTGCCGCCCCGCACGTGCTTGTAGAGAATCGTGTCGCGTGTGGTCCCGGCGGCGTTGTCGACAATCGAGCGGTTTTCGCCGATCAGTTTGTTGAACAGCATCGACTTGCCGACGTTCGGCTTGCCAACGATGGCAATGCGCTCGAGAGCCCGTTCCTGACGCTCTAATTCTTCTTCGTCGAGCCTGTTGACCGGCATTTTTTCGACCACGACGTCAAGCAGGTCGGCAACTCCGTGCCCGTGCACGGCCGAAATCGGGTAAAGCGGGTCGATGCCAAGCTCGTAAAATTCCGCCATCTGTGATTCATCGTTCGGGTTATCGAGCTTGTTGATGACGACATACATCGGATGCCCCGAGCAGTGCTTGCGCAGGAAATTTAAAATCTGCTTGTCGTCAGGAACCAGGCCGGCTCTGCCGTCGCAGACGAAGATGATTGCTTGGGATTCCTTCAGGGCATAGTCGACCTGCTGCTTGATTGAGGTCATCAGTGGCTGTGAATCATCGGGATCGAGACCGCCGGTGTCGACCAGGTTGAAGCGCCGGCCGTTCCAGATCGATTCGGCGTAATTGCGGTCGCGGGTTACACCCGGGGTCGGGTCAACAATTGCGTGCCGGTAGCCGACGATTCTGTTCATGAGTGATGACTTGCCAACATTTGGCCGTCCTACGATTGCGATTGTGGGGATTGACTCCATGGCTACCTCCAGTTAAATGAGAAAAATCAGTCTAGCATTTTTATTGCTCAAGGTCAATGGCATTCGCGGTAAAAGCCTCATCAAATGCCATATCTGCCATGTGTGCCGGGTTGAATTGATTGACACCCGGGCCGGCTTCTGATAATGTACAGCCTGTTAATTCAACCCCGAATCATTGAGGTAGCAAGTGATAGAATGTAAACCGCTGATTCCGCTTCAGGAGCTGGATCTGAAAATTGATGCAGCCAGAGACCAGATTGAAGAAAAGAAACAGAAGGTTGTCCGGATGCAGAACGAAATTGAGGCAGATGCTCAGCTGATCGAAAAGAAGCTGGCGTTGCTCAAAAAAATTCAGCTGCGTCGGCGCAAAGCTGAAACAGAGCTCAACGACCTGAATCAGCAGGTCAAGCTTGCTGAAATCAAGATGCAGAGCGCCGGCCTTTCACCGGCCAGCTACAAGGCAATCGAAAAAGAACTTGCCGGCATGAAAGAAAAGGCTGCGAGCGAAGAGGGCAAGATTCTCGAAGACATGGAAAAAATCGAAACCCTCGAAAAAGATACCGTCAAAGGGCAGAAAGTCGTTGCCGGTCGTCGTGACCACCTTGAACAGATCAAGATCAGGGTTGCCGAAGAAATAACCGGGGTTCGTAAAGAGCTCGATCTGCTGCAGACCCAGCGTTCTCAGATAAGTCTTAAAATTGCAGCCGATCTTCTCGAAAAATACGAAGAACTTCGCCAGAAAAGGCGCGGCCAGGTACTTTTCCCCACCGAAAACCCATCGTGCCCGGCATGCGGCATGGGTATGCCGGCAGGTCTTATGAGCGCGGTAACTTCACATGAAGGGGCGGAAACCTGCTCGAACTGCAGCATGCTCATCTACTGGACAGGCCAGCGGGTTTAATTATGAAATCTTTCAGGTTAGTTCTGTTTCTGGTTATCGTTTTCTGCTTTTGCAGTCATCAGTTCCTGCTGGCACAGAGCGCCTCTGAGGCAGTTTCTGCTCCCGGCAGTGATTCTGTTGTGGTTAAGGCCCAGGTGCCTGATGCTGCCAAATATGTCGACGACAAGGCAGAGCTGATCAAGCCGGAGCTTCGCCGCCAGATCGTTACCGACTGCGCCGAAATCGAAGAAAAGATGCGCATCAGAGTCATGATCAAGACCCTGCGCGTCGACAACCTCGCCGAAGCTCAGAGTCAGGTCGAAGCTTTTTTTTCAGAATGGATCCGCTCGATCAGTCTCGATAAAAGAGGCATTCTTATTTATGCGCTGCTGCCTGAAGGCGCCGCCCACGGAAAAGTTCACCTGCGCGTCGGTATTGGCCTTAAATACCTTATCACCAGGGAAATGGGCGAAAAGATTCTCAATCAGGTGATTCTGCCAAATAACGCTGCCAATAACGACGGGGTTGGCTTCCTTGAGGGCGTAAAAGCTATCAGAAGAATGCTGCTCGATGAGCTGAAACGCGACGAACAGAGAGCTACCGGGGCTTCACAGGTGTTCGATCTGCAGTATTTCCTCTGGACCTCAAAAGAAATTCTGCTTGCTCTCCTGATTGGCCTGTTTCTGTTTTACATCATTTTCTTCGTCGAACGCTGCCCACGTTGCAACGGGGCATTGAAAGTCAGCAGCGAAACTCTCAAAGAACCTGGTAAAAATACGCTCGGCCTGCAGCGGCGCATTTATGCCTGCGAACGCTGTGGTTTTTCGCGACGAAAAAAAGAACCGCTTTATCCGTCGGGCAAGGCTGGTCTGATTATGCGTCTGACAGGCGCCAGACGGAATGTTAAGGTTGAATAGTTTTTGAAAAGGTAGATTTGCAGGGTAACCGGTCGGTCGCGTCCGCAAGGATGAGGAAAGTCCGGGCTCCACAGGGCATGGCGCTGGGTAACACCCAGGCTTCGGAAAAGGAATTTTCCGGGGACGGAAAGTGCAGCAGAAAATACACCGCCGATGGTCGCAAGACACAGGTAAGGGTGAAAAGGTGCGGTAAGAGCGCACCGGAGCACTGGCGACAGTGTTTCCTGGTAAACCCCGCCGGAGCAAGACTAAACAGGGGGATGAAACGGCCCGTTTCGCTACTACTCCGGGTAAGTCGCTTGAGGTCAGGGGTAACCCTGATCCCAGATAGATGACCGACGCCTCGCAGGAGGTACAGAACCCGGCTTACAGGTTACCCTGCTTCTCTACTTTTTCACTATTTTTCTGGAGTGATCAGGCTGGCGACTTTGCGGGCGCGGTTGAACTGCAGAAACTTCGCTACCCAGCTCAGCCCGATAAAAGCGACAAGTAATGCCAGGGTTATTGTCAGTGACCCGGTGCTCGCCGATTTTGGCGGCAGCCAGTCAGAAGGGTCAGACTCGCCGGCCTCTTTGGCCCCTTTGAGATACATAACTCTCGGTAGCAGCATGCGGTTCTGAGCCGGTGTGATCTCTTCGCCCTCGATGGTAAAGGCCAGTTTTATGCCGGTCGAGGCAATAGCGGCTGCGGCTGAGGCGTTGAATTCGCCATAGGGGTAGGCATACCAGTCGACGACGCTGTGCATCCAGGCCGAAAGCTCGACCCGGGCCTTTTCAATTTCGCCGGTAAGGTCGCCGCCTTCCTGCAGAATTTTCGTGGCTTCGTAGTGGCGCTTGCCGTGCAGCGCAATATGACAGCCGAAATTGTTCTGCAGATCGAGAAGTGTCGGCCGGTCAACATAACCCGGGGTGCCAACCAGGTCGGTGATGATGAAAAACACGGATCTGATGCCGTAATCACGATAGAGCTTTCTGATGGCTTCTGCTGAAGTTGCCAGGCCATCGTCGAAGCTGACGAGAAAGTGACGCCCGGAAAAACCCTGATCGAGCATTGCGGGCAGGCTGGCCGGGGTAACCGGCGTGAATTCGTGCCGCCTGAACTGCCTGATAAAGCTGTCAAAAGGTTCGGGGTGAATTTCCCATGGGTAGGAAGGCTTTTCGGTCACCCCATGAAAGGTCAGGGCGACCAGAATTGGCCTTTTGATCTGGCCCCAGCCAAAGTAAAAGCCCAGAATTGCCGCAGCAAAAAGAAAAACAGCGATAGCCGCAGCAAAAATCGTCTTTTTTAAAAGCCCTTTGTAGTTGGTTTTGTTGCTCATGGGGTATTGAGTTTGTTGCCGATCAGTTCGAGAAATTCAGGCATCTCTACCAGGCAGTCGAGAATTTCAATTCTGACATGCGGGTATGTCTTTTTTATTACATCTGCCGCCGCCGGAATATCTTTGCGGGTGTGTGTGCCGGGCAGAAGAAACAGCGGTATCAGGCGAATTTTTCTGAAGCCTCTGGCGACCACCTCTTCAAGGGCCATGGCCAGCTCCGGCGCAACCCCCTTTAGAAAGCAGATCGAAAAGTCGGTCATGCCAATACGCTCTTTGAGGCGTTCTGCAAAGCCGACCGCTGCGGCATTGGCTTCGGGAAGCGCCGAACCGTGAAATATCAGTAAAGAAAAAGTTTCATTTTCCATGCGCAGATGATACTTTAAATCAGTGCTGATGTAAACATGAACGGTAATTGCAATGATTCTGACCATTACTCCTAACCCTTTGCTCGATTATCAGCTTTTTAACGAGCCTGGCAGGCTGACAGGCGGCACCCGCGTCGATAGGATTCCTTTCACGGTCGGCGGCAAGGGTATCAATGTGGCGCGCATGCTCAAGACCCTTGGGCGGCCGGCTCTGGCCCTTACCTTTGCCGGCGGCAGCAATGGCGAAAAAATCAGGGCCGAACTCAATCAGCAGAGTATCAATGCCAGATATGTCGCGGTCTCGACTGAGACCCGCGCCGGCATCAACGTCTTTGACGGAAATTCCGGCCGGCACCGCTGGTGGATAGAAGACGGCGAAGAATTAAAAGAAAACGAGATACTGGCCATGCTCGATCTGGTGGCAGCCGAATCGAGTTCGGCCTCGTTTATTGCCATGTCAGGAACTATTCCCGGAAGAAGAAACAATGATTTTTATCGCCGCGTTCTCCAAACTTTGCGCAGCTTTAAAGGTGAGATATATCTCGATGCCCGTTGCGAGCCACTTCGCCAGGCTGTTGCGGCCGGCGGCTTTTTTCTAAAGCATAACCGCGATGAGGCGAAAGAAACCTTTGCCCTTGATCCATTCGCTGTCGAACATAAATCTGATTTTTATGGCCTGCTGAAACGCCATGGAATCTGGGGCGCCATGATTACCGATGGTCGCAACAATGTTCTCTTATGGGACGGACGTGAAGAATATGAATTTGTTCCGGCGCCGGCCGAAGAAGTTTCGGCCGTTGGCTGTGGTGACGCAACTCTTGCCGGTCTTGTTTTCGGCCGTAGTCAGGGAATGACGCTTCCGGAAGCAGCGGTGATCGGCCTGGCAGCCGGTGCTGCTGATGCCGAGAAAGCCGGGCCATGTGCCGCTTCCTATGAAGAAGTTTTCAAAAAAATCAGCAGAGTCACACTTGTTAAAAAAAGTGAATTATTTCAGGTATAATTAACGTATAGCTTACAGAAGAAGTTTTGCCCGAGGGGGGTAATATGCATATTAAAAAGGTATTGGGTCTGTGTACGATTTTTCTTTGTATGGTCTTTTCGCCGCTCGACCTTATGGCCTGTTCGGCTAAAGGGCCAGCCGACCCGGTGACCGGGCTTATTTCTTATCCACCCGGAACCGGTAACAGTGAAGGGCAAACGACAGTTCCTGTCGCTGGTCTTGAAGGAACCCCTTTTGAGGGCGGCAAATATTACAAGGGCTGGGCTGACAAGGCCATGAAGCTTCTTGTTGTGCCGGCCGGTGCTAAACTGGTATTTGAGGGGGTTATCGAAAGCACGACGACTACCAGCACCCCCCCCGGCTGGGAAGAAGGTGTAATCAAAGGGGTTGGTGGTACCACTGTCGCTGCAGCGCCTCTGCCAGCCTGGACACTCTCCGGCAACGGCCGCGGCGACTACCGCGACGGTAATTTCCCGCCGGCCGCCGTTGGTCTTAAATATGTTAATTTTGAAGCGCCCCCCAGCGTTATTATTGCCCCCGACACACCGAACGAAAAAGCAACTTGGGTCCTTACCTACGATCGCGAAACCGCAGTTCGGGCTCTTGTTTCAGTCTGGAATGATCCGATTGCCCGCGCCACCTTCATGGAAAGTGGTACGGTTCCGGCTGATTTTGATATGGATGAAATCGCTGCGGCCGCAAAAGAACCTCAGGGTGACGACGGCGCCAAAGGCCTGAGTAACTATGAGTTGAGTGGTAGCGGGCCGTCAGGGATTCAAGGACTCAAAGACGGTCTTGATTCAGCCCTGACTCAGCGTTCCGGCACTATAATGCAGACTGGTGGCATAGTTACCCGAATCTTTAAAGATGCCGATGATGAAGACTTCACAGTTGACATGGCTGAAGAGGCGAGGGTGATCGTAAAAGCCGGCTATGTTGCCATGCAGGGCGCTGCCGACATGGATTTCTACCCAACCGGCCGCTATAATACCAAGTATCTTGTCACTCCCCCTTCATCGACTCAGTATGAAATAGGCAAATCCAAGCTTGCTCTCAATTTTTCAACGCCGACAGCTCCTGATTATTGGATTGTCGATCTGCATTCAGGCCTTGAATCAGCCCGCGACTGTGTCTGGTGCTGGATCGAAGTCGAAGCTGAACTGAAGCCTGAAGGAACAAAGATTACCGACCAGTCTGATGTTAAGAATTTTTATGACATACGCGACGGAAGCTATGCCGTTGGTGGCGTATTTGTCAGAGGCCTTTATATGAGCGATAGCGATAAATCATCGGTAGGTCGCAACACCATGGTATATGTTGTAGTTGCCGACACTCAGCCGCCAGCGCATTATCACTGGATTAGTTCAGCTGCTTCAGGTGAGACCGGCAAGGCTCTTGAATCTTCGATCAAATTCAGAGTTTTTGATAATAATCCGGTGATTGGCGCTAACGGCAGTCACAATAATATCTACAGCGTATTTGGTGATGATCTTGCTGATTTTGAATATGTCGAAGCTGGGAAACGACCTCAGAATCTTGAAGATAACCCTGACGTTTTTACCAGATATCTTGAACCGGTAAAAGATGGTTTCAAGGAAAAGAACCTGAGACCGACTCTGCATTACAACGTCTGTGTTCCGGCTTATGCTGGCTTCAAGGTTGCGGGCGATGCGAAGGCCTATACCGGGCCATTGCCCCTTGTCGATGACAGGCTGGTTCTGCCGCTGCAGAAATTTGTCTGGAAATCAGTAGCCCCTGACAAGATAACCGTTTCTGATTTCACTATCCACAATGAGAGTGGTGCCGATGCATCAACCCTCGATTCTCTTTCTGACGAACCCAACTGGAAGGGTTATTCTTCTTACCTGGTCACGGTCGCTGCCGATGGCATGGACGAGCCAATGGGTTTCGGCCTTGCCGACAATTCAGCTGCCTATACCCTTTCCATATCAAGCGACCTTAAGGCCGCTGCTCCTACGAAAAAAATGCTTTCAGAAGGCATCCCGGTCGATGAAAACAAGGTACAGTTCTTTGGCTGGAATAAAGCGCTCAAGATGTTTGTTTCTGCGTCAGACGGTATTCTGGTGCGCAATTCCTACCCCGATGGCGACATCAACTACGCCTGGAGCAACCGCAGCCCGCGTTTCACCGGCGATGAATCTGTCGGAAAAGTGCTTGGGAATAAATTTTCTGGTGCCGAGATTGCATTCGCCGCAGCCACAACTGATTTTCTCTGCACGGTAAAAGAACCTGCAAATGTCGACAGATTTGCATTGAAACTCGAAGTTGATAAAGTCATCAAGGGTGGTTCTCTCGGCGGTTGCACGCTTCCGGCCGGTATCAGCTCGCCTGATGGTGCCTGGGGCAGGTTTGCCTATGTTGCTTCATTGCTCGACACAGGTCGCCCCAACATCGCGCTCGAAGTGCTCAACTCAAAGAATGAGAAGGCTGCTGTATTCGGGAATCTTTTCGCCATGGGCGAAAGTGATAATATGGCCAAGGCCATTGACGGCGCTGGAACCGATAACTGGGTGTATGCAGCCGACTCGAATACCGGTGACAAGACCTATTCTTCGACCTCTTCTTATTACGAAGATACCGCCTGGGAATTCAAAGAAGACATCGAAAATGACCTGTACATGGCCATGAAAAACAGTATGGATGCCGGCACTTTCAAGCCATGGCTGTTTGCCTTCCCGTCCAGCGACCAGGCAAAACTCTGGAAAACCGGCTACTGGAACGGTGCTGATACCTTTAATAATAAACGTCTGGCTTTCCAGCAGGGTTCACGCGATCGTCTTGTGTTCAGATACTGGGTGTATGACAACATCAATCCGTTTAACCTTGCCGGTGGTGTGCCCAACGGAGTTAAGACCTATGCCGCTGGCAGAGAACGCTTCAAGAGCGTCTCAGGCTTTGTGACGTCGGAAATAAGGCTTACCGACGTGCCTGGTTATCGTGGTGAAGTGGCTCTCGACAAGGTCTGGTGGCCTGATTATATCTTCCATAACCCGTCGGGCGGCTCTTCAGAGGAGTGCTCGATCTCGTTCAAGGCTGAAGACGAGAAAAATAACCCCAGAACTTTGAAACTCTGGTTCAGAATTATTCCGCCAAGCCGCGAGCTGATCAGAACGATCGAAGACCGCCGCAACCGCGACTGATCTTGCTTGTCAGTTAAAGCACAGGGCTGTTTCACAAAAGTGAAACAGCCCTGTTTTTCTTCGCCTGTAATTTTTAAAAACCCCTTGGGTGTGCCTTTGCAACACTGGAGTTTTGATTTTTACTGCTGCTGCTGAAAGTGTTCGAAGACCTCTTTGGCCCGCTGTTCGGCGCTCGGATTCATCTGCAGGATCTTGCGTTTCGCGTCAGAGGCGGCCATGGTGCCGGGAAACTTTTCCATTATGGCACGATAGGTCGAAATAGCTTCTTTTTCAAAACCCTTGCGTGAAGCATAGAGATCGGCCAGACTCTGGTAATACTGAGGCTCGGCATTGCCCTCTTTGATTGCCCGGCCAAGAAGGCCAATGGCTTTTAACGGCCGGCGCTCGGCGAGGCCCATTGCTTCGCTGTAAAGCTGTGCTGAATCCATGCCGGCATATTCGTCGACCTTCGGCGTCTGAACGTAAACCGGCGTTTCTTCAGTGCTTTTTGGTTCATCAGTTTTAGCTGTTTCAGGGTTGGCTTCAGCAGTGGTTTCGCCTGGTTTTTCTTCGGGCTGTTTTTCGGCCTGTTTTACCGGCGGTTTCTCCGGGGTTTTTGCTGGTGTTTTCATTGAGCGCAGCTGCTCTTCGAGCTGATTTATTTCGTCGAGCTGCTGTTTGGCCTTTGCAACTTCGCTGCCCTCAGGGAATCTGGTCACATAATCTGTCAGTTCGCGGCGGGCATCGGCGTAATTGCCGGCAAAGAAAGAATAAAAGCCGAGATAACAGGTTTTTTCTTCGGTGGTAAAAAGGTTTTCGGGGTTCGAAAAGAACTTCAGGCCGAGGTCGATCATTTTCTGTTCGCTGCCGATAAGGCTGCGATCAAGGTAGACGGCCTTTACGAATTCGACCAGGCCCTTTTTGGTGTTGCCTGATTCGACAAAATATTTGGCGCGGGTAAGTGTTTCGGTGGCTTCAGAGGTGGTCGTTGCCGGTGCCATTGTGCCTTTGAGAAGGTTTTCGAGCCGGGAGATTCTTTCTTTGAGACCTTCTGAATCTGCTTTCAGTTTTCTTGCTTCGTAGAAAGCTTCGAGTGCCTCCTGGTATTTGCCATCTGCTTCTGAAATATAGCCCATTGCCAGCCAGAGGCGGTGCGATTCTTTTTCCTTTTCGAGGCTCTCAGAAACCAGCTGTCTCGCTTCCTGGTATTTTCTTTCGCGCATCAGTTCGCTGGTTTTTTTTAATACTTCTGAGACAACCTTGCTCTCAGCAGCATTGAGCATACAACCAGAAGTCAGAAACAAAACGGCAGAAAGGGCAATCCTTCTCATAACGTCTCCAGTTATTGAATTCTTCGATGCAGTTCTATAGACTTGGTAACTTTTTCGCGGCGGCCGGTCTTGCTGGTTCGCGGGTCATAAGAAGTTCCGAGGGCCGTGACCTTCGCGACCTGTCTGACTGAGCCATCGGTAGCAGAGGTGTAATAAGTCGAAACTTCTAACTCGGTCACTTCATAACCCCAGACGAACTCATCATCGTTGGGCATGGCGAATTCTGCGCCACCGTCGTTGAGAATGCTTACCGGGAGCTGACCCGAATTCAGATCAGTCATGAAAATATTGCGGGCCTTGAAGGTTTTGGTGGCGCCGGTAAGGTTCGAGGCCACCAGATTGTCACCATAGGGATTGAAGAACGGGCAGATGCCGCGTGCCAGACTGCCGGCATCGTAGGCTTCGCGGTGTAGAAGGCGGATTTTCAGCAGGGCCTGCTGAACGCCGCCCATTGCCATATAGTATGCCTGCCTCTGATTGAGTGTCGAAAGGCCCTGCCGCCGTGTTTCCGTGCGAGTGAAGGCCATCGAGAAAAAATAGACCGAAACGACGAAAACAAACAGCAGAACCAGCGGAATTGCGATACCACGTCGGCGCTGTACGTTCATAGCCGGGCCTTTCTCGATATCAGAATTATCGGGTTCTTCATGAACTCTGTGTCTGCAGTTCCTTTGGGTTTCCAGTCTACGATCAGCTTTACATCCATCAGATCGAAGTCATTCTGCGATGCATCGATACCTAGGCGGTCGACCGTTTCTTTGTCTATGGTCGCCAGATCGCGGGTTTCACTGAGAATATCGGTCTCGAGCTGCCCGATAGCGGTTTTCTCAACGCCGTCAGCGCAGGTTGGGTGATATCTTATTACCGGTTTGATAATGGCCGGCCAGGCAACTGGTCTTACCAGAATCTGGTAGCGGATGTCAGTATGCCCGCGCTCAACGATCTGCCAGGCGGGGCTGGCAATGATACCCGGGTCATAGTCCATTTTCATCAGAATGTTGTCCATCATGTCGCTGGCGAACTGCAGAGCTTCAGCCTCGCTGCGGTCTGACTTGGTGCCGCTGCTGACGCCGCTGAGCATCCTGACGATCGGCAATATCGCCATGCCCATGATCAGAACCCCGACCATGATTTCGACGAAAGTCACACCGGCTGGGCGCTTTTTCATGGGTGCCCTCCGCGTTTTGTCGGCACTTCGAAGGTGGCTTCAAGGGATTCGGTGACAGTCGAATTCTGATATCTCGGATGCTTCGAAGTCAGCGAAATGGTGAGAATGTTGCGATTTTTGACCGACAGGTCGTTCAGATCGGCCACCTCTTTCGAGGAAATGGTGATCTTGCTGATGTTTTCCGCGATAACCTGCTCAAGTGCCCCTATTTTCTCGGGGAAATCGCCTGGCTGTGCTTCAATGGCGCGGCGATACCTGAGCTTGCCACCGCTGAGAAACAGCGCGCCAGAAAGGATCTCAGGACCAATATCGGTTTCGCCCGGCAGCCCCTGCTTGCCAGGCCGGCACATGTAAAAATGTACCAGCTTGCGGTTGCTGGCTACATCTTCGGTTTCGAAGGGGAGAGTGTCGGGCAGATAGAGAAACTGCTCGCGGTCGCCATTGCCGGTATTGAAAGGTTCTGAACCCTTCTGTGTAACGATTTCTGGCTTGGTGGCGCGCGAAAGTTCATTGCGCAACAGGGTCAGGCCGTTGCGGAGCTGCTTGGTGGTCGTGGCGGCCCAGTGCCCGACTTCCTGGGTGCGGGTGAATGACGAAAAGAGTCGGTAGCTGACAAAAAACAGCATGGCAAGAATCGAAGCACCCATCATGATTTCTATGAGGGTGACGCCGGATCGCCTGCTGGCAGATGGTCTGAATCCTTTAAGGAACGCCATAACAAACCTCGTGTAAAGATTAGAGACCTTTTTCCTTGAGGTATTCTTCCATGGTCTTGCCTTCTTTTTCGAGCTTTTTCTTCAGCTCTTCCTGGCCAGGCAGTTCGCCACGTTTCTGTTTTTCGATGATCGTCGCCTTGATCTCTTCGAGTACCGATTCGCGCTCTTCGTCGGTAGTTGCATCTTCAAGTTTTGATCTGGCATCAGAAATGATATCTTCGATCTTTTTCTTGTCTTCTTCTGTTACCTTCTGGCTGCCGCTGCCGATGAGTTCTTCGAGGTCCTGTCTGGTGAAGTCGCCGGCTTCGATAGTATCGAGCAGCTTCTCTTTGTTAGAGCGGTTGAGATAATCGAACTTGTGAGTGATAACGAATTCTTCGTTCGGGTTTTCAACGTAGTCAAGAGCGCGCATGTAAACTTCTGCCGCCTTGTCCTTCTTGTTGGCGATTTCGTAAAGAAATGCCAGCTGCAGCATCGGGTCTTTCTGCCATTCGGTGCCGTCAAAAGACTTTTTCAGCGCTTCTTCATAGGTGGCCATAATCTCTTCGAGCAGTTTGAAATTTTTGTAGCGCAGTGGTGGATTGAGCTTAAAAGCCTGAAAAATAGTTACCGCCAGCTTAAGCTTCTGCCCGCTGTCTTTGTTCTGCTGGTAAACATCGAATTTTGCCACGCCGGCACTGTTGAACTTTTCCTGGAGGTCTTTGATTTTCTTTTTGTAACCTTTGAGTTTGGTGTTGTAATCATCGCCTTTGTCTGGGGATGGCCGCGATCGCGAAACGATCTCAAGGTTGTTTTTAGCCTCGAGGTAATTTTCTTTCATGAACTGTACCTGCCCGAGAATGTATCTGTACACAGCATTGTCGGGTTCGAGTTTGAGCGCTTCGACCAGATTGGTTTCGGCTGTATTGAGGTCTTTGGCCACGAATGCCGCTTCGGCCTTTTTATAGAATTCCTGGGCCTCTGGGTTGAGGGCTGAGGCATAAACAACGACAGTTGCTGCAATACACAGAGCAAAAACAATGGCTTTCAGGGCTTTAACCATAAAATCCTCGAGCGTCTGATGAGATAATTTCATTTATAATCATAGCAGATAACAGTATTCTTGTCATTAATGCTATCATATATTAATCCTCTCACAGAGAATCGAAGTAGAAAAAAATGAAGTCAGACAATAACCCGAAGATGGATTGTTTAAACAGCGGTTTCAAGAAAAAAGCATTCAGTCTTGTTTTGTTCCAGGTCTTTCTCGTGTTGATTCTGGCTGCCGTATTTCTGGCGCGGATTTCTCAGCAGGAGAAGCAGGCAGCCGGCAATGATAACCGTCTGCTGCTGGAAAAGCTGAAAAACGAAGTTGACGATGCCTTCTATATTCAGCGTCAGCTGAATCTGACGTGCGGGATGATGGCTGAAGAACCTTTTACCGCAGCAAATATCGGAAAAAACCTGCAGGCGCTCAGAAATGACGGGCTTGATTTTATAAATTTCCGTTTTTTCGATAGTGCTCGACGACTCATACCGGTGCCGGGTGAATCTGACAACCTGCGGGTCATGGTGCAGAAAATGTATGAGGCCCTTTCGCAGGCTGATATTAATGGCGACGGGAAGCTGCTGGTAAAGTATCAATCTTTATTTGACGCTTTTCTTGGCGCGGTCAGTCCCGGCCACCTGGCCAGAGAAAGGGCTGCGCTCGTAAGAGTGCTTATGAAGGGGCGCCCGGGCTACTTTTACTGGAACATTTTCTTTTCGCCGGCTGGTGACGGAACTCTGCTCGGTGGTATGCTTGCCTGGTTTGCCGAAGACGATATTCCTGACAATCTTTCGGTAAGGCAGCTTATCGGCAATTTCAATCAGGCATCTCTGCCAGACCGAATGGCCGGGGTGATAAACTATGAAAGACCCGAAAAGTCTTTTCCAGGAAGGGTTCCTGGAGGGTTTGGCTATACCGGTATTGCCATGATCGCTGACGAGATTTCGAGAATGCGTCGCAATCTCGAATCTGAAAACCGTTTTGACAAGACCGGGATATTTATTTTGCAGGTCGATACGGCGAGAGTGCTGTATCTGCTTGAAAAGAATGCTCCTTCGCCGGCAGAAAAGGCCTTTTTTCTCCTTAAACTGCTCATGCTGACTCTAATTCCGTTCTACCTCTATCGCCTGCTCCAGGGTGGGCGGTTTGAAATGGAAACCTGCAGAATCGAAGAACGATGGCGGCCTGTTTTTGTTTCTTTATTGCTTGTTCCGGCGGTAATCATTGCTTCTCTTGGGTTTTACGTAGCCGGTCTGCAGCGTGAATCGGTGCAGCGCGAGTATCTTGATCGCCTCTCGCGTATGGTGCAGACTGTTGATGAAAATTATCACGTCGCAATCAGCAATTTGAATGGTCTTTATCGACGATTTGCCGGACTGCGTGCGGTTAAAGATCTAAACCGGCCAGAAATTGCAAAAAACTTCGAACTGCTGCGCGAAGGGGATGCAATTCAGCGACTGTTCCTGGTGCAGAGCGATGGCAAGATGCTGATGGCTCTGCCGGACCGTGGGTCACAGGGTGAGACTTTACAGAAGCTTGTTTCTG
This sequence comes from Candidatus Rifleibacteriota bacterium, assembly GCA_024710355.1. Classification (GTDB taxonomy): domain Bacteria; phylum Muiribacteriota; class Ozemobacteria; order Ozemobacterales; family Ozemobacteraceae; genus Rifleibacterium. The sequence goes on from JANJUX010000008.1 coordinate 35,137, forward strand.
CTGTTTCCAGACGTTTGTTTCAATCGAGATTTGGCGGGGAGCAAAGCTGGAAAGACCGTATTAACGAGGTGATGCTTGAGTCGTTTTCGAACAGCCTGTCTGAGGTGATGGGCGATGCTGCTTCGACCCTTTTCAGGCCCTTTGAAAATTTCGACCGGGTAAGCGAGATCATGTTTGCCGACCGCCGCAATTTCGTTTATTCGACTTTTGTTTCGCCCGAAAAGGGCAGAAATGCAACTCTTCTTGTGGGCTGGCATGGCGCGGAGTCTTTTTCAGAGCGTTATCTGCTGCGGCAGATTTATCGCAACGGTCTGACCGCAGAGAATGTTCAGCCTGTATGTCTCGCCATGGTTCCGGCTGCCGCTGACCGGTTGCCGTTTCCGCGGGCTTTCGGTAAATACCCGTTCGTTGCCAGGCTTGCCGAAAGGGTGAGAGTGACTGCTTCGCTGCAGTATTCTGAAGAAGAAATCGCCGGGAAGAAGTGGCTGGTGGTGGCTTCGCCTCTGAAAAGAATCCCTGAATATCTGATTTTTGCAATGTACCCCATGGAAAATGCTGATTCTCAGATGCGACTGACCATTCTGGTAATTGTGGCGCTTGCGTTCGTATCGGTTGCAGGCGGCGTGTGGGTGTTTTCTATCTTTTTTAAAGCCGATAAACCACAAACTTTGCAGTAACTCTTGACTTTCAAATGCTTCAGTATTAACATTGAAAATTCGACCAAGGTCATGTACGTTTTACGCGAGGTTTTTTTTGGGCTTTATTTCGAGCGAAATAATAGCGATGATTCGCGAGAGAACCGATATCATTCAGATAATCGGCGAGCATGTACGACTGATTCCTTCTGGTCATAACTATAAGGCCCTCTGCCCATTTCATAAAGAAAAAACCCCGAGCTTCCATGTTGTTACCGATAAGCAGATTTATCATTGCTTTGGCTGCGGTAAGGGTGGCGATGTTTTCTCGTTCCTTATGGAATTGGAGCACATGACCTTTCCTGAAGTGGTAAAGTTTCTGGCAGAACGTGAAGCTATCGAGATCCCCCGTGAAAACGATCCTGATTACGAAAAAAAAGCCGATCTCTATAACTATCTCGACCGGGCGGCAAAATTTTTCGAATCCTGCCTGTACGACAGTTCAGCCGGTGCGGTTGCCCGCGATTATCTTAAAAAACGCAAAATCAACAGCGAAACTGCGAAGAAATTTCGCATTGGTTTCGCCCCCAATGCCTGGGATTCAATTGTACACCGCCTCGGCAAAACGCCTGAAGACCTCGCCAGTCTCGAAAGAGCTGGTCTGATAAAGGCTCGGGGGCAGGGCGAGGGGTTCTATGATGTTTTTCGCAATCGCCTGATGATTCCGATTCTCGACATTCATGGTCGGGTTGCTGGTTTTGGCGGCAGGGTGATGTCACCCGAAGACGAGCCCAAATACCTTAACAGTGCCGAAAGCGAAACCTTCAACAAGCGCCGCATGCTTTTCAACTTCCGCGAAGCGGTGCCGGTTGCCAGGCGTCTTAACTCGGTCATCGTCGTCGAAGGTTATCTAGATGCCATCAGTCTCTTTCAGAACGGCATCAAAAATGTGGTCGCCTCCCTCGGAACCGCCATCTCGGCTGAGCAGATTCACATGCTTGCCCGTAACTGCGAAACGCTCTATTTTTGCTATGATGCCGACGCTGCCGGGCAGAGAGCGACGCTGCGCGCCATTTCCCTGCAGAAGGATGCGCCGGTAAACGCCAGGGTCGTGTCTTTCTCTGATCCAACCGACGACCCTGACAGTTTTGTTTCCCGCGAAGGCGCTGAAAGCTTCAAAAATTTGCTTGAAAAAGCAACTGATATATATACTTTTCTCATTGAGACTCATACCCGTGGCCTGAAGCCTCCTCTCGAGATTCCGGTTAAGCAGAAGCTTATTCAGGAGTTCAAGGAACTGGTTCCAGCTATTCACAGTTCAATTGCGAGAAGCGAAGTGATCCGTAAAATCTCGAAACTGCTGGATATGGACCAACGCGTTCTGGAAAAAGAATTTGAAGGCAGGGAGACTCCACGCTCTGAGGAAGCTCAGAAGAAAAGGACATTTATATCACCAAGACTGAATGCCGAGATTCAGAGGCAGGAGTGGGTGCTCAAACACCTGCTCGAGCACCCTGAAGAGCTTGACAGAGTCAGAGCACTGCTTGGCCCCGGCGATTTTTCCGACCCCCGCTTACGTCAGATATTTGAAGCAATAAGCTTTCAACAGGAAGCGGCTGGTGGCTCGTTAAAACCCGCAGAGATTTTAGCAGCACTCGATGATGCCAGTCTTATTTCGCGGCTCAGTGAGCTGATTACCACTCTCGAAGACCGTCAGCCAGAACCCTTCATGGAATGTGTGAAGGGGCTGGTAAAAAGCCGACTCGACGCTGAACTCAAAGACATTCAGCTGAAGATCCGGGAGGCGGAACGCGGCGGCGATGATTCTGTCATTGCGCGTCTGAGCATGGAACAGCTCGATGTAAGGCGAAAGATCGAAACGCTGTATTGATTCACTCCAGTAACGAGGGAAAATTATGACAACAGAGCAGGCAACACAAGCCAAAAGTAAAGTTGCTAAGAAGAATGAACCCCGGACCATAGAAGATATCCGGGCTGAACTCATAGAAATCGGGACCCGCCAGGGTTATCTCTCTTATCAGGAGATCAACCGGGTGCTGCCCGACGGCCTGCCCACCGAAGTTTTCGAAGAGGTCATCAACGAGCTGATGGATAAAAACGTCGAGCTGGTTGACGACGATGAAGTGCGTCTCGACAAAAAACTTCCGGTTGCCGAAGAAAAAAAGGAAGAAGAAGACAAGCAGCAGCAGGATTTCGACGATATCGACGATTCGGTGCGGGTGTATCTGCGCGAAATCGGCAAGATAAGGCTTCTGACCATGCAGGAAGAAGTGACGCTTGCTAAACGCATCGAACACGGCGATCTCGAAGCGCAGCGCAAGCTGATCGAAGCCAACCTCAGGCTGGTGGTTTCTGTTGCCAAAAAATATACCAAGCGCGGCCTTTTGTTTCTCGACCTGATCCAGGAAGGTAACCAGGGTCTGATTCGCGCCGTTGAAAAATTCAAATACCGCAAGGGGTACAAATTCTCCACCTACGCCATCTGGTGGATCAGACAGGCAATTACCCGCGCGATCGCCGATCAGGCGAGAACTATACGTATTCCGGTACACATGGTCGAAACGATCAACAAGCTGCGCAAGGCATCACGCAAACTCGTGCAGAAACTTGGCCGCGACCCGGCGGTAGAAGAACTGGCGGTCGAAGTCGGTCTGCCGGTCGAAAAAGTCAAGAATATCATGAAAACTGCCATGGACCCGATTTCGCTCGAAACGCCGATCAATGGCGAAGAAGATTCGCACCTTGGCGATTTTGTCGAAGACAAGTCAGCTTTGCCGCCGGCAGAAACCGCTTTCAATCTTATTCTTAAAGAACAGATCAACAAGGTTCTGGCGACGCTTACCGAGCGTGAATCGCGGGTAATCAAGTATCGCTTTGGTCTTGAAGATGGCTGGCAGAGAACTCTCGAAGAGGTCGGTCAGAAGTTCGGAGTTACCCGCGAGCGCATCCGTCAGATCGAAGCGAAGGCGCTCAGAAAGCTGCGCCACCCGAGTCGATCGAAGAAACTCAAAGAATTCTACATGGAATAAAAAAAGTGCTTGCATCAAAAAGCGCTATATGATAAGATAACTTTCGCGTCGCGGGCCTATAGCTCAGTTGGTTAGAGCCTCCGGCTCATAACCGGATTGTCGCAGGTTCAAGTCCTGCTGGGCCCAATGCTCGCGAGAATGTTTATCAGCCCCCTTCGTCTAGGGGCCCAGGACACAGCCCTTTCAAGGCTGCGACGAGGGTTCGAATCCCTCAGGGGGCGCTGATGAATGTCGACCAGGCCCGGTCGATTGTAAAAGAGTTTATGCCCCCTTCGTCTAGGGGCCCAGGACACAGCCCTTTCAAGGCTGCGACGAGGGTTCGAATCCCTCAGGGGGCG
>JANJUX010000039.1 GCA_024710355.1 Candidatus Rifleibacteriota bacterium
CGACAATAGAATTTCTATTGCATACAGGACCACATGAGTGGCTCTGTCATTCGATTCTGAGGCGATTAAGATTTGATTTTGAATGTTCTGGCCGCTTTCGCGGTACCCTCGCTTGAGGGTTTGGCTAATTTACCAGATTTGCATCGCAAGGTCAACTAAAATGTACCGAAAAATTTATCTTTTTTGGCTTTTCAGGGGATTCTGCATCAGATGCATATTACAGATTTTCATCCACCTGATTTATTCATCAAACCACATCAAGGTACAGCAGTTTTGTGGTGACAATAACAAGTCGCGATTTCTCAAGCTGACCCTAAAAACCAAAGCGGGTGAAGCATAACTTCACCCGCCCGGTTGAGAAAGCAAAAAAAATTACTTGAGAAGTTCCTGGACCTTGTCTTCAAAAAGCTTGGCGTCGGCGGGGCGATAGCCAGCGTGAATAAAGGCGATTTTGCCGTCTTTATCGATGATTACAGAACTCGGAGTGTAAGAAAAGCCGTATTTTTCAGGAACAGAGAAGATCGGGTCGAGCAAAACCGGGTAATTGATATTGTTGTGAGCTGCCCATGAAACCAGCATCGGTTTGCCCAGAAGGTCAACGCCAACGGCAATTACATTAACCTTATCGCCATGCTTGGCTTTCAGTTCCTGGAGGGCTTTCGCTTCCTGGAGGCATGAATAGCAGGCGCTCTGAATGAAGAAAAGCACGATCGGCTTGCCGAGATAATCTTTAAGGTGCTCCATCTTATCGGTAGAGAGGTTCGGCAGTGAAAAATCGGGGGCAACGTCGCCGATTTTCAGCTCTACTTCTGATTCGAGAGTTTCATCGCCTTCACCAATGGTGACCATGCTGGTCGGCACCTTGGTATCAGCGGCATATCCGACAAAAGTAACCCCTGCCATCAGAGCTGCAACGATCAACAACCTGAAAAGTTTCTGCATATTCAACTTTATCTCCTTACGGATTCTAATTGTGCGAAGTTTAACACAATCAAAACTGAATGGCAAATATCTCAGCCGGCGATTACCGGAAGGGTTCCGACTATTTTCATACCGATGGCAGAAACCTCGACCTTGATGGCCATTGCCTCGACCCCGGCGCTTATGGCCGCACGCAGAGCACCGCCATACGCCCGGTCGATTTCGTCGGCAGGCGAAACCCAGCTTGTATGACTTCGCCCGGCAAAAAACAGCATTATCGCGCGAAGACCGGCTTTGCGAAGTTCAATAAGGTGATGCAGATGTTTGCTGCCCCTTTCAGTCACCGCATCAGGAAAAATTACGCCATTGTCTCTGCGCATCGTGGCATTCTTTATCTCTATCACTGCGATCGAAGGCGTGCCTGGCGATGGCCCGCCATTACATCTCAGCTTTTCAGCCCGTTCAGGCTTCAGCTGCAGCAGAGAAGCGTCGACAGAAGCAGACTGATTGAACAGGCAGAGATCGAAGCGGCTTTTTCCAGCTTTCACTTCGGTCTGCAGAAAATCGTAGCCCTGCAGCTCAGGAAACATGCCGGCGGCAAGAGCGCCAGCAACAGCACGGTTCGGGTTCATCGTATTGACGCCGACCCAGCCATCGGGCATTTCAACCGCCTGCAGCGTGTATAGCAGTTTGCGATTACCGTCGTCGGGATGCGCAGACAAGGTCACCTTTGCCCCCGGCCTCCAACAGGTGGTCATACTGCCGCTGTTCGGCACGTGGGCGACGACCAGGCGGCCATCATCAAGAGTGATGTCGGCAAGAAAGCGCTTATAGCGGTTCTGAATACGGCCGGAGATCGTTTTATCGCCAAAAGAAAAGAAAAATTCATTCATGAGGCCATTATAGCAGCTACAGCCAGGGCAGGTGAAGAAATCTGCCGGTTCTGATAAAATAGAGCCAGAAAAAGAAAAGCAACGGAGGAAACCATGAGAAAAACAGGTCCGGCTTTGATTATTTTCCTGCTCTGCCTGACAGCATTCTGGTTTTTTACCAGCCCGACAGTCTGCACGGGCCATGAAACGACAATGGAGGTCAGCGACATGAAAGAAGCCCGCAGGTTAATGGTTGAACAGCTGATTGCCTATGGTATCACTGATCAAAAGGTTCTTGCAGCCATGGGCAAGGTGCCGAGGCATCGTTTTCTGCCGGCAGATTATATAACTTCGGCGGCCTATGGCGACCACCCGCTGCCGATCGGCCATGATCAGACCATTTCGCAGCCTTATATCGTTGCCTACATGACTGAACGCATGCATCTGGCCAAAGGCGAAAAGGTTCTGGAAATCGGCACCGGATCAGGGTATCAGGCAGCGGTTCTGGCCGAGCTCGGTGCCGACGTGTACAGCATGGAGATCGTGCCAGAGCTTGCTTCGCATGCCACCGATGTTCTCAAGACAATTGGCTACGCCTGCAATGTAAAATGCGGCGATGGCTATCAGGGCTGGCCCGAACACGCGCCTTTTTCTGTAATCATTGTCACCTGCGCACCCGGTGAACTACCAGAAAAACTGGTTGAACAGCTTGCCGAAGGTGGCCGCATGATTCTGCCGCTGGGCGGAGCTTTTTCGCAGAGACTGGTGATTCTGCGCAAAAAAGACGGAAAAATCGAACAGGAAGAGGATCTGCCGGTGAGATTTGTACCGATGATCAAAAAATGACCTTACTATTTGAGCTTTAATCGCTTATAATTTAAAGATACAGTTCAATTCGCACTCTTTCAGGAGCATGCAGATGCATGGGAAAATGAAGAAAACAAAAACCGGTGCCGCAGTGCTGGCCATGATCGTGGCAGCAGGCGCACTTCCGGTTTTTTCACAGGATATGGGCTTGATTATTCCGATGCCGGGCAAAAAAGAAATCGAAAAAGCCTCGGCTGCGGTCAATATCAAGCCGGCGAATCCACAAAATCAGCAGAATTCAGGACAGATCGGCCAGGGAAAGAAGCCGCAACAGGGAAGCGAAGTTTTTATAAGTCTTCCGACCAAGATTAAACCGGTTAAGCCAGAACCAAAGCTGCAGACTGCAACTGCCACAGTTGCAACCGAAGCGGCGAAACCGGCAGATAAACCACTTATTACCATTGAGCCACCAAAGCCTGACCCAACCGAGATTCCCACGGGCAACTTCCCAACTCCGCCAGACGAAGTGACCATTTCGTCGGGCGATCAGATCGATGACCTCTTGCCACCGCCACCGCCACCTGAAGTTCCGGTCAGCAGCGATTCTGGCGCTGGCGAAACACTGCCGGTGTTTCCCAAAGACACGAGCTCGGCGATCTTTATGGTCATGAAAACCTGGCAGGCTCAGGATTACGATGGCGCGACCCTGCTCAAGCACGCAGTTGAAACCTACGGCAAGGAAGCGGACGACGCTTTCCAGATTCAGGGCCTGACTGAAGGCGAAGAGGGTTTCAAGATCAATGTCGAAGAAGAAGACATCACCCTCGACGAGCTTCTCGACATCATCGCGATGAAGTCTGGCCGCGACTGGGGCGTCGATATTCCCTCACGTATCATTTATTTCTACCCCAAAGGGGTAAAAACCGACAATTACAATGTCTGGTAACAAGGAGACAGGAATGCAGAGAATTCGTTTTATCGCCTTTTTGCTGTTTTTCGTCGTGGCCGCTTCGGTGTTGTCGGCCGCAGGCCGTGACTGGGAAAAATACCCCGCATATCTCGAAATCACCGGTGCTTCGCGGGTTTACGCGGTTGGCGACGTGCATGGTGCTTTTGATCAGTTCGCAGCCGCTCTCGGCGCGCTGAAAGTTGCGACCAGAACTTCTAACGACTCTTTCAGATTCACCTGGCAGGGTGAAGACGCGATTCTGATTCTCACCGGCGACCTGACCGACCGCGGTTTGCACAGCAAGCAGACCTACGATGCGGTCATGGACCTGCAGATGCAGGCTGAAAAGGCCGGCGGCAAAGTGATCGTAACCCTGGGCAACCATGAAGTGATGCTGCTCAACGGACAGGTCGAAGAATGGGCTAAAACTCTGACTTCGCACAAAAAGCAGCATTATCAGAACACCATCGACTCTTTCACCCGCGACGGTCTCGATTTTCATCAGGCCATTTCAGAAAACGGCGTCTATGGCCGCTGGATTCGCAACCGGCCGCTGTTTGCCGTTGTCAACGGGTTCATGTTCGTGCATGGCGGGCTTGCCAAAAAACCGGTCACCAGATCGACTCTGGCAGCTGATTATAAAGACGACATCGACCGTGGCGATTTCAAAAAAGGCATTTTCATGAACCACGACAGCGTTCTCTGGAACCGCGACTGGTGGAAAGATGACCAACTGGTCGAACAGGGGCTCAAAGCTCTTGGCATTATGGGCGTAGTTTTCGGGCACACTACCGAAGCACTGGGCCAGAAGGGCAAAATTATCGCCAAAGACGACCGCCTTGTGGCCATCGATATCGGCATGACCCCGTCATACGGCTACAGCAAGGGCGGCGGCCTGGCAATCACCACCGCAGCCGGCGATCAGCTGGTTTTCAGAGCCATTTATCCTGATGCACCGGAAGAAATGCTGTTCAGCGTCAAAATGCCCGCCTCTGCCTACCCGCAGACCAGACGCAAAAAGGCTCGCGCTCTGACCGCAAACTGATTTTCAGCTATTAAAAAATGCTGTTTCACGGTTACGTGAAACAGCATTTTTTATTCTTACCCAGTATGGCCGGAACAGTTTTCAGGCACCGAGAAAGCGGTTCTTGATCCAGGTGTCAGCAAGCGAGTCGTAGTCGTCTTCGAGCAGCGAAAAAAGCTGAGAGTCTCGCCAGGCACCGTCTATGAAAAGACTCTGGCGAAGCGTGCCCTCTTTTATGAAGCCAAGTCGGCGGGCAATCGCCAGAGAAGGCTGATTTTCAGCCGAGATATTCAGCCAGACGCGGTGTAGACAGGCCTCTTCGAAGGCAAAAGAAACGAGAGTGGCCAGGGCTTCTTTTATGAGGCCTTTACCGTTATGCGCTTCGTCGAGCCAATAAGAGAGTCCGGCAGAGCGCTGAATGCCGTAATCAACCGAATGCAAAGCAATGCGGCCGATCAGGGCGTTGTCGTCGAGGCTGAAAATGCCGAGATCGAGTCTTTCGCCACGACGGGCCATGCGGTGCTCTTCAGCAATCATCTTCTGAAACCTCTCGATGCGCAGCAGTTCTGGCTGAGGCTGCAACCAGGTATTGAGAAAAACCCGGTTCTTTCTATACAAACTCGTCAACGCAGGGGCGTCGAGTTTGTGACAGCGCCGCAGGCAGATTCTTGCCGCGAAAAGCTGCCGGCCGGGCGGCATAATACCGGCAAAGACTTCGGCCGGCTTTGCCAGCATCTCGATCAGACCGGGAGTAAGCGTTTTTTTTGCCATTTCTGCCATGTTCGAGGCCTCAGGGTACAAAATAGCGGGCGTGGCGGTTAAAGAGAATAAAACCGGAAACAGAGAGTTCTGGCACCATCTGATTCAGTTCGGTCAGACTGATACCTATTCTCTGTGCCTTGAGAATATTCATTAACTCGCGCTGAGCGTTGAGATCGGGGCAGGCCGGGTAACCGAACGAGTAGCGGCAACCTGCCGGCTGCTCGCCAGTCAGCGGCAGCTGCGGAAACAGTTCGCGATGAATATGTCGATGTACATGCACGGCGGCACAGTCGGCCAGTTCGGCGCCCAGACCATGCAGCAGATGATAATCGAGATAGCGGTTCTGCGCATAAAGAGACTTTTCGGCCTGAATGATGCGATCACCGACGGTTACAGCCCAGAGAGCGATCAGGTCGTCTTCGCCTTCACTTATAAAGTCTGAGAGACAGAGAAATGGCGCCCGGCTCTGGCGCGGAAAGCTGAATTCGCCGATAGTTATGCCGGCTTCATCGATGATTTTTATGCGGTTGCCGCTGGCCCGGCAGCGGAAATAACCGTATACCGCCTTGTTATCGAGAACCGCATGCTGGCGGTCGAAATCGATGATCTGATTCAGCGCCGGGCGTGCCTTCGTTTCGATGAGGTTCTGATACTCGGTTTCGGTCATGGAGCCTTTTTTAAAGCCCCAGCGGCCCTCGAAAAGCACCTTATGCGAAAGCAGGCTGAAAAGATCGGTTGAGGCGATGTCAAGCAGGTGACTGTCGTAAAAAGGCGCTCTGGGGATCTGATGATCAACCATGAACTGATGCCGGTTTGCTTTTCCGGCGCTCTCGACGTCGACCGAAGTATTCTGTCGCGCTTTTTTCATGGCAGAAGCAGGCACCTTCGCGCCGCTTTCACGCGAATATTCAGCGCCATCGAGCAGACTCTGCATGATTTTGATCGAGTCGACCGCATCGCGGGCATAAAAGACCTTGCCTCTGTATATGGGCTTTAGATCGTTTTCGACGTATTCCGGCGTCAGAGCGGCCCCGCCGAGAATTACGGCGGGCAGAAAATCGCGTCGGTTAAGCTCTTCGAGGTTTTCTTTCATTATCTGGGTCGAGCGCACCAGCAGACCGCTCATGCCGATTACCCCGGCATTGTGCTCGCGGGCAGCTTTTACCATTGCATCGATATCGACTTTTATTCCCAGGTCAACGACACTGAAGCCGTTGTTAGACAACATGATATTGACGAGGTTCTTGCCGATATCATGAACATCGCCGGCAACGGTGGCAAGGATCATTTTGCGGTCAGGGTCGGCCGGTTTCTTTTCCATGTGCGGTTCGAGGCAGGTTACTGTCTTTTTCACCACTTCGGCAGACTGCAGAACAAAAGGCAGCTGCAGGCGGCCAGAACCGAAATATTCGCCGACCTTTTTCATGGCCGGCAGCAGAATTTCGTTGATGATCTGTTCGGGGCGCAGTGTCTGACGCAGCTCGTCGACAAGCGGTTCGAGGCTAGAAGAATCACCTTCGATGACTTTTTCGGCAAGCCTTTCGACCGGTGGCAGGGTGCTGAGGTCTTTTTTAAACAGGCTTTCACTGCGGTCGGCGAACGCCTGCATGTAAGCGGTCAGCTCACTGCCGTCGTTGCGGGGGTTGTAGATCAGATCGAGAGCCAGCTTTTTCTCGGTTTCTGGTATGGAAAACATCGGAATAATGCGGGCCGGGTTGACAATTGCGCAGGTCAAGCCGTTTTGAACGGCTTCAGCCAGAAAAACACTGTTGAGAATCTCGCGGGCCGACTGCTTGAGCCCGAACGAAACGTTGCTGACGCCGAGAATGGTATTCGCTTTAGGCATCTGGTCACGAATCATGCCAAGCGCCTTGAGAGTTTCGGCGGCCGAACTTCTCAGTTCGGCATCGCCACTGGCAACGGTAAAGGTCAGCGGGTCGAAGATCAGGTCTGAGTCACGAAAGTCAAATTCTCGGCTGAGAATGTCTCTGATTCTTTTGGCGACCGCCAGCTTCTTTTCGGCGGTTTTCGCCATGCCTTCCTCATCGATGGTCAGACAGATGAGGGCGGCGCCGAAGCGGCGAGCCATGTCGGCAATCGTGCGCAGACGGGCACTACCGTCTTCGAGATTGACTGAATTGATGACGCAGCGACCGCCATGGCTTTTGAGAGCGGCTTCGATAGCTGCCGGCGAGGTAGAATCTATAACGAGCGGCAGATTAACCTGAGTAGCAAACATCGGTACCAGGCGCTGCATGTCGGCGACTTCGTCACGGCCAACAAAGGCAACACACAGGTCGACAAGATGCGCCCCACCCCGGGCCTGTTCGCGGCCCATTGCGGTCATGCCGGCAAAGTCTTCCGCTTCGAGCAGGTCACGGAACTGACGGGCACCGTTGGCATTGGTGCGCTCGCCGATCAGGGCCGGCGCCGGATTCTGGCGCAGAGAAACGCCGGAAAAAAGGCTGGCCGCCATCGCCTGTTTTTTAACCTGTCTTGGTGCAGGCTTGAGACTGCTCACCTGTTTGACAACTTCGGCAAGGTGCTCTGGTCTGGTGCCGCAGCAACCGCCAATTACATTCACCCCGTATTCAGCGACGAAACGTTTATGAAAAGAGGCGAACTCTTCGGGTGTCATGCGATAAAAGGGCTTGCCATCAACATTTTCGGGTAGACCGGCATTCGGCATGACACCGACGGCGCGGGGCCAGTATTCGGCGAGGTGTGCCACATGCCGCACCATTTCGAGGGGACCGGTGGCACAGTTGATACTGAGAACATCGATAAAGTCATAGGGTTCGAGCGCAGCGGTAATGGCGCTGATGTCACTGCCGACCAGCATGTTTCCTGATGGTTCGAGGGTAACCGACACCACTACCGGGCAACGCGAGCCACGTGCCTTGAAAAGAGATTCGGCGGCATAGAGCGCGCACTTGATCTGCAGCAGATCCTGGCAGGTTTCGATCTGGAAGATATCGACGCCGGCATCGAGCAGAGCGCTCATCTGTTCGGTGTAAGCGGCCGCCATGTCATCAAAAGTAATGTTACCGAGAGAAGGCAGCATCGAGGTCGGCCCGATCGAACCGGCAATCAGGGGATGATAGGCGGTTGGCACTGCGTCGATGGCTTCACGTGCCATTTCAACGGCACGCCGGTTGATTTCGGCAACGCGGTCTTCGAGCTGATATTCTTTGAGAGTGATGCGGGTGGCGCCGAAGGTATTGGTTTCGATAACCTGACAACCGGCGGCGAGAAATGCCTTGTGAACTTTTATAACCGCTTCGGGGCAGAAAAGATTCAAAGCTTCGCTGCAGCCTTCGCGGCCACCATAATTTTCGGGCTTGAGCCCCTGCACCTGCAGATTGGTGCCCATGGCGCCGTCATAAATCAGCACACCCTGCTGCAGCAGCGTTTTGAATTCTTCAACGGTAACTGGTTTCATCAGGTTCTCCATCAGCGGTTCAAGACTTCGATAACTTTGAGAACACTTTCGACACGGCCAAGGGGCACACTTACCTGCACCCCGTCCACCATCGGGCGCACTCTTTCGAGAGCTTCACGAGCAATGAGAATGCCCTCTTCGCGCTGCGCCTCGACACTGCCTGCCTTGCGCAGACGGTTCATCAGATTTTCGGGAACAGAAGCGCCGGGCACTTCGTTGTTCATGAATTCTGCATTTTTCAGGCTGACCAGCGGCCAGATACCGGCAAAAATCGGAATACGCACATGGCTGATGCGTTCTAGAAACCTTTCGAGCAGGTCGGTATCGAAAACTGGCTGGGTAATGGCGTATTCGGCTCCGGCATCGACTTTCCACTCGAAGCGGCTGACTTCGAGATCGAGATCGATGGCGCCGGGATTGGCACCGACGCCGCAGACAAAGCCAGTTGGCTTGCCGATCGGGTTGTTGCCCAGATCGCGACCGTGGTTCAGGCGGTGAATTACGTTGACCAGACCGATCGAATCGATATCGAAAACGGCGGTTGCCTGCGGATAATTGCCGACTTTCGGCGGATCGCCGGTGATGGCGAGAATATTGCGCAGACCGAGGGCATAGGCGCCGAGCAGGTCTGACTGGATACCGAGAATATTTCGGTCGCGGCAGCAGTAATGCAGAATAGTCTCGATACCGACATTCTGTTCGATCAGCATCGCCATGGCCAGAGGGCTCAGGCGGGCTGAAGCGCGCGGGCCATCAGGGATGTTGATAGCATCGATGCCTGCATCTTTGAGCTGGCGGGCGCGCTGAATCACCGATTCGGCTTCGCAACCTTTGGGCGGTGTCAGCTCGGCGGTAACGATGAATTTTTTGGCGGCAAGTTTTGCGCCAAGTGCTGACTTGTTCTCGATCTCGACGATTTCGATGTTTTCGACATGCTCATCTTTCTTCTTGAGATCCTGAAAAATTTCTTTTTTGCCGCCGGGAGTGAGTGATCTGGCGGCGTTGGCAACCCATTTGATGTGTTCGGGAGTAGTGCCGCAGCAGCCGCCCACGATGCGCACACCGAGCTGAATGAAGCGGCGGGCGTATTCCCCGAAGTATTCTGGGTTGCAGAGATAGATCATGCGACCGTCGACAACCTTGGGAAGGCCGGCGTTCGGCTGCGCGATCAGATGCAGCGTGGTCATGGCGCGCATTTTTTCCATGGCGTCGAACATGGTTTTCGGGCCAACTGAGCAGTTGAGGCCAATCACATCGGCGCCCCACATTTCAAGTTTCGGGGTAAAGACGTCGACGGAGGTGCCATAAAGGGCGTTGCCGTCTTCGTTGATGGTCATCGAAGCGATGATCGGCTTGTCGGTCAGTTTGCGGATAGCGATGATCGCCTGGTGAATTTCGTTGAGGTCGTAAAAGGTTTCGAGAATGAAAAGGTCGACACCACCGGCAAGCAGACCTTTGGCCTGCTCAGAAAAGGCTGCTTCAGCCTCTTCTACCGAAGTCTTACCCCAGGGTTCGAGTCTGATACCGAGCGGCCCGATCGAGCCGGCAACCCAGGCCTTGTCGCCGGCCACTTCGCGGGCAAGCTTGGCGGCCTGAAAATTTATGACTTCGAGTTTGTCGGCCAGCCCATGCGGAGCGAGCTTGAAACGGTTGGCGCCAAAAGTGTTGGTTTCGAGAACCATGGCACCGGCGGCGAGGTATTCGCGGTGGACTTCCTGGATGAGGGCGGGCTGTGAGAGGTTCAGCTCGTCATAAACGCGGTTGATATAGACGCCCTTTTCATAGAGGCGGGTGCCCATGGCGCCATCGAAAACTACAATGTTGCGGTCGACGTATTCTCTGAAATCCTGCAATTCGGGTAACTCCTGCGCGGTCAAATTCGGGCACAATAATGCGGCATTTAGAGACCGGTGTCAATACTCCGGCGAAAATAAAAAGAGCCCGAAAAGCAGATGCTTCCCGGGCCCTTTTTATTTTCGATTATTTGTGCAGTTCGCGGGCTGTTCTGGCTGCGGCGGCATCTTTCAGCAGGCTGGCAGCAGCTTCGCCGCCATTCTGGGCGACAGTGATCACCAGAGATCTGAACTGACCTTCATCGAGAGAGCAGGCGCGTTCAACGATCGATCTGGCAAGGGGTTCAGCCAGAGGCGACACGGCCTGAACACCGATAAGAGCGCGTTCAGCTTTGATGGCAGATTCATAAGCATCGAAAGCTCTTGCCAGGTTTGAATTGGCGAGGATTTTTTCGACAACTTTATAGGCATCGACCAGACCAGAACCGAATTTGCCGTCTTTGCCGGGCGCGCCCAGGTCTTTGGCGGTTTCTTCGGCAAACAGGCGAACCTGTTCGATGGTGAGGGTCGGGTCAGCCTGATACATAAGGGCAGCAACGCCGGCCATGTGCGGGCAGGCCATCGAGGTGCCGCTGTTGCTTACCAGACCACCGCCAATGGCGCATGAAATGATCTGATCGCCGGGGGCTGCGATGTCGGGTTTCATCAGAGGGGCGCCATCCCAGGCAACGGGGCCCTGGCTGCTGAAATAAGCAAGAGTATCGGTCTTGGTGGTAGCAGCGACCGCCCATGAATGCGGGAAAGCCGCCGGAGTTCCGACTTTTCCGCCCCACATGCCGTTGTTACCTGCGGCAAATACCGGAAGGATACCGGCGTTTACCCAGTTTTCCACGGCAACCCAGAAGGTTTTGTTGGTTGAGTCGTTAGAACCCCATGAATTGTTGATGAGCTTCGGGCCATCATTGGTTTCGGCGATTCCGTCGGGGTCGAGCATCCACTGCATGGCGGCAAGAAGGATATCCTGGGTAGTACCACCCTTGGTATCAAAAACTCTGCCGACGATCAGGCGGGCGCCCGGGGCAACGCCAACGCCGTCAGAACCGGCTACCGAACCGCTGACGTGAGTGCCGTGGCCCTGACCATCAGTCGGTTCGACTGCGGCTTCGGGGGTAAAATCTTTGAAAGCGAGAATTTTGCCGGCAAAAGCGGGGTGTTTGCCGTCGATACCGGTATCAAGAACGCCTGCAATTACGCCGGCGCCGTCGATTTTGAACTGCTGCCAGACTTCTGGGGCGCGAACTTTCTGAACGCCCCACTGAATAACGGCGGGGTTATTCTTTACGGCTTCTTTTTTAATATCTTTATCGATAAAGATTTTATATTCGGATTTTGTGACTTCGGCCACGTTCGGCATGGCGGCAATCTTTTTGATTTCATCAGCTGAAGCGTTGATGGCGAAGGCGTTGGCGATCCAGAGAGGGGTGATTCTGGCACTTTTATGAGATTTAACAACCTTGTTGAGGCCGCTCATATTCTTGCGCAGACTCTGCTGCAGATGCGAGATCACTTCATCGCGGGCCGGATTTTTGCTTTTCATGGCTTTCTGTTCGAAGCGCACGATATATCTTGAGGTATCTTCGGCGGCAACGGCCGGATTACCTGAACCAAGGGCGGCAGCGAGAGCTAAACCAAGAACGGCAAGACCTTTTCTCATACTCTTATGGTACTCCTTATAAGGCATTTCTGTGATTTTAACACGTCTGAATCTAAATCAACAACCAGCAAAATTGTGTACAAAAAAGGGCAGAAAGTTTAATTCTGCCCTTTTCTGGTTTCAGAGCTCTGGCCCGGTGTCAGTCAACCAAAACGTTGGCGGCGGCAGCGCAGGGCGCGCATATAAGCTTCGCGGTATTTGGCATCGCGCGGGTTTTCGGTGTTATTGCCGGATTTATAGCAAATCTCGCGGTCAGGGCAATTGCTGCAGTTCATATTCATAAGCATCTCCTTATTTTGAATCTCTACGCTATCTATCGGCAAAAACGCGGCAGAAAATAAGTGAGCGGGAAATGTGAACGGCAGGATTTTCAATAAAACGCCCGGCCAGAGAGGCTGGCAAAGCGAAAAATCAGAGGCTGACGATTTCACTCAGGGCCTGCATGGTTCGTTGCAGACAGCCTTTGCTTGCAGCAAATACCGCATCGGCAGCCGCAACCCTGGCAGCGGCAAGTTTTTGGTCGGCAAGCAGATTTTTAACGGCATTCTGCAGTTGGGTGGCGTCAGCAACGATCTCGATGCCATCGCCAGTCTTGAGCTGTTCGACGATATCGGCGAAATTACGACAGTTCGGCCCCATCAGCAGAGGAACATGCTGCTGCATGACTTCGAGCGGGTTGTGGCCGCCAACAGCTGCATCGATCGAGCCGCCGACAAAGGCCACATCGGCAAGCCGGTATAATGCTGCGAGTTCACCCATGCTGTCAAGAAGAAGCATATCGGAAGCTGCCCCGGCATCGATAGCACTGCGCAGGCCTGTGGCAAGGCCGATGCCCTGCAATTCTTTCAACCAGGGGTCGCAATTTGCCGGGTTTCGCGGTGCAATAATCACGGCGACGCCACTTTCGGCAAAGTGCGACAGCGACGGCTGCAGAACCGCGAATTCAGAGGGATGCAAAGAGCCGAGCACCAGGCAGCGACGCGGTCCCAACCAGTTTCTGAACGGTTCGAGCGAAGCGGCGGCGGCCGGTGTCAGGTCGGCCTTCATGTTACCAAGCACTTTTACCCGGTCAGCGGTTACTCCAAGATTGAAAAGGCGCTCAGCGTCCGCAGAAGTCTGAACTGCCAGCAGTGAAAAAGCCGGGAAAACCAGTTCAGCAAAAGCCGGGAACTGCTTATAGAATCTGGCGATTTTTTCGCTGATGCGGCCGTTGATCAAGACAAGAGGAATTTTTCGACTGCGGCACTGCCACGAAAATTCTGGCCAGAAGTCTGTTTCTGCGACAAACACCGCTTTGGGCTGCCAGCGGTCAAAAACCCGCTGCATGGCAACCAGGTTGTCGAGCGGGAAAAAGGCTGTGAGATCAGCAATTCCGCGCTTGCAGATGTTCGCATAAACATCAGGATGGGTCGTAGTAAAGGCAATCTGATAGGCCGGAAACCTTTTGCGCAGCTCGGCCACAAAGCCGGCAGCCACCATCGACTCGCCCATCGAAACTCCGTGAACCCAGAGAACCGGGCCGGTCGCAGTCTGAACCTGACCGAAAAAATCTTTAAAGCCGTTTTTGACACGACGACTGTAGTGGCTGAGAATTGGTGCGGCAGCAGCGCCGGTCATCGCCGCAAAACCATGCAGCAGCCGATATGCCTGCAATGCCAGAAAAGCTTTTCTGCTAAGAGCCATAGCGGGGGTTCCCGTGCCACATCTGGCCGTCGCGCTTTTTTTCAGCGGTTATCCAGGCTTCGTGTCTGGGTTTGAAACGGTCGTAAAACCAGAGATACTGGTCTGGATCTGTCAAAATGATGTTTTCCATCCAGCGGGCCAGTCTGACCGTGCGGGCAACCACTTTTTCGTTGTGACTCCCCCGCTCTTCTTCTGCCATTGCCGGCAGAAATACGGCCCGATAATTAAAGCTGTGACCCTGACGCAGAGAAAACAGCGGCACCAGGGCGGCGCCGGTCTTCAGACTCCAGTTGGCAGGCCCGGCCGGCATGCTGACCCAGTGTCCGAGGAAATCCATATAAACGCCGTTGTTAGCGCCGTCCTGATCGGCAATCATGCCGAGCATTTCGCCGGCCCGCAGCGCTTTCAGGGCTTTGACGCCGCCGCGGTCACGGTCATGCAGAATGATGCCGGAATACTGGCGAAAATGATCGAGCAACCCACCGAGTTCATCTTCTTTTTGAGCGAGATAAAAAGAGTTGATGCGGTAACCTGCGTGGGCAATCGCGGCGCCGAGGATTTCCCAGTTGCCGATATGCGGCAGAGCGAGAATTACGCCCCTGCCCTTTGCCAGGGCCTGGTCGACATTTTCACGATCATTGAAAGCGACGCGGGCCGCGAGATTTTCTGCGGTCAGGGTCGGAAAACGCAGCAGTTCACAGACTGCCAGAGAAAAGTGCACGAAGGCGTTTCTGACAATCAGCTCGACTGGCGCTGGAATCTGGCGATTCAGGCGGAAGTAAACTCTGTCGATGCAGCTTTCGATGCGGCGCCTTTCTTTGCCCCAGGCCAGCCAGGCTGCAAGACCAGCGCCGGCGGCCAGAGAGGCGGCGGCCTTTTCCGGCAGGTGGCAGAGAGTTTTTGAGAAAAGTAAAACAGATTTTCTGAGAATCTGCACTGCAGACATGGTTACTTTCCGGGTGTCGGGTCGCGCAGCAGATCGACGACCATCTCGGCGACTTTTTCGTGCGCCCCGGGCTCACCGAGGTGAGCGATGACATCGGCGAAGTCTTTTTTCTGCTGCTCGTATTTTTCGGTTGATTCGAGCAGATCAAAAGCTCTGGCAGCAAGATTTTCTGGCGTCAGATCATGCTGAATCAGTTCAGGAATAGCCATTCTGTTGATAATTATGTTCGGCAGCCCTATAAACTTGGGCAACCGGTAGAACAATCTGGCTTGAATTTCGGTAAAAACCGAAACTTTATAACAGATGACCATCGGCGTGCCGACGTAGGTGGCTTCGAGAGTTGCGGTGCCGGAGCTGATCAGCAGGATTTTCGCGAGCCGCATGACATCGTAGATCTTGCCTTCGGCAAGGGTCACGGGAATACCGCTGGCTTTGAGCTGTTCGCGCAGGTCGGATTTCTGGACTCCAAATACTTCCGGGCCTTCGGTGGCAATAACCGGCACGATGAACTGGTAATCGGGATAGCGCTGATGGATGATTTTGCCGGCAGCCAGCATGATTGGCAGGAGCTGGCCGAGTTCGCTGCGGCGAGAACCCGGGCAGAGGCCAATAACCGGGCGGGCCGGGTCGAGACCGTATTTTCGGCAGGTTTCTTCGGCGGTCATCACCGGTTTGGCGTGGTCAAGAAGCGGGTGCCCGACAAACTCAACATTGGCACCGGCGGCCTTGTAGATTTCATAGGTCGAAGCAAAATTGGCGGCAACTCTTGTGATGCTGCCAGCAGCGTCGGTGACGCTGGCCGGATCGGTGGCAAACTTGCTGGGCGGGAAATAGTAGAGTGTCGGAATACCGAGTTTATTTGCAGCATGCACCAGGCGCATGTTAAAGCCCGGGTAATCGACGAGAATCACCAGATCAGGGCGATTTTTCATCAGAAATTTTTTCAGCCGATAAAGAACCAGACAAAGGCGTGGCGCCTGTTTAATTGCCTCGAAAAGGCCGATCGCCGCCCAGTTGGTGCTGTCGCAAAGCATGGTGACATCACGCTGCTGGGTCTGAATACCGCCAACTGCGAAAATGTCGAAATCGCCGTATTTTTTCAATACGTCGATCAATGATGCCGCGTAAAAGTCGCCAGAGGTTTCTCCGGCTACTATCAGCAGTTTTTTCTTTCCGGTCAGTTCAGGCTTCACAGGTATTTCCAGATTTCAGATAGATTTCAGCCTGCCTGTTACTTTCGAACAGGCTCTGCCTGATCATTTCGCAACCTTCTTCAACACTGGTCGCAGCATCGATGAGAAACGGCCGGCCGCAGTGCATGATCACACGGCTGAACGGCAACGGAATCTCAGTTTTATCCCAGCTGTTCAGGGTCAGCTTGTGCGAGCAGGCGACCCCAAGCGGTAGAATGTAGCCGCCGGATTTCTGGGCGACCATGACCATTCCGGGCTTAACCTCATGCCGGGGCCCGCGTGGCCCGTCAACTGTCAGAGAAGCGTTCATACCGCCCTTTACCATCCGTATCATTTCAAGCAGACCCCGCATGCCGCCACGCGAAGAGGAGCCGCGAACCGAACAGTAACCAAATCTGTTAAGCAGTTTTACCATAATTTCGCCATCATCTGAAAGCGAATTCATGATAACAAGATTGAGGCCTCTGAAACAATAGAGAGGCACAAGAAGCGTTCCGTGCCAGCTGACAACGAGAACAGGGCGATCAATTTTTTTACGGTCCACAAAGTCTGTAAAGCCCGTGTATTTTATTCTGGCGAGCGAATTCAATGTGCTGATAAGGCCTGACAGAATCATGGACTTGAGGCGAATGCCTGCGGAAACGGCGGCGGTGCGCGTCGGTCGGTTCTGACTGACGGCCGGGCTGGCAGTTTCCGGTTTCTGTGCAGTTCTGGTCATAGATTCACCTGATCGGCATACTGTGATCTGTAGAGATTCGAGTAAAGCCCCTGCTTTTCGAGAAGCTGGCTGTGTGAACCGATCTCAACAATCTGACCGCGCTGCAGAACGAGAATTTTATCGGCTTTAACGACGGTTGAAAGCCGGTGCGCGATCATGAAGGTAGTTCGATTGGCCATAAGGCGGTTCAACGATTCCTTGATGAGGTTTTCGGTCTCTGAGTCAAGGGCACTGGTGGCCTCGTCGAGGATCAGAATGCCGGGGTCTTTCAGGAAAGCCCGCGACAGCGCGACACGCTGCGCCTGGCCACCGGAAAGATTTACGCCGCGTTCGCCAAGCATGGTATCGTAACCATCGGGCTGGCTCATGATGAAATCGTGGGCGTTGGCAAGCTTTGCAGCCTCGACGATTTCGTCGTGTGTGGCGTTAAGGCGACCGAAGCGAATATTATCTTCAATTGTACCTGAGAAAAGGAGGGTTTCCTGGGGGACCATGGCGATGAATCGGCGCATGCTGTTCAGGGTCAGCTCGCGAACATCGGCGCCATCGATCATAACAGCCCCATCAGAAACATCGAAAAATCTGGGAATCAGGTTGATAAAAGTCGTTTTGCCGGCCCCTGAAGGGCCAACCAGGGCCACTACTTCACCGGGAGCGACCTTGATACTGACGTTGCTGAGCACCGGCTCGTTCTGATTGTAGGCAAAACCGACGTTGCGAAATTCGACTTCGCCGCGGCAGGTTGTCATTTCGCGGGCTTCGGGGCGCTCTTTGACATCGACATGGGCGTCGATAATTTCGAACACACGCTCACCCGCGCCAACCGACTGCGAAATGGTGTTGCTCATCCGCGAAAGGTTTTTGATCGGCGTAAAAAGACCGACGAGAGCTGTCAAAAAGCTGATCAGCTGACCGGCATCGAGATTGCCGTGAATGACTTCGTAGCCACCATACCAGAAAATGATAGCAAGGCCGCAGGTGTTGATAAACTCAATGACCGGAGTGGTTGCAGCGTTGATGCGGCCACCCCGCATGGTTTCAGAAAAATTGGCACCGTTGGCCTGTTCGAAACGGTCTCTGACGAAGTCTTCAAGAGTGAACGATTTAATGACCTTGATGCCGGTGATGAATTCCTGCAGGACTGACGATATATCGCCGATACGGCTCTGCATGCGCGAACCGATCTTTTTCATTTTGCGGCTGAATTTGTTGATCAGGGCGCCGATGAACGGAATTATGACAATTGAAATGACTGCCAGTTTCCAGTGCAGGTAGAAAATGTAGGCACAGAAGCCAATAAAGGCAATGGTGTCGCCAATCAGCGAAGAAAAGCTGGTCAGCAGGTTCTGCAGCACCAGAACATCGGCGGTAATACGGCTCATCAGCTGGCCGGTACGCTGTTTTTCGTAGAACGACAGCGACAGCTCAAGCATACGGTCGAAGCAGGCGCTTCTGATGCGCCGCAAAATGCTCTGCGACACGTAATGCATCAGATAGGTTTCGAGGAAATGGGCAATGCCCTTGACGAACATCACGACCACGAGCGTCAGCGCGATCCAGTGCAGCATATCCATATTGCGCTGCACCAGAACGTCGTTAACGACGCTCTTCATTATCCAGGCGGGAAAAATTGTGCAGACGGCAACAATGGCGCTGCAGAAAATGCCTACCAGCAGGTAGGGCAGATAATCGCCAAAGTAACTGAGAACGCGTTTCAGGGTTTTCACTTCTGGTGCAACTCCTGAATTCTCTTTGCCAGGTGCCCGGCAACCCGCTGGCTGGCACCGGTTTCGCCGAGGCTGGCTTTGACGCCTGCAAGCTCTTCGCGCATGGTCTGCTGTTTCTGTGGGTCGTCAAGAATACTCAAAGCTTCTCTGGCAATTACATCAGCCTTGAAGTCACCACGGATAAACTCGGGCACGATGCGGCGCCCGGCGATGACGTTCGGCAGACCGATGTGCTCGGCCTCGATAACAAACTTTGAAATCAGCGATGTCAGCCAGTTAACCTTGTAAACAACGACCATTGGCGTACCGATAATCGCAGTTTCAAGGGTAGCGGTACCAGAAGCAACGAGACAGACATCTGAAACCGAAATAGCGTCATAAGTCTGGCCGCGCAGCATGGTGATCGGCAGATTGCGGCCGCGCAGGTGCGCGAGAATGCGCTCGTCATCGATAGTGCTGGCGACCGGCAGCAGAAATCTCGTGTTCGGCTTCTGTTTGAGTATAAGCTCAGCAGCATCGAGAAGCACCGGGAAAATGTAATAGATTTCCTGGGTGCGGCTGCCGGGCAGCAGGCTGACAAGCGAAGCATCGCCAAGCTGCATCATTCTGCGGATTTCTTCTTTGCTGGCGGTGGGCTCGGCAACGCCGATAAGCGGGTGTCCGAACCAGTTCACTTCAGCACCGGCCTTCGCCCAGATATCGACTTCGAACGGAAAAACCACAACCGCTTCATTGATCAGGCGTGTGAATTTCTCGACACGACTGGCGTGCCAGGCCCATACCTGCGGACAGATATAGTAAAGCACGTGAATACCCAGTTCCCGGGCTATTTCGGCAACCCGCTGATTGAAACCGGGGTAATCGATAAGCACCACCACATCGGGGCGCTCGCGGGTCAGCCATTCTCTGACGTCGGCGAGAATCCTGTAAAGATGACGAAGGTTTTTGATTACCTCGACAAAGCCGATAACCGCCAGCTCATCACTGCTGTGAATGCAGTTCATACCGGCAGCAGCCATCATCGGGCCGCCAATGCCATCAACTTTCAGGTCGGGCAGCAGCTTTTTCAGGTGACCGATTACGAGCGAACCATGCAGGTCGCCGCTCTGTTCGCCAGCCAGAAAGAAAACCCGGCCAGGTCTGTTGTTGTCAGCTGGTGTGATATTAGTCAAGAGGCTTTCTCCCGGCGGAGAATAGAGCAGAATGAAAGCACCAGCAGAATTGCCGAGGTTGAGGCAAAGGTGCGTTTTTCTGATTTGAGAGCTTCGCGCATCTCAAAACGTGGCTCAGCAGACACCCCGGGAGCGGGAGAGGTCTTTGGCAGAAACATCGGCACCGCTTCACGGTAGGCTTTATGCGCTTCAGGAAACTTCTCTGCCAGAAAGCTTTCTTCGTAAGGAATCATCGTTGCAAATTCGACGGCATAGAATGCAAGCACGCAGGCCGCATAGGCCGGATTTCCCGCAATCAGCATGAAGCCGACAATTTTCAGCAGGTTGGCAAGATAAAGAGGGTTGCGGCAGCAGCTGTAAGGGCCGGTTGTAACCAGCTGGTCGGCGCATATTTCCCGCGTACGGGTAGTCGGACCGATGTGCATCAGACCCCAGACACGCAGGGCTTCACCGGCAAGCACGAACGGCATGCCGAGCAGCCAGTTCAGCGGCCGAGGTCGGGCGCAGGCAAACATTGCCAACGCCAGAGGCACCGGCAGTTTATCGCGCCATTCAAAGAAAAAGCGGCCCAGACTGTTTTTAGAACCCATAAAGGCTTAATGCGAAGCTGGCAGGTTGCTCTTGATCTGCTCGAGAATTTCGAGGGCGACTTCAAGGGCATTTTTACCGTCTTCAATGGTAACCAGGGGTTTGCGGCGCTCGTTGATACAGGTGATGAAATGCTCGAGTTCAAGGCGCAGCGGCTCTGCCTTGTGTACTTCGAGTTCTTCCTGGATTATCTTCTCTTCGAGGTTCGATTTGCGGCGCAGCGTAATTGCCTGGTTGGCATAGTCGAGAGAACAGTATTTGTCCATTTCAAAAATGCGGAGTTTGCGGATTTTTTCATCGCTGATGCGAGAAGCTGTCAGATTGGCAATACAGCCGTTTTCAAAAACAATGTGAGCATTGGCAATATCTTCATTTTCGGTAAGAACCGGAATTCCAACGGCATCTACACGCTTTATCGGCGATTTAACCAGTGACAGAACAATATCGATGTCGTGAATCATCAGATCCTGGACAACACCAACGTCCTGAATGCGGGGTGAGAAAGGGCCCATGCGCTGGCACTCGATAAAGCGAGGGCTTTCGCAGAGCGACTGAAGCTTGAGGATAGCGGCATTGAAGCGTTCGACATGGCCGACCTGCAGGGTCAGCTGCTTCTTGCTGGCGAGAGCCACCAGATCGTTGGCCTCTTCAAGCGTTTTGGTGATCGGCTTTTCGATAAAGGTATGAATATTGCGTTCAAGGAAGAAGCGGGCAACCTCGTGATGCAGAAAGGTCGGCACGACTACGGTTACGGCAGAGGCAACCGAGGCGAGTTCACGATAATCTTTGAAATAGGGAACATTGTATTTTTCTGCGGCTTCACGGCCGGCAGCTTCGTTAACATCTGAAATTCCGACCAGGTGGGCGCCGTTGATTTCGGCGAGAAGCCTGGCATGGTGTTTTCCGAGATGGCCGATACCGATAACCCCAATATTAACGCCTTGACTATTCATTTTAACCTCGTTTGCAAAAGAGCGGATCAGACAACCATGATGGCAATACCAGCTGAATCAGCCAGTTTTATTACTTCCTCACGGTCGAGCAGCAGGGTTTTCTTCTCTTCGAATGCCAGGCAACGGGCCTTGGCGGCAATCAGATTGCGGATGGTATCGACGCCGATCGTCGGAATATCGTAGCGCATGTCCTGTTTCGGGCGGGCAACTTTAACGACGGTCACGTCGCCATTGCCGAGCAGTCCGCCGCGCTGGATAGCCTGATCGGTGCCTTCGATGGCCTCAACCGAGAGAATTACGCGGTTTTTTACGACAACAGTCTGGCCAATATCGAGACCAGCGATCTGCTTGGCGATTTCATGCCCGTATTTTATGTCGAGCAGTTCTTCTTCGCTCGGTTTTCTGCTGGTTAAAATACCCTTTTCAGGAAGCAGAACCGACAGAAAAGTCGTCGAGTCACAGACATGAATGCCTTCGGCGATAAATTCTTCGCTGAGCTGGCGCAAAAGCGCGTCATCATTACGAATCGGGGTTTTTTCAAAAACTTTCATCAACCGGGCATCGGGTCTGATGCGGTCGAACATCAGAGTTTTGGTGATCTTGCCGGCCATCACGATGCGTTCGATGTGCGCGTTCAGGAAAGTATCGATCATTCCCTGCAATTCGCCGACGTGAAACCAGTGAATCTGGTTGACCAGCTTTTCGAGTTCGGGCGACGTTTCTTCACGTATAGCTACTGCCACCACTTCATTGCCACCCTGCTTTGCGGCCTGCGCAAAATAGAGTGGAAACCGTCCACTACCTGCTATTAATCCTATGCGTGACACTGAACTCCCTCGCTTTTCTGCCCCGGAAGCGAAACGACCGACCCCGGGATCGGGCATAAGTTTGTGCATTATATCATGATTCGCGAATAAGTTCGACAGACAATTTTAAGAATTGTTAAGCCGCGGCCACCCGGCAAAAAACCTGCGGGTGGCCGCAGAGATTACATATCAGAGAAATCGTTGTCGTCAGCGCCGCTGTCGGGCTCGTCCGCCGGTGTCGACGGCTCAACGGCTCTGTTTTCGGGGGTGGCCTGATGCCTGGGCCACTTTTCGCGTCGTCTTTCAGAGGGTTCGGATCGTTCAGATCGCTCAGGGCGCTCAGATCGCTCAGGGCGTTCAGGCCGCTCAGGCCGCTCAGGTCGCTCCTGCCCGTCATCTTCTCTGCGAGGCGGACCGTCGCCCTTCTTCTTCTTTTTGCCCGTGCCCGGCGGGTTGAGATTCTTAAGAAGAATGCTCAAATCTGGCTCTTCGGCACCGGGAATACTGACCCACCAGAGGTTGCGGCCGGTGGTTGCATCTTTGCGGCCACAAACCTTGTCGAGGTCATAAGTTACCTTGCGCCGGTCGATAAAGCTGATCAGAATTTTGCGGGTGATGTAGTTGATGTCCATGACACGGCCGGTTTCGGCCCCGACAACCACTTCTGCAGTGATTTTCGGGAATTTGCCATGAAACGAAGCATAGTATTCATGTTCATGCGCCAGGCAACAAAGCAGGCGCCCACAAATGCCCGAAAGCTTCGCCGGGTTAAGACTGAGATTCTGCTCTTTGGCCATTTTGGTCGAAACCGGGTAGAAGGTGCTCATAAACTGAGCGCAGCAAACCTCTTTGCCGCAGCAGCCGATGCCACCGAGCAGCTTGGTTTCGTCGCGCACTCCGATCTGCCTGAGCTCGATACGGGTTTTGAAGATGCCGGCAAGACTCTTGAGCAGATCGCGGAAATCAACCTTGTTGTCTGACTTAAAATAAAGAATCAGACGGCTGAAGTCGTAGAGGTATTCGGCCTTCAAAAGCTTCATTGGCAGCTGGTGATGCTGAATTTTATCGCGTGCCTGCAGAAAAGCTTCTTTTTCGCGTTTGCGCAGGTCGCAGATGCGTGCACGGTCTTCAGCATCGACAACGCGCTGAATTTCTATGATAAATGGGTCAGATTCGGCTTTGAGGCCTGCGGGTCGGGTGTCGACGACCTGTAGAACCCGACCGATTTCGCAGCCATGCTGGGTGGTGACCACCACATCCTGGGTGGCCTCGATGTTCATGGCTTCCGGCCTGGGTGTCCAGTAGACTGTCGGCAGTTTGCGCAGTCTAAGGGCAATGTATTGATTCACGCTTCGGGTCCTCCGATCTGCGTAAGCAGGTTTTCAAGTATCAGCAGCGGTTGAACGTAGCGGCGCAGCAGCCCGGCGCTCTTTTCGAGCATTTCGATGCGGGCGCGCAAAAGGGCAGTTCCTTCAACCTTTGCGAGAATAATGATATCGTCTTTGCGGTCGAGGTTCAACAGCAATGTTTCATCGGCGCCACAAGCCATAAGCAGCGCATCGGCATACCAGTTCGTCAGGCAGAAAAAGAATTCTTCGATCTGACCGGTAGACCAGCGATCGACCGCGGTCGACAGCTGCCCGTCAATTTCTTTGACCAGAGCGGCCGGGTAGGCTTTTTTCGCTTCGGCAAGCACCGGGTCGAAGCTTTTCTTCATGGCTGAGGCGGCCCGGTCGAGCCGGTCAACGAAAGCTTCAGAAAACATCAGGGCGAAGGCGGCCGGCAAACCGGTGTTCATGAACAGCGAGCGGCAGAAAGATTTTCGCGCCGCCTGCAGGGGAAGAAAGCCGGCATTGTCTATCTGCCCCGCCAGCCTGAGAGCACGATCGCAGGTATCTGCCGCAGCAAATTCATGCTGCTTGAGTTCAGAAAGCATGTCGATCTGCACCAGGTAGTCAGAATGGCTTTCGCGGATACCGGCCGGAAAATGCAGCTCATGGTAGCTTTGCGCGATCATCAGAGCCTGGCCGAAGCGCCCTTCAGACAGGCCGTAACAGACGGCAGCCTGCATTTCATCAAGGCCGGCGACCCTGGCAACGGCCAGACGAGCCTCGTGATGAGACGGCACCGCGAACCTGACAATTTCAGAGCGGCTCAGAACCGTAGGCAGCACCGAACCGGTATCACGGGCAATCAGAATAAAAACCGCATGCGAGGGCGCTTCTTCGAGGATTTTCAGCAGGCTGTTCGCCGATGAAACGTTGAGGCGCTCGGCCGGGTCGAGAATAAAAACCTGCCACCGACCCATGCCGGGCTTGAGCGAGGCCGCATCCTGCATGGCACGCACCTGATCGATTCTGATTTCGTTGCCATCTGGAGTGATAACATTGACGTCAGGATGACTGCCAGCCGCAATACGTCGGCAGGAATCACATATACCGCAGGCATCGGCATTGTTTTCGCCGGTGATGACAGGCTCACGACACTGCAGAAGTGCTGCAAAGGCAAGCGCTGTAGTCAGGCGGCCCGTCGATTCCTTGCCTGAGAACAGGTAGGTCTGAGCAATACGGCCGTTGGCAAACGAGCGCGACAGGTGTCTTACCGGGGTTTCCTGCAGCAGAATGCCGCTGAAGCAACATTTATTTTCTCTCATTGCTCTTCCTGATGAAGGTCGAGATGCAGAGAAAAACCATGACTACAAGAAAAACCGCCGAGGCGATCTGAATGCCACGGTGCGGAATATCAGCCGCGAGCAGGGCCACAAAGCCGAAGCAGCATGAGACCATCCAGAGAAACTGGGTCGTTTCGCGCTGCGAGAAGCCGCGCTGCAGCAGTCGATGATGCAGGTGCTCCTTGTCGGCCTGAAAAATCGGCACTTTCTTGAAGTAACGGCGCAAAATCGCGAACAAAACATCGAGAACCGGCAGACCAAAGGCGATGAGAGGTATGATCAGCGGAAAAAGAATCGAACCCTTGGCCGCACCAGCAACCGAGAGGGCTGAAGTCATGAAGCCGAGAAAATAAGCGCCGCTGTCACCCATAAAAATTATGGCCGGAAAAACATTGAACCTGAGAAAGGCCAGCAGCGCACCCATTATCGCGGCTGAGAGAACGAGAACATTGGTTATCAGCTCCGGGTCCTGCATGTTGGGGGTGGCAAGACGAACCGAAAGCAGGGTTGCGAGGGCGATAAAAACTATGCCGCCGGCCAGCCCGTCAACGCCGTCGACAAGATTGACCGTGTTCGTCAGGCCGATCACCCACAGCAGGGTCAGCGGGTAGGTCAGAAGACCGAGTGCCACGAGGCCCTTTCCCGTGATAAAGTCGGTAACGAAACTGATTTTGACACCAAAAAAGAGAAGGATCATACAGGCAAAAATCTGGCCGGCGAGCTTGGTGCGGGCCTGCAACTCGATCAGATCGTCGAGAAGCCCGATGAGAAAGATAAAGGTGCCGGCGAGCAGAATACCAATGGTTTCGGGGCTCTCTGAGAGAAATGGCAGGGCGCCGATCAGCCCCCCGAGGTAAAGGGCAACACCCCCGACTCTTGGAATCGGCGCCTTGTGGATTTTGCGGCCACCCGGGCGATCGACTAAGCCAAGATTCAGGGCAATTTTTCTGACCAGGGGAACCAGCAGCATGCCGGCTGCCCAGGCCACCAGAAATGGTAAGATTACGTGTTTCAAGCTCATGGATTATAGCAGAAGGCAGGTTAAGGGGCAATGCCCGCGAAATTTCAGCATTTCAGCGCCTCAGTTGAAGCTGATGGTAAGAATATGGCTCAGCATCCAGACCCCGGCGAGCAGTGACAGAATCGTCGACGGAATCCCGAAGCGGGCGAACCCCCAGAACGACATCGGGCACTCATTGCGGGCGGTTTCGGCCACAATCATGTTGGCAACCGAGCCAAAAATCGTGAGATTACCGGCGATGGTGCTGACGAACGCGAGCAGACACCAGAACAGATCGGGGCTGGTCATCGCCGGAATACTCTGTGAAGCGAGGAGAACGAACGGTACATTCGAAAGCACATTCGAACCGACGAGGGTAACGCCCGAGAAAATCCAGACCTGTGAGGTCAGATCGCCGGCAATGAGCTTGAGAGCCCATTCGGTAACTGCCTTAGCGAGGCCACTGGTCTGCAGACCGCCAATGACGACGAACAAAGCGGCAAAAAACATCAGCAGCGACCATTCCATTTTTTCGAGCAGCTCTGATGGGTCTTTGCGGTGAAAGGTAATGACGATGACCGCTCCCGCAAGGGCCGAAAAGGCCATCGAAAAGCCGGCGACAAAACCGGCACAGGCCAGGCCAAGCCCAATCAGGCCAATCCGCAGACGGCGTGTTTTCTGAATCTTTTCTGGCAGGCTTTCGCGCGGCAGAATTTCGCGATCGGCCGGGCCACTGACCGGGTCTTCGACCAGCTCGTGCCGGTAGTAGAACCAGGCAAGCACGAGATTTATCAGCATCGAAACCATAAATGGTGCGGTCATCAGGCCCATGAAGCGAAGAAAGCCAAGTTTTGACAGACTGCCGATGATCATATTCTGCGGGTTGCCGGTCAGCGTCAGCGTCGAGCCGATATTACTGCTGGTTGCAAGAATCATCAGATAAGGAAAAGGTCTGAGACGCTTGCGCCGGCAGATTTCGAGAACCAGAGGCGTCATGACAACGCATACCGGATCGTTAACCAGAATTGCCGATGATATGGCAGCCGTAAACCCGACGATAACAAGCATCCCAAATGGTGATGAGATTTTTTCCGACAGTCGCGAAAAACGTTCGAACAGACCGGCAGCGCGAAGATGTTCGGCAATGATCATCATGCCCAGCAGCAGGCAGATGGTATCCCAGTTTACCAGCTGATAAGCCTCTTCGGGTTTGACAACACCAAAAGCCACCATCAGAACCGCACCTGTCAGAGCGGCTGAGGGTCGGCCGATCGGCAGCAGACTGAGTCGGCGAAACGATATGAGAATGAAGGTCGCGGTAAAAATGATACCGGCGGCCCATGGGTGCCTGAACGCTTCGGTGGCGGTCTGCGCAAGTTCGTGCATTTAAGGACTCCTGTTAATCTTGAACCGGCAGTATAATTGCCCGCCGCCGAAAATTCAATACCGCTGCAGTAGCTCAGAGAGAGAGAATATGGTATATAGAGAAAAATTCTTGCTATTTTAAGGAATGAACAATGAGCAAAGGTATCGTCTGGGATCTCAGCAGCTACTTTAAAAAATACAACAGCCCCGAAATGAAAGCCTTCAAAAAGGCTCTCAAAGAAGACATCGCGAAACTGCAGAAGACTGCAGGCAGTCTGAAAACTCTCGACGCCAACAATCAGGCAAAATGGGAAAAGGTTTTTCTTGATTTCGAGCAGCTGCTGCGCCGTCTGTCGCATTTTTCGTCATACATCGGCTGTCTCAATGCCGGTGATGCCGCCAATGAAGACTACAACCGCGAATCGGCCGAAATCGACAGCATCAGCGCTGAATTCGGCAAGATCGTCATTTACATGAAAATGGGTCTTAAAAAGGCTGCGAAAGCTGATTTCGCCGCATTTACCGCCCGCAAAAAACTGGCCGAAATCAAGTTTCATCTTGAAGAAATGCGCCAGGATGCCCAGAAAACCATGACCACCGAGCTCGAGTCTCTTGCTGCCGACCTCAGCGTCGACGGTTTCAGCTCATGGGATCGCCTTTACAGCACGATTTCCGGCAAACTGACGTTTGACATGCACTGGCCTGATGGCCGGGTCGAAAACACCCCAATGGCCCAGTGTCGCTCGATCATGCAGGATTCAGACCGCCAGGTGCGCAAAGCCGCCTTTGAATTCGGCAACAAGGCCTGGCAGACTGTAGAAGACATCTGCGCCGCCTGTCTGAACGCCCTCGCCGGCACCCGTCTGATGCTCAACGAAAAGCGCGGCTACGACCATTTCCTCGATGTGGCCCTGGCTCAGTCACGCATTTCGCGCAAAACTCTCGACGCGATGTTCAAGGCGATTGAAGAATGCCGCCCGTTCATTCAGAAAATCGGCAAGGCCAAGGCAAAAGCTCTCGGCCAGAAGAAGCTCGCCTGGTATGACTGCGAAGCTCCGCTCGCCATTCCGCAGCTCAACCGCTATTCCTGGGATGAATGCGTAAAAATAGTCGAAAAGGCCTTTGGCACCGCCTACCCGAAGCTGCAGCAGTTCTTCAAGGATGCCATGAAAAAGCGCTGGATCGAATCAGAACCACGGGCCGGCAAACGCCCCGGCGCCTTCTGCACCGGTTCTCTGCTTACCGAAGAATCGCGCGTCTTCATGAGCTATGCCGGCAGCATGAACGATATTTCGACGCTGGCCCACGAAATCGGCCATGCTTTCCACAGTGCCCAGCTCAACGGTCTGCGGCCTTTCCTGCAGGAATACCCGATGACACTGGCAGAATCGGCTTCGACTTTCGGCGAAATGATTCTTGCCGACGGCATTCTCAACGACAAAAAAGTCAGCGATGCGCAGAAGCTCAACGTGCTGACCAATACCATCAACCATGGCATTGCTTTCCTGATCGATATTCCGATCAGATTCAACTTCGAAAAGGCATTTCATGAAGAACGCATGAAAGGCGAAGTCAGTGTTTCGAAGTTTAAAGAGCTGATGACCACAGCAATGCAGAACCAGTTCGGCGACCTGCTCGAAAAAGATGGCGCCAACCCGATGTTCTGGGCTTCAAAGCTGCACTTCTATATCAGCGGTGTCACCTTCTACAACTTCCCGTATACCTTCGGCTATCTGCTCAGTCGCGGTCTTTTCGGCATGTTCCAGAAGGAAGGTCAGGCTTTCCTGCCCAAGTATCAGGAATTTTTGCGGTTGTCAGGCAGCGACATGGCACACAAGGTCGCCAAAAAAGCTGTTAAAGCTGACCTCGAAAACACCGAATTCTGGAAACAGGCAATCATGAGCCACGAACCCGAACTGGCCATGTTTGAAAAGCTGGTACCCAAAGTTATCAAATAAGGGTTCTGCATGACCGAAAGCCGATTCCGGTTGCCCGCACGACGACGTTCACTGGTTCTGCCTGCCGATGTTGCAGGCAGAACCTTTCGTGTCGCCTTTTTCGACGCCGACCGCACGTTGAGAAACTCGAAAAGCGGCCGGCCATCACCGCGCGGCAGTTCAGATATGGTGATTCTTAAAAAGAGTTTTGCCCGACTCAAAGAGCTCTCTGAGGCCGGCTACCTGCTGGCAATTGTCTCAAACCAGGCCGGTATAGATCTCGGCTACATCACACATGCTGAAGTTGAAGAAGCTTTTCAGGCGATGCTCAAGAGCTTTGCCGAGAAGGGCATTCTGTTCAGCTACTATGATTATGCCGAACTGTATGACGAAGACCGCAAGCCCGAACCCGGCATGGCCTGGCGCCTTGAGCGGCAGCTGCAGCTGGCCGGTTGCAAAATCAACTGGGCAGAAAGTTTCATGGTCGGTGATGCCGCCTGGAAACGCGGATCAGATCTGAAACCCGATGGCACGCCGGGCGAGGATCATTCGAATTCAGACCGGCGCTTTGCCGAAAATATTGCGCTGAAACACCCCGGTTTTGGCTTTTTTCACCCCGATGATTATTTCCGGCGCAAAGCCGCGGCCGGGCATACCCGTTCCGGAGAACCAGCCCATGAATAACGCCAGCAGACTGCCGGTTCCGGGCACTGTCATCAATGGCTGCCGGATTGTCTCAGAGGTGGGTGCCGGCGGCATGGGCTCTGTTTTCAAGGCTCTCGACGAAACCCTCGGCCGGCATGTCGCCATCAAGATCATGCACCAGGCGTCTGATGAGCATATCGGCCGCACCCGGTTTCTGCGTGAAGCCTCGGCGATCGCCCGTCTCGACCACCCATCGATCGTCAAGATTTACAGCTATGGTGAATACAATGGGCAGCCGTTTTTTATCATGGAATACGTCGAAGGCTGGTCGATTCGCGACTTCATCTCACGCTGCCGCTTCATACATTATGCCGGGCACTCGCTGAACGATCTGAAATTTTCGGGCTATCTGCGGCTGGCAAATCCAGGAACTCCGATGTTTCTGCAGGATCTGGTCGAAAATCCACTTACAAGTCCTGATTATCCGGCCAAGGTTCGCCGGCTTATGCATTCGGCAGCATCGGCACTGGCTGAAGCCCATCGCAACGAAATCATTCACCGCGACATCAAATCGTCGAATATTCTGATCAGCGATGATGCAAGAGTTAAAATCGTCGACTTCGGGCTGGTCAAGCAGCGTGGCGACAGCGAACTGACGAAAAGCGAGCAGTTCATGGGTACCCTTTCCTATGCAGCGCCTGAGCAGCTGATGGGCGAACGGGGCCGGGTAACGGCGCAGACCGACATCTACAGCCTTGGTATCGTCATGTATGAGCTTGCTACCCTTACTCACCCGATCAAAGGCGAAGACCCGGCCGCACTGGTAGCTTTCATCACGCAGGGCAATATCAAGCCGCCGCGCGAGATCAACCCGCATGTTTCCGGTGATTTTGAGGCTATCATCATGAAATGCCTCGACCGTAGCCCGGGGCGGCGTTATCAGAGTGCGGCCGAGCTGACCGAAGATCTGCTGCTGCGCAAAACACAGCCCAACTGGTTCAGCGGCTTCAAAGACATGCTCCGGGGCTGGTTTCTCAAAGAGAGCCATATTATCGAACCGGCCGGTGAAGAAAAGGGCAGATCGGTGAATGGCGCAGTCGAAGAAGAGCCTGACCCGGAATCACCGCCGGGAGTGGCACTGAAGTTTCTGCGTTCGGCGCGCCAGAAGTTTTTTGTGAACTTTGCCGTCATCGAGGCAATAGATGAGCTGCGTCAGGCCCGCGAGCTCGACCCCGACAACGCCGACATTCTTTTTCTGATGTGTTTTGCGCTCAATACGGTTGCAGAGAACACTGAGATCAAGCACATCATCGAGGCTTCGTCACAGATGGCCGAAAGTGAAAATGAAAAGGACCGTGGAAAATACGAGCTGTCGCGGCAGGTTTTCATGCTGCGCGATTACGAAGAGGGCCGAAAACAGGCGGTCAGACTGCAGCAGGTCTACCCTGACGACACCGATTTTGAATTTGCGCTGTTTTTCTGCCTTGAAACGCTCGGCAACTATACCGAAGCGATCAGGGTCGGCGAAAATCTGACGCGCAAGGCTCCCGAGAACAACATCATGGCGGTGGCGCAGAGTGAATGTTATTTCTCGATCATGGATTTCCGGCGCGCAATCGAAGTTCTCAGGGTTCGCATCGAGAAACACCCAGACTTTCACAACCTGCGGCTGAAAGTCATTCAGGCGCTGCTGCTGAGCGGCCGTTATGACGAAGCGGCCGCTGAAGCCGAGCAATCGCTTGCCAAAGACCCGATGAACATGCTGATGCAGTTTTATTACGGCCGCATTCTGGCGTGCCGCAATGAGCTGCAGAAATCCTACGGGGCATTCAGACTCGCGGTCGGGCTGCCGGGCGACGAAGGGCTGAGGGCCATGGGTTATTATTCCCTCTACCGGGTCATGGAACTGCTCAACCGCAACGAAACTGCGGTGCGACATCTCAGGCAGGCGCGCAAAATCAAGCCGCAGATGGCATTCCTCACCACCCAGGAACTGCAGAAAACCGTTGAAGCAGAGCTAATGCCCGGCATCAGAGATGAATTCAACGATGAGCCGTGGTTCGCGACCGTGCGCAAGTATGCGCGTCTGATCTGCGCTGACTCGGCCGACATCAGGTCATACACGATCGGCAACTACGGCTGCACTTCGGTTCTGGTGATTCACCCCAATGGCAGTTTTTCGCATCAGGTCATTTTCAGCAATTTCAACATGTATGATTATGAAGAGCTGTATACGCAGCTCTGGCTGCCAGAACTGGCCAGTTCGCCGTTCATCGACGAGAACGGCAACATTCTAACTTCGGTTTTTTATAAAATCGAAGGCGCCATCGGCGGTGGCATCGCCTCTCTGACTCTTGCCGAACCCTGGAAATCAGGCCGCGGCAGCCACATCTGCTGTCGCCTCGCCGATGGCCGCCTCGAAAAGAGCCAGACCGGGAAAAAATTCATTTTACCGACACTGCCCCAGCCCGCCTGTCGCCGCCAGGCCTTCCTCATTGTTGTGCCGGCGACAATGGCTGCCAGCGCCTTCAGCATCGAGCCAGAAGAAACCGTCGCCTACGAAAAAAGCCGCGTCTACTGCTATTTCCCCTACCTGACCGCCGGCGAAACCTTCAGTCTCGAATTCAGCCTGAAATAACCGATCAACAGGAGTGACCCATGACCCCACGTGCAGTTGTCGAGGCTTTCTATGCGACGATGAACAGCAATGATTTTACGGCGGCAACGCGCTGGCTGGCCGAAGATTTCGAATGTTTCTGGCCGCAGTCAGCAGAGCTGATCTGCGGGCGCAGCAATTTTGCCGCGATCAACAGTGCTTACCCCGCCAACGGTCGCTGGGTATTCGAAACCGATTCGCTGGTCGCCGATGGCAACCAGGTTGTGACCAGCGTCAGAGTGACAGACGGGATTGTGAAAGCCAGAGCGATAACTTTTCACACCGTCGAAAACGGCCTGATCAGTCGCCAGACAGAATACTGGCCCGACCCGTTCGAAGCCCCGGCCTGGCGACGACAATGGGTAAAACTCACGGCTTTAGAGCCCTGAAAAAAACCGAGCCGAGAGACCCAAACTACTGTATTAACCTGGCCTATAATAATCCAGAACATACATAACAAAAGCAACATTGTTTACAAATGTTACGTTTTTGCATATATTTATTTTAGAGGTAATTTAAAAATGAAATCTGAAGCGAAAACAAGTATGGTCCGGGTGAGCGAACATACGCACAGGCTGTTGAAAGGCCTGGCAGGTCTGAACGGCTTAACCATGTCCGAAATGCTTGAAAAAATGGTTTCGTTCTGGACAGGCCATAATGAGAATACTGAAGAATGTAAGCTTTGCCGCCAGTATGGTTATGAGCCAAACGAACTGACACGGAGGGTTATTGAGAATGCCGACCGCGGCATCGATCTTTCTGAACCAGTTTCTTCTGAGGAATTCTTCAAAAAGTTCGATAAGAACTATGGCAACAAATGAGCCTGAATCCGCAAGAAGCCAATCAGTTTAAAAAAGATATGCGGCGTGTTATGTCCCAGGGCAAGGCTTTCGAGAAAATCAGAGCTGCCCTTGTGGCACTAATAAACCAGGAACCACTGGACCAGAAATATCGCGACCACGCTCTTGGGAACAACTGGAAAGGTTGCCGGGAACTTCATATAGAACCAGACTGGCTTCTCATTTACAAAATCGAAGACAAAAATTTGTGGCTGCTTCGCACTGGCTCCCATTCAGAGCTATTTGGTTGAACAAAGCCATCTCACCATTTAATCCATCATTTAGCAGTTAAATGATGAGAATCACAAATGTGAAGGCAAAATTGGGCTGACCTAAAAGGAGGTCGGTGCTATGACCGGCAAATTAACAAAAGATCATCAGAAGAGTTTACTTGAAACCCTGAAAGATCCAAAAGAAGCTGCAGAATACCTTAATGCAGCCCTGGAAGAAGGTGACAACGAACTGTTTCTTCTAGCCCTTAAAAACGTTGTCAAAGCTTATGGCGTTACTAACATCGCTAGAAAAGCACATTTGAACCGCGAAAATCTCTATAAAATGCTTTCTGAAAAAGGCAATCCCGAACTTGCCAGCCTATGGTCCATATTAAACTCGATTGGCCTTAAAATTTCGATAGACACTGTATCCTAAGCGAATCAACTTTTAGAGCCATGAAACAGACCGGGGGGGCCCCCGGGGGGGGGCCCCCGGG